>NZ_LR134476.1:0-1200000 GCF_900637955.1 Trueperella bialowiezensis
ATGGGAAATCCTCTGGGTGGACACCCGCAGCAAAGGGACGCGGTGGAAAACGCGAGCAGAATCGCGGCGGCTGGGATCGTGATGGTCGCCGTGATGACCATCGCGGCGGCTGGAATCGCGACGGGCGGCGGGATAATCGTTGGGATCGCGATAACCGTGGCGGTAGGCGTAGTGGCGGTTGGGACCGTGATAACCAGCGTCGTGATGATCGCCGTGAGGACCGGCGAGGCTGGCGCGATGACCGTAGTGACAATCGCTGGGATCGTGATGGTCGGCGCCAGGATCGGTTCGACCGCCGCGATGATCGGCGTGAGCAGCGTCGTCGTGGAAGTTGGGATCGCGACGGATACCGCGATGATCGGCGTGATAGCCGACGTCGAGGTGCCTGGGACCGTGATGATCGCCGCGGTGGCGGCTGGGAGCGGGATGGTCGGCGGCGGGATAACCGCTGGGAAAGTGGAGACCGCCGTGATGATCGCTGTGATGACCGCAGAGGTTGGCGTGATGATCGCCGGGATAATCGCCGGGATCGTGATGATCGTCGTCGTGGTAACCGCGATGATCGGCGCCAGGATCGTTTTGATCGTTCGGATGACTGGCGTGAACAGCGCCGCCGTGGCGGCTGGGATCGCGACGAGAGGCGGGGCGACAACCGTGATCGCCAACCTGATCACCGCAACAGGGCCGACGACGCCGGATTCGGCGGTGACTTCGCCAGCAATGGTTTCCGTGAAGACAGCCTGAGGGCAGACCAGTACAGGGAGCCGGAGATTCCGGAATCGATCAGTGCGGATGACCTCGACAAATCTGCTCGCCGCCAACTGCGTTCCCTGAGCAAAGAGAATGCTGATCTCGTGGCCCGGCACCTCGTGTATGCGGGCGAGTTAATACATATCGATCCGGAAGCCGCCTATACGCATGCACGAGCGGCATACAAGAAAGCGGCACGGATTGACATCGTCAGGGAAGCACTTGGTCTGACGGCATACGCAACCGAACGCTACTCTGAGGCGCTGCGTGAGCTGCGCACGTATCGCCGAATGAGCGACGACTACCGGCACGTCCCGCTCGAAGCGGACGCGGAACGAGGGCTCGGCAGGCCAGAAAAAGCTCTCCGATTCATCGAAGGGATCCCGCTTAAGCGGCTTAACGCGCAATCTCAAGTTGAGCTTGCGCTCGTGACGTCGGGAGCTCGGGCTGAAACCGGTGATTCTGAAGGTGGCCTTAGCGTGCTCGAAAAGATCCTGGTTGACAACCTGCCCAAAGAACTCGCAGCGCGCGTCCAGCTCATTAAAGCAGACAGGCTGGATGAGCTTGGACGCTCTGAAGAAGCGACACAGTTGCGTGAGGAATGGCAGGATTACTACGAAGACCAAGGCGAGGACATGATGGTCGATCTCGACGACGTCCTCGACGACCTTCCGGAAGAAACTGGAGCCTTCGATGTGCCAGATGACGACGACGTCGTGATCACAGCGGAAGACGAAGCAGCCCTTCCCGAGCTAGACGAGCAAGAGCTTGCGAACGAGCTGGAAGAGGACCTTGACCTCGACCTCAACGAGCAAGACGATGTCGACGAACCGGCGGCCGAGAATGTTGATGATTCACGTGCTGAGGACATCGAAGAATCAGACACCAACGATTCGGAACCGGTGACCGACGAGCCTGTTGACCAGCAGGAAGGTGCTGATACGGTAGATACCGATGACGCAGCCGGCGAACCTGCTGCTCATCCAGCGGAGTTAGACGATCTCGACGCTGAACTTGGTGACGACTTCGATACGGATGAGGAAAAGTGACGCGAAAACTCGGACAGGCTGATCGCCCACTCAGCGAAACTAGCGACTATATTTTCTTGGATCTCGACGGCGTGTGCTATCGGGGATCTTCGCCGATTGAGAATGTGCCCGAAGGGATCCGAGAGGCGGAAGCTAACGGAAATAAGAAAGCTTTCCTCACCAACAATTCGATGGCAGCGCCGCGCAGTGTGGCCGCAAAGTTGGCAAGTGTGGGAGTCGACGCGGAAGAGAGCGAGATTTACACGTCGTCGCGAACGGCTGTAGCTCAAGTGCTGGAACGCTTCCCAAACGGGGCAAAAGTGCTTGCGCTTGGCACTGAGGGCCTGTTCTACGAGCTCGAGCAAACAGACCTCGAGGTGGTGACGTCCGCCGACGATAAGCCTGATGCCGTTTTGCAGGGCCTGACGAAGGATCTTGGATGGCGTGAACTGTCCGAAGCCGCGTTGGCGATACGGCAGGGCGCCGTCTATTTTGCGACTAATCTTGACGCCACGTTACCGCTGGAGCGCGGCCAGTACCTCGGGTGTGGATCGATGGTGGAAGCGGTTGTGCATGCGACGGGCGTGAGGCCGATCGCGTCGGGCAAACCGGCTCCAGACATGTATCGCTTGGCCATGAAAGAAAAGGGTGCGCGTAATCCGATCTGTGTTGGTGATCGCCTCGATACGGACATCGCAGGGGCGAACGCCGCTGAGTTGCCAGTGCTACACGTGCTGACCGGCGTGAACACGGCACGCGACGTCATGCTGGCCCCCGACCATGAGAGGCCAACCTTCCTTGGGATTGACATGCTCGATCTCAACATTGCGATCCCTGCGATCACCCGTGACGGCTCGGAGTGGACGTGCGGTGAGGCACGGGTGAGCCTGGGATCCGGCGTGATCACAGTCAACGGAAGTGAGTTGACGACGTCGCAGATCGGCTTGAACGCATACCGGGCGCTAGTCGCAACGGTGTGGGATGCGATTGATTCGGGCACCTCGCGCGATGAGCTTGCTTGGCTTCCCGAGTTCACAGTGGTGCGTGAGAATGGCTGAGCCGAAGGCAACGCCTAAGCCGGGCGGGTCACATGAACGGATTAACGTGACCCAGGTACTCGGCGAACTCGGCCAGCACGAGCGCGGCGAGCAGATCGCCAACCTCGAAAAGGTGCACCAGGAATTGACCATCCGGCTTGGGCGCGCGCAAGCATAATGGCCAAGCTCATTCGAGTTGATGCTGAGCTCGTTCGGCGCAAGCTTGCCAGATCGCGGGCTGAAGCTGCGGACTTGATTCACAGTGGCCGGGTGCTGGTCAACGGCATGGTGGTGGCAAAACCTGCGCGGCAAATGGACCCGGCGGATGCGTTGGTTGTTACCGAAGGTGAACGGGACGACTACGCGTCGCGCGGCGCTCATAAGCTTATTGGTGCACTCGACTATCTTGGTGCTGACGCACCGGTAATTAAGGGTGCGCACGCTCTCGATGCAGGAGCTTCCACCGGTGGTTTCACGGACGTGCTGCTACGCCGCGGAGCTACCAAGGTGATTGCGGCTGACGTCGGATACGGGCAGCTTGCGTGGCGGCTTCGGGAAGATCCGCGCGTCGTCGTCATGGAACGCACGAACGTGCGCAACTTGACCGCTGACATGTTGCCGTACGCTCCGGATTTGATCGTTGGCGATCTGTCGTTTATTTCGCTCACGCTGGTCATTCCAGCTCTTGCGCGCGTGGCTGCGCCGGCGGCCCATTTCTTGTTAATGGTGAAGCCGCAGTTTGAGATCGGTAAAGACAAGCTCGGATCGGGCGGGGTTGTTCGCGATCCGCGTGATCACGTGGAAACGGTTCGCCGCGTAGCGTTAGCTGCCCGTGATGCGGGTTTGGCAGTGCAGGCTGTCGCGCCTTCACCTCTTCCTGGTCCGGCCGGAAATGTAGAATATTTCGTACACCTGGTTGCGGGTGGGAACGATCTGGGAGATAGCCTCAATGCCGCTATTGAGCAGGCGGTGGAGGAAGGTCCTGCAGGTCGCCGGGTAAAGGAGACACAGTGAGTGTTCGGGTAGGTATTCTCATACACGAAACGCGCGAGGACGCCACCACGTCGGCGCAGATCGCGTTCGATCGTCTGCGTGCTGCAGGTTCAGAAGCGTTTTACGTTACCCCCGAGTCCGATCTTCGCGGCACTGATCTGATTTTGGTGATCGGTGGCGACGGCACGATCTTGAAGGCCGCACAGATTGCGATGCCGTATGAAACCCCGATTTTGGGGATTAATTTTGGTCATGTTGGTTTTCTTGCGGAAGCAGAACCGGCGTCGCTCCTTGATGTCGTCAACGCGATTGTTGAGGGTAAGTGGACGGTCGATTCGCGGCTCACAATTGACGTGACGGTGACCAGGCCTGATGGGACGTCGGAAACCGGCTGGGCGTTGAATGAGGCGTCGATTGAAAAGGGTGCTGGCGCACGGATGATTGAAACGGACATAGGTGTTGATGGGCTTGGCCTGTCATCGTTTAAAGCGGACGCGATTTTGCTATCGACTCCCACGGGTTCCACGGCTTACAGTTTTTCGGCTGGCGGACCGGTTGTGTGGCCCGACGTCGAAGCCTTACTTCTTACTCCGATCGCGGCACACGCGCTGTTCGCTCGCCCGCTGGTGGTCAGTAAAGATTCAACACTGGAGGTTGGTATTCGTTCCGACGACGCCGTGGTCTGGCTCGATGGGCGCAGGCAGGTGGAAGCTCCGGAAGGCTCGCGTATTACCGCTGTCAAGGGGAAGCACCCGGTGCGTTTGGCACGGCTGAACGACACGCCGTTTTCTGGCCGTCTTGTGAAGAAATTCCATCTGCCGGTTGAAGGCTGGCGGCGGGGGATAGCTGAGTGATCGAGGAACTGCGGATCACCAACCTGGGCGTGATTGAATCAGCCCAGGTCACTTTCGGGCCCGGCATGACGGCAATCACCGGGGAGACCGGTGCCGGTAAAACCATGGCTCTCACTTCGCTGCTGTTGCTCATGGGAGAGCGGGCAGATTCCTCGCGTGTGCGGCAGGGCGCCGAGCGCGCCGTCGTCGAAGGCACGTTTGTTGTACGTAAAGACTCCCAGGTGGTTGGCATCGTTGAGCAGGCTGGTGGCGCTGTTGATGATGACGGCGAGCAGGCGATCATTCTTGTTGCCCGGCATGTTCTGGCGCGAGGCAGATCGCGTGCCTACGTGGGCGGGCGCGCGGTGCCGTTGGCCGTGTTGGCAGATATTGCCGAGCATCTGGTCACGGTTCACGGGCAGGCAGATCAGCTCAAATTACGGTCGGCAGCGCAGCAGCGTGAAGCATTGGACTCATTTGGTGGGGACAAGGTGGCTCAAGCACGTGCGCATTACGACGCCGCGTGGAACGCCACGAAAGAAGCAGAACGTGAACTCGATGAGTTCCGCGCTGGAATGCAGCAAGCGGCCGCGGAACGTTTAGCATTGGAAGCTCTCGTCAAGCGAGTAGACGAGGTCAAGCCCGAGATTGGAGAAGACGAGGAGCTGAAGGCCCGCGCTCTCGTGTTGGAGAACGTGGAAGATGTGCGGGCATCCATGTCCGTTGCTCTTACTGCTCTCGAAGGCGTAGAGGCGGATGCGGGGGCTCTCGTTGCGCTTGATTCAGCCGAGCGTGCGTTACGGCAACTGGAAAGTGCCGATGCGGACATGAGCGGTCTTGCCGAGCAGGTCAGAGACGCGGCCCTCATCGCATCGGATGTTGTCAATGAGCTAGGAATCAAATTCCGCGAATTAGCAGCGGATCCTGAGGAGCTCAACACGATTCACGAGCGGCGGGCACAGCTGCGATCGTTGCAACGCGATCTTGGTATGCCTCTTGACGAGATTATTCGCCAGCGCAACGCAGCTGACCAGCGTCTTTCCACGCTGGAATCGCCGATGGATCACCTAGCTACGTTGGAAGAACGTGCGGATAGTGCCCGCAGTGAACTTGCTAGCTGTGCAGCGGAGCTGAGGGCCTGCCGGCGTGAGGCAGCCCAGAGACTCGGCAGTCTCGTGACAAAAGAACTGCACAGTTTGGCTATGAAAGAGGCCACATTTTCTGTTGCAGTGGACGAGCTCGCACAGCCTTTCAGCCACGGCAGTGATGAGATTACTTTCCTTCTTTCACCTCATAAAGGCGCGCCCGATCTGCCTCTTGCCACGACGGCGTCGGGTGGCGAAATGTCCCGCATCATGCTTGCCCTCGAAAGTGCGCTGAGTGCCAAAGCGAGCGCGGACCACACGTTCATCTTCGATGAGGTCGATGCCGGAATTGGCGGAAAAACCGCGCTTTCCGTTGGTGAACGGCTAGCTCGAGTCGCTCGTTCTAGTCAGGTCCTCACCGTCACCCACCTCGCACAGGTTGCGGCCTACGCGAACCAACACGTCGTCGTCACGAAAAAGAATCAGGCCTCAACAACTGCTACGGATGTTATAGCAGTCGAAGGTGAGGCCCGGGTGGGCGAACTTGCGCGGATGCTCTCCGGGCACGAGGAATCTGATACGGCACGCATGCACGCGGCTGAACTAATTCGCAGTGCAGTTGTGCCATGATGTTTGCATGGTAATTGGACGCCAAGATCAATCAACACCGGGTGAGATCGCTGGACGAGCTCGGGTAGATTCACGCACGAAGAATCTTGTCAAGAGGCTGCGGCCGGGTGAGATTGCCGTGATCGACCATGAAGATATCGACCGGGTGGCAGCTGAATCGATCGTGGAGATTCGGCCTGCTGCCGTGTTGAACGCTGCGCAATCAACCTCGGGCCGCTATCCGAATTTGGGTCCACAGATTCTTGTTGACGCCGGTATCCCGCTTATCGACAATCTCGGATCGGGAATTATGGATATCCGGGAAGGCCAAAAGCTGAGCGTCACGCCCGCCGGTGAGGTCTATCGCGGGCAGACGTTGATCAGTCATGGCACGTGGCAGACCGAGCAGACGACAGCCGAGAACCTCGTGGCCGCTAAGGCGGGGATGACAGTCCAGCTGAAAGCGTTTGCGAACAACACGATGCAGTACCTGGAAAAGGAACAGGAACTCATCCTTGATGGTGCTGGATTTCCCGATGTTGCCACCGAATTTGACGGCCGGCACGTGTTGATCGTGGTACGCGGACATCAATACAAAGAAGACCTGCAAGCGCTACGCCCCTATATTCGGGAATATAAACCGATCATGGTTGGGGTTGATGGCGGCGCAGATGCGATTATTGAAGCGGGCCATAAACCGGACATGATTATTGGTGACATGGATTCGGTGTCAGATGAGACCTTGCGCGGCGGCGCGGAAGTTGTTGTGCACGCCTACCGTGATGGCAGTGCGCCCGGCCGTAAACGGGTTGAGGATCTCGGCGTGGAGCACAAAGTTTTTCCTGCCACGGGAACGTCTGAGGACATCGCCATGCTGCTCGCCGATAGTAAGGGCGCGGAACTGATCGTGGCAGTCGGAACGCATTCAAATCTCGTCGATTTCTTGGATAAGGGCCGGCGGGGGATGGCCTCCACGTTCCTCACCCGGCTAAAAGTGGGCTCGAAGCTTGTGGACGCCCGCGGGGTTTCGCGCCTGTACCGTTCTCGCATTTCGAACTGGCAGATAGCGTTTCTTCTCATTGCCGGGCTGAGCGGTGTATGTGCGGCAATTTCAGCAACGGAAGTGGGCAGGATTACGTTCGATTTGCTGAGCGTGTGGTGGTCTGATTTCGTTTTGTGGGTTAAGAACTTGTTCTAAGGTGTAATCGTGGTTGATTTTAGGTATCACTTAGTTTCGCTGATTTCCGTGTTTTTCGCTCTTGCGATCGGAATCATTTTGGGTGCTGGGCCGTTGCAGAATTCGATTGGTAACGTGCTGCAAAGCCAGGTTTCTGATCTGCGAGCAACAAACGAAAAGCTCAAGGCGGATAACTCTGAGGTGCGCGAGGCACTCGCCCGGCAGGAGCAGGCTTTCGAAGAGGCTGCGCCCGAGCTGTTGGGCGCCACGTTGGAAGGCCAGGCCGTGGGAGTCGTGGCGTTGCCTGGCGTTCCTGAAGCGGAGATCACGGCGGTGAAGTCTCGCCTCGAAGCAGCGGGTGCTACTATCACGGGCCATACGCTGATTAACGACTCGTGGACGGCCGCCGACCAGAATTCTTTCCGCACAACTTTTGCCGACCAGTTGAAGGCGTACGTTCCTGATCTGCCGGACGATGCGGATGCGAACCGGGTGCTAGCGCTCGCCCTTAACACGCTCGTTCGTGATGGCCTGGGCGCTCACGGCACGCTTGCTGGTTTGATGACTGGTACAGCCACCCCGATGATTACCACTGTTGATATGGCTCAGCCGGCTGACGCCGTCGTTATCCTCAGCCCCGAATTCGCTGAGCCAGCACATGACGCGGATGCGGATGCGCGTGCGCAAACTGAATATACGACAACGACGTTCGTCGCCCTTGCCACAGATTTCGCCGAGCGAGGTGCAACAGTTGTGGCCGGTCCGGCAAAGACAGACCACGACGTCGTCAGTGCGCTTCGGCGGGGCGGTACGGCTGTGTCGACGGCAGATTCGCTCAACCTCGTGCTCGGTCAGATCAATGTGCCAATTGCGGTTGCAACCGAGCTCACGGATGGTCACGTCCATTTGGGTGTTGACGAGGGGACGCAGCGGACTCTCGGTGCACGAGTAGAGGCGAAGAAGGTTGCCGAACCTGCCCAAGCGGAAGCTCCGGCTGAGGAAGCCCCGGCCGAGGGGGACGGCGCGCCGCCGGCAGATGAGGCGCCGTGATTGCTGCCATCTCTGCCTGGGTTGGTGCGCGGATTGCCAGCCGATCGATGCCCGAGCTGCCTAGCTGGCAACGAAAGAATTTCGCTGGCAAAAGTACGTCGTTGACCGGCGGGATTGATGCGGCCGTTGGTCTGATCGCGGGCAGTGTGATCGCAGGCAAGGATGCGAACAAGGCCGCGTGCGTGGCGAGCGTCGGCGCCGCTCTCGGCGGCTACGTGGACGATCATTGGGAAGAGGCATTTCCTGCGACGGCGAAAGGATTTCGCGGGCATGTGAGTTCTGCCTGCGATGGGCAGCCGACATCCGGGCTGGTCAAGATCGTGGCAACCGGTACGGGTGCGTTGGGTGCGGCCATCATGTTGGGCAGGGCACGAGATGGCGGCTTGTTACGCACCTTGGCTGAAACCGGGCTCGACACGGTGATTATCGCACTGTCCGCCAACCTCGTGAACCTGCTAGACGTACGCCCGGGCCGCGCACGAAAAGCAGTCATACTTGCAGCCGCAGGACCAGCCATCGCGGGATCAATCCCGGCCCAGATCGTCGTGGGCGCGGCCGCTGGTGGTCTGGAAAGCGATTTACGCAGGGACACGATGCTGGGAGATCTGGGTGCGAACACTCTTGGCGCGTTCCTCGGAACTCATCTGGCCACCTACCCACCGGCAGTTAAAGTGTGTGTGGCAGCTACACTCACAGGGTTGAATGCGGCATCCGAGAAAGTCTCCTTTTCTCGCGTGATTGACGAGACCCCGGTACTTCGATGGTTTGATCGGCTTGGCCGGGCGAGCTGAGGGCACGTCCAATGGCTAAAGTGTGGAAAGGCTTTGCCGGTGCTGCCGGCGTCGTCGCCATTCTTACTCTCTTGTCACGTCTCATGGGCTTGGTGCGAAAACTCGCGCAATCGTGGGCGCTATCAGACGGGTTAATGGCAACCGCCTACGATACGGCAAATACCGTTCCCAACGTTCTATTTGAAGTGGCTGCTGGCGGCGCGCTGTCAGGGGCGGTGATCCCGATCCTGGCGCGCTACCTGGCACGCGGGCAGTCGAAAGACGCAGATGCGGCAGCCTCTGCGCTTATCACGTGGATCAGCCTGGTCGGCGTGCCGCTGTGTGTGGTCGTCGTCGTATTCGCGAGTCCGATCATGTCCTTTTTGTTGCCGACTGCTCACGCGGGCACGGTGAACGCGGCGGCCACGCTCTTGCGAATGTTTGCCGTGCAGATCCCGCTGTATGGGCTGTCGGTGGTCGCGACCGGAATTTTACATAGTAATGACCATTTCGTGTTGCCGGCGCTGTCCCCATTGCTGTCGTCGCTGGCCGTCACAGCTACATTCATCGCCTATTCATCGATCGCCGATCCTTTTGCTGATCCGGCAACCATCGGCTGGGGCGAACTTGCGCTACTTGGTGTGGGCACGACGTCGGGGGTCATCCTGTTCGCGTTGCCACAGCTTGTGCTCGCGGGAAGGTATGCGCACCTCCGCCCAACAGTGAAGTTTCCACCCGGAGCAGCCAAGCTGACTTTACGCCTTGGTGGTGCTGGCCTGGCAGCCTTGCTTGCCCAGCAGATTGCCATTGTGGCGATCATGATTTTTGCGAATGCCCAGGGCGGCACTGGCACCTATACGGCGTTTAACTACGCGTACGCGGTGTTTATGGTTCCCTACGCCGTGCTCGCTGTTCCCATCGCAACCGTCACGTTCCCACGGATTTCAGCAGCCACAGGTGATGAACAGATCGATTTGACGGCCCGATCACTACGGCTCGTTGTCACGATGGGCATGATTGGCGGGGCGCTGCTTTTCGTGTTGGCCATCCCGGCGAAGATCGTTATCGACATGGGCAGAGACATCGCGGGGCTGGAAAGTGCTCTGCAAGCAATGGCCCCCGGACTACTCGGTTTCAGCGTGATCTACCATGGCGCACGCGTACTGTATGCCCGCAACGCTGCCGGGCGAGTGATCGCCTCGAACACGATAGCGTGGGGAACCGTCGTGCTCTGCCTCATTGCAGCGGCGGCAGGCGGCGTGGCCGGCAGGGTACCTGTATTGCAGGCGATCGGCGGGGCAATGTCTATTGGCCTGAGCCTTGGTGCGCTCGCCATGGTCATGATGATCCGCCGCGAACTAGGCACGGGGGCGAGCGCAGGCTTGGTCCGGCTCATCGCCGTCGTCGGTATCGTCCTTGCATTAGCCAGCCTGCTGGCATGGCACGTCGTTAACGCCGTCGTGAACGCCGGAAACCTGTCAATCATCAGCGCGTTTGTTGCCAGCGCGATCGGAGCCGTCATTCTCATTGGGGCAGGGATAGGGGCGCTAGCCATAGCGGATCGGCAAGCACTGGCGGACGCGTCACGCAAACAGCCCGGCGAATCGGATAATATGGGTACGTGAACGAAGAATTACGGGACGTTTATGCCCCTGACCACGTGAAACTTACCGACCGCCAGGAACGTTTCCGCGGGCCGATCTTCACCATTTTCGACGACGAGATCGAGTTTGCCTCCGGAGACGTCGTTCGGCGCCAGTGGATGGATCACGACGACGCCGTCGCGATCGTCGCCCTACGCCCATCTGAGCGCGACGGCGAGCAGTGGGATGTGCTGCTCATCCAGCAGTATCGACATTCGCCGCGCCGGATCATGTGGGAGATTCCGGCCGGCCTCTGCGATGAGGCGGGTGAATCGGAAGTCAACACGGCCGCGCGTGAACTGCGGGAAGAAACCGATCTGTCCGCTCGGCGCTGGTACCGGATGGTCAACTTCGTGACGTCCCCCGGGGTGTCGAATGAAGACCTCGCGATTTATCTCGCGTTCGACATCGAGGAAGCTCCGGCACGTGATTTTACGCGCGAGGCGGAAGAGGCCGAGATCGTCGTCACGTGGTTCGGGCTCAGTGAGGTGACCGACGCCGTGTTCGCTGGTAACCTATCGAGCCCCACCCTCGTAGCCGGAATTCTTGCGGCGAATGTGGCACTATCTCGCGGCTTAGACAAGTTTGACGAGATTGTTCTGACCGACTAATCACACTCGCCACGCCGCACGCCTCAACTTGCTAATCTGGAATAAAGCAACAAAGATGTTGCTTAATGCAGGAGGTGATGTGAGTGAGTAATGACGAGGGTACGTACGAACAAATTCTGCGGCTAATTGTGGAGCGAGGTCCGATCACGGCAGGCGAACTCGCGAAGATTCTCGTGCTCACGCCAGCGGCAGTGCGCCGGCACTTAGGCGTGCTCGTCGATGACAAGTTTATCGAAGAGTACGACGGCCCCAAGAAAGGGCCTGTGCGGCGCGGGCGGCCATCGCGTCAATACGTCGCCACAGCAGAAGGCCAAGGTCAACTCGGCCAAGGCTATTCTGACCTCGCATCGAACGCTCTCGCGTTCGTCCAAGATTCGCTGGGAGATGAAGGGCTCGAACAGTTCATCACCGCTCGCGCAAAGTCGCTGGAAAAGCGATACAGTGAGATCCTCAATGACGCCGGTTCAACACCGGCTGAACGAGCTGCGGCACTTACTGATGCGTTGAGCAGAGACGGCTACGTGGCAACCTTGCGTCGCGGGGGGCCAAACGCGTTGTCCGTTCAGATCTGTCAGGGTCACTGCCCCGTTCACGAAGTGGCGGAAGAATTTCCGCTTTTGTGTGAGGCAGAGACGGAGGCGTTCGCCCGCCTCCTGGGAGTCCCGATTCAGCGTCTTTCGACAATCGCCAGTGGGGGTCACGTGTGCACAACGAACATTCCACTGGGAATCCCACGAAACTTGCGAGCTCGTTCGCGTCAAAGCGCACGCTCAGCGAAGCGTGATTCTACAACACCGCCTTCGGGCGGCGTCTCGGAAGGAAACTGATGACCCAAGTCGCACCGGGTACAAACGAAGGTTTGACCCAGGAAGAAACGATTGCCAAGATCGGCAATTACCAGTACGGGTGGCATGA
The DNA here is from genome assembly GCF_900637955.1 of Trueperella bialowiezensis. Taxonomy (NCBI): domain Bacteria; kingdom Bacillati; phylum Actinomycetota; class Actinomycetes; order Actinomycetales; family Actinomycetaceae; genus Trueperella; species Trueperella bialowiezensis. The sequence continues at coordinate 12,502 of NZ_LR134476.1, forward strand.
TGTTAACCCGGAAGCTGATAAGGCCGAACGGGGTTTGAACGAAGATGTTGTGCGCAGAATATCTGCGCTCAAGGAAGAACCAGAGTGGATGCTGGAAAAGCGTTTGAAGGCTCTCAAGCTCTTTGAACGTCGGCCGGTTCCCACGTGGGGTGCCGATCTGTCGGAGATTGATTTCGACAACATTAAGTACTTCGTGCGCTCCACTGAACGTGTTGCCACGTCGTGGGAAGATCTGCCAGAAGACATCCGGAATACGTACGATAAGCTCGGCATTCCCGAAGCTGAAAAGCAGCGCCTTGTTGCGGGTGTGGCTGCACAGTACGAATCCGAAGTGGTCTACCACCAGATCCGCGAAGATCTGGAAGCTCAAGGCGTGATTTTCCTTGACATGGACACGGGGCTTAAGGAGCACCCGGACATCGTCAAAGAGTACTTCGGTACGGCAATCCCGCTGGGCGATAACAAGTTTGCATCCTTGAACACGGCCGTGTGGTCGGGTGGTTCGTTTGTCTACGTGCCACCGGGCGTCCACGTGGAGATCCCACTTCAGGCGTACTTCCGGATCAACACGGAAAACATGGGCCAGTTCGAACGCACCTTGATCATCGCCGATGAAGGATCATCGGTGCACTACGTTGAAGGTTGTACAGCCCCGATTTACTCGTCGGATTCGCTGCACGCAGCAAACGTCGAGATCTTCGTCAAGAAGGATGCGAAGGTTCGGTATACGACCATTCAGAATTGGTCGAAGAACGTCTACAACCTCGTCACCAAGCGCGCAATGGTTGAAGAAGGCGGTCTCATGGAGTGGATCGATGGCAACATCGGTTCGAAGGTCACCATGAAATACCCTGCCGTCTACTTGCAGGGTGAGCACGCTCGCGGAGAAACCCTGTCGATTGCTTTCGCGGGAGCCGACCAGCACCAAGAGACTGGCGCGAAGATGATTCACAACGCTCCTAACACGCATTCGAATATTGTTGCCAAGTCCGTGGCACGTGGCGGTGGCCGCTCGGCCTATCGTGGGCTCGTCCAAGTCAACGAGAATGCTAAGAGGGCTAAGTCTTCAGTGCTGTGTGATGCACTGTTGGTGGACCAGATTTCACGTTCGGACACGTACCCGTATGTGGACGTGCGGGTGGGCGATGCTGAAATGGGCCACGAGGCCACGGTGTCGAAGGTGTCAGCGGATCAGCTGTTCTACCTGATGAGCCGCGGTATTGATGAGGCCGAAGCATACGCGATGATCGTGCGCGGATTCGTTGAGCCGATCGCGCGCGAGCTGCCGATGGAATACGCGCTCGAACTTAACCGCCTCATTGGACTCCAGATGGAAGGAGCAGTCGGCTGATATGACTGATGTGACAACTAGTGGATCTTCGCTTGCAGACCGTAATCGCTCTTTCGATTTCGCCACGCATCCGGTTCCGCAAGGAACCGAAGAGGTCTGGCGTTTCACGCCGGTTGAGCGTATCGAGGATTTCTTCGCTGAAGCAGCTCCGGGCACTGCGCCTACGGTGACGGTGACTGGCGATGCGACACTTGAAAAGGTGAGCCGTGATGATGACCGGCTTGGCAAAACCGTAGCTCCGGAAGATCGGGTTGCGGCACTGTCGTGGAAGGATTTCAACGACGCCTATGTGATCACCATTGCCAAAGACGTTGAACTCGACAAGGAGGTCATCGTCAATATTCAGGGTGATGGGTCGAGCCAGGTGGCGCCCATGCACATTGTGATCATTGCAGAGCAGCATTCGAAAGGAACGATCGTTCTCAATCACACGGGCTCGGCTCGGCTTGCTCAGGGCGTTGAAGTTCAGGTCGCTGATGGTGCGAATCTGACTGTTGTGTCAATCCAGGATTGGGACGACGACGCCGCACATATTGCGTCCCACCGCATGCGAGTGGGGCGTTCGGGCACGCTCAAGCACATCGTCGTCACACTGGGCGGGGATGTCGTGCGCGTGACGTCGTCGTCGGATTTCGCCGGTGAAGGTGCGGAGCTGGAGATGTTGGGCGCCTACTACGCAGACGAGGGCCAGCACATCGAAAACCGCTTGCTCATGGAGCACAACCAGCCGAATTGCCGTTCGCGCTCGTCGTACAAGGGCGCTTTGCAGGGTGATGATGCGCATGCGGTGTGGGTGGGCGACGTCGTCATCCGCAAGATCGCCGAGGGGACGGACACGTATGAGGAAAACCGCAACCTCATCTTGACCGACGGCTCGCGTGCAGATTCTGTACCGAACCTCGAAATCGAGACCGGAGAGATTGAGGGCGCAGGCCACGCATCTGCGACCGCATACTTCGATGACAACCAGCTGTTCTACCTGCGTTCGCGCGGCATCCCTGAAGATCAGGCTCGCCGGCTCGTGGTGCGCGGGTTCTTCGCCGAGCTCATCAACCAGATCGGTGTTGATACGGTGCAAAACAAGCTCATGGAATCCATCGAAGCGGAACTCGATATCGCACTGGAGTTGCAGAATGCCTGAGTATTTCGCGTGCACGGTCGATGAGGTGGCACCCGGGGATGTTCATGCAGTTGGCATCGACATCCCTGGCAAGCCGCTACCGCTTGCGGTGGCGCTCGTCCACGCAGAGACCGGCAACTGGTTCGCCGTCGATAATCGCTGTTCACACGGGCGTTTCAAGCTCGCAGAAGGCTATGTTGACGGGGAAACTCTGGAATGCACGCGGCACGGCTCGGCATTCGACCTGCATACAGGTCAGCCACTTAACCCTCCGGCCTCAGCGCCGGTCAAGACCTACCAGGTGCGTGTAGACGGCGACGACGTCTACATCACCGTCAATTAAGAATTCACCGCGCCGCAAGGCGCACTAACCGAAAGAAAACTAACGTGTCTACACTGGAAATTAAGAACCTCCACGTATCGGTCGAAACACAGGACGGTCCACTGCAGATCCTCAAGGGAGTGGACCTCACCATCAACCACGGTGAAATCCACGCCATCATGGGCCCGAACGGTTCTGGAAAGTCGACGTTGGCCTACGCGATCGCTGGCCATCCAGACTACGAAATCGACGAGGGCGAGATCTTGCTCGACGGCGAAAACATTGAAGACATGAGCCCGGACGAGCGTGCACACGTCGGCCTGTTCATCGCAATGCAGTACCCCGTAGAAGTCCCCGGAGTGACGGTGACCAACTTCCTGCGCGCCGCCAAGACAGCGATCGACGGCGAAGCTCCCAAGCTGCGGACCTGGGTCAAAGACCTCAACACGGCCATGGAGAACTTTAAGGCAGATAAAGACTGGGCAAGCCGTGACCTCAACGTCGGATTCTCTGGCGGTGAGAAGAAGCGCCTAGAGATTCTGCAGATGGAGATGCTCAAGCCACGTTTCGCGGTTCTTGACGAGACCGATTCCGGCCTTGATGTTGATGCTCTGCGTCTCGTGTCTGAAGGTGTTAACCGGGTGCATCAAGAAAACAATAACGGCATCATGCTGATCACGCATTACACGCGTATTTTGCGCTACATCAAGCCTGATCACGTGCACGTGTTTGTTGATGGACGAGTGGCCGAGTCTGGCGGTCCGGAGCTTGCGGACGAGCTGGAAGAAAACGGCTACGAGCGTTTCGAAAAAATGCAGGCCTAAATGAGTTGTCCTGCTCCTCGAGAGGATTTCCCCGTCCTGCAGCGTGAAGTGCAGGACGGGGTGCCCCTCGTCTACCTTGACTCCGGTGCCACGTCACAAAAACCGCAGGCCGTGATCGACGCCGTCGTCCGGCAGGAAACGTATTCCAACGGCGCGGTTAACCGGGGTTCGCACACGCTTGCTGCTGAGGCGACGGTTGCCTACGAGCAGGCTCGCGAATCGGTGGCCCGGTTGGTTGGCGCCGAGCCCGAAGAGATCGTGTGGACGAAGAATTCCACTGAAGCGCTCAATCTTATTGCCTACGTCATTGACGATATTTCCCGCGGGCGTGGTCAGAGCGTGCTACGCGGGGGACGCAAGCAGAAAGAACGCCTAGCGGCTATTCACGAACGCTTGACTTTGCGCGCCGGCGATAATGTCGTCATCACTCGCGCCGAACACCACGCGAATCTGATTCCCTGGCAAGAACTTTGTATTCGTACCGGAGCGGAACTGCGCTGGTTTGATCTTACTGACGACGGCCGTATTGACCTGACTGATGGAGTAATTGACGAGCGTACGAAGCTCGTGGCGTTCACCCACGTGTCGAACGTGACCGGAGCGATTTCTCCGGTGAGACAGATCGTGGAGCGTGCCCGTGAGGTTGGTGCGTTGACCGTGCTGGATGCATGCCAGTCGGTCCCACACATGCCGGTTGATTTCCATGAACTCGACGTCGACTTCGCCGCGTTTTCCGGGCACAAGATGCTCGGGCCGACTGGGATCGGTGCGCTGTATGGGCGCGCGGACCTGCTTGCAGCGATGCCACCTTTCCTCTTCGGTGGTTCCATGGTGGAGATCGTCCGCATGGAGGCCACCACGTTTGCGCGCCCGCCGGCACGCTTTGAAGCCGGCACTCAGCCTGTCGCCCAAGCGGTTGGGATGGGTGCTGCAGCAAACTATCTGCTGGACATCGGCATGGATGAGATTGCACGCCACGAGGAAGAGCTAACAGCACGCGCACTTGCCGGCTTGTCGCAGATCCCCGGTGTGCGCGTCCTTGGGCCAACGGACGCCTCCGAGCGGATCGGAGTGGTCGCTTTTGACGTTGCTGGGGTGCACCCTCACGACGTCGGTCAGTTGCTTGACTCGCAGGGAATCGCTATTCGTGTGGGCCACCACTGTGCTCAACCAATCCATCAACACTTTGGGGTTCATGCTTCATGCCGCGCTTCCTTCGGGCCGTATAATACGGCTGAAGAAGTGGACGTGTTTTTGGCCGCCTTGGGGCGGGTACGCGAATATTTTGGCGTGACAGATGAGAAAGTGGGGGAGGCACGATGAACGAACTTGAGCAGATGTACCAAGAAATTATTTTGGATGCGGCTCGGGAGCGTCACGGCGAAGGTGAGATCGAAGACCCGGACGGCGAGTCTTTTCAAGTGAACCCCACGTGCGGTGATCAGGTGAACTACCAGGTCAACATGGAAGACGGCCGCTACACGGATCTTGCGTGGACGGGGCACGGCTGTTCTATTTCGCAGGCGTCGATCTCGATGATGACAGAACTCGTGGAAAACAAGTCAGCCGCCGACTTTGAGAAGTTGTACGACACGTTCCGGCGCATGATGGATTCTCGCGGTGCCGAGATTTCTGATGAGGACGCCGACCTGCTTGAAGATGCCTCATCATTGCATGGCGTGGCGAAATTCCCGATGCGTATCAAGTGTGCTCTGCTTGGCTGGATGGCGCTGAAGGACGCCACCATGCAAGCCAACGAATAACGAAGAAGGAGATAATCGTGACAGACAATCCTGTAGCTGCCACATCTATCGAAGATGACCTCATTGAGGCTCTCAAGGATGTGATCGATCCCGAACTCGGTATCAACATTGTGGATCTCGGCCTCGTGTACGGGCTGACGATCGACGGAAGCTCAGCGGTGGTGGGCATGACGTTAACGTCCGCAGCATGCCCGCTTACCGACGTCATCGAAGAGCAGTGCCACCAAGCTGTGGCGGGCCTCGTTGAAGAATTTCGGATCAACTGGGTGTGGCTTCCGCCGTGGGGTCCGGAACGTATCACCGACGACGGGCGGGAACAGCTCCGCGCGCTCGGCTTTAACGTCTAAGATCACCCGGCGCTAGACTGGTCTGCGTGATTCAAGCGCAAGATCTTCAGATGCGTATCGGGCAGCGGGTGCTTTTACACCCCGTCTCGCTTAGCGTCGGTAAAGGCAAGCGCATTGGGCTTGTTGGTCGAAATGGTGCTGGCAAGACGACCTTAATGCGGCTGCTCGCTGGTGAGGACGCGAGCTCCGACGTCGTCGAACGACAAGGTGCGATTCATCGGCGTGATCCGATTGGTTATCTGGCTCAAGACACCCGTGTCGGTGATACTGATCAGATAGCACGCGACAGGATACTGTCCGCTCGCGGTATTGAATCGATGCTACGAAGAATCGCTAAAGCCGAGCGTGAGATGTCCACGCTCGACGGCGAGAGGCAGCAAAAGGCTATTGAGCGCTATGCGCGGTTAGACGCCGAGTTTACGGCGGCTGGCGGGTGGGCTGCGAATTCGGAGGCCGCGCGGATTACGGCCGCACTCGGTTTGCCCGATCGAGTCCTTGAGCAGCCACTTGCCACGCTTTCGGGTGGCCAGCGCCGCCGGGTTGAGCTGGCGCGGGTGCTCTTTTCTGGTGCACAAACCCTTCTTCTCGATGAGCCAACGAACCACCTCGACCACGATTCTATTGTGTGGTTGCGTGACTGGTTGAAGAACTATTCCGGCGGCTACGTCATCATTTCGCATTCGGTTGAGCTGCTGAGGGATACCGTGAATACGGTCTGGTACCTGGATGCGAACCGAGGAATGCTCGACGTGTATTCGATGGGCTGGGATCGCTACCTCACTCAGCGCGAGGCAGATGAGCGGCGTCGTCGTCGGGAACGGCAAAATGCCGAAAAGAAAGCGGCTGCCCTGCGAGCGCAAGCCGACAAAATGCGGTACAAAGCCACTAAAGCGGTGGCGGCACAGAACATGGAACGGCGTGCAGAGAAGATGTTGGCGGCGTTAGATGAGGAACGCGCGGAAGAGAAGGTCGCTCAGCTACGTTTTCCAGATCCGGCTCCGTGCGGCAAAACCCCGTTGATGGCAACAGGGTTGACGAAAGCATACGGCTCGCTCGAAGTGTTTGCCGGGGTTGACCTTGCGATTGACCGCGGCTCGCGTGTCGTCGTGCTCGGGTTGAACGGTGCTGGCAAAACGACGCTACTTCGCTTGCTCGCCGGTGTAGAGAAGCCGGATGCGGGTGAGATCAAAGCCGGCCACGGCCTGAAAATCGGCTACTACGCCCAGGAACACGAGTTTATTGACCTCGATGCGACCGTGGAAGAAAACATGCGCCGGGCGGCACCTGACACGTTTGACGACACGGCGGTGCGCAGCGTGCTCGGCTCGTTCCTATTTTCTGGCGACGACGCCGATAAGCCCGCGTCTGTCCTTTCTGGCGGCGAAAAGACTCGGCTCGCGCTTGCTACGATCGTCGCCTCCGCAGCTAACGTTCTCCTTCTTGATGAACCGACGAACAATCTCGACCCGGCCTCCCGGGAAAAGATTTTGGCAGCTTTGCGCACATACGAGGGTGCTGTGGTGCTCGTGACACACGACGAGGGGGCGGTTAAAGCGCTGAATCCGGATCGGGTTCTGCTCTTGCCGGATGGGGACGAGGACTTGTGGTCTGACGACTACATCGACCTTATTTCGCTTGCCTAGCTATGCTTGAGCACATGAATACTCTTATTGTGATGCGCCACGCGAAGGCTGCAGATGGCTCGCCCGACCATCGCCGCCCACTCGCTGACCGCGGGCGTCGGCAAGCCAGCTATATTGGCGGTCAACTTGCCAGTCGCTTTCCTGTTATTGACCAGTTGTTCGTATCCGATGCGGTGCGCACCCAGCAGACGTTGGAACAGCTCGTGGCTGGCGGCTTGAAAGCGGATGCGGTGAACATTGATCCGCGGTTGTACTCTGCTGGCGGCGATGACCTAGTTGAGATCATTCGCACCGAGGCCACCGGACAAACGGTGATGATCGTGGGGCATGAGCCGACGATGTCCGCACTGGCTTTCGAGCTGTGGGACAGGCAGGGGAGCGCTGGATTTGAAAGCGGTTTCCCGACGGCGGGCACGGCAGTTTTCACATGTGCTCGCCCGTGGCTGGAGATGCCGACCGGAGGCCTAGCTCTGAAAGACTTCTTGACCGCTCCGCGGCTGCCGTCCTAGCCTGCGGGAATCATCCCAGGCGGCGGCGCTAGCTTTTCCTCGCCTCGCGCTTAGCCTTGATATAGGCGGCTCGTTTGCGTTGCCATTCTGCGCGCAGTTCGGGATCGTCTAACACGAGGCGAACAGTTTGGCAGTCCTCTGGGCCCGTCACGTACAGCTGGCATAACGTGCAGGGCTCACCGAAACGGATTGGGCATTCGGGTGCTGGTTTAGCCATCGATATCCCATCCAACCAGTGCCGCAATGGCATCCAGCCGCGGGATTGAGATCGCGCAGTCAGCCCGTTCGACGACGACCTGTTTGCCCATGAACGCCACACCAAGACCAGCCCTGGCGAGCATCGGCAGGTCGTTTGCCCCGTCGCCGGCACATAGCGTGAGATCGGGGGAAACGTCCCACTCCTCCTGCCAGCGTTCGATCGCCTCAACTTTCGCTGCCCCATCAATCACTGGCCCGTAGGTGCGCCCGGTGAGAACGCCGTCGTTGACCTCGAGTCCGTTGGCCACATAGCCGTCGATCTGGCAGTCCGCTCCTATCTTTCCAACGACCTCAGTAAAACCGCCTGATACTAAGCCGAATTTAGCGCCGCGAGCATGGGCTGCATCGACGAGGCGCCGCGCGCCGGGGGTAAGTTTGATCGCGGCGAAGACGTCGTCGACGACGTCGGCGGGTACGCCGCGCAACAGGGCGACCCGGTGTTCGAGCGATTCCTTGAAATCGAGTTCGCCGCGCATCGCAGATTCCGTCACCGCGCGAACTTCCTCTTCCACGCCCGCGTAAGCAGCGAGCATCTCGATCACTTCGGTCGTGATGAACGTCGAATCCACGTCTGTGACGATCGCTCGCGGTCCGTGGTCAGCCATCGGGCCCGTGATAAATGCCGAGTCAACGGCCAGTGCCATTGCAGGGCCTCTCAGTTCGTCACGCAACGCCGATAACGCTCCCGTGAACGGTTCGGGTAGCTGCTCTGGCAGATCGAACAGCCACGTCAGGGCATTCAAGCCAGGTACAGGCACCGGGCGTTCGTCTGGGGCGTCACAAACGTCTGTAATCGTACGCCGAACATGGCGAACAAGTGCCTCCGGTAGCCGGCGGTCTGACACAAGTGAAAAACGAACGCGCATATCCACCAGCCTAGTCTGCCGCGGAAACTATTTGCCGCAATGTGAGGAATGCCGACACGTCTTCAACAGCCGAAGGGGCCAGCTCGGCTAACCGAGCTGGCCCCTCCACCTGCAAGTTGTCAGATAGGTAGAGCGACTAGGCGCGAACGGTTGCGCCCTTCGGAACGACGACGATACCGCCGTCGGACACGTGGAAGCCGCGCTCCCGATCATGATCGTGATCGATGCCGATCTGTGCGCCTTCTTCGACGTTGACGTACTTGTCGAGAATCGCGCCGACGACAGTGGCGTTACGGCCCACATTCACGCCGTCGAACAGCACCGAATCGCGAACCGAGGACCAAGAGTTTACCCGCACGTGCGGCGAGAGCACCGAACCGATGACCTCACCACCGGAGATGATGACGCCGGGGGAGATGATCGAATCGAGCGCGTGGCCAAGACGTTCACGGTGGCCGTAAACGAACTTTGCCGGTGGCAGACCCGTGTAACCGGTGTACAGCGGCCACTTGTCGTTGTACAGGTTAAAGATCGGGTTGACTGAAATAAGATCCATGTTCGCCTCGTGGAACATGTCGATCGTACCGACGTCGCGCCAGTAGTTGCGATCACGTTCGGTCGAGCCGGGAACCTCGTTGAAGGTGAAGTCGTAGACACCGCAGTCGTTGTTATTAACGAACATCGGCACAAGATCTCCGCCCATGTCATGGTTGGAATCCGGGTTGGCCGCGTCCTGATGTAGCGCTTCGTAGAGCACATCAGCAGACACAACGTAGTTACCCATCGACGCGAGGATCTCGTTCGGCGAATCAGGCAGCCCGTCAACTTCAGCAGGCTTCTCGAGGAACTCACGAACCTTCTTCGTGTCATTAGGATCGGTATCGATGACGCCGAACGAGCTCGACATTTCGATCGGCTGACGAATACCGGAGATGGTCATCCCCACACCCGTGTCGATGTGCTGTTCAACCATCTGCGAGAAATCCATCCGGTAGATGTTATCCGCACCGGTGATGAGAACGATGTCTGGCCGTTCGTCGTCGAGAATGTTGAGCGACTGGTAGACGGCATCCGCCGAGCCCGAGAACCAGCTCTTCGACACGCGCTGCTGGGCGGGCACCGGAGCAATGTAGTTGCCGAGCAGTGACGACATGCGCCACGTCTTCGAAATATGACGATCAAGGGAATGAGACTTGTACTGGGTCAAGACGACGGTCTTCAAATATCCCGAGTTGACGATATTTGACAGCACGAAGTCAATGAGGCGGTAGGTTCCGCCGAATGGAACGGCCGGCTTGGCGCGCTCCTTGGTCAAGGGCATGAGGCGTTTGCCTTCCCCTCCAGCAAGAACAATGGCAAGTACACGTGGTTTAGATCTCATGTTTCTAAGCTTAACTGCTTTGCAGAGAAAATTGGCCTATTTCACAAAATCAATCGAAGTCCGGGATAGGCTATGAACGAACACGTTTCACGTTCCCTCATAGAGAAAGGAAGATTGATGAGAGTCGATCTGCTCACCCGCGAATACCCGCCGCACGTTTACGGAGGCGCAGGCGTTCACGTCACCGAGCTGGCAAAGGTGCTGAAAGTGCACGCTGACGTGCACGTCCATGCGTTTGACGGGCCGCGCGAGGGCGGCGATGGTGTGACCGTCCACGGCTACAGCGATGTTGCTGAGCTCGACGGTGCGAATGCGACATTGAAGACGCTCGGCGTCGACCTGCAAATTGCGGATAAGACCGCCGACGCCGACATCGTTCACTCGCACACGTGGTATGCGAACATGGCAGGCCACCTGTCGAAGATGCTCTACGGCATTCCGCACGTTATTTCTGCGCACTCGCTTGAGCCGCTACGTCCGTGGAAGCGCGAGCAACTCGGCGGTGGCTACGAAGTCTCATCGTGGATCGAAAAGACGGCTTACGAAGCTGCCGACGGCATCGTTGCCGTGTCGAACGGTATGCGCGACGACATCCTGCGCTCTTACCCGGCGGTTGACCCCGACAAGGTGCGCGTCATCCACAACGGTATCGACCTCGATGATTGGAAGGCGCCGCAAACGGATGAAGAATGGGCAGCTGCACGTGAATACTTCAGCTCCTACGGCCTCGATCCGGATAAGCCGACGATCATTTTCGTTGGCCGGATTACTCGGCAGAAGGGCGTGCCTGGCCTGTTGCGTGCCCTCAAGTATGTGCCGGAAGACGTCCAGGTAATCCTGTGTGCGGGGGCACCCGACACGCCGGAGATTCTCGAGGAAACTCGAGGGCTCGTCGAAGACCTGCAGAAGGATCGCGACGGCGTGGTGTGGATTGACGAACACCTGCCACACGACAAGATCGTGGCACTCGAATCTTGCTCGACGACGTTCGTCACGCCATCCGTCTACGAACCGCTCGGTATCGTCAACCTTGAGGCGATGGCCGTTGGTCTGCCCGTCGTCGGAACTGCCACTGGTGGTATTCCGGACTGTATCGATCACGGCGTGACAGGCACGCTCGTACCGATCGAGCAGAAGCAAGACGGCACGGGAACCCCGCTTGATCCGGATAAGTTTGAGAAGGATCTTGGCGAGGCTCTTGCGGAGATGGTCTCCGATCCTGAGCGCGCGAAGGAAATGGGCCGGGCCGGCCGCAAGCGCGCTGAAGAGCACTTCTCGTGGGAGTCCATTGCCGTGAAGACGATGGCTTTCTACAACGACATTCTCGGCAAGTAACGAAGCAATCGCACCGTGGGTTGGTGTGCTCTAGCACACCAACCCACGAGTGAACTAGGGTGAGGCACATGGGAGATGTTTTAGACGTAAGTAATGTTAGCGTTCGCCGTGGCGGACGAAATATTGTCGACCGGGTGAGCTGGTCCGTAAATGAAGGCGAGCGCTGGGTCGTGCTCGGCCAGAATGGTGCCGGTAAAACGACTCTCATGCGGCTGGTTTCTGGACGGCTTCATCCCACCTACGGCACGGTCTCGATCGTCGGGCAAAAACTTGGCAAAGTCGACGTGTCTGAGATTCATCCGCTCGTTGGGCTGTCGTCGTCGGCACTTGATCAGAGAATTAGCGAACGCGAAAAAGTGATCGATGTTGTGCGCACGGGAGCCTACGGCGTCATCAACACCTGGCGTGAAGAATACGAAGAGATCGATAACGAGCGCGCCCGCGAGCTGCTTTCCATTCTCGGTGTTGCTCATCTTCAGGACCGCCGCTGGGGAACCCTGTCAACAGGGGAGCGCAAGCGGGTTGGTATTGCTCGTGCGCTCATGCCCGATCCGGAAGTTCTCGTTCTTGACGAACCGGCGTCGGGATTAGACCTTGGTGGGCGGGAAGTTCTACTCGGCTCGCTGACCGACCTGGCGCGTGCGAAATATGCGCCCGTCATGGTACTCGTCACCCATCGCGTTGAGGACATTCCAGAAGGTTTCACGCACGGTCTACTGCTCAAGGATGGCCAGGTCGCCGCACGTGGCACGCTTGACGAGGTGATGACGTCCGAGACCCTCTCACAGGTCTTCGACGTGCCCATCAACGTCACCTACGATTCCGGCAGGTACACTGCCCGCGCTGCCAAGTAAATATTCCCGCGATTTTACAACCGTAGGCGGAGGTGTGTGGTAGGTAACGGCGTGTAAACTGTGAGTAAGAACGCTACCGAATAGTAGGGAGACTAAATGGCATGGGGAATCTGGGCGATCATCACGCTCGTGCTATTGATCGCCGAAACGCTGACCGTCGATTTCCTGTTCATGATGTTCGCAGGTGGCACGCTCGTTGCCGCGATAACGTCGGCGATCGCACCCGATGCGCTCGTTTTGCAAATCGTTCTCTTCGCAGTTGTGTCCGTACTCGGCATCGCTTTCATTCGCCCGTGGGCCCGCAGGCACGTCAACGATTCATCGAAAGGTGAATCAAACGTTTATGCCATGCGCGGCCAGGTGGCACACGCCTTAACGGATATCGACGTCAAAGCCGGGCGCGTGAAAATTGGTGGGGAAGTGTGGAGCGCAAAAACCTACGGACCGCCAATAGCAGAAGGCACCGCCGTCGTCGTCGTGGGTGTCGAAGGCGCCCGAGCAGTCGTTGAACAGTTTAATCCGACCAACAATTATCGTTAACCAAAGAAAGTAGGACGTCATGGGAGATTCAAGCATCATTCTCCTCGTGTTCCTGGGGATTTTGGCGCTACTCGTCGTAGTCGCGATCGCGAAATCTGTTATTCAGGTTCACCAGGGATACACGGTGATTATCGAACGGCTTGGTAAATACAGCAAGACCTTGCGGCCAGGGCTTCACTTCCTGATCCCGTTCTTCGATTCTGTACGCCAGCGTATCGACATGCGTGAACAGGTGGTGCCGTTCCCGCCCCAGCCTGTGATTACCTCGGACAACATCGTGGTCAATATTGACACGGTGATCTACTACCAGGTGACTCAGCCAGAAGCGGCCACGTACGAGATCGCCGATCCGATGTCGGCCATCGAACAGCTTGCCGTGACCACGCTGCGTAACATTATCGGTTCGATGGACATGGAACAGGCACTCACCGGCCGTGACCAGATCAATGGCCAGTTGCGCGGGGTTCTTGACGAAGCAACCGGCCGCTGGGGCATCCGCGTCTCGCGAGTTGAGCTCAAGGCAATCGATCCGCCAGCAACCGTGCAAAGCGCGATGGAACAGCAGATGAAGGCTGAACGTGATAGGCGTGCAGCGATCCTCACGGCCGAAGGTGTCAAGCAGTCGCAGATCCTCACCGCGGAAGGTGAGAAGCAGTCCGCGATTTTGCGTGCGGAAGGTTCCGCACAGGCGAAGATCCTTGAAGCTCAAGGTGAATCGCGAGCAATTTTGCAGGTCTTTGATGCTATCCACCGCGGTAACGCCGATCCGAAGCTGTTGAGCTACGAGTACTTGAAGGTGCTTCCGCAGATTGCCGACTCGCAGTCGTCGAAGCTGTGGATCGTGCCGACCGAACTTACTGCTGCACTCGACGCCGTTACCGCCGGATTCACAGGTAAGAAGAAGGACGGCGGGGATCTGGACGACACGCCAATCAAGGTCAACCTTGAAGGCCTTGATGACGGGATCGCAGATTCGCTTGCTAGCACGAGCTTGCCGGACGTCGACGAGGCCCTAGCCTCCGCACGTGGCGAGGCAACGCGCGCGTCGTCTGAAGCTGAAGAATCTGGAACGCATTCGGGTAAACCGTTTAATCCGAGCCAGTCAGTAGGCCAGGATCCGGATCAGCCTGATCCTCTCGATCCGAATACGCCTATGCCGTAGTCATAGTGGCCTAGCGGTGACCCACTCTCGTGGGTCACCGCTTTTTTGGTCCCTTTTCTGGCAGAGTATTCCCGTGATTATCAACGTACCTGATGTAGCCGATCCGCGCCTTGACGACTTCGTGCGCCTCAACGACGTCGCGTTACGAAAGAAGCTGGACTCCGAGCGGGGCCTGTATCTTGCCGAAGGCGAGAAGGTGATCCGCCGCGCGTTGCAGGCCGGGCACGAGCCTCGGGCCGCCGTCATGACGGCCAGGTGGGCTGCGACCTTCGAGCCGCTTTTTCCCGACGACGTCCCGCTGTTCGTGCTTGACGATGCGCTGTTGGAGCAACTCACGGGGTTCCGGATCCACCGTGGGGCTATCGCATCGATGAACCGGCCGGAGCTGCCGGATGTGACAAGTTTTCTCGATCAGCTTGGCGGGGCTCGGCGAATTTTTGTGTTGGAGGACTTGGTAGATCACACGAATGTGGGCGCGATTTTCCGTTCGGCGGCAGCCCTTAGTGTGGACGCCATCCTGGTCACGGATCACTGTGCAGATCCGCTGTATCGCAGGTCGATCAAGGTGTCGATGGGCACGGTTTTTCAGATCCCGTGGACGCGAATAACCGGCTGGCCGCAAAGAGCTTCGCTCCTGCGTGATCATGGTTGGACGACGGCCGCGCTCGCCTTGGACAGCCGTGCAGTGAGTCTGGAACGCTTTGCTGAGTTGCCTGTGGTCCGCTCTGGAAAGGTTGCGTTCATTCTAGGAACAGAAGGTGATGGGCTCGCCGCCTCGACGACGTCGGCAGCTGATTACGTGGTGAAGATCCCGATGCGTGCCGGTGTGGATTCGCTCAACGTTGGTGCAGCGGCCGCAGTTGCGGCTTGGGCGATTCGCTAGTCGTAGGGATTGATATCCGCAGCGTCGTACTCTTCTAAAGCGTTACTCAACAAATCTTGCACGGAACAGTCGAACACTTTTGCCAGCTTGATCAGTGTTGATAGACGTGGGTTGGCTGGGCGGTTCGATCTGCGATCGGAGCGTGCGTGCTCGAGTAGCTGATAATGGTTGCGGTTAATGTTTGCACGCAAAGCTACCTGTTCTTGGGTGAGGCCCAATTCTTTGCGGCGCGCCTGAAGAGTTTTGGCGAACGCAGATGCGAGCGCACGTTCTGCAGGCGATGGTGTAGTCACAATGTTGAGTTTCCGTGTATGCACCGCGAAAGTCCGCCGGGTATACACGGTGGCCGTGTCAGTCTTCAAAATCTTTTTCCACAGGTGCCACATTGCGGCGCTTTTCCACCGGCGTCGTTGCGTCATTGCGGCCGTGATCGTGAGTCAGCAACGATGGACGCGTCGAAAGGAAAATCTATGCATACGATCAATGTACGCCGTCCGGCACTGTTCATCGTTCTTCTCATCGCCGTGTTCACGCTTTTCATACCACAGGCCGTGGCCGACGAAAGCCGCTGGTCAAACGTTGAGTCCCAAAGACATAGCGAATTTGGTGGTATCCGTAACGGTAGCGAAAGTATCGCTTTGTGTACCGGGGATAGGCAGTTGAACTTTGTCTATCAACGCGGCCTAGAATCGGCGTCGTTCGAGTCTTATTCGACGACGCAGGCCGGCCAAGCCTATACTCGCCAACCAACAGAGCACGGCTGGGATGCGAACGTCCCTGCCGAGAATACAGGAGTGCTCGCTGCCGTCTTGGACCTGTGGGGTGATGAGCGAGCATCCGGAATTGCGCCTGAAGCGTTTAGTATCGCAATCTACGAACTCACGTCCGATGCCCGCGGAGCGCAGATGGGTGGGCAGTCGCCATGGAAACAACAAGCACGCGACTTGCTTGACCTTGCGAGAGATCTCGCCGGCCCGCATACCGCTGATGAGATTTCTCTCCACGGGTCTGAGCTCAGTGGGTTTGTTGTGCGCGGGCAAGCTGGAAAACCGCTGGTGGGGATTCCGTTCACTGCGCAGCTCACCGGTGGCGTGTTTGTTGACAGCGCAACAGACACCTTAAATGGAACAACGGGGAACGATCCGCAGCGATTCGCCATCGAGGCGCCTGCTTTCGGACAGGTCTCAGTGAAGATTACGTACAGTAATATTCCCGGACATTCGTTTAGGACCGGGCATCATTCCGTGGCACAAGACATGCACCTCGTGGGCGAACCTGGCTCTATCACCCAAGACGACGTGCTGCGTGATCAACCCAGTCCTGTTGGGATTTCGATGAGTACGGAAGCTGCCGTGCTAACTACAAAAGACGCTCGGCAGATCCAGGACGTCATTTCTATCAATGCCGACACCTGGCCGAGCAATGGCGAAGAGCCGGCTGTATACGACGTCGTCGCCAACCTGTACGGACCGTTCGACGATCAGCAACCTGAACAGCCGACCGTGCCCGAGGGCTTGGAGCCGATCGAAACGGCAACGCTTCGAGTAACTGAACCGGGCACGTACACTGTCCCATTTGAATCAGAGTTGAGCCACGGGTGGTATACGGTCGTGGCCTCTGGAAAGTTCGACACAACTGGAGCGTTTACCGGCCTGCCTGACGAAGTGATTCAGATGCCGTTCTTCGAACCTGCCGAAACGGTTCATGTGGAGATCCCCGAACCTGAGCAGCCTCCAACTCCGTCAAGTCCGCCAACTCCGCAGCCTGCGCCCACAGAACCAGAGAAACCGGTTCAGCGACGTCTACCAGACACGGGCTCTGCCACGCTCGGATTTGCCGTGATCGGGGGAGGAATGGTGAGCCTAGGCGGAGCTTTCGTGACAGCCACGCGCCGGCGTGTCTAATCACCCGTGCCTGCTACGAGATGGACGCAGCCTCCCGAAATCCGAATTGACGCCAGGCCTCGTAAAGCGCAATCGACGCTGAATTTGCCAAATTAAGCGAGCGGCGCCCGGGCAACATCGGAATCCGTAACTGTTTCGTTACGCGCGGATCGGATAACACGGACTGGGGCAAGCCAGTCGTCTCGGTTCCGAAGAGGAGTACATCGGTCTCGGTGTACTCCTCATCGGCGTAACAGTTTTCCGTATGACCCGTGAACGCAAAAATGCGGCGGTCTGGGCCGAAATAATCCTTGGCGGCCTCCCATGATTCATGAACCACCAGGTCGGCAAGGTCATGATAGTCGAGGCCGGCACGTTTCAGATGCGCGTCTGCAAAATTGAAGGCCAACGGCTCTATGAGGTGTAACCGTGCGCCAGTACACGCAGCCAAACGGATCGCGTTTCCGGTGTTTCCGGGGATCTTAGGTTCATGAAAAACAAAATCGAGCACCCGCATAGTGTAGCGCGGGTGCTCGATCTCGCGGCGGTCGTCAGCGCTGATAAGTGACAGTCAGACGCGCCCTCGCAATCGTGTGGAATATCGTGTTGAAAGCCGCGGTTGCCGGCGTTGTCGTTTCGGGATCCAGATCGAGTGTTGGCACGTCAAGTGCATGAACCACGAAAATATAACGATGCGGATGATCACCCGCCGGTGGTGCAGCACCGTAGTATGCAGGTTCGTTTGCATCGTTGCGGACATGGACTGCTGAGCCGGGCAGGAAAAGATCAGACTTGCCGGCATTCTCGTCCAAAGAGGTAGTCGACGAGTCGAGATCGAGGACAGTCCAATGCCAGTAGCCAGAAGGCGTGGGCGCATCGGGGTCGAAGCAGGTAACCACGAAGCCTTGAGTTTCTTCAGGGAAGCCGGTCCACTCGAGTGCTGGCGAGACGTTGTCCTTGAATCCGAGGTGCTTATCGGGCATGACCCCGCCATCGGTCAGGGAAGAGCTGGTGAGCTCGAACGTGGGAACTTCAGGGAGAAGTTCGTATGGATCAGGAGCGATTGGTCGTTGTAGATTCATAGCTCCAGCCTATGCGATACACGTCACAAAGTCTTCCGGGGAAGAAAAGACTCTGTTTTTGTCGGAGCCTCCTTCTAGTATGATTGTCGAACGGGCGTTCGATTGGAGGTGGCATGGATAAGTTAGCGATTGCGCGCACAGTGCTCGCGCAGGCAGAGCAGCGAGCAGGCTTACATGTTCTGCGCTCTGAAACACCGCAGGCGCAGCTGAACGGTGAGGTTGCCGCAAGCGATTATCACGTGCCGCAATACCTGCAGGCGGCTTTGCCGCACGGAATTCCACGCCGCGGAGTAGTGAGCATTCGCGGCTCGAACTTTTTCGCACTCGTACTGGCAGGTATTGCTTCGAAGCAAAACGCATGGGTTGTTTTCCTCGGGGCGCCGGATGTCGGATGGGCGTGCGCTGAACACCTTGGCTTACAGGTGCATCGCATTGCTCACGTGCCAAACGTGGCGTCGCAAGGCGCGCAAGTGGTGAGCGCGGCTATCGACGGTTTTGATGTGGTAGTGATCGGCAATGTGGTCTTAGACGCTCGAGAGCGGCGGGTGTTGCATCGGCGTGCGCTGTCGAAAGGAACGCTACTCATCGCAATGAATTGGCCGCACGCGAATCTAGAGGTGTCCTGTGAACAGCTGGCAGGCCGCGGTATTGAGGGCGGGATTGGTCACGTGCGATGCGTTGATTATGCAATAGCTACGCGCCGCGGAACCAGCCAGATAAGTCACGGGGCAGATGGTGTGGCTCCGATGGCAGGCGAACACCTGGGCGGCGTTCCTTCCGTGATGGCCGTACCGAATCGAGGCGGAGCGTAACTATGCGAGGAGTCGTGTGGATCCCTGATTGGCCGGTCGTTACAGCATTGCTTACCGGCCAGGCTCGCCCGGAAGATCCTATCGCTGTTGTGTCGCAGCGGATCATTGCCGTCAATGGGATTGCGCAGCGTGCAGGAGTGCGCGTGGGCATGAAACGGCGGGAAGCCCAGTCGATACTGCCCGGTCTCACGTGTGTCCGCCACAATCCGGAACAGGATGCCGCCCAATTTGAGCGGGTGGTTCGTGCCTGCGAAGAACATGTTGCATACGTCAGCGTGTTAGAACCGGGCACAATCACCTTCTTCGCACGCGGGCCGGCAAAATCAGCGGGAGGCATAGCGGCTCTCAGTGAACAACTGATCGGTAGTATCGCCAGCGCAACCGGGGTGGAAGCTCACGTCGGGTTCGGGCAGGGGCTGTTGACTGCCGTGCTCGCTGCTCGCCAAGACGCGCATATCCATAACATGCGTCCTTTTCTTGACGCCCACCCGATTGACTCTCTTGCGGCTGCGGCTTTCACGTCGCAGGCTAAAGCGCGCGTGGCCGCTTTTATTAACGCGATGAAAACTTTGGGTATTCAGTGTATTGGCGATCTACGCGCACTTGACCGATCTGCGCTTGCTGCTCGTTTCGGGGCCGTTGCCACCCACGTTATGGAACTGCTGGATGGTGGCGATCTGGACGGCGTCGGCGTTACCTATCCGATTCGTGAATTGGTTGTTGAAAGATCTGTAGATCCGCCGCTGAACAATGCGGATCAGGCAGCGTTTTTAGCTCGCCAGATGGCACATGAGTTATCGCATGATCTCGCGAGCCGGGGCGTCGTCGCCCAAGAAATAGTGATTGCGGTTCGGACCGAAGAAGGCCATGTGCGGGAACGTCTGTGGTCGGTCGCTGTAGCAAGTCCGCGTGATATTACAGATCGGGTGCGTTGGCAGCTTGGCGCATGGCTTGCTGAGGCAGATAGCGATGGCGGAGGCCTTGGGTCTGGTATTGCGCATATTGCCGTGACTGCCAGGCAGATCGCCGCAGCCGGGCTTGCGCAAGGAACTTTATGGGGCGGTGACAGGCGCGGCGATGCCCAAGCGCAGCGGGCGGTTAGTCGTATTCAGGCCCTGTTGGGTGACCAGGCTGTGGTCGTTCCGCAGCGGGTAGGTGGGAGGCACCCACTGGAAAGTCACAAGAAACGATTATGGGACGCCGCACCCACACAAGAACCGCGCGTGCAGGCACCCTTTCCGGGCAGGCTGCCAGAGCCTTGGCCGCATGTGGTCAAAGCTCAGCCAGACAAGATCCGGGTGGTCGATTCTCAGGGGCACGAATGTCTTTTGAGTTCACTTGGAACGTTCTATTGCGGCGATCGGTGCGTGGATCCTCGGCCGGCCCAGCTTATTTCGCGGCACTCTGCCGCCGTCGTGGCTGACTATGCCGGGCCTTGGCTACAGGCGGTGGGGTGGTGGAATCCGCACACCCAGCAACGTAAAGCGTGGATGGAAGTTGTTGATGATGCCCGGCGCGGATACCTCATTTTCCGGGAAAACAATCAGTGGTGGCTGGCAGGGGTATACGAATGATCCCATACGCAGAGTTGCACGTTCATTCCGCATATAGCTTTCTTGACGGCGCATCCATGCCAGCCGACCTCGTTGCGCGCGCTGCTGAACTCGGACTGAACGCTATCGCATTAACGGATCATGACGGGCTACCAGGAGTTGTCCAGTTCGCGAGCGCTGCGCGCACATACGGTATTCCGGCGGTCATCGGTTCGGAAGTGAGTATTGGCGGCACGGCACGCGTTGGCCAGCAAGATCCCGACGGCGACCACCTTGTCATCTTGGCGCGCGGTCCTGACGGTTATCGTGCACTTTCACGCGCGATCGGTGAAGCCATGCTGGCTACGGGCGAAAAGGGAGCGGCGGAGCACAGTTTAGAGTCTTTGGCGAGCGCTGCTCAGGATTGGCAGATCTTGACAGGATGCCGAAAAGGTGGGGTTCGGCGTGCGTTGGAGCCGCGGCCAGGGGTGTGGAATCTGGACGCCGGGCGTGCCTATTTGGAACGTTTGGTTTCTCTTTTTGGTGCGGACAACGTGGCGGTGGAACTGACGAACACGATGCAGCCGCATGATAGGCAACGCAACATTATCTTGGCTCAATTGGCAGCAGAGGTTGGGGTTGTGCCGTGCGTTACTGGGAACGTGCATTGTGCCCGGCCTAGCGAGGCCGTTGTTGCTGACACGCTTGCCGCCACGCGTGCGGGTAAGTCATTGGAGGAATATCGCGGGTGGCTAGGAGCATGGCCGTCGTATCTGAAATCTGGCGAGCAGATGCTTCGCCTGCATGCGGATCATCCACATGCGTTGCGGGAAGCCGTGCGTATTGGTGAGGAGTGCGCGTTTGATCTCGCGTTAGTTGCCCCGCGCCTTCCGCCGTTTCCAACTCCTGCCGGGCATACGGAAGCTAGCTGGCTGCGGCATATCACCACGGTCGCTGCGAGCCGGCGATACGGCACTCGAGCAGAGTATCCGAGCGCGTGGGCGCAGATTGATCACGAACTCGGCGTCATCGAGCAGCTTGGATTCGCGGGTTATTTCCTCATCGTGCATGAGATCGTAGAGTTTTGCCGCAAAAAAGATATCTGGTGCCAGGGTCGAGGCTCGGCGGCGAATTCGGCAGTGTGTTTCGCACTGGGGATTACTGCTGTTGATGCCGTCCGCCACAAGATGCTTTTTGAACGCTTCCTGTCGCCGGGGCGTAGTGGCCCGCCGGATATTGATCTCGATATTGAGGCTGATCGCCGTGAAGAAGTGATCCAACATGTGTATGAACGTTACGGGCGCAGGCATGCTGCTCAAGTGGCGAACGTGATCACGTATCGGCCACGCTCCGCGATCAGGGACGCGGCGCGTGCGCTGGGTTATAGCGCAGGTCAGGCAGACGCCTGGGCTAAAAGCGTCGAACGCGGGAGGGGCCTACGCCAAGGGCAAGCCGCGACGGACGGGCAAGCTGCTACAGGCGGGCAAGCCGCGACAGGCGGGCGCACTACTACACGTGGGCAGGTTGCAACGCCGGTTGGCAGCGGTGAGGATATCGACGCCGAGCGGCAAGTTGCCGAGCTCGCCGCACGGCTGGAAGGACTTCCGCGGCATCTTGGTATCCACTCTGGTGGAATGGTGATCTGTGACCGGCCGCTCATTGACGTGTGCCCGGTGGGATGGGCACGCAAGGAAGGGCGAACCGTCCTGCAGTGGGACAAGGATGACTGCGCGGAGGCCGGGCTCGTCAAGTTTGACCTGCTCGGTCTCGGTATGCTCAGTGCCTTGCGGATCGCGTTTACGGATTTGGCGTGCCGCGGCGTCGTCGCTGATAACGGGCAGCCATTGGATCTGCACAATATCGGCCAGGAAGATCCACGCGTCTACGATTTGCTGTGTGCTGCCGACACGATCGGTGTGTTTCAGGTGGAGTCGCGCGCTCAGATGGCCACGTTGCCACGTATTCAGCCGCGCACGTTTTACGACATCGTCATTGAGGTGGCGCTTATCCGCCCCGGGCCGATTCAAGGAAATTCGGTGAATCCGTATATCAACCGGCGGCGCGGTCGGGAGAAAGTGACGTATCCGCATCCGCTCCTTGAAAACGCGCTGAAGAAGACTCTCGGAGTTCCCCTGTTCCAGGAGCAACTCATGCAGATTGCGATCGATGCTGCAGGGTTCACGCCAGCCCAAGCAGATCAACTGCGTAAAGCGATGGGTGCTAAACGAAGCCACGCACGTATGCGAGCACTTCACGACGAGCTCATGGCCGGCATGGAGGCCAACGGTATTGATGAGCACGTGCGTGAAGAGATCTACGAAAAACTGTTTGCTTTCGCAGAGTTCGGTTTTCCTGAATCTCATTCTTTTTCTTTCGCCTACCTCGTGTATGCGAGCGCGTGGCTCAAGGTTCACTATCCGGAAAACTTTTATGCGGGAATACTCGCAGCGCAACCGATGGGATTTTATTCGCCGCAAACACTCGTGGCAGATGCCCGCCGTCACGGGGTCCACGTGCTCCCGGTGGACGTGTGCCATTCACAGGAGCATTCGAGTGTTGAGGTCACGCCACGGCGTACGGTGTCTGTGCATCCGCTTGTCGACGCCGATCCGTGCCGCGGTCTACGCCTTGGGCTGAGCAACATAAAGGGGCTAGGAAGCGCCATTGACCGTATTTTGGCGGCGCGGGAAGAACGGCCGTTCGCCTCCGTTGCAGATCTTGCCCGGCGTGCCGAGCTTTCTACTGCTGAGCTCGAACGCCTGGCAGCTGCAGGAGCTCTTCGCTCACTTGGTACCTCGCGCAGAGATGGCGTGTGGTCGGCCTCAGCGTTAGCGCATGCGGATAAGACAGCCGGTACCTCGGTGCAGCTAGCCATTCCAGACCTAGTCGTGGGGGCTCGTCCGCCAGACCTTCCGCATATGTCTCCGGCGGAAGAAAACGCCGCGGAATTACGCACGACAGGGCTGGCTGTTGACGGGCATCCAATCGAGTTTTTGCGCGCGCAACTAGATGCTGCAGGTGCTGTGCCCATTAGCGGGCTGGCTGGTATCAGTGCAGGGCAACGAGTGCGCGTGGGCGGAATCGTGACGCACAGGCAACGGCCGCACACGGCGTCGGGAATAACGTTTCTTTCGCTAGAAGATGAGACCGGCTTGCTCAACGTGGTCTGCTCGCCGGGGCTGTGGAAAAGGTATCGGCGCGTGTTACGCACCTCGAACGGTCTGATCATTCGCGGGGTGGTGGAACGCGCCGACGGGGTGACTAACCTTGTTGCAGACGGCGTACATGCCCTCGAACTGCCAGTGGCCGTGCCGTCGCGAGATTTCCGGTAACGAGATGTCTGGTAACGAGATGCCCGGTAAGTCAGTACCTGCCTGCACAATGAACGCCCGCGGCGGTTACACTGATAAAAGCGTTGAAAGGTGCGAGTGTGAGTAAATTTAGGACATTACTTCGGATTGCCACGACAGCCGGGCCGGCCATTTATAGTGTTGTGCGCAGGTATGGTCCGCAAATAAAACAGGTGATTGACGACAACCCGCACCTTTACGCCACGATTAAAAGCCGTATAGTTGCGATTGCCGGAGCTGGGAAGACTCGGCGCGGGCCAGCTAAGCTGCAAGAACGCATTGAGGTGTTGCGTGAGCAAACCACCTACCTGTATGCGTCAGCAAATTCCGCGGAGGTCGCTGAACAAACGGTTGCGTGGCGTCACGAATTGGACGCCCTGCACTCGGCGTTACCGGTGATTGGGGCGATGAAAGCCAAGCAGCGCCGCGGGCACCTGAAGCAGATTGAGGCCACGGTTGACGACCTGTCTGCCAAAATTCTCGCCCTGACTCTTGAAGATGACATCGAGGACGCTCAGTTAGTCGACGACGACCAGCCGCCCTCGCGCTAGGAGCTAGGAATCTAAACCGAGAACCTTCGCAATATTGGGTTCATAAAAGTCTGGGCCCTTGAGTACTTTACCGTCTTCACGGTAGATCGGCTTGCCGTCCGCGCCTAGTTTTGACATGTTCGACCCTTGGATCTCACGTAACACATCAGCCATCGGGATGCCGAGTTCGAGTGCCATTCCGTAAATCACGTAGGTGAGATCGCCGAGTGCGTCGGCTACTTCGACGGTGTCGCGAGAATGGTCGTCTGTGCGGCGAGCCTCGGCAAAAGCGTTTTCGATGATCTCACGGGCGCGCGCGCCGTAAACTGCACCGGTAAGTTCGGCGAACTCTTCGGCGATCAGGCTCATCCTCATGTGAATGCGCTCTCGGTCAGCATTGGGACCATCATCGACGATGGGTAACCCGTAGGTGTGATGGAACTGACGGACCAGTTCTTCGGGGCGCGTTGGATCCACAGAATCGTTGTCGAGTGTCATGGTGTTAATCTACCGTGACCCATGACGCCATGTGACCTTGGCTCAAATCACAAAATTTTTCAGGGTAGGAATTGGAAAGCTCTCCCGGTCAGTGGTAGATTGCTATCTGTTGCTTTTGCAGCAGACCTGCGCGGGTGGCGGAATAGGCAGACGCGCTAGCTTGAGGTGCTAGTCCACGTATTAGTGGGTGGGGGTTCAAGTCCCCCTCCGCGCACAGGTAGAGCCGGTGTGATCACCGGCTTTTCGCATTGTGGGTCACGTGCGGCAGCCCGTTGGTGGGCAACTGTGCGACAATAGCCGCATGAGTCCTTTCCCTCACGCCACCACGGCGGTTTTTGCGATTCTTGGCCGTCCAGCAATTTATTCGAAGTCACCACACTTGCATAACGCGGTGTTCCGTCATCTTGGTATTGATGCCGTCTATGTTGCTCACGAGCCGAGTGATCTTGGCAGGGCTATCGCAGGGATGAACGAACTGGGCTATTCGGGTGCGAACCTCACGATGCCGTTCAAATCAGAGGCCTTGCGGTACCTCGACGGCGTGTCCGACGTGGCTCGTGAAATGAACGCGGTCAATACGCTCAGTTTCCGGGACGGTCGCGTATATGGGGACAACACGGACGGCGCGGGGCTCCTCAATGAGATTCGTAAAACTGACACGGAGATCTCCGGAGCGTCCATCGTGCTCTTGGGTACTGGGGGAGCGGCGTCGGCGGTGTGGACGCAGGCGGCACTCGACGGTGCGGCACGCGTGCACGTGTTCAACCGCATGAAACCGGAATTTCCGCAGATTCAAGAAACCTTGGCACGCCTCGGAGATAAAACGGGTACCGAGCTCACCTTGTATGATGTGGCGGACGAGGCCGAGCTACGCGGCGCGGTCGCCGACTCGTCAATCATTATTAACGCAACCAGCGTCGGTATGGGGGAGATGGCTGACCGCACGCTCATTCCAGCCGCATGGATCACGAAGAATCATACGGTGGCCGATGCCGTCTACCATCCCCGCATTACGCGGCTGATTGCAGAGGCTCGCGAATCCGGTGCAAAAACAGTTGAAGGTATCCGCATGCTCCTAGGCCAGGCTGCGATCTGTGAAAAGATTTGGCTCGGAATTGACATGCCCTACGACGTCGCTGAAGCTGCCGTGCTCGATAGTTAACGTAGGCGAATGACGTGCGCCCGCGATACCCTAGGACAATGAGACCTTTCGCATTTCTTGCCGCGCGCCCGTCGAGTGCCGCCGCAATTCGCGACGACGAATATGCAGCAGTCAAAAAGTATGGCGGATTATCTGACGCCGAACTCGTCTACTTTTCGCTCGAAGATCGCCCGTCCATTGATCCGACGGCGTATGCCGGAATTTTCGTGTCTGGCTCGCAGTACGGATTCTTCGATGATCCAGATACGAAAACGCCGGAGCAGATCGCTACCGAAGATGTGCTGTTCCAGGTCAACGACGTCGTCGTTGAACATGACATTCCCTACCTTGGTATGTGTTACGGGCACCAGTCGCTGGCGATCACGCTAGGCGAGGAGTTGACGAGCGAATACTTCGAAGAGATCAACACTGTTGGTATCGAGCTGACGGACGACGGCAAAAAGGACCCGATTTTTGGGCAGCTGCCCGACGTTTTCCCGGCGATACTCGGCCATGCGGAATCGATCGGTGACTTGCCAAAAGACACGGTGGTGCTTGCCAGCTCACCAGATTGCCCGGTGCAAGCGATCCGGCATCGCAACAACGTGTACGGAGTGCAATTCCACCCTGAAATCGACAGCCCGGCCTTGGAGATCCGGCTCGATTACTACAATCAGGGCAAGTATTTTCCGCCTGATGAACTCGACGCCGTGCGCAAGCGAACATCTGGGCACGACTATTCGTCAGCAGCGGCGATTATTCGCCTGTTCGTCGAGCGGTACCGAAACGCTACTACCGAGGGGTAGATCATGATCTTTGCAGATTCACCACGGTCAACGGTTGGAATCGAATGGGAGCTCCAGCTCGTTGATAAGGATTCCAACGATTTGCGGCAAGCAGCAGATCATATTCTGCGCAAAGCACGCGAACGTGAAAAGGACGCGTCGCTTATCCACGGCGAGATGCTGCTGAACACGGTTGAGCTCGTCACTCGCCCGCACGAGACGATCAGCGGGTGTACGGATGACCTGTTGGAAGCGATCGATATCCTGCTTCCAATTGTGGAGCCGATGCGGATTGCGCTCGCATCCTCGGGGACTCATCCTTTTGCCAATCCCGTCTATCAGCGCGTCACAGATTCGCAACGCTATGCCGAACTTGTTAACCGCACCCGGTATTGGGGTAGGCAAATGCTCTTGTTTGGCACGCACGTGCACGTGGGAATTGAGGATCGTGCCAAGGTTCTGCCCATTTTGCGGGCTGTGCTCACCCGTTTTGCGCACATGCAAGCGTTGACGGCCTCGTCGCCATTTTGGAACGGGAAGAACACGGGATACGTCGATAACCGGGCGATGGTGTTTCAGCAGTTGCCGACGGCCGGAGTGCCACGCCAATTTGAGCACTGGCACGAGCTCGAAGCCTATTACAACGACATGGTGAAAACCGGCGTGATTTCGAACTTTGATGAGGTGCGCTGGGATGTGCGGCCATCGCCGAAGTACGGCACACTCGAATTTCGGGTGTGCGACGCGGCAACAAACGTGACTGAAGTGGGAATGGTCGCTGCGATGTCACAGTGCTTGGTGGAATACTTTTCCCGCATGTTGGATCGCGGTGAAGAACTACCTACGGTTCCGCCGTGGTTCGTTGATGAAAACAAGTGGCGTGCCGCCCGCTACGGCATGGACGCGATCCTCATCACCGATTCGGACGGCAACGAGGAACCAGTGGGTGAAACCTTGGACCGCATGGTTCATCGGCTTATGCCGATTGCAGATGAGCTCGGCTGCGCGGACGAACTTGCTACGGTCCATACCGTGCTCGAGGTGGGCGCGCCGTACAAGCGCCTGCTACGGGCGGGCGCGCACTACAACAATTCGCGTGAAGCAGTCGTAGATTTTATGATCGCCGAAATGGAAGCCGGAAAGCCGCTTGATCCGGAGCAGTTTAAACCGGAGGGCATTGCCGCAAGCGATGAATCGACTGCGCCCGCCTACGATTCGGCCACTGCGTAGTGAAAGGATGACGAGCATGAGCGCCAGGTACGAAGAGTCGATAGAAATCGCACGCCAGCTGATTCAATTCGACACGTCAAACGACGGCCGAGACGTCATTGAAACGCCGGCTGCCGAGTACGTCATGGATCTTCTCAGCGAGGTTGGCCTGCAGCCGGAGATGACGGGGCCGACGCCGGGGCGCCCGTCCGTCGTCGTGCGGATACCGGGAAAGAAGCGCGAGGTCGAGGTCGATCCGGTCACTGGCGAGCGCCGGGGAGCCGTGGTTATTCACGGGCATCTCGACGTCGTGCCGGCAGTGGCAGAAGACTGGTCTGTCGATCCGTTTGCGGCTGTCATCAAGGATGGCATGCTGTGGGGCCGCGGTGCGGTGGACATGAAGAACATGGACGCCATGATTCTGACCGTGGTGCGTGAGATCGCACGAACCGGGTACGTGCCGCCGCGAGATCTTATTATCGCGATGTTCGCGGACGAGGAAGCAGGCGGCAAGCTGGGCGCTCACTGGATGGTGGATAATCGCCCTGACGTGTTCGAGGGTGCAACTCACGCCATTTCGGAAGTCGGCGGGTATTCCACATACGTGGCCGGCAAACGCGTCTATCTGCTGCAAACTGGCGAAAAGTCGCTGACCTGGTACAAGTTCATTGCGGAAGGTACGGCGGGCCACGGCTCGCAGGTTAATAACAACAATGCCGTGGCGAAACTGGCGAACGTTATGGATGCGATCGGCAAAGAAGAGTGGCCACTCACGTTGACAGATACGGTGACGGAGTTGCTGGCCGGGGTGAGTGAGCTGAGCGGCCTGCCGTTCGATCCGGACGATGAGGAAACACTCAACGCACTCGTTGACGCGCTTGGCCCGGCGAAAGCTTACGTGGGGGCAACGCTGCGCACTGGCGCAAACCTCACGTCCGTGAATGGCGGCTATATGGCGAACGTGATTCCGCAAACGGCCACGGGCACGGTTGATGTGCGTGCTATTCCGGGTACAGAAAGCGAGGTGGCAGCTCGAATTGACGAGTTGGCGGCGTCGGTACGACGTGAACAGTTGCATCACAGCCCTGGATTTGAGGCCCCGACAACGGGCTCGTTCGTCGATGCCATGACCGGCGCGCTCCAAGAGTTGGATCCGGAGGCGAGTGTGTTGCCCTATCTGCTGTCGGCTGGAACCGATAATAAGACGCTGGGCCGGCTGGGCATCCAGGGATACGGGTTCTCCCCGGTGCGCCTTCCGGAAGGCTTCGACTTCCCGGCCATGTTCCACGGCGTTGACGAGCGTGTTCCAGTGGATTCGCTTCCGTTTGGTACGGCGGTTCTGCGCAATTTCATTGAGCGGTTATAACAGTTTTGAAAACGCTCGATCTGGGTTAGTCTTTTACTATGGCACATGAAACACAGGTTGCGTTCGACCGGCTTATTTTCGCTTTGCAAGAATTCAATGCTGCAGCCGTGTCTGCACACGATCCCGATGATCCGTCGGTGATCGCGGCCGCTAACGTGCTTGCAGATGCCTACACCGTCTATGACGACGCGATTTACACCCAGTACGGGGTGGAAACGCCTCTTGACACGTATGACGACGACGATTACGACGATGACGATTTCGACGATGACGACGATTACGACTTCGATGATTTCGATGACGACGATGATCACGACGACGATGAGGATATCGACGACGATGAGGATATCGACGACGAAGACGACTAGCTAGGCGATCTCGGTAATCACTTGAGAAACAGGCTCGGGTAGCTCGGCGATATCGAGCGAGAGAATCTGTTCAAACTGTGCGTGCGTACGTGCGCCGATGAGCGCGCAGGATACTTGTGGCTGGGCTAGTAACCAGGCGAGGGAAACATCTACGGGCGTTCGTGCCAAGCCGTCGGCAGCTTTTGCCACCGCTTCAACGATCCTGCGCGGCTTGTCAGTCAGATAGGGCTGTACTGTTGCGCTGAGGTGGTCGGTTGCTGCACGTGAGGTGGCTGGAATCGTATGGCGATACTTGCCGGTGAGTACTCCTCCGGCAAGTGGGGCTTGCGCGATCATACCGATCCCGAACTCGCGTGCAACAGCGGTCAGCTCGCCGGCGGGTTGACGTTGCAGGACGGAGTATTCGGCGCCGATTGCCCCGAGCGTCTCAGAATGGATGTCGGTCAGATACTGGGCGGCGCGTGCGACCCGCCAGGCCGGATGATTAGCGAGGCCAATGTAGCGAGTTGCCCCGCTCTGGACTGCTTGGACGAGCGTGTTCATCTGCTGTTCTAGAGGTACGCGCGGATCTGGTGCGCCGACCATGAGGACATCCACATACGTTGTGCCGAGTTTGGCAAGTGTGGAATGCAAAGAATCAATGAGTGCGCTGCGCCCACCGTTGAAGCGGACGGCGTCGTCGTCGTGATAAAACTCGCCGGCGTGAGCGACGACGAACACCTCGGTTCGGTCGACTCCGCCGTCAAACACGCTACCCAGAACGTCGATGGCTAGCCCGTCGCCGTAGACGGGGGAGATGTCGATGGTGGTACCGCCGTGGTCGAGGAGTGAACTGACCATGGCTTGGGCGTCACTGGCTTCGGTGTCGCGCCCCCAGGTGAGCGTGCCAAGGCCGAGGGTGCCCATGCGCAGTCCGGTGGTGCCAAGGAACGTGTGCTTCATATCCCAGAGCCTAACGCACGAGGGCGTTCAAGCGGGCGATAGGCTTGGCAGGTGAGTATTTTTGAGGCTATCGTGCTGGGAATTGTGCAGGGGCTGACCGAGTTTTTGCCGATTTCTTCCTCGGCACACCTGCGAATAGTTGGCGAATTGTTTCCGAACCTTGGCGATCCGGGCGTGACGTTTACGGCGATTACGCAAATAGGGACGGAAACCGCCGTTATTATCTATTTTTGGAAAGACATTGTGCGAATCGTCAAGCACTGGTTCAAATCGCTGCCGGTGGGTCCGTGGAAGAACCAGGTGCCGCGCAACGATCCGCACGCGCGCATGGGCTGGATCGTCATCCTCGGTACGTTACCGATTGTCATCTTGGGCTTGCTGTTAGAAGACTTCATTGACACGTATTTCCGCAACCTGTACTTAACAGCTATCATGCTGGCCGTGTTCGCGGTGTTGCTAGGACTGGCGGACAAGTTCGGAAGTCGTGCGAAGAATTTGGAACAGATGAGTATTCGCGACGGCGTGATCCTCGGCTTTGCACAGGCGATGGCACTCATCCCGGGCGTGTCGCGCTCGGGTGGCACGATCACGGTGGGGCTAGCCCTTGGATACACGCGTACGGCAGCGGCACGGGTGTCGTTCTTCCTCGCGATCCCCGCGATCATGGGCTCGGGTTTCTACCGCTTGCTCACTGACGACGGAAGCGGACCGCAGGTGGGTGCGATGCCTACGCTGGTAGCTACATTCATGGCCTTCGTCGTGGGCTTCGCTGTTATCGTGGGCTTTTTGAAGCTGGTAGAGACCAAATCTTATTTCCCGTTCGTGATTTACCGGTTGCTCCTTGCAGCAGCTGTGGTCGGTATGCTCGGAGCGGGGATTCTCAGCCAGTACTGAGTGTGAGCGAGCTGGAAAGAGGGACTGTTGTGGAAACGTGGGATAAGCCGAGTGTTCCGGAACTGCCAGGGCAGCCGCCGACGTTGCGGCTCTATGATTCGGCCACGGGGCAGCTTGTTGATCTGACGAACGATTCCTTACGAATGTGGATGTGCGGGATTACGCCCTATGACGCCACTCATTTCGGCCATGCGAATACGTATGTTGCGTTCGATACGCTGTCGCGGGTGTGGCGTGACGGCGGACGTGAGCTTGTGACGGCGTCGAACGTCACTGACATGGACGATCCGCTATTCGAACGTGCGGCTCAAACCGGGCAGGACTGGTATGAGCTGGCACTTACCCAAACCCAGCTGTTTCGAGACGACATGGTAGCTCTGCGCGTGTTGCCACCGGACACGTGGACGGCCGTGACAGAGATTCTTGACCCGCTCGAAGAGCTGGTACGCAAAATGGAACAGGACGGCTATGCGTACCGGGTACCGGCTGAGGACGGCTCGGAATTCGTGTATGCAGATATCGCAGCAGACTCGCAGTTTTTGAGCGCACCGGTTTTTGCGGACATGGATGTAAAAGCCTTGTTCGATGCTCGCGGGGGTGATTCGTGGCGTCCGGGTAAACGCAATGAGCTTGATCCTCAGCTGTGGAAGGGCGTGGTCGGTGATGACTATCGGCCTGCCGGCGGGCAGCCGGGCGATTGGCGGCCGGGATGGCATATTGAGTGCGCGCTCATGGCACACCAGAATCTGGGCGAGGTGGACGTCCACGCCGGTGGTAAGGATCTTATTTTCCCGCACCACGAAATGGCCGAGCACCACATGAGGCAGCTGAACCCTAACGGGCAAGAGGTCACCGTGCACGCGCACGCCGCCATGGTGGCTTACGAAGGCGAAAAGATGAGCAAATCGCTGGGCAATCTTGTGTTCGTGTCCAAGCTTCGTCACAGCGGGGTTGATCCGCGTGTGATTCGGCTCGCCATCTTGGCACAGCACTACCGGATCGACTGGGAATACGAAGATGCCGCGCTTGACCATGCGGCCGAACGTTTGCGTGAGTGGCAGGCCGGTATCGATGCGCCCGTCGGAGACGACGACCACGGTCAGCGTTCAAGTGAGGCGGTTTTGGCGCGCATACGTGAAGCGTTGAGTCATGATCTTGATACTCCGCAGGCGCTGAAACTCATGGACGATCACCTTCGTGGCAGGAAATCGTGGGATTCGAAGGCTGATCGGGATCTGGCAAGGGACACGATAGATGCACTTTTTGGAATCAACCTCTAGGCAGCTACCGGACGCCGTGCTAGTAGATATGGACGGCACGCTCACAGACACGGAAAAGCTGTGGTTTCAAGCCGAAATTGACGTCATGGCCGACTTTGGCCGGGAGTGGAAATCAGGCGACGAGACCGAACTGATCGGGATGAATCTGCATGACTCGTCACACTATTTAGTACGCAAACTAGATCTCGACGTCGAACCGGCCGAGTTCGGGCGAATCCTCACGGACAGGGTTGCCCAGCTGGCCGCCGAACACGGGGCGCCATGGCGGCCAGGAGCCCGCGAACTGCTCGAGCTCTTAAGTGCGCTCGGCATTCCGAGTGTGTTGGTCACAGCCTCGATGCGTAACCTCGCCCAGTTCACGCTCGATCAAGCGCCGGCTGGATCCTTGGAATATTGCGTGAGCGGCGAAGACGTGAGTGCGGGAAAGCCCGATCCGGAACCGTACCTGCGCGCTGCGTCGCTAGTCGGGGCAGACCCGTCGCGTTGTATTGCTTTCGAGGATTCGATCCCGGGGCTGACATCGGCGATCAGTTCGGGCGCAGTCACCTACGGAGTGCCGCTCAACATCGACATTAGCCACGTGCGTGGTGCGACCATCATCGACTCACTCGAGGTCGTCAACGAAGAGTTCTTACACACGGCTCTAGCGCGCAGGTAGAGCAAAATTCTGCCGAGGCTAGCTGGCTTTACCTACTTCGGCTGTCAGAAGCTGCTTAACTCCAGACTCGCTCATCTCAGGAGGAGTGTTCCCGTAGGCCGGGCACACGTCTTGGAAATGGCACCAGTTACACAGAGGGCCCTTCGACGGTTCGAAAACACCTGAATCAATGCGCCCCCGAATCGCTGACCAGATCGAATCGACTTCCATTGCTAGTGCAGCGACGTCGTCTGGATGTGGATCGTAGGTTAGCACGCGCCCGTCTTTGAGGTAGATGAGCTGCGTGCGAGCGGGCAACACGGCGTCGGAATGATAGAGCGCCGTTGCATAGAACCGCATTTGGAATAGCGCTTCGGATTGGAAACGTGGCGCGGGAGACTTGCCCGTCTTGTAATCAACGAGCCGGAGCTGCCCGTTTGGTGCACGGTCAATGCGGTCAATAATCCCGCGGATCGCAAGCCCGGACGGTAGCACGGCGTTGACGAAGCTTTCCCGCGCATCGGGCTCTAAGAACTGCGGGTTTTCCAAGTGAAAATAGTTGGCGATAAGTGGCCGAGCAGAGCCGAGCCACTCGGCTTGATCGCGCTCCGACTCAAAAAGCTCGAGCACGCTGGGATCTTTTTCCACATGTGTGTGCCAGGCTGGTTCCAGCAGCTCCTGAGCACGTTCGGGTGTGCGCTCGGTTGCCGGTGAATCGTACAGGTGCTCCAACACGGAGTGCACGATCGTTCCGCGTAGCGCGGCAAGCGACGGCGGTTCTGGAAGCCTGTCGATCACGCGAAAGCGGAACTTGAGCGGGCAGTTCTTAAAATCTGCGGTGCGCGAGGGCGAAAGAGCAGCGTGTCGTGTCATGCATCCAACCGTATCCACTTGCACCGACAATTTTCCGTAAGATGGCACAGATGACTACTTATCCACACCCATTGGGTTCTGATCGCCGCAGAGGTCCATTCCGCGCAGGTGAACGAGTTCAACTGACCGATAGAAAAGGACGCCGCTACACCACAATGCTGACCCGCGACGGGTATTTTCAGTCGCAGCGTGGCAACTTCCGGCATCACGTTCTGATTGGTGCAGAGGAAGGAACTGTTTTCGAAACCGAGTCGGGACACGAGATGCAAGCGATGCGTCCACTCGTGGCTGACTACGTGTTTTCGATGCCCAGAGGAGCCACGCCCATCTACCCGAAAGACGCGGCGCAGATCATTCAGCAAGCCGATATTTTCCCAGGTGCGCGCGTGTTCGAAGCCGGAGTGGGATCGGGTGGGCTCACCCTGTCGCTACTGGCTGCGATCGGTCCAGACGGCCATCTCACCTCGTGCGAGCGGCGTAGCGAGTTCGCCGAGATCGCCCAGGCCAACGTGGAATCGTGGTACGGCCCTCAACAACCGCCGTGGGATCTCATCGTCGGTGAAGCAGCAACCGTGCTCGGCGATCTAGACGAAGCGAGCCTCGATCACGTCATTCTCGACATGCTGGCGCCCTGGGAAATCATTGCCGATGCGGCACGGGCGCTACGCTCCGGCGGCGTCGTCGTCGGATATGTGACGACGACGACCCAGCTGTCACGGTTCGTCGAGCTGCTCCGTGAGTCGGAGTGTTTCAGCGAGCCCGACGCGTTCGAGACGGTCATGCGAACGTGGCACCTCGACGGTCTGGCCGTGCGCCCTAACCACTCGATGGTCGGACACACGGGATTTCTCGTCATCGCCCGGCGTATCGCCAGGGGCAGCACACCCTTGGAACGGAAGAAGAGGCCGGCACCAGCCGCGCATTCCGAAGCGCCCGATTGGGATACGTGGAGTGGCGAGGACCTGCCACAGCGAGAGATGTCAGAAAAGAAGTTGCGTAAAGTTCGCCGCGATGTGGCACACCGCGCGGATGTTGAACTATCCGGCTCGTCCGTTCCGGGCGATAATAGCTCTCGTATGAATCGTAAGCTTGCCGAGGAAGCGCGCAAGAGGAGGGACGAACAGTGAACGACCAAGAGGAAATCTTCGGCCTCCAAGAAGCCATCGCCTCACTCGAAGAGAAAAACGATCGGCTCGCCACAGCGCTCCAACAGGCACGCCGCCGCATCCAGGACCTGTCGACTCAGGTAGAAAAACTATCCGAACCACCAGGGTCGACTGCCACGTTCATTTCAGCTGATCATGACCGCCACGAAGTGCTCGCACTGGTCAATGGGCGGAAGATGATTCTGGCAGCATCCACGCTCATCGAACTGGGCAACGTTCGCCCAGGCCAAGAACTGTTGTTGAACGAGGCGCTCGTCGTCGTCGGAGTATCGAGCTACGAACGGGTAGGCGAGATCGTCACGGTCAAACTCGTCATCGACAGCGAGCGCGCTCTAGTTCAGGTGCACGCCGACGACGAACGAGTCATGCGCATATCCGGGCGCCTACAAGATCAGGATGTGCGAGTTGGCGACACGGTGCTGGCCGACACGAAGGCGGGCTTCATCCTTGAGCACGTGGAGCGCCCCGACGTCGAACACCTGCTGCTCGAAGAGGTGCCCAACGTGTCCTATTCCGACATCGGCGGCTTGGACTCGCAGATCGAACAGATTAAAGATTCTGTCGAACTGCCGTTTGAACAGCCCGAACTGTATCGGGAACACGGGCTTAAACCACCAAAGGGTGTGCTGCTGTATGGGCCGCCGGGTACCGGTAAGACGCTGATCGCGAAGGCGGTTGCCACGTCGTTGGCTAAGAAAATATCCGAGCGTGATGGCCACGAGGCGCGTTCGTACTTCCTCAACATCAAAGGCCCGCAGCTACTTGACAAGTACGTCGGTGAAACCGAACGGCAAATCCGGGAAATTTTTTCTCGCGCCCGCGACCGCGCTGCCTCGGGAATCCCCGTTGTCATCTTTTTTGACGAGATGGAAGCGCTGTTCCGCACCCGTGGCTCCGGCATTTCTTCCGACGTCGAAACCACGGTTGTTCCCCAGTTGCTCGCCGAAATCGACGGCGTCGAGCAGCTCGATAACGTCATCGTCATCGGCGCATCGAACAGAGAAGACATGATTGATCCGGCTATTTTGCGACCCGGCCGGTTGGACGTGAAGATCAGAATCGAACGCCCCGATCTGGCCGGAGCTGCCGATATTCTGCTCAAGTACCTCACGCCTGATCTGCCGATTCACCGCGACGAACTAGCCAAGCACGGAAACGCTGAAGCGGCCGTGACCGCCATGGCTCATGCCACCGCTCAGCAGCTGTTTACGCGCAGCGAGGATAACGAATACATCCACGTCACATACAGTGACGGCAGCACCGAGGTGCTCTACGTGTCCGATTTCGTCTCGGGTGCGATGCTTGCCGCCATCGTGGACCGCGCGAAGAAGCTCGCGATTAAGGACTTGCTAGCCACTGGGCAGCGAGGTATTCGCCAGCAGCACTTGTTGACTGCCCTTGCCCAGGAAATTCGGGAAAACGAAGACCTGAGCCAGATGACTAACCCGGATGAATGGGCGCGCGTACACGGGCGCACATCCGGTAAGCGGATCACCTTCGTCAAACCACTTGCCGGGCACAAGGTCGATCAGACCGAGACTCCAAGCGAGCCAGAGACGCCAGCGGGTAGGATGAGCAACGATCGTCCGGTCAACCAGTGGGACGACGTGGTTCGTGAGGGGCTGATATGAGCGTACGGCGTGGTATCGGATTAGAAACAGAGTTCGGGATTCTTGACGCCGATAATCCGCGGGCGAATCCGATTGTGCTGTCAACGGATGTGGTGGATGCCTATGGTGGGCGCGGAAGCGCTGCCGGGGGAGCGGGTGCGATCCGGTGGGATTATCACGGGGAAGATCCGCTGAACGATGCACGTGGTTTCCGTATTGACCGCGCGAGTGCCCACCCGTCGATGCTCACCGACGATCCGGACAATCCTGCGCCGTCGGGGGACGTTCGCCTCGAATCGGTGCGCCGCCCGTCGGAAAAAGAGCTTGCCTTGCCGCGCGCGGCGAACGCTGTGTTAACGAATGGGGCCCGGCTTTACGTCGATCACGCTCACCCGGAGTATTCCTCGCCTGAAGTAGCTAACCCGCGCGAGGCGATCCTATGGGACAGGGCAGGCGATGCGATCGCGGTGGAAGCCATGGAACTTCTGGGCGAAGCAGGGCGCAATATCGTCTTGTACAAGAACAACGTGGATGGCAAGGGAGCATCCTACGGTAGCCACGAAAACTATCTGGTGAATCGCGACCTCGATTTCCAGGACATCATCCGCTATCTCACGCCTTTCTTTGTGACGCGGCAGATCCTATGTGGGGCGGGGCGGCTTGGCCTTGGCCAGCAGTCACAACAGCCCGGTTTTCAGATTTCCCAGCGGGCTGATTACATCGAAAACGATGTCGGCCTGGAAACCACGTTCAACCGGCCGATTATCAATACGCGCGATGAACCGCACGCCGATCCTGAGCTGTACCGGCGACTGCACGTCATTTGCGGCGATGCGAACTTGTTTGACGTGTCGAATTTGCTCAAGGTTGGAACGACGTCGCTCGTGTTGTGGCTTCTCGAATCAGGCAGGGTGCCACTCTCATTGGACAGCGCAATGCTGTATGAGCCGGTGCGTGCTGGGTGGGAGATTTCGCACGATCCTACTTTGACGCGCACGGTGGACATGGTTGATGGCACGCAGTGCACGGCGATTGATGTCCAGCAGATGTATCTTGATGCGATCCGTGATGAGTTGGGCGATGATCTGGATTTTGACACCCGAGAAATCCTCACCACGTGGCAAGAAACCCTCGACATGCTTCGCGTTGACGTGTTGTCGGCAGCCGGCCGGGTCGAATGGGTAGCCAAATATCAGATGCTTGATTCGCTACGCCAGCGTACGGGCGGGTCGTGGGATAACGATCGGCTGCGCGCTTTCGATCTGCAATGGCACGATCTGCGCCCTGATAGGTCGATCGTCAATAAATTGGATGAGGCCGGCCGAGTGGAACGCCTGTTCCACCCCGAGCAGGTGGACTGGGCAGTGCGGCACGCGCCGCAAAGTACGCGCGCATATTTGCGTGGTGGTCTGATCCGCCGGTTTGCGGGCAACGTCATGGCAGCGGGCTGGGATGGGATCACACTCGACGTGCCAGGCTATGAGAGTCTGGTGCGCATTCCGCTTGCACACCCGCAACGCGCGAATCAGGAACTTGTGGGTGAGATCTTGGAAAACGCGGAGTCTGTGGAAGATTTTTTGGTTCATCTCACGTCGGCCTAGCCGTGCCTGAGCTACGTGACTACGATGTGCACTAGGAAAGGATGACATGTCTGAACAGGAATTTCTGCAGCCACGCAGGCGCACAGAAGAACAGAGCCAGGAGTTACCTCAAGCGGTGGTGAATACGGCGGATTTCGATGTGGACGATCTGCTCGATAACATCGATTCGATCTTGGAAGAGAATGCGACGTCGTTCGTGCAGGGTTTTGTGCAAAAGGGTGGCCAGTGATTCCACGCCGTATTTTAGGCGTTGAAACGGAATACGGCGTGCTGTGCGCGTCGGAGACTGACGGCCAGCCGTTAGTCGACGCCGAGGAAGCCGCCCACGCCCTTTTCGAGCCACTGTTGCAACGTACCCGGTCGACCAACGCGTTCTTACCTAATGGTGCGCGGCTTTATCTCGACGTGGGAGCGCATCCGGAATATGCCACGGCAGAGTGTGACGACCTCGGAGATCTGCTTGCCAATGATCGTGCTGGCGACGCACTTTACGCAGACATGGCGGCGCAGGTAGATGAGCAGTTCCCGGGCGGTAAACTGCACCTGTTCAAGAACAATCTGGATAGTTACGGCAACTCGTACGGGTCTCACGAGAACTATTTGGTACGTCGTCGCCGTGACTTCCGGGCACGGATCGATTCGCTGATTCCGTTCTTTGTGACGCGCCAGATCATGGTGGGGGCCGGTTTCGTCGAGGTGACGGATGACGGGCCGAGGTACAAGATTTCGCAGCGTGCTGACATTATGGACGACGCCGTGTCGGCGGCCACCACGAGGTCGCGGCCGATGATTAACACGCGTGACGAACCGCATGGGGATGCCGAACTGTATCGGCGTATGCACGTGATCGTCGGCGATTCGACAATGTCGGATTCTACGACGGCGCTAAAAATTGGTTCGACTGAAGCTCTGATAAACGTGATTGAGTCTGGCAGGCGGATGACCGTGCGTGAACTGGCCGATCCGGTTGAGGCGATCCGGGAAGTCAGTGTCGATACGACGGGGCGGGCGCTCGTGACCCTTAAAGATGGGTCGACGATGAGCGCGCTGGAGATCCAACGTGAGGTCTACGAGTTCGTCGTCACTCACTACGAAGAGGAAGGATGGCTGGCTGAGCTCGATCCAATTCGGCGTTATGTGTTTGACCTGTGGGGTCGCACGCTTGACGCGCTTGAACAGAGCGCCCCGGAACGTGTAGCAACGGAGATTGACTGGATTGCTAAGTGGCGGCTGCTGGGCCGTTACGCGGACAAACTGGGTGTGAATCTAGCTGACCCGCGTATTGCCCGGCTTGATCTTGCCTGGCACGACATCACGGATGCCGGTCTGCGCCCCGCGTTGGAACGAAGCGGCGGGCTGAAAAAACTTATGAGCGCTGAGCGCATTGAGGAGGCTAAGGGGATTCCGCCGCAGACCACGCGGGCAAAGGTCCGGGGTGATTTTGTGGCGCTTGCGATGGAAAATCGGCGTGATTTCATGGTCGATTGGATGAATATTCGCCTTCTTGACGACGACGGCGCACGCCACTTTACCCTGAAAGATCCGTTCGCAGCTGCTGATGCTCAGATCGACGAACTTATGGAGCACATGGATCGTGCATAACAACGGCCGCTTGATCTGGATTGCGGCGTTGATCGTCGGCCTGTTCGCGGGTTTCACGATCTCCGCTGTGCAATATCGGTTTGTGAACGCGAAGGATCCGCTCGTCGTCACGGTGGAAGGCGAGTTGGGCTCCCCGGTGACGGTGCGAACATCCGGATCGGCTTCGCGTGGAGCGCGAGACACGATTGAGGTGCATAAGCAGGGCTCCGGCCGTGCCGTCAGCGACGGCCAAGTGCTAGCGCGCGTGACTAATTTTCGGATCACGCCTGGTAAGGATCCCTTGGAATCGGGTCAGTCGTACATTGTTGGTACAGCGCCTGAGGATATTCCCTCAGAGTTAACGGATTATATTCAAGGTAGAGCGGAAGGCAGCCGCGTTGTCGGCGTCGAACCGGAGGCCGGGTCAGCACTTGTGCGAGTGGTGGATATTTTGCCCACCGTCATCACTGGCGAACAGGCGGCTACGTCAGCAGGAGGCGGACTTCCTGCACTTTCGGTCACCGACGCCGGTATCCCGGTGGTGAGTGCCGGCGGCGGTGAGGTTGGCACATATGCTCAAGTTGATCTGATCGAGGGGACGGGCGCTCAGATAGGGCCGCGTGACGTCGTCGCTGTGAACTACATGCTGATTGCCCCCGACGGCACAGTCAAAGAAAGCACGTGGGATCAAGCTTCGCCGACCGTGCTGAATGTGGACGAGGTTTTCCCCGGTTTGCGTACCGGGCTGGTCGATTCACGGGTAGGTACGCGCATGGTGCTTGCCGTTCCGGCCGAACAGGCGCGCGGCGATTCCGATGTGGCGTTGGTGGTAGACGTGCTCGCTAAAGTGACGAGCGAACAATAACGTCTGCATTCAGATGCGACGGGCACGCGTCAAGAAGTTCGGCTTCCTGGGCGGCCCAGGCATCCCAGTAATCTGACCAGTCGTACGGATCGCGAGCGCGCACCCGAGCTTTGCGCACTGACTCGGGTACGTCCAGCCACACGCTGAGGTCAAGGTGGGGTCGTATCTGTGCTGAGGTGGATCCGCAGCCGACGACGAAGACGACGTCGGAATCGCTGCGTTCCGGAATGGCGACGTGGGGACCCCACATGTTGTGCTCCCAATCCCAGATCGGCGCGCGCGTGTGGCCTTCGCGCCGAATATCGGCAACGATTGTGGCGACGTTACTGATGCCGGCGGTGAGTCCGTGCCAGCCAGCGATGTGGTTTTCTACTTCGAAGCTTGATGAGTTGCCAATCTCGTGTTCGAGTTGGGCAGCAAAACTGGTTTTTCCCGCTCCGGATCGCCCATCAATTCCGACGAGCACGGGAAGCCCCGGCCGGCGGGTCAGCTCGCGGATGCGGGCGGTGACTGCGGCAATAGCGCTGGCCGTGTTCACTTCGTGGGCGTTTGTCATAACGCACAGCCTAATTGGCGGTACGATATTGCGGTAGTCAACGAAGGGTCATGATGAGCACTCCAATTCGTATCATTCCATGTCTGGACATCTCGCACGGGCGGGTTGTGAAAGGCGTCAATTTTGCACACTTGAAAGATGCGGGCGATCCGGTCGAGCTGGCAGCCCGCTATAGTGCGATGGGCGCCGACGAGATCACGTTCTTGGATATTTCCGCGAGCGTGGAGGGCCGGGGCGCATTGCTTGACGTGTTGCGCAAGGCAGCGGGCGAAGTGAACGTGCCGCTGACGATTGGTGGCGGCGTGCGGAGCGTGGATGACGTGCGGGCGCTGCTCGGTGCTGGAGCCAACAAGGTGGGAATCAACACGGCCGCACTGGCTCGCCCGGAGTTGATCACCGAGGTCGCTGAAGAATTCGGCGGGGATGTCGTCACGCTGTCAGTTGATGCACGCCGGGAATCGGACATGGATTCTGGTTTCGGTGTGACGACTCATGGTGGCACGAGGTCGGCTGGCGTGGACGCGGTTGAGTGGGCCGTGCGCGCGGCGGAGCTCGGCGCGGGGGAAATCTTGCTTAATTCGATGGATGCGGATGGCACAACTGATGGCTTCGACATCGAACTGATCAGCAAGGTTCGTGACAAAGTTTCTGTTTCATTGATCGCCTCTGGCGGTGCGGGTACGGCCGAGCATTTCGTGGACGCAGCCAGAGCGGGGGCCGACGCCGTGCTTGCTGCGTCCGTGTTCCACTTCGGCACGCTGACCGTGGCAGACGTCAAAGAAGCACTTGCGCAGGCTGGCTTCGAGGTACGCCTGTGACCGACGAGCTGACGAGCGAGGTTGCA
Source organism: Trueperella bialowiezensis (assembly GCF_900637955.1). Taxonomy (NCBI): domain Bacteria; kingdom Bacillati; phylum Actinomycetota; class Actinomycetes; order Actinomycetales; family Actinomycetaceae; genus Trueperella; species Trueperella bialowiezensis. Next base: position 55,065 of record NZ_LR134476.1, read on the forward strand.
GCCAAAGTAACGTTCGACGCGAACGGGCTTGTTCCAGCTATTATTCAAGACGCCGAGACCAAGGACGTGCTCATGCTCGGGTATATGAATAGCGTGGCGCTCGCCCGCACGCTGAGCTCGGGGCGCGTGTGGTTCTGGTCGCGTTCCCGCCAAGAATATTGGCGTAAAGGCGACACCTCGGGGGCTATTCAACTCGTGCACGGTGTGGAAGTAGATTGCGATGGCGACGCCCTGCTCGTGTCCGTCACTCAAAAGATCGCCGCGTGCCACACCGGCAAGTGGCGGTGTTTCGACGAAGGTGGCCAGCTGCCACTACGGCTTGAGACAACCGGGCACACAATACAGCGCGATAAGGAGAACACGTAGTGAAGAACCTGGAATGGGGTCAGATCTGGCCGAGCCTGAACGAATTTGCCGATCTCGGTAAGAGTCGGCGGGTGGTTCCGGTCGTCACGAAGATTCTTGTTGACGACGCCGCGCCCGTCGGCCTGTATCGTGCACTGGCAGACTCTCGGGTAGGAACGTTCCTGTTAGAAAGTGCCGAATCGGACGGCACGTGGTCACGGTGGTCGTTCATTGGCGTAGCAGCGCGGGCGTGGATGACCACCTTTGACGGCACAGCGACCTGGCATGGTGATGTGCCAGAGGGCTTGCTTCGTGAAGGTACCACCATGGAGGTTCTCGAATCGGCACTCACCGAGCTGACGAGCGAACCGATCGACGGGCTACCCCCGCTCACCGGCGGACTCGTGGGCACGCTCGGCTGGGACACGCTCTACGACTGGTGGCCTGATCTGCGCAGGAAAGCTCCACAAGAACACACGACCCCAGACGCGGCACTGTGCTTGGCTGACGACCTCGTCGTCGTCGACCACCGGGAAAACTGCGTGTGGATCGTGGCCAACGCGATCAACCGAAATAACACGCCGGAGGGTATCGAGCGCGCTTACGAAGACGCCGTGGCGCGCGTCCACGCGGTCCGCGAAAATCTCAACAGGCCGGCGTCTGCTCATGCGGCAACAATGAGCAACGTTCCCGCACCGCAGCCTCAGTGGCGTGTGAGCGAAGAAGAGTTCGTGGCGGCACTCGATAGGGCGAAGGCATACATTGAGGCGGGAGAAGCCGAGCAGATCGTCGTCTCGCAACGTGCCGATATCGACTCGCCGGCAGATCCGCTGGACGTCTACCGGGTGCTCAGAGCAATCAATCCGAGCCCTTACATGCTATTTTTGCGTTTGCCAGACGGCACCGAATCGGGATTCACGATTGTGGGATCCTCGCCAGAAACCCTTATCAGGGTCACCGATGGCCAGGCGATGACGTTCCCGATTGGCGGCACGCGCCCACGGCCAGCCGACCCGCTCGATGACGCGCGAGTCATCGAGGAACTCAAGGCCGACCCGAAGGAAGTCAACGAACACATGATGCTCGTTGAACTATCAAAATCTGATCTCGCAAAAGTCTGTGATCCGCAGTCAATCGAAGTTGTGGATCTCATGGCAATTAAAGTGTTTTCACACGTCATCCACATTACGTCCACGGTGATTGGAACGCTCAACGAGGGGACGACAATCGCGGATTGCCTGGCGGCAACATTCCCCGCCGGCACGCTTTCTGGAAGCCCGAAACAGCGATCTGTTGAGATTATCGACGAACTGGAAGCCTCCCGCAGAGGAATTTTCGGCGGGGTGACGGGCTACTTTGACTTTTCAGGAAATGCTGACCTTGCGATCACGATTCGTACCGCGATTGTTAAGGACGGCAAAGCAAGCGTGCAGGCCGGAGCCGGCGTCGTCGCCGAATCTGACTCGCACTACGAATATACGGAAACCCAAAACAAGGCCGGAGCCGCGATACGGGCGATCCAGCTGGCGTCCCAGCTTTCGGAATCCGCTTTTTCGCCCGGCGCCTAAGCCCGGGTATGGTTGCCTGAGGGGAAGGATGGTTATGACTGTTTTAGATGACATCATTGCTGGCGTTAGGGAAGATCTCGCGCTGCGGGAAGCCGCGGTGAGCCTAGATGAGCTCAAGGAACAAGCGGCAAAGGTACGCAGCCCGCTCAACGTGATTGACGCGCTTAAACCACCCGGCGAGCACCGTAGCGTTCAGGTGATTGCTGAAGTCAAACGCCGCAGCCCCTCGAAAGGCGCTTTGGCCGACATCCCGGATCCAGCCGATCTTGCCGGCATTTACGAAGAAGGTGGCGCCGCCGTCATCTCCGTACTGACAGAACAGCGCCGCTTTAGCGGCACGCTCGCGGATTTGGACGCCGTCCGGGCTCGCGTTGATATCCCGGTGCTGCGCAAAGACTTCGTCGTCACTCCCTATCAGATTTGGGAAGCGCGGGCACATGGAGCGGACATGGTGCTCATCATCGTCGCAGCGCTCGAACAGAACGTACTCACCTCCCTCGTCGAGCGAGTCCATTCGTTGGGGATGACAGCCCTCGTGGAAGCGCATAACCGTGAAGAAGCTATCCGCGGACTCGACGCGGGCGCCCAGGTGCTCGGAATTAATGCGCGCAACCTCAAGACACTCGACGTCGACATGGCAACGTTCGACAGGGTTGTCGACGTCGTGCCCGATTCGGTGGTGAAAGTGGCCGAATCCGGCGTGGCGTCTACGAACGACATGCTCAACTATGCGCGCTCCGGTGCTGACGCCGTGCTCATGGGAGAAGTCCTCGTGACCGACGGTAACCCGCTGCAAGCCGTCCGTGACATGGTGGCTGCCGGTCAGCACCCCTCGCTTAACTCGAATTAAAAGAAGGATCGATGAAACTATCTGAAGAAACAGGCCCATACTTCGGGCAGTTCGGTGGGCGCTTCATTCCCGAAGCCCTCATGAAAGCACTGACAGATTTGGAAGAGGGCTGGATCAAGCTGAAAGACGACCCGTCTTTCGTGGCAGAACTCGATCACCTGCACCGTACGTACACTGGCCGCCCGTCGATCATCACCGAAGCGAAGAATTTTGGTGAGCGCTACTGCGGGGGAGCGCGCATCATTTTGAAGCGCGAGGATCTCAACCACACGGGCGCTCACAAGATCAACAACGTGCTCGGCCAGGCGCTCCTGACTCGTTCGATTGGTAAGAAACGAGTGATCGCCGAGACGGGCGCCGGTCAGCACGGAGTTGCCACGGCTACCGCGGCCGCACTGCTCGGGCTGGAATGCGTGGTCTACATGGGAGCGAAAGACGTCCAGCGGCAAGCTCTGAACGTGGCTCGAATGGAACTGCTCGGAGCTAAGGTGGTCTCGGTCGAATCCGGGTCTCAAACCCTCAAGGACGCGATCAACGAGGCTTTCCGTGATTGGGTAACCAACGTTGAAACCACGAACTACGTATTCGGAACTGCGGCGGGCCCGCACCCATTCCCCAGCCTCGTACGCGATTTGCAGCGCATTATTGGCGATGAGGCTCGCGCACAGATTCTGGATCTGACGGGTGAGCTTCCCGACGTCGTCACCGCGTGCGTAGGCGGCGGGTCGAACGCGATCGGAATGTTCACGGCCTTCCTTGATGATCCGACCGTGCGCATCATCGGCGGGGAAGCAGCTGGCGACGGCTTTGAGACCGGCCGCCATGCTGCATCGATCACGCAAGGTGATGTGGGCGTGTTGCACGGCGCGAAAACCTACGTTCTCCAAGACGAGGACGGGCAAACAGTTGAATCCGTGTCGATCTCGGCCGGCCTCGACTACCCTGGCGTTGGCCCGCAGCATGCGGCGCTTGCTGCCTCGGGCCGCGTTGAATATTGGCCGGTGAGCGACGCCGAAGCGATGGATGCCTTTGCGAAACTATCGCGTTCCGAAGGTATTATTCCTGCGATCGAGTCCGCGCACGCGCTCGCCATCGCTATCAAAGTGGGTAACGAAGCGGCTGCCAAGGGAGAGAAGATCACGATCGCTGTCTCGCTATCTGGCCGCGGTGATAAAGACATGTCCACAGCGATTGACTACTTCGGGCTCGGGCACGGCACCAAGGGGGAGGACCTATGACGGTTTACGTTGCAGACAAGATCGACGCCGCACGGAACAATAACCACGCGGCCTTCATCGCTTACCTGTCTGGCGGATTCCCCTCCGTGCAAGCCTCTATTGATGCAGCGAAAGCCGTGGTTGATGCTGGCGCCGATATCATCGAAATCGGGTTCCCATACTCGGATCCGACTATGGATGGAGTCATCATCCAAGAATCCGGCCAAAAGGCATTGGACCGCGGGCTGAAGCGAGCGGACATGTTCCGGATCGTCGAAGAAATCGCAGCCACCGGCGCCGCGGTCGCCATCATGACCTACTACAACCCGGTCTTCGTCTACGGTGTAGACAACTTTGCCCGCGACCTCGCAAACGCCGGGGGAGCCGGTCTCATTACGCCAGATCTCATCCCAGAAGAGGCAGGCGAATGGATCGAGGCGTCCAACAAGTACGATTTGGATCGAATCTTCCTCGTGGCGCCCACGTCGACCGACGAACGTATTAAGAAGACGGTCGATGCCACCCGTGGTTTCGTCTACGCGGCCTCACGCATGGGCGTGACAGGTCTGCGCAGCTCGGTGGAATCGTCCGCAGAGCAGTTGGTGCAGCGCACCCGTGCGGCTGGCGCTGAAAACGTCTGCGTCGGCATCGGCGTGTCGAACCGGCAACAGGCCGAAGAGGTGGCACAGTACGCCGACGGCGTGATCGTCGGCTCCGCGCTTGTGCAGACGCTTGTCAACAACGACGGCAACACGAGCGCGGGCCTTCGCGAACTGCACGCAGTGGCCAGCGATATTGCGGCTGGCGCTCACACGAAGAGAGCATAGGACACCATGTACCTGTCGATTCCCTCGCCCTCGATTAATTCGATATCGCTGGGCCCTCTGGAGATTCGGTTTTACGCCCTGTTTATTGTTGCCGGAATTATCGTGGCCTGGTGGATCGCAGATCGGCGGTATGTGCGCCGCGGTGGCCCGGAGGAGGTGTCGATCGACGTCGCCGTGTGGATGGTGCTCTTCGGAATCGTGGGTGCGCGAATCTATCACGTCATCACCACGCCGGATCCGTATTTCGGTCCGAATGGAGACCCGCTGAAAGCGCTGCGCATCTGGGAAGGTGGCCTCGGAATTTGGGGTGGTGTGGCGCTTGGCGCGCTGGGCGGGTTCATCGCGCTTCATCGGCGCGGCCTGCGCTTTGCACCCTTTGCCGACGCCGCAGTACCCGGAGTCTTGGTTGCACAGGGGATCGGCCGCTTCGGCAACTACTTCAACCAGGAACTGTTCGGCAAACCGACGGATCTGCCGTGGGCGCTAGAAATTGACGATTCCCGTATACCGCCAGGCTTTGCTCCCGGCACCACCTTCCATCCGACCTTCCTGTATGAGGCGCTGTGGGTGTTCGCGATGGCAGGGCTGCTCATCTGGCTGGAACGCCGGTTCCGTTTCCGCGGCGGGCAAACCGCGCTCATGTACATCATTTTGTACACTGCCGGGCGCGTGTGGATCGAAAACCTGCGCATCGACGAGGCCCAGATTATTGCTGGCCTGAGGCTGAACGTGTGGACGTCGATCATCGTGTTGGTGTGCGCTGTGATCGCCTTCGTTGCCCTCAGTAGGTACCTCAACGATAGGCCAGAGCTGGCAGACATCTACCTGCCGGGACACGGACCGGCAGACGCCGATGACACCGCCGAGCCGGCCGATGACCTCGCGTCTACCGAGGGCGACGACGATACGGGTACCGAGACCGAGACGGACAGGTCCGATACGGTTATGGCAGATAAGAATAAGGCCGACACGCCCGAGGCCTAAAACTCGGCTGGCACTTCGGGAGCGTAACCGGGCACACATCGGGTATGGTGGAAGCATGCGTAGAGCAAAGATCGTTTGTACCCTTGGTCCAGCAACAGATACGAAAGAACGAATTGTTGAACTCGTTCAGGCGGGCATGAATGTAGCTCGTATTAACGCATCCCACGGAACGCATGCCGAGCATGAAAAGCGAATCACGTGGGTGCGGGAAGCAGCCGAAGATACTGGTAAGGCAGTCGCCGTGCTCGTCGACTTGCAAGGGCCAAAGATCCGGCTTGGTACTTTTGAATCCGGCCCGGTGCTGCTCGAGCAGGGCGATATCTTCACGATCACTACAGAGGACGTGCCTGGCGATAAGGAGCTCGTCTCCACCACGTTCAAAGGACTCCCCGGTGATTGCAACCCTGGTGACCTCATTCTTATTGACGACGGCAAGGTTCAGGTTCGCGTGAAGGAAGTGAACGGACCGGAGGTCGTGACCGAAGTTCTCATTGGTGGAACAGTCTCGAACAATAAGGGCGTGAATCTTCCCGGCGTGGCCGTCTCGGTTCCGGCACTGTCCGAAAAAGACAAGGTCGATCTGGAATGGGCACTCGAATACGGGGTTGATATTTGCGCGCTGTCTTTCGTTCGCTCTGCTGATGATGTCAAGGATGTCCACGCGATTATGGACATGGTTGGGCGCCGGATCCCCGTTATCGCCAAGATCGAAAAGCCGCAGGCAGTCACTGTGCTGGAAGAGATCGTGCGCGCATTTGACGGCATCATGGTGGCCCGTGGTGACCTTGGTGTTGAGCTACCGCTCCAGCAGGTGCCCATCGTGCAAAAGAGGGCGATCAACACGGCGCGGCGCAACTCGAAGCCGGTTATCGTTGCAACCCAGGTCTTGGAATCGATGATTACTTCTCCGACCCCGACACGCGCAGAGACCTCCGATTGTGCGAACGCGATTTTGGATGGCGCGGACGCCGTCATGCTCTCGGGCGAAACATCGGTGGGTCGCTATCCGGTGATCTGTGTACAGACGATGGCCTCGATTATTGAATTCACGGAAGAACACGGTTTGGAGTCGATCCCGCGGATCGGCAACCTGCACCGTACGCGGAACGGCGTGATCACCCGGTCCGCTGTGGACATCGGCGAAGCGCTCGGCGTGAAGTACCTGGCCGTGTTTACATCGTCGGGGCAAACTGCTCGCCGAATGGCACGCTTGCGCGCGCGTATCCCGTTGCTCGTGTTTACGCCGTCGGCGGATGTGCGCCAGCGTCTGGAGCTGACGTGGGGCGTGCAATCGCTTATCACCCCGGAAGTGGCCAATACTGATGAGATGGTCGCGCAGGTGGACGTCATGCTCCGTGAACGCGGACTTGCAGAAGACGGCGATCGCGTGGTCATCGTGTCCGGGATGCCGCCGGGCAAGGTTGGTTCGACGAACACGATTCGCATCCATAAGATGGGCGAAGGGTTCCTCGGGGACGCCTAAATACGATAGGTATATCGGCGCCGATGTGAGCAATCTCCGCCTGTGCGGGCGATACTTTGTGTCCGCGGCGAAGTAAAATCGGTAAGGTCCACTGCTCCTGTGGTGGAACTGGCAGACACACTGCACTCAAAATGCAGCGCCGAAAGGCATGCGGGTTCGAATCCCGCCGGGAGCACTTCAGCGCACTGATTTGTGCAACACGCACTAAAACCGCCCACGTCAGGGCCCTGATTTGTAGTATTAATTCGATAGCGCCTTTATGGTGCTGGAAAGTACAGTGCGATCGGAGGAACGCGTGAAAGACGCAGTGGCGGGTGCCAAAGTAGAAAAGATCAAAGACGATACAGACCCCGCAACCGTGCGTGCCATCGTCGTCGAAGACGAGACGCTCATTCGCTTGGATATCGTTGAAACGTTAGAAGATGCCGGATATACCGTAGTAGCCGAAGGTGCGACTGGCGATGAGGCCGTCGCATTGGCTGAAGAGCACGATCCGGATCTCATCGTCATGGACGTGAAAATGCCGGGGATGGATGGGATCAGCGCGGCGGAACGTATTTTGAACGACCATCACACGGCTATCGTGATGCTGACCGCCTTCTCGCAGAAGGAACTTGTGGAGCGGGCTCGGGACGCGGGTGCGATGGCCTACGTGGTTAAACCATTTACGCCGGAGGATCTCGTGCCTGCGGTTGAAATCGCGCTGTCGCGTTCGAAGGAGATCGCATCCTTGGAAAAGGAAGTGGCTACACTTGCGGAAAAGTTCGAGACGCGTAAGCGAGTGGATCAGGCGAAGGGTCTTCTGCAGCAGAAGATGGGTTTGACTGAGCCGGAAGCGTTCAGGTGGATTCAAAAGACGTCAATGGATCGGCGCCTGACAATGCGTGAAGTTGCGGACGCCGTCGTCGAACAGGTTGGCGGCAACAAGGACGCCTAGCGGCTGATATATACGCAGGTGAGCCGGCCGGATGCCGTGCGGTGCCCGGCCGCGTCGACGACGTCGACGAGCGCGGTGAAACTGGAACGCCCAGCTTTGAGTGTGGTTGCTCGTGCGCGCACCGTATCGGTTGTGTTTGGTGCTAGTTGTGCGACCGATAGTTCTGTGCCGACTGCAATTTTGCCGTCTGGCGCGTTTGCGTGGGCGAGCAGGGATCCGGCATGTTCGACGACGACGCCGTTGGCACCGCCGTGGAGTGCTCCGTAGGGTTGGCGTGCGGCATGCGTTGGCATGTCGACCACGCATTCGCTCGGCGTGTTGGTGATGACCGTGATCTCGAGCGTGTCTGCCAGCTGAGTCCAGTTAGTGTTCATGATGTATCAGTATAAAGATCCAGCGCGCGAGTGTGAGTGTCGGTGGCACGCGATAGGCTAAGCGATGTGAATGATAAAACTCTGCTCGTCCTAGATGGCCACTCGTTGGCGTTCCGTTCGTTCTTCGCGCTGCCCGCGGATAGTTTCGTCACCCGCAACGGCCAGTATACGAACGCCGTCCACGGGTTCTTGTCGACTTTGTTGAAGCTTGTTGCTGATTACCACCCGAGCCACATTGCGGTGGCGCTCGATCTGCCTGGTGGAACGTTCCGCAATAGAGAGTATGCGGAGTACAAGGCGGGTAGGGAGGAGACCCCGGAGGCGTTCAAGGGGCAGATTTCTGTTATCCAAGAAGTGCTGGATGCGATCGGTGTGCGGTGGCTGACGGTACCGGATTACGAGGCGGACGACATCGTTGCCACTCTTGCCACGCGCGGTGAACAGGAGGGAATGCGGGTTTACATCTCGTCCGGTGATCGTGATACATACCAGCTCGTCAACGATGCTGTCACGCTGCTGTATCCGAAGCAGGGCGCACCGATGGAAGTGTTCACTCCGCACGTCGTCGAACAGAAGACTGGCGTGAGCCCGGCAGCGTATTCGGATCTTGCCGCACTTGTGGGCGAAAGTGCCGATAACATTCCAGGCGTACGGCTGTGGGGGCCGAAAACTGCAGCCAAGTGGCTGAACCACTATGGAAGTTTAGAGAACCTGCTGGACAACGCCGATGAGATCGGCGGAAAAACGGGGCAGAATCTACGCGATAGCATCGACCAGGTGCGCCGCAACCGGCAGCTCAACAATCTGGTGCGGGATCTGCCGATCGTGCCCGATCTGGACGAGCTCAAGCCGATCGGCGTCGATCGCGAAAAACTCCATGAGCTGTTTGACACGCTGGAATTTACGACCATGCGTAAACGCGTGTTGGCTGAGCTACCAATGCGCGATGGGGCCGAGAAACCTGAGGCCACGGAACAAGTTGACGTTCAGGTGGTCGCCGCTGGGGCGATGCCTCTGGCTGAGTTTTTGGACGCCAATGAAGGGCCGTGGGCGCTGGAGATCACGGGAGATCGGCGTCCGGGCCGCGGGAACGTGGACGACTTTGCGGTCGCCGCACCGAACGGCGTGGTCTTCCACGGAACGTGGGGAAGTCTCGATGTTGCAGACGAAAAGGTGCTCGTCGAGTTTTTGGAAGATGCGAACCAGCACAAGATCGGTCACGGTACGAAAGGTATCCGGCACGCGTGGGCGGGAGTCGGAGTCACCTTAGAGGGGATTGTTGCTGACACGGAGATTGAGGCCTACCTGCTACACCCGGATCAGCGTAAGTACGACGTGCCAGATCTCGCGCAACGGTACTTGAGCTACGATCTTTCTAGTATGTCGGAAGCCTCCGACACGCTCGGTATCAGTGCCGATGGCAAATTGGTCACCGCGCAGATTGCACATTTGGCGGTAGCGCTCCACGGCTTGCGTGCAGCATTCGAAAACTCGCTGTCCGACGTCGATACGACTGGCGCGCTTGTTGAGCTTGAGCTTGCCGTGTCCGGTCTTCTTTTCAACATGGAAACTGATGGCATTGCCATTGATACAGATCGGCTTGATGCACTCTACGTTGATTTCAATAGGAGAGTAGAGGACGCCGCGAACCGCGCCTACACCGCGATTAAAGACGATTCGGTTAACCTGTCGAGCCCGAAGCAGTTGCAAGAAGTACTTTTTGAGCGCTTGGATCTTCCGAAGACGAAGAAGACGAAGTCTGGCTACACCACGAACGCCGATGCGCTCACCGACCTTTTGGCACGCATTGCGCGGCGGGAGGATGATGCGGCGCTCGCCGGCCAAGAATTCCTTGCCGGGCTACTCGAGCATCGGGAAGCGATCAAGCTGCGGCAATCCGCTGAAGGCTTGCAGCGCGCTGTCATGCCTGATCGGCGGATTCGCACCACTTTCCAACAGACCGTGGCTGCCACTGGCCGGCTATCGTCAACGGATCCGAATCTGCAAAACATTCATACGCGTACGCCGGAAGGCCGCCAAGTTCGGGAGATTTTCGTACCGGGTGACGGGTTCGACTATCTGATGACAGCCGACTATTCGCAGATTGAAATGCGGCTCATGGCGCACCTGTCCGGGGATGCTTCACTGATTGAAGCGTTTAACAATGGCGCGGACTTGCACAACTATGTGGCCGGCCGGGTGTTCGGCGTGCCAGAAGACGCCGTGACGAGCGAGCAGCGGGCAAAGATTAAGGCGATGAGCTACGGGCTTGCCTACGGGCTGTCCTCCTACGGACTGTCCCAACAGCTGCGAATTAGTGTGGGCGAAGCCGAGCGGTTGATGAGTGACTACTACGAGCGTTTTGGCGCTGTGCGTGATTACCTTGACGGCGTCGTTGCTCAAGCCCGTAAGGATGGTTACACGTCAACGATCATGGGGCGCCGCCGCTACCTTCCCGGCTTGCAGAGTCCGAATCGGCAAATGCGTGAGGCTGCTGAACGGATGGCGCTCAACGCTCCGATCCAGGGGTCGGCTGCCGACATCATCAAGTATGCGATGGTGTTCGTTCAAGATGAGATGGACAAGGCAGGCCTCGAGTCGAGAATGCTCTTGCAGGTGCATGACGAACTTGTTTTCGAAGTGAAAGCATCGGAGGCCGAGCAGCTGGAACAGATCGTGCGCGAGCAGATGGGCAAGGCCATCAAACTTGATGTGCCCCTGTCTGTGGGTATCGGGATTGGGCGGAACTGGCGCGAAGCCGCACACTAGCCCCAGCCGCGCCCGCGGTGTGGTTACACGGCGCGGGTAGAGAAAATGATCGTGCCGGGGATTTTCTGGGATCGGATCGGCCCCCACGATCCCCACACCACGGTGCGCCCGGCTGGCCATTCTGGTTCCACACATTCGATGATCTGGAAGCCCGAATCGGTGAGCGCGTTAATGTGGTCTGCCAGCGTGTGGTGGAACTGGGCGTACTCCAGCGTGCCGTCGTCGTCGCGTTCAAGGTAGGGCGTGCGGTCAAAATACGAGCGCGTGACGTCGAAAGCGGCCGGGTCGTCGGCGAAGAACCACTTGACGGGATGCGAGGTCGAGAACACCCAGCTGCCGCCAGCCTTGAGCACTCGACGGATCTCGCGGTGGACCTCACACAGGTCGGCGACGAAATCGAGTGCGCCGAAGCTGGTGAAGACGACGTCGAACGTGCCTGCCGGGTAGGGCAGTGCGCGGGCGTCCGCCACCTCTACCCTGAAATCGGTGCCATGGGCGGCGTTCAGCTGCCGTGCTGCCTCAACCATGCCCGGTGCGATATCGCAGGCGACGACGTCGAGGCCAAGCTTAGCCAAGTAACGCGAACACTGGGCAGCTCCCGATCCGATCTCAAGAATTCTTTTGCCGCGCAGACTTGTGGGCGAGCCGAGCAGTTCGACGTCGTGTTCCCGTAAACCCTCTGGTCCCCAGATGAAATCGGCTTCACCAAGAACTTCGCCGTAACGGCTCAAATATTCTTTCGCGTTATCAGACCACCAGGTCCGAGCCGCACGGGCGGGATCGTCGCTTGGGTGAACGGGAGTGAAACCTGCGGTCAACATGGCCTCCAAGTGTGGTCAATTAGGCATTTACGGCCGGTTTTAGGCTTGCTCACACGTGCGTGAAACCCGTAAAATAGGCCGGTGGTGCGGAAATCCTTCGGCACCATGAAGTAATTGTCCATACTAGTAAATAATCCGGAGTCACCAACTCTATGACCACGAACAACCAGACCTCCGTTGAGGTCGCGATCAACGATATCGGTACTGAAGAAGATCTCATTGCCGCGGTTGATGAAACCATCAAATACTTCAACGACGGCGATATCGTTGAGGGCACAGTAGTCAAGGTAGATCGAGACGAAGTCCTTCTCGACATCGGCTACAAGACCGAGGGTGTTATTCCCTCCAAAGAACTTTCCATCAAGCATGACATCGATCCTGACGATGTTGTTGAAGTTGGTGACCAGGTTGAGGCTCTTGTTCTCCAGAAGGAAGACAAGGAAGGCCGCCTGCTGCTGTCGAAGAAGCGCGCCCAGTACGAACGTGCATGGGACAAGATCGAGCAGGTCAAGGAAGCCGATGGCGTTGTCACTGGTTCCGTTATTGAGGTCGTCAAGGGCGGCCTGATCCTCGATATTGGTCTGCGCGGCTTCCTGCCGGCGTCGCTTGTTGAAATGCGTCGCGTGCGTGATCTGCAGCCCTACGTTGGCCGTGAACTGCAGGCCAAGATTATCGAGCTCGATAAGAACCGTAACAACGTTGTGCTCTCGCGCCGTGCGTGGCTCGAGCAGTCGCAGTCCGAGATCCGCGCTCACTTCCTTGACACCCTGCAGAAGGGTCAGGTTCGTGAAGGTGTGGTGTCCTCGATCGTCAACTTTGGTGCGTTCGTGGATCTGGGCGGCGTGGACGGCCTCGTTCACGTGTCCGAACTGTCCTGGAAGCACATCGACCACCCGTCCGAGGTTGTTGAAGTTGGTCAGCCCGTCACCGTCGAGGTTCTCGATGTTGATATGAACCGTGAGCGCGTGTCGCTCTCGCTCAAGGCGACGCAGGAAGATCCGTGGCAGACCTTCGCACGCACCCACCGTATTGGTGAGGTCGTGCCGGGTAACGTCACGAAGCTCGTTCCGTTCGGTGCCTTCGTGCGCGTTGAGGACGGTATTGAGGGCCTCGTGCACATCTCCGAGCTCGCCCAGCGCCACATTGATCTGCCCGAGCAGGTGGCCAAGGTTGGCGACCAGGTGTTCGTCAAGGTCATCGATATTGATCTGGAGCGTCGTCGTATTTCGCTCTCGCTCAAGCAGGCCAATGAAGGTGTGGATCCGAACTCTGATGATTTCGATCCGTCGCTGTACGGCATGAGCGCCGAATACGATGAGGACGGCAACTACAAGTACCCGGAGGGCTTCGACCCCGAGGCGAACGAGTGGCTGGAAGGCTACGAAGAGAACCAGGCTGCGTGGGAGGCCGAGTACGCTGCGGCTGAGGCGCGCTGGTTGGCTCACAAGGAGCAGGTTGCTGCACACCAGCAGGCTGACGCGGAAGCCCTGTCAGCCGATCAGGGTGGCGGCGACATCCCGGCGAGCTACTCGTCCGGTGGCGACGACGCCGGCACGCTCGCTTCTGACGAGGCGCTTGCCGCGTTGCGTGAGAAGCTGACCGGCAACTAAGCCGAATTAGTCGTGGGGGAGGGAGTGCCTTGGGGTGCTCCCTCCTTCGCTATTTCAGGCTCGTTGCAGCACTATCTACGGGAGGCTCAATGTTAACGCTCGCGCTGACTGGCGGGATCGGGTCGGGTAAATCGACCGCTGCGCGGATCTGGGGTGAACTTGGTGCGCATGTCATCGACGCCGACCAGGTGGCTCGCGACGTCGTCGAGCCCGGAACGCCCGCGCTTGCAAAGATCGCCCGCCGCTGGCCACGCGTCGTCGATGCCGAAGGGCGGCTTGATCGGTCGGCGTTGGCCGAGATTGTGTTTAGTGATCCCAACGAGCGGGAGGCGCTCAATGCGATCACGCATCCGGCGATTGCGGATGAAGTTGAGCGCCGAATCACCCAGCTGAATTTATCCGATCCGAGCGGCGTCGTCGTCTACGATGTGCCGCTACTCGTGGGCCAGCCCGGCGAATTCGCGATGACGGCGAACGTGTGCGTGAACGTGGCAGAAGATGAACGTGTGCGCAGGCTTGTTACCGAGCGGGGTATGAGTGAGGACGAGGCGTGGGCGCGTATTGCCGCTCAGGCGACGGACGAACAGCGAGCTGCGATTTCCGACGTCGTTCTCACCAACGACGCCGGGGAATCCGACTTCCGCGATGTGCTGACACAGGTATGGCACACTTGGGTGATTCCGTTTGCTCAGCGCATGAATACCGGAGAGTATGCTTCCGGTGCGCTGCCGACGGGCGCCTTGTTTAACGAGGAAGTCGACCTGCAGGTGCGGCGATTGGAAGCGCGCGGCTTGACGGTGTCAGTGGATCCTGTCGAACTGGTTGTTGACGGACCACCCGATCAACTACCTGCGGCTGGCTGGGTGAATGCCGGTGAGCACTGGCGGCACGCTAACCCCGCGCTGAATCTTCGCGCCCGGCTCCGGTAGTCGGCACAGGTTCCCTGTCGGCAAACTAACTGCGCCATCGTTACCAGAAAGCATTAGCCTAAAGCCATGCAGCCAGTCAGTGATATCGTACGCGCCGAGGCGCCGTTTGAGGTTATTACGGAATACACCCCGTCCGGTGACCAGCCGCAGGCGATTAAAGAGCTCGCGGAACGGATTAATAACGGGGAGAGCGACGTCGTGCTCCTTGGTGCTACTGGTACGGGAAAGTCGGCGACGACGGCGTGGCTGGTGGAGCAAATTCAGCGGCCGACTTTGATCATGGAGCCGAACAAGACGCTGGCAGCACAGATGGCAGCCGAGTTTCGTGAACTGTTGCCGAACAACGCGGTCGAATACTTCGTCTCCTATTACGACTACTACCAACCTGAAGCGTACGTGCCACAAACGGACACGTACATTGAGAAGGACTCGTCGATTAACGACGAGGTTGAACGGCTACGGCACTCCGCCACGAACTCGTTGCTCACCCGGCGTGACGTCGTCGTGGTCGCCTCGGTCTCGTGTATCTACGGTTTGGGTACCCCGCAAGAATACGTGGATCGGATGGTGCAACTAAAAGTTGGCCAGCAGTTGGATAGGGATGCTCTGCTCAAGCACTTTGTGTCAATGCAGTACACTCGCAACGACATGGCCTTCACGCGGGGAACGTTCCGCGTACGGGGCGACACGGTGGAAATCATCCCGGTATACGAAGAACTCGCGGTGCGAATCGAATTCTTTGGCGATGAGATCGACGCGATCTCTCTGCTACACCCGCTGACGGGAAACGTCATCCGCGAATCCGACCACGCCCACATTTTCCCGGCCTCGCATTATGTGGCCGGGCCGGAGCGTATGGAACGTGCTCTGAACTCGATTCAAGAGGAATTGGATTGGCGCCTGGGCGAACTACGCGACCAGGGCAAGCTCCTTGAGGCGCAGCGGCTCGAAATGCGCACTACTTTTGATCTGGAAATGATCCGCAACCTCGGCACCTGTGCGGGGATCGAGAACTATTCCCGGCACATTGACGGGCGCGGACCGGGGACGCCCCCGCACACGCTGCTGGACTATTTTCCCGAGGACTTCGTACTCGTCATCGACGAATCGCACGTGACCGTTCCGCAGATCGGAGCGATGTACGAAGGCGACATGTCCCGCAAACGCACGCTGGTCGAGCACGGCTTCCGGCTTCCGTCAGCACTCGATAATCGCCCGCTGAAATGGGAAGAATTCTTGGAGCGCATCGGGCAGACAGTCTACCTGTCGGCAACGCCGGGCAAATACGAGTTGGAGAAATCTGACGGCGTGGTGGAACAGATTATTCGCCCCACCGGCCTCGTTGATCCAGAAATAGTCGTCAAGCCCACGCAGGGCCAGATCGACGATCTGTTGGAGCAGGTACGGATCCGTGCCGAGCGTGATGAACGCGTGCTCGTGACTACGCTGACGAAGAAGATGGCCGAAGACCTCACGGATTATCTGGCAGAGCGCGGCATCCGGGTCGAATATTTACATTCCGACGTCGATACGCTACGCCGCGTCGAGCTGCTGCGCGAGCTGCGACTCGGCAAGTTTGACGTGCTCGTTGGTATCAACCTGCTGCGAGAGGGTCTCGATCTGCCCGAAGTCTCGCTTGTCGCGATCTTGGACGCGGACAAGCAGGGTTTCTTGCGCTCGACGACGTCGCTCATCCAGACCATCGGGCGTGCGGCGCGTAACGTGTCTGGCCAAGTCCACATGTATGCCGACGAAATCACGCCGAACATGAAAGAGGCAATCGACGAAACCAACCGGCGTCGTGAAAAGCAAATCGCCTACAACACGGCCCACGGCATCGATCCCACGCCGCTACGGAAGAAGATTTCGGACGTGACGGACATGCTCGCCCGCGAAGATATCGATACCGAGCAGCTACTCGAAGGTGGATATCGAAAAGAACGCTCGGTTGTGGACAGGCTGCCGAGCGACGGCCGCGAAATTCGCCAACTGCTCGAAGATCTCACCGAGCAAATGCATGCCGCGGCGGAGCAGCTTCAATTCGAGCTTGCCGCCAGGCTGCGTGATGAGATCGAGGATGTGAAGAAAGAGATCCGCCAGATCGATAACGCCTAGGCGCGCGAAATCACACGATCAGTACTCGCCGGGTCCGATTCGATCAGTTAAGATCATCGTGGCGGAGGGGAGTATTCCCGAATAACATCGACTCGTCAAGACGGCGTCAGCCCGGGTCGAGGCCCACAGGGCGGGAAGAGACCTCCGGTATTTCTCTAACGTACCGGAAGGAGCCTCATGACCACGTCTGGGCTATTTCATACAGCACTTGCAACAGCAGCCAATTCAGCCGATGCGATGGTTGTTCACACGTGGGAGTGGTTCGCACTCTTCGCGATTATCTTCGTCATGATCCTGTGGGATCTTCTTGGGCACGTGCGTAAACCGCACGAACCGACCCTCAAGGAAGCCGCGATCTGGTCGGTGTTCTACATCGCGATCGCACTGCTTTTCGGTGTGCTCATGTATTTCCGGCACAGCCCGGAATTTGCGACCGAATACTTTGCTGGTTATCTCACCGAAAAGTCACTATCGCTCGATAACATTTTCGTCTTCATTATCATCATCGCAGCTTTCCGCGTGCCACGGATCTACCAGCAAAAGGTGGTCATGTGGGGCATTGTCATTGCCCTCGTGTTGCGTTTCGCTTTCATCATGGTGGCTGCCGCAATCATCGAGCAATTCGCGTGGGTATTCTTCATTTTCGGCGCGTGGATGCTCTACACCGCGATCGACCAGATCAAGGACGGGGTGGAGCAAGAAAGAGACAGACGCAATCCGAACGCTGCCGATCCGTCGGACGAATACCAGCCGAACGCGCTTACCCGCTTTGTCTCGCGGATTTTCCGTGTTACCGACGGCTATGTGGGGCAGCGTTTAGTGGTGCGCCGTGATGGCAAGACGTGGATCACTCCGCTCATGCTGTGCGTGATCGCCATTGGTTCAGTTGACATCATGTTCGCCCTCGACTCGATCCCAGCTATTTACGGTCTGACCTCCGAGCCGTTCATCGTGTTCGCGGCGAACGCGTTCTCACTGCTTGGCCTGCGCCAGCTCTACTTCCTCGTGGACGGCCTGCTCGACAAGCTCATCTACCTGCATTTCGGCCTGGCCTTCATCCTGGGCTTCATTGCGCTGAAGCTGCTCGTGCACGCATTCCACGGATACGACATGCTCACGTTCATTCCGGAGCCGACTCCGGTGCAGTCCGTCATCGTTATTCTTATTGCGATCGGGATTACGGTCATCGCATCGATTTGGGGTGCGAAGAAGTGGCCAACTGTGACCTCGGCTGCGGAGATCGCGGCAGAGACTGGCCCGCACGAACGACCCGCGCCGTCTCTATCGGTTGACCCGCACGACGACGAGGACGACCGCGTCTAGTTGTCCGCTTCCGAGCCCAGTCTGCGTGCAATCACGGCGGCTACCATGAGTTGCATCTGGTGGAAAATAATGACGGGCACGGCTATCGCTCCGACAAGTGCCGGGTCAAAGAGAGCTTTCGCCATCGGCAGCCCGGTGGCAAGTGATTTCTTTGACCCGCACATAAGAAGCACGATTTTTTGAGCGCGCGCAAATCCGAGGAGTTTTCCGCCGTGCCACGTGAACGCGAAAATAATTGCGAGCATGAGTGCGAGGACGACGACGAGCACGGCGAATCCGCCGATCGTCACTGAGCTCCACGCGCCGTCGTTTGTGGCTTTGACGACGGCGGAAAACACCACGAGGATGATCGCAGAGTTATCGGTGATCCTGGTGATATTGCGGTGGGCGCGCATCCACTCGCCAACTTTGGGTTGAAGAAGTTGCCCGACGACGAAGGGCAACAGCAGTTTGAGCAACACCGAATCGATTCCGCCGGTGGACGCCCCGCCTAGGTCCATGAAAATGAGGACGAGCAGGGGCGTGATGAACATGCCGAGAATGTTCGAGATCGTGGCGGCACATACGGCAGCTGCCACGTCTCCGCGCGCAATCGACACGAACGTGACGGATGATTGCACGGTGGACGGCAGCAAACTCAGGTAGAGCAGGCCTGTAGCAAATGCGGTTCCGATGAATGAGCCGGTTATCCAATAAAAGGCAAGACCTACGAGCGGGAAGATGACGTACGTCGTCGCAAGAACCGCGCCTTGGAGTTTGACGTTCTTTAGACCCTCGATTACTTCGGAGGTGCGTAGGCGCATGCCATAGACGAGGAAGACCATAGCGACGCCAATATCGGCGGCAATCGACAAGCCCGCCGCGACGTCGTCGGGAACGGGTATCACCAAGCCCAAGATGAGGGCTGTGACGATGCCGGTCAGAAGGAAGTCGGGTTTAAAGCTCCGCAGTCTGGACACCATGAGCGCTATTCTATGCCACCGGCCGCACGCGATATCGCACGTACTCCACATATTTTTGCACGTCATCCACACTGTAGCGTGATCTTCAAACGTGCGTTCGGAAGTGTCGGAGCGATTGCCTATACTTAGACCCGTGCATAAGAACATTCACATTCACGGAGCCCGCGAACACAACCTGCAAAACGTCACGTTAGACATCCCGCGTGACGCGATGGTCGTGTTTACCGGGCTGTCGGGTTCTGGCAAGTCATCGCTGGCTTTCGACACGATTTTTGCCGAGGGGCAGCGCCGCTACGTCGAGTCGCTGTCGGCCTATGCGCGCCAGTTCCTCGGCCAGATGGATAAGCCGGATGTTGACTTCATTGAGGGGCTCTCGCCCGCGGTGTCGATCGACCAAAAGTCAACGAACCGTAATCCGCGTTCGACTGTGGGCACGATTACGGAGGTCTACGATTACCTTCGGCTCTTGTATGCTCGCGCTGGCACCCAGCACTGCCCCGTGTGTGACGAGGTCATCGAAGCTCAGCCAGCTGAAAAGATTGTGGATACGCTTCTTGGGCTTGCCGAGGGCACGCGTTTTCAGATTCTTGCGCCAGTGGTGCGCGGGCGTAAGGGCCAGCATGAGGAGATTTTCCGAACCCTGGCCGCGGATGGATATTCCCGCGCGCGGGTGGACGGCGAGCTTGTCCGCCTCGATTCGCCTCCCAAGCTCGCCAAAACGAAGAAGCACGACATCGACGTCATCGTGGATCGCCTCGCTATCCGGGATGGCATGCGCTCTCGCCTGACTGATTCTGTAGAAACGGCGCTGCGGCTCGCTGAAGGCGTGCTCATTGTTGACTTCGTGGATCTGGACGCGGACGATCCGAAACGGGAACGGAAATTCTCCGAGTTTCGATCCTGCCCGAACGGCCACGATCTGGAGATTGACGAAATCGAACCGCGCACGTTCTCCTTTAACGCGCCCTATGGCTCCTGCCCGGAGTGTGATGGCATCGGCTACAAAGTGCAGGTGGCGCCCGATCTCGTGGTACCCGACGAGGATCTCACCATCGACGAGGGTGCGATCGTGCCGTGGTCGGTGACTGCGTCAGCTCCGGCTCGCGATTACCACATGCGCCAGCTCAAAGGCTTGGGCGACGAACTTGGTTTTGACACGAAGACGAAGTGGAAGGACCTCAGCCCCGAGGTGCGTGACGCGATCTTGAACGGTAAGGATTTCAAGATCAAGATGCGCTACCGCAACCGCTGGGGCCGGGAAAAGATCTATTCCACCGGTTTTGAAGGCGTGCTTCATTTCGTGCGGCGTAAGCATGATGAGACGTCGTCGGAATGGTCGAAGGAACGCTACCAGGGTTTCATGCGAGATATTACGTGCGCGGTGTGTGGGGGTGCGCGGTTGCGCCCCGAGGTTCTCGCCGTGCGCGTGGGCGAGCTTAACATTCACGAGCTGACCGAGCTGTCGATTGCCGAGGCGCGTGACTATCTTGCTGGAATCAAACTGGGGGAGCGGGAGCAGAAGATCGCGAACGCCGTCCTCAAGGAGATTTTGGATAGGCTGAACTTCCTTGTCACGGTCGGGCTCAATTACCTCACCCTGTCTCGTTCTGCAGGCACGCTATCGGGTGGAGAGGCCCAGCGCATCCGCCTCGCCACACAGATCGGGGCGGGTCTCGTGGGCGTACTCTACGTGCTTGACGAGCCGTCGATTGGTTTGCACCAACGCGACAACGAAAAGCTCCTGGGCGCGCTGCTTAGGCTACGCGATCTGGGCAATACGCTCATCGTCGTCGAGCATGATGAGGACACGATCCGGCATGCCGACTGGGTGGTCGACATCGGCCCGAAGGCGGGTGAACACGGCGGGCAGATCGTCTATAACGGAGAGCCGGATGGCCTGCTTGAGTGCGAAGAATCGATCACGGGAGCCTACCTCAGCGGGCGGGCGCAGATCGAGGTGCCGGCCAAACGGCGTCGTACCTATAAAACCAAACAGATCGAAGTGACGGGCGCGCGGGAAAACAACCTGCGTAATATCGACGTGAAATTCCCGATCGGGGTGTTCACGGCCGTCACTGGCGTCTCTGGTTCGGGCAAGTCATCGCTCGTTAACGAGATCCTGTACAAGGTGCTCGCCAACAAGCTCAACCACGCACAGTCCCTGCCTGGTAAACACGGCAAGGTTAAGGGGCTCGACAACCTGGACAAGGTGGTGCATGTTGATCAGTCGCCGATCGGGCGCACGCCGCGGTCCAATCCGGCAACCTATACGGGCATGTGGGATCCGATCCGAAAACTGTTTTCGGAAACGGAAGAGGCGAAGATCCGCGGATACGGGCCGGGCAGGTTTTCGTTCAACGTCAAGGGCGGGCGCTGTGAATCATGCTCGGGCGATGGCACGCTGAAGATCGAAATGAACTTCCTGCCCGATGTTTACGTGCCCTGCGAGGTCTGCCACGGCACGCGCTACAACAGGGAAACCCTCGAAGTGCGCTACAAGGGTAAGAACGTAGCCGAAGTTCTCGACATGACGATCTCGCAAGCCAAAGAATTCTTCGGTAACGTCAACCGGATTACCAAATATTTGGACGTCTTGGAATCGGTGGGCTTGGGTTACATCACGCTCGGCCAGCCGGCCACCACGCTATCTGGAGGCGAAGCCCAGCGTGTCAAGCTCGCATCTGAGCTGCACAAGCGTTCGTCTGGACGGACAGTGTACATGCTCGACGAACCGACCACCGGCCTGCACTTTGAAGACGTGCGCAAGCTGCTCGGCGTGCTCCAAGAGCTGACTGACAAGGGCAACACGGTGATCGTGATCGAGCACAACTTGGACGTCATCAAGTGTGCCGACTGGGTGATTGACCTCGGACCGGAAGGCGGAAAGGGTGGCGGGCTCGTCGTCGCTGAGGGCACTCCGGAGCAGGTGGCGTTGGAAGACGCGTCGCATACGGGCCGCTATTTGAAACCGATCCTGGCCAAGGCAGGCACGATCAATGGCAGATCCGGCTAGTTACCGGCCGCGCACGGCCGATATCCCCACGGATCCGGGCGTCTATCGTTTTATTGACGACGACGGCCGGGTGATCTACGTGGGCAAAGCCAAGTCGCTGAGAAACCGGCTGCTCAACTACTTCCAAGATCCGGATCTGCTCCACGTGCGCACCCGCCAGATGGTGTTCACAGCTTCGCGCGTGGAATGGGTGGTCGTTGCCAGCGAAATTGAGGCGCTCACGCTCGAATACTCGTGGATCAAGGAGTTTGCGCCGCGATTTAACGTCATGTATCGCGACGACAAGTCGTATCCCTATCTGGCGATTACGATGAGTGAGAAGTTTCCGCGTGTCATGGTCACCCGCGCCGAACATAAGCGGGGAAACCGCTATTACGGCCCGTACACGAAAGTGTGGGCGGTCCGTGAATCTCTCGATGAGCTGCTGCGCGTGTTTCCGATGAGGTCCTGTAGTGCGGGCGTCTTCCGGCAGGCCGAACGCAGTGGCCGGCCGTGTTTGTTCGGCTATATCGACAAGTGTTCTGCGCCGTGTGTGGGGCGGGTCAGCGAAGAGGAACACCGCGATATCGCCAAGCGGATGATCCGTTTCTTGGACGGTACGGGTGAGGAGCTGATCCGGGAGAAGCGGGAGGCCATGATCGAGGCGGCCTCGGTGCAGGACTACGAGCGGGCAGCCAAGCTACGCGACGACGTCAAGGCGCTTGAGACCGTGGCTGAGCGGAATACGGTGGTGTTCGATTCGGATGTGGAAGCAGATGCCTTCGGGCTGGAGTTCGACGAACTTGAGGCCTCCGTGCAGGTCTTCCATATTCGTGGTGGGCGGATTCGCGGCCAGCGTGGTTGGGTGACCACGATTGAGGACGAGGACGCGGCAGGCCTAGTGAGCCAGTTGTTGCTCCAAGTCTATGGGCATTTCGCCAAGGGGTCGGGCACGCGCAAGAAGTCCCAAGCGCGCTCAGTTGACGACGTCGAACACACGGCAGCACACGCCATGCCGCGCGAAATTTGGGTGCCGCACATGCCCTCCGATGCGGATTCACTTGAAGCGTGGCTCAGTGAACTGCGCGGTGCGAAAGTTGCAATCAAGCGTCCGCAGCGCGGGCCGAAAGCCGGGCTCATGGACACCGTGCACACGAACGCCGTTCAGGCTTTGCAACGGCACAAGCTTGCCAGATCGGGAGATATTACGCAGAGGTCACAAGCCCTCGAAGAGCTGCGCGAAGGGCTTGATCTGCCCCGGGCGCCGTTGCGCATTGAGGGCTACGACATTTCGCACACGCAGGGCACCAACCAGGTGGGCTCGATGGTCGTGTTTGAAGATGGGCTGCCTAAAAAGTCTGACTACCGGCATTTCATTGTTCGGGGACCTGACGGCGAGGGCGCTCGTGACGACACGGCTGCGATGGATGAGGTTTTACGACGTCGGCTCAGCCGGCTTGACGAACAACCAGCGGCCGATTCCGAGCAGGGTGTTGCTCCGCGCTTTGCCTACCGTCCGGACTTGATCGTTGTTGATGGCGGCCTGCCGCAGGTGAATGCGGCGCAGCGCGTCGTCGACGAGCTCGGTGCCGACGTCACGGTGATTGGGCTGGCGAAAAGACTCGAAGAGATTTGGATTCCGGGGGAGAACTTCCCGTTGATTCTTTCCCGGTCGTCACCCGCGCTACGCATGTTGCAATATTTACGCGATGAGTCGCACCGGTTTGCGATTACTTTCCATCGGAAGAAACGTTCGAAGGCGATGACTCGTTCGGCCCTCGACGAGGTTCCCGGGCTGGGGCCAGCAAAACAGACGGCTCTGCTCAAGCACTTTAAGTCGTTAGCGCGGATTAAGAAGGCGTCGGTGGAGCAGCTGCAAGAAGTTTCTGGGATCGGGCCCGTTCTCGCTCAAACCGTATACGATCATTTCTCCGGAAAGTCAGACGAAAAACTGGCACCATAGGGGTATGGAAAAGATCCCGTACAGTGACATCGATGACACCGGAAAGATACCGCCTATTGTTCCCGAACTTGATCGGGAAACGGTGCTACCTGCGGCCGAGCTACCCGAAATCCTGATTATTACGGGCATGTCTGGTGCTGGGCGTTCCCGTGCGGGTGCCACGCTCGAGGATCTGGGCTGGTATGTGGTTGATAACCTGCCACCGCGGCTGCTCGCTGCGCTCGCCGGGATGATGTCTCCAGCAGACGGTTCGCCCGTACGCCGCTTGGCCGCCGTCGTCGACGTGCGTTCGCGCGGATATTTCCAAGAGCTCGTTGGGGTGCTTGATGAGCTGTCGCAACGCAAACTCGACTATCGGATCATGTTCCTTGACGCTCGCGACGACGTGCTGGTTCGCCGTTTCGAATCGGTTCGCCGCCCGCATCCGCTGCAGGGTGATGGGCGCTTGCTTGACGGGATTATGCACGAGCGGCAGGTACTCACTGAGCTGCGGAACCGGGCAGATATTTTCATCGACACCTCGGACCTGACGGTCCATGATCTGTCTCGTAAGATTCGAGCCCGTCTGCAGGAATCGGGTACGGATGATCCGCATGTGACGATCATGTCGTTTGGATTCAAGTACGGCCTGCCGATGGACGCCGATCACGTAGCAGACGTGCGTTTCTTGCCCAACCCGTACTGGGTGAGCGAGCTACGGCATCTGACTGGCCGTGACGAGCCGGTGGCTGATTTCGTGTTGAGTGTGGACGGGGCAGAAGAATTCATTCAGGGCTACGCCGACCTGCTGGAACCCATTTTTGAGGGCTACAAACACGAACTCAAACCCTACGTGACAATCGCGATTGGCTGTACAGGCGGGAAGCACAGGTCGGTTGCGATGAGTGAAAAGCTCAGCGAGATCATGCGCGGGCGCGGACACCAGGTGCGTACGCTACACCGGGATCTGGGGCGTGAATGACATGGGTGACGGCGTGAAAGTAGTTGCACTTGGCGGCGGGCACGGACTGTACACCACGCTGAGCGCGCTGCGTTTACTGACCCCGAACACCACGGCGATCGTCACGGTGGCCGACGACGGCGGAAGCTCCGGGCGCTTACGTGAAGAGTTTGACATCCTGCCGCCCGGCGACTTGCGTATGGCCCTGTCTGCCCTGTGCGACGACGGCGAATGGAACCTGACGTGGCGAGACGTCCTCCAGTATCGATTTAAATCGGACGGGGTGCTCAACGGGCACGCGCTCGGTAATCTTTTGCTGGCTGGCGTGTGGGATTTGCTTGGCGATCCGGTACGCGGACTAGATCTGGTAGGTCGGCTGCTACATATTTCTGGCCGAGTGTTGCCGATGGCTGCGATTCCTTTGCAGATAGAAGCGGACATCGCCGAGGATGCTCGCATTCGCACGATCACCGGGCAGGCCGAGGTTGCCACATGCAATGCAGATATTCGGCAGGTGAGAATTGTTCCGGAGAATCCGCCAGCCGTTTGTGAAGCAATCGAGGCAATCGGCGAGGCCGATTGGGTGATCTTTGGTCCGGGTTCGTGGTTCACGTCTGTTATCCCTCACCTCTTGGTTCCTGAATTACTTGAGGCATTGATTGCGAGTAAAGCTCGGCGTGCGCTCATCATCAATCTGGTTCCTGACAACGAGACCCGGCGACTATCAGCTTCAGACCACGTGCGATCTTTCCAAGAACACGCGCCAGACTTGCGGTTGGATACGGTGCTTATCGACGTCGACGCCGACATCAACTGGGATAACTTGCGCCATGCAAGTGCGAGTGCGGGCGCACAGGTAGTAGCCCGTCCTGTGGCGGATAAGAGCGATCCTGCACGGCATGACGCACAGCTTCTGAGCGCCGCGTTGAGCGAGCTATTTAACTAAAACTGCGCGGGCATAACAGCCGTGCCTAAAGTAAGTTAGGCTTAAGTGCATTTTGACATGGAGGAAAGATGGCCACCTTAACAGCAGTGGTTAAAGACGAGCTTGCCGCGGTGTTTCCGCGCGTGATCTCGTCAATCACCGCGGAAGTTTCGGTGATGCTCCGATTCGCGGGCGGCCTCCATATCAACAATGGCATCGTCACGTTACAAGCCGAGTTCGACCATCCGGGCGCAGCGCGCCACCTGTGTGATCTTGTCAAAATGTTGTTCAGCTTCGATGCTGATTTGCTCGTGCTCAAAAACTCGAGTCGGGCAGGCAACACCTACGTTGTGCGGATTGCCCAAGATGGCGAACGAACGGCTCGGCGCCTCGGTATTCTCGATCCTCATGGCCGGCTTGTCCGCGGACTTCCACCACAGATCGTCAGCGGGTCGAAAGCGGATGCGTCGGCTGCCTGGCGAGGCGCGTTTCTCGCCCGCGGCACGCTGTTGGAACCGGGGCGCAACTCCGCGTTAGAAATCGTCTGCCCCTCGCTGGAAGCCGCATACGGGATTGGTGGTTTAGCGCGCCGATTGGGCATCACGTATCGTGCTCGTGAAGCCCGCGGCTCATTCCGGGTTGATATCCGGGAAGGCGATGCGATTTCCGACATGCTCACCCGCATGGGTGCCAATGATTCGGTTCTGCGCTGGGAGAACCTGCGTACCGAACGTGAAGTGCACGGGCAAGCTAATCGGCTAGCGAATTTCGACGACGCCAACATGCGCAGGTCAGCCGACGCCGCCGTCGTCGCTGTTATCCGAGTTAAGCGCGCTTTTGAGATCCTTGGCGACGACGTGCCCGATAACCTTCGCGAGGTTGGCGAAACACGTATTAAGTTTCCTGAAGATTCTCTCAACATGCTTGGAGATCGTCTTAACCCGCCAGCGACGAAAGATGCGGTTGCCGGCCGCCTACGCCGTCTGAACACGATGGCAGATAAGCGGGCCACCGAACTCGGTATACCAACCACCATGGATGCGGTCACTGACGCGCAACGCAAGCGCTCATAAAAATAGAGGTTTTTCACAGCTTCTAAGCCATGCGTGAAAGCCTGTTCATAGTTCGGCTTTAGTCCCTAGTGATTCGCCAAACAGCGGGTAAGATTGACCTGAAACGAGAGCGGCCACGCGAGAGGCGAGCCCGATAATCGTTGCGGGAAAACCCGTGAATCCATAAGCAACGTGTGGAAGCCCCACACAAGGAGGATAAAGAGTGACCATTAAGGTTGGAATCAACGGATTTGGCCGTATCGGCCGTAACTTCGCGCGTGCAGTTCTTGCACAGGGTGCGGATATCGACATCGTCGCAGTCAACGATTTGACGGACAACAAGACCCTTGCACACCTGCTGAAGTACGACTCGATCCTCGGCACCCTTTCTGAAGAGGTCAGCTACACTGACGATTCGATCAAGGTTGGCGACAAGACGCTCAAGGCTTTCGAGGAACGCGATCCGGCGAACATTCCGTGGGGCGAACTCGGTGTTGACATCGTCATCGAGTCCACCGGTCGGTTCACCGATGCTGAGAAGGCTCGCGCACACATCGAAGCTGGTGCTAAGAAGGTCCTGATCTCCGCTCCGGGCAAGAACGAAGACTTCACGGTCGTCATGGGTGTGAACGATAAGGATTACGATCCGGCTAAGCACCACATCATTTCGAACGCTTCGTGCACCACGAACTGCCTGGCTCCGCTGGCAAAGGTGTTGAACGACGAGTTCGGTATCGTCAAGGGTCTCATGACCACCGTTCATGCCTACACCGCCGATCAGAACCTCATGGATGGTCCGCACAAGGATCTGCGTCGCGCCCGCGCCGCAGCCCTGTCGATTATCCCCACGAACACGGGTGCAGCCAAGGCTGTTGCTCTGGTTCTGCCGGAGCTCAAGGGCAAGTTTGACGGCTACGCACTGCGCGTGCCTGTTCCGACCGGCTCGGCAACTGATCTGACCTTCGAAGCAGAGCGCGAAGTCACGGTTGAGGAAGTCAACGCTGCCGTGAAGAAGGCTGCTGAAGGCCCGCTCAAGGGCATCCTTGAGTACACCGAGGATCCGATCGTCTCGAAGGATATCGAAGGCCACCCGGCTTCGTCGATCTTCGATTCCGGTCTGACGAAGGTGATCGGCAACCAGGTCAAGGTTGTGTCGTGGTACGACAACGAGTGGGGCTACTCCAACCGCATGGTTGACCTCACGAAGCTTGTCGGCAAGAATCTCTAAATTCATTACGTGATCCCGGTGCCCGCACATGACCAGCATGTGCGGGCACCTGCACAAAGCCAGTAGCTCACATATTAGGAGGACAGATGAGGACCATCGATTCGCTCGGCGATCTTGCCGGCAAAAAGGTCTTCGTTCGATCGGATTTTAACGTTCCGCTCGACGACGCCAAGAACATTACTGACGACGGCCGTATTCGCGCCGCTCTTCCCACACTCACCCGCCTGATTGACGCCGGTGCGAAGGTTATCGTATCCGCGCACCTTGGCCGCCCGAAGGGTAAGGTAAACCCAGATTTTTCGCTTGCGCCTGTGGCCAAGCGGCTCGGTGAACTGCTTGGCAAAGACGTCAAGCTCGCCACCGACACGGTAGGGGAGTCGGCAAAGGAACTGACGAGCGCCATGGAAGATGGCGACGTCGTCCTGTTGGAAAACGTTCGTTTTGATCCGCGCGAAGATTCGAAAGTTGATGCCGAGCGTGAAGAGCTGGCGAAGGAATACGCTGCGCTAGCAGATGTCTTCGTGTCTGACGGCTTCGGCGTTGTCCACCGCAAGCAGGCCTCCGTCTATGACATCGCCAAAGAGCTGCCGTCCGCTGCTGGCGAGCTCGTATTCAAGGAAATCGACTCGTTGTCGAAGGCCACGGATAACCCGGCACGCCCGTACACGGTTGTGCTCGGCGGTTCGAAGGTCTCCGACAAGCTCGGAGTGATCGAAAACCTGCTGGAAAAGGCAGACCGCCTACTGATTGGCGGTGGCATGGCGTACACGTTCATGAAGGCCATGGGCAACGAGGTCGGCGCCTCCCTTCTCGAGGAAGATTTCGTGGAGAAGGCTGGCGAGTACTTGAAGAAAGCGAAGGAAGCGGGAGTCGAACTGCTGCTTCCGGTTGACAACGTCACCGCCCCGACCTTCGATGCGAAGGCTCCAGCTTCGATCTATGACACGGGTGCAATGCCGGAAGGCGAAATGGGCCTCGACATCGGTCCGGAAACCCGCGAAGTTTACGCTAAGGCAATCGCCGAGTCGAAGACAGTCGTGTGGAACGGTCCCATGGGCGTGTTCGAATTCCCTGCGTTTGCCAAGGGTACGGCAGCGATCGCTGCGGCGATGGAAAACGCTGAAGGCTACACGATCGTGGGCGGCGGCGATTCCGCTGCGGCCGTACGTACCCTCGGTTTTGACGAAAGCAAGTTTGATCATATTTCCACCGGTGGTGGCGCTTCCCTCGAATACCTCGAGGGTAAAGAACTCCCCGGTATCGCGGTTTTGGAGGATTAATGACACGCACACCACTCATGGCAGGCAACTGGAAGATGAACCTCGACCACCTCGAGGCTATTTCACTGGTCCAGAAGCTCGCAGTGACGCTCAATGATCTGAAGCACGATTTTTCTAAGACGGAAGCAGCCGTCATCGTGCCGTTCACGGATATTCGTTCGGTGCAGACCCTTGTCGACGCCGAGGAGCTCCAGATCGCCTACGGCGCTCAGGATGTGTCGATCCACGATTCAGGTGCTTACACCGGCGAGATTTCGACGGGCATGCTGACGAAGCTTGGCTGCACGTACGTCGTCGTCGGACATTCGGAGCGCCGGGAATACCACGGGGAGTCGAACGAACTGGTCGGCAAGAAAGCCAAGAAGGTCCTCGATGCGGGCATGACCCCGATCATGTGCTGCGGCGAGGCCCTCGAGGTGCGCAAGGAAGGCAAGCAGGTTGAGTTTGTGCTTGACCAGATCGAGAAGATGCTTGCAGGTTTGAGCGCTGAAGAAGTTGCCAAGTCTGTGATCGCTTACGAGCCCATCTGGGCGATCGGCACCGGCGAGGTCGCCACTCCGGAAGACGCGCAGGAAGTCTGCGGCGCTATCCGCACGAAGATTGGCGAGCTCTACGACGACGCGACGGCCGAGTCTGTGCGTATCCAGTATGGCGGCTCAGTCAAGTCGTCGAACGTCAAGGACATCATGGCTCAGCCGGATGTTGACGGCGCGCTTGTGGGCGGAGCATCGCTCGATGCCGAAGAGTTCGCAAAGATTGTGACCTTCAAGGCCTAGCCGAGATAACTATCACAGCGACGGTGGGGGTGCAGTTTAGAAGCGCCCCCACTTTCTGCTATACACTGTACGGGTAGCTACACGACTTAACGAAAAGTGATGGATTGTGAAGGTTCTTCTGACTATCTGCGTGGTCCTGCTGGTGATCACGAGCTTGTTGCTCATCGGCTCGATTTTGCTCCACAAGGGCCGTGGCGGCGGTATTTCTGACGTCTTTGGTGGAGGTATTTCCACATCGATGCGCTCGTCTGGTGTCGCGGAACGTAACCTGAACCGGATCACCGTGGGAATCGCGCTTGTGTGGACGGCCTGCATTGTTCTCATTGGTCTGATCACGAAGATCCAGTCCTAGTTAAGCAACGCGAGCCCTTCGCGTAGTACGGCTGCGAATTCAAGATCGTCGTTGACTGTTCGTAGCTCTTCGATGAGTTGCGCTTGCAAGGTGCGCATCGGCATCGCAACCTGAAGGTCAGCCCTGTCTGGCCGGGATATGATTGCGACGTCGCCATCCTGTGGCCGTGAGATACTCAGCGATCCTGACTCCCGGCAAAGCTCTACCGAATCAATCCCGGCTGTTTCCCGATGTTCAAGATGTACTGGCACGCCGAGCCTGAGGGCAAGCCATCCAGCGAGCAAGTTAGCTCCACCCCGGCTTGTGTTTCCGTGAACGAAGGCTTCGGTCACCGGTTCGTAGGGAGCCTCGTTGAGCAGGGCTGCAAGCTGTGACCGCCAAAGAGTAATTCCCGCCCAGGTCAGATCGGTATCGCCGGGTTGACGGTGTTGTGCCAGTGCAGTCAAGGCTGCTACCGGATTCCGAGTGGAATTAGCGTTGGTGATTCGGCGAGTAGAAACACGCCCAAGGCTGGTCTGGGAAGGATTTTTTGGAGCTTCTTGTACCCACCAGGTGAACACCGGAGCGTCGGACAGCAGCAATGGCAATACGAGCGACACCTCATTTTGGCCCGCCCCGTTATACGGCCGTAAGATCACCACTTCAGCAACGCCTACGTCTTCTTTCAGCATGATCTCAGCATCGAGCCGCGGCTTACCATCATCGCTTGTGGCGTCTGGCATGAGCACGATGACTCGCAGGGGATGGGCTTGAGCAACATCGACGGCGGAGTCAACTACTGCGCGTACGCCGTCGTCGTTTCTCACGACGGCGATAAGGTTCAGCACCTTGCCGAGTGCGCTAGAACCGCCGAGGTCGCGAATGCGTTCAAGTTCTCGTGCGACCTCAGCCGATGTCGTATTAGTCAAAGTAGTCATCGTGATCTCCTATAGCCTGCGCCAAGCCCGGCCGTCGCCAGCCAGCATGTCATCTGCAGAAGGTGGCCCCCACGAGCCGGGATCGTAGGTGTCCAGCGGCCGTGATGTGTTCTCCCAATAATTCGTCACTTGATCGATGAGCGCCCACGACAGTTCAACCTCGTTTTGCTGTGGAAACAGGGGAGGGTCACCGAGTAGGACGTCGAGGATGAGCCGCTCGTAGGCTTCCGGCGCATATTCGGTGAACGCGTGGCCGTAGCCGAAATCCATCGTCACATCACGAAGCAGCATGTGTGCACCAGGAACTTTTGACCCGAAGCGTAACGTGACCCCTTCTTCCGGCTGGATGCGGATAACCAGCGTGTTGGAACCCATGGCGGCGGTTTGTTCCGCAGTAAACGGCAGGAACGGTGGGCGTTTGAACTCCAGCGCCACCTCCGTGACCCGCCTGCCTAGCCGTTTACCCGCACGCAAATAGAATGGCACGCCAGCCCACCTGCGTGTATCAATACCGAGGCGCAACGCCGCGTAGGTATCCGTACGCGAGCCCGCGGCCACGCCTTCTTCGTCGAGGTAACCGGTGACGAACGTGCCACCTTGCCAACCTTCCGAATACTGTGCGAAGACGGACGAATCAGCAGGACTTCCAAGCAGGTGGGTAGCCTTGAGTACCTTTTCCTTTTCGATGCGCAGCGCCTCGGCGTCAAACGCTGTGGGCTCTTCCATCGCGATTAGTGCAAGCAGCTGCAATAGGTGATTCTGGATGACATCGCGAGCTGCTCCAACGCCGTCGTAATAACCGGCACGCGAACCGATACCGATATCCTCGGCCATCGTAATCTGCACGTGGTCAACGTGGGCGTTGTTCCACAGCGGTTCGAACAGTTCGTTTGCGAAACGCAGTGCCAAAATGTTTTGGACGGTCTCTTTGCCAAGATAGTGGTCGATCCGGAAGATCGATTCGGGGCGAAAAACATGTGAGACGACGGCGTCAAGCTCGCGTGCCGACTGTAAATCGTGGCCGAAAGGCTTTTCGATGACCACGCGGCGCCAACCCTCGTCCTGGTTATCGAGCCCGGCATCTTTGAGCTGTTGCAACACCTGAGGGAAAAGACCAGGCGGGATGGC
The DNA here is from genome assembly GCF_900637955.1 of Trueperella bialowiezensis. Taxonomy (NCBI): domain Bacteria; kingdom Bacillati; phylum Actinomycetota; class Actinomycetes; order Actinomycetales; family Actinomycetaceae; genus Trueperella; species Trueperella bialowiezensis. Next base: position 87,732 of record NZ_LR134476.1, read on the forward strand.
AAGGTAGAAAGCATAGTTTCCACCCGTGCCACGCTCAACACTCGCCCGAGCTAATTCTGCTTTGAGCTGGCGATATGTGTCCGGGCTGTCATAATTGCCTTGGATCGCCCGGAATCCGCCCATGAGCTGGGCAAGCGTGGTCTCATCAATGCCCGTTTTCGCGCCGGAACGAATCGCGTCTTCGACCCAGGCAGAAAGATCGTCAATACCCTTTTTCGGCCGGGCAACTCCGAAGAGTGTGAACGACGGCGGCAGCAAACCGCGGTGTGCCAGATCGTAGATAGCAGGAAGGATTTTCTTGTGCGAAAGGTCGCCGGTAATCCCAAACAGGACAAGTCCGTTCGGGCCTGCTACTCGCTGCATGCGCGTATCTGTATCTGAAATAAGCGGATTAACCCACTCGTGAGATTCCATAACCATCCGTCCGCACTATCGCCGTAAAACACGTGCAGGGTGACCCGTGGAGCCACCCTGCACGAAAGGAGTTTACCTTATTGACCCATCGCGTCTTGAACTGCGTGAACGAGATCTTCCCACGAGTCGTTGAACCTTTCGATTCCCTCATCTTCTAGGTGGTCGAACACGTCTTCCAGATCGATACCAAGGCGAAGAATGTGGTCGAGAGTGTTCCGAGCCGCCTCGATATTCGGGCGAATCGTATCCCCGTTCAGATCTGCCTGTTCTTTGACCGCCCACAGCGTGCTTTCTGGCATCGTGTTGATGACGTGGCGTGCCACGAGCTGGTCAACGTACATGGTGGGGGAGTAGTCAGGATTCTTTACGCTCGTGGATGCAAAGAGTGGGCGTTGAATGTTCGCACCCTCATCTTCCAGATCGCGGAAGCGCACCGAATCAACAAAGTTCTCGAGGAACACACCGTATGCCGCTCGAGCATTGGCCACTCCGGCCTTACCCCGCATCTCCAGGGCACTCTGGCCGCCGATCTTCTCCAGCCGTTCGTCAATTTCCGTGTCGACACGCGAGACGAAGAAGGACGCCACCGAGTGGATCTTGGTGAGGTCTAGACCCTTCTTTTCTGCAAGCTCCAGGCCGCTGAGGTAGGCGTCGATCACCTGCTGGTAGCGCTCCAGCGAAAAGATCAGAGTAACGTTCACCGAAATGCCCTCGGCAATCGCATCACGGATTGCCGGGAGGGCCGATTTGGTGGCCGGGATCTTGATCATCGCGTTCGGCCGGTCGACTTTCGCCCACAACGCCTTAGCTTGGTCCAATGTGGCCTGCGGATGGCGGGCGAGGCGAGGATCAACCTCGATTGACACGCGTCCGTTGTATCCGCCGGTCGAGTCGTACAGGTCTGTGAAAAGATCACAGGCACGCCGCACGTCGGCAGTGGTGAGCTCGGCAATGATCTCTTCAGCTCCGAGGCCTTCATCTGCGAGCCGGCTGACATCCGAGCGGTATTCCGCGGAGTCGGAGATGGCCGCTTCAAAAATCGTGGGGTTAGTGGTGACACCCGACACGAGGTGATTGTTGATGAGATCGGAGAGATTACCCGAGTTGAGGCGGTCGCGTGACAGGTCGTCAAGCCAGATCGACACGCCGAGGTCTGACAGTTCGTATAGTTTGCTCATGATGTTTCCCCATCGTTAGCGCTGGTGGTTTGCTTGATTGATTGCCGTGCGCTGTTGGCAACGTTGTCGGCATTCATCCCGTACTTGTCGAGAAGATAAGTGCCCGATGCTGATTCACCGTAGTGATCTATTCCTACTGTACGCCCATAATCGCCAACGATCCCCTTCCATCCGAAAGTTAACCCAGCCTCAACAGAGACCCTGGCTTTAACGTGGGATGGGATAACGGATTCACGGTAGTCGGCGTCTTGCTCGTAGAACCATTCGACACACGGCATGGACACCACGCGGGCGCCGATGCCGTCTTCGGCAAGTTTCTCACGGGCCTCGAGAGCTACGGCCACTTCGGAGCCGGTGGCGATAATGACGACGTCGATCTTTTCGGCGTCCGCGAGGACGTATCCGCCGCGCAGCACGCCTTCAGCGCTCGCCACCCCGCCCTCGCCGCGGTCGAACACGGGCAGGTTCTGGCGCGAGAGTACGAGTCCGGCTGGACGATCTGTGCGTTCGAGGATGCCGCGCCAGGCGTAGGCGGTCTCATTCGCGTCTGCCGGGCGGACGACGTCGAAGTTCGGGATTGCTCGATACGACCACAGGTGTTCGATCGGCTGGTGAGTGGGGCCGTCTTCGCCCACGCCCACTGAATCGTGGGTGAGGATGAAAATCGACGGCGTCTTCATCAGCGCAGCCAACCGGATCGAGGGGCGCATGTAGTCGGAAAAGACGAAGAAGGTGGCGCCGTAGCTACGGCTCAGTCCGTGCAGCGTGATCCCGTTGACGATCCCTGCCATCGCGTGTTCGCGCACACCAAAGTGGATGTTGCGCCCGTACTTGTTGCCCTGGAACATCTTTGACGAACGCTCCACGGGCATGAAGGACTCATATCCTTGCATGTAGGTAAGATTCGAGCCGGCCAAATCAGCCGAGCCGCCCCACAGCTCTGGGAGAACCTCGGCGAGCGAGTTCAGCACTTTGCCAGACGCGGCGCGTGTAGCTAAGGACTCACCTGCTTCGAACTGGGGAAGGTTCTCAGTCCAGCCCTCGGGAAGCCGCCCGGCAAGGACCCGGTCAAGCAGTTCCTTGCTTTGCGGATTCTTCTTTTCCCACGAGTCCGCTTTGGCCTCCCATTCGCTGCGGTACCTGCTCGCGTTCGCGGCAGCCTGCGCGCGGGTGTGCGCGAGCACCTCGGGGTCGATGTGGAAAGTCTTATCGGGGTCAAGGCCGAGGATCTCTTTCGTGGCCCGAATTTCGGCGTCGCCGAGTGCAGAACCGTGCGAAGCGCCGGTGTTCTGTGCGTTAGGGGCTGGCCAAGCGATGATGGTCGACAGCCGAATAAGCGAGGGCTTGTCCGTCACTTGCTGTGCCTTGACGATCGCGTCGTAGAGCGCGACGACGTCTTCTTCGTAGTCGCCGTCGTTCACCCAGTCAACGTGCTGTGTGTGCCAACCGTATGCTTGGTAGCGTTTTTCGACGTCCTCGGAGAACGTGATCGACGTGTCATCCTCAATAGAAATCTGGTTGTCGTCCCAAATAACGATGAGATTGCCAAGGTTCTGTGTGCCTGCAAGAGACGAGGCTTCTGCCGTGATGCCTTCTTGAATACAGCCATCGCCCACGATGCAGTACACGTGGTTGTCGAAAATGCTCTCACCATCCGGGGTATCCGGATCGTACAGACCGTGGGCGCGACGCGAGGCCATCGCCATGCCAACCGCCGATGCGAAACCCTGCCCGAGCGGGCCAGTCGTCATCTCCACGCCCTTGGTATGCCGATATTCCGGATGGCCTGGAGTTGCCGAACCCTCGGTGCGCAACGCTTTCAGATCGTCCATCTCCAAGCCGGCACCGGCCAAGAAAAGCTGAACGTACTGGGTAAGCGAGGAGTGCCCAGCGGAAAGAATGAAGCGATCTCTACCGAGCCATTCGTGATCAGCCGGATCGTGCCGCATGACCTTCTGATAGAGGAGATAAGCTGCGGGAGCCAGCGAAAGAGCGGCCCCGGGATGGCCATTACCTACCTTTTGGACTGCGTCTGCCGCGAGCACGCGTGCGGTGTCGACCGCCTTTTGATCTAGCGCGCTCCAGTCGAAGGTCGTCATTAATTTTCTCCTTAGGGTTAACTGGCACTGACACTCGGTGCCACTATGATCAATCCTACTGGCTAACGCAAGCAAATCTGGAAGGGAGGCGAACGTGAATGTCCGGTGACGCCCAAGGTGACGAGCAGCGTTCATTCGCGCGTGATGTCAACCAGTATCTTGCTCACCTGCGCGTGGAACGCTCCCTGTCGGACAACACGATTGCCGCCTACAGCCGTGACCTGCAGCATTACGTAGACCACTTGAACGCTCGTGGTGTGCGCTCGTTTGCGCAGGTCAGTGACGATGACGCGGCCTCCTTTGCCGATTACTTACACAGCGGACTTCCCAGTGGTAAACCGATGGCGCAATCGAGTATCGCACGTATGCTCACATCGATTCGGCGTTTGCACGAGTTTCTTTACGAAGAAGGGCGCGTGGGCCACGATCCGACCCGGGGCGTGCGTCCGCCGAAACAGCCGATGCGCCTACCCAAAGCGATCACGATTGACGAGATGGAACGGCTCATCGCCGCAGCATCCGTAGGGGAGGGCCCAATCCCACTTCGTGACAGGGCGCTCGTCGAAATCCTCTACGGCACCGGTGCCCGCGTGAGTGAGGCCGTGGGGCTGACCGGTGACGACGTCGATCTGGACGCGGCTCAAATCCGGCTTTTTGGTAAAGGGCGTAAGGAACGAGTGCTTCCGCTCGGCCGCTACGCTATCGACGCGCTCGATCAATACTTGGTGCGCGGACGGCCCGATTTGGCGAGCAAAGGGCGCGGCAACGCTTTCGTGTTCCTTAATAAACGAGGCAATCCGCTGTCCCGGCAATCGGCGTGGGGTGCAATACAAGACATTGCTGGGCGCGCCGGCATGGACGGGATTTCACCACACACGTTTAGGCATTCTTTTGCCACCCACCTGTTGGAAGGTGGCGCCGATGTGCGGATCGTCCAGGAAATGCTTGGGCACGCCTCAGTGACCACCACACAGATTTATACGAAGGTCACCACCGAAAAGCTTCGGGAAATGTATGTGAGTTCCCACCCGCGGGCTGTCCATCGCTGATACCGCGACGTTTTCAGGTAGATTAGTTCCGTGAGTTGTGTACAACCTGAACGTTTAGGCGATTCCGACGGCGATTTTCCTCTTCCTGCCGATCTGGAATCGCACGGCCCTGCCCGCATTATTGCCATGTGTAACCAGAAGGGCGGCGTAGGAAAAACGACGACGTCGATCAATCTTGCAGCCGCGCTCGCCGAATACGGGCGCAAAGTGCTTATTGTTGATTTCGATCCGCAAGGTGCAGCGTCGGCCGGGCTCGGTATTAACGCAATGACGCTTGAGCGCACCCTGTATGACGAGATGGTGGCGGCCAAACCTGACGTGCGGCGGGTCATCCAAAAAACGAAGATCACGAATCTCGACGTCGTGCCCTCCAACATCGAACTGTCGGCCGCCGAAATCCAGCTCATTAACGAAGTTGCGCGCGAACAGTCTCTCATGCGTGTGATCAGGCCCGTTCTGGACGTTTACGACGTCATCATTATCGACTGTCAGCCGTCCCTCGGCCTGCTCACTGTTAATGCACTGACCGCAGCTCACGGCGTCATGATTCCGTTGGAAGCCGAGTTCTTCGCCATGCGCGGTGTAGCTTTGCTTGTGGATCAGATCGAGCGGGTGCAAGATCGGCTCAATCCGCAGCTACGCATCGACGGCGTGCTGCTGACAATGGTGGACAAGCGCACGCTACACGCCCGCGAAGTGATTGCCACGATTCGAGAACAGTTCGGCGACCGCGTTTTTGACACGGAAATCCCGCGCACGGTTCGTTTCCCTGATGCCACGATCGCAGCTGAACCGATCACCACATACGATTCGAAATCGAAGGGCGCGCAAGCGTATCGCAGGCTTGCCCGCGAACTGATCTACCGCGGTGGTGCTCCCTAGTGAGCGCCCCCGTCGGTGAAGATCTTTTCAGCTCCGACTCCTTCGCGGTCGACCTCGACGTCTTTTCGGGGCCATTCGAGGTCCTCCTCAGCCTGATTTCACGCAAAAAACTTGACGTGACCGAGGTGTCTCTTGCCGAAGTCACCGACGAGTTCATCGAGTTCGTGCGCGCCCAGGATGAGGCCGACCTGTCGCAGATGTCCCAGTTCGTCGTCGTCGCTGCCACGTTGCTCGACATGAAAGCTGCGAGGCTACTACCGCGCGATGAAGAAGATGACGACGCCGACCTTGAGATTCTCGAGGCCCGGGATCTGCTGTTTGCCAAGCTGCTGCAATACAAAGCGTTCAAGGAGGTTGCGCAAGAACTCGCCGTGACGTTGGGTGTGCAGTCGCTCGCGGTTCCACGAGATGTGCCGATGGAAGAGCACTTCCGTTCGATGCTCCCGGAAGTAGAATTGCGGATCGGATTATCTGATTTGGCGATGTTGGCGGCCCGTGCAATGACGCGCACACCGGCAGAAGTGACGTTCGACCACATGCATGACCCGCTGGTACCGGTTGAATCTCAGGTGGCGCACCTCAGGCAAGTTCTCGTGGTGGGCGATAAGGTGTCTTTCACACAGCTGTGCGCAGATGCCCGCTCGGTAGCAATGGTCGTGTCACGATTTTTGGCAGTGTTGGACATGCTGCGCGCAGGAGAAATCCTTGTGGAACAAGACGGCCCACTCACCACACTGTATGTCGTGCGAGTAACCGACAAGGAGGACCAGTGAGCGAGGATTTTCAGCGCGGGAGCCTTGAAGCGATTCTTATGGTGGCCGAACACCCCGTTCCTGTGAGCGCGCTTGCGCAAGCGATCGAGCTGTCAGAAGCAGATACGGACGCCTTACTCAGATCGATGGCTCGCAACTACGATGCGGACAGCCGCGGCTTCCAACTGCGTGAGGTAGGCGGGGGCTGGCGGTTCTACTCGCATCCCAGATACGCGGACGTGGTCTCCGAGTTCGTCACACGCGGACAATCTTCCAAGCTGTCCGTACAAGCGCTCGAAACGCTCGCCGTCGTCGCCTACCGCCAGCCGGTCACGCGCACGCAAATCGCTGCTATCCGCGGCGTTGAGGTAGACTCTGTTGTCCGCACGTTGGTCACGCGCGGCCTGATCGAACAGGTTGGGCAGACGCAGGCAACGGGCGCGAGCCTGTATGGCACAACGCAGCTTTTTCTTGAGAAAATGGGGATGAACTCGCTTGACGAACTAGCCCCCTTGGCACCATACTTGCCCGACGACACGGACCTTGACGAACTGGAAAAGGAGCTTCCATGAGCCGCGCACAAGACGTTCACGATCCCACAGGCCAGCGCCTGCAAAAAGTGCTCGCACACGCGGGAATTGGTTCACGCCGTGCATGCGAAGAGCTCATCTCAACTGGCCGGGTCTCGGTTGACGGCCACGTCGTACGCCAATTGGGAATCCGGGTGAATCCGGAAACGGCGGTCATCCACGTTGACGGCAACCGTGTTCAGCTTGACGAGACAAAGGTGACGCTCGCTGTTTATAAGGAACGCGGCGTCGTGTCCACAATGAGTGATGACCAGGGCAGGCCCACACTTGCTGACTACGTAAGTGACCGCCCCGAACGGCTCTACCACGTGGGCCGGCTCGACGCCGAAACGGAAGGCATCATTTTGCTATCCAACGACGGCGAACTTGCCCACCGGCTCACCCATCCGTCGTTTAACGTTCCCAAAACTTATATTGCCCGTGTTGAAGGCACGCCAACCCGTGGGCTAACGAAAGTACTCGAAAAGGGCATCACGCTCGAGGACGGCCCGATTAAAGTCGACCGTTTCACGATTCGCGAGGTGGGCAAGAAACATTCGATCGTCGAGATTCAGATCCACTCAGGGCGCAACAGGATCGTTCGCCGCATCATGGAAGAAGTCGGTTTCCCGGTTATCGATCTAGTGCGCACACAATTCGCCAACATCCCAATCGGGCGCCTGCGGCCGGGCGAGGTGCGCACGGTAGGCGGCTCTGAACTGGGAGCTCTGATGAGTATGGTAGATCTATGAAAGACTCCGTTCTTACACCCTCCCCGGTGCTGATCATCGGGGCAGGCCTGCTTGGCACGTCGATCGCACTCCGGTTACGGCGCGCTGGCGTGGAGGTGCATCTTGAAGACGCCTCACCAGTGGCCGCATCGCTCGCACGCGATCTCGGGGCAGGAACGCTCGAACCGGTGGACGAGCCGAGCATCGTCGTCGTCGCTATTCCGCCCGATGTGACCGCGCCCGTGGTACGTGCGGCACTGGATCGGTTCCCGAACGCCGTCGTCACCGACGTCGCTTCTGTGAAAGAGCGTGTGGCCCGTGATGTGGCTGGTCATCCGGGCGCTGACCGCTGGGTCGGTTCGCATCCGATGGCAGGTAAAGAACGCTCCGGAGCCATCGCTGCGGATGCCGATCTTTTCGTGGGGCGGCCGTGGGTAATTACCCCTAGTGAAGACACCCAGACCGACGCTTTGCATGCGATTCGCACGCTCGCAGTCGATGTCGGTGCCACGCCCGTCATGTTGGACGCCGCCGAACACGACCATGCCGTAGCGCTCGTGTCGCACATGCCGCAACTCATGAGCTCCCTCGTGGCAGCCGCGCTCAAAGACGCGCCTGCCGAAGCCCTCGATCTTGCCGGCCAGGGGCTACGGGATGTCACACGCATCGCCGAATCTGATCCGCTGCTGTGGACGGCCATTATTAATGGCAATCGTAAGCAAATCGCTGGTGTGCTTCGCTCGATCTCCGCACGACTTGGCACCCTCGTATCCGTCCTTGACCGTGATGACACCGGGCTGGACCGCATTTCAGCCGTCATTGCTGACGGCAATAAGGGCGTAGCGCGCATACCCGGCAAGCACGGCGGTGCACGGGCCAACTACGCCGAAGTTATCGTACTCATCCCAGATGAACCCGGAATGCTCGGCCGGCTTTTCGCTGAAGTCGGCGAGATCGGCGTGAACATTGAAGACCTCGAGATGGAACACTCGGCCAAACAGCAGGTGGGCAGGGTGATCCTCTCCGTTATTCCACAACAGGCAGTGCCCCTCGAACGGGAGCTTGCACAAAGGGGGTGGCGCGTGGTGACGAGCGAATCTGTTCCACCGCTGGTGATAGCAATCGATGGCCCGTCAGGCTCTGGTAAGTCGACCGTGGCAAAGGAGGTCGCACGGCGCCTCGGCCTGGCCTACCTTGACACGGGGGCCATGTACCGGGCAGCCACGTGGTGGGTACGCGAGAAGGGTATCGACCTGGCCGATCACGACGCCGTTCACGCCGCCACGCTGGAGCTTCCGCTTTCGATTGACCTCGATCCGGAACACCCCCGTTTCCAAGTGGACGAGGTTGAGGTGAGCGAAGAGATCCGCGCTCCCGAGCTATCGAAAGTTGTCTCACAGGTGGCCGTCAATCTTGACGTGCGGGCTGAAATGGTGCGCCTGCAACAAGCGATTATCGCAGCGGAAACCGGCCCTGGCGGATTTTCAGACGGCCGCGGAATCGTTGTCGAAGGCCGTGATATCACGACCGTCGTCGCACCCGACGCCCCCGTACGCGTGCTGCTCACCGCTTCTGAAGAAGCACGGCTAGCGCGCAGAGCACTGGAAACTCGGGGGAGTGCCGATGCGAGCGCAGTGGCAGCCACACGCGACGAAGTAGTACGCCGCGACCGCGATGATTCCACCGTGTCAAACTTTACGACCGCACAGGACGGCGTGACCACAATCGATTCATCAGACATGACGATCGACAACGTTGTGGATGCCGTCATCTCACTGATTCCGGAGAACTATCGTGACCGATAAAGATTTGACCGAGCAGCAATACGCGCTCATGCGCGCGTCCCTCGACGACTACGAACTCGACGCCGAGGATCTGGCACTCATCGACTCCGACCTCGTTGACGCCGCGCCCGCACAGGTCCTTCCGACCGCTCCCGTGCTCGCTATTGTCGGCCGGCCAAACGTCGGAAAATCAACCCTGGTGAACCGTATTGTTGGCCGCCGAGTCGCCGTCGTGCAAGACACTCCCGGCGTGACCCGAGATCGAGTGTATTACGACGCGGAATGGAACGGCCGGGAATTCACCGTGGTGGATACCGGCGGGTGGGAGATCGACGTCAAAGGTATCGACCTGTCGGTGGCCAACCAGTCCGAGATCGCGATCCGCGAAGCAGACGCCGTCATGCTCGTCGTGGATGCAACCGTGGGCGTGACGGACGCCGACGAACGTATCGTTGAGCTCATCAGACGCTCTGGTAAACCCACCGTGTTGGCTGCGAACAAGGTCGATTCGGACCAGCAGGAAGCTGACGTCGCGTACTTGTGGGCACTTGGACTAGGCGAACCCTTCCCGGTGTCCGCGCTTCACGGGCGTGGTTCAGGAGAACTGCTTGACGAGGCGATGAGAATTCTGCCTAAAGAATCTGGCGTGCGCCGGCAGCGCCCTGAACACGGGCCGCGCCGCGTAGCTCTCGTTGGCAAACCGAACGTTGGTAAGTCCTCGTTGCTGAATCAGCTTGCGGGGGAGAACCGGGTAGTCGTGGACGATCTTGCAGGTACCACTCGGGATCCGGTTGATGAAGTCATTGAACTCGACGGGCAAGTCTGGACGTTCGTCGACACCGCCGGTATTCGGCGGCGGGTCCATCTACAGTCGGGAGCTGAATACTACGCGTCCTTGCGCACCCAACGCGCGCTCGACGGAGCAGAGCTCGCCCTCGTGCTCATCGACGGCTCGCAGGATTTGAGCGAGCAGGACATTCGGATCATGCAGCAGGTGATCGATTCGGGGCGCGCCATGGTACTCGTCGTCAACAAGTGGGATCTTGTAGACGAAGAACGCCGGCACATGATCGACCGGGAGCTTGACCGCGAAATGGTGCGCATGCCGTGGGTGGAGCGCGTGAACATTTCGGCGCAGACCGGCTGGCACACGAACCGCTTGGCACGCGCGATGCGTAAGGCGTTGGAATCTTGGGATAAGCGGATCAGCACGGCCAGGTTGAATTCCACCCTTGGTGAGCTTGTTGCTGCTAACCCGCATCCCGTGCGCGGCGGTAAGCAGTCACGTATATTGTTTGCCACTCAGGTGGATATTCAGCCTCCGCGGTTCGTTCTGTTTACGACGGGGTTCCTCGATCATGGCTATCGCAGGTTCATTGAACGCCGTTTCAGGGAAGTGTTCGATTTTACCGGCTCGCCAGTGGAGATTTCGGTGCGCGAACGCCAGCGCCGCCAGCGCAGATAGGTGGTGAACCGCTTGATCCCGGCGTTTCTGCTTATATAGCAGTTTTGCAGGACTTGTGGGCGCTCAACGCCCCCATTTCTGCTATTACAGCACAAACGCGGAGAAAACCCCCGGAACGATGTCGCGAGACATGACAAAAAGTCGGGCTAGCGGGATTTGAACCCACGACCCCTTGACCCCCAGTCAAGTGCGCTACCAAACTGCGCCATAGCCCGGTCAGACGTGAACGTCTGCGTAACAACGTAGATGATAGCCGAAATTTAGGGCGGAACACCAAACGGCGCCCGAGCTGGCGGGGTGGGAAGTCTCACGCGTGTGGCCTCGCTTGTCTGCCTCGTACGCGTCGCTAGCGCTGGCAGCAAACCCGGCTAGCAGCCAGTGGATAACTTGCGGCTACTTGTCGGACGGCGGCACAATAGGCAGGTGACTGAAAACCTGAAACGTGAAGAAGCACGCCGGCGTGCTGACCTGCTGAAACTTGAGTCTTATCGGATCGACCTCGACGTGTCGGAAGCGCCCGCAGAGACCGAATTTTTTGATGTCACCAGCGTAGTGACGCTGACTGCGCAGGAAAATGCGGACACGTTCCTCGACTTCATCGGGAAGTCGGTGAGCGAGGTTCGTATAGATGGCAAGCCAGTTGACTTCAGGTTTGACGGTGCACGTGTTCACGTACACATTCCGGCTGGCGAACACGAGGTCACCGTGCGCGCAAAGGGCATGTATTCGCGCACGGGGGAGGGCTTACATAGATTCCGAGACCCGGTCGATGGTGAAACCTACCTGTACTCACAGTTCGAACCGGCCGATGCGCGTAGGGTTTTCCCGAACTTTGAACAGCCAAACTTGAAAGCCTCGTTCGCAATATCGATCACCGGCCCGGCGGCCTGGGAGATCCTGTCCAATGGTAAAGAACAGGCACGTGAAGATGCGAGCGAAAACTCGCTGGGCCAGCAGCTGGCACGCGTGACGTTCGCACCAACCAAACCGATGTCGACATATCTGACGGCGTTCATTGGCGGGCCCTACCATCGCTTCTCGGATGCCGTGGACGTGGACGGCCAGACGATCGAGCTCGGGTTTTATTGCCGAGACTCGCTTGCTGAGCACTTTGAGATTGACGATATTTCTACGGTGACGAAACAGGGCTTGCAGCTCATGCCCAAAGTGTTCGACTATCCGTACGTGTGGGGTAAGTACGATTCGGCGTTCGTGCCCGAATACAACCTGGGAGCGATGGAGAATCCTGGCTGCGTGACGTTCTCTGAAGACGCCTACGTTTACCGCGGTGAGGCCACCCGTGCTCAGCGGGCGGCCAGGGCGAATACGATCATGCACGAAATGAGCCACATGTGGTTTGGTGACCTGGTGACTCCGGTGTGGTGGGACGACCTGTGGCTGAAAGAGTCGTTTGCAGAGTTCCTCGGGGCGTGGGCGTCAGCGACGGCTACGAAGTACACCGAAGCGTGGGAGAATTTCGCGGGCGCCCGGTTGTCGTGGGCGCTTCGTAACGACCAGTATCCGACAACCCATCCGATTATTGCTGATATCCCGGATTTGGAGGCGGCTGATCAGGCCTTCGACGGAATCACATACGCGAAGGGCGCCGCGGTATTGCGCCAGCTCGTGGCGTTCACGGGCGAGGACGCATTCTTCGTAGGGGCAGCCAGGTTGTTTAAGACGCACGCCTTTGGTAACGCGACCCTGGCAGACCTCATGGCAGCACTCGAGGAAGCCTCCGGCAAGGATCTGGGGGATTGGGTGGACCAGTGGCTGCGCACAGCCGGCGTGTCGACCGTAACAGTCGAGCGGACCAGTGACGGTGTCCGGCTTTCGCAACAGGGGATCGAACCGCTATCGGGTGAGCCGATTGTTCGCCCGCATAAGCTCCGCGTGTCGGGCTGGAAGATCGTCGACGCCGATGGCGGCGCTAAGCTTACGAAAGCCGGTGACACCGACGTCGAATTACGCACGCAGGTCACGGTTCCATGGCAGGAGATTGGGGGCGACGACGTCGATCTCATTTTGCCGAACGACTCCGCGCTGTCTTACGTCAAGATCGGTTTTGACGAGACGTCGCTGAAATCGGCATTAGCCTATGAGGTTGACGAGCCGCTTGCCCGTTCTGTTATCTCAACGGCATTGTGGGAAATGGTTCGCGACGCCGATCTTCCGGCCAGCCGTTATGCAGAGTTTGTGTCTCATAGCGGTGAAGATACGTCGTCTGGACTGTTGGCAGCTCGGATTAATAATGCACTGCTCGGCCTTTCGCGGTACACGCATGTGAGCGTGCGTGAGGCAGAGCTGACCACGTTCTTCGACGGCGCTGTGCAGAAGCGAGGGCAGGGGAGTTCGGATGCGAAGCTGTTGTGGTCGCGGGCTTTGGCGCGAGTAGGGGCGGCACTGCCTACTAGGGCTGACGTCGTCGCTGAGATGTTGGCAGACACAACGGATCAAGACTTGCGTTGGCAACTGCTAACTGCGCTGGCTGCTACCGGGAATGTGACGGCTGCCGAGCTAGATGCTGAGCTGGCACGAACGGGAAGCGCTGCCGACGTCGTCGCACACGTCCAGGCGCGTTTTTCTATGGAAGGTAAGGCCGCTGAAGGCCTAGCTAAGCTAGCCTCGGGCACGCTTTCGAACGATCACGTCAGTGCGATCATAAATGGTTTGCGCCAACCGCTACGCGAAGACGAACTCCGGGCAGAACTCGGCGACTACTTCGGGCACGTCACCGAGATTTGGCGCAAGCATTCGCAAGAGATTGCCGAGCGCATCATTTACGGGCTGTATCCCATGACGGATCTTAAACCCGGCGAAGCGATAACGGACAAACCTGAAGTGCGTGCTGCCGAGCACTGGCTGGACACAGCTACAGCTCCAGCAGCATTGGTGAAGATTGTCACAGATTGTCACGACGATCAACTGCGGGCGTTGCATGCACAAGAATTATCGAATTAGTTTTTCGGTCATCCGATGACACGCGAAGCGTGGTGGGATAAAGTTGGGTGAACAATATTTAGCTTGGGGGAGCAATGGCAGACTTCGTGGTACAGCCGCCGGATGATGATCCAACATCGACCTCGAAATTCACGGCGATTTCGCAAGGGCAAACGGATGCCGGGCCTGCCCCGCGCGGTCTAGACGCCGAAGATATCGCTACCATTAACGCTCTTCCGGCCACCTCGGCTTTGCTCATTGCCCGTAGCGGCGCGAATGCGGGTGCGCGTTTTCTTTTGAATGCTGATTCGACGACGGCAGGCCGCCACCCGAAATCAGACATTTTCCTTGATGATGTGACGGTGTCTCGTAAGCACGCGTTTTTTATTCGCTCTGGCCAGGACTTCTACGTGCAAGACACCGGCTCGCTCAACGGCACATACGTCAACATGCAGCAGGTTGAGGAAGCGAAACTCTCACACGGCGATGAGGTCCGTATCGGCAAGTTCCGCCTCACCTTCTACGCATCTCCGCTGGCGGCCCGATGAATAAAGCAACAGGGCGTGCTTGGGAAGATTCCACCCCAAGCACGTGGCCCCATGACGTCTCCCATGAGCCTTCCTTGAAGATAGGGGAGGTGACCAATCATCTTCGCCAGGAGTTTCCCTTCTTGGCAGCTTCGAAGATTCGGTATTTCGAATCTCAGGGTCTGATTGAGCCGCATCGGACGGCGTCAAACCAGCGCTTGTTCTCGCTGGCTGATGTTGAACGGCTGCGCTTCATTCTTGTTGAGCAGCGTGACCGCTACGTTCCGCTTCCCCAAATTAAGGAAATGCTTCGGCAGCTCGATCGGGGCGAGTCCGTGGCTGAACATCCTGGGCGGCTTCGCGCGTTGCCTGCTGAGACGCAGGTGAGACCAAGCCCGGGTACGCGGTTGCAAAAAGATGAACTTGCTGCGCTGACCGGGGCGTCGTTGGCCGATATTGAGCAGCTGATTTCCGATGGCATGCTTATTCCTGATGCGCGTGGGCGGCTCACGGCACAAGCTGTGGATATCGTCCGTTTTTCTAAGATGCTCGACGACGCCGGGTTGGATCGCCGTAGTTTGCGCCAGGTGCGCAATTCGGCACATTCGCACGCTACTAACGTGGTGGCAAAGCTGGCGACGGAGCGTGCGCGTAAGACTCCCGTTGCAAAAGAGCGGGTGGCTAATGAGTCCGCTGAGATGGCGACCATGCTGACGAGCTTGTACCGGGCGCTATTGACAGAAAGTATCGAAGTTCAGCTTCGTTAGGGGAGCGAACTTCAAGTAATGGTTAAGACACGGCATTAAGACACGCCGAGGACACTTCAAGCCACCTCATTGAGAATTGAGCTGTTCGGGTTTAGGCTAGAATCTGAACGAATTAAAGGAGGCTGGCGTGAGTGACGCAACTGCACAAGGCGCTACACCGCAGCTTGCACAAGGGCTACTCTTTGGAAGCCAGGTGCCCGATCTGGACACCCAAACAGGCTATCGAGGGCCTGCTGTTTGCCGTGCCGTCGGCATCACGTACCGCCAACTCGATTACTGGGATCGCACCGGCCTAATTGGTCCGTCTATCCGGTCTGCAAAGGGTTCCGGCTCGCAGCGCCTGTATTCGTTCCGGGACATCCTTGTTATCAAGGTGATCAAGCGTCTTCTTGACACCGGTATTTCTCTCGAGCAGATTCGCACGGCGATGAAGCAGCTCACGGATTACGGGGTGGAAGACCTCGCTGCCATTACGCTCATGAGCGACGGGGCGTCGGTGTACCTGTGTACGTCCGACGACGAAGTCATCGATCTCATCCAAGGCGGCCAAGGCGTGTTTGGCATCGCTGTGGGTAAGGTCTGGCGAGAAGTTGAAGGAGACCTCGCAGAGCTTCCAGTAGAACGCGCTGAGCCCGCCGTTGTCGACGAACTTGCAGCCCGCAGGGCAGCTAAACGCGACGCGATGTAACTGCACACCGGTCACGCGGTGGCAAGCGGTGGAGAGCGGATACTGGTCTTTCATAGACAGGGGAGCGTCAGCTCTTATCCAATTCGAATCAACCAAATCGGCATTATCGGCGCTCTCTGCTAATTTGACATAATGTGCATTATCGGTTTTCTACAGGAGGGGCGCTAATTCTACGGGCGCCTTCTTCCGGCGCTATCTTGCGGTTTAATCCGCCCCGGAATATTTCGCTGCCCTAACCGATTAAAATAAGTAGAGACACAAAGGAGAAACATGGCAGAACGTTCACTGCGCGGAATGAAACTCGGAGCGCACTCGCTTGAAACTGATGTTGGAGTCGCATTCGCTGATCGGCGTGAAGAAAAATACGAATGCAAAGATGGGCACACGTTTCACATCACGTTTGCTGAAGACGCCGAAGCTCCCCAATTTTGGGAGTGCAAGTGCGGAATGGAAGCTGAACTTGTGCGCGGCGGCGGCGTTGACGATTCGAAGCCAGCCAAGCCTCAACGTACTCACTGGGACATGCTCCTCGAACGTCGCAACCTCGATGAGCTCCAGGTTCTCCTAGACGAGCGGCTCGAATTGTTGCGTGCGGGCAAGCTACACAAGCGCCGCCACTGACACGCCTATCGGCACCTATTTACGCTGCAGGCCAGCCAGAAAATCTTTGAGCTGGCTACTGCGGCGGTCAAAACCAAGCTTCGTGGCACGTACGAATGCCTCGCCGATGATATTTCCGCTCATTTTCGAGTTGCCGGCCGCCCGCTCCACGAAGGAAATCGGTACTTCGACGATCTTTGCACCCAAATCGCGCATTTTCAGAGTCATATCCACTTGGAAGAAGTATCCGCGTGATTCCACCTCAGTAAAGTCCAGGCGTTTGAGGGTATCTGTCCGAAAGACTCGAAAACCTGCGGTGGCATCTTTCGCGGGCAGATCAAGCCACAGTTTGATGTAGAGGTTACCTGCGCGGGAGAGCACTTCCCTGTGCTTAGGCCAGTTCACCACTTCCCCACCGCTTACCCAACGCGAGCCGATCACCAGGTCTGGCTTATCCGGAGCATCCGCCCGCGCCAAAAGTTGCGGTAGATGTTCTGGGCGATGGCTTCCATCAGCGTCCATTTCGCATACGTGAGTGTATCCGGCGTCGATTGCCCATTCGAAACCGGCAAGGTATGCCCGTCCAAGGCCCTCTTTTGCCGTGCGGTGCAACACGTTTATCTGTGAGTCTGCGGCCGCGCGCTCGTCGGCATATACGCCTGTGCCGTCGGGAGAATTATCGTCGATAACTAAAATGTCTGCCTCTGGCACTGCGGCACGCGTGCGGTCGAGAATACCGGGCAATGATTCGCGCTCATTGTAGGTGGGAATACAAATGACTACCTTCATCGTTGGCCTCGTCTTTCTCGACAACTATGCGCTAATGCCACCATAGCGCTTACTGCCCCGAGAATATAGATAATGAACGTGCGCTCTCGACTGCTGCGAGCGGCGAATGTGACTTTCGTTTGAAGTTCAATATCTAGAACTTCTGCGGCAGGAACGTTCTGGTCCGCTTCGTAAAATACTCGACCACGAGAATTGATTGCTCCCGTGATTGCAGTTGTTGACACCTGGATCACCGTTCGAGAATGCTCGATCGCCCGGAAGCGTGACATGGCAAATTGTTGTGGGCTTAGGCCAGTGCCGGTGAAAGAGGCGTTGTTGGTTGGAACAACAAGCAGCTGCGCGCCCTGTGTGACGGCATCTGCGACGATGTCGGTATAGGCGACTTCAAAACAGATAGGAACGCCGAGCACGAGCTCGCCACCGGCAGTGGGTACCCGTACGATCGCTGGACCTTGGCCGGCTAGCATGTCAACGCTGACCAGGTCGACGGCGTCGGTAAACTGTCGGAAAAAGTCGCGATGTGGAATATACTCACCGAACGGCACAGGATGCTGTTTGGAATACCTATCAGTGACGCCGCGCTGTGGCTCAATAACAAGCACGTCGTTATAGCGCCCTTGCTCAATATATTCTTGGGTACCCATGACGAGCGGCACGCCAGCGTGCTCGACCAGCTGAGTAACGGCGTCGCCCGCCGTCGGGTCTTTGCGCACGTCACGGTCTGACGACGATTCTGGCCACACGATAAAGTCCGGTTGCTCAGATCTTTCTAAAAGTTCTTTGGTGGCCTCTACATGGTTGTCCGTGACTGCTAACGCGCGGCTTTCTGCCTGAGGAGAAGCAGGACCACCTTGCACAACAGCGACTTTCACAGTCGAGGCAGAGCGCCCTCCAACGGGCACGAAAATCGGTACGACGGCGAGCATCGCGGCAAGCGCGACGCACACACTACCGCGGAAAAATCCGGCAGTGAGGGCGTGCGCCACGAGCAGACTTATCACGATCACGATCCCGCCAACTGCAGTGGTCGAACCGTAGGGAGCTAACCGGGCAAAAGGCGTGTCAACCATCGTGAAGGCGAGCGTGCCCCACGGCATGCCGCCGAAGGGCCAGCTGGATCGAAGCTGTTCCATTGCCAGCCACGCCAACGTTGCCGTAACGATCTGGATGGCAATCGACACGCCTGGCCGGTCCCGAATCTGAAGCCGGCTCAACAAAGCCCACACACCTGCCAGAACACCGATGTAGATGGCTTCTACGAGGCCAAGAGCGATCTGTGCAAGAGCGGTACCCGCCGCGGGGGTCGCCCAGTGAAACAGTGGAAGGAAGAAGGCAGCGCCACATACCGAGCCAAGCCCGAAGGCTCGCCCCGCTCCCCTACCATTCACGATGAGCCACAGCAGTGCTATCGCAGGGAAAGCCAGTGCCCACCAAGCTGTGGGCTCGTTGGCCAGCCACATGGCTACGCCCCCGGCTATCGCTGCTAGAAATCTCACTGTTCGATCCTATGACAAAAGAAACGCAGGCTCCTGGCTCATTCCTCGGACCGATCTCACGATCGTTTTCTATCGAATGTGCGGAGCCTGCGCACTAGCGCTTGATGCGTCCCTCAAGCCTAAGGCACCCGATGAGGTGGAGCAACTCGAGTTCAAATGTGAGACGTGCCAGTCTTCCGTCTGCACTTGGCTATCGGCGTCGCACGTGGCCACTGCAGCGGGGCTAAAGCCACTGCCATTTGCGTACGAGCTCTCGAGCTTCGCTCGCAGTTTGCCCAACATAGTCCGCCGGAAAAACCTCAACGATCTGGCCGAGCAGGTCGATGAGCCGCCGGTTGGCTGAAATGAAATCGCCGACCACGATATCGCTCATCTTGAGTACCGCTTCAAGATCGGCGCCGGATGCCCAAGCATAAAAAGCATCCATTCCGCCGGGAAATGGCAAGGCTGTACGCGCGATTCCGTGTTCTGCTTCAAAGCGCTGCAAGAAATCCAGGTTGCGCTCGATAGCGCGCCAGCTTTCCCGTAGCGGCGCGTGCCGTGGTAGGTGCTCCCCCAGTCTGCGATCACAGAGGAAAGCTGAGCAGACGCCAGCAAACTCTGCCGGTGTTAGTTCGCCGAACTGTGCTTCTTGCAGGCACTGGACGATGAGCAGGTCGGCCTCGTTGTGAATGCCCCGCAAAATGGCCGCCCCGCCAGCGAGTTTAACCATTCCGGTGTCCGTTGTGCCGGTATCTCCAGGTTTTAGGTATCCCAGCCTTGCAAGAACGCCCGCGGTGGCATCAAATTCTTTCGCTACGGAATCATCGAAGCTCTCGGCAAGACTATCTAACTCGTCTAGCCGTGCTCGCAGGCTGAGGTATTCTTCGGCTTGTTCGACGTGGTCAGCAAGATCGGGGCAGTGATGCACCGGGTGTGCGTCGAGCTCCGGGGAGGAACGCACAGCGAACCGATCCCAAGATCCAGTCAGGTCTTGATCGACGCCGAGCTCTTCGCGTTCCTGGATAGCGGAAAAGATATTGTCCGCTATCTGCTCGCGCACCTCGAGCTTCTTCGGCGAGACCCCAAACGGCATGGGAATCTTTCCTAGATCGCGCAGTTCAGAGGAAAGTTCGTCCTCGTTGAGCCACACGAGCCCGCCGTAGACGTTAACGAGGCGAAGCCTACGCCCGACCGATAGCACCACGCCATATTCAAGCTCTCCTGAACGCGCATATGCATAGAGGTGGCCGGTTTTTGCTGCCTGCCACGAGCGTTCTATTTTTTCCCGGTAGGCCGCTTTGGCACGTTTACGTTCAGACTTGGTGGCTCGTTCCGCTGAGGCTCGCACCTTAAGGTAGTCAACGACGTCGCCACGCTCGCACGCGGAGCGTAGTTCGGCTTCGAGCGGAGCGATCCGCGAGCCGATTCGAGTGATCTGACCGCGGATATGACCAAGGTCGGCGTTGCGCTGGTATTGGGCGAACGAGGTGCCCATAATTGCCCGCGCGTCTGCAAACGTGTGGTGGGCGAGCAGATTGACCACGGAGTTATATGACGGATAAAACGCCGATTGAAGGGGTTCTACACGCCCGCTACCAAGATCTGCAAGCCTATGGACGTCCAGGTCATCTGTATGAAGCACGACGGCGTGGCCCACCTTATCCTTACCGCGCCGGCCGGCCCGCCCGATGAGCTGGGTGTATTCCGTGGCCGATAGGTCCACGAAGTCAGTTCCGTTCCACCGTGATAGATCTTCGAGGACGACTGTGCGCACGGGCATGTCAATACCGAGCGCGAGCGTGCCCGTGGCATACACGAGCATGAGCAGGCCGTCTTCCATGAGGTCTTCAGCTAGTTCTTTGAGTGCGGGGAACATACCCGCGTGATGAGCGGTGAAACCGCGCCTCATCGCCGTCGCCCAAAAGTCGAAGCGAACGGCTCGCTGATCTTCCACCGAGAGTTCTGCGCGTAACTGCTCCAAGCGGCGGCGGATTTGTTTTCCCTGTTTCTTGCTGGTGAGGAACACTCCTGCATCCAGCAGGTCAGCAACGGCCTGGTCGCATCCCTTTCGAGAAAAGATGAAATGGATCGCCGGAAGTAGGCTGCGCCCTTCTAGCTCGCGCACCACACGCTTACGCCGAACTGCCGATGTTTGCCGACGCCGCCGAAAACCGCCACCTTCCGAACGTTGCGTGAGATTCGCGTCTGCCTGCAGTAGGCGCTCAGAGATTTCGCCGTCGTGACCGAAAAGAGGTAGCAACTTGCGTGAGATGGCCACATGCTGAACCAGCGGAACCGGGCGCTCAGTCGAAACAACGACGGCGGTCGGCCCGCGCACAGAACGTAGCCACCCGGCGAACTCCTCGACGTTCGAAATCGTGGCCGACAGCGAGATGAGTCTCGTGTGAGCCGGCAGTTGCAAGATGACTTCTTCCCATACTGGGCCGCGAAACTCGTCGGCAAGATAGTGCACTTCGTCGAGGACGACGTAGCCGACGTCGCGAATCATCTCGTCGCGCTGGAAAAGAATGTTGCGCAGCACCTCGGTGGTGACCACGAGAATGGGGGCGTCACGGTTGATTGTTTGGTCGCCGGTCAGCAGCCCGACGTTCTCCTCCCCCAAAGACTGCGCGAGGTCGCGGTATTTTTGATTCGACAGCGCTTTAATCGGCGCGGTGTAAATACACCGCGAGAGCCGGGCGAGCGCGAGTTCCACGCCGTATTCGGCGACCACGGTTTTACCTGCACCGGTAGGAGCACAGACGAGCACGTCCTGGTCCGCATCAAGCGCCTCGATCGCTTCCAGTTGGAACGGATCGAGGTGGATGTCCCGTGCGGCGTAGGAGTCGATAAAGTTATCCGCGATAAGGCTCATTACAGCACCAGCCTGAGCGCCTTGGGCAGCACCCGTATCGTGGCTGGAGCGGGGCAGATTTCTTCGCCGTCAGCCATGATGACGGGCAGCGGTGCGCCGTGCTGAGGAGCGTGTTCCACCTGGATTTCTCGCGTTCGATACACGTGCACCTGAGAATCGCTTGTGTGCTTATGAATGAGCAGTTTACTCAGCCGTGTTGCGATATCCGCGTAACGGAAGCCGGGGGTGACGACGACGTCGAGCAGGCCGTCGTCGGGAACCGCCTGCGGTGCAATGCAAAAGCCGCCACCAAAATACCGGGTGTTAGCGATCGACAGCAGGGTCATGGAACCGGCCACCGTATCCCCGTTCATGGTGATCTGTACCCCGTAGGGACGGTAGTTGAGCAAAGAGCCAACAAGTCCGCGCACATAGCGCAAATTTCCTTTCGGCCAGCTGAGATTGTTCGTGCGATGGTTCGTATCCGCGTCGATTCCCACAGACACGATCGCAAGGGCACGTTCACTACCTCCAGACCATTGGATGTCGACGACGTCGACGCATCGGCTGCGTCCCGTGAGCAGTGAGGCTGCGATTTGGTGCATCGAATCGTGCACCGAATGAATGGGCAAGCCAAATTCGCGGGCGATATCGTTACCAGAGCCGGCGGCAATGATCCCAAGTGGCAGGTGGGAATCGCCGATCGCGTTGACTGCATCATGAATGAGACCATCGCCACCAACGACGACGAGCGCGTCAATCCCCCGTGAGATGAGACGCTCGGCGTCCATCGCGCCCGGCCGGTTCGGGGCCGAAATCCATTCCGCTTCAATCGGATACAGATCGAGCGCGGACGCAATCGCATCGCGGTAGCGTAGGCTACGACCCTTGCCTGCGGCGGGATTAAGAGCAACAGCTATTTTCATGAACGCGCTTCCTGAACGCGCCGCCTCGCTTCTTCACGTGCGGCCCCATCAATAGATTCAAAACTGGTATCGGTAACGTGTGCCCACCTGTCCGTCGCCTTATTCAGACGGCGCTGGCGTGCAGTCGAACGCACGTCCGATATGCGCTGGCGATCCGCACGCGCCGCGGCAACGCGCTCAGGATCGGTGTAGACGTTTGAGACCGGGCCAAGTTCTCGATCTGGCTGGTTGAGAATATCGCCGAGCTTATCTGCGAGTTTGCTAGCTTCCTTGCCAAGACGTTTGCCCGCGTGCCACACGTCTCGAAGTATGACCGCGAGATAGATCGCAAGCGCGATCAAACCAATAATGAGTACCCACACCCACACGTTTACAGCACCTCAAGATAGTTATGTGCGGCTTTGACCATCTCATCACGCACAGTATCCGGTTCGATGTGGACGAGCTCTTCTCCGATACGGATGAGAAGCGTACGTAGCCAGGACATCGAGGAGACGGTCATGTCGATCACCAGCATGCCAGACTCTTCGGTCGCCGATTCCACAGGGATGGTTTCTGCCACCCAGCGAGCCTGAGGCGTACACACGATGCGCACGGTCCTGCCAGAAAACTCGGCATCCGCTTTATATTGCGCCTGAATGTTACGGCCGAGATCTCGCGTGTAGTGCTGGTCAAGGATCTTCACATCCGTGATGCGATCAAGCCGATAGGTGCGCAGCTGGGAATCTTTTGCCGCGATAAGCAGCGGATGCGAACCAGTTGTCAGTGATACCGGCGCAATCACCACATCTTCGCTATGCACGTGCAGATCAGCTCCGGCCTTAAGGTAGCTAATCTCAATACAGGCGCGCTCGGCGATCGCTTCTGCCACCAGTCCCGCCGTCGTATCTTCAAGGTTAACCGTGGGCGCTGGCCACAGCGCCTGACCAAACCCGGCCTCGCTGGCGGCCTGTGCGATGCGCTCTCGCAGTTTTGCAAGGTGCGTGCGCGTCGTCGTATCAACTGAGCCATACATGTCATCAATCAACGCGAGCAAAGAAATAACCTCGGCAAGCGTCAGCGAAGGTAGCAGCCCAGTCTGGTTTTCTCGCAGAATCACTTTGCCGCGAGGATTGTCAGGGATCTCCACGTCAACAGGAGTCTCAAAGCCGCCGTGCGCCGCGTATTCGGTGGTAAAAACTTCCGAAAGGTCCGCCCTCATTTTGCTCGGCGAGGTCGTAAAATGATCAGACAGCTCAGCAAGCGTGGGCTCGTGATCGGCAAGATAAGCCAAAATCGATATTTTTCGGCTCAGCGCAAGGTCAGTCATTGCCGCCCTCCCCCAGCTGTGCCACATGTTCGACGCGGCGATGGAAGTCTGCCCGCACATCTGCAGGTCCGAGCAGTTCGGCGTCGAGACCGTAAAACATGAGGTCCGCGTAGAGATCGCCGCGGTCGATATTCGTTAGTTCGATGTCGATCACGCCATCGTGTCGGTTAACGCTGCTCGCTTGTGCAATCAACGGAAGTTCGCGATGCAACCGCACGGTCGCATTGATCGGCGCGAGATCCGAGTCAGCGGAGTCGTCGAATTCGTAGGTGATATCGGAGTCGAGAATCTCAACCTCGCCGTCGATGCGGTCTAGCTTATATGTGCGTTGCCCGGTGCGCGGCTCGCCGTTGACGGACACCTGGTAGCCGCGCAAATAGAAGACGTCGAAATGCGCCTCTAACCGAAACGGCTCAATAACGTATGTTTTCGGCGTGGCGCTACTAGCGGGCGTGTACTGGCACGAAATACGTTTGCCCATCTGGATTGCGGCCGCGATCCGCACAGCTTCTTCGCCAGCGGGAGTATGAACGGTCAGGTGCGCAGATTTTTGCGCCACCTGCCCGCGAGACAGCAGCTTCGTAATACCGTGCTGCGCCTGAACGAACGGGGTGGTTGTCCCTTTTGCTTGCAAAAGCGAGCTGAGAATACCGAGTTCAACCCCACTGGCATCGACGTGAATATTAGTTGACTGATCAAGCACGTATCGGCCGCGATCATCGACGACGACGGGATATCCGTTGTGGCGTAGCCGCTGAACGTCACGTTCCACGTACCTGCGGCGGTTGCCCTCGGCGTAGTCGTGGTACACGGGTAGAGCCATCATGTCGTCGATGGTCGGCTTCATACTTCGGATGCACACGAGCAACGCGAACCGCCGTTCACTAGCTGTGCGAGATTCGTGCGTCATGGATCTAACTTTAATCTACTATGCTGGCAAACATGATGAAGTGGCGATACGCGCAGATCACCCGAGAAAAAGATTCGTGGGGCAAGGCCATTGAATATGAAGCCCAGTTAGAAGACGGCACGCAGATCCGTGCTCTCGCCTATACGCCGCACGTGGGAACACCGCAGCGCGGGGATCGGGTACTTGTCACCGTCAACGCGTTAGAACGCGGACTTGGCACGGGCGGTTACGCGATGATCGCAGCGCTTCCTGATCGGTTACCCGTAGACCCACCCGCGGGAGCTGGTCACATCGTCAAAGCACGTTACACTCCGAACCAGGTCATGGTGCTTGGCGTGGATGAAGAAGAATCCCCACACCACGCCGTGCTTCACGATGCTGATTCGATCACTGACATGCCCGTGATCGCAGCCGACCTCCACTCGGCCCTTCCCGCTATCGTCGCCGGTATCCAGCATGCCAACCCGAGCGCGCGGATCGCCTACATTATGACCGACGGCGGCGCGCTACCGGCCTGGTTTTCTAAAACGGCGTATCGGCTGCGTACTGATGGCCACATCATTGGCACGATCACAGCTGGTCAGTCTTACGGCGGCGAACTCGAAGCGGTCAACGTGCACACTGCCCTCCTTGCGGCAAGGCTCGTGTGGCACGCCGATGTTGCCGTCGTCGCACAAGGGCCCGGCAATCTCGGTACGGACACCCGTTGGGGTTTTTCCGGCACGTCGATTGGCGAAGCACTCAACGCCGCTCACGTGCTCGGCGGCACATCGATTGCCGCACTGCGCGCATCCCAGGCCGATCCGCGGGAACGGCACCTCGGCATCTCCCACCACACAATGCGTGTCCTTAGCGACGTCGTCCACACGCCGTGCGCTGTCGTCGTACCGGAACTGACCGGCATGGATTCGCACATCCGAGAGAAAATGGCTGGCCAGCTCGTCGAACTGGCCAGCCACGCTCACCTTTCTCTGGTTGCTTTACCAGCAGATCACCTCACCGACGTGCTCGCCGATCCGCCTACGCCGCTGAACACGATGGGCCGCGGCTTTGCCGACGACCCGCTCGCATTCTTAGCAGCGTGCGCGGCCGGAGTCTACGGCGGGGAACTGTCTGCTAGATCCGCGACGTAATAATCGGAGTGACGATGATCCCCCGCGCACCGGCGTCGTGCAGATCGTCCATCACCCGGTTCATCGTGTTACGCTCAACCATCGCACGAACAGCCACCCAATTCTCGTCATGAAGAGGCGAGACAGTCGGCGACTGGTATCCGGGAGTCAGCTTGACCGCGCGGTCAAGGTTATCCCGTTGGATGTCATAATCCATCAGTACGTAGTTGCGTGCCATGATGACGCCTTCGAGGCGCCCATCTAGAATCTCCAACTCGCGTGTCAGTGGCGCGTCCGCATTACGGATCAAGATTGCTTCCGACCTCAGTAGCGGCTCACCGAACGTTGCCATGCCCGCGGCCCGTAGCGTACTACCGGTTTCCACGACGTCGGCAATCGCGTCCGCAACGCCCAGGCGCACGGAACTCTCCACTGCGCCATCCAGGTGGACCACTTCGGCGTCGATACCGTGATCGGCCAAATAGTTCGTCACCAGGGCGTCATACGATGTTGCCACTCGTTTACCAGCCAAATCAGCCAAGCTCAGGTGTTCTCCACCCGGCGCGGCAAACCGGAACGTGGCCCGCGCAAACCCTAGACCGCGATGTTCAACCGCGTTCGCCCCAGAATCTAGCAGCAGATCACGGCCGGTGATCCCCACGTCCACGGTGCCAGCACCCACATAGACGGCCACGTCACGGGGGCGGATATAGAAAAACTCCACATCGTTTTCCGAGTCAACGAGCACCAGTTCGCGCGATTCGCGCCGCTGGCGATAGCCCGCCTCGCTGAGCATTCGAGACGCAGGCTCCGATAAAGAGCCCTTATTTGGGATAGCAATTCGAAGCATGATTCTCCTCGCGGTTACAGGTAACGGTAGACGTCGTCGAGCGTGAGCCCACGCTTAATAAGCATGAGTTGCAAATGGTAGAGCAGCTGCGAGGCTTCTTCAGCAAGTTCCTCGTCAGATTCGTATTCGGCTGCAATCCACACTTCACCGGCTTCCTCAAGAATTTTCTTGCCAATGAAGTGCACCCCGGCATCCAGCTCTTTAACAGAGCCCGAGCCTTCCGGGCGCTCAATTGCTTTCACGGACAGTTCGTCAAACAGTTCCTCAAACGTTTTCACAGCTCTATCCTACCGAAGTTGGTTCAGCGCTCGGTTTTCGTCCGTGTGTCAAGCACCGCCGTCGTGTAGGCGTCGGTGGCTTTCACGTCGCTTTCGAGCAGATCTGCCTGCGCCATAAACTCTGCCATTGCTTCCCACCGAGCTTCGTCTTGCCCGCCGAAGGTTTCGCCTCCGTTGTACAGCTTCAGTGTCGCCTCAAGCACTTTGCCTGCCAGTTCTCGCTGGTTTGGATCACTTAGCGACGGCACGTACTGTTCCACGACGTCGAGCGTCGCCTCTCGGTCTTCAGCCGCGGCTTGCGCACCTTTCTCAATCGCAACCAGTACCTTGGCGAGCGTGTCCGGGTCGAGGTTATTGGCAAGGCTTCCCAGCCCCACACCAATAAGTGGCAGATCGCCTTGTACGAGCGGGAGTTCGACGACGTCGATTCCAGCGTTTCGCATCGCCACGGCGTCGTTGTTCGTAAAACCGATGATGGCATCGACCGCGTCTGTTGCCAATGCCGTTACCTGCATGTAGCCAATGTATTGGACGTCGACGTCGCTCAGCGCGTGGTCCTTGAGCATGGCGAGCAAGCCGTAGTAGTTTTCACCATACGGGCCGGGCAACCCGACTTTCTTGCCAGCAAGATCAGCGGCAGACGTCATCCCCGAGTCCGCCTTAACGATGAGTGTCACGGGATAGGTCTGGTACATCGTCGCCCAGTTAACGATATCCACGCCCGTGGATCTGGCTTGCAGCATCTCATCACCGCCTGCGAACACGACGTCCTCTTCGCCCGCCTGAATCGCGCCAAACAGGGATTCTTGCGGGCCGTGGTGACGGATCGTTACGTCCACTCCGGCCTCGTCGAAGTAGCCGCGCTCCTTGGCCATGTAGATCGGCGCGAACTGGACGTCCGGAATGTACGTCAACCCCAGGGTTATGTGCGGGGTAGATTCTTGCGTGCCGTGAGCATCTGGAGAATCCGTTCCCGAACAAGCCGTAAGGCCGAGGGCTAGTGCGAATGCGGCTAACATTGCGATGATTTTCTTCATGGCTGCCTTTCCGATACAGCGTGATATGCGCGGGTTTCCAACGCATAGATTGCGATGTAGATGGCGATGGCAATCACCGCAAGAATGATGATCGCGGCAAACATTCCAGCCACGTCATTGAGTGCCTGCGCACCGGTGAGCACGATTCCGAGCCCGGTCTGCCCACCGATCACCATTTCGCCAACCACTGCCCCGGTGATGGAAAGAGTGAACCCGTTGCGCAGCCCAGCAAGAATATTCGGTGCTGCCAACGGCAATTCGATTCGTGCCATGAGAGTGAGCGGCCCGGCTCCATCGAGGCGCGCAGCCCCGATCAGATCTGGATCGATACCGCGAACGCCCACGCTCGTATTAATAATGATGGGGAACACCACCATGATCGTGCACAACCACACGATCGGCGTCGTCCCGTATCCCACCCACAGCACCAGTAAAGGAGCTATCGCAACCGCCGGAATCGCCTGCGAGGCCGCTAAATACGGCTGCAGGGATGCGGCTAACAATTTTGAATGTGCGATAGCAAATCCCACCGGCACGCCGATGATGGCCGCAAAGAAACACCCAAGGGTAGCTTCCCACACGGTCTGTCGTGTTGCATCAAGGAGATAGCCGTCAGATATTCCACCCACGAGCCGGTGCCACACCTGGCCAGGGCTCGGCAGCGCCCAGCTGCCCACCATGCCAGATTCAGTAGCGAACACCCACGCAGCGAAAATGAGCACGCCAAGCACAAGTGGGGCTAGCCACTTCGCTGTCGTTTTCATCTGCGTTCTCCCCGATACAACGGGGTGTTGTACGCGAAAAGGGCGCTCACGCGCCGATCGCTTCTCCCATCCGGACTTTAACCGTCGGTTGAGGAATTTCGCCTCATCAGCCGGCCGGAGGCCGGGTCGCGGACTATCACCGCCGGTTCAGACTTTCACTGACCCCGAAGCATCACAGCCCACTATACGTGCTTCCGTGTGCGGATACGAACTGGCAGGCCGGTGCGTGCCTGGCAGTGCCTAGTTGTGTGCGTGCCCGGCGACCATCGAGCGAAGGTGTTCGACTTCCGCATAGGCGTCCTCGGCGTTGTATACAGCTGATCCGGCAACGAACGTGTCAGCTCCTGCTTCTGCGGCGATCTCGATGGTTGCGCGCGATACTCCGCCGTCGACTTGCACCCACACGTCTAGGCCGTGGCGGTCAATCGCCTCGCGCGCCCTGCGCACCTTCGGCATCATCGAGTGGATGAACGACTGGCCGCCAAATCCTGGCTCGACAGTCATAATGAGGATCATGTCGAACTCGTCAAGAATATCGAGGAAAGGTTCTATCGGCGTAGCAGGTTTCAGGCCGATTCCTGCACGCACACCCATTGCGCGAAGTTCGCGGGCAAGGCGCAGTGGTGCCGCCGCGGCTTCGGCGTGGAACGTCACCGACTGTGCGCCCGCCTCAGCATATTGCGGAGCCCACCGATCCGGATCTTCGATCATGAGATGCGCGTCAATCGGAATCTGCGAGGCACTTACAATGGCTTCTACAATCGGCACGCCCATCGTCAGATTAGGTACAAAATGATTGTCCATGACGTCCACGTGCGCCCAGTCCGCGTTGCGGATCTTATGCAGCTCGCCGCGCAGATTCGAAAAATCGCAGTTCAAAATCGAGGGATTGATACGCATACCGCCACCCTATCGTTAGCCTTCCGCCTTGCGCACGAGCGCAAGGAACATCGCATCCGACTTGTGCTCGTCCGGCCACAGCTGTAGATAGTCGCCGGTTCCCGTGATCTTCTTCAGTGACTGCCCGTTCGCTATCTCGTTGGCATTAAGTACGACGGCGTCGGCGCGCCCCGCGAGAAAAGTATCCATGACGTCCGTCGTCTCGGCCAAGTAGGGCGAGCACGTGGCATAGCCGAGCACTCCTCCGGGCCGGAGTGCTTCCCAGCCGGATTCGAGTAGCGACAGCTGGGTGCGCACGAGGTCGAGTGCGTCGCCTGCTTCTTTGTTCCACCGGGCTTCCGGCCGGCGGCGCAGCGCCCCAATGCCGGTGCAGGGAGCATCGATGAGCACCCGATCGTAGCGCCCGGGTTCTTCCATGCCGATCTCTACCCCGTCACCTAACCGCAGGTGTACCTGATCGGCCCACGGAGCAACCGAATCGCGGACGAGGTCAAGCCTGTGTGCGTGGATTTCGTTCGCAAAAATATCGACCCTCGGATTGAGCGCGGCAAGGGTAGCTGTTTTACCTCCCGGACCAGCGCACATGTCAAGCCACGCGGAATCCGGGCCAGAAATTTCGGCGGCCGCAAAGGTGCGCGCCACCAGTTGCGATCCTTCATCTTGTACGCCCGCGTATCCGTCTTGTACTGCGAAAATCCGGCCAGGATCCCCGCCCTCGAGAAGCACTGCGGTGTCAACGAGCTCGCCCGGGCGTGAGCTCATCTTGCCCCGTGAAATGTCAGCCATGAGCTCGGGAACGGGGATGTCCCGAGCCACGAGCGCGACCTCAGCCGGTTCGTTGTGTGCGCGTAAGACTGAAATGAGATCTTTGTGGCTGCGGCCATGCTCGCGCAGGGAGGCGGATAGTGCTCGCACGATCCACTGTGGGTGCGAAAACCAGGCAGCTAAAAATCCCACCGTGTTGACCTTGCCGTGATCGCTAATCAGCTGCTCTTGCCACTGCTTCAAGGAACGTTCAGATACCCGCCGCAGAACCGCGTTCACAAAACCGGACACACCCGTGCCGACTTTGTTGCGCGCCAACATGACAGTCTCATGAATTGCTGCGTGTGGCGGCGTTCCCATGTCCAGCAATTGATGAGCGCCCATGCGCAGTAACACCCGCGCTTCGGCGTCTATATTCTGCCGATCCATACAGTGCATCAAGATGGCGTCCCAGCGCCCTTGCATTCGTAACGTCCCGTAGGTGAGGTTCGTGGCATAGGCGGCGTCCTGTTTGCCAAGCCGTGCCTCCCGGATCGCTCGCGGCAGGGCAATATTGGCATACGCGCCGTTGACTTCCACGTCCATAAGGACCTCGAAAACAACGCTACGTGCAGGATCCGATTGTTGCCTGCCCGGCCGCCAATTCTTCGGCCGCTCACGCATCGGAGCCTCCTACCTCAAAACGCGGGTCGCTCGTCTGCACACCACGCGCCCAATCAGCGGCAGCCATCCACTGCTTTCCAGCTGGGCCGACCTGGTCCAGCTCAACCGCCGTCGTGCCCGTGCCCACGAGCACCCGCTTGCCGGCGTCAATCTGCCCCGGTGCTAAACCAGTCGTGTCTGTTGGGCGCACCGGACCGAGCTTGACCCGCGTCTCGCCCAGCTTCGTCCAGGCACCAGGTGCCGGCCACCAGCCGCGGCTCTGCGCCGACACAACATGCGCGCCCTCGCGCCAATCAATGTGGGTGTCTTTCGCGGAAAAACGCGGAGCGTGCGTTGCTTCGCCAACCTGGGGCTGCGGCGTCAACGCGTCGTGTTCGATACGCGTGAGCACCTCGGAGAGCTGGCGTGCTCCACTGACCGCCAGTTCGGCGAGCAGGTCGCCAGCGGTGTCGGTGGGCGCGATCTCTCGCTCCACGACGTCGTACACCGGCCCGGTATCGAGTCCTTCTTCAATCTGGAACACGGCCGTGCCGGTGCGGGTATCCCCCGCTGCGATGGCGTACTGCACCGGAGCAGCACCCCGCCACCGCGGTAACAGGGAAAAGTGCAGGTTAATCCACCCGTAACGCGGCACGGAAAGAAGTTCCGGCGGCACGAGCATCCCGTAAGCGACCACGGCCACGGCATCAGCGCCGAGCTTTGCGATTTGGCGCTGCACGTCCGCATCACGCAACGTCGTGGGTGTCAGGACCGGCAGGCCGAGCTCCTCAGCGCGTTGGTGAACCGCAGACTTCGTCAACACGCGCTTACGCCCAACGGGCGCGGGCACGCGAGTAAGAACGCCGAGCACGTCATGGTCGGCAACAAGCGCGTCCAGCGACGGCACAGCAGTGTCAGGGGTTCCAGCAAAAATAATTCGCACGGCTACATCATATTAACTAGCGCTGCACATTTGCTAAATGGCCGGATCCACGACGACGCGCAGCCCGGGTGCCATATGGCGCGCGGCCAGGATTCGTAGAGCCTCGTAAATGATCGCAGTCTTGTCAACGCGCTCTTCCTGCGCATATCTCAGGTAGACGACGACGTCGTTACCATCCCTGTTCGGCCCAAGAACAGCCATGCCCGGAATCACGTCGTGCGCGCCGCCAGTCAACAGGGCGTCGACGTCACGCTCGTTAGGCTCATAACCGCGTTCGCGGGCAACCGAGCGAACGATACCAAGGTAATCGCGCACAGAATCGGCCGCACCTTTCACTTCGACCCACACGGCCGCAGGCGGTAAACCGATCACCTGCCGCTCGGCGAGGGTGTGCTCGGCCCATCCCGCCATATCCCATGCGTGTAGGGCGTTGATCAGCTCTGTGGGGACATCGCCGACGATCAGCAACGTACCGCCTGAGGCTCGTGGCCGTATCTGCGCTGCCACATGAGTGATCGTCCGCAAGAACTGGACATCCGATTCGAGATTCGTGGAACGAAGCAAATACCCGGAATCAAGCACGATTCCCGCCGCGTAGCCGCCCGGCACATACGGTGCTGTTCCTGGCGTGGCCACCACGATCCGTGCGGACGCATCGATCTCGCCCCGCGTTTGCGCCACACCGGCAATGTGGATCGGCGTTCCTTTAAATGCCCGCCCGATCTCTTGGGCAGTGCGCTGGGAACCGATTCGAACCGCGCGTAACCGACTATCGCCGCAGTGTTGGCACCTGTAATCGCGGTATACCTGTGCGCAGCGCGTACACGCAGGCGCCGCATCAGGTTGCGGTATGGCAAGGAGCCCCTCGCACTCACTACACGAGGCGATCTCGCGGCATTGCTGGCACGCAAGCATCGGAATGTAACCCGCTCGCGGAACGGTAAAAAGCACCGGTCCGCGTTCCAGCCCGCTTCGCGTGACCGAAAAGACTGACGAGGGCATCCGCGCCAGGTCGAGGCCTTCTGTTCGAAAATCGTTTGCCGACAGGATATGCGGCACCCCACTACGGTGCTGGCTCGGGGCGGGCGTGATCCACTGAGCCTGGCCGCGGAAGACCATGTGGGCACCTTGCGGACTCGGCCCAAAACCGAACTGGACAAAGCTGCATTCTGACTGTGCGGCACGGATCGCCAACACTTCACGGGCATGCGCATAGGGTGCACGCTTCTCCCGCAGGGCCGAATGGTGATCGTCGAG
Source organism: Trueperella bialowiezensis (assembly GCF_900637955.1). Taxonomy (NCBI): domain Bacteria; kingdom Bacillati; phylum Actinomycetota; class Actinomycetes; order Actinomycetales; family Actinomycetaceae; genus Trueperella; species Trueperella bialowiezensis. Next base: position 120,991 of record NZ_LR134476.1, read on the forward strand.
CAAAGCTACTAAACCAAGATTCTGCGCCGGCGCCCAGGCGGCTGACCTCGTGCCCACGACTATTTTCGATCTGCCGGTTAAAACTCCGAGGAAAGTTTGGTAGCGGCTCGCGTGATCGTCGTCGGACATCATGACCGCCACCTGCTCGCCGAGCAACTGCGCAATATCGGCGGCCAATGAGCGAGCCATGACGGGAGTGGGGACGACGACAAGGGCGCTCTTGTTGGCGGTGCGCGCCTGCGCGATGAGGTACGGAAGCAGGTCTCGTGCGCGGTCGCGAGCCCGCAGCTGGACGATTGCTGACGGGCGCCTGCCCGCCCGAAATTCGGACACGAACTCGGTGCCTCCGATGTAGCGATCCCACGCACTAGAATCTGGAATACGCAGATCAGCCTGCTCCGGCGGTGGAAATTCGAGGAACTCCTTTTCTGCTCGCGCATGCCGTTGCGGTATAGCGAGTCGAATAGCCGAAGCCACGGGGCAGGCCTGGCGCCGTGCAATCTCTCTGCACAATGTCAGCACCTCGGCAGTCAGCACCCCGATGTTCGATACCACGCGTTTAATTGGCCGCAGGCGCTGCATCGTGGTGCTTTCTCGCCGCTCCACAATAAAGCCGTCAACCTCTCGCGAGCCAATCACGACCCGGACCCGCGCACCGACCTTGACGTCCGCATACTTCTCCGGAATCTCATAGTCGAAAAGCCTATCCATGTGTGCCAGCGGTAAATCCGGCAGAACTCTAGCTACTGGGAGTTCGACTGTGGAATCAAACTGGCGCGCAACTGGATCCAGGGAGAGCAGCTCTTCCTGGTGACCAAATTCTGGAAGGTCGAACAGACCCGCGCCATCGCTCATGACTGTATTCAATCACGAGCTACCGACACGTTAGAGATTTGCTCGCAACTCTTCGACTCGGTTCGTCTTCTCCCACGTGAAATCGGCGTGTGCGCGGCCAAAATGGCCATAGGCGGCCGTCTGAGCGTAGATCGGACGCAGTAGATCAAGCTCGGCGATAATCGCGGCAGGCCGCAAATCGAAAACTTTATCCACAGCCTTCTCGATGCTCGCCAGCGCGACCTTCTCGGTTCCGAACGTGTCAATCCGCACCGAAACCGGCTTCGCCTTCCCGATCGCGTACGCGATCTGCACTTCGCACCGATCGGCAAGCTCTGCCGCAACCACGTTCTTGGCCACCCAGCGGGCAGCATACGAGGCCGAACGATCCACCTTTGAGGGATCCTTACCCGAAAACGCGCCGCCCCCGTGACGAGCCATTCCTCCATACGTGTCAACGATGATCTTGCGTCCGGTCACGCCGGCATCGGCCTGCGGGCCTCCCATGACGAACCTGCCCGACGGATTGACGTACACCTTCATTGCCGAGGTATCCAGGTCAGTTTCCGCTGCAAGTACGGGATCGATAACGTGTTCGCGAATCGCACGTTCCAACCAAGTCTGGGTGACGTCGTCGTCATGCTGCGTGGAGACGACGACGGTGTTAACGGCGGCCGGGCCGTTCTCGCCGTAGTCAATGGTCACCTGAGTTTTGCCGTCGGGACGCAGGCCGGGAACGATCCCCTCTTTGCGAACCTGAGCGAGCCGTTCAGCAAGTCGATGCGACAGGTGGATCGGAAGCGGCATGAGCTCGGGCGTCTCGTTCGTGGCATAGCCGAACATGAGTCCCTGATCACCAGCACCTTGAAGATCGTAGGGATCAGTGCCAGCGTCGGTCCGCGCCTCATAGGATTCGTCTACTCCCCCGGCGATGTCAGGCGACTGCTGGCCGATTGACACCATGACCCCGCACGAATCGGCGTCAAAACCGATGTCTGACGAGGTGTAGCCAATATCGCGCACAGCAGCCCGAATGATCTCCGGTATCTCCACGTAGGCCGTGGTCGTCACTTCGCCAGCAACAAGTACAAGGCCAGTCGATACAAGCGTTTCTATCGCCACGCGCGCACCCGGATCCTGGGTAAGGATCGCATCCAAAATCGAATCGGAAATACGGTCACATACCTTGTCCGGGTGGCCTTCGGTCACTGATTCTGAAGTGAAGGGCTGTAGTCTCACGTGGTCTTCCTATAGGTTGCAATGGAATCAAAAATTGCAGTCGCGGCGTCGGCCTTTGTACCGGCGGCTTCGGCAACCGTAGCGCCGTCGCGATCAACGATGGTCACGGCCGTATCGACTGCACCAAAACCGGCGGTCTCGCCCACCTTGTTGATGACGAGCAAGTCTGCGCCTTTACGCCTAGCTTTACGCCGGCCATGTTCGAGGTAGTCGGCGTCCCCATCACCGGTTTCAGCTGCAAAGCCGACGACGATCTGCCCTGGGCGCTTCTCCCGTGCAAGCCCAGCCAAAATGTCGGGGTTCTCAATAAGCCGCAAGGTGAGGTCGCCGTCGCGTTTCATTTTCGTATCTGAAGCGTTATCCACCCGGAAATCAGAGACGGCAGCGCTCATAATCAGCACATCAGCATGCTCGGCCTGCTCGATCATCGCGGTTTGCAGGTCGAGAGCCGAACCCACGGGCGTGATCTGTACGGCCGGGTCGAGCTCTGCCATGACTGAAGCATCAATGTTGGCAGCGATAAGTACAACATTCGCACCCCGGCGAACCGCCTCGTTCGCAAGCGCTACACCCATCCGTCCCGTCGACCTATTCGCAATGAACCGCACCGGATCGATGGGCTCGCGCGTTCCACCCGCGCTGATAGCAACCTTTAGACCGGCAAGATCCTGCACGTCCTCGCCATCTAAGCGATCGAGCACGGCCTGCACGATAGTTTCCGGTTCGCTCATCCGCCCAATGCCTGAATCCTGGCCGGTAAGCCTGCCAGATTCCGGGCCGATGAACTCCACGCCGCGGGCCGCAAGAGTTGCCACGTTGGCTTGCGTAGCGCGATTGTTCCACATTTCCGTGTGCATCGCCGGGGCCATGAGCACCGGGCAGGTCGCTACGAGCACGGAGGCCGTGAGCAGGTTATCGGCGACTCCCGAGGCGATCTTCGCCATCGTATTAGCCGTGGCGGGAGCGATAAGCACGAGGTCGGCCTCTTGCCCTGTGCGCACATGTACTACCTCGTCTGCACCTTCAGCGGTGTGAACATGCACCGGGTTACCTGACAGCGCCTCCCACGTTGTCGCTCCGACGAAATCGAGGGAGTTCGGGGTCGGCACCACGACGACGTCGATGCCAGCCTTACGAAGGCCGCGCACCACACCCGCCACTTTATAGGCGGCAATCCCGCCGGTAACTCCTACGAGTACACGTTTAGTCTTCAAGGCTCATCGTGAGCTTGTCTTCAGCGATCTCCTGCAACGCAATGGACAGCGGCTTGTCTTCAGGTGTTGCGGGAACGAGCGGACCAATGCTGGTGACGTTCGGATCACCAGACTTCATTTCCTGACGGTAAGAGTTAATCTGGCGGGCACGTGCCGCGCTGAAAACGGCGAGCGTGTACTTGGAATCCACCTTGTCCAACAGCTCATCGATGGCCGGTGAGGTAATGCCCTCAGGATTAGGGGTCGTTCCGAACATATCTGCCTCTCCACGAAAGTCTTGCCGCGCGTGGTTGATCGAATCACGCACAGTATCAGCGATCTAGTCTAGTCGGCTTCGTCGATAATTTTAAGCAGGTCTGCGGTGGCTTGCGCCACTGTGGAATTAACGACGACGTGGTCAAACTCCGCTTCTGCTGCAAGTTCAACTTTGGCGGTCTGTAGCCTGCGGTGCTGTTCTTCTTCGCTTTCAGTACCGCGGCCGTGTAGCCGCTGGACAAGATCATCCCACGAGGGCGGAGCAAGGAAAATCTGCTGCGCCTGCGGCATCGATTCTCGAACTTGCCGGGCTCCTGCGAGATCAACTTCAAGGAGCACGGTGCGGCCTTCTGCTAAGGCTTGCTCTACCGGAGCGCGGGGCGTGCCGTATTTAGCCAGACCATGTACGACGGCCCATTCGAGCATGCCACCGGATTGCACCATCTCATCAAATTCTGCGTCGGACACGAAATAGTAGTTCACCCCGTGGGTCTCCCCCGGCCGGGGCGGCCGTGTTGTTGCTGAAATCGAAAACCAGATATCCGGGCGGGTCGCCATAATCTCACCAATGACTGTCCCCTTGCCCACTGCGGTTGGTCCACTGAGCACGAACGCTTTTGCCATGACCTCAATAGTGCCAGAATTGTGCGAATTTTTCCAAGAAGACTGCTCGATGTCCTCGCAGATCAAGCCGCTAACGGAAAACTCATCACGCTATAGCCGGAGATCTTCCTTATGCGCGAAGATCTCCGGCTATAGCGCAAAAAGATTTCTCAGATTGCGTCGCATACACCTTGAGGCCGGGTAGTCGATAAGCTTGACGTGGAGGTTGCTATGGACTCACGCATCGCTGCCATTGATACTCGCCACGGGCACGCGCTCGCGGCCTTGCTTGGACTCGTCTACCCGGCCGCCTACGCCGGACATCGCGCCCACGCCGAGACCGCTCCCCTCACCCTTTACGTTACGCAATCTGACGCGGATCAAGGTCATTACCTGCAACTACATGATCCGTCAGGGCCGGTGTTCTTACCCGAGGCGGGTGCGTTCAGCGGTATCTGTGCTGCTTGGCAACACGCGCGCGTGAGCGCTGGAGTCCAGCCGTGGAGCACGGTCACCGTGAATCTTGATAACGGCCAAGCGAGATTCACCTGCGACGCCCCCGAATTTCAGCAAGGTTTCCTTAATCCCGCTCCCGAGTCGTTCACGCGCCCGCACAACATTCGCCGCGACGGCATGGGAAACGTGGTCTACGCAGAAGACCGCGGACAAGATACTTCTGGTGGCACGCTTCATCGGGTGACGCGCCGCGACCGGTGGGGAACTCCCGCAGCCGACCCTAGAGCGCTGCGCCCGCGAGCTTCTAGCAACAAAGCGCTGACCGAGTCGTTGGCCGAGCGTGCACTGCGCGCAGTTGCTCACGTGTGCCCAGATAGTCACCTAGCTATCAGCGTCGCAGTGGATGCCGATAGCGAGGTTGTTTCGTTAGCCACCCGCGCCGGCATCGTGAAACGAGACGTACTCGAGGGCCGCGTTAAAACTGAGCTACGGCACATCGCTCAGGAATGGTTTGCTGATTGGGCCGAACCTGAGATTGAGGGCTTGTTAGTGTTACGCACGGAGCGTGGTGAGAGCGTCGTCATCGAGCATCCACCGGCTATCGACGGTATCACCTCGGGAACTTATCGCTCGATGTTCCTTCGCCTGTGCCAGCTCGCAGGCCTTGAACTCCCTGCCGTCGCCTCCCAGGCGAATCCGTGGCACGTAGGTCGCCAGCTTTTCGACGACGAACTGCTCGGCCTCGAACGAACCTCGCAGTCAGAGGGCCTGCTCGCATTATTGGGCGATATCGCGATACGCGAGCTGTGGCTAACCCGCGGCGAACAATGGCGCGCGGGTGCCGTGGTCGTTGATCCTGCTCGAAGCTACATTTTCGGCCCGGATCTTTACGTTCTTGACCAGCACGCCGTGACTCAGCTGTCGTTCAGTGACGAGGCAAAGAATGCCGCGTTTTCGATCGGCATGAGCCTGGCGAATGTCACCGCAGGAACGACGCCCGTCACCCAGACCGTCCTAGTTCTGCCTGATGGCACAATCAGCTACCTGACCGATCCGAAACGTGCAATCACAGACCTGCTCGAGGACCGTGATGGCACACATGGCAGCGGAACATCCGTGACTCCTTGGCCGGCCACACCCATTCCCACCTATTCTCGTGGCGTCATCGCACAGCACTGCACAGACATATCTGCACTTCTCACACAGATGCGCAATAGTGCCGATGCCGCGCTCGGCTATCAATGGCAGGCGGTTGGTACGGTTGTCACGACCAGCGCCGAACCATGCACATGTTGGATATTGGCCGGCTCTGAAGGCGAAAGGGAATGGGTGCCACTTGCTGGCGCCCCAGTGGACGTCCCCAACACGCTGGCCAATAGTGGCTACGACTACGCGCTCATCAGTACGGCTACCCGTAACTATTACGTGTCGGCTATTGAGCGTGTCCACGCATCGTCCGACGCGACGTCCGCACACGCCGCCCTGTTGTCGGCCGCAATGAACACATCGACAACGTAGGCACACGAGGGTGCGGATGGCCACGCAGGCGCCTGTGCTCTGGCGTGGCTACCTCATCTCCAACCTTTAGCCGAAAAGATCGATGAGCTTTTGTGCCTGGTGCCTGCCGAGCCCGCCAACACGGCGCGACGGCGAAATCTTCGCTGACTCCATAATCGCGGCAGTCTTGGCAGGGCCAACACCTGGCATCGCCTGTAACAGGGCGGTCACCTTCATTTTTGCAACGACCTGATCGTTCTTCGCGAGCTCAAGAACCTCTGACAGCTTCTTACGACCCTCCTTCAATTCCTCTTTGAGAGCAGCTCGCTGCTTGCGAGCAACAGCAGCCTTCTCGAGTGCGGCCTTGCGCTCTTCGGGCGTCAAATTTGGTAAAGCCATGGTCTTCTCCTCAAGACGAACTTTGTTACCGCAAATATAGCGTTCATCGGCGCAAAGTTCCGCAATTTAACGCCAATTCGAAAAGGTCATTTTACTGTTAAATGTTTGCACAGGTCAGCGGCCTGTTTTTTGCTCGTTGCCGACACGCTAGGGCATTACGCAAACAAAGTTTGACTATTTTCCGCGGTAATACTCTTGGATCGTCCGCACGCTGAAATCCTTTTTGCGTTGATCCTTTATCGCCTGAACGGCGGCACCAAATTCGGCGATCGTCGTCATAATCGGCAAGTCCGCCGCAACAGTTGCAGCGCGAATAGCGTAGCCATCCGCACGGCTGCCCTTGTTGTTCGGCGTATTGACGACCATGTCGATCTTCCCGGATTCAATAAGGTGCACCACGTTGTGTTCGGGACTGTCCGCGATCTTCTCGACGCGCGTCGCCTCAATCCCGTAGCGGGCAAGCACTCGGCACGTTCCCGCCGTCGCAAACACCGTGAACCCCATGTCGACCAGCTGTTGCGCTGGGAAGATGATGCCGGCCTTGTCGGCGTCGGACACGGACAGGAAGACACTTCCCGACGTCGGCAGGCCGCCATACGCCCCAGCTTGCGCTTTAGCAAAGGCAACCGGGAATGTGGTGTCGATGCCCATGACCTCTCCCGTGGAGCGCATTTCCGGGCCAAGCACGCTGTCGACAACCTGGCCACTGTTGGTCGCAAAACGCTGGAAAGGTAGCACTGCTTCCTTGACCGCGATCGGACCGTCCAGGTCGAGTAACCGAGCGTCGTCCGCCGGAAGTGCTCCGCATGCCTTGAGATCGGCGATACTCTCGCCCATCATGATCCGTGTGGCCGCGGGTGCAAGCGAGATTCCGGTGGCTTTCGAGACGAACGGCACGGTACGCGACGCGCGCGGATTGGCTTCAATCACGTAGAGGGTGCCTGAGCGGATCGCGAATTGAATGTTGATCAGGCCTACCACGCCCACGCCGCGGGCGATCGCCTCAGTCGCAGCGCATATTTTGTTGATCATTGTTTGGGACATCGTCAGCGGCGGTAACACGCAGGCGGAATCCCCCGAATGAATACCGGCTTCTTCGATGTGTTGCATGACCCCGCCGAGGAAAAGTTCCTCGCCGTCAAACAGGGCATCGACGTCGATCTCGATTGCGTCGTCAAGGAAACGGTCAATTAACAGCGGCGCGGACTGGCGTACGGCGTCGGTATGATCTGATTCTTGCCGTGCCAAATAGTCAAGGAGTTCTTCACGGGAGAAGACGATCTGCATACCGCGGCCACCCAGCACGTACGATGGTCGGACAAGCACCGGATAGCCGATGGACTCAGCAACCTCAATCGCTTGCGCATCGCTGACTGCAGTTCCATATTCTGGAGCTTGTAAGCCGGCTTTAGCGAGGACCGATCCGAAAAGGGCACGATCTTCTGCCAGATCGATCGCCTCAGGTGAGGTACCCACGATGGGAACGCCGGCCGCTTCCAAATCCTTCGCCGGCGACAGCGGGGTTTGCCCTCCGAGCTGGACGATCACTCCGGCAATCGGCCCCGCCGCAGCTTCGGCACGGTAAACTTCGAGCACGTCTTCAAGCGTGAGTGGTTCAAAGTAAAGCCGATCCGAAATATCGCTGTCTGTTGAGACCGTTTCCGGATTGCAGTTGATCATGACGGTGTCGTAGTCGCCAGCAAGCGCGAACGTGGCCTGCACACACGAATAGTCGAACTCGATACCTTGACCGATCCGGTTCGGACCGGATCCCAAAATAATGACCGCGGGCCTGGTACGTGGCGCTACTTCAGTCTGTGCCGCATACGACGAGTAGAAATAATTCGACTCCGCGCCTTCGGCACCTGCGTAGGTGTCAACCTTCTTATAAACCGGGTGGAGCCCGTAGGCCCAGCGCACTTCGCGCACGGTCGCCTCGCCGATGCCTCTTAGCTGTGCAATTTGCTGATCGGAAAAGCCGTGATTCTTCGCTCGCGTCAGTACGTCAACGCTCAGTGCGGGTGCTGTGGCAATCTCATCGGCCACCTCATTGATCGTGGCAATAGCTTCTACAAATAGCGGAGTGATGTCCGTTGCCGCGCACACCTCATCCACGCTCGCTCCGGCACGCAGTGCTTGTTGCACCTGGACGAGTCGGTTTTCCGTTGGCGTACCAATGCTGTCCATGAGCTCGGTCAGATTCGGCGTGCCCTGCCAGTGGAAAGTCGCGCCTTTCTTGTCGATTGAACGCATGGCCTTTTGTAGGGCTTCAGTAAAGTTGCGGCCAAGTGCCATGGCTTCGCCCACGGACTTCATCGTCGTCGTCAGCGTAGGATCAGCTGCCGGGAACTTTTCGAACGTAAAGCGCGGCACCTTGACGACGACGTAGTCGATCTCCGGATCACCAGAGGCGAGCGGCTCCCCCGTCGCATCGTTCGTGATCTCGGCAAGCGTGTAACCCACCGCAAGCTTCGTCGTAATCTTCGCAATCGGAACGCCTGTGGCCTTCGATGCGAGCGCAGACGAGCGCGAGACCCGCGGATTCATTTCGATGACGACCATGCGCCCGGTATCCGGTTCGATCGCGAGCTGAATATTACATCCACCGGCAGCCAGCCCCACCTCGCGGACGATCGCCATCGACAGTTCGCGTGCTCGCGCCAGCTCGTCGTCGCTCAGCGTGAGCGCCGGGGCCACCGTGATCGAATCTCCCGTGTGCACACCAACCGGGTCCACATTCTCGATTGAACAGACGAGGATCCCGACGTCGTCGCTATCGCGAATCACTTCGAATTCGAGTTCTTTCCAACCCAGGATCGACTCTTCCATCAAGACCTCGGCCGTGTGCGAATGGTGTAAACCGCCGCCGACGATACGTTCGAGCTGCTCGGGATTATATGCCAAGCCCGAGCCAAGCCCGCCCATCGTGAACGACGGGCGCACCACCAGCGGATATCTCAAATCTTCAGCTGCCGCGAAACACTCGTCCAACGAATGCGCAATATGAGACCTAGCAGACTCTCCGCCGCATGCCTCGACGACCTTCTTGAACGCCTCGCGATCCTCGCCCTTGCGAATGGCCTGCGCGTCCGCACCAAGAAATTCCACGCCGAACTTCGCGAACGTCCCGTTGTCATGAAGCGCCATCGCAGTGTTGAGAGCAGTTTGCCCGCCGAGCGTGGCAAGCACGGCGTCGGGGCGTTCCCGCTCGATAATGGAGGCGACAACGTCGGGAGTAATCGGCTCGATATACGTGGCATCGGCCAGCCCGGGGTCGGTCATGATGGTAGCCGGGTTGGAGTTGACGAGAACCACTCGGTAGCCTTCGTCTTTCAACACCCGGCACGCCTGCGTACCTGAATAATCAAATTCACATGCCTGACCAATGACGATCGGGCCGGAACCGATCACGAGGATCGACTCAATATCTGTTCTTCTGGGCACGCAGCCTCCTAGGTATCGTGATTGTCTCCGTTCTCGTCGCCGTCCTCAGGCGACGGCGTGACCGGCACTTCTGTGACAACGGTACCAAGGCCAGCTGTTTCTGCATCGCGTATCTCACCAACGCGGTTGAGCACACCCATGGTGAAACCAACCGACGAATCGGACGATAGATCGCGTGCCAGTCCCTTGATCTCAGAGACGACGATGGGCACATCAATTCCGAGGAACATGAGTTCTGTGGCACCGAGTCGCAACAGGTTACGATCCACCGTACTCATTCGCGCAAGCGACCAATCTGGAGAGGCCGCCTCGATCATCGAATCGACGTCGGGAGCGTTATCCGCGTACGTCTGCACGATCGTGATTCCATAATCACCGATCGGAACAATGTTGGTGGAAATAGTCTTGCGCTCTTCTAATAGCGCGTGCACGTCACGTTCACGCAGATCGGCCTCGTAGAGAACATCGAGTGCCTTCTGGCGTTGAAGTGAGCGCCCTTTTCGATCCGGGTTGCGCCGTGCCATCAGGCCCGGCCGAGATATTCGCCGGTGCGGGTATCAACCTTGACCTTGGTGCCCTGGTCAACGAACAGCGGCACCTGGATTTCGTATCCCGTTTCAAGGGTGGCAGGCTTCGTGCCCGCGTTCGAACGGTCACCCTGGAGGCCAGGCTCGGTAAACGTGATTTCCAGAACCACGGAGGCAGGAAGTTCAACGAACAGTACCTGGCCATCGTGCATCGCAATCGTGGCGGTCGCGTTTTCCAGAAGGAAGTTCTTCGCATCGCCCATTGTCTCGGCGGTGACCGGAAGCTGTTCGTAGGTCTGCATGTCCATGAACACGAAATCTTCGCCGTCGTTGTACAAGTACTGCATGTCACGGCGGTCCACGGTGGCTGTTTCTACCTTAACGCCAGCGTTCATCGTCTTGTCCACGTGCTTACCGGTGAGGACGTTACGTAGCTTGGTGCGTACGAAAGCCGGGCCTTTACCTGGCTTAACGTGCTGGAATTCGACTACCTGCCACAGCTGGTTGTCCAGCTTGAGGACCATACCGTTCTTCAGATCATTGGTGGTTGCCACAGTTATCCAATCTTCACATGCCGCTGTGCGGCGGCGCTTTCACGCATATAAGGATAGCGTGAAAGCGCCGTTTTCGATATTCGCTATGACTAGCTACACGCCCACAAGCTCACGTTTCGGTTCGGCAGACTTGTCGAACTGGGCGGATAGCGCGAGTTCTTCGCGAGACGGACGAGCCGCTAGCAACGCCCACAGGATACACACGAGGTCAACGAGTTCCTGCATCCAGGCGCCCACGAATGCCGGCATGATTCCGCTCGCGCCGATGAGCATGAGCACGACGGAGAAGCCGACGCCGATTGCGATCGCCTGCCATGCGATTCTCATCGTGCGCTGGCACGCAAGAAGCAAGCGTGGGATGCGGGTGAGGTCGTCGAGCATGATGACGACGTCGGCAGATTCGACTGCCGCCGCCGAACCGCGGGCTCCCATGGCCACGCCCACATCCGAAGCTGCAAGCACTGGAGCGTCGTTCACGCCGTCGCCCACCATCATCACAGGTTCGGGTTGCAACTGACGGATCGCAGTCACCTTATCTTCCGGTAGCAGGCCGCCATGAACCGTGTCGATACCAAGCTCGTCTGCCACCCTTATCGCGGTCTCTTCCGCATCGCCAGTCAACATTGCAGTGTTCGCAATTCCGGCCTCGCGGACGGCCGCCAGGGCGGTCGGGGTTTCTGGGCGAATCGGATCACTCATCTCGATTCTGCCGGCTAGTTCGCCGTCGATACTCACGTAAACCGAGGAACGTCCAGGTTCTGCCACGTGAGTAGCCGGCTCGCCAGTGCCCGTGACGAAGCCGTACTTGCCCACGCGAACCACCTTGCCATCCACGGTGGCCTGTACACCCTGCGCCGGAATTTCCTGAGCGTCAACCGGGTGGGGCACATCGCGACCCGCGGCCTCGACAATCGCTTCGGCAAGCGGATGAGAAGAATACATTTCCGCGCTCGCGGCATAGCGCAGCAAAACTTCTTCGTCCATGTGCGAATCAACCACTTGAATCTGTGGCTCGCCGCGGGTCAACGTACCCGTCTTGTCGAAGGCAACAGTTTTGACCTTGGAAATCTTTTCAATCGTGCCGGCATTCTTCACAATAAGACCAGTGCGCGCGGCACGCGACATGCCGGCCATGAACGCAACCGGAGCGGCGATAATGAGCGGGCATGGTGTTGCGACCACAAGCACCTGTGCGAAACGCATCGGATCTCCCGAAAGCGCCCAAGCAGCACCCGCGATGAGGAATGCGATGAGCGTGAACGGCACCGCAACCCTATCTGCGAGGCGGACGAACGGAGCCTTCGATTCGCGAGCTTCGTTCACGAGCGACACGATTCGCTGGTACTGCGAATCGGCAGCAGTCGCCTTCGCGACGACCTCGATGGTTGCTGCGCCGTTGAGAGCACCCGACATGATTGCTTCGCCGCGCGTGTGCTGTACGGGTAGCGACTCGCCGGTCAGCTGGCTTTCGTCCAGCAGCGCGCTGTCCGATTCCAGCAGGCAGTCAACGGGTACGATTTCGTGTGGGCGCACCACAAGCCGGTTGCCGATCTCGACGGCGTCGACGTCGATTTCCTTCACTCCCTCAGGCGTTTTCAGGTACGCAACGGTTGGCGCACCCTCCAAAAGGGAGGTGAGCTCGGCGCCGGCCCGGTTTTCCGCATAGTCCTCGAGTCCCTCTCCGCCCGTCAGCATGAGGCACACGACGAGCGCCGCCCAGTATTCACCAACGATAATCGTCGAGGCAATCGCAGTAACCGCGAGGATGTCAATTCCGAAGCTGCCCTCGCGCAGCGTGTCAACCATGCCCTTAAACTGCAAGATCGCAATGAAGCCCGCAACAGCGGACACGACCACCCGGGCAGCGCCGTTGTTGCCAGTGGCCTCGAGAATGATTCCGATGGCTGCCGTGATAGCCACGAGTGCCACGAGTGGATACCTAGTGAAGAATTTCTTTATCTGCCGCATGCCTCCATGTTATTTTGGAGTCAATCCAAAAACAACGAAGGTAAGGCTCTCCTGTGATATGGTAAGGAAACCCTTAGTCCGCAGTTTAGCGGCTTTGTGTAAAGCTTAAGATATGATCAGCGGCCTGCTCGGGGGTCATTGTAGTCGTGTCACACTCGTGTGTGGCAACTGCCGCGTATGAGGGCTCGCGCTGGTGCAACATCTGGCGAAATTCTTTGCGCGGCATGATCATCGCGCCCGATCTGGGGCCGATGAGCCCGTTGCGGGTGACCAGAGTAGACAGATCTGCCCTCAGGTGCACCACAATCGCATCCGGTAGCTTGCCTAACCGGTCACGCTCCGCAGCAAATTCGGCGTCATACTTTCCGCTAAAAACCTCTGACGGAATCGCTAACGCCCAACGTTCGGCAGGCTCGGACGCAATGTCGTCGAAGAAGCCATTGAGCGCCTCACGGATTGTGGCATTCCGCGTGCCCGGTTCAATAGATAGGTAATAGTCGGTCACATTCATACCGGCCTGGCTAGCTACGACGTGGTCGACGTCGCCAGCCACCCATCCGCGCTTACCCAGTTCGCGCACGATCGAACTTTTCCCTGTTCCGGACGCACCGACCAAAATGATTGCGCTCACAGACCAACCTCGGTGAAGGCTGCGTCAAGTTGCTGCTCGCTCGGTGCAACCAGGATCTGCGGCGAACCCAATTCGGAAAGGACTACGAATCTCAACTGGCCTGAACGAACTTTCTTATCCGAGTACATGATGTCAAGGAGGGTCTGCCTGCTCACTCCAGAATGGGACACAGGTAGGCCCAGCTTGAGCAATATTTCCCGGTGGTGGTCGGCGAGCCCGGCCGGTCCAATTCCAGCAGCTACCGAAAGCGCAGCCGCAAACACACACCCAATCGCAACCGCTTCCCCATGCCTGATCGAATAGTTCGAACTGAGCTCAATCGCGTGAGCGAGCGTATGCCCGTAGTTCAAAAATTCGCGCTGGCCAGACTCACGCAGATCTGCCGACACGATGTCCGCTTTGACCTGGACCGAACGTGAAATAAGTTCGAAAAGATCACTTCCCGTGGTCGGATCGGAAGATTCGCGGATGATCCGGGTGATCTGGTCATCAGCGATGAAGCCGCATTTGGCGACCTCCCCCATACCAGCACGAATCTCAGCCTCATCAAGCGTGGCGAGCGTGCCCACATCTGCGAACACTGCCAGCGGAGGATGAAACGCGCCCACCATATTCTTACCGTGGTCGGAGTTAATGCCCGTCTTCCCACCAACAGCCGCGTCCACCATGGCAAGCAACGTGGTGGGCACCTGGATAACGGGTACCCCGCGTAACCAGGTAGCGGCGAGAAAGCCGGCCATGTCAGTCGTCGCTCCCCCGCCGACGGCGATCACCACGCCGTCGCGCCCAAGGCCCGCGTCGCCTGCTGCTCGCCATCCGTCAATAAGAACCTCGGCGGTCTTGCTCTCTTCGCCGGGCGGGATGACAAACGGGTGTACGGGCACGTCCGCAATTTTCAGCTCGGTAATGATGGCATCCGCGTAAGTGCGCACGTGTTCGGTGAACACGACGAGCGCTCCCGCGCGGGTGGCAGCTAATCGAACAACTTCGCTCGCTAAATCACTGCCAATCGTCACGTCATAATCAACATCACCGCGAACCGTGATTCGCGCCAACTGTGCAGTCAAATGTTCCACCACCTCGTCAACAACGCGGCCAACTGGACGCGCATCGGATAAGACAACGTAGCTTGCCACGCTGTGATAAATCGTTGATCGTTGCCTGCGTAAGCGCTTGATGGACGCCCGCGGATCGTTCTTAAGCAACGGTCGTATCGTACGTGAATGAGTCACCCGCCGGACCAGCTCGTCATCACTGGCTTCGATGAGCACAACCTGTTGGTCAGCCAGCAACGAACGGGTGCCGGGGTGGAGCACTGCCCCGCCGCCGAGTGCGAGCACGCCGTCAAATTCCCGGATTGCCCAAGCAATAGCGTCCGCTTCGATCTGACGAAAACCGTTCTCACCGAGGGTCGCGAAAAGCGAGTCGATGCTACGCCCTGTGCGTTCGACGATAAGTTCATCCGAGTCACGAAACTCGGCGCCCAGCTCTTTTGCCACGCGCCGCCCAACAGTGGACTTTCCGGCACCGGGCATTCCAATAAATATTGCACGAGGAGCCATCTACCTGCGCACCTCTGGAATGTGGCTCCACCACGAGTCGATGTTGCGCCGGATCTCGGCCAGGGAATCGCCGCCGAACTTCTCCACGAGCGCCTGCGCGAGGACGAGCGCCACCATCGCCTCGGCGATGACGGCCCCGGGCACGACGGCGGTCGTGTCGGAGCGTTGGTGGAGCGCCGTCGCGGGCTCACCCGTATCCGTGTCGATTGTAGAAAGCGCGCGCGGCACGGTGGAAATAGGTTTGTAGGCCACCCGGGCGACGACGGGTTCGCCGTTCGTCATCCCACCCTCGATACCGCCGGCTCGGTTTGTAGAACGCGAAATAGTTCCTGATTCACGATAGATCTCATCGTGTGCACGAGAACCACGACGCCGCGCCGTCTCAAAGCCATCGCCGATCTCCACACCCTTGACGGCCTGAATGGACATGAGCGCACCTGCAAGGCGGGCATCGATACGATCCTGCCCGCGCACGTACGTCCCCAGGCCCTGCGGCACATTCCACGCCACTACTTCGACGACGCCGCCCAGCGTGTCCGCATCGGCTTTCGCCTCGTCAACCTCGGCGCGAAAACGTGCGGCAAGCTCGCGATCAAGTTGGCGTACGTCGCTATCATCGAGTGCGTCCGCGTCTGCGGGCCTGGGCAAAGATAGATCTTCTGGCGCTCTGACGCTTCCCATCCCCACAACATGGGAAACGACCTCGACACCCGCGGCTTGCCTGAGCAGCTGTTTCGCAAGCTCGCCGAGCGCCACTCGGGCAGCGGTTTCGCGCGCGGATGCCCGTTCGAGGACTTCGCGAGCCGAATCAAAACCGTATTTGTTCATGCCAACCAAATCCGCATGCCCGGGGCGTGGCCGTGTGAGAGGTTTGTTGCGCGAGACCTCACGTTCGTCTCCGGTACCGGCGTCGATGAGCAGAGCTTCGGGCGGCACAGGATCAGCGCTCATGACCACTTCCCACTTGGGCCATTCAGAATTTCCAATCTGTACCGCAATGGGAGAACCCAAGGTACGGCCGTGGCGTATACCTGACAGGATTGTCAGCTCGTCTTGTTCAAACTTTTGCCGTGAGCCGCGCCCGTAGCCCAAACGCCTCCGCCATAGGGCATGGGCGATGTCCTTGCTCGTCACGGCAACTCCCGCTGGCATACCTTCAAAAAGGGCGATAAGTGCCTGGCCGTGGGATTCCCCTGCTGTACTCCACCGAATCATGCCTTTATTGTGCCAGTTCTTTTGCACACGTGGGAATTCACGCCACGAGCGCCCACGCCAACCATGATCCACCGACCAGCCATGGGCCAAGCGGATGGCGGCTGTGCAAGGTCACTTTGGCGAACAAGGATTTGCCCAACACAAACAGGGTGTGTGCTCCGAAAGCTACGGCCACCATTGTGAGCGGTCCTTGTTCAGACCACAGCCCGTTCCACCCTGCAAGCACCACGAGGAGCCGGGCGTCTCCCATACCGAGCAAGTTGCCACGTGATAGTTTTGCCACGGGCACGAAAAAGATGGCGAATGCGATCGCGGCCGCTATTGAGCGCAAGGGATAAGGCCCGATCCATAGTGCACCGAAGCACACCGCACCGGCTAGGTGAGTCCAGTTCTTCAGCAGCACGTGTGCATGCACATCAATGAGTGCGTTAATCGCAAGCGGGGCATAAAATAGGCCCGCTAATGCGGCTGCCAACCAGCCACTCGCGGTGTCCGGTGCAGGAATAGCGGCCACGGCGAACGTCGTACCCGCAACTATGAAAGCAAGAAACGCTGCCCGCGAGTTTGATGCGGCGCCGTAAAGAAGCGGGTGTGATGACATGGTTTCACGGTACCTAATTGCCAGCCACGCAGGCTAGGTTCTCCACAGCGTCATATCGCTGCACGCACGTGTTCCAGCTGTGGATTTTTGCCGGTGAGCACGCGGATCTGGTCTTGACGCTGATGAGCGGTAATGTCAGCTGCACACACGTACGGCTCGCCACACCCTTCCCACGCGCCGGTCATATCGCACACTGCCGCAGGCTCAGCGTCAATCGGTTCTTCGATCGTATTGATAAGCAGATCAACCGCAGGGCGGTGTAGCCGGCTCAGTTTGACGACGTCGATATCAACACCCATTCTGTGCGCGGCGCTCATTGCTAATCCTGGTTGGTCAGACGCAACCGTGATGTGGGAGTAGCCGTGTTGCACTGCGGCCGCTATCGCACACGCGGCCAATTCGCCTCCACCAGCGATGAGAACGCTCGACCTTGGACGTGCGCGTCCTGAATGAACACCTAGCACGTCCGTCATCGCTCGTCCCAACGCACCGGGCAACGCTGCAAAACCAACAACTAATTGAGACGCGCCGGTTGGTTGGAAAAGAATCGTGTCGAGCACTCCGGTCCGTCCGGCAATTCCGTCAACGAAATCGCACGCCGCTCGCAACGCGGGATCCGAACTCGGCGGACAAGCAAAACCGGTATATTCCGCAAACTCGTTGACAAAGCGTGTCAAGTCGCCAGTGTTATTCCGGGCGTCCACCTGGCCGCCGATCCGGAACGGTGCCGGATCTAAGCCAACAACCCCGAAGGTCAACCGTCCTGCCCTTCTTGCGGATTGGCAGCAATCCATTCACGAAGCTGCTCAACATACACGTTGTGCTGTTGCAAGTTGTTCGAGAATTTTGTTTCTCCGGTATCAAAGTTGACGGTGACGAAGTAGAGCCAGTCTCCTGCCGGCGGGTTATGCGATGCCTTAATCACGTCGAGACTCGGATTCGAGATCGGCCCTGGTGGCAGACCCGGATTCAGGTACGTGTTGTAAGGACTATCGGTTTCCAGTTCCGCCTTGGTGGGAACTCCGCCAGTCTTTCCGACGGCGTACAGCACGGTTGAGTCCATTTGCAGGCGTCCGCCGACTTCACTCGTGTCAGCGATACGATTTTCGATCACCCGGGCAACCTGGCCATAGTACTCCGGCCAATTCACTTCGCGTTCGACGATCGAGGCAACCGTGATCGTGCGTTGCCACTGATCTTCGGGGATGCCAGTTTCTTTCATTTCCGATACGCGGTGGCCCACCATCGTGGACAGTGCCTGTTCAGCGGTGGTGTCCGGTGTGAATTGGTAGGTAAGCGGAGCGATCCAGCCCTCCACGTTTCCACCTGCCTGGGCAGGTAGTCCCAAGGATGCTGGGTCAGCCAACAGGGCGTCCACGTCGGCCGCGTCATATCCCATGACGTTAACGAGGCGTGCGGCGACCTGTTGCGTTGTAAAACCCTCTGGAATAGTCACGGATACTTCTGCTCGACTACTGGGATCGAGCATCGCAGCCAGTGCCGCCGAGGCCGACATCTGCCGTTTTAGTGCATAGCTTCCCGCTTGGATGGACGACGCTCGCCGATCGGCGTTGTAAGCCTTAATGAACGCTTCCTGGGACGCGACGACGTCGCTACCGACGAGTATTGCTCCGATATCTGCGCCCGTCGAATTCTCCGGAATCATGACGACGACGGGTTCTGTGCCTTCACCTGCATAGTCTTCTGCTACGGACCCGTTGAGGTTGAGCAGATCGCGCACGTGCGGCCAGGCGACCATCGCCGAACAGACGATGAGAAAAACGGCGAGAAATAGTACGAGGGACGTGCGCCTGAGTTTCTTTCGCTGGTCAACTCGACGGGCGCCCACGTTCTTCTCGGTGCGCTTTTTGCTATCGGGTAATTCGTCAAATAGTTCGCTCACGCTATTCCTCCACAACCGGCTCACCACCGGCATTGAGGCTGATGACCTCGCCGGGAGCTTCGCCAGATGTACGCTCTAGCTCGAGTGCCTGTTCTAAAATGATAACTGCTGCGGCCTGATCAATGACTCTTTTATGCGAGATCTCTTTTAATCCTGCTTCGCGTAATTGCCGGTGTGCTTGGACCGTACTGAGCCGTTCGTCTACGACGCGCACGGGAACCGGAAGAATTTTCCGTGCAAGCCGCTGCGCCCATCGGCGGGCGTCTTTCGCTGCCGCACCTTCAGAACCGTCCATGTTTAACGGCAATCCAACAATGACTTCCAAAGCGGACGTGTCGCGTACAAGTTTAGCGACGCCGTTGAGCGCCCGATGACCCGCCGGCATCGTCTCGTATGGGGTGGCGAGGATCCCGGCAGCGTCGCTCCGTGCAACGCCAACTCGGGCCTTACCCACGTCTACCCCAATACGAATACCGTTACGCACACTTATCCGATCTGCGCCACGATCTGGTCGAGGGCTTCGCGCGTCTTGCTTGCATCCGAGCCGCCGCCCTGTGCCATGTCGTCCTTGCCGCCGCCTCCGCCGCCAAGTACCTTCGCTGCGAGGGTGACCAAGGCTCCAGCTTTAATGCCGCGTTCGCGAGCACCTTCGTTTGTGGCGACGACGACGGACGGACGCCCCTTCGCAATCGCAGTGACCGCGACGACGCCGGGTTGCGTGCCTAGACGTTCGCGAAGCTGGGTGGCCATCTGGCGCGCCTCGTTGGCATCGGCGTCCGTACCGAAATCGTGAGCGATAACGGCGATACCATTGATATCCTTGCGCCCCTCTACGAGCGATCCAAGGCTGGCCGTCAGCTTTTCGGCACGCATGGCCGCAAGCTCCTTTTCGGCGCTCTTAATCTTGGCAAGCAGGCCGTCAATATGCTCGGGTAGCTCTTCGGGGCGTACGCGCAGCCGGCCCGTCAGCTGGTTAACCAAGGCTCGTTCCTTCTGCCCGGCCGTGTATGCTCCCTTGCCGACGAGTGCCTCAACGCGGCGCACTCCCGAACCGATCGAGGATTCGCTCAGCAGCGTGATAAGCCCGATCTCACCGGTGGAAGCTACGTGGGTACCAGCGCACAGCTCTCGGCTCCACGGCCCGCCGATCGACACCACGCGGACTTCGTTACCGTACTTCTCACCGAAGAGGGCCATGGCGCCCATCTTCTTTGCCTCATCGAGGCTCATCACCTCGTCGGTGACTTCTAGGTTATCGCGTAGCTTCGAGTTGATCTCCGTTTCCATGTCGCGCATAACATCATCTGCTACTTGCTCGCCGTGGCGGAAGTCGAACCGGAGTGCCGACGGCGAATTCTCTGAGCCGGCCTGAGTTGCTTGATCGCCCAGAGTTTCACGGATCACCTGGTGCACCATGTGCGTGGACGTGTGAGCACGCGCAATCTGTTCGCGGCGATCCACATCAATCTGAGAAAAGACCGAGTCCCCCACTGCGACCGAGCCTTCAGTCAGGCGCGCACGGTGCACGAACAGGCCCTTGATCGGCATCTGTACGTCGTCGACTTCGATCATTCCGCCGCCTGCAACGGAAATCGTGCCGTGGTCGGCCAGCTGGCCGCCCTGTTCAGCCCAGAACGGGGTCTGATCAAGCACAACCTCCACGTTCGCGGGAGCTTCCGCAGCCGGCACCGGCTGGCCGTCTTGCAAAAGTGCCACAACCTTGCCGTCGGCAGAATAGTCTGTGTACCCGAGGAAGTGGGTAGCACCCCCGGTGTTTGCTTCAATCTGATGGTAGGTCGAAGCGTCCACGTGCCCAGTCTTCTTTGCTAGAGCATCCGCGCGGGCGCGATCCTTCTGTTCCTGCATGAGGCGACGGAATCCGGCCTCATCAACCTCGACTCCGGCTTCATGGGCCATCTCCAACGTGAGATCGATAGGGAAACCGTAGGTATCGTGAAGCGTGAACGCCGTATCACCGGGAAGTTCACTGCCTTCCTTCTTCGACTTCTTCACAGCAATATCGAAGATAGCTGTGCCCGATTCGAGCGTGCGCCGGAAAGCTTGCTCCTCCGTGTAGGCAACCTTCGAAATCATGTCGAAATTATGCTCAACCTCGGGATACGACTCTTTCATCGCATTCATCGACACCGGTAAAAGCTCCGGGAGTGCGACGCCGTCGTAACCTAGCAAACGTACCGAGCGCACAGCCCGCCGAATAAGCCGGCGCAAAACGTAACCGCGCCCATCGTTACCTGGGCGAACGCCGTCGTTGATAAGCATGAGCGAGGAACGCACGTGATCGGCGATGATACGCATCCGAACGTCGTCTTCCTCATCTGCGCCATACTTTTTGCCCGTCAGCTTTTCGGTGGCGGCGATGACGGGGAAAACCTCGTCGATCTCATACATGTTGTCTTTACCCTGGAGCAGGTAAGCAATACGTTCGAGACCAGCGCCCGTATCGATTGCCGTCTGATCGAGCCTGCCAATTAGCGGGTAATCTTGACCCTGACCTTCACCGCGCAAGAACTCGTCGAATACGAGGTTCCAGATCTCCAGGTAGCGGTCACCGCCCGGATCGACGTTGCCGCCCACTGCTTCCGGACCATATTCTGGCCCGCGGTCGTAATGGATTTCAGCACACGGGCCTGCAGGGCCCGGCTGGCCGGTCGACCAAAAGTTCTCTTCCCTGGTGAGCTTGACGATTCGCGCCGGATCAAGCCCGATCTTGTCGACAAGATGATTGTAGGCAACGTCGTCTTCTTCCCAGATCGTCACCCACAATCGTTCTTTTTCCAGGCCGTACCCGCCGTCGTCGACCGAGCTGGTCAGCAGGCCGAAGGCCAAATCAATAGCGCCTTCCTTGAAGTAGTCGCCGAATGAAAAATTACCGCACATCTGGAAGAACGTGCCATGGCGGGTGGTACGCCCAACGTTATCGATGTCGTTCGTACGAATGCACTTTTGGACCGATGCGGCTCGCGGGAATGGTGCTTCCTCTGTTCCCACAATGTAGGGAATGAACGGGACCATGCCGGCAATCGTGAAAAGAATCGACGGATCCGGCGAAACGAGCGGCACGGACTCCGCAATCACGTGATCGTGCTTGCGGAAGTAATCGAGCCAACGCTGACGAATCTCTGAGGTGCGCATCTTGCTCCTGTACTAATGCTTAGGCGTATTCGCCTCAAGTCTATGACTTGTGTTGATCACCGGAAACTTTGCCATCAGACGATGAGGTTTCCGGAGGTGTGTGGTGACCGGGTGAGTCTTTGGCCCCGGAAAAGGCATCCCGCAGGCGGCTTGCTCCTCGGCGTGCAGCCAAGAATGGAGCGCCCACTGTGGAGGTGACGAGCGTCGTCATAGCTGAAATATCTTCCGACGTACGGGTGGCAGCATCCGTGATCGCATCCAGCTTCTTCACCTGCACATTAGCTTCAGCGACCGTTTTTGCTGCCTCATCAATCGCTGGGAGCGTATGCTCGGTCAATTCGCGTAACGATTCAGCTAGCCGATCCAGCACTCCAGAAAGCTTACGGAGCGGCTGGATCGAAAAATAAACGAGCACAAGAAATCCCACAGCGGCAATAAGCCCTGCGATTTGCCCTAGCGTAATATCAGCCATGCAGCCATCTTACCCGGATATGGCAGCGCGCCCCGGCTCGGCCGCGGCGCGCTCCCCAATAAGCGATTAACGCGAGTAGTGCTCGACCACGAGCTGCTCTTCGCACGTGATCGGAACTTCAGCACGCTTCGGGCGGCGCACAAGCTCCGCGCGCAGCTTCGTCAGCTCAACGTTCAGGTATTCCGGAACAGCCGGCAGCACGTCTGCATGCTGGCCCTGCGCAGCCACCATGAACTGCGGGGAGGTCTGCGAACGCGGCTTGATCTGGAGAACCTGCCCCGGCTTGACGCGGAAGGACGGACGGTCAACAATCTTGCCGTCAACCATCACGTGACGGTGCACAACAACCTGACGGGCCTGAGCGATCGTGCGAGCAAACCCGGCACGCAGAACAAGGGCGTCAAGGCGCATCTCGAGCAGCTCGATCAGGTTCTCACCTGCCAGGCCTTCCATCTTGCGCGCTTCATTCCAGATCTTGCGCAACTGGGCCTCACGGATGCCGTACTGGGCGCGTAGCCGCTGCTTTTCCTTCAGACGAATCGAGTAATCAGATTCCTTGACACGGGCACGGCCGTGCTCACCTGGACGGTACGGGCGGCGCTGCATGAGGCGCTCTGCCTTCGGGGTGAGCGGAATACCGAGGGCGCGCGACTGGCGCACCGACTTACGGGAACGATTATTTGCCACGATACTTTATCTCCTGTCGACTCATGGCACGCACGTGGTTGTGCGCGGGACCAACACAAACGGCTAAGATCCCAGGGACGTGACACCTTTGCAGGTGCGTTACTTCGACGAAGCAACCGCACTAGGTTAGCACTATTTGCCGTGAAGAATCTGCCTGATGCGCGCCAAACGGGACGTGATATTGGCCTCGTATCCCCGGTCTAGCGGCTCATAGTAGATGGTTCCCGCAAGCTCATCGGGCATGTATTGTTGGCGGACCACCCCGGACTCGTCGTCGAACGGATACGTGTACTCAGTGTTTTTGCCGGTCTGCTCGGCAGCAATTTTGGATGCTTTGACCGAGGTGTCGCGCAAGTGCACGGGCACTGCTCCGATCTTTCCTGCTCGCACGTCCGCAATCGCCTTGTTAATGGCCAGATATGCCCTGTTTGATTTTGGTGCGGTGGCCAGGTGA
This sequence comes from Trueperella bialowiezensis, assembly GCF_900637955.1. Taxonomy (NCBI): domain Bacteria; kingdom Bacillati; phylum Actinomycetota; class Actinomycetes; order Actinomycetales; family Actinomycetaceae; genus Trueperella; species Trueperella bialowiezensis. The sequence goes on from NZ_LR134476.1 coordinate 144,659, forward strand.
ACCACCGCTTCGGCAAGGATAATGCGCGCTTCAGGCATGCCAACGAGCGCCACTGACTGTGCGGCTGCCGTAGCCGTCTGAAGTGCGGACGGATCCGCCATTCCGATGTCTTCGGCCGCGCTGATCATCAGGCGGCGGGCAATAAAACGCGGGTCCTCCCCCGCTTCTAGCATGCGTGCCAAGTAGTGCATGGCCGCGTCCACATCCGAGCCACGGATCGATTTAATGAACGCCGAAATGACATCGTAGTGCTGATCGCCGTCGCGATCATAGCGTACGGCGTAGACGTCGACAGCCGCTTCGACGTCGTCGAGTGTCAACGTATCGCCGGTCACTGCTGCTTCAAGAATCGTTAGAGAGCGGCGTCCATCATTGCCGGCCAGCCGCACGATTTCGGCGACGGCGTCGTCGTCGGCACTGACCTTACCTCCGTAGCCGCGCTCGTCCTCGAGAGCCCGGCGTACGAGAGTCTCGACGTCACTATCAGCCAACGGGTGCAGCGTGAGAAGTAACGATCGTGACAGCAGCGGGGAAATAACAGAAAACGACGGGTTTTCCGTGGTCGCCGCTATCAAAATCACCCACCCATTTTCGACGGCGGGTAGCAGGGCATCTTGCTGAGTTTTTGAAAAGCGATGAACCTCGTCAATAAAAAGCACGGTTTCCTGACCGTAGGTAACGAGGTGGCCCTTCGCCTCGTCAATCACCGCGCGGAGTTCTTTAACACCAGCAGACACCACGGAGAGCTCCACGAACCTGCGCTCACCTTGCCGCGCTACCAGATAAGCAAGCGTGGTTTTACCAATACCGGGCGGTCCCCACAGGAATACCGACGACGGCGCACCGCTCGCCCCCGGTTCGATGAGTCGGCGAAGTGGTTGACCTGGCCCTAACAGGTGCTGCTGGCCGACCACTTCGTCGATGGTACGCGGACGCATCCGAACAGCTAACGGCGCACTCGTATCGATCGGAATACCGTGCTCATCGACGCTGGCTTGATCGAATAGATCCATAGCCTCCCCATCTCATCTTTTCTCTTCACGAGACTACCGTATGCCGCCCAGATTCCGCTGGCGAGCGAAAATCAGCCATGATCCGCGCACTCCAGCCAATTTTGCCGGTGATCCACGGCATAATGGAAGGGAAGGGGAAAGGAAACATTGATGTTTGATTGGCTCGGTCATGCAATCGCACGCAGGCCAAAGCTCTTCGTGGTGGGCTGGGTAATTCTGCTTGTGCTTGGAGGAAGTGCCACCGTGTGGGGATTCGGAGAAGGGAACCTTTTCACGCGCATGCATTCTTCTGAATCGATGGTGCCCGGCTCCGAATCAGACACGGTGCTTGAGAAGACGAGCACGGAATCTTCGCCGGATTCGGCAGTGATCGTCGTGTCTGGAGTGACATCGGATGCTGTTGAGGAAGAGGTGGGCGCTCTTCGCGAACGTCTCGAAGCCATCCCGGCGGTCAGCGAGGTGGTCGATCCCCTAGCAATTGACGCCGAAGTTGCCGCGGCAGCCGAACAGGCGATCAGCACCGCCGTCGAACAAGCACTGGAAGCCAACCAGGCCGAGCTGAGTCAGATGCCCGAACAGATGCGTGCCGGAGCGATCGAGCAGATCGAAGCCCAAGCCCGCGAGGCTGCTCAGGCAGAACTGGCCGGTGCCGATAATCCTGCCGACGCGTTTCGTTCGGGCAACGGGTTCGTCATCGCTGTGAACGTGAGCGGTGAGGACACCGGAGCTACCGAGCACATTCTGGCGGCAGCTGACGACTTCGAAGCGGACATCCAACAGATCAGCCCCGATGCGCAGGCGAATGTCTCCTCGACCACCGTGTTCAGGGATCTCATTTTAGACTTGGTGAAAACCGACCTGATTCGTGGCGAAGCGATCGGCCTGCCCATTGCGCTGTTCCTCCTGGTCATCGTCTTTGGAGGTCTCCTTGCCGCGGGGCTCCCCCTCATCGGAGCGCTCACATCAATCGCTATCGGCACGGGGTTGCTGTGGGCTCTCACGTTTGTCACGAACGTTGACACGTTTATTTTGAACATCATTTCCATCATCGGGCTGGCGCTGTCGATTGACTACGGCTTGCTCATCGTCTCCCGCTACCGCGAAGAAGTGGCGAACGAACTCGACAAGCGCAAGCTCCCCACCGACGGCACTAAGCTGCCTTCCGATGTGGGAACGCTGGTTGACGACGCCGTCGCCACCACGGTTGCCACCGCCGGGCGCACCGTGTCATTCTCAGCGCTCACCATCGCCTTCTCTATTGCCGGGCTGCTCATTATGGAAGCGCCGATGCTCAAGATGATCGGACTAGGTGGCGTCATCGTCACCGTGCTAGCGGTTGCCACCGCAGTAACGCTCGTACCCGCGTTGATCAAGCTTGCCGGGCACAGGCTCGTCGTACCATCCTGGCTCTCACGAAGGAAAGGTTTCGGCAAGCTCGTGGAAAAGGTCGGCGATTCAGCCTCCGATGAAGGCGTGTTTTCTAAGCTGGCCAAGTGGGTACATGCTCGTCCGATCCCGATTCTTATCGTGGTGGGCGCGGTGCTGCTGCTTATGGCTGTGCCGATCCGGGACCTCAACATGCGGCAAAACTTCGTCGAGTACGTACCCGCAGACTCCGACGCCGCTGCGGCTTACGAGCAGATGCAAGATTATCCCGCTTTTGCGACGCCGTCGGGAACTATTGTTGCCGAGGTCGAACCCGAACAGACGGCTGATCTGGTGAGTTACGTGGGCGGCCTCGAGGGCGTTGAATGGGTGAGCCAGCCGGAAGCTATCAACGACGGCGAAACCAAGATTGATTTCTATGTCACGGCCGAGGATCAGGTGGGTGACGAGGTCACAGACGTGGTTCACACGATCCGCGATCACGATCCGGGCTATCCCATGTATGTGGGCGGTGCTGCCGCGTTGCAGTCCGACTTCAATCAATCCGTGATCGACGGCGCTCCGGCAGCTGCGGTGATCGTCGTGCTGGCAGTGCTTATCTTGCTCTTCCTCATGACGGGCTCGATCATGGCGCCGCTCAAGGCCTTGCTCATTAACATGTTTTCTCTGGTTGCAGGCATGGGAGCTACAGTATTCGTGTTCGAGAATGGCCTCTTTGGCCTACCGCAAACGAACGGCCTGGAAACGTTCGTCGTGGCCGCCGCGGTCGCCTTCGGATTCGGGCTTGCCATGGACTACGAGGTCTTCTTGCTCGCACGCATCAAAGAATACTGGGACGCCGGAGAAGACAACGACACGGCAGTCGAGAAGGGTCTGCAACGCTCCGGGCGAATCATTACGTCGGCAGCTGCGATCATCATTGCCGTCTTCATCGGCTTCGTGTTCGGCGACATGCTGGCCATCAAGCAGGTTGGCGTGGCACTCGCACTGATTGTCGCTATCGACGCCACGCTCGTTCGTATGCTGCTCGTGCCGTCAACAATGACACTGCTTGGCAAGTGGAATTGGTGGGCGCCTAAGCCGCTGAAGAGGATCTACGAAAAGTTTAAGATCATCCACTAGAACTCGGAGATTTTATCGAGCCTGTCAGCGCTAAAACAGTAGGTGTTACCGTTCGTCCACTGGCATTTGGCGTCGTCGACGAGCTTGTTACCACTGACAACATCGAACGTGGCCGCAACTGCCCCGTCTTGGCCTGTGCCGAACACTGACACGTAGGGGTAGTCGACCACCCATAGACCCTGCGATTCCGGAGAGATCGGGGCGAAGCTCAACGTGTTTCCGTTATCGACGGCGAAACCTTCGACACTGGCATAGGCGGGCGCGACAGAATCTGTCAGAATGCGTGAAAACCCGAGGATCTCACCGGTCTGGAAAATGAGAGCGTGATCGGCGGTCACGGCTGCGGCTTGGCGGGCAATATCGGTCATCTCGGCGGTTGTCCACGCTGGATTGACTGACAGGTGCATTGACGCCGGCACTTCTATTTTGTCCACCTGCTCGCCGGCCGCGTCAAAAATCGTGACGGTTGATGGCGTGACCTTGGTGACGGTCAGCTCGCCGGCGTCGATACGCACGAAGCCATCTGCGAGCGGTTCAGTGATCTGTGCAATTGCGGGCGGGTTGAGCCACGGCGAATCCAGTGTGAGCACGCCGTCATCCACAAGCGTTTGAATCGCATCGGGATAGCGTCCGTCGTCGTTACGCGATATTGGTGTGCCGTCCGGCAACGTAGCGTTGCGACCGTCATAGACGGCAACCGTCTCACCGTTGGTGAGCTGCTCGGGTGTAGCTTGCGGATCAGCCGCGATGAGTTCCACGCGGTCCGGATATGCCTGGGTCACATATAGGGCATGAGGCGAACTAAATTCAACGCCGACGCCGGTGACCTCGGTCGGGTGTCCGGCGCTGTCAAATACGACGCCGCTATGTGTGCCCGTGTGACACAGTACGGAGGCTCCCGCACTCTCGCATGCTGACACTGGGACACCGAGAGTAACCGACCAGTCACCCGCACTGCGTTCAGGATCGAAACCGTAGACAACATTGCCCACTGGTACGACGACGGCGCCCCCGGCCTCGCTGATCGACAGCACGTTTGTGGCTTCGTAGGCCTCCCCGAGCTCGAGCGGCACGCTCCACTCGGTGCTCGGCCCAGACGAGCATCCCGACACAACGACCAGACCACCTATCAGGGTGGCCAGCCAACCCAGCCGAGAGGTGTTCATTGCAAATACCGCGCCTCATCGAAGGGTTCGCGCCGACCGCTGATGAGTTTGCCGTCATGATGGATGCCGAGCCTGCGATAAAGCCGCATCGCGCCCTCATTCCACGACCACACACCGAAGCGGACGTATCCCGTGAGCTCGAGCGACATGTTGACGGCTCCCACCATGGTCGCTCCCCCGTATCCTTGGCCGCGATACTCGGGCACGGTGCCCAGGCCCTCAAGGCTCATGCACTCTTTTTCTTGCGTGGCGCCCAAGACGATCGCAATATCCCCGGTGGGTGCGCGCATGACGAACCAGTCCAGCTCATCGAATCGCTCGAGCGCGTCGGTGATCGGGTTGGCTTGCTCAAGAGCCCGGCGTACGTCACCTGCGACCGCGGCGAATTGCGGGCTTGCCGCGCGTAGCAATTCAACTCGCTCGGATCCCGGCACGGGGTCGAGCGGCTCATCAGCCCAAAAGTAATCCCACGCGTAGCCCCAATTCGGCCCAAAATGATCACGCAACGGCGCATCGAGTGCGCCGTAGAGTTCGCGATTGATCATCGTCCGATCAGGGCGCACTCCGCGGTCCATCACGTTGCGGAGGGCATCAATACCGCGGGCAGGTTCACCGTAGGCAACGAGTACCCGCCCGCGGTCACTATCAACGAGCACCAATCCCAGATCGGGATCGTCGATCTGCTCGATTCGCGTGCCTGCCAGCTGGTGGCTCCACGCTGACAGGCGCCAAAACGCGGACTGAGCTCCAAGCACCTACTTGCCCTCAGATTCGTCTGCTGCCTCGCCCTTCTTCTTCGGCTTGGCGTCCACACCTGCTTCCTTGCGCTGCTGCGCCGTAATCGGAGCGGGCGCATCGGTCAGCGGATCCCAGCCGTTACCGATCTTCGGGAAGGCGATGACGTCACGAATCGACTTGGCCTTGACGAGCAGCGAGACGATGCGATCCCAGCCGAAAGCAATTCCGCCGTGCGGGGGCGCACCATACTTGAACGCTTCGAGCAGGAATCCAAACTGGGTCTGTGCCGTCTCGTCGTCGATTCCCATGACGTTGAAGACGCGCTGCTGGACGTCACTACGGTGGATACGGATCGAGCCTCCGCCGATCTCGTTTCCGTTGCACACGATGTCGTAAGCGGAGGCCAGCGCGTTTGCTGGATCCTCGTCGAAGGAATCGATCCATTCGGGCTTCGGTGAGGTGAACGCGTGGTGGACGGCCGTCCACTTACCAGCGCCGACGGCGACGTCGCCCTCCTGCTCAGCCTCAGCCGTGGGCTTGAACAGTGGTGCGTCGACCACCCAGACGAATGACCAGGCGTCCTCATCAATGAGGCCGCAGCGCTTGCCGATCTCAAGGCGTGCCGCACCGAGAAGCTCGCGCGAGGCGGCCGGCTTGCCTGCGGCGAAGAAAATCGCGTCTCCAGGCTGAGCGCCCGTGGCCGCGGCGAGTCCGTCGCGTTCGGCGTCGGAAATATTCTTTGCGACCGGGCCGCCCAGCGCGCCGTCGTCGGCAATCGTCACGTACGCAAGCCCCTTTGCGCCGCGTGCCTTCGCCCATTCCTGCCACTTGTCGAAAGCGCGGCGTGGCTGAGAAGCTCCGCCCGGCATAACAACGGCGCCAACGTACTCGTTTTGGAACACGCGGAACGGCGTGTCCTTAAAGTACTCTGTAAGGTTGATAAGTTCTTGGCCAAAGCGCATATCCGGCTTATCCGAGCCAAAGCGCTCCATCGCATCCTTATAAGAAATATGCGGAATCGGGGTGTCGATCTCGTAGCCGATGAGCTGCCAAATCTCCTTGAGCACGTCTTCGGCAACCGCGATCACGTCGTCTTGCTCAACGAACGACATCTCAACATCGAGCTGCGTGAACTCGGGCTGGCGATCCGCGCGGAAGTCCTCGTCACGGTAGCAGCGCGCAATCTGGTAGTAGCGCTCCATGCCACCCACCATGAGTAGCTGCTTAAAAAGCTGCGGCGACTGAGGCAGGGCATACCACGACCCGGGAGCCAACCGAGCAGGCACGATGAAATCGCGCGCGCCCTCCGGCGTCGACCGTGTCAACGTGGGAGTTTCGATCTCCACAAAGTCATGCGCATCGAGCACGCGGCGAGCCGCCTGGTTCACTTTCGCGCGCAGGCGCAGCGCGTTCTGCTGAAAAGAACGGCGTAGATCAAGGTAGCGATACTTCAGGCGCACCTCTTCGTTAACCGAACCCGAATCTTCAGCATGATCTGAGACTTGGAACGGTAGCGCAGCAGCCGGATTGAGCACCTCGACGTCGGCAGCCTCGACTTCAATATCACCCGTGGGGATCGACGGATTCGCATTGCCCTCCGGACGTTCGTTGACCGTGCCGGTGACCTTGATGACGAACTCGCTACGCAGTTCGTGTGCCACCTCCTCACGGATCGTCACCTGTGCGATTCCCGAAGCATCACGCAAATCAATGAAAGCAATACCTCCATGATCGCGGCGCCGATCAACCCAACCAGTCAGGGTAACCGTGGAACCAATATCTTCTTTGCGCAGGGAGCCTGCCATACGGGTGCGAAGCACGTCGACCTTCTTTCCTATTCGTTCACCCGCGAGACGAGCGGGCGGTACCAGTGCGCGAGACGGGCGCCTAGCACTCACCCAACTTTACGCCGCACTAGCTAAAAGGTCACACTGTTGCGCAGTTGCGTGCCCAACATCGTAGTATTCTGCCGTGATGAAAAGTCGGCAGAAGAAACAACGCATTAGTCGCAACCTCGAGCAGTGGCTCACGATCCTTTCCGTAACGCTGATCAGCTTGGTGGCGTTCGAAACGATTGCTGTGACCACGGCGATGCCCTTCGTCGTCGACATTTTGGATGGCCGCCACCTGTATGCGCTTGCTGCGGGCGTCGCGCTAGCAACGCAATTGATGACGACGGCGATCGCCGGCCCATGGTGCGATTCCAAAGGGCCCAAGCCGTCGCTGTACACGGGTATTGGTCTGTTCGTCACTGGGCTGACCATCGCAACCTTTGCTCCGAATATTGAGATCGTCGTCATCGGGCGTGCCATCCAAGGCCTTGGCGGCGGGCTGATGATCGTACCGCTCTACGTATTCGTGGGTAACTATGTTGCCCCTGAACGCCAACCTCGACTGTTCGCATGGTTCTCAGCCGCGTGGGTAGTCCCCTCGCTCATCGGTCCGTTTGTTGCTGGCTTCTTTGTTGAGCATGTCAACTGGCGTTTTGTGTTCGGCACGGTTCCACTGCTCATCACGCTCATTATGCCGGCAATGATTACCCAGTTCCGAAAGTTTCCGGCGCTGCACGCGCGGCGCCCGTTTGGCAGGCACCGGCGTGTCATTGTGTTTGGTGCTCTGACCGGGGTCGCCGTAGCCGGCATCCAGGTGTTATCGGGCGTGCGCGGCGAGGATGCGAATATCGCGGTTGTTGCAGCCGTAGTTGTGCTGACCGCCGCCGCGTTCCTCTGTGTTCGCCCTCTGCTACCGCGCGGCACGCTCACCGGCCAGCCTGGACTTCCGGCCACCGTTTTGTTGCGCGGAATCCTCAACGGCTCATATGTGGCTGTCGAAATTTTCTTGCCTCTCATTTTGAAAGAAGTTCACGGTTGGTCGCCCACACAGGCAGGCCTCGTCATGACGAGCGGGTCGATCACGTGGGCGCTGGGATCGTGGATACAGGGCAAGCTCACCAATCCGCAACACCGAGCACTTATTCCGATCCTTGGTATTGGCGGGCAGCTTGCAGGTACCGCGTTGACCATTGTGTCTGCTTTCGAACAGATCAACCCGCTGCTTGTCCTTCTTGGCTGGCTCATCGCGGGGCTTGGCGTCGGGCTCATTTATCCCGCGCTCGCTGTCCACGCACTTGGTATCACACCTCCGCAGCAGCATGGCATGACGTCGTCTGCGCTGTCGCTGTCCGACACGATGGGTTCAGCACTGCTGGTCGCCTGGGCGGGAGTCGTCTATTCGATAGCTCTCCCACTTGGTCATCATGCGTTCGCGATCGTCATTTCGGGGGTGTGTGTGATCATCGCTATTGGCCTTGCGGTCTCCAAGCGGGTGCGCGATGTCACCCCAGCTTCGCTCACAAACGGTGGTTTAGACGCGTAGACTAAACGGCGGCGCACCGAGCGCCTGGCCCATGCCGTTTGTGTTGTGATGTGTTAAGCGGCGCGCGGGCTCTACTATCGCGGCTCACGCCGTCACACACTGCAGGTACTATGACAACTTTTGCTGGGCTCAATTTGCCCAAAAACATTCTGTCCGCCATTACAAAGATGGGCTACGAAACGCCTACCCCGATCCAAGAGCAGGCCATTCCGCCACTGTTGGACGGGCGCGACGTCGTTGGCGTCGCCCAAACCGGAACGGGTAAGACCGCCGCGTTTGCCCTCCCCATGCTCACCCGAGTCGACCCAGAATTGGAACAGGTGCAGGCACTCGTCTTGGCACCCACGCGCGAACTTGCGGTACAGGGAGCCGACGCCATTGACGAATTCGCAGCCTCGACCACGGGGCTACGAGTTGTCGCCGTCTACGGCGGTGCTCCTTACGGTCCGCAAATCGGCAAGATTCGCGACGGCGCCCAGGTCGTCGTCGGCACGCCCGGCCGGATCATGGATCTCATCGACCGCGGGGCTTTACAGCTCGACGGCGTGCGCTACTTCGTGCTCGACGAGGCCGATGAGATGCTCCGTATGGGATTTGCTGAAGACGTCGAAAAGATCGCTGCGGATCTGCCCAATGAGCGCGTCACTGCCCTGTTTTCGGCCACCATGCCCAAACAGATCCGCGCAGTCGCGCAAAACCACATGAACGATCCGTTAGAAATCACGGTCACTCCCCCAGCCTCGACGATCGACACGATTACGCAGACCTACGCCGTCGTTCCCTCCCGCCATAAGATCGGTGCACTCGCCCGCGTGCTCGCTACAACGGATGCGGACGCGGCCATCGTGTTCGTGCGCACCCGTGCCACCGCAGAAGAACTCGCTATCGAGCTCAACACCCGCGGCGTGCAGGCCGCCACCCTGTCCGGTGACGTGCAGCAGCGCGACCGAGAGAAACTCGTCGAGCGTCTACGTGGCGGTACCCTTGACGTGCTTGTGGCTACCGACGTCGCAGCCCGCGGGCTCGACGTGGAACGCATCGGCCTCGTCGTCAATTTCGACGTGCCGCGCGAAGCCGAAACATACGTGCATCGAATCGGCCGCACGGGCCGAGCCGGCCGTGAAGGTACGTCGCTCACGTTCGTCACACCGAAAGAACGCTCCCGGCTGCGCCGCATCGAAAAGATCACTGGTGCCACACTCACCGAGGTCAGCTTGCCGACCCCCGCTGAGGTGTCCGGTTTACGGGCTCGACGCCTTGTGGAATCTGCGAAAGAACGTCACGCAGCTGGAAGGCTATCTGTGTACCGCGAGATCATCGAAGAATTTCGCACCGAGCAACTCGCCTCAGATAGCCCGATCTCGCCCGAAGACCTCATTGCCTCGTTGTTGGCACTTGGCGTGCGCGATCCGGGACCAAGCCCGGATGATGAGCCCGAACATCTGACGGTCTCATTCGACGACGACCGCCCGCGCCGTGACGAGCGGCGAGGCAAACGTACCGGCGGTAAGCCGCGCACGTTTGATCAAGATGGCACGATGTACCGCGTCGAAGTTGGCAAGCGCGACGGCGTCTCCCCCGGTGCGATCGTCGGCGCGCTGACGAACGAGGGCGGCCTGTCTGGATCGCAGCTTGGACGCATCGACATCTATCCCACGTTCTCTCTCGTAGAAATCGACCGTGAAATCGACTCGCGCACCCAGAAGCGTATTGCACGGGCACGCGTCTCCGGGCGGACGCTCAACATTTCCCGCGATACTGGCCCGCGCCGATCAGACGAACGCGCCGTCCGTAAATACCGTGCCGACCGTAAATTCGGCGACGAGCGCCGGGCGCGCAAAGCACGTTTTGACAAGGGCCGCAAGCCCCGGCATTGGCGCTAGATGACCGTGCATCAAGCCTGCTGACTAGCTGCTGATCAGGCTTGATGCGAGCTCGTAGAAACGCTGATAATCTGCCCGTTCGGTGGCGATGTCGGCAAGCAGGTCTTCGCGAGCTGCCGTGTCGATCGCGTCGCGTAGCCTTTTGTTCACTCGTTCGCCGGTGCGCCGCGCACCCCGCTTCGCTAAGGCTCGCCCGCACAGTGCCACCAGCCAGCCGGCCACAAGTCCGCCAATCAGCATGAGGGATGGTACGGAAAAGATTCCCACGCTGGGCGGAGGCCCAATCTGCAGGTGTAAAACATCGGCGAGGCCGAGCAAGGCAAGCCACAAACCACCAGCGATAGCGATGATGAGCGCCAACCACTGCACCGCGTTGAACAGCACCCACCACGCCGGCCGGCGCCTAGCTTCGACGTCGACATCCGCAATAATCTGGTCCACCCGGCCAAGGAAAAGGTCAGCTTTCTGGCTGGCGGCACCCCGCGCGTCAAGTGCCCATTCCTTCGGCAAATGCTGCGTGGACTGGTCAACATAGGTGCGCAACTTGCCTCGTGCTGCCGTGATGAGCGCTGGCGCGACGGCGTCGCGTACTCCGGTAACTCTCGTTTGGCTCGCACCTTCGCCGCCGGCAAGACGTAGCCTCTTGAGCGGATCCACTTTGCGCCCAGCTAGCCAACGTGTGACCGGCCAGCCCGTAGCCTGGTGTGCTCGCCTCTCATACGATGTTGCGGCTGCATCAGCCACGACGCCGGACCCACCGGCGCTCGCCAACGCAGCCGAGACGGGCGCAAAATCGGGTTCCTGTGCCTGATCGGGTTGTTTGCCGCCTGCAGCATGAATCCCGCCGACGATCTGTCGACCTACCGTACGAATATCAGCCGATAGCCGCTTGGCAGCTGCTGACTTTTCCGTCGCGATACCATCAATAATTCCCCAGAGGCGGGCCAGACCCATCCCGGTGATCGCCGACGTCGGCATGACCTCAACATCTAGGCCGTCCTCTGAGATAAGCCGTTGAGCGTCCGCAAGAACGCTAGTGCGCGTCTCGTCATCAAGGCGATCGGCCTGGTTGAGTACCACGATCGTCGTCTCAGCATGCTCGGCCAATCCTGCTAAATAATCTTCGTGTACGACGGCGTCAGCGTACTTTTGCGGATCCAGCACCCACACGACCACGTCAACAATCGACGTCAGCCGCCGCGCCGTATCCCGATGCGCAAAGCTCGTGGAATCGATATCCGGCAGATCAACGAGCACCATGGGAGCTGATGTCCGCAACTCCACCTCGTGGCGCTGCGCAATATCAAGCCAATCCAACACGTCGGAATCGTTCGTGTTCGTGACCGCAATCGGATCAGATGTCGTAGGCCGGATGGGACTCACGCGAGCAATCTCGCGGCCAACCAACGCATTAAGCAACGACGACTTACCAGCGCCCGTCGCCCCCGCAAGGGCAACGATCGTCACGTCGGAGGCCATTGACCTGCGCGCAACCGCCTTGTCAAGAACCGGCTTGGCTTGGGACACGAGATCAGGCAGGCGTTCCTCACCGATCTCGATCGTGGTATGCAGCGTTCCTATCGCTTCAGTAAGTTTCACCGGGCCCTCCTATCCGCATCCTTCGCACGCCGCAACGCCATCAGCGCGACCGCGAAATCTTCCCGGGCCCGGCGGCTAATCCCCACATCATCTAACGCTGCCTGCCACGCGTCAGCATCCGCGCTCAAAAAGTCTTTGACTCGCCGTGCCAGGTTCTCGCGTGCGCTCGCGGCCATCTTGCGTACGGCGTCGACGCCAAAGACCGCTTCCAGTACTCGCTGAGCGAGCACAGCTGTGCCTCCTGCCACCGCGATCTCACCACCGACAAGCCCGCCCGTCGATGCAAACACCACAATGATCAGCGCAGTTCCCACGGCGTTCACGCCAAAAGCGAGTGCCCGGGCTGTCATCCGCTTGCTATCGCCTTCGGCACGGATCATCGCAATCAGGTCTGACTGCCAGTCCCGTACCAGCTGCGCGGCTGCCTCACTGCGCTGCTCGCTATCGGAAATTCGGCTGCGGGCCTGTTGTGCCAGTTCGCCACCGATGCCTCGGCTCCACGCGTGAGCGACCGCAGCGTTGGCCTGGTCAGCTTCACTCACAATCAGACTGTACAAGCTATCTTCAAGAGCTTCGTCCACGTGCGCGGTGTCAACTTGGGGCCGGAAGAATCCGGTGATCTTATCGCGCAGAGTTGACACGCCCTGTTCTAGCTTGCGTGCCCACTCGCCGGTACCAACGACGTCTTGCCAACGCGAAAGTACTTCGCCGCGTAACATCGTGCCATCGCTGACCGCACGCGAAATGCTGTCCAATGCCGAATCGAACGCCGTCGTCACATCCCAGCGCAGCGCGTCAACAGCAGCAATCTGCTCGTCGTAGGCCGACAAGGCCCCCTCGCTGTCTGCCAACAGTACGTCAACCGTTCCGCCAAGCGTCTGCCGAGCAACCGACGCGCGCACTGCTGCATCCTCGGCCAAGCCCTCAAGCCACCCCCTAATTGGCTCGACATCGGCGCTGGTTACGTGGCCGTCGTCGTCAAGCTCCTGCTCGGAGAGCATGAACAGCGGAGCGTGTTCCAAACCCCGCTCGGCTAACATACGATCCAAGTCTGGGCGGATGAGCGCGCCCGTCCCCGCCGGCACACGGTTCAAAATCATTGCGACGACGACGTTTCGCTGCGCCGCGTCGTCAAGCATCGCCCACGGAATCGCATCCGCATAGCGCGCCGCGGTCGTCACAAACACCCACAGGTCAGCCGCGGCCAAAAACTGAGCCGCCAACTGCCTGTTTTCTGCCACAACAGAATCGATGTCCGGTGAATCTAACAGCGCCAGCCCGCGCGGGACTCGATCCGAGGAACGCAGTTCTAACTCATTCGACGTCTCGATGTCCTCGCCGGTTTCTTCCCTGTGCGAGGTGACCCGAGCCAAATGAGGGAAGATCCGCTGGCCCGTAAACCAGTGTGCGTCGTCGGGATGATGCACCAAAATCGGCCGGCGAGTAATTGGACGCAGCGCCGAGGCCTGCGATACGTTCTCGCCAAGAATTGAGTTGACGAGCGTCGACTTCCCAGATCCCGTGGAACCGCCAAACACTGCGAGCAAAGGTGCTTCAAGGCTGTCGTAACGCGGAATGACGTAATCCGAGAGCTGGTTCAAAATATCCTGACGAATCAGCTCACCTTCACCTTGCGAGCCCAGCGGCAGCGGAAAGCTCAGCGCGTCAAGCGCGTCGCGAAACGGCCGCAATATGGGCGCCACCTGAGATTTCGGGCCGGCGATCTCGTCATTCATCGCTACCTCGAATTTCCACGCGCACATCTTCCGCCGGTGGCATCCACGTATCCGGATCCGCGGCCTCCTGGTCTCCCGAACGGATGTCTTTCACCTGTTCGCCATCGTCGGCAGAAAACCACACAAACGGGATACCGCGCCGATCTGCGTACCTGATCTGCTTACCGAACTTCGCCGAATTTGGTGACACTTCCGTGGGGATACCACGGCCGCGAAGCTTGAGCGCAATACGCTCTGCATGCCGGCGTTCGCCCTCGTCATTAACCGCTACGAGCACAGCAGTTGGAACACTACGCGACGGCGTCAACATGCCCTGCCCGAGCACACGCGCAATAATGCGCGACACGCCGATCGACAGCCCGACACCCGGATACGTCTTCTTACCATCAGACACAAGCGAATCGTAACGCCCACCCGAGCACACCGATCCGAGATCCTCGTGCCCTTCAAAAACCGATTCATACACCGAGCCCGTGTAATAGTCGAGCCCGCGAGCAATCCGCAGGTCTGCACTCAAGAATCCCGGTATGAGCTCATTGGCACCTTCAACAAGCGCAACCAGCTCGCTAAGACCTTCGTCTAGCAGATCGGATCGATAGCCGAGCGCCAAGACACGATCAGCTACCTCGGCGTCGTCGCCAGAAATATTCGCCAGCTCGAGCGCAAGCCGTGCTTGTTCGCCAGTCGCCCCAACGCCGTCAGCCAGCATCTCGGTGATTGCTTTCGGCCCAACCTTGTCGAGTTTATCCATGATGCGCAACGTCTCATCGACATCCTCGATACCGATCGCCTCATAAAAGCCCTGGGCCACCTTACGGTTGGATGCCTTGATACGCACGCGCGGAATCGGCAGTTTGCCCAGCGCGTCCACCATGACAAGCGGCAGTTCAACCTCGTGGTGGAACGCAAGGGTGTCTTGCCCCACCACGTCGACATCCGCCTGCAAGAACTCGCGGAAACGGCCATCTTGCGGGCGCTCACCACGCCAGACCTTTTGAATCTGGTAGCGGCGGAATGGGAACATCAAGTGCCCAGAATTTTCCAGCACGTAACGTGCGAGCGGAACAGTCAGGTCGAAGTGAAGGCCAAGGTCTGAATCCGATCCACTCTTATCCTGCAGTCGGCGCAGCAGGTAGATCTCCTTCGACGTTTCACCTTTCGCCAAAAGTCTTTCCACAGGCTCGACCGCGCGTGTTTCGATACCCGAAAAACCGTGCAGCTCGAAGGTGTCGCGTAGCGTGTCGATCACGTGCTGTTCGACCATACGACCAGCAGGGAGCCATTCAGGAAAGCCAGATAAAGGTGAAATTCGTGCCATGCGCCTATTCTTTCACCTTTAGCGTGCTTGCGCCGAATTGGCACGCCTATACGCGCTAGCTCATCGCCTGATGCAAGAAGAGGTTGTGGCGCACCTCGTTGAACATGGTGGTTCCCGGGCCATGGCCCGGGAACACGTACGTTTCAGGTTTGATGATTTGTACGAGCAGGCGTAGCGTGGCGGCCATTTTTTCTGAATCACCGCCAGCCAAATCGGTGCGTCCCACCCCGTTATTAAACAGGACATCGCCGCTGAGCATGATGTGTTCTTTCCTACCCGTAGACATCATTGCGCCTTCTTTATCCGGCGTCGGATCGCCTTCGAGGAGAAACACGGTGGATCCTTCCGTGTGACCAGGAGCTGGAATGCCACGGATATTAATTCCGGCCACGATCTCATACGGACCAGTAAGCATAGCGGCAGGAATCTCGTGCAAGTTTTTTGGTTTGGTCCAAGGCTGGAATCCGAGGCGTGAGAGCACGAGATCGCGCGTTGGATCGTTGGGAGCCATGCCAACAGGATTGTCCATCCGATACATGTCAGGTGCGGCAATGTATACGGGCGCATCACCTGCGACGACGGCGGAATCCCACACGTGATCGGCGTGCCCATGGGTGTGGAGAACCGCACCCAAGGTGAGACCGCGAGATTCCAACGCAGTAGGCACCCAGGCGTGCGAGCCGGCACCGGGATCGACGACGAGCGCTTCCTTCGCCTCGTCGTCGGCAATAATGTACGTGTGTGCTTCTAAGTAGGTCTGACAGTTGCGCAAGAAGATCATGTCTACCACGCTACCTGATCTTCTTCACGTGGGCGTGGGCCGACTTGGCGGTTTTCGTGGATGAAATTCCGGATAAGAAGAAAATTGTTATGCTAACCACGTAGACTACCGATTGTTACGCGCACGGTGTGGCCACCGGCCAACCCCGTCTATTGAGGAGAAAACTCATGACCGAGTCCACCAATCAGCCCCAGAACGCCGACGCCACAGAGCAGGCACAGCCCACACCGCAGCCTGCCGTGCCTCCGACTCCCAAACAGGCAGCTCCACGCGTCGCAGCGCCCTTGCCTGATATTGACGACGCCGCCGCGGCAGAAGCCGCCAAATGGGGGCGCGTGGACGACGACGGCAACGTGTGGTTGCGAGCATCGGGTAATGAGTCAGAGCGCATCGTGGGTCAATATGCTGTGGACGGCGATGAAAAGGATGCTCTTGGTCTTTATGTGCGCCGCTATTTGGACCTCGAAAATCAGGTGAGTCTGCTCGAAGCGCGCGTGTCTTATATTTCTCCGCACGAGATCACCACGTCGTTAAAGACTCTCAACGAGCAGTTGGTGGAACCTGCCGTTGTTGGTGATGTGGATGCGCTACGCCGCCGAGTCGAAGCGCTCGAGGGCACGGCTGAAAAGCGCCGAGAAGAAGTCAAAGCGGAGCGTGAAGAGGCTAAGCGGCTAGCTCTCGAAGAGCGCACCGCTATCGTGGAAGCTGCGGAAGCTATCGCCGCGCAAGATCCTCAGCACACGCATTGGAAGAACTCGCGCCAAGAATTAATTGATCTTCTCGACCAGTGGAAGTACGCCCAGCGGCACTCCACCCGTATCGACCGTCCGGTCGAGGACGCGCTGTGGAAGCGCTTTTCCTCTGCTCGTACCACTTTTGATCGCCATCGTCGCCAGTTCTTTGCCCGGCGCGACGCCGAACGCAAGAAGATCGTGGAAGTCAAAGAGCAGCTCATTGCTCGCGCAGAAGAAATCAAGGATTCGACCGACTGGGGTGCAACCTCTGGTCAGTTCCGTGAGTTGATGAACGAGTGGAAACGTTCCGGGCGCACCACCCGCAAAGAAGATGACGCGCTGTGGGCACGCTTTTCCGCCGCGCAAAATCACTTCTATGAGGCTCGCAACGCGTTCAACTCGAAGGTTGATGAAGAATTCGCAGCGAATCGAGATCTGAAGCTTGCCCTGCTTGAAGAGGCCGAAAAGCTTGTTCCCGTCACGGACCTCGAGTATGCCAAAACCCAAATCCGTTCCATCGGTGAACGTTGGGATGCCATTGGGCGTGTTCCGCGTGCTGACGTCCAGCGTACGGAAGGGCGCCTACGCGAGATCGAAGATGAAATCCGCAACGTTGAGTCGGAGCAGTGGCGTCAATCGGATCCGGATAAGGAAGAGCGCTCTGCTGGCATGGCTGCCCAGTTGCAAAAGCTCATCGATGAACTTGACGGCCAGATTGCCGAGGCTCGTGCCGCAGGCGATGAGAAGAAGGTCAAAGAGTTCGAAGAAGCTCTTGAAGCTCGCAAGGCGTGGCTGGCTGCAGTACAAGCTGACTAACGCTGTTGTGGACATCCGCCGCCGTTGTGGATAACCAGCCTGGTCGACCTCGGTTCGTGATCGACTAGGGGTCATGAACGTCCACCAACCCGCAACCATCACCGAGCGCAACGCCGGGCACGCTCTGCTCCATGAGCGGCTCATGGTCGAAATTGGCGGAATCGGTTTAGTCGGTGTTGACCTGTGCCACTCCTCCACCATGCGCGGCGGAATTATCGCAATGCGCCACAGGGATAAAATCGTGCGGGCAGAAGCCGCACTCTGGATTCACACGGGGCTCACGAGCGTCCGGCTCGCCAACACAGTGGACGTGATGAAAAAGGCCGATCCGGTCGACGTCGTCACGATCGGCGGGCAACAGCTGACAAGCCTGGAACGAACCGCCCTCGATCTCCTCATCAAAGACCCCGAAAGCGGGATTGGTTACATGGGCGTGCTCATACGAGCGGGCGCACGCCTAGAGAAAATTAAGGAGCGCGCCCACGCACTATCCCTTGCCGGAATCTTACGAGCCCGCTCGATACTTAACCAGCTGCCTGCGAATTTCGCTCAGATTCCGCCGGCTCAGAACCCGTGAGCCGGTAGGCGTCATACACTCCTTCGATCTTGCGGATCTCACGCAGCACCTGTTGCAAGTGGTGTGGATCTGCCATCTCGAACGTGAAGTTCAAGCGGGCAACCCGCTCATTCGACGTGTTCATCGACCCGGTCAGCATGTTGATGTCATGTTCTGCAAGCGCCCTCGTAATATCAGCCAACAAGCCCTTACGATCCAACGCCTCGATCTGAATCTGTACGAGGAAGACGTTTCCGCCGGCGTCGTCAGCCCAAGCGATATCGATAAACCGTTCGGGCTCCCGGCGCAACGAACGCATATTTCGGCAATCAGCCCGATGCACAGAAATCCCGTTACCGCGGGTGACGAAACCGACGATCTCATCAGGAGGAACCGGCGTACAACACTTGGCGAGCTTCACCAAAACGTCCGTCTGTTCCATGTCAGAGACGACAACAGCCGACGACGTGGCACCCACCTGCTGATGTTGAATCCGTGTGGGAGTGACGGCTTCCGCCATCGTCTCCTCAACCCCGGCACGCCCGCCCTGGGACGAAATAAGCCGGCGCACCACTGTTTCCGCCGAAATCGTGCCCTCGCCGATCGCGGCATATAATTCAGAAACATCCGAACGTGACAGATCTTGGGCAACAGCCTTTAACGTCTCATGCGACATGAGCCGCTGAACCGGCTCGTTTCTCCGCCTGATCGCTTTAGCAAGCTTCTCCTTGCCCTGTTCGATCGCTTCTTCCCGGCGAGACTTCGTAAACCACGTTCTGATCTTGGACTTTGCACGGCCCGTGACCACGAATTCCTGCCAGCCTTGAGACGGCCCGGCGTCTTCGGCCTTCGTGGTGATGATTTCTACCGTGTCACCAGATTCAAGCCTGTGATCAAGAGTGACCAGCTTGTCATTAACCTTCGCTCCCACCGTACGATGGCCGACCTCGGTGTGAACGGCATACGCAAAATCAACCGGAGTCGATCCCGAGGGCAGTTCCATGACCTCACCCATGGGCGTAAACACGTAGACCTGCGATCCTGACATCTCGTAGCGTAGCGAGTCAAGAAACTCTTTCGGATCGGCAGTCTCACGTTGCCAATCAACTAATTGCCGTAGCCATTCAAGCTGCGTGTCTGCCTGAGCGGCCTCGTCGGGTTTTGCCGCATTCGGATTCTCTTTATAACGCCAGTGGGCGGCCACGCCAAACTCGGCGCGTTTGTGCATGTCATACGTGCGAATCTGAATCTCTACTGTTTTCGATCCCGGGCCGAGCACAGTTGTGTGGATCGACTGGTAGAGATTGAACTTCGGGGATGCAATGTAGTCTTTGATCCGCCCCTGCACTGGAACATAGAGCGAATTGGCGATACCAAGTGCCGTATAGCAATCCTGGACCTCGTCCACTAACACGCGCACACCGATGAGATCGTAGATATCCTCGAAATCACGGCCGCGCAAAATCATTTTCTGGTAGATCGAATAGTAGTGCTTCGGCCGCCCTGAGATCGTGCACTTAATCTTCGCCTTCGCAAGTTCGCGTTCCAGTTCGACCTTCATCTGGGCGATATAGCGTTCGCGTTCGGGTGCCCGGTCTTGAACCATGCGTTCGATCTCGGAATACACTGCTGGATACAGCTGGTTAAACGAACGATCCTCAAGCTCCCACTTAATCGAGTTCATGCCGAGCCGGTGTGCGAGCGGCGCATAGATCTCTAAGGTCTCCCGGGCCTTCCGCCGTGCCGACCCCGGCTCGACGTATTTCCACGTGCGCGCGTTGTGCAAGCGATCGCAAAGTTTAATGAGAAGCACCCGGATATCTTTGGCCATGGCGATGACCATTTTGCGCACTGTTTCAGCCTGTGCCGCCTCGCCGTATTCCACCTTGTCAAGCTTCGTGACGCCGTCGACGAGCAGCGCAACGGTTTCCCCGAAGTCTTTCGTCAGCTGTTTCAGCGAGTAGTCGGTATCTTCAACCGTGTCGTGAAGAAGAGCTGCTACAAGCGTGTCGTCGTCAACAGTGAGTTCCGCCAAAATAGTAGCGACGGCGACGGGGTGCGTAATATAGGGCTCGCCAGATTTGCGCATCTGCCCCTTGTGGTAGCGCTCAGCAATTTCATATGCGCGAACGATCCGCGCCTTATCTACCTTACGATCGCCAATCGCCCGCATGAGCGGCTCTAACAGTGGTGGGATATCATTCCTGCGCCCAAGCCATGACAGCCGCGAACGAATGCGCGGCTCCGGATCGGCATGCGAGGTTGTATCCATGTATGGATTATACGCTACGGCTACCCACAATCATGTTACGGCGTACTTAATAAGAAATAACCGATTCCACCGGATAGTCGTAACGCTGTGCAAGGTACTCTCTGCCGCCAAGATCTTTAAGTTCAAGCAAAATGCACAACGCCGCCGGAATGCCCCCAGCTTGCTCAATCAGCTGAAACGCCGCACCGGCGGTACCACCGGTGGCAAGCACGTCGTCGATCACGAGAACGCGCATCCCGTCCTCAACCGTGAACGGTTGGAGCTCCATACGCGCAGAACCGTATTCCAGATCGTAATCCACACCGACGACGGGGCCTGGCAAACGCCCAGCCTTACGAACCGTTAACATTCCGACGCCGAGTTCGTGGGCGAGCGGTGCGCCAAGGATGAAACCGCGTGATTCCAGACCGGCCACCGCGTCACATGTGCCGCGATACCGGTCTGCCAGAATCTCAATGAGCGAAGAAAACGCGGGCCCATCCGCAATCAGCGGGGTGATATCCCGAAATAGCACTCCGCGTGCAGGGAAGTCGTTGACCTCTCGAACATGTGATTTAACGAGATCAACCGTATCTTGGGGGAAGATGGCGTCATTGCTCAACGATTTTTCCTCTTCTTCTTTTTCCGTTTGGGTTGCGCACGCTGACCCTGATGGCTGCCAGCGACGAGCTCCACCGCTATGCTATCGGAATCTTTAGCCGCGGTGGTTTCCGTATCACTATCGCTCCCAGTGAGGGCGGCACGGCGCGAGAGAACTTCCTCGGTGTGCTCTTTGATCTTCTCATCACGCTCAGCCAGCGACACAGCCAAAGGAGCTGCCACGAAGATTGAGGAGATGGCCGATAGCAACATGCCAACGAACATGACAAGGGAAAGATCGCGCAGCGTGTCAGCACCAAGGATCCATACGCCGATGACCAGCACGGCAATCACGGGCAGCAAACCTGTGACGGACGTGTTGATCGAGCGAATAAGCGTCTGGTTAATCGCGAGGTTGGCTTCCTCAGCATACGTACGCTCATGCTGCGACGTAAGTTCCACGGTATTTTCGCGCACCTTATCGAACACAACCACCGTGTCGTACAGCGAATAACCCATGATCGTCAGCAGACCGATGATAGTCGCCGGAGTCACTTCGAGGCCAAGGATCCAGTAAACACCGAGAGTCACAATGAAATCGTGAAGAAGTGCGCCGATAGCGCCCACGGCGATCGTCCACGACCTAAAGTACGCCATGAGTACAACAGAGATCGCAACCATGAAGATCACCATGGCGCGTAGCGCTTGGGCCAGGATATCTTGCCCCCATGACGGACCAATAAAGGTCGACGTGACTTCGCTGTCCGGTACCTGGTAGGCCTCCGCAAGTGCCGAACGCACAGCCTGCGTGTCTTGATCGCTCAGTTCCTCGGTCTGCACGCGTACGGCTTCTTGGCCGACATTCGACACTCGCGGCACGGAGGCGGATACTTCCGCGACGGCGTCGTATGCCGGACCGTGATCCTTAATCTGAGTTCCAGACACCGTGAACTGCGATCCTCCGCGGAACTCGATACCAAGATTGGGTTCACGAATGATGAACGCAGAAATCGACACCAATACGAAAACGATGGCGACCGAAAACCACAGTTTGCGCCGGCCAACAATATTGAACGAACGCTTGCCCGTGTAAAGATCGTTACCGATCGAGTACATCGACATTACGCCTCATCCCCTTCCGCAGCCTGTGCTTTGCGCGCCTGTCTGCGTTCCCGAGCTCGTCTTTTCGCAAGGGATTCTCCTGAACCGAGTTCTTCTTCGCGCCTCGACTGCCGGAAACCTGGCGCCCCGGCGTCGGTAAAGCGTGCGTCTGGTAATTCGTAGTCGTGCAGTTCCACGCCGTCGGAGGTCACGAGTGAACGTTTCTTTGCCGCAGACCTCTTCGGAGTCGATCGGCTGGCCACGCCGCGGCCTCGGTAGCGTGGCAAGGCCTCCAGTTTGATGGGATCCATGCCCGAGCCTCGTTTGCCCTTTCCGAAGAACTCTGTCTTGGCAATGAGCGTCATGAGCGGGTAGGTGAACATCGTGACGACGAACAGATCGAGCACTGTCGTGATTCCGAGCGTGAACGCAAATCCTCGCACCGATCCCACAGTCAGCAGGTAAAGCACGACGGCGGCCACAAGGTTGACGACGTCGGAAATAATAATCGTCCGCTTGGCGCGGTCCCAGCCATGGCGAACCGCTGCGGGGATGGTGCGCCCGTCACGAATCTCATCACGAATACGCTCGAAGTAGACAATAAACGAATCGGCGGTCACACCAATCGAGATGATAATGCCGAGCACGCCAGCCATCGACAGGCGGTATCCCATCGTCCACGACAGCAACGAAATGATCAGATATGACATTCCGGTTGACAGCAGAATCGATCCGATAGCAATGACACCTAACGCGTGATACTGCCAGATCATGTACCCCACAATGAGCAACATGCCGACCAAGCCAGCGATAAGACCGGACACGAGCTGTTCCGAGCCGAGCGTTGCTGAAATCTGTTCTTCAGACTGTACTTCGAACTGTAGCGGCAGTGAACCAAACTTGAGTTGGTTCGCCAGATTAGCTGCTTCTTTCGCGTTAAAACTACCGGAGATCTTCGCTTCCCCACCAGGAATGACCGAGCTAACCGTGGCAAACGAAATTACTTTACCGTCAAGCACGGCAGCGAAAGCGTTTTGCGGATACTGCAGCCCGGAAAGCCTGGCGGTCACGTCAGCAAAAATCTTGCCGCCCTCATCATCGAAGGACATGTTGACAGCCCATCCGCCGGTGGCCACGCCCTGACTGTTGACATCCGGGCCTGACGATGCGGTGTCCAGATTCGTGCCGTCCAGTTCGGCAGGGCCAAGCAGATGCTTGGTTTGGCTTTCCGGATCGCAAGCCACAATCGCCGTATTCGGATTATCAGTCTGGGCTGCCGAACGGGTATCGGGAACCGTGCAATCAAGCTTGTAGGCCTCGTACATGAGCTGCTCCGTGATCCACGCCGGATCGGAAGGATTCGCGGGCTCTTGCGCGGGCTCTGTGGCCAGCTCGCCGTCGCCGTTCACATCAGCAAGCTGGCGAATAGCCTTGTCGAGATCCTCATCGTTCATCTGCGCCGGATCCATGCCCTGCGCTTTATCGCCGAGAGCTTTCACCACGGAGTCGGCAGTCAGCGGCCCCGGATCGAGAATCGTAAGCGAGGGCCTCATCCTCAACACGGCTGAGGTACGCACGAGGTCAAGCGTCTCCTGGCTGGGCTGCCCCGGCAACGAGACGATAATGTTCGAGCCGCCCTGAGCCGTAATTTCAGCTTCTGCCACGCCGGTGGCGTCAACACGCTGGCGAATAATGTTGATTGCCTCGCGAATATCTTGGCTCGTCACTTCCGAACCATCAGTGGTGACCGGAGTGAGAATAATCTGCGTACCGCCTTCAAGATCAAGTGCCAGATCAGGGGTGAACCGCGACTTGCCCGTCGTCATGGTTCCAACCACGAGTGAGCCGATCAACGCGGCAAGCATAAGAGCGACGACGATGAGCCGCCGAATGGGCCGGGGCTGACTGTCGCCGTCGTGAATCGATTGTGACACGATAAATTCCTTCAACGCGCTGGGCGCTACTTGTTTTCTGTGGGGGTTTCTTTATCCTCAATAAACGGCGACTCGTTCGTCAGCTCGTCCGATTCGGGTTCCTCCCCCTCGTCGGTATCGCCGTCAACATACTCCGACTCGCCGAGCGGAATATCCATCTTCGTCACGATCGAGCTACGCAACCACACCGATTCGTCTCCCGACGGCGATTCCAACGTGACGGCGTCGCCATCAATATCAACGATCCGGCCAAGAAAACCAGCCTGCGTCACCACGTTATTACCCACGACGAGCGCCTCGTTACGCTGCTCAATCTGCTGCTGTTGCATCTTGCGTGTGCTACGGCTCATGAGCCAAAACAACAACACTAGGGCGACGGGGAGGATGATGAATTCCATGTTCGGCCGCCTTCCTTTCATTTTTCGCTTAACGAAGCGAGTCTACTCACAAAGCCGCTCGTACTAAAGAAAACAGATCGTGGAGCCAGTCACGAAAAGAGCGTGGCGTCCGGAGGTGTGAGTCCAAGATGCTTCCAGGCGGCGTCGGTAGCCATTCGACCCCTAGGTGTGCGGACGATAAAGCCTTCCCGGACGAGATACGGCTCCGCAACAGTCTCCACAGTCTCCGGCTCTTCACCCACGGACACTGCGAGCGTGGTGAGCCCCACCGGGCCTCCGTTAAACCGTTTGCACAGTGCTTCCAATACTGAGCGGTCGAGACGATCAAGGCCTTTAGCATCGACCTCGAAGACGTCAAGCGCGGCCTGAGCGGCCTCCAAATCAAGGACGCCGCTGCCACGAACTTGAGCCCAGTCCTGGACACGCCGCAAAAGCCGGTTCGCGATACGCGGCGTGCCCCGGGCACGCGAAGCGATTTCGTGCGCTGCCTCTGTGGTCAGCTCGGCATCAAGTTTGATGGCGTTACGTTCAACGATGAGTGCGAGCTCTTCCACGCTATAAAAGTCAAGGTGAGCGGTAAACCCGAAACGATCACGTAGCGGAGCGGGCAGTAACCCGGCACGCGTGGTTGCTCCCACCACAGTAAACGGTGGCAGTGGAAGCGGAATCGAGGTGGCACCAGGCCCCTTACCCACCATGACGTCAACCCGGAAATCCTCCATTGCCAGATAGAGCATTTCTTCAGCAGTACGGGCTAAGCGGTGAATCTCGTCAATAAAAAGCACGTCGCCTTCATGAACAGATGAGAGAATGGCAGCAAGATCACCAGCGTGTTGAATCGCCGGACCGGACGTGAGCCTCAGCGCGCCATTAACTTCGGCGGCGATAATCATCGCGAGTGTTGTTTTCCCAAGGCCCGGTGGGCCGGCAAGGAGCACGTGATCGGCAGGCCGCTGGCGCGCGACAGCGGCCTCGAGCACCAACGACAGCTGATCGCGTACGACCTCTTGCCCGACGAACTCGCTGAGCATCTTCGGCCGAAGTGCAGCCTCCTGTGCCCGTTCGATCTCCGAGGCTTCACTACTGGTGTATTCGCTCACGCCTACCTCCGTTGCCCAAGAATCTGCAACGCGGCTCGCAACAGGTCAGCCACACCACCATCGGGTATCTGCTGGCGTGCGGCGCCCAGTGCGGTGGCTGCATCGTGTTCTTTCCACCCCATGTTGACCAGTGCCGCTACGACCTCGCTATCCGATGCAGATTCGGTTGCGACCGGAGCGCCGCTCGGCTCACCGAGTTTGCCGTCCAGTTCCAACACCATCCGTTGCGCAGTTTTCTTTCCAATTCCGGGTACTTTCACGAGCGCCGCCTCGTTCTTGCTCGCAATCGCATGCCGCAAATCATTTGGCGGGAGAGCCGATAAGATTTGCAGGGCCGAACGCGGACCAATACCCGTCACGGTTTTCAGTACTTCGAAGATTGCCCGCGCGTCGTCGTCACCAAAACCGAAAAGCGTGGGCTCCCCCTCGCGGGAGACAACCATCGTCACGTAAACGAAGCCTTCTTCGCCTACTCGCAAACTGGCGAGCGTGTCCGGTGCCGCAAGGAAAACGTACCCAACCCCGCCAGCTTCGATGACCGCGCTTGACGTGGTGATGCGCAGGACTTGCCCGCGTAAAGATGCGATCATTATTCCTCCGTTTCGAACACCCGTTTGATCTTATCGAAGGTTGGCGCGGGCTGTCATAAGGCGCGCCCGGGCTTACCGACGAATCAACTCTGGCGTTCTTTCGGCTCGACTGCCCCATGACGGCGAGAAATCCGCTCGGCTCCGGCCCAGATTCGTTGCGCGGGAGTCAAATCCGCGCCCTCGGCCCGCGGTAGCATACCTGCTCCCCCGTGCTGAGCCCGATCCACACTGTCCATGTGCAAGGCTCCACCGCGCCACGCGTGGCAGATCGCAATCGCAAGAGCGTCCGCGGCGTCTTTCGGGCGCGGCGGAGCATCAAGCCGCAAAATGCGTTGCACCATGAGCTGGACTTGGTTTTTCTCTGCCCGCCCGTTGCCGGTGACGGCCGCTTTGACTTCCGAGGGCGTATGCATACCCAGCGGTAAACCGGCTTTGGCAGCTGCAAGCATGACAATCCCGGCAACCTGGGCGGTACCAGTCACAGAACGCACGTTTTCTTGCGCAAACACGCGTTCCACCGCGAGCACGTCAGGTTGGTGCCGGGCAATCGCTTCTTCAATCGCCTCAGAAATAAGGAGCAGCCGATAGTGCGGGGCCATTTCAGGTTTGGTTCGCGCGACATCGACGGCCACCATCTGCACCCGGCGGCCGTTGCTAGCCTCGACTATCCCAATCCCGCACCTCGTCAGCCCGGGATCGACTCCCATGATGCGCACTAGGAGTCGTCGGCCTCCAGCTCGGCTTGCACCTCATCGCTGATATCAAGATTCGTGTAGACGTTCTGAATGTCGTCCACATCTTCCAGCGCGTCGATGAGCGCGAGCACTTTGCGTGCAGTAGGTGCATCCACTTGAACCTTGACGGACGGCACGAACTGAACTTCGGCGGAATTGTAATCCACGCCCGCACTTTGCAGGGCTTTACGAACCTCGACGACGTCGTTCGGCTCGCTGATGATTTCGAAGACCTCGCCCTCGTCGTTAATCTCTTCTGCGCCGGCGTCGAGAACAGCCATGAGCAGATCGTCTTCTTCATTGCCCTCGGCGTCTACTTCAACCACGCCCTTGCGCGCGAACATGTAGGCCACGGATCCCGGCTCGGCGAGCGTGCCGCCGTTGCGGGTCAACCCCACGCGCACGTCCGTTGCGGCCCGGTTGCGATTATCGGTCAGCGCTTCCATGAGGATCGCAACGCCGCCCGGGCCGTAGCCTTCGTACATGATCGATTCGTAATCGACGCCTCCGCCGTCCTCACCGCTGCCACGCTTGACTGCCCGGTTGATGTTGTCGTTAGGAACGGAGAGCTTCTTCGCCTTTTGAATGGCGTCATAAAGCGTGGGGTTTCCATCGGGATCTCCACCTCCAGTACGAGCCGCCACCTCAATGTTCTTGACGAGGCGTGCGAACAGCTTGCCGCGCTTGGCATCGTTGGCTGCTTTCTTGTGCTTGGTGGTTGCCCACTTAGAATGTCCGGCCACTAAATCTCCCTTCGAATGGTCTGGGGGTCATTCTACCGCTATTCTTCGACGCGCGTGATAACCGTGCCGTCCCAGCCATCGCGCCATACGGTTGCCATGGCCGCCAGGCCGACGGGAAACACCAGTTCACCCGCATGTGCGACAGCAGCCAATTCGCCTAGATCCCACCAGCGGAACTCATCCAAGAGGGACTGTTCCTGCGCCGTGAGCTTAGCTTCCGCACGCGAATCGATAACTGCCTGTTCGGCGTCGTCCACGTGCACAATGAAATATAGTTCGTCTTGCTTACGTGTTTTGCGAAGAAAACGGAACGTTGAACGCCGATCAAGTACCGGGCCAACCAGGCGTGCGGGTGCGACGGCGAGCCCGGTTTCTTCGCGTAGCTCACGAGCTGCTCCCTCTCGCGCGCTTTCCCCGTCGTCGAGCCCGCCACCGGGAGTGAACCACCAGCGATAGTCCGGATCGTCGACGTCGTGACCAAGAATCAACAACAGCTGACCAGCCGGATTGAACACCACGCAGCGGCCAGCCTGGCGGTGCGGAAAACCATCCGCGTCAAGAGGCCATTCGTGTTCCATTGCACGTCTTTCTGTGTTGAGCGCCTCGATCTGGGCGCGGGCTAGACGAGCGCAAAACGAGAACGAATCGACTGAAGGTGCGCAAGCTTGTCGTTCGCATCAGCCAAATATTCGTTGGAGCCGAGCGTACGCAGGTTATCGTGGCGCACCCGGTTGTGTGCCAGCTGAACCAGTTCGATTTGGAAACTATTCATCGCCTTGCGCCCCTCACCTTGCGGCGCCCCGAGGTAGCGAGCTGCAGATTCTGCCCACGCTTTAGCACGCTGCCGCTCGCGCATCGACAGCACCATGTTCGCCTCGGCAGCCGAAATCCACCCCGAATTCACGTAGGGAATAAGCCCGTTACGTACGGTCATGATTTCCTGATTACGGCTGTAAACCACCATTGCGATGATCAAAATGGCAACCGGCACGTTGTTGACGAACATGTAGGTCTCGTACGTCATCCAATATAGGCCATCATTATTTGTGAAGTGGAAGAACATCGAACCGGCCATCGCAGGCACAAGCCAGCCGAGTAAGGCCACCTTGGAACGGGCATAGACCGCGAAGCCGATGAAGAATCCGAAGAACGCCGTGTAGGCGTCGTGGCTAAGCGGCCCGTCCAACACTCGTATCTGGAAGATTTCCCCAAGTTCGTCATGGTAGTTAGTGAAATACAAAATGTTTTCCGTAAACGCAAAGCCGCCACCGATGATCGCACCGTAGACGATGCCGTCCACCGGACCGTTGAAGTGCTTGCGGAAGAAAAGGAAAATGACGATGATGCCGAGTCCTTTAACGAACTCTTCGATAACGGGTGCACCTATTGATGCGGTAAAGCGGAAGATGTCATTTTCCGAGGCGGTAGCACCAAGGACCGCGGGGGCTAGTGTTTCCTCCCACCACGTGTTCCCGGCCAGTGCAAGAACAACGGCGATACCGCCACCCCACGCTAAGGCCGCGCCGTAAAGCCACAGTGGTTCGGGCTCAAACCTGTCAATGTAAAACACGAACAAGAAGGTGAAAAACAGCGGGATGGCTGCTAGTAGCGCTGACGTAACGAATCCGCTTGCCCCGGCTCCTTCGAGCAGCATGGGCAGGAGGTTGAGGAATCCGAGGACGCCCACCACGCAGATGGTGGTGACCACGAAATAAAAACCGCGCCCGTATCGGCGTACTGGTCTCCACGTTGGAGAAGGATTATTCACCGTTGCCCCTTTCGGCGCGATTCATCCGATCATCAAGGTTCACCGTAATGGGTTCTGGAGCACTTCCCTGCAGGCGCAGCATGCGAACCAGCACGGACTTGCGCAGACGCCGAGCTTGCGAGACGTGATTGTTGTGAAAACGCCGCGTCATCTGCACGGCGATCCGAGCGTTCGTAAGCCTGTCAAGCTCCGGGCTTGCCGTATCTAACTGGTCGACGCTGTGGCATAGCGCACGCGAAAGTTCTGATTCGATGACAAGACGATCTGGGGCGTCCAGTCCCGGAGTTAGGGCCTTCCCCTCGCTATCTTCAACTCGAATATCTTCCCAGCCGTCATTAACAATCGGGTTTGCTGAAGCTTCAAGCGCTTCGGTAGCAACTCCGGCGAGCACGACTGAGCTCGCCGCATCTAACACTCCTGAGCGTGCTACGTGTAGCGCGGCTTTGGCACGCTCGACAAGCGCACGCTCTAAGGCGATACGCGATTTCGTCACGTTCTTGTGTACCCGATCGAGCGAGCGTGCTTGCAATGAGATGACAACGCCGGCAAGCACCAGTACCACGAGCGCGACGATCAGCGCGATCTGCCACCACGCCATTATTCGCCCACCTCGATTCGAGCAGTTCGGATCGCCGTATCGTAAACGGACAGGATGTGCGATGCCACGGTCCCCCAGTCAAAACGCCAGGCCGCTTGGCTTGCAACACGCGCCGTTTCTTCCCGCCGCTGCGGATCTGCCAAAGCCGCGTTGACGACGTCGGCTAAATCATCGGCGTCTTCATTCTTAAAGTGCACACCATATTCGCCGTCGTTGAGCACGGCACGGAATGCTGGGATATCGGACGCGACGACGAACGCTCCAGCACTCATCGCTTCCACCAAGATAATGCCGAAGGACTCTCCGCCCGTGTTCGGGGCGAGGTAGGCGTCCGCACTTCCAAGGAGTAGAGCCTTATCGGCGTCACTGACCCCACCTAAAAACTCCACAGCCTGCGCGTGCTCACCAAACATTGCACGGGCCTGATCGACGTCGCCCCTGCCCGCCACGAGCAGCCGCACGCCCGGGTGTGCTTCCCGAATCTTCCCAAATGCCTGCGCAACCACGGGTAGACCTTTGCGTGGCTCGTCGATCCTCCCCAAGAAAGCGAGAGTTGGTTCCTCAGGTGTACCTGTGAAACGCGGATCTTTTGCGTCGATCTGCATGTCGCGTACGAACACTCCGTTAGGAATGATCCAGGCGTCACCGCCAAGATGCTGGACAGCTGTACGGCGTGCCTCTTCCGACACCGCGATGCGTGCTTGAATCTTATCCAAGATTGGAACGATGATCGGAGCGGCCATCGTGAGCATACGGGAGTGGTCCATCGCCGTGTGGAAAGTGGACACGACGGGGCATTCAGCACTCATCAACGCGAGCATCGACACCGACGGGGTGAACGGTTCGTGCACGTGCAACACGTCAAACTGCCCGGCAGATAACCATTTGCGCACTTCACGGTTGACCTTCGGGCCAAAGGCTAACCGTGCAACTGAGCCGTTATAGCGGATCGGAATAGCTGCCCCCACGGGGTGCACAAAATCTTCGGCAGGCTCGGCTTCTGCTGGTGCAATGACCGAGACGTCGTGGCCTCGCGCAATGAGCTCGGCCGCTAAATCCCGGCAATGGTACTGCACGCCTCCGGGAACGTCCCACGAGTAGCCACAGGCGATTCCAATTTTCATTGTTCTTCCTTCCGTCTCGCCCTGGCGAGACGTTCGGGATCGAGGTCTGCAACGAACACTTTTTGTAGCATATGCCAATCCGTGAGGTGTTCGCGCAAGAGCGGTTCGATCTGGTCGAGCCATTCCTGATTCATCCGAATAATATCGGCTTGCCGCTGGGGCGCGGGAGCATCTGGCTCAACTGCAGAATAAATGGGTTCGCCCACGATCAGTTTGATCCCGTATCGCGTTCCGGCTCGTTTGACTCGCGCGGCGTCGTCGCCAAAATCGGAGGTGGTGATCGTCACCGGAAACATCGGTTCGCCAGTGTGCTGTGCGAGCACCGCTGAGCCCACTGCCACTCGCACAGGATGCCCGGCCATTTTCACTTCGACGCCCGACGCCGACAGGTCGCGGTCCACAAGCAACGGCACGAAAGCGTGTCCAGCTTTCATGTCCTGCGTCAACGCGGAAATAGTGCCCTTCTGCCCGGTCTGATAGATCGTAAGGCCGAGAGACCTGCGAAAGTCGAGGAACAGATCGGCGAGTTCGGGCGGCTGCAGTTTTTCGGCAATCGAATAGGTGGGAGCCAGGTGGGCGCACGCCCATGCTCCTGCAAGATCCCAGTTACCCATGTGTAAGAGCGCACCCGATGCGGAGCGGCCGCTGTTCATGTGGGCGACGAGCTTTTCGCCGTTAACGAGCTCGACGCGCGCCTCGATCTGCTCGGCGGTCAGTGCCGGTAGCCGGAAGGCCTCATAGTAGTAGTCCATATAGGAGCGCATGGCCTTGGCGCTCCGCAGGCGTTGCGCCCACGGCGATTCCAGCGGCTCGATGCGCTGATAGTTTTTGCGAAGTTGTGCGGCGCCTTTCATGTTCGACACCCCGGCGAGCGTGCCTATTGCTCGGAAGAATGCGCGACCTACCGACTCCGGCAGGACTTTGACGAGCCAGATTGCACCTCGGAAGATCGACAGGATGTTCACGCTTCGCCCGCGTCTTTCATCTGCCGGTAGACGTGCACCATACGCTGTATCACGGTGATCAGTGCCAGTACCGCCAAGATCCACAGGCCGATGCCGATCACCCAATGCGGTGCGCCCAACATGGTGGCAATGACCAGTACGAGCGCGGCGACCAGCCGGTCTGCCCGCTCGGCGATCCCCACCGCAGCCGTGTAACCGACGCCCTCAGCACGTGCCCGTACGTACGGCACGATCGAGCCAGCCACGCATGCAGCGATCGCACCACTCACGACGGCAAGCCGCCACGCCTCATCAGCATGCCAGTACCCCCACAGGGCCAGAGCGGCGAAAATAGCGCCGTCCGATACCCGATCCATCGAGGAATCCAAGAAGGCGCCCCACTTTGACGTGGTGCCTGTCAGCCGGGCGATCTGACCATCGAGGTTGTCAAAGATGACGAGGATGGTCGTGATAATCGTGCCTGCGAGCAACATGTTCTGCGGGAAGAAAAACAGCGCTGACAGACTCGACGCGATTCCGCCCACCACCGTGACCGTGTTCGCGCTGATTCCCAGCTTGATAAACAGGCGGGCAATCGGACCGAATAACACCTGCGCCAGCGGGCGCCCCTTGCTCGATAACATTACTGATTCACATGCGCTTCAATGTCGGCGACGATCCGCTCGATCGCCTCGTCGATCGGGATCCCGTTATCTTGCGAACCATCGCGCATACGGAAACTTACCGCGCCGGCCTCGACGTCGTCGCCACCCGCGATGAGCGTGAACGGAATCTTGTCCTTCGACGCGTTGCGGATCTTCTTACCGAAGCGGTCATCAGACTTATCGACCTCCACTCGTACGCCACGGGCACGTAACCGAGCTGCGACGTCGTCGAGATAATCGTTGAACGCCTCGGCCACCGGTATGCAACGCACTTGCACGGGGGCAAGCCACGCTGGGAACTGGCCCGCATAGTGTTCGGTGAGCACACCGAAGAACCGCTCAATCGAGCCGAACAGTGCGCGGTGGATCATGACCGGGCGCTGGCGCGAGCCGTCCGGAGCCGTGTATTCCAGCTCGAAACGTTCCGGCAAGTTGAAGTCCAGCTGGATGGTGGACATCTGCCACGTGCGCCCGAGCGCGTCCTTGGCCTGCACGGAGACTTTGGGACCGTAGAACGCGGCACCTTCGGGATCTGGAACCAGGTCTAGGCCAGAAGCCGTGCAGACCTCTTCCAGAATGCGGGTGGCTTCCTCCCACGTCTCGTCGTCGCCTACGTACTTGTTCGGATCCTTGGTGGACAGTTCGAGGTAGAAATCCTCCAGGCCGTAGTCCTTCAGCAGCGAGAGCACGAAGTCGAGAAGCGTGGTGAGCTCGTCTTTCATCTGTTCGCGCGTACAGTAAATATGCGCGTCATCCTGCGTAAAACCGCGAGCCCGCGTGAGCCCGTGCACCACACCGGAGGCTTCATTACGGTAGACCGTGCCGAACTCGAACAGGCGCAGCGGAAGCTCACGGTACGAGCGGCCGCGAGAGCGGAAGATAAGATTGTGCATCGGGCAGTTCATCGGCTTGAGATAGTAGTCCTGCCCCTGCTTGGTGATGTTGCCGTCGGCATCGCGTACCTCATCCATGTGCATCGGCGGGTACATGCCATCGGCATAGAAGTCGAGGTGGCCGGAAATCTCGAACAGGTTCGCCTTCGTGATATGCGGGGTGTTGACGAAGGAATAGCCCGCCTCCAGGTGCCGTTTGCGCGAGTATTCTTCCATGATCATTCGGATCATTCCGCCCTTGGGGTGGAAGACGGCAAGGCCTGAACCGATTTCGTCCGGGAAGGAGAACAGATCAAGTTCGGCGCCGAGCTTGCGATGATCGCGCTTTTGCGCTTCTTCGATCCGCTTCTTGTAATCCACCAGCTCTGCCTTGGACGGCCACGCGGTGCCGTAGATGCGCTGGAGCGAATCGTTGGCCTGATCGCCACGCCAATAGGCGGCCGACGAACGGGTCAGCGCGAAACCGTTACCGATCAGTTTCGTCGAAGGCAGGTGCGGGCCGCGGCACAGGTCGGTCCACACCACCTCGCCCTTGCGGTTGACGTTGTCATACATCGTCAGCTCGCCGCCACCGACTTCGATGGACGCACCTTCAGCGGCCTGATCGTTGTCAGCATCAGAGCCGCCCTTGAGCTGGACGAGCTCGAGCTTGTACGGCTGGTCGGCAAGCTCCGTGTGGGCGTCGTCGTCGGAAATGACCCTGCGGCAAAACCGCTGGCCCTCCTTGACGATCCGCTTCATGTCCTTTTCCAACTCCGCAAGAAGCTCGGGCGTGACGGGATCGATATTGCCGAAATCGTAGTAAAAGCCGTCCGTAATAAACGGGCCGATACCCAGATTGACGTCTGGGAACTTGTTTTGCACAGCCTGGGCGAGAACGTGCGTGGCGGAATGCCGCAAAATATTGAGCCCATCTTGTTCGTGGATCGACACGCCCTCAACAACGGCCCCATCTGCAAAGCTGTACAGGTCCCGGTCTAAGTCCACTAATTCGCCATCAACCCGCAAAGCGACGATATCCCGATTCGCCGTATAGTGTTCGATGCCGGTGATTGGCTGGTCAATGTTCAGGGTCTCGCCGTCGATGACTAGGTTCGGCACAGGGGCTCCTTCCGCATAAATGTACGCACATACAAGGCACGCACGGGCTCAATCATACCCCTGACCGTGCCGCGCCCGGAACTTGGACATGTGAAGCCCCGCATACGGCGGTACGATCAGCTCATGGCGTTGAGCGTGTTTGATCTTTTCAAGATAGGTATTGGTCCGTCGTCGTCCCACACGGTTGGCCCGATGATTGCGGCGGCGCGGTTTGCACGCAAACTTCCCGATACCGTGACGAAAGTGACGTGTACGCTCTACGGCTCGCTGGGTGCCACCGGGATTGGTCACGGCACGGACAAAGCGGTGATCCTCGGCCTTATGGGCGAAGATCCCGCTCACGTTGATCCGATTGAGGCCGACGACGCCGTCGCCCGCGTTCGCAAAAACCAGCGCCTCGCACTGGCTACCGCGGCGGGCACCAGCCCCATTGACTTCACGCCGGCAACCGACATCGTTTTGGTGGGTCGGACAGAGCTGCCTGGGCATCCCAATGGGATGACCTTCGTCGCTTGGCAGGGCACAGACCAGCTTCTTGCGGAAACGTACTATTCGGTGGGTGGCGGCTTCGTCGTCAACGCGGAAGATGCAGATAAGGAAGTCGCGCCCACGCACAGCCTGCCCTATCCGTTCACGACGGGGGCGCAGCTACTCGAGATTTGCGAAGCCACGGGCATGTCAATCGCCGAGGTGGCACTGGAGAACGAGTTGGCGATGCGCACGCGCGCCGACATCTCCTCGGGGCTCGCGGATATTTGGCAGGTGATGGAAGAGTGCGTGTGCAACGGTTACACCCGTGAAGGTATCCTCCCTGGCGGGTTGAACGTGCTAAGGCGTGCCCCGGGCATGCACGCGTCGTTGAAAGCAGAGTCGTCCGGCACCGATCCCCTGCGCGCAATGGATTGGATCACCCTGTACGCGCTGGCTGTGAACGAGGAAAACGCCGGAGGCGGGCGTGTGGTGACCGCACCAACAAACGGCGCGGCCGGCATCATTCCCGCAGTTATGCACTATTGCCGCGACTTTCTGCCAGACTTCGGCCCGGCTGCCGTCGAAAAGTTCCTCCTGACCGCAGGCGCAATCGGCATGATCTTTAAAACAATGGCCTCAATTTCCGGGGCGGAAGTTGGCTGCCAAGGCGAGGTCGGTTCGGCGTGTTCAATGGCTGCCGCCGGGCTCGCCGCCGTCTTAGGCGGCACGCCCCAACAAGTCGAAAACGCCGCCGAAATCGCAATGGAACATAACCTTGGGCTCACCTGCGACCCTATTGGCGGGCTGGTTCAAATCCCGTGCATTGAACGCAACGCGATCGCCGCAATCAAAGCGGTGGCCGCCGCCCGTACGGCGATGCGCGGCGACGGCTCGCACATGGTCTCTCTCGACGACGTCATTACCACCATGCGCGAAACCGGCCGGGACATGCAGGCCAAGTACAAAGAGACCGCCCTTGGCGGGCTAGCCGTCCACGTCGGGCTCGGTGTCAACGTCGTCGAATGCTAGTCAATACCGCGAGCGGCCGCCCAGCGGGACAGCTCTTTCCGGTTCGATAATTGCAGCTTGCGCAGGCACGCCGACACGTGGGTCTCAATCGTCTTCACCGAGATGAAGAGCTCTGCCGCCGCCTCTTTGTAGGTGTAGCCGCGGGCGATGAGCCGCATGACTTCTTGTTCGCGAGCCGAAAGCCTGTCGAGTTCCTCGTCTTGGTCGGCAACGGCTGCCGCGCTCGTTCCGAAGGCATCCAACACGAAACCGGCAAGCTTGGGCGAAAACGCGGCATCTCCAGCCATCACCCGCTGCATCGCCTCGATAAGCTCCGTACTGTTAATCGACTTCGTGACGTAGCCGCGAGCTCCGGCGCGAATCACTGAGACGACGTCGTCGGCAGCGTCCGACACCGACAGGGCGAGAAACCGTGGTTTGTTGCCGTGCCCGGTAAACACGCGTCGCAGCACTTCGGCTCCCCCGCCACCGTGTCCGCCGGGTAGATGAACATCGAGAAGCACGACGTCGGAGGGAACCGTAGCGATGACGTCCACCGCTTCATCGACGCTTGCGGCCTGCCCCACTACCTGGATCCCGTCGTGCGCGTCGATTTGGGCGATGATACCCGCCCGTACCAGATCGTGATCATCAACCACAATGACCCTCATAAGCTCTCCTCCCTACGGTTGTCTGCCTGCGGGTTTAACTGAAGATGCACTTCCGTGCCGCCCGATTGCAAGGGCGTGCGGATTGTTGCCCGGCCGCCGGCCCGTTCCATCCGCCCATAAATCGAATGCCGGATCCCGATCCGATCCTCTGCCACGGCGCCCAGATCGAAGCCGGCTCCCCGGTCGCGGATCCACACATCGGCACCCTCGCCGAGCTCGCCGTAGACCGAGACCGGACCTTCTCCGTGTTTGCATGCGTTCGTCAGCGCTTCGCCCGCAGCTTCAATGAGGGCTCGGCCTGCCGGTGTGGGTTGCTGATCGCCGGTGATCACGACGTCGATTTCCACCCCGTAAGCATTCTCCACGTCACGTGCCTTCGCCGTCAACGCGTCAGCTAGGGACGTGTCCGCATCCGCACGGTTCGAATACAGGTAATCACGCAGCTCCTGTTCCTGTTGTCGAGCCAACACACGCACCTCGTGCGGACTGTCGGCACGAGCCCGGATAAGGGCCAACGTCTGCAAGACCGAATCGTGCAAGTGGGCGGCAATATCTGCGCGAGTTTCTTCGCGTATACGCTGCTCATCGATCTCTTTGACGAGCGTGGCGGAACGAGCCAATGCCGGATAGAGCACAAAAGCTGCCGCCGCTAGCACCGCAATCCCGCTCAAAATCGCCGTCTCAAACGTGCTGCTCGGCCTGCTGTTCGTCACCAAAATAATCGCACCGAGAGCCGCAATAACCAGACCTGCCAGCATCGTGGCAGTCGACGCACGCGAACCCCGGCTACTCCACGCGATTCCCGCACCGACGACAATCAACGCCACGCAAAGAGCGTTCATCACGTAGAGATTACCGGCTCCGATGATCAGGCCAAACACGATGATTGCAAGAAGGAAAATAAGTGCAGCCGCCGTCAACTTCGACGAATCCGGCCGTAATTTCACCAACGGTTTTGCTAGCCGCTGGTTTTCTACTGCGACGGCGGGCCGCTCGCGCGGCGTCGTCAATGCGAGCGCAACGTAAATAACCGGAACGATACCCGTCCACGCCAACGCAACACAGCCAAGTCGCCAGGCCCACGTTTTCCCGCCAAGGTGCACCGCGAGCCCCCGGCACACGCCTGCCACCATCATCGGCTCACGGCGAGCCAGCTCCGGGCGTTGCCGTGCCCACGGTGCTCGTAAATCAGAATATGTGTTCACGGTTTAAGGCTCTCACCGATGCGCTCAAAGTCCAAGGAATAAGGCGAAAATCAGGGAAGAATCAGGGGTGTTAAGGGTCGCTGAGGTCGGCCATTTAGCGAAGACTTAAGCCATGAACATTTTCGACAAGATTCGTTCCCGTCCGATCCGGCGTACCCCAGACAGATTACTCGGTGGAGTATGCGCCGGGCTCGCACACAGGTGGGGGCTCTCCCCCGCCATCGTGCGCATCCTCGCACTACTCATCATTCCAGTCGGCGGTCTTGGGCTATTGGTGTACGGGCTAGGCTGGCTATTCATTCCCGACTACGACACCGAAGACATCGTCGCGGAGCGAGCTTTGCGTGACCCCGATTCCACGTTAGCCGCCGGAATCGTTCTCACCCTCCTTGGATTACTGGCATTCGTTCCGTTTACCGTGTTTTGGCTCGGACTTTTCATGGATGTCCGCGGCGGCGAATGGTTCTTCATCCTCGTGTTTATCGTCGCTGTGATCGCCCTTCTCGCTGTGATCCGCATGCGTATGAAAGCTCAAGCGCACACGTACGTGCCAAGCGAGCCGGCGTACACTGCCGCGCCCACCCAGCCATTCGTCTCCCCGGAACCCGCACCTAAAAAGCTGCGCAAACGCAAAGTAACTCCGGCAATATCACATCGCTACGCAACAGCGTTCACCGCACTGGCACTCGCGGGAGCAGCTCTCGCACTCCTTTTTACCGGCAGGTACCTGGCAAGCATTCTCATGGCGCTATCTGTAGCGCTCGGTATCCTGGCTCTCGGCGTTTTCCTCGCGGGTATCCGAGGCAAACGTGCAACATGGCTCACAGCACTAACCTGGCTGATCGGATTTCCCACAGCGATCGCACTGGCTGTATCGCTTGTGATTCCCACGAGGTTTTTACTGGCGGAAAACCTGAAGGTCTTCCACTACGACGACGGGACCACGACGCCGTCGCTGTTCTACCGCCACACATCCCAGGTCACCAAGCCGATCTCAAAGAACGCCATCACCGATGTTGATACGCTCGCGGTTCATAACGGCCTACGTATCGTGTCCGAGGACGTTCCGGTCATTTACCGGCTTACTCGAGATGAGGAAGCTCTTGGGCCTTCCCGCATCTTCTACGCCACACTCAGGCCATGGAAACTTGTCCACGACGGCAACGAACTACTCACACCGATGGCTGTGGAATCTCCCGATCTGTATGAGGACGTCCTGGCTCACTACGGGGCTCACGACAACCTAGAACCCGGTGACACCATTGAGGTTCATAGCCCGGCCGCCGTCGCAGATCCGGATAAGGCCACCGTGATTTCTATCCGCTATGCCTACGGCGACTTCGAATTCCATGGAGAAAGTCCGGGCGACATGCCGTGGAGCCAGTGGCTAGAGTCCGCAACCCCGGCTGAAACCCCTGAACAGCAAGCAACCACCACGACGACGGAAGGACAGTAAATGCGTGCAACCACATCAACACTTGGGGCATTCGGAATCATCACGGCCGTTTCTGGCGTCATCCGGGCAGCCGGAGCGCAGATCGACGCCCGGGTGATCGTTATCGCAGCGCTGTTAATCTTGGCAGCCCTGCTGGCCATCAGCGCATTCGTTGGACCCAAAGCACCCGAGGCTGCCGACGGCGACGACGTCAGCGCTGACGTGCATGCGAGCGCCGAGGCGGACGCCGCGTCCATCTAGCGCCGTACGGTTCCCGGGGTACACGTTCACTTCCGGGGGTAGCAGATCCGGCGATTTGTCTACCCCGGGAACGCAACGGGTACCCCCGGAACGCTAAGGCCGAGCCTGCGCTACCCCACGCACCGCGCAGATAAGCAAAAAGCCCCGGGCAAAGCCGGGGCTTGGTGGGCGATACTGGACTCGAACCAGTGACCTCTTCCGTGTCGGGGAAGCGCGCTAACCAACTGCGCCAATCGCCCTAGTGATTGAGAGGTGGGTACGGGATTCGAACCCGTGTATACGGCTTTGCAGGCCGCTGCCTCGCCTCTCGGCCAACCCACCAGGAGTTGAAGCGGACACCCGCTTTATGGCCATCGAGCGGACGACGGGATTCGAACCCGCGACCCCCACCTTGGCAAGGTGGTGCTCTACCAGCTGAGCTACGTCCGCGAACTCTCGTTTGAGTGCTTGACTAATATAGCCAGTTAGCCTCGAGAAAGTCTAATCCTGAAAACATGATGTGTGCCACCACGATACTGGTTTGCGCAAAGGCGGCCAGGTCGGCTATTGTCAGTGGGCAGTTGGTTATTGCCAGCTCATCTTAGGGCGATTAGCGTAGTGGTAGCGCGCTTCCTTCACACGGAAGAGGTCACTGGTTCGATCCCAGTATCGCCCACCACATCGGATTGTTATCCACCGCATCGCGCGAGCCTCGTTGCACTGCCGCGGCCATCAGCGAAAAAGCACACATCACAGTGTTTTGGCATAAAGTTTTGCCGCAAACATGAGAGTCTTAAGGCATGGAAGTTTGGCCTGGTAAACCTTATCCGCTCGGTGCCACCTACGATGGCACGGGCACTAATTTTGCGATCTTTTCGTCGGTTGCGGACAAGATCGAGCTGTGCTTAATTGACGACGACCTCAATGAGAAGCGCATCGAGCTCAAAGAGGTCGACGCGCACGTTTGGCACTGCTACCTACCGGGTATTCGCCCTGGTCAACGGTACGGGTTCCGTGTACACGGGCCGTATGATCCGGCTGCTGGGCACCGGTGTGATCCGTCGAAGATTCTACTCGACCCATACGCGAAGGCCATTGAGGGGCAGGTGGAAAATCACCAGGCCAATTTCAGTTACGACTTCTTCGACAATTCGAAGCGTTCTGAACTTGATTCACTCGGGCACACGATGCTGTCTGTGGTCATTAACCCGTTCTTTGACTGGGGGCATGATCGCCCGCCGAAGCATCCCTATCACAAGTCCGTCATTTACGAAGCGCACTTGAAAGGCATGACCCAGCTGCATCCGGAGATCCCCGAATCTTTACGCGGCACCTACATGGGTATGGCGCATCCGGCCATGGTGGATTACTTGAAGGAGCTCGGCGTCACCGCAGTGGAGCTTATGCCGATCCACCAGTACGTGAACGACACGTCGCTTATCGAAAAAGGGCTGTCGAACTACTGGGGATACAACACGATCGGCTTCTTTGCGCCACAGAACACCTATTCGTCGTCGGGCGAACGTGGCTCGCAAGTTGACGAGTTCAAATCGATGGTCAAGGCCTACCATGCCGCTGATATTGAGGTGATCCTCGACGTCGTCTACAACCACACGGCAGAAGGCAACCATATGGGTCCGACCCTATCGTTCCGCGGAATCGATAACTCTGCCTACTACCGTCTGGTGGAAGACGACAAGGCGCACTACTTCGACACCACTGGTACGGGTAATTCGCTCAACATGTCATCTCCGCATTCGCTGCAGCTGATCATGGATTCGCTGCGCTACTGGGTCGTTGACATGCACGTGGACGGCTTCCGCTTCGATTTGGCATCCACGTTGGCGCGCGAACTCCACGCAGTGGATAAGCTGTCGTCGTTCTTTGACATCATTCAGCAAGACCCGATCATTTCGCAGGTCAAGCTCATTGCTGAGCCGTGGGACGTGGGCGAAGGCGGCTATAACGTGGGCGAGTTCCCGCCGTTGTGGACGGAGTGGAATGGGGATTATCGCGACACGATGCGTGATTTCTGGCGTGGGGAACCCTCGGTGCTGTCCGAGTTCGCAAGTAGGTTCGCTGGCTCGTCAGATCTTTATGAGCATTCGGGGCGCCGCCCGTTCGCGTCGATCAACTTCATCACTGCACACGATGGTTTCACGCTTCGCGACCTCGTGTCATACAACCACAAGCACAACGACGCCAACGGAGAAGACGGCGCCGACGGCGAAAACCACAACCGCTCGTGGAACCACGGCGTGGAAGGCCACACGGACGATCCGGAAATCAAGGCGCTTCGGATGCGGCAAATCAAAAATTTCTTCACGACGTTGCTCACCTCGCAGGGTGTTCCAATGATTTCGCACGGCGACGAAATCGGCCGCACACAAAACGGCAACAACAACACGTATGCTCAGGACAACGAGCTGTCGTGGGTGAACTGGGAACTTGATGCGGATCAAATTGAGATCCATCGTTTCGTCCGAGAGTTGATTGCGATGCGTCGCGACCATCCGGTGTTCCGGCGTCGGCGTTTCTTCCAGGGCGACGCCGGGCGCGGCGGCGAATCCGAACTGGGCGACATCATGTGGTTCGCGAACAACGGCCAGGTGATGGCAGATGAGGATTGGGATACGTGGTATGCCCGCTCCGTCATGGTCTACTTGAACGGTGATCGTATTGCGGAGCCGGACGCGCGTGGAAACCCGGTCCTTGATGACGACTTCCTCCTTGCTTTCAACGCCTCGGAAGAGGATCTTGACTTCACGATCCCGGCAACTGATGAGGAACAAAAGTGGGTCGAAGTTCTCTCGACCGATTGTGAGGCGAATTGCGCGGACGAGTACATGTCAGGCGATACGTTCCCGGTAAAGTCGCGTTCGATCACGATTTTGGTGCGTTACCGTGCAGATCGCCATTCTCTCCTTGACATTGATAGTTCTGAGGAGGCAGAGCAAACGGCGTCGTCTGTGCCTGAGGCTAAAGATTCCGAGCCTGCTGCCGAAGAGCCTGTGGCTGATGCAGACGCGCCAGCATCTACAGTAAAGGCGAAACCAGCTAAGACTAAGAAGTCGCGGTAACTACCGGAGCTACTGTGTAGGCGGGTCCCCACAACGCCGGGGACTCGCCTACAATGGTTTGCGTACAAAGGAGTAACATGACCACCGAAGAGCGACGTCATTCACATGTGCCGCCCGCTGACCGGCGCACCCCCGTGACCACCTATCGTCTCCAGCTCAGCCCGGACTTCGATTTTGCGGATGTTGAAAGGATTGTTCCCTACCTGTCTGCACTCGGTGTCACGGATGTTTACTTCTCCCCGATCCTGCAGGCTGCTCCCGGGTCGAATCACGGCTATGACGTGGTTGACCACGAAAAGATTTCTGCCGATCTTGGCGGTATCGAAGGTTTCAGGAAGGTGTCGCGGGCGATCCACGACGCCGGCATGTACCTGATTGTCGATATTGTGCCGAACCATATGGCAGTTCCCACTC
Organism: Trueperella bialowiezensis; assembly: GCF_900637955.1. Taxonomy (NCBI): domain Bacteria; kingdom Bacillati; phylum Actinomycetota; class Actinomycetes; order Actinomycetales; family Actinomycetaceae; genus Trueperella; species Trueperella bialowiezensis. The sequence goes on from NZ_LR134476.1 coordinate 187,950, forward strand.
CCCTGTTCCATAACCGAGCGCTGTGGTCCGTGCTGCGCGACGGCGAGGAATCACCGTACTTTAACTGGTTTGATATCGAATTATCAGATGCCGGTGATGGCCTGCTCATGCCGGTGTTGGGCAGGCGAATTGGCCAAGAGATCACGGATGGCACGATCACGATTGATGACATGCGCGTGCCAGGTTTTGAAGACGACGGCGAAACTAAGGTGGTGCGTTACTACGACCACGTGTTCCCGGTGCGCCGCGGTACTGAGAATCTGCCGCTTCCGGAACTGTTGGATGCGCAGTATTACCGGCTTGCTCATTGGCGGGTGGCGAACGAGGAACTGAATTATCGCAGGTTCTTCGACGTCGACACGCTGGCTGCGATCCGGGTGGAAGATCCCGACGTATTCCGCGAATCGCATGCACTACTGTTGCAGTTGCAGGAGGAAGGCTATATTGACGCTTTCCGGATCGATCACCCTGATGGGCTTGCTGATCCGCGCGAATATTTCCGCAACCTGTCGGATGCGACGGGCGGGGCGTGGACAGTGGCGGAAAAGATCCTCGAAGGTGATGAACAGTTGCCGTCGGATTGGCCGTGTGCTGGTACTACCGGCTATGACACGCTGATGCGTGTGCAGGGCCTGTTTACCGATCCTAGTGGCTTGCCGGTGTTGACCCAGATTTACGGTGAGCTATCGGGGTCTGTGCACTCTGTGGGGTCCGTTGAAGTCAGTGCGAAACGGCAGATTATTGACACCTCGCTATATGCGGAGGTCGATCGGCTGGCCAACATTTTGGCAAAGATTTGCCACGCGGACGTCCGGCTTCGCGATCACACGTTCCGTGCGATTGTTGAAGTTGTGGTTGAGCTCGTGGTTCACATGGATCGCTACCGGGCCTACGTGGTTCCTGGGGAGCGCCCTAACCCCACGGATGAGCGCGTGTTGCGTGATGCCGCCGAGCGTGCCGCCCGCAAGCTTGATGAGGATCGGCAAGATACGCTGAACACCGTCGTCGAATTGTTGCTTGGTTACGAAATCGGTTCGGCTGGTCGTACGCACGAGTCTGCTCGTAACGAGGCCATTATTCGCTTCCAGCAGGTGTGCGGAGCGGTTATGGCTAAGGGCGTAGAGGACACGACCTTCTATCGCTACACCGTGCTGACTTCGGCGAATGAGGTTGGCGGCGGCCCGCATTATTTCACGACGACGCCGGACGACTTCCATGACTTCCAAAATCTATTGTCACTCACCTGGCCGACCACGATGACGTGCCTGTCCACTCATGATACGAAGCGTTGTGAGGATGTGCGGGCCCGAATAGCGCCGATCGCACAGTATGCCGACGACTGGCAGGAGATGCTTGCCAAGGCGCGGGACATCGTTGCTGATGAGCGGCCAGCTGATCTGGATGGTCAGATTGAAAACCTGCTGTGGCAGACTCTGCTTGGAACGTGGAGCGAGGCCGGTCCGATTCCTGCCGAGCGGCTCAACGAGTACCTGTATAAGGCATCGCGCGAGCAGAAGTCGTGGACCACGTGGACAGAGCAAAACGAGCAAGCAGAACAGGCTCTGCTCGACTATGCGCAGGCGATCCTTAACTCTCCTGCTGCTGATCTTCTGGCGGATTTCCACAAGCGGACATCCGCTGCTGCTCGCGCGCAAATTTTGGCTCAGAAGGCCATTCAGATGACTGCGGTGGGCGTGCCAGATATTTACAACGGTGAAGAGGTCACACAGACCTCGCTTGTGGATCCGGATAATCGCCGCCCGGTTGATTACGAGGCGCTGAGCGAGCTACTCGCAAAGCTGGATCGTGATGGTCTACCTTCGTCGCCTGATCTGGATACGGAAAAGCTGTGGGTCACGTCGCGGATTGCCAGGCTTCGCCGCTCACTGCCACGGATTTCATCGGCGGAGTGTGGCTACGAACCGTTGCCTGTCTCTACTGGTCGGGCGCTTGCTTTTGCGAGGGTGCTTGATGACGAACCGGTGGTCGTGACTGCCGCGATGCGGCACCTTCCAGAATCCCCTGGTGATTACACGATCGTTCTACCTGATGGCAGTTGGCGTAACGTGTTGACGGGTAGCGAGATTAGCGGTGGTACGCAGCCGCTTTCTGACGTTCTTGGCCGTTTCCCTGCTGCCGTGTTGGAGCGTGTTGATGACTAACGTGTCGATCTGGGCGCCCAATGCTCGCACAGTGAGCCTCGTCGTCGGCGATAACGAAACCGCGCTCATCCGTGACGGCGAACATTTCGTGTCACCCCAGCCGTTGCCAGCGGGAACTCGTTATCAGCTTAAGGTTGACGGCGGGATGGCCTTGCCTGATCCGAGGTCCATGCGCCAGCCAGAAGGTCCGCACGGCCCGAGTGAGATCGTGGACCCGGCGTCGTTTTCGTGGACTGATGGCCACTGGCAGGGTGAGAACCTGCATGGGAAGGTTTTTTACGAGCTCCACGTCGGCGCGTTCACTCGCGAAGGTACGTTCCGTGCGGCCATTGATCGCCTTGATTATCTGCGTGACCTGGGTGTCGACGTCGTACAACTCATGCCGATCGCACCAATGCCAGGGCAGCGTGGATGGGGATACGACGGCGTGTCTATCTACGCTATCCATGAACCGTACGGTTCGCCCACAGACCTGGTGGCGCTCGTCGATGGGATTCATGCCCGCGGGATGTCGGCGTGCCTCGACGTTGTCTACAACCATTTCGGGCCGGACGGCAACTATCTGGCCCAGTTCGCACCCTACTTTTCGAGCGCTCATCACACGCCGTGGGGTGAGGCCCTCAATTTGGACGGCGAGCACTCCGAGCAGGTTCGGCGCTATCTTATTGACAATGCGAAGCAGTGGCTACGCGACTATCATTTTGACGCGCTGAGGCTCGACGCCGTGCACCACCTGCTCGACGATTCCCCGAGGCATTTTCTTGCCCAGCTTTCGGACGAGGTTGCCGAGCTTGGCAGACAGCTCGGGCGTACTTTTACGATCACGGCTGAGTCCGAAGATAATAACCCGCTGCTCGTCACTCCCACGGCCGAGGGTGGATATGGGATGGACATGCAGTGGGCCGACGACGTCCACCACGCCCTCCATGTGTGGCTGACCGGCGAGTCAAACGCCTACTATGCAGACTACGTGGATGAATCTGCCATGGCGCAAGCCTTCGAACATGGTTTTGTGAGAGTGGGCCAAGAGTTAACGTTCCCGTCTGCGCCCCGGGGCAAGCCGATCCCGGAAAGTTTTTCGGGGCACCGGTTCATGGTGTTTGACGAGAATCACGACCAGGTGGGTAACCGGCTTATTTCAGATCGCCCGTCGTTGAAAGCCTCGTTAGGGCAGCTTGCGGTATCTCGGGCGCTCATCTTGCTTTCTCATTACACGCCCATGCTGTTCATGGGCGAGGAGTTTGCCACCCGTAAACCGTTCCACTATTTCACTGATCACGGCCCGGATCTGGGGCAACACATTTTGGCTGGCCGTCTAGCAGAATTTGCTGATTGGGACATGACATCGATATACGGCGATATCGAAACGAGAATGTATGATCCGCAGGATATCCAGGCGTTCATCACGTCGAAGCTAGATTGGCACGAGGTCGGATTCGGTGAACACGCGCGCATGCTCGATTTTGTTCGCCAGCTCATCGACCTGCGCGACCATCCGGATATTGCCAGTGGAGACAGGTCGGCTACCACGATGCGCGTGGACGGCGATGGCGGGTGGATGCGCCGAGGTGACACGGTCATCGTGTTCTCCCGTGCGGATGAGCCGCTCGACGTCGTCGCTCCTATCGATGGCAAGGAGATCGTCCTCAGCTGGGACGTACCCACGGTATCTGGCACCACCGTCAGTTTTGGCGGGGCGTCAGTGGCCATTTTTCAATGATCGGCGCGCCACGGCCACCTTGTCACGTTAGGCCGTTAAAGTCGAAACGTGACCACGAATCAGCCGACTGCGGAGTTTCTGACCGCGCTTAGTTCTTTGAAAGGGCAAACCTTCCGCCCGGAACTGCGTATTGGTCAAATTCCCGGGCCTACCCAGATTGCCCCGTGGGCGGTGGCGTTGCAGGCTGAAGTGTTCCCCTCGGCGGACCATGACGAGGCCGAACGGCAGGGCGCAGGCAGGTTCGCCGTCTTGCACGATCCTCAAACTCAGCCTGCGTGGAACGGCACGTTTCGGATCGTCGTGCACGCCCAGGCGCCAATGGATTCCGTCATGGGTGATGATCCGCTTCTTGGTGAAGTCGCCTGGTCGTGGTTGCGTGACGCGCTTGATAACCGTGGAGCCTCCTATCACAGTTTGAACGGAACGGTGACGCGCGTGTTCAACGAAACGTTCGGTGGGTTGCACATTAATTCGGCGCGCGTTGACCTTGAGGTGCGCGCGTCCTGGACGCCACAGACCGAATACTTAACAGAACATGTGCACGCCTGGGCAGATTTCTTGGCTTCGATTTCAGGGCTTGGCCCGTGGAGTGATCAGGTGGCCACGCTTGCCCGTAAGGTTGAGCGGATTTGACCTACGATCTTCCGCCCGTGCTCATTGAGGAGCCTCGAGAGGGTATTCCTGACGTCACGCATTCAGATATTGACGACGCCGTTGCTCGGCTGGCCCGAGGTCACGGTCCTTTCGCAGTCGACACCGAGCGGGCGATGGGAATCAGATATTCTAACCGGGCTTATCTCATTCAGGTAAGGCGCCCCGGAGCAGGCACTGTGCTCATCGACCCCGTTGGTATCGAGGATCGCCTCGACGGCTTGCGGGAGGTCATGCGCGAGGAATGGATTTTACATTCCGCCGATCAGGATCTTCCTAGCCTGCACGAACTCGGCCTCACACCGACGAAGGTGTTCGACACCGAAATTGCAGCGCTCATCCTCGGTTACGAACGGCACTCTTTGCAAGCAATAACGGAGAAACTCACCGGGTGGACGCTCGCGAAAGAACACTCGAACTCCGATTGGTCACAGCGTCCGCTACCTTCCGAACTGCGTGCCTACGCGGCTCTAGACGTGGAGTTGCTCCACGAACTTCGCCACAAGCTCACCGATCAGCTTGTGGCCGCAGGCCGCATGTCTTGGTTCGAGCAAGAATGCGAAGAGGTACGAACTCGCACACCGAAACCGCCGCGTAAAGATCCGTGGCGGCGATACGCCCACCGCGTAGGGATACTGGACCGGCGCGCTCTAGGAATGCTTCGCGAACTGTGGGACGCCCGTGACGCACTTGCCCGTGAACGCGACGTCGCACCCTCCAAAGTAATATCGAGCACTGTTCTTGCCGAACTGGCGGAAAGCAAGCCGAGATCCTGGTCAGCCATAGAGAACTCCCCTCTCTTAGAAGCTGACGACGGACTCGAGGATGCTAAAACCTGGTGGAAAGCGATTCGAACCGCATGGGCTCTTGATCCCCACGATCTTCCGCAGCGCAAACTCACCGATAAGAAAACACCCCATCCGCCTGTCAACCGCTGGGAAACGATGGACCCGGATGCCTTCGACCGCTGGCAGGTATTGCGCACAACAGTCCTTGACCTCGCTGAAGAATTAGGCATCCGGCAGGAGGTGCTCATTAAACCGGCGATCCAACGCATGGCCGCATGGGAAGGCTGGCACACGATAGATGACCTGGGCGCGATTCTCCGCCGCGAAGGCGCACGCCCCTGGCAAATTGACCAGGTCTCAGGCCCGATACACCAAGCAGCTCAAGAAGCCGGCGTGGTACTTTAGAGCGTACCGCGCTCGCGGGCCGCGGCCCGTTGGGTAATCTTTTCCCGCACCTCACGGGTTGCTGCGATGACTGCGGCGGTGTCCATCCCCTGCTCGGCAAGGATATCGGCTCGCGCCGAGTGCGTAAGAAACTCTTTTGCGATTCCCAACGTCTTCGCAGGAATGAGGTGCCCCGATTGAGTGAGACTACGTTGGATGGCAGCGCCCACTCCATTATCGGCCAGCCCATCTTCGAGAGTGACCACTCCCCCGGCGTTCGAGATGAGATTAACGAGATCTTCGTTAACGGGAAGCACCCACCGCGGATCGACCACAATGATCGATTCATTGTCCTGTTGGCGGGCAGCCTCAACCATCGTGTGTGCCATTGCACCCACGGCCACGTAAACGATTGGAGCGCGCCCCGGAATACTACGCTCGTAAATGACGTCAATACTGCCGATCTTACGGATGGCTGGAAGCTCGGCCGGTACGGAACCTTTCGGATAGCGGACGATCGCGGGCCCGGGCTTGTCGATTGCTTCGTAAAGCAAGGCGCGCATCGTGGCCTCGTCGCGAGGGACCGCAACCGAGATGTTCGGCATCATTGCTGCCAGTGCGAGATCCCACATGCCGTTGTGAGACGCGCCGTCGTCACCCGTGACTCCAGCACGATCAAGGCAGATCGTCACCGGCTCGTTGTGTAACGCGACATCCATGAGAAGCTGGTCAAAGCCGCGGTTCATGAACGTTGCATATAAGGCGACCACCGGACGATAGCCGCCATGTGATAGCCCAGCGGCCATAGTGAGCGCGTGCTGTTCCGCGATACCGACGTCGATGACTCGTTTGGGAAATTCTTTGAGCATCGGGCCGAGCCCAACTGGGCGCAACATTGCGGCCGTCACTCCCACGACAGTGGGATCTTGCCGAGCGATGTCCACGATTTCGTCTGCAAAGATGCTCGTCCAGCCAAACCGTGACGGTTCGATCGGCAGACCGGTTTCCGGGTGAATCCGCCCGACTGCATGGAAATGATCCGCCTTGTTCTTTTCTGCCGGCTTGTAGCCGCGCCCTTTTTCTGTGATCGCATGAACGACGACGGGCCCGCCGTAGTCGCGTGCCATCGTCAGGGCTTCTTCGAGGCTACGGATGTCGTGACCATCGATCGGCCCCATGTATTTCAGTCCGAGAGAATCGAAAATACCGGCATCGAAGAACATTTCTTTCATGCCCTTCTTCAGCCCGCGTAGCGCGTCATAGGTGAGCTGGCCGGGGATGCCCGAACCTTGCAAGGTGCGCCTGCCCCAGTCGAGGAAATTATCGTAATCACGGTTGACTCGCACGGCGTCAAGTTTGCGCACCGGATCAAGCCTGCGCACGATACCGCCCACGGTGGGCGCGTATGATCGTCCGTTGTCGTTGACGACGATGACGATCGGACGATCTGGATCTTCGGCAATATTGTTGAGCGCTTCCCACGCCATGCCACCGGTGAGGGCGCCGTCGCCAATCACGGCAACCACCCGGTTGTCTCGGCCAGCGTATTGCATCGCGCGTGCTACGCCGTCGGCCCAGGACAGCGCGGTGGACGCATGCGAGTTTTCGACGACGTCGTGCGGCGACTCCGCACGCGAGGGGTAGCCGGATAGCCCGCCCTCCTGGCGCAGCTTTGTGAAATCTTTGCGCCCGGTCAAAATCTTGTGAACGTAGGCTTGGTGCCCGGTATCCCAAATAATCGGGTCTGCTGGCGATTCAAAGACTCGATGGATCGCGATCGTCAGTTCGACGACACCGAGATTCGGCCCCAGATGACCGCCGGTTTTGGCCACGTTGGTCACGAGAAACCGGCGGATTTCCGCCGCGAGTTTTTCGAGCTGCGAGACCTTCAGCTTCTTCAGATCGGCAGGACTATGAATCGAGTCGAGCATCACCGGCACACCTCCTTCACCACTGGCGCCACACTACCACCCTTACATTCTAAGACGGTGGTAGTGCGGCGTTTTGTGGTCAAGCCCTGCACACTTATGCTTGCTTGGCGAGGTTGCGTAGCACGTACTGCAGGATGCCACCGTTGCGGAAGTAGTCGGCTTCTCCAGGGGTGTCGATCCTGACGACGGCGTCGAATTCGATCTCGGTGCCGTCGTCCTTGCGTGCCGTTACCTTGACAGTCTTCGGTGTGCGGCCGTCGTTGAGCTCGGTGATGCCTTCGATGTCGAACGTTTCCGTGCCGTCGAGACCAAGCGTGTCCGCGCTTTGCCCCGCCGGGAATTGCAGCGGCAACACACCCATGCCGATCAGGTTGGAGCGGTGGATACGCTCGAACGACGTCGTAATCACAGCCTTGACGCCGAGCAGTGCCGTTCCCTTCGCTGCCCAGTCACGTGAGGATCCCGAACCGTATTCGGCCCCTGCGAGCACGACGAGCGGAACACCGGCCTCCTGATAGGCCTGCGCGGCGTCGTAAATCGATTCCTGCTCCCCAGTCAAGAAGTTCTTCGTGTATCCGCCCTCAACGCCGTCCAGAAGCTGGTTGCGCAAGCGAATGTTGGCGAACGTTCCCCGGATCATGACCTCGTGGTTGCCTCGGCGCGAGCCGTACGAGTTGAAGTCTCGACGCCCGATACCATGCGATTCGAGGTACTGACCGGCCGGCGATTCCGGTTTGATCGCGCCTGCCGGAGAAATATGGTCGGTGGTCACCGAATCACCGAGTTTGGCAAGCACGCGTGCGCCAGAAATATCCGTGACGGGCTCGAGCTCCATCGTCATGCCCTCAAAGTACGGGGGCTTGCGCACGTACGTGGACTGCGGATCCCAGTCGAAAGTCGAACCTTCCGGGGTTTCCAGTTCCTGCCACAGCTTGTCGCCCTTGAACACGTCCGAATACGAGGTTTCGAACATCTCGCGGTTAACCGAAGCGTCGATCGTCGCCTGTACCTCGTCCGCATCCGGCCAAATGTCGGCCAAAAAGACGTCGTTGCCGTCCTGGTCCTGGCCTAGCGGTTCCGACTCGAAGTCGAAATCCATCGTGCCAGCCAGCGCGTAGGCGATCACGAGCGGCGGGGAGGCGAGATAGTTCATCTTCACGTCCGGGTTAATACGCCCTTCAAAGTTGCGGTTACCGGAGAGCACTGAGACGACGGCGAGGTCTTGGTCGTTGACAACCTTGGATACCTCTTCGGGCAGCGGACCGGAGTTGCCGATACAGGTGGCACACCCGTAACCCACGAGGTGGAAGCCAAGCGCTTCCAGATCCGGCCACAGACCGGCCTTCTCGTAGTAGTCCGTGACCACCTGTGAACCGGGCGCCATCGAGGTTTTGACCCAGGGCTTAGGTTTGAGTCCGCGCCGGTTAGCATTGCGAGCCAAGATACCGGCCGCCATCATGACCGACGGGTTTGACGTGTTCGTACACGACGTGATCGACGCGATCGCAACCGCACCGTGATCGAGCTCGGTCTTTGTGCCATTAGCCAGCGTCACCGGGGAAACCTTGTGGATCCGGCCGTCGTCTGAAGGCTCACCCGTGGCGTAGTTAGGGAGTTCCTTGCGGAAAGATTCCTTCGCCTCAGTCAGCACGATGCGGTCTTGTGGACGCTTCGGGCCGGCGATCGAGGGAACCACCGTGGACAGGTCGAGTTCGATGTATTCGGAGTACTCGACGACCTTCTCCGGATCGTGCCACAGCCCCTGTTCCTTCGAGTATGCTTCGACGAGTTCGATCTGTTCTTCAGAGCGTCCGGTCAGCCGCAGGTAGTCAAGGGTGACGTCGTCGATTGGGAAAATAGCCGCGGTCGAGCCGAACTCGGGCGACATGTTTCCAATCGTGGCCCGGTTCGCCAGTGGTACTGCGCTCACGCCGTCGCCATAGAATTCTACGAACTTGCCCACCACACCGTGCTGGCGCAGCATCTGGGTGATCGTGAGCACGACGTCGGTGGCCGTGGAACCTGCAGGAATTTGGCCGGTGAGCTTGAAGCCGACGACGCGCGGGATCAGCATGGATACCGGCTGGCCAAGCATTGCGGCTTCAGCCTCAATACCACCCACGCCCCAGCCCAGCACGCCAAGACCGTTGACCATCGTGGTGTGCGAATCGGTTCCCACACACGTGTCTGGGTAGGCCTGTAGTACGCCTCCGTTTTCTTGGGCCATCGTCACCCGCGCGAGATATTCGATGTTGACTTGGTGGACGATGCCCGTGCACGGCGGAACCACTTTGAAGTTTTCGAAGGCGTTTTGACCCCAACGCAGGAATTGGTAGCGCTCCCGATTGCGCCCATATTCGATTTCCACGTTGCGTTGGAACGCGTTCTGGGTGCCGAACACGTCGATCTGCACCGAGTGGTCAATGACGAGCTCGGCCGGGTTAAGCGGGTTAATCTGATCCGGATCACCGCCGAGATCCGTGACGGCCTCGCGCATCGTCGCCAAATCAACCACGCACGGCACGCCCGTAAAATCCTGCATGACCACGCGCGCCGGAGTGAACTGAATCTCGTGCTCCGGCTCCGCATTCGGATCCCAGTTAGCCAACGCCTTAATGTGCTCGGCGGTCACGTTCGCGCCGTCTTCAGTGCGAAGTAGGTTCTCCGCGAGCACTTTGAGTGCAAACGGGAGTTTTTCCGTACCGCTGACCGCATCCAGCCGGTAGATTTCGTATTCTGTGCCGCCCACCTCGAGCGTTGATTTCGCTCCAAAACTATCGATACTCATTGTTCTCCTTCGAAAGCTTGCCGCCGAACAAGTTATCTTGACATTAAGATATCAGGCTTACGCCGTGATGTCACCTCAACACGCAAATCACTTCAACGTGATGAGTATGCGGGAAAATATCAAGTGCCACGATGGACTCAATCTCCCTGCCGCTTGCAACCAATTGTGCCACGTCTCGAGCCATCGCGGCCGGATCACACGACACCAGAACAATTTTTCGTGCCGGCAAGGCACCCAGCGCATCCGCAGTTTGGGCTCCAAGCCCGGCTCGCGGCGGATCAGCGACGACGACGTCTGCCCCCGTCAGCTCTTTCGCTATGGTCGCGTCAATCCTGCGCTGGCGCGCGCTCGCCCACGGCATGCCATCAAGGTTCACGTTGGCATCCGCAACCGCTCGGGCTGAACCTTCATATGCTCGTACGCTGCCGCTAGGCCCCACACGGCGAGCAAGCGGCACAGTAAATAGCCCTGCACCCGAAAACAGCTCAGCAACGTGGTCTCCGGGCCCAACGTCGCTGCCGCGTAGAACTTCGCTTAACAACGCAGATGGGGCGCGGTGGTGAATTTGCCAAAAGCCGGCCGCGCTCACCTGGTAGTCGACGATCTCCTCGCCTGTATACGCACGTTCCTGGACGTGGTCGGCGGCGTCGCGCCCCGGAGCTGACCACACGCGCCCGCCAGCCACAACGACGTTTGGGCCCGACGCCGGAGCCACAGCTTTGATCCTTTCTCCCGGCTTGATCGCCTCATCCCAAGAGGTTCCGAACAGGTCGAGTTGTTCAAGATCGCGCACAGCAAGCGGCACGGACGAGATCGGCACGAGAGTGTTCGTCTTTTCGGCGTACATGCCAACACCGCGTTCCATTTTGACGACGTCGAACCTCGTGCGGCTATGCCACCCATCGCCCTCGTCCACGGCGCGCACGCCAAGATCGTGCCCACTCACCATGTCCGCAAGCGCCTCACCCCCGATACGTCGGACTGCCTGCTTAATCACCGCAGATTTGAGCTCACGCTGACCGGTAAGGCGAATATGGCCGAAATCGGCGGCACCCACCCGCCCGGCTTGCCCGTCTGGCCAAGGATGGTCAACGCGATCAGGGCTTGGCTCAATCACGTCTCGTACAACACCGCGCAAGAATTTCGCACGCTTATCCGTGATGGCGACGTCGACGAGCTCACCTGGGATAGCGCCGCGAACGAAGATCACTCGGTCGTCAATCCGCCCAACCCCGACCCCGCCGTGTCCGATGTCGTCAATCCGAACTCTCAATCGTCGTCTCCCAACCTGTACGGAGCTTCACTGATGAGCACACCCGGCTCGTGCCGTAGCGAGGAGATGACGCGCGGCGTGGAATGGTGCAAGAAGAAACGATCCCACACACTCGTTGAGATCACGCGCGGAACAATGATTTGGATGAGGTCACGAGGATGTTCAGCGAGCCTTGCTCGCACATATTCAATGACCGGGCCACGCAACGCCCCTTGCGGCTCGCCCAAAATAGTGAGATCCACCGGGATCATGGCTTCTTTCCACGCCGTGCGAATCTGGTCCGTTTGAGCGGGGTTCACGTCGACCGCTATCGCGGTGAGCGAGGACAGCCGTAGCGCACGCGCCCACGTGACGGCCTGGATCGCCGCCTCGTCCACCCTTTCAATGATGACGACGCCGTGTACGCGGGTAGGGAGTGTACGGCCGGCGGATATTGAGGCCAGTTCGAGCTGGGCTTCCCGCTTATCTTGCCCGCGCGCGTAGGTCATGAGGAAGATGACCGGCACGAGCAGGGCGGCGCTGCCGTAAAACGCCCATTTGGGCCGGGCTATGATCACCGCGATCACCACCGTGATCGCAAGTAGCGCGTATGCGCCAAATGCCCACGCGTTTACCCGAGCTTGCTTGCGCTGCACGGAATCGACTGAGACCTGGAGTGTCCGGCGAGCGCGTGCCACCATGGCTAGGCATGTCATGGCGACCACGATGTACATCGTGAGCACGAAAACTAAAGATACCGACCTCGTCGAATCAAGGACGAGCGTGACAACTGCGGCGAGCACACTGATTGTGGCGATGATGAGCCGGCGCGGCATGACGGCGTCGGCAGCCTGCAGACGCCGTGGTAGCAGGCCATCTAAGGCGAGTTCGCGAAGCAGGCGCGGCAGTTGCCCGTAAGATGCGCTCGCCACGCACAAGCCAAGTAGCGCATAGACGGCCGCGAGCACTGCTTGCAGTCCAGGCCCAAAGAACGCGTATGCCATGGACAGCGATGGGATCGCAACCCGGTGCCCGGGCATTTTCAGCGCGACCACGAAGTACAGCGTGACTGCAACCGCAAGGAAAGCCACCGCCATTAAGCGCGCCATTGTTTTAGCCGGAACCCATCGGTTTTGCTGCGGATCCAAAATACGTTCGCTGATCAACGAGGCTACCGCGCCCAGTGCCGCTCCCCCGACAGCAGCTTCAACGAACGGCCACGCGTCATCATAGACTCCTGGGGTGGAGTAGGCTTCCTTGCGCGCCAGCCTAATGTTTTCGAAGTCGATCGCCCCGATCGCCTCTTGAACGAGCCCGTAGACGAGCAGAGCGCCAAGCATGATCAGGGCTAAGCCAGCACACAGCATGATCAGCCGTGGTTTGCGTGCCCACCCGAGTAGCGCGGGTACGGCCACCACCAAAATAAGAATCGGATCAAGCCACGCTCCCCACGAAATCGACGTCACGGTTTCCACCGCAGTAACCGCAAGCTCGATGCCCAAAATGATGAGCAGTGAATAGGCGAAAATACGGGCTGCCGCCACCAAGAATGCCGCCCAGCGTGCAATGTTACGTTCGGCAAGTTGGTGGGAAGGTCTGCGGGGAGCCTGCTCGCCCATTCTCCGGCTAAACCACAAGGCTGCGGTGGTGGTGATGAAGCCAACAACGAGCGCCACAAGGGCGCCGGTCGATCTTTGCGAATATGACATCGCACGCAAAACGATCTGGGGCACGATCACTGCCATCAGGACAACAGTAGAAAACGCACTGGCAACCGAGTGCGAATTATCCCGCGACCTTAAAAAGAACACAATGAAAGGTTACGCTTTATTTTGAATTGGGGTAGCGTCTATAACGTGCATTTTGTCATTATGGGTTGCGGGCGTCTCGGGGTCAGCCTCGCAGTGGGATTGGAAGACCTTGGCCACTCGGTGGCTGTCATTGATCACAACGCACGCGCGTTTTCCAAGTTGCCGCAATCGTTTAGTGGCCAGCAGGTCACCGGAACCGGTTTTGAACGCGATATTCTCCGCCAAGCAGGCATCGAGGAAGCCGCCGGTTTCGCAGCGGTTTCGAGTGGCGACAACTCGAATATCATCGCCGCGCGCGTGGTACGTGAAACATTCGGTCTGAGCAACGTCGTCGCACGGATTTACGATTCTGAACGTGCCGCCGTCTATTCGAAAATGGGGATCGACGTCGTCGTCCCTATCCCGTGGTCGACAGAACAGGCAATGCGCAAGCTCATCGCCCACGGCCCGCACATCGAACACGTCGATTCGGCAACAGGGGCCGCAGTGTTTTACGTCGACCTCCACGAATCATGGTACGGCGCAACAGTGAGCGACGTGGAACGGATTACGGGGGCACGATGTGCTTACATCACGCGCGAACTCACCGCTCTCCTACCCCAAGCAGACACGGTCATCCAAGACGGCGACGAGCTGCGGCTCATCGCCCACATGTCAGGAGCGCAGACTGTTCAACGCATCTGTAATCACCCGCTGGAAGAAGAACAAAGATGAACATTCTCATCGCAGGCGCCGGATCGGTTGGGCGGCTCGTCGCAAAAGACATGACAGCCGACGGCCACCACGTCACAATCATCGACGTGAAGCATGAGGCCATGCGAGTGGCTTCCGTACCGCAGGCAGACTGGGTGCTCGGCGACGCCTGCGACGTCCACACGCTGACCGCCGCGGGGGCCGGCGGTGCCGACGCCGTCGTCGCAACAACCGGTGACGACAAGGCGAACCTTGTCATATCCCTGCTCGCCAAAACCGAATTCGGCGTACCACGAGTCATCGCTCGAGTCTCACATCAGGCCAACGCGTGGTTGTTCGATGAGACGTGGGGTGTCGACGTCGCCGTGTCAACACCGCACATCATGTCCGAAATCATCGAAGAAGCGATTACCACCGGCCGGCTCGTGCGCCGAATGCAGTTCCAATCCGGCGCCAGCCTGTATCAGGGTACCGTTGCTCCCGGATCTGAGATAACCCGTGCGCCTCTAGGTAGCTACACGCTGCCGCCCGATATCGTCATCACAACAATTATTCGCGACGGCGTGCCGCTCGCGGCCGCACCGGATATGAGTATCGAGGCCGCAGATCAACTGATTTTTATTGTGGGTCCTCAGGCTGGTCCGGATGTTGGTGTGATTGAAGATCTGCTGCAAAGTCCGCAGGCGGAAGACTTCGCACCATCATCCACGTAAACCATGCGATAAGCGCGAACAGTGGCACACCCATAAAAAGCCGTGCCACGCCCAGCGCCTCCGTGGCGTTGGCAAGATAGAGCGGCAGTTGAGCGGTCAGGCGCGCCGCAAACAGCGCCACCCACATCCACGTGATCTGCGTATATCTACGCCGGGTGATGATCGCCTCCGGGCTGGTGCCCCGCCGCCAACCGGTCGCGTCACCGCGCAAAAATCCAATGAGCAGGCCGAGTGCTGGCCAACGCAGCGCAAGCGAAATCAGCAAGCCTGCCAGGTAGGCCGCGTTCGTGACGAGCCCCCACACGAAAAAGTTTGCCGCCTGCCCGCTACGCCACGCGATAAAAGCAGACAGCGCGATAGCGAACAGGCCGCCGAGCGCCGGCAAAACGGGAATACGTTGAATAGCCCGGATAGCGATAAGAACGAGCGAGGAACCCACCGAGATAGCGAGCGGCATGTTGAGTTCGTTCGTGATCGTGTACAACACGAGGAACACGAGCGTGGGAACCACCGACTCAACCACACCACGCGGGCCGCCCACGGCATCCATCAGGTTGAAGTCTTCTTCGATGATGGCACGCAACCCTACAGGGGCCTGCTCATTGTTGTTGCTCATGGGAGTCCTCGACGACGTAGCTCGGATTGAACATTGTTGGTATTGCCCGGTGCGTGGTCAACGTGCCGGTCACGGTCAGTTGCGAACCAATATCGATACATTCGATCGTTTCCCGGGATAGGAAGATCAGGCTGATAATTCCACGTGCTGTTTGTAACCTGATATGTAGCCGTGCCGGAGTGCCCACGCCTGGATAGGTGATAGCACGAACCGCTCCAGTGAGCACCGACTTTTCACGCATGTGTACTAACTACTCACTGCCAGCTTGCTGGTGCTTCTTCACCTTGTCCGGCATCTCAAGCGGCAACAATTCGCGAGGTGGATGCGGGGTTTGCCCGCGGTGCACAACAACATCTTTCACGATGTCGAGTAGCTCGCCTGCGGCAGCTTCGTCAGAGCCCGCCTTCCCGTAGATCGTGACGCGTAGCAGCCACCTTGGCCCATCAATCCCAATAAACCTGTGCGGTGCGAAGTTTTTCGAATTCGGAATGGGCATCTGAGCCTGTAATTCTGCACCAAAGGGGCCGGTTACCTCCTGAGAAGAACCGCCCTGGTTGGCGATTGACGTGCGCATGTCTCCACGAACGTCGTCCCAAATGCCTCGCGACCTGGGCGCTGCGAACGCCTGCAATTGGAGCGCGGACCCGTCTTTGACGTAAACCACGCTCAGCACCTGCTTGCGTGCCTTGTCTAAAGAAAACTGGAGTGAGGCTTCCGGAACGATAGGAATCCACAGCGAACCGGCGTCGAGGCGATCGCCGACGTCGTCGATGTCACCACTATCCCACGGACCAGTGGTGGGCGCCGGCGTCTCAACTTCTGACGCGGCGCCTTGCTCGGCGTCTTCGGTCTCAGCTGGAACGGATGTCTTTTTCTTCCGGAAAAACCACACGATTGTCAAACTCCCTCTACGATCCGCAATCCGCGCAGACGGGCAAGCCGCCCTCCTCGTAGGCTAGCTGAGATCTGTGATGAACAAGGAAACACTGTGAGCACGTGAACTCGTCATCTTGCGCGGGAACGACCGCGACTGACAGTTCAACATTGGACAGGTCGGCTCCCGGAAGTTCAAAACCCTCGGCGGCCTCAACCTCGTCTTCATCCACAGAGCTCGACTGATGGTCATTGCTGCGCGCTTTGAGCTGGGTGAGCGAGTCTTCTTTCAGCTCTTCGTCCTGCTTGCGTGGCGCATCGTAATCTGTAGCCATGTTCATCCCTTGATCGATAAATCTTCATGGTCTTTGTACCAAAGCTGCGCAGATTTGACAACACATCCCACATAGAAGAATTAGTGAGATACTTGCTATATGGCAACACGCCAGCTTTTATGCACCTTTATCGGCGTGTAGATGGCACCCTTGAGAAAGTAGCGTAGGAGGAAACATATGATCGAGCTCGAACTGCTGGGGTTGACGGACGGGCAACAGCTTAGTCTCAACGACTCCGAAGGCAACCGCTACGTGTTGCCGATTACTGACGAGCTTCGCGCTGCGCTACGCACCGATATTTCGAGCGACGACGCCGAACCAAAACCCATTACGCCACGGGAGATTCAGGCGCATTTTAGAGCGGGTCTGTCGATTGCTGAAGTATCGGAAATCTCATCACTTCCGCCCAGCCAGCTCAAAGGTCTGGCCTTCCCCATTTTCGCGGAACGTGAATACACCGCCCAGTTGGCCCGTTCGTACCGGCTGGGCCAAGACGTGGGTGGAATGACTCTCGAGGAACTCGTGACCTCCCGCTTGGTTGCTCGCCAGGTTGATGCGACGGCGGTGACGTGGGACGCGTACCGCGACAAGGGCGAAATGTGGACTCTTGCCGCGCGCTACCCCAGTGAGGGTCGGGAACACACGGCCCTGTGGAACGTCGACACGAAGGCGCAGACTCTGCATGCACGTAATGACGAAGCGAAGCGGCTCACGGAAAGTCAGATACCTGCTGATCCGTGGCGCGCTCCGGCGTCGTCGGTTGCACCTACGTCCGAATCTGTTGCCGGTGCAGGCGAAGCCCGCGGTGACTCGGCCACGAAAGAAGAGTCTACGCAGCCGAGTGCGGATAAGATTTCTGCACTCGATGCCCAGCCGGTGTCGACGTCGAACCCTGTCGATATCGATTCGATGCTCGCTTCACTTAATTCGAAGCGGGGCACATCTCAGCCCATGCCAGACGACGCCGACGAGCCGGAATTCGCAGGTGCGCACCCAGCACATTCAGAGCCGGAAGCAGCCACTGACGCAACCGTGTTAGAGCTACCCAGCAACGAAGGCGAGCCCGCATCTGATCAGCAAGAAATCCCGGGCGTTGTGGATAAAGAAACGCTTGAGAATGCCCAGCAAGAAAAGGGTAAGGCGAAGAAAAAGAAGGGGCGCCGGGATCGGCCTGCCATGCCGTCATGGGATGAGATCGTGTTCGGCTATTCGAAAGACAGGTAGGAACCCCTACACGAGCCCGACCGCCAGCGGGATGTGCATCTCCTGGTCGGTCAGCGAGCCGTGTACTCCAACGAGGCTCAGTGCGCCGGGCGATTGGAACTGTGAATCGACAATAGCGAGCCCGCCCTTGGCGAAAGCGAACACGTCCCCGATGGCGGCGCGAGTAAATTCGTTCACCGTGCCGAACATACCCGACTCTATGACCTCGGTCTTTGTGACAACCCAGGCGTCGTCGCCGAAGAAGTGAGCCCAGCGGTCTGCGACCTCGTCGGGCGTGTCCGTGTACACCTGGACTGCGCGTGATTCACCGGCAACGACGTCGACACCTGTGGCAAGATCGTCGAAGTCCCGAATGTCAACCTGCTCGGTAGTATCGACCATTCCGTGATCGGCGGTCACAATCACGAGCGTATCTGCGGGAAGCATGCTAAGAAGGCGCCCAAATTCGGCGTCAAAAAACTCTAATTCGGCTGTCCACTGCGGGGATGTCCACCCCGAGCGATGGCCGACCGAATCGATGCGATCCCAATAGAGGTAAACGAGGTCTGCTCCCTGTGCAAGCTCGTCGACAGCAGCGTCAACACGCGAAGGAAGACTCTGCGCAACCGCCGTACGGCCACCGCGCAGTGCGGCAAGCGTAAGCCCAGAATCCACATACTTTTTCGGTTGGATCTTCACGAGGTCCGCACTGGAGCGTTCAAACAGGGTGGGCTGGCGTTGCCAAGTGGCCGGATTCAGATCCGGGTGATCCCACGAAATGAGGTTGAAAGTCGTTGAGCTGTTCGGGACGCGCAGAGAATAACCTGCCATCGCCGTGGTCCCTGGAAGCTGGCCCGTGCCGAATGCGGTAATGCCGGCCGCGGTGGTCGACGGCGCGACCGTGGTAATAAAGTTATCAACCCCGAATGCGCGCAAGTTCGGGGCGTGCCCAATACGGCCATGAAGCTGATGGAAACCTAGGCCGTCAGCCAGAACCACACACGCTCGTGAGGCGGCAGGAAAATCGAAAACCTTCTGCCCTTCCGGCGCACCTATTGCAGCCAGCGCACTAGGGAGCACTCCAGATAGGTTGCGCGACGCCGGCAATACTGCCCCGGCGAGCTTCGCTTCCAGGCTCACCGACGCCCCAAAATGGACTCAAGGGATTCAATGAAGGCCACTCCGGCTTTGAAATACGCTTCGTCCGTGTGCCGATCGAGATAAATTTGGAAATCCTCGTTCGTCACGACCCCGATGTAGCCGTGGTCGTTCGTGCACGTCGGATCCTCACACGCACCCGGCTGGACATCGTAGTTATACGACGTGCCCCACCGCAGACGAATAAGGATCGAATTCAACTCCCCCACTCGTTCACCCTCGAACTTGCGACGGCGAATAATCTGGTGGTCTTTTATCGTGTGGAGCGGAATTGACTGGGTGGTCGTCACGTATTCGCCACGGGTGTCCATTTCATAGTTCGTATCTGAATACACGAGCACCAGACGGCTATCGGTAACCACGAAAGCCACGATGCGGTCGTAGACCGAATCCGCATCAAACACCGTTTCGGGACGGACATAAAACGTTTGAATAGTCTGCGAGCCAACGGCACGGTACACGTCGTGAAGTACAGGTGATTCAGGCGATACAAGGCTGGTTAAAGCCCTATCAAATTCCGAACGCACATCAATCATTAGTCCATTGTCTCAAAATGGCAGACTTTAGCGACCGGAGGTCACCAATCTCACGGCCAACACGGCGCCTTCCTGCCCGAAATCGACGGTAAGACCTCGGATAATAGAACAATGGCGAAGACCAAAGAGCAGGTTGTCGATATTGACGTGTCGAAAGAAATGCGCACGTCCTTTCTCGAATATTCGTATTCGGTTATCTACGCTCGCGCACTTCCCGACGCGCGTGACGGCCTGAAACCGGTACAGCGCCGCATCCTGTTCCAGATGGATCGGATGGGTTTGCGCCCGGATAAGGGTCACGTGAAATCTTCGCGCGTGATCGGTGATGTCATGGGCCGCCTCCACCCTCATGGCGACACGGCGATTTACGACGCAACGGTCCGCCTTGCACAGCCGTTTACGATGCGCCTGCCGATGGTGGACGGGCACGGAAACTTCGGTTCGCTCGACGACGGGCCGGCAGCCCCGCGTTACACCGAAGTACGGTTGGCTCCGGCTGCACTGGCGATGACGGCGTCGCTAGACGAAGATGTCGTCGACATGGTGCCCAACTATGACAACACGTACATGCAGCCGGAGGTTCTTCCCGCTGCCATCCCAAACCTGCTTGTCAACGGTTCTTCAGGCATTGCCGTCGGCATGGCCACGAATATGGCTCCCCACAACCTGACCGAGGTTGTTGCCGGCGCACGCTTCCTGCTCGACAACCCGGATGCCTCACTGGAAGATCTCATGCGCTACATTCCCGGCCCTGACCTGCCCGAAGGCGGAAAAATCGTTGGTTTAGACGGGGTCCGCCAAGCCTACGAAACCGGCCGCGGGATTTTCCGCACGCGCGCTACGGCCCATATTGAAAACATTTCGGCGCGCAAGAAGGGCATTATTTTTACTGAACTGCCCTACCTCGTCGGTCCTGAAAAGGTGATCGACAAGATCAAGGACGGGGTCCACAACAAGAAGCTCCAGGGTATTTCTGGAGTTCAGAATCTGACCGATCGGCATCATGGGACACGCCTGGTCATCGAAGTGAAGAATTCCTTCGACCCGGAAGCCGTACTTGCAGATCTGTACAAGTACACGCCCTTAGAAGAGTCTTTCGGTATTAATAACGTGGCCCTGGTTGATGGCGAACCCCGCACGCTCGGCCTGAAAGAACTGCTACAGGTCTTTTTGGACCACCGCCTTGAGGTGACTCGCCGGCGGACGAACTTCCGGCTCAACAAGGCCAAAGACCGCCTCCACCTTGTTGAAGGCTTGCTCATCGCGATTCTCGATATTGACGAGGTCATCGCCGTCATCCGCTCATCCGATGATTCTGCGATCGCTAAAGATCGGCTCATGAAAGTGTTCGACCTGAGTGAACTGCAAGCCGAGTACATTCTTGAGCTACGGCTTCGCAGACTAACGAAGTTTAGTCAGATCGAACTCGAATCAGAACGCTCCGAGTTGTTGGACACCATTGCCCAGCTCACCGAGATTTTGGAATCCGATGTCCGCCTGAGAGCCCTCGTGTCTGATGAGCTCGCACAGGTCTCCCGTGAGTTCGGCACACCCCGCAGAACTGTACTGTTAGAGTCTGACGTCGTTGCATCGTCCTCCCGGACGGGGGCCAAGCTCACGGACGATCCGTGCTGGGTGGTGCTCTCTGCTGACGGGCTCATTGCCCGCATTGGAAGCGACGTCGAACCGGCACGTACCGGCCCACGTGCGGCACACGACACGGTGCGGTCCAAAGTGGCAACTACCAATCTTGCTCAGGTGGGCGTGGTGACCTCGGACGGCGCCGTGCTGCGTCTCGACGTGGCTGACATCCCGGCGATTCCTGCCACCGAAACTGCCCCCAGTTTGAGCGGTGGTGCACCGGTGAGTGAACTCATCCTCATGGGTAAGGGAGCATCCGTCGTCGGTCTCGTTCCTCTTGGCGAGGACGCACCTGTACTCGGCGTCGCCACTGCCGGCGGGAAGATCAAACGCGTCAAGCCCGATATTCCAGAAAAAGGTGCGCTGAGCATTATTAAGCTTGCTGACGGCGACCGCGTGATCGGTGCGATGCCAGCGGGCGACGACGATCAGATTGTGCTCGTAACATCGAATGCTCAACTCTTGCGCTTCAGCGCTGGCGACGTCCGCCCGCAAGGGCCCGCAGGGCAAGGTGTTGCCGGCATTCGCCTTGCCGACGACGCGCGAGTCATCGCGTTCGGCGTCGTACCATCCAATGATCTTGCCGGGCATGCTGTTGTCACGATCGCCGGCTCAAGCGGTTCGATTCCGGGAGCCGTGCCGGGCACAGCGAAAGTTACTCCGATCGACCGCTTCCCCTCGAAAGGCCGAGCAACAGGCGGAGTACGTGCACACAGGTTCCTCACCGGAGAAGACATGCTACAGCTCGCTTGGGTGGGCGAAATGCCTACCCGTGCCACAGGCCAGCGCGGCAAGCCCGTGCAGCTTCCCGACGTCGACGAACGCAGAGATGGTTCCGGGGAGCAATTATCGAGCGTCGTTCACGCGATTGGGTAGCCCGCGCCAGCTCTAAACTGTGGTGGCAAGGATGTAGGTTTTCGAAATCTGCGAAAACCCAAAGTGCTCAAAAAGAGTCACCAGATCCGAGTTTTCTGCGTCCACATTCACGTCCAAACCAATGTAGGACAGGCCCGCCGCGCGGAAACGTTCAATTGCCGAATAGATCAGTGTGCGAGCAATGTTCATCCCTCGCCATTGGGGTGCGACCACGATTTCTTCGACGTAGCCTTCATCATCAAGCGGACCGTCTGTAGAAATATCGGAAGAAAAACGCGAGGCCAGTAAGTATCCAGCTAGGCGCGGTCGATCACCGAAGGTGTCGAGAGCGACGAGGCACCAGTCGCGTTCCATTGTTTCCATGCGCGCATTCCAAGCTTCGGTATTCAGTTTCGTCCATGTAGGAGGTGCAGACTGGGAAAACACCCGATTGTGTGTTTTGCGAGCAGGTTTCATCCATTCCTCGGTAAGCTTGACGATCTGCACGTAGGTGGACTCTGCCGAGTTAGTCAATGGCTCATCGAGGCTGCGGCGCATTTGTATGAACTGTGAATGGTGTTCGAATCCGATACTTTGCGCAAGTTCGAGAAGCCCTGACTGCGAGCTTTCCGCATACATGTGCACGGCCGCTTCGTCAGTTCCCGCGATATCCGCCAGTCTGCGTGCCGCATGTAACTGGCGATCCAAAAGATCTTTACCCAGTCCGCGCGCTCGCCACTGTGGAGCAACCCCACCAGATATCGTGATCGGCATGGCTAAAACAGATAGCGGCATTCGAGCAAGGCCGAAGGCCACGAGCTCGCCGTCCACCCATGCTCCCTGTGCACGCCATTCGTGAGACGCATGGAAATACGACTCAACTTCGCCGCGCGTGGTGCGAATCGGTGCGTTATCAGAATCCTCGATTCGGGATATCAGATCGAGAATCTCCGGCGCGTCCGACGCCGTGAGAGGTTGCCATTGCCACGGTGAAACACTCATCAGATATCGATTGTATAAAGAATCTCGGCCTGCCCTTCATGAAAACCGTATTCGGTCAGCACCGGTGCAAGGGAGGCTGTTGCGGACACGACGGGCACGCGCACCGTACGATATTCGCGCCGTAGCGCAATGCCCACTTGAGAAAGCAGGAGGTCGGTGCCGTTACCTTGCTGGCGAAAACCGCGGTCAATCCCATAGGAGGTGACACGCATACGCGCCAGATGATGATCAACCACGCACAGTGAATAGCCGACGAGGTGTTCGCCGTCGGTCAAAATTGCGGACGTGTACGGGTCTGATTCTGAAAGCCGTTTTTCCCATTCGTCTTCGGTCAGTGGCTGGCGACGTTCCATCACCATCGCCAACCGGTTGTGAAGGCGGCGCACTTCATCGCCATCAGATTCGTCAAGCCGGCGCAGTTCCATTCCGCGTTGCCTGAGCCGTGTGCGAGCAGATTCGGCCATCGACTTGTGCTTGGTCTCAAGGTCAAGATCCATCATCGCCCAACTGGTTTGCGGAGAGAACCCGCCTGCGGTGAGCAGCCTGCGCCTACCCATGTTGTCTGCGTGTACTTTACTGCGTATCGACGCCGGCAGGTCACGGCCTTGTGCGAGCATGAGTTGGCGCGCCCGCCCATCTTGCCATTCCAGCAGCGCCCGCCCAATACCACGCCCCCGCCACTGGGGGCGGATAAGGCCGAAAATATCGGCCTGCAGTTCTGTGAGTGGATGTGGTTTGATGACCACAAGGCCGAACGCTTGAAGTGTGCCTGCTGAATCCCAGCCGCCCAGGCTGGCGAAGTCCGCGGAGTTCTGGGAATCATTTGCCACGTGGGGTGTGATGAGCGTACTTAGGCGAGGTTCATCCGATATCCGCGGGTCCGCCGAATCGTCAATGAGTTCGCGGACGGGGTCAAGATCGTCGACGTCGAGCGGCCTCCACGTTAATCCCAGATGGGGGCTGGGCAACATGAGCTCGCGAGGAGCAGCCAGGCGCTGCTCTAGCGATCGTCCTAAATACTTGCCCGTGTGCATGCTCTCCAGTGTACCTAACCTTCGATGCGTGCCCTATGCGTCAATCTGGTCGCGCGAAATGTCATGTGCACCCTCGATAATGAAGTCTTTCCTCGGCGCGACTTCTGATCCCATGAGCAGTTCGAATGTTTCTTCCGCATAGCGCAAGGATTCTTCGTCTTCGAGGCAGATTCGGCGCAATGTGCGCCGCTGCGGATTCATCGTGGTTTCTGCAAGCTGATCGGCATCCATCTCACCAAGACCCTTATACCGCTGTATCGGTTCTTTGTAGCTCTTGCCCTGCCTCTTAAGCCGGGCAAGAATCTGGTTTAGTTCCGCATCCGAATAGGAGTAGATATACTCGCTCTTCTTTCCGCCACGCCCGGCGACTTCGATGCGGTGTAGTGGCGGCACGGCAGCGTACACTCTGCCTGCTTCCACGAGCGGACGCATGTAGCGGAAGAACAGCGTGAGCAGGAGCGTGCGGATATGTGCGCCGTCCACATCGGCGTCCGTCATGAAAATGATCTTGCCGTATCGTGCCGCATCTAGGTCGAAAGTGCGCCCAGAGCCAGCTCCCACGACTTGGATAATCGACGATACTTCCTGATTTTTCAAGATGTCCGCTGGTGATGCCTTTTGCACGTTGAGAATCTTGCCCCGGATTGGCAGTAACGCTTGGAAATCAGAATCCCGCGCAAGTTTGGCCGTACCCAAAGCAGAATCGCCCTCTACGATGAACAGTTCGGTTTTGTCGATCTCTTCAGACCGGCAGTCGGCAAGCTTGGCCGGAAGGGTGGACGTTTCGAGCGCGTTCTTCCTCCGGGAAATCTCTTTTTGCGTGCGCGCTGCAACACGGGCACGCATTTCCGCGACAATCTTTTCTAACACGCGCAGGTTTTCCGTACGTGCGTCCCTCTTAGTTGAGGTCAGCTCTTTGGTTAGGCCCTCTTCGACGACCTTCGACACAATACCGCGAATCGGCGCCGTGCCAAGCACCTCTTTTGTCTGCCCTTCAAATTGTGGCTCCGGGAAACGCACCGCGACGACGGCGGTCAGGCCCGCTAGAATGTCGTCCTTTTCGATCCGTGGATCGCGCGCAGTCACTTTGAGTTGGCGTGATCTGGCATTAATCTGGCCGCGCACCGTCTTCACTAGACCTGCTTCAAAACCTGCCAAGTGAGTGCCGCCCTTGGGCGTGGCAATAATATTGACGAACGTTTCCTCACGCGTGTCATAGCCAGTGCCCCACCGCAACGCAATATCGACGTCGCATGTACGCTCCACTTCGCGCGGTGTCAGGTGTCCCGATTTCTTATCGAGCTCTTGCACTGTTTCAGTAAACGTGCCCGAACCTGTGATATGCATCGTGCGAGTGACGGGCGCATCCGTGGCGAGGTGGTCCACAAAGTCAACGACTCCGCCATCGTACTTAAAAACCTCTTCAACAGCCTCAGATGAATCGCGTTCGTCGCGAATCACAATCTCTAACCCGGGCACAAGGAACGCTTTTTCGCGAGCCCGCTCAACAAGGTGGTCGTAGTTGAACTCGGTGTCGGCTGGAAAGATTTCCGGATCTGCCCAGTATCGCACCGTGGTGCCGGTGGACTTGCGCGGCACTTTACCCGTGACCCGCAGCTGCGAATGCGTACTAAAGGCGGTAAATGGCGAATCAGGCGTGGCCGGGCCCTTGTCAGTGAACTCACCTGGTTCGCCCCTGCGGAACGACATTTCCCACACTTTGCCGTCTCGCCGTACAGCAACATCAAGCCGTGCCGACAGCGCGTTAACAACCGAGGCTCCCACACCGTGCAAACCGCCGGCTGTTCCGTACATCGAGCCGTCAAACTTTCCACCAGCGTGCAGTTTCGTGTACACCACTTCGACGCCGGACGCGCCCGTTCCCGGAACTTCATCAACAGGGATGCCACGCCCGTCGTCGCTCACTTCAACCGAGCCGTCAGCAAACAGGGTCACCGTGATTTTTGTTGCGTGCCCCTCTGTAGCTTCGTCAACAGAGTTGTCAATGATTTCCCACAGGCAGTGCATGAGGCCCCGAGAATCAGTGGATCCGATATACATTCCGGGTCGTTTACGGACCGCCTCAAGCCCTTCTAAGACGGACAGATGGCGGGCGGTATATTCCTGTTGTTGCGAAGTTGACACGCAAGAATGCTAGCCCGAAACGGCGCGGAAATCGGTGAAGTGCACTCGGGGTGCTCACCACAATGGAAATGAAAATGGGGGCGACCAGCACCCCACGCCTGATGTGACATGTGGTTACTGAGCGAGCTGCCCCGTTTCGTCAACGATGCTCAGAGCCACCTTCTTGAGTTTGGGCATGTGCTTGCGCGCGTGGTGAGCGCAGAAAAACAGGTTGCCCGATACAAGCGCAACACGCACGAAGGCCTGCGCGTTACAGGCATCGCAACGATCAGCGGCTGTCAATACTGGTGCTTCAATTATTCTGTTCACACCATGATCAAAGCATGAAAGCACAAAATAATTCCGCACATCTCATGGTGGTTCGCCCCCGGCAAAATAGTTAGGTTGCCGCCCGGCTATGAGACAATGGCGCAATGAGTGGCACGGGCTTTGCAGTCATTGATATCGAAACCACAGGTTTGGACCCGCACACCGACCGCGTAGTGGAGATCGCTGTATTGCATCTTGATCGGGCGTTGCAAGAAACTGGGCGTTGGCAGAGCCTCGTTGATCCTGGCCGAGATACCGGAGCCGTCCATATCCATGGCATTACCACGGCCCACGTGACAGGCGCACCCACTTTTGCCGATATTGCTACCGCGCTGGCAGACAGGCTGGCCAGCCGGCTCATCGTCGCACACAACGCACAGTTCGATCGGGCTTTCCTCAATCGGGAATTCGAACGAGCAGGAGTGCCACATCGGCTTGGCGATGAATCGTGGGTGTGCACAATGGACCAGTCTCGGATCTACCTCGAGCCTGGTTCCCACTCGCTACGTGGGCTGGCCGATCGTCTGCACATTGTGCCTGGCAGGGCGCATCGCGCACTCGGCGACGCCCTCACCTGTGCGGATATTTTCCGCACGTTCGTCAGATTTGAGCAGGAAGGGCGGCGCTACACCGATGTTGCGGTCAATCGCGACGACGCCGAAGTGCGCCCAGCTCAGTGGGCGCGGGCTCGGCCGTGGAATTATTCGAGGTAATCACGCAACACTTGCGAACGCGACGGATGGCGCAGTTTTGACATCGTCTTAGACTCAATCTGCCGGATCCGCTCGCGGGTCACCCCGTAGACTTTACCGATCTCATCGAGAGTCTTGGGCTGGCCATCGGTGAGCCCAAAGCGCATCGAGACCACTCCCGCTTCACGCTCCGACAGCGTGTCCAGCACCTGGTGGAGCTGTTCTTGCAAGAGTGTGAACCCAACTGCATCTGCGGGAACCACGGCATCCGAGTCCTCGATCAAGTCGCCAAATTCGGAATCGCCATCCTCACCCAGCGGTGTGTGGAGCGAGATCGGTTCACGCCCGTACTTTTGCACCTCAATAACTTTTTCTTCGGTCATGTCGAGCTCGCGTGCGAGCTCTTCGGTGGTGGGCTCTCGCCCAAGATCTTGCAACATCTGGCGCTGAACCCTGGCCAGCTTGTTGATCACTTCGACCATGTGGACCGGGATACGAATAGTTCGCGCTTGATCGGCCATCGCACGGGTAATAGCTTGCCGGATCCACCACGTTGCGTAGGTGGAGAACTTAAAGCCCTTAGCGTAGTCAAACTTTTCCACTGCGCGCACCAGCCCCAAGTTGCCTTCCTGAATGAGATCGAGGAAAAGCATTCCCCTACCCGTGTAACGCTTGGCAAGAGAGACGACGAGGCGAAGGTTTGCCTCGAGCAAGTGGTTCTTGGCGTTACGCCCGTCACGTGCAATGATCTCCAGCTCACGGCGATACTTGCGATCTTCGATCGTGGTCGTATCAAGAAGGTGCTGCGCATACAGCCCGGCCTCAATACGTTGCGCAAGCTCGACTTCTTCAGCAGCATTGAGCAACGGCACCTTACCGATTTGCTTGAGGTAATCCTTAACAGGATCGGCGGTTGCGCCGGCAACGTGGACGCGCTGTTCCGGTTCATCGGTATCATCGGAGTCTTTGACGACGAACGCGCCCTTCGAGTCCTTACTCGACGCGGTCACGATGACGGTCTTTTCCTCATCGTCGTCCTCGTCTTCGTCGTCCTCGTCCTCAGTTTCGTCAGCACTATCGGCTGAATCGAGATCGTCAAGATCGTCGTCATCGAGGTCGTCGTCAAGATCGTCATCTAAGTCGAGGTCGTCATCAAGATCGTCGTCAAGATCGTCATCCGGATCATCTGGCGTAGCAGGAGTGGCGTCCTCATCTGCGCTATCAACATCTGCGCTATCGACGAGGTCACCGGCTTGCTGCGTTGCCGGCTGTGCAGTTTTCTTCGGTGTCGAAGTTTTCTCTGGCTGTGTAGCCTTCTCCGGCTTCGAGGCCGCCTTTGCCGTATCGGAGCTGGTCTGTGCTTCAGGCGCCGGCGTTTCTAGCGAGCTCAGTAAGTCGACAAGATCTTGCTTGCGCATATTCGAATAGCCGGATACTCCGCGGCTTTTCGCAATTTTTCTTAGCTCTGGCACTGTCAGTTTGGCAAGCTCAGAGTTATTGCCTGCTTCCTTGGCCTTCGCTGAGCTAGCCTTTGTTTGCTTAGCTGGTTCAGCTGCTGTTGGTGCCGGCTTCTGAGCGGGCTTTTGCGCTTTCTCTTGTGGTGCTGACTCGGCCGACTCCTGTGACACGGCCTTATCTGCCGAGTTGCCTTTACCCGGTTGCGCGGGCGCTTCTACCGCAGCGGTAATGTGCTCGATGAGCACAGCTTTAACGGCCCGCGAGTTGAGCTTAAGCCCGAGTTCTTTAGCGAGCGTGCGCAGCTCGGGAACCCGCATGTCGGGCAGTGAGGCGACGTCGACATTTACCTTGTGCGCAGACGTTGAAGCGGTAGAAGTCGGAGTCTGAGATACAGCCACGTGCAACCTTTCGAAAAGTGATGACAACTTGCATATTATAGCGGTTTTTGTTGAAAACCTTTATTGCTCATTGATAAGAACGCAAAATGCGCGATGATATTCCCGCGGCGTCATGTGGTCAATGTAATGTCACTCACGAACAACGAGCACGGAACACGGACATTCAATCAGTAGTTTTTGGATCTGTGTGCCCAGCATATATTTGCCATGCGACTGCCCAGCGGCTGCCGAGACAACGACGAGGCCGGCATCGAACTCTTGCGCAACATCACTGATAATTCGTGAAGGCTCGCTGTCAGTGAGGCGGACTTCAACTCGAAATGCGATATCTGCCTGATCTAACCGTTGTGCCAGTCCATCAACTTCTTCATCGACCAGGTGCTGATCGGAGTGAGCGACCGGGCGAATAAAAAGCGCCACCAGCGTGTCATGACGCCGCCGAGCGATATCAATACCCGCGTGCAGGGCATGCTCGGATTTCATCATCGGCACGATGATTGCCATAGTCCCTCCGTTCACGCGTGTGCATCGTCCACATGTTCTTGGTGTGCCCGTCGCCAGCTTAGGCTTGTTCGCTTTGCTGCTGACAATAATTCACCGGCGGCTGTAAATCTACAAACAGAGCCCGCAGGACGAGCTTAGCAAGAGAATATTCAGAGTCCGACTGGGCTGCGTGCATGGCGTTTTTGTATGCGCGCTCATGGTCATTCTGCCACCACGACAGATAGCCAGCGACGGCGAAAGCCGCCGGATCGTCGTCGTCGGAATAGCGTGCAATGTATTCGAGCAGGTCGACGATCTGCGGCAGATACGTGGCTGAATATTCGTTGGCATCACATAGCCGCTTAGCTAGCTGAGCCCGCGGAATACGAGTGACATTGGTCACCGCGTTGTTGACGGCGCACACGATCACGCGATCGCGTAACAGCACCGAATCTAACCCTGCATTGAGTAGGCCAATGGCCTCATCCGAAGGTACACACTGCTCAGGTTCTATCCCCTGCCGAAGCAGATCGAGCACTTCTTGCCACACATTGGCGCATTTGCGGCGCAGCCTGGTCCGTTCGCGCTCATCGCGCGCCGACTCAACCGCGCATTGGCGGCTCGACCATGGCAAACGAGCAGGTTCATCCTTTGGTTCTGTGTCAAGGGGCGCCGATCCTTGGAAGACGAGCTCCATCACTCCGGGAGACTCGTTGAGCTCGGCGAAAGATCCCACGAGGCCGCGCGCAACAAGTTCTTCTACCGATTGGCCGTCGACGTCGCGCACGTCCATGAGTCCAGCCCAATGCGTGTAGTCGGTGATACCCACGCACACGTATCCGTTAGGCCCGTATCGGCAGTCCAGAAAGCTTTGGGCTGCCAGGCCTGCCGTATCCAGCAGATCCATCGACGTGGTATCAGCGAGCATGGCGGCCATGTCTGTGCCATACCAGGCGATGGCAAGATTCGTCACATTGAAGACGTCGATGAACTCTAAAACGGTATCGATAAGTCCGTGTGGCACGCCCTGATCGGCATGCGCGCGGATGAGAGGCCCGCTCATCCCATCCGGCTCGGTTGCAAGCGCAAGCAGGACCACGGAGTTGTGTGGGCGAAAGCCCATGAGGTGAGGCGTCAAAGCCAAAGATTCATGTTGGTGTGTAAGTCGTATTCTATCCATGCCCTCATTCAACTCTTTTGTGTACCGCGAGCTTTTCCGGCGGTAGTCAATTGTGGATTAACATGACGTTTGGCAACCTGTGGTTAACTCGACGCAGTCTCGATATGCTCAACCCATGCAAGACTTTCGTGCCGCAGTATCTCAGCGGATCATCACAGCTCTCGACGAATCGGCTCCGTTCATCGATGACGAGCGGGCACTGAGCATTTGGAAAGAATTTCTGCGCCCCGTCTACAGCCTTGCCGAGGCTGGAAAGCGCACCCGAGCGTTGCTCGTAGCTGCCGGCTGTGAGGCATACGCGCCAACACTCTCACCGATCCACGCGGGAACGGCCGTGGAGCTTTACCAACTATCGGCACTCGCCCATGATGACATCATCGATGAATCTGACACCCGCCGCGGCGTGCCTGCGATTCACCGCAGTTTTTCCACCAGTCACCGGGCGATGTCGATGATGGGCGATTCCGGGAGCTTTGGGCGCAAGTCTGCAATCTTGGCAGGAGACTTCCTATTATCGCTTGCCGCTTTGGAGTTCGAACGCGCCGAACACATGAGCGCAGACGCCTTCGCAACAGCGCGCAAACTCTTCCACGAAATGACGGCGGAAACCGCATACGGCCAATACCTCGATTTTCGAGCTGAACTTACCGCGCTCAACGACGATCAGGCTAGCGCAGTATCCGAAGCCCTCCTTGTTGTGCGGCACAAATCAGCCCGCTACTCCGTTGAGTTGCCGCTCCTCATCGGCGCCGCCCTCGCGGGTGCTACCGACACCGATCTGACTCACCTGTCGCGAGTCGGCCGCCCTCTCGGAATCGCATTCCAACTTCGCGACGACGAACTGGGCATCTTCGGCAAACTCGAAGACACCGGAAAGCCGGCTGGCGGTGACATCACCGAAGGTAAGCGCACTGTGCTCCTCGCCCTCACCCGGGGAATGGCCGACGCCGACGCCGTCGTGAACATCGACTCCCTTCTCGGCAAAGAACTGTCGCCTACTGACGTCGCCTACGTGCAGCGAGTCGTCACCGAATGCGGGGCATATGATGCTCACGAAGAGATGATCACTCGCTACGAACAAGAGGCGCTCGTTGCGCTCACGCACATTCCCAGCTCGCCCATACTGCATTCAGTAATGGAAGCACTCGCAACGCGGCGCAGCTAAACCCGCTTAGCATCACCTCGTGACGCACCCCTTCGAGCGACAACGTTCGAAGGGGTATTCCTTACACCATATTTTTGAAAATAAGTGGAAACACGCCGAGAGGTGCGCTAATGTCTCATGTGAATCATAAATAACATTTACATCTCGACTCACAACAGTCACATGTAAAACACGTGCAAACACGGAGGTTCCATGTCCTCATGGATTAAGCGCTCGGGAGCTGCGCTCGCGGCGGCCACAGCGGCAACGATCATTACTCCTACCGCCCACGCAGACGCAGTGGCTAACACCACACAGTCGCGAATTCCTATTTTTACGTCTCCTCTCATGACGTATCAGGTCAAGCCGGGCGATACCCTCAGCGCTATTGCTCATCGCACTGGAACCACCGTGAGTGCAATTGCGCAGGCAAACAATCTGCGCAACCCGAATCTCATCTTCCCCGGTCAGCAGCTTCGCATTCCTGGGCCGGCAAACGTTTCCCAGCCGGCGCCAGCTCCGCAACCAGCGGCCACGCCAGCACCTGTCACGCAGATCTACCGCGTGAAGGCAGGCGATACGCTCGGGAAGATTGCACGCCAGCACGGCACCACTGTTGCCAAACTGGCTGCCGACAACAACATTGCTAACCCGAACATCATTCGCGTTGGCCAGCGTCTCACCATCGGTCAGGCCGCACCGGCGCCGGCCCCCGCGGCCACGCCTGCACCAGCACCGGCTCCTGCGCCCAAGGCTGCGCCTGCACCTCAGGCCGCGCCGGCTGGCACTACCTACACGGTCAAGGCCGGCGATACGCTCGGGAAGATTGCACGCCAGCACGGCACCACTGTTGCCAAACTGGCTGCCGACAACAACATTGCTAACCGGAACATCATTCGCGTTGGCCAGCGTCTCACCATCGGTCAGGCCGCACCGGCGCCGGCCCCCGCGGCCACGCCTGCACCAGCACCGGCTCCTGCGCCCAAGGCTGCGCCTGCACCTCAGGCCGCGCCGGCTGGCACTACCTACACGGTCAAGGCAGGCGACACGCTCGGTAAGATCGCCCGCCAGCACGGGGTGTCCGTTGCACAGCTGTCGGCTGCCAATGGAATCTCTAACCCGAACAGAATCTATGTTGGCCAAAAGCTCACGATTGGCGGCGCAACGTCTGCTCCTGCACAGCAGGCAGCAGCCGGCGCGCCAGCCAAGAAGCAGTTGGTCACCAATAACTTCCCCGGATACACCTATCCGGACAAGACTGTGGCAGCAGCGAACGAAAACAAGCACGCGCTCATTTCGAAGAGCGTGCCCTCGCGCGCTGAGATGCAGCAGATGGTTGCCGACGTCGCACGCGACATGGGTGTTGACCCTCGCCTGGCTCTTGCGCACGCCTACATCGAATCCGGTTTCGATGCCACGGCAGTCTCCCCTGCGAACGCGATTGGCACGATGCAGGTGATTCCATCGTCGGGTGAATGGGCATCCGATCTGGTCGGCCGCAAGCTCGATCTGCTTGACCCCTACGACAACGTCGTTGCCGGCGTGGCCATCATCCGCCAGTTGCACCGCGCGGAGTCGAATTTCGACGTCGCTGTTGCGGGCTACTACCAGGGTCTGGGAGGCGTGCGAAAGTACGGCATGCGCCCGGATACGGTGAACTACGTGGCCAAGATTAAGCAGGCCATGAACCGCTTCTAACATACCGACACGCGAAGCCGATCAGTCCATGCCGGGCTGATCGGTTTTGCGCGCTATTGTAGATATCGTGAGAGCACCAGACCCACTGCTAGGTACAGTCCTCGATGGCAGATACGCCATCTCCGCGCGCATTGCTCGCGGAGGTATGGCCACTGTTTATCGGGCAACTGACGAGCGCTTGCAACGCGAAGTTGCTCTGAAGGTCATTCATTCGCATCTGGCTGAGCAGTCTGATTTTGTGCGCCGGTTCATTTCCGAGGCTCGGTCTGCTGCGCGCCTGTCAAGTTCTCACATTGTTGCCGTGCATGACCAAGGGATCGCGGACACTCCCACAGGTGAACGGCCCTACCTTGTGATGGAGCTCATTTCTGGTCCGGATCTTCGTTCTGAACTGACGGCCCATGGGTCTCTTCCGCTCGGTATTAGCCTCGAACTTATTCGTCAGGTGCTCACCGGGCTTGCAGCTGCTCATTCGGCGGGCATCATTCACCGCGATATCAAACCGGAAAACGTGTTGCTGGCCGCTCCCCTTGAACCAACTGCCATTGAGCCCCGCTTGACGGCCAAACTTACGGATTTTGGCCTGGCTCGGGCAGCGTCTGATGCCACGTCGACTCAGACGAACACGATGCTCGGCACGGTCGGTTACGTTGCACCCGAGTTTGTGGCAGATGGCACCACGGGTAAGACGGGCGATCTGTATTCGGTTGGCGTGATGCTCTACGAGCTGATTGCGGGCCAGCTGCCGTTCCAAGGGGAGTCTGCCCTGTCGGTTGCGTACAAGCACGTTAACGACACGATGCCGCGGCTTTCGGATCTTGCTGACTGGATTCCGCCCGAGGTGGACTCGCTGATTGCGCTCCTCACTGCGAAGAGCCCGTCCAAACGGCCACAGGACGCCTCAGCAGCACTCGACGCGCTTATCGACATCTCAGAATCATTACCTGAAGAACTCCTCATTCGCCGTATTCCTGTATTTCCCACAGCCAAGCCGGTCTCTCACACCACCGACGAGGCCGCTTCTATCCCTGCTAACCCGCCGGCGAAGACTGCCGTCATGCCCGCGAAGGCACCGGACGCCGCCGAGTTGCCGGCCAAGGCCACGCGTAACGACACCGCTAAAACGGAACGGCCCGCGCGCAAGCGCAGGGTGTGGCCGCTGCTCATGACCATCCTTCTCGTGCTTATCGGCGCTGGAGCTTACGGCACGTGGTGGTACTTCTCGGAAGGTCCCGGACAGCGTGTAGAGGTACCCGTGGTTACTGGTCTGTCTGAAGCTGACGCACGCGCATCGTTGGAAGCAGTTGGTTTCCCCGTCGACACCACCACAACGTTTTCCGACGACGTCGCTGCCGGGCTCGTTGTTGACTCCGATCCCACAGCCGGCACGTCCCTTCATCCTTCCGAAACTGTGACCCTCGTCGTCTCCGCTGGCGTTGAGCACGTCGACGTCATCGACGTCGTCGGACAAACGTCCGATGAGGCCCAAGCCGCCCTCAAAGAGGCGCGGCTCAACGCCGTCGTCGAAGAAGATTACTCTGAGACCGTGCCGCAGGGCCAGGTCATATCGCAGACTCCAGAACCGGGCACGTCCGTTCCGCACAGCTCGCAGGTCACCATCACCGTGTCTTTGGGTCGCAAGCCGATCTCGGTGCCGGACCTGACCGGAGCGTCACTGGACGACGCCTCTGCTCGCCTTGCCGAGTACGGACTCAGTGCAACCACCACGGAAGAGTTTTCAGACACGACGCCGCAAGGCCACGTCATCTCCCAAGAACCAGCCGCTGGCACCACGCTCTATCGAGGTGATTCCATGAACCTCACGGTCTCGAAAGGCCCGGAGCTGGTGGAAGTACCGAACGTGTTTGGCATGCAAGAAGGCGAAGCCACGACAACACTGGAAGAAGCCGGTTTCGTCGTCAGCTACGACCGGTTCCTTGGCGGATACTTCGGCACTGTGCGAGCGCAGTCCCCCGGTGCAGGCGAACGCGTCAAGCCGGGCAGCACGATCACGATCACGATCGTCTAAGCGCCCATCACGGGCGCCCGCTTAGCGTGAGCTTAGGCTAGAAATCTTCGCGCAAGATCTCCGAGACTAAGAATGCCAGCTCGAGCGACTGCTGATGATTAAGCCGAGGGTCAACGAGCGTCTCGTAGCGATCGCCCAGCGCTTCTTCCACGATCTCTTCAGATCCGCCGAGCACTTCAGTCACGTCGTCGCCAGTGAGCTCCATGTGTAGCCCACCCGGAATTGTTCCCATTTCGCGGTGTACGCGGAAGAATCCGCGTACCTCATCCAGCACGTCGTCCAAGCGGCGGGTCTTGAACCTGCCCACTGAGATCGTGTTGCCGTGCATCGGATCAGACATCCAATTAACCGGGCGACGATCGCTCTGCACGGCCTCGATAATCTGAGGTAACACCTGCTCAACCTTGTTCGCACCGAGCCGGGTGATCAACGTGAGCCGGCCTTCCTTGCCCTCCGGGTTAAGCTTGTCCATCAAACCGAGCAGTTCATCGCGCGTGGCCGTTGGGCCGATCTTCACACCGATTGGGTTTTGTACCTGGGCGAGCATGGCAACGTGTGCGCCGTCCACGTCACGTGTGCGCTCCCCGATCCACAGGAAGTGCGCGCCCGTGTTGTATGGCAAACCCGTGCGCGAATCAATGCGCGTCATCGCATCCTCGTAGTCGAGCAGTAGCGCCTCGTGTGAAGAGTAAAAATCGACTGTTCGCAACGACTCCGAATAAGCGCCAGCAGCTTTCATGAACTGCATCGCCCGATCGATCTCCGTGGCGAGCGTCGTGTAACGGCGGTACGCCGGATTCGAAGAAAAGCCCTTATTCCACTCGTGCACCTTCGCGATATCCGCAAAACCGCCACCGGTAAACGCGCGGATCAAGTTCAAGGTTGCTGCCGAATGCTGGTAGGCCTCCACCAACCGGTGCGGATCTGGCGTGCGAGTCGCAGCAGAGAACTCGTGGCCGTTAACGGCATCGCCCATGTACGAGGGCAGTTCCACGCCGTCGCGAGTCTCCATCGGATTCGACCTCGGCTTAGCGTACTGCCCGGCCATCCGCCCAACCTTAACAACCGGCACCGACGCCGAATAGGTGAGCACGACAGCCATCTGCAAAATCGTGCGGATTTTCGCGCGAATACGATCAGCCGTGGCGTCCGCAAACGACTCCGCGCAATCCCCACCCTGAAGCACGAACGCTTCGCCGCGGGTGGCTTTAGCGATTTCTTTCGTCAACGAATCCGCCTCACCTGCAAAAATGAGCGGCGGAAGGGTACGCAGATAGTCAACGGTCGTCTTCAGAAAATCAGGATCCGGATACTGCGGTTGATGCTTTGCCGGAAGTTTCTTCCATCCCTGGTCAAGAATCGTGTCATCTGCGTCGTTAAACATATCTTGATTGTAAACAAATTCTGCGCCGCAGTTGGCAGGCAGTCCGCAAAGCGAAAGCGCGCGAAGGGAAATCCCCTCGCGCGCTGCCGCGTCACGTGATTGTGTTACTCAGCCTTGGGAGCCGGAGCCCACTTCTGGCCGATCTCATCCATCATTTCGGTGAACCAGTCCTGGCTCACGTCGAATGCCTTGTGGCCGGCGATGCGGTCGAACTCGATGGTCCGCAGCTCGTCGCCACGCTCTTCATCGTGACCAACGACGCCCGAGACGCCTTCCTTCGCCGACTTCACAGCGTGATCGGTCATCTCGCGAATGAGCTCGAGGTCGGTGTCGTTCGACTTGGCCGAGCGTGAGAAGTAGCCCGACTTTTGCACCATCACCTTTTCGGCGCCAATGATTTCAGCGAACTTGTTCGCAAACCACTCACCCGGGTTGATCGTGTCGAGTTTGACGTGGCCGAACGCGTCGCGTTCCACCTCGCCGCCGCTTTCCAGGATCTCTTCAATGATCTCTGCAACGCCCGCACCCTCGGACAGGAAGATGTTGACGTTACCCTGCTCGTCCATAATCTTGCGTAGTCTGGAAGCCTCCACGTCCAGATCGAAGGTCATCTCCGGCAAGTAGAGTGCGTGCACGTCCCAGCGTTCCTTCGTCAGGCCAGCCGAGGGCACCCACTCCTGTTCCTTCACCCAATCGCGGTAGTACTTGGTTGCCTGCGCGGCAAGGTAACCACAGTTACGGCCCATGATCTCGTGAATGATGAGCATGCGCGGGTTTGCCCGGTGCTCACCAACAATGTTCTGCGCAAACAGCGAGGCCTGCTCAGCAGCCGTGTAGGCACCGAGCGACTGGCGGATCGGAACAATATCGTTGTCGATAGTCTTCGGCAGGCCGACCACAGTCAGTTCGTAGCCGTTCTCATGCAGGTAAGCGGCCAGATCAGCTGCGGTGGTGTTCGTGTCATCGCCACCGATCGTGTGGAGCACGTCCACGCCGTCAGCTTTCAGCTGATCGGCAGCGACCTCGAGAGCGTTCTGGCCAGGCTCGATCAGGCCGCGCTCAATGAGATCCTTCGAGTTCGTGAGCTTCACACGCGAGTTACCGATCGGCGAGCCACCGAATTTCGTAAGAATGTGTGCCTTCTTGCGCGCCTCGTCGTCGAACACAACATAGTTGCCCTTGAGCAGACCATGGTATCCATGCTGGTAGCCGATGATTTCCGCATCGGGAATTTCTTTCGTGTAGCGCTCAATGAGATCGCCAACGGCTGTGGAAAGGCAGGGAGCGAAGCCTCCTGCTGTGAGTAATGCAACACGGCGGATTGTCATAGTACCTTCCTTTAACAATGTCGCTCCTTCGCGACGTTTGTTTGCCAACGCTTATCATCTTACCGATTCTTGACCACTTCGCGGAGGATAATCGGCCTACTGCTCCCCCGTCAGCGTAAAGCGATATGGTGAACACTATGCGGGAAAAGGATTCGGGTACTGACTGGGATGCCGAATGGGTGGCAATGCAGCACAAGATGGCGCAAGAGCGCGGTTTTCGCACGTGGTCTCCCCCGGCAGATGACGAGCTTGTAGATGAGCCTTTCGACCCGGCAGACCTTCCCGATTCTCCACCGGTGTCGCCAGCTTCGCGGCCTGATTTAGCCCGGCTGTTCTTCTTAACGACGGCGGCCGTCGCGCTTCTTTTCCTTCTCGGTTTTGCCGGGGTGATCGCCCTGGATCAATCGTGGTGGATCGTGCTGGGACTCATCGGCTTTGGTTCAGCGGCCGGCGGAGTTTTCGTGAGCGCTCCCTGGGCGCACAATCCTGACGACGACGGCACGCGCGTCTAATTGTCGGAGGGCACTCGTTAGCCTATGGGCATGAGACACCGCAATGGCCAGCGCCCAGGTGCACGCCTAGACCTCACTCCCTCTCGCCCGCATCGAGAGGGCACTGCTGCGCCACAAGAAGAGCAACTGGCGTTGGATTCACTGGGTCCGAATCTTTTCGATGTTACGTTCCTCGTGCTTGATTTAGAGACGACGGGCGGCCCACCGGGGTTGAACGCGATCACCGAATTTGGTGCGGTGAAAGTACGCGGAGGGGAAGTTTTTGACGAGTTTACCACGCTCGTTAACCCGGGGGGGGGGGGGGGGGGGTAGTGATCGAACCGCACATTACGTTGCTGACCGGAATAACAAACGCAATGGTTGCTCTGGCTCCGGATATCTCGCAGGCGATGGGCGAGTTTTTAGAGTTTCTGGGCGATGACCCCGACGTGGTGCTCGTTGCCCACAACGCTCGTTTCGATATGGGCCACCTGCGTGGAGCGTGCGCTGGCTTGGGCATTGACCTACCAAAACGCAGGGTTGTGGACACACTCAAGCTGGCTCGCAAGACTTTTACACGGGACGAAGCACCGAACTATAAGCTGGCAACGCTCGCCCGGATATGCGGAGCCAGCGTGGAACCAACCCATCGGGCACTCGATGATGCGCGCGCAACCGTTGACGTGCTGCACGCCATCCTCGCTCGGCTGGGCGGTATTGGGGTCACTCATCTTGATGATCTGCTCACTGCTGCAGATCCCGTTCCGCAGCACCGCCGTGCCAAGGCCGTGCTCGCCGATGGTTTGCCGCGCGGACCAGGCGTCTACAGGTTTATCGGGCCGGGCGGCGAAGTGCTCTATGTTGGCACGTCAGTCAACGTGTATAAGCGGGTGCGCCAATATTTCACCGCAGCTGAAAAGCGTAAGCGTATGGCTGAAA
Organism: Trueperella bialowiezensis; assembly: GCF_900637955.1. Lineage (NCBI taxonomy): Bacteria > Bacillati > Actinomycetota > Actinomycetes > Actinomycetales > Actinomycetaceae > Trueperella > Trueperella bialowiezensis. Next base: position 227,774 of record NZ_LR134476.1, read on the forward strand.
TGGTGGATCTTGCGGTGTCAGTTGACGCTCAGGCCACCAATACTGTGCTCGAGGCCAACGTGCTCGAAGTTCGCCTTATTGACGAACTTGATCCGCCGTATAATCGCCGCTCGCGGCGAACCCTGAGCCGTCCGTGGATCGCGCTCACAGACGAAGCCCATCCGCGTTTGAAAGTGTGCCGGAAAATCACTCGACCCCAGATGGGTAGCGCTCTTGGACCGTTTACTTCGGAACGTCAGGCGCGTAACGCCATTGAGCTCCTCGAGTCGGTCAGCGGGATTCGTGAGTGCACGCAGGTCATTCCACTGGCTCCTGATGGCCGCGGCGCGTGCCATCTTGCCGAGCTTGGTAAATGTTCGGCGCCATGCTTGTCGGGAATCCGGCAAGTAGAGCAGGTGTCCGCCGTCGAACTGGCGTTGGGCGGGCAGGTACGTGACAGCGTGAACGCTTCACTGGCTAAAATTCGCAACCTGAGCTCCCAGCGGCGCTACGAGCAGGCGGCTGGTGAACGAGATCGGCTCTACAGCCTCGTAGCAGGCGCTAAAAACTATGAAGAGTTTCGCTCGTTGGTTGGCAACGAACGTATTATCGCCGCAGCTCCTGCAAACGATGCAGCTCCCGGAAGCACGGGCTGGGATGTGGCCGTGATTGACTACGGGGCTTTGCGTACCACGATGAGTGCGAGCACGATCGAGGAGGTCCCTGCCGTGGCACGATTCCTTGATTCTGGATATCCGCCAGCTACCGAACCGGAATTTGCGAGCCAGCACGTTTCTCACGACGAGGTACGGATCCTAGCGCAGTGGCTATTTCGCGACGACGTCCAGTTGCTCCACGCAACCGCGCCGGATTTATTGGCGTGGAGCCGGGCAGGAGCCTTTTCGCTCAAGCTGCCAAACAGATCGGCCAACCACACCGGCATGCGTGAATAATCTGAATAATGGTGGCACGCGCATTAGAATTGTTGTATTAGCGAGCAAGGAGCATTCATGATTACTGCAATCGTCATGATCGACGCCGAGGTCGATCACATTCCCGAAGTTGCCGACGCCGTAGCCAGCATCAAGAGTGTTAAGCGAGTCTATTCCGTTACTGGCGACGTCGATTTGATCGCCATCGTGGCGGTTCCCCAACACGAGGATCTGGCAACGGTGATCCCCGACCAGATCGCGAAGGTTCCGGGAGTGAAAGAACTGCAGACCTATCTGGCCTTCCAGGAGTTTTCCCGCGCAGACCTCGAGGCTGCTTTCGACATCGGACTCGACTAATGAGGCCAAAGGCCGAGTAGGAGCTGAATAGTCTAGACCGGGCGAGCGGCCAACGCCGCATCGCCCGGTCTATCCCAACATCCCAGGGTTATTCTGAGGGTCTAAAACTTTTTCGACAGTTCGATCCAGTTCGTCAGCAGATCGGATGCTTTTCCGGAGTCGATCGTCGCTTCCGCGATTGCCAGCCCGTTGCGCATCCGCTCCACGAACGTACCATCGTCCGGGCGTACACCTTCGAGGCGGCCATCTGCAACGATAGCTCCGGCCGCGTTGAGATTGACTGAATCTCGCACGGGCCCTTTTTCGCCATCCAATACCCGCCGAGCAACGCCCGCATTATACGTGGCATCCTGGCCTCGCAGATCCTCAATATCGGCTTTTTCCAGGCCAAGATCGGAGGTCGCGTCCAACTCGTGGTAGGTGATCTCACCATCGCGAACTTCCCACACCTCGTTCATACACACAGTGGATAGTTCATCTAGACCATTCGTACCGCGGAAGACGAGCGCGCGATTATTGCGCCTTGCCAACACTCCGGCCACGAGCGGAGCGTGGTGCTTGTTTGACACGCCGATAGCTCCCGCTTCTGGTTTAGCCGGATTAGTCAACGGTCCGAGCACGTTGAACGCAGTTCCTACGCCAAGTTCTCGGCGTGCGGTCGCCGCATATTTCATCGACGGATGGAACAGGTTTGCAAACAGGAACGTGATGCCCAGCTCGTCGAAAATCTTTTCCACCGCGTGCACCGGCAGGTCGAGTCGGATCCCAAGAGCTTCCAAGCAGTCAGCAGAACCAGACTTCGACGAGGATGCGCGATTGCCGTGCTTGACCACCTTGATCCCCGATGCGGCAATGATGAGCGAGGCCGTCGTGGAAATGTTGACTGTGCGAAGCCGGTCGCCTCCCGTGCCCACGATGTCAAGAGAATCCGTATCAAGATTGACGGGCGCAGCATGTGCCTGCATGGAGTCAGCGAGGCCGAGCAGTTCGTCCGTCGTCTCCCCTTTTGTTGCAAGCGCGGTCAGAAAACCGGCAAGCGACACCGACGACGTCTGCCCACTCATCACGCGATCCATCGCCCACGCAGTCTCTTCGGAGCTCAGATCAACACGGTTAATGACCTTGGTCGTAATCTCTGGCCATGTGTACATTAAGCAGCGACCTTCTCCCTCAAAATCTCAGCAACCGCGGCATGCAACGTACGCGGATCAACCGGGTGCTCCACGATCGCGTTCGGCTTTGCTACGCGGGCGAGCCATTCATCTTGAGGGCGCCCAATGAGGATCACGTAGGGCATGTCTGGAACAAGCTCGTCACGAACCATCTTGCCCAACCCGATACCGCCGAGTTTGGCAGCCTCACCATCGAGGATGAGCAAATCAAAATGGTTCTCTTCCACGAGCAGGTAAGCGCCTTCCCACGTGGCGGCCTCAGTCCAATTGATCTGCGGAAGTCCCCGCTCAACGCGGCGCCCTACCGCGAACATGACATCCTGCCGAGTAGTGCGATTATCGGAGTAGACGAGAACTTCGAACGGCTTGCCGTCCTTATCGTTGACTTCGGATCCCATAAGTTTTCTCCATATCTAAGATCTCGTTCCATAGTACCGAGTTCGATACAAAACAGTGAACTCAGGCTCGCAGTTCCAAGCGCGAGACGAGGGCGCAAGTTTGCGCCCACGCCCTCGTGCATTCACACAGCTGCTAGGCCGTGCTAATTATTTCGCTTCGTCTGCCTGCTTGCCCTGGTCACCGGGAGGATTGGGGCTTGGCATCTGGTCGATGATGTCAACCACTGCAGCGAAAGCCGGAGCCGTGGTTGAATTCTCGCCACCGTCCGATGCCGGCACTTGGAGCAAAACGCGTGAGCCCACGGGAATCCCGGAAAACTTGTCGAAGACGCTCCCGTTACCGATGAGCACTTTTTGCGGGCCGAACTGGCCATAGGTGACCTCGGATACCGAGTTGTCCCACGACGACATCGCGTACTGCTGGTACATGATTGTTCCAGCTTCCCCTACGGGTTCACCCTTACCTTCTGCAATGACGGTGACCTGGGGTTCGCCTTCGGGAGCCTTCACGCCATCTTTCACCTTGACAGTGACGGGCTTGCCGAGCTCACCTGTGATCTCCACTGGTAGTTCTGCCAGGTCAACCTTCATCTCGGCGTCGACGTGGCCGGCGTCGTTAATACCGAGTGCTGAGTGCAACTCAACGTAAAACGCGATCGTATCCGTACCACCAATTCCCGCATTCGGCTGGCCGGTCGGACCATAACCGTACTCGGGCGGAATTGAGACGATCACTTTCGATCCCACGGGTAGTCCGCTCAGACCTTCCGTCCAGCCACGAATCACTTGCTGCAACGAAAACGAGCTCGGCTCACCGCGTTCGAAAGACGAATCGAAAGGATCCGACGATCCCCACACCTGCCCCACATAGTGAGCAACGACGACGTCGCCAGCCTCGACGATCCGGCCCGTGCCTTCTTCCACGACCTCAACCTTGAGGCCCTCAACGGGATTTGGCCCCGGGAATGCAAGCTTGGGGTGCTCACCGGACGTGTCTAACGTGGGCATGTCCGTGCCATATTCGATAGGGCTCGCAGTCTCACTCGGGTCTGCGCTCGGAGAAGGATCATCGCTTCCCGAACAGCCGCTCAAAAGTAATGCCAGCGCCGCAACCATGGCAAGTTTTCGCATCTATTCTCCTCACAAGAATATTCCCCACCCAAAGGTGGGGAATACCAAAAACGTATCAGTGGAACGAGTCACCACACGCGCAGGTACCGACAGCCTGCGGGTTATCGATCGTGAATCCCTGACGTTCAATCGAATCAGCAAAGTCGATCGTGGCACCGTCCAAATAGGGTGCCGACTTCGCGTCCACCAACACTTCGACACCGTCGAAGTCGCGAACCAGGTCGTCATCGAAGAAGCGCTCATCGAAATAAAGCTGGTACATCAGGCCGGAGCAGCCACCGGGCTGGACGGCAATGCGTAGACGCAGGTCGTCACGGCCTTCCTGGTCGAGAAGAGACTTGACCTTATTCGCAGCGACCTGTGTGAGGGTCACGCCGTGAGTCTGGGTGTCGACCGTTTCGCTCATAGTTACCTCCAAATAAGTTACTGGTCTTAGAGTACCCGTTTGCTGGCTGGCGTCTCTAGACCCGCGCCGCGAGCTTAAGCTTTAGGCGCACCCCTGCACTCTATCGGGTAACGATCGCTGGCGCTACGGGGTTAAAAATCCCAGCCCCACGTGCGGGCTATCCGTGCCACGGCGTCGTCGAGAAGCGGCGGGATCGTTGATATGGCTGCCAAATCGTCGCTATCGCCAGCAAAGGCGCGCTCGGGGCGCAGCTCGTAACTACCGTGCAAACCGAGCCGCGGCAGTTCACCTTTACGCAAACCCGAACTGTCAGTGAGAAGTACCACTGGCACGCCGATATCCTGTGCTTGGGTAGCTGCGGCGTGCAATCCGGTGGGTAAATCGACGCCGACTGCCCCGCACACGTACACCACAAGATCAACGTCACTGGGCACGGACACCAGATGCTCACCGATCGTGCGTAGTTGCCCGCCCATGAGATCAAGCAACATTCCTAAACCGCCGCCCACGCCGGCCCACCCGGCTCGCGGATTGATAGTTGGCCCGTTGAGGAGCGACGTACGCCCAGCCCGTTGCGCTGCTCGGGTCAGTTCGACCACCCATTCTCCCGCGCGCCGCTCAAAGTTTTGGGCCGCAGCACCATCTGCGCCGGCATCATGCCACGCCCTAGCCATGCCGCCCACTCCGGTCAGCGGCAGGTCGCCACTATAGGTGGCAGTCAGCCGCAGGTCGCCAAGCGTGCGACGTGCCCTGGCAACGATGTCGCTCAGGTCGAAGGGCTCTGCGAGGACATCGAGTTCTACTCCGGCGAGCTTGCCAAGGAATCCAAGCCCCAGATCTGAATGGGTCATGAGCCTCGGCACGTGCACGTGCACCGCGGTCGAGCCCGCTTCTTTGAGCGCAAGAATATCGCCACCAAGAAAGGCGGTGGATCCAATCGGCGAGCCCTCCCCCGCCCAGCTCACCGCGTCTGCCAGATCGATGAACGCGGCGCCGGGCCACGTCCAGTGCACGCGGCGCGGCGCGGTGTCGATATAGTTCGGTTGCGCGTGTGGATGCCGTGCGGCCACGACGTCGTCAAGACCAGTGCCCACGTGCGCAACCGTCTGGCCCTCGGACGTGAGCAGGCATTCGACGTCGTCATCGCGCACGGATAGCCACGCGCTCATCGCCCGTGTGGCAACAGCGCGTGGCCCCATGCCCGGCAAAGCCGAACAGATGAGTGCGACTTTCAGTGTTATTCTCCGAGCCTCGTCAGCAAAAGCGCTTCGGCAACAATGGCATGCCGCCAGTCGCCAAGGTGCAGGGATTCGTTCTCAGAGTGTGCGCGGGTGTCCGGGTCTTCCACGCCGGTCACCAGAATCTGCGCCTTCGGGAACACCTTCGAAAGATCAGAAATGAATGGGATTGACCCGCCCACGCCAATCTCCACCGAATCGGTGCCCCAGGCTTCACTCAGTGCCCATTGCATGAGCTTAAACGTGTCCGTACGCTCGCCAGCTTCGAAGGACGGGCCGCGCTCGTCGATCGTCACGTCGACGTGAGCGCCGAATGGAGCGTTGGCCTTGAGGTGTGCCACGAGAGCATCGGCGGCTTCGGACACGTCCTGACCGGGAGCAACGCGCAGCGAGAGCACAAAACGTGTAGACGGGATGAGAGTGTTCGACACGAGATCCACTGGTGTCACGTCCATCGCGGTCACAGAAATCGCGGGTTTGGTCCACATCCGTGACGTCAGCGATCCCTCACCGGCAAGTTGTACGCCCTCGAGCACGCCGGCATCCGCACGGAACTCCTCTTCCGGATAGTCGACGTCGGTCTCATCTTTCGACACCAGACCTTCGATCGCGACGTTTCCGGCCTCATCGTGCAAGGTGGCAATCAGGCGCGAGGCCAGCGTGACCGAATCAAGCACCGGTCCGCCATACATACCCGAGTGCAGTGCGTGATCGAGCGCACTAACCGTGACTGTCACTTGAGTAACGCCGCGCAACGACGTCGTCAGCGCAGGGATTCCCACTTTCCAGTTACTCGAATCGGCGACGACGATGACGTCCGCTGCCAAATCGTCCTTGTACTTTTCGAGGAAGTCGACGAAGGTGGGCGAGCCTATCTCTTCTTCACCTTCGATAAACAGGACGATGCCGACGCCGGGGCGCGCCGCTTCGATGGCTGTCAGGTGGGCGATCACGCCGGCCTTGTCGTCGCCGGTGCCGCGCCCGTACAGGCGTCCATCACGCTCAACAGCCACGAAAGGTTCGGAATCCCACAGGTCACGATCGCCTGGAGGTTGCACGTCGTGGTGTGCATACAACATGACAGTCGGCTTGCCGGGTGCGGCCGGGCGGGTCGCCAAAATAGCTGGGCGGCCCTTCTTACCGTTTGCTTCCAACTCGATGACGCGCGTGTCTAACCCGAGCTTGTTGGCACGCTCGGCGATCCACCGGGCGGATTCCACCATGTGACGCTGATCGAAAGAATCGGCGGACACGGAAGGAATCGCAACCAGATCAATGAGGTCCGCGGTTGCCTGCTCCATACGTTCGTCAACTGACGCAATAACATCTTGATATCCCATGACCATAGCCTACGCCGGGTGGCGGGGTTAACCCGAAATGACCACGTGAATGTGGCAGGTAACAATTACACTAAGGGCGGATAACCGCAAAGCTGAAGGATAACTGTGTTCGGACCTAAGAAGAATAAGGAAGAAAACCGCGACCTCGCACCCAAGAAGAAGGCGCTGCCCAAAGGCTACACGCCAGCAAAGGGTGCGCCAACGCCACGCCGTAAAGACGTGGAAGCTGCGCGGCGTCGTCCCCTTGTCTCCGACACGAAATCGTTAACACGTGAAGAACGGCGCGCCCGCAAAGCTGAAAGCCGAGCCAAATCGAACGAGATTTATCGCAAACAACAAGAAGCGATGCGCACCGGCGACGAACGCAATATGCCCATCCAGCATCGCGGCCCCGAACGGCGTTTCGCCCGCGACTTCGTGGACGCCTCCGGGCCGCTATCCGCGTTCTTTATGCCCGTCGCGCTCATGATCCTGCCGCTCATGTTTCTCCAACCTAAGTGGCCTGATGTGATCATTCCGATCGTGTGGACGATGTACGGCGTGTTCCTGCTCATGACGATCGTCGCGTTCATGACCGGCTACCGTGCCAAACTACTTGTGGAATACCGGTTTGATAACGTGCCGCGCGGACTCATGCTTCAGATGGTTGGCCGCGCTTTTTACCTGCGCCGCTGGCGTTTGCCTAGCCCGCAAGTGGCACGCGGCGAATATCCCGACGGCGGTTCACCTGCCGACTTGAAAGCCGCCCGCAAAGCACGGCGCGCTAAGAAAAAGGGAAAGTAAGGCGGCGTTACGTTATTGGCGTGCGGCAAGGGCTGCGGGCCGAGACCACGCCAGCCACGCTAGTGCAACGACCACACCGAGCGTTGGCAGATAGTAGTAGGTTGATCCAGCTTCAAACCAGGGGCTCACCCGGGCGAAATACTCCGGCCAGATAAGGCCAGCGCCCGCGCCCAAGAGATTGATTAGCCATGCGATCGCGGCCAGGCGTCGCATTCGCTTGCCGTTGTGTACGACGCCGACGCAGCCGGCCAACCACGTCAGTGCAGCAACGATCGTGGTCACAGCGACTAGGTAGTTCCCGGCCACCACGGCTTCGGTCACCGCGACCACGGCACGCCACACGAAAACAGCCGCCCCAACGCATAGCGCCGCGATGATAACCACTGGCCAGCCACGGGCGCGGGTGCGCGTGTCGTTCAGTTGTTCACTCACGTGCTCGTTATCTCCTTTGCGTGCGGCTACTACCATCATGACATGCCGATTATATTTTCGTGTCCGTCTACAAGCGAAATCGGAAAATCGCCCCGGAGGCGGTACCAGATCTATACTGTACGCATGACCCAAATTGAAACCAAAGAATTTTCGCAAGATCTCGCTCGCAATCTCGCCGTTGTCGCGGCAAAGAAGGGCGAGTCTTTTACATTAAACACGCTGATCACTGACAAGGACTTCGTCTCGGCGATCGAAACAGCGCTCGCCACGCTGGATGCCTCGGGTGTCGTGCGCCTAGTGAACCCGGCAGATACGGCGAAGTTGGTGTTCGTCGTCGTCGATCCGGACTCCGAACGCGAAGCTTTCGGCGAGCTGGTACGCGCCGCAGCTGGAGTGGACGAGCTCGTCGTCGCCTCAGCCGTATCCGACGTCGCAGCCGCCGTGGAAGGTGCGCTGACTGGCGGCTACGTGTTCGACGAATACAAGCAGCCAAAGAAGGCTCCGCTTGGCAAGCTCGTCGTGTCAGTGGATGACGACGCCGCCGTGACGCGCGGCCAGGTGCTCGCCGAGCAGATCAATCGCGTGCGTGATCTCGTTAACCTGTCCCCCAGTGAGCTCGTACCTGAAACGCTGGCGCAGATCGCAGAAGATGAAGCCGGAGCGGCAGGTCTGGACGTCAAGGTCTACCGGGAAGACGAATTGGAAGAACTTGGCCTAGTCGGTCTCCTCCAGGTTGGCCGCGGTTCAGCCAATCCCCCGCGCCTAGTTCGTATCGAGTGGAAACCTGAAGGTGCGCAAGGGTCAACCACCGCGCTCGTTGGTAAGGGCATCACCTTCGATACCGGCGGATACTCGCTTAAGCCGTCGAACGCAATGACGGAAATGAAGACCGACATGGCCGGTGCTGCCACGGTTCTCAACACGATCATCGCTGCCGCACGCCTTGGGGTGAAGCGCCACGTTGTGGCCTGGATGTGCCTGGCAGAAAACATGGTCTCAGGTACCGCTGGCCATCCCGACGACGTCATCGTCTACCGCAACGGCAAGTCCGTCGAAATCGACAACACGGACGCCGAAGGCCGACTCGTGCTCGCAGACGGACTCATTATGGCCAGCGAGGAGAAAGCCGACAAGATCATCGATATCGCCACGTTGACGGGCGCGCAAATGGTTGCCCTCGGCGAACGCTACACCGGCGTCATGGGAAGCGACGAGTATGCCGCCACCATCGCCGAGGTTGCCGGAACCGTGGGAGAAGATGCTTGGCACATGCCCCTTCCGGCACACCTTCGCGACACGCTCGATTCGAACATCGCCGACATGAAGAACTCCGGTGGCAGCCGCTTCGGTGGCATGCTCACAGCCGGCCTGTTCTTGAAAGAGTTCGTGGACGCACCAAAGTGGGCACACCTTGACATCGCAGGCCCGTCGTTCAATCGTACGGCTCCGCGCGGTGCCACACCCAAGGGCGCAACCGGCGTCATGCTTCGCACGATGCTCGCCGCCATTGAACGCGACGCCTAAGCGTTAGCAACGGCGAACGCCTAGCGTGCCTGTGTGCCGGGATTCTTCATCGACCATTCCCGCATGGCACGCGGATAGCCAGTCGCAGCAACGTCAAAAAGTGAAATCCCCAGTTTTTCGGCCAGCTCTTTAGCCGCCGAGAAGCTGGGGACTTTACGTCTCGTCCACTCGCCATCAACAGCAACAAGCACGATCGCAGAAGGGTCGCGTGGAGTTTCCGCCTCGAAATATGCCGACACGCCCGAGCGCGTCGCAACAAAGTTTTCTAAATGCGCTGTCGTTTCAGCGCGCTTACGACGCTTGCCGAAAATACCGCCGTCGCTATTCGAGCTCGAACGCCTGCGAGAAAATAGTGCCATTGAACGAGTCTAACTGGCCGCTGTGCGAAGTTCAGCCCGTGGGTAACTTCATGGATATACAAGAATTTTGGATCACAAAGTGGAATACTTAAGGGCGATACAGGTTGGTCTATCCAGCACACCATTAATCTCGAGGGAGAGGTAAGTGACTGATTCACAAGAATACGATGTAGTCGTTCTTGGCGCGGGCTCCGGCGGTTACGCTACGGCTTTGCGCGCGGCACAATTGGGAATGAAGGTAGCGCTCATTGAAGGCGATAAGCTCGGCGGCACGTGTTTGCACCGCGGCTGTATCCCCACCAAGGCGCTCCTTCACGCGGCCGAAGTTGCTGACGAAATGCGCGAGTCGAAGTCGATCGGCATTTTGGGCACCTTCGAAGGCGTCGACATGGGCGCACTCAACAAGTACAAGGACGGCGTTGTTAACCAGATGCACAAGGGGCTCACGGGCCTCATCGCATCGCGCAAGATCGAGGTCATTAACGGCTATGGCCGCCTCGTCAGCCAAGACACGGTTGAAGTTAACGGCCAGCGGGTCAAGGGCAAGAACGTCGTCCTGGCCACCGGTTCGTACTCGAAGACAATCGGCCAGACCATCACCAACCGCGTGATCACCTCCGAACAGGCACTGAAGATGGACTGGGTGCCCAATTCGGTGATCGTGCTCGGTGGCGGCGTGATTGGCTGTGAGTTCGCCTCCGTGTGGAACTCGCTTGGCGCTAACGTGACGATCATCGAAGGTCTTCCCAACCTTGTCCCGAATGAGGACAAGGAAGTCTCGAAGATGCTCGAGCGTCAGTTCCGCCGTCGGAAGATCACGTTCAAGACGAACACGATGTTTGATCGCGTTGAGGAAGACGATTCCGGCGTGCACGTGTTCACCCAGGATGGCAAGCAGTACGACGCCGATGTGCTCCTGATCGCCATTGGCCGCGGCGCTGCCACAGCGAACCTCGGTTTCGAAGAGCAGGGCATCAAGATTGATCGCGGCTTCGTGATCACCAACGAGCGCCTGCACACGGGCGTCGGCAACATTTACGCGGTCGGTGACATCGTGCCGGGAGTCCAGCTCGCACACCGCGGCTACCTCCAGGGCGAGTTCGTGGCAGAAGAAATTGCCGGACTGAACCCGAAGGTCATCAACGAGGATCTGATCCCGAAGGTAACCTTCTCGAACCCGGAGATCGCCTCGGTTGGCCTGTCCCAGGAGAAGGCCGAAGCGAAGTTCGGTAAGGAAAACGTTGAAACCGCCATGTTCAACCTGGCTGGCAACGGCAAGTCGCAGATGCTCGGAGCTCAGGGCTTCGTCAAGATCGTCCGCGAGAAGGACGGCCCGATCGTCGGCTTCCACGCCATCGGCGCCCGCATGGGCGAACAGGTTGGTGAAGGTATGCTGATGACTGCATGGGAGGCAATGCCTGAGGACTTCGAAGGCCTCGTGCATGCTCACCCAACCCAGAACGAAGCCGTTGGCGAAGCGATCCTCGCTCTCGCAGGCAAGCCAATGCACAACTGACCGAAGGAGAATTAAACATGTCTGAACCTATTAAGATGCCCGCACTGGGCGAGTCCGTCGATGAGGGCACGGTCACCACATGGCTGAAGGAAGTTGGCGACGAGGTCGAAGCCGACGAGCCCATACTCGAAGTGTCCACCGATAAGGTCGACACGGAAGTTCCAGCCCCTGCCGCTGGCATTCTCGAATCGATCGAGGTTGGCGAAGATGAGACCGTGGCGGTCGGCACCGTTCTCGGTTACATTGGCGACGGCTCGGGCGCAGCACAGGCTGCTCCTGCGGCTGAACCTGCTCAGGAAGAAGCGCCCGCTGAAAGCGCGGAGCCAGAGCGTGCCCCGGCGTCGGATTCAACCAGTTCTGGGCAGGGCGGTGTCGAAGTGAAGATGCCTGCTCTCGGCGAATCCGTTGACGAGGGTACGGTGACCACGTGGCTGAAGGAAGTTGGCGACGAGGTCGAGGAAGACGAGCCGATCCTCGAAGTGTCCACCGACAAGGTTGATACCGAGGTTCCAGCTCCCGCATCCGGTATTCTGAGCGAAATCAAGGTCGGTGAAGACGAGACCGTTGCCGTCGGCACTGTGCTTGCCATCATTGGTGGCGAAGCTCCGGCACCTGCCGCGCCTGCCGCTGAAGAACCGAAGGCTGAGCCCGAACCGGCCCCGGCTGCACCTGCAGCTCCGGCTGAACCGGCCGCACCTGCTGCTCCGGCTGCTCCCCCGGCGCCTCCGGCACCGGCAAAGTCGGCAGCACCTGAAGATGGCAAGTCTGCCTACGTGACGCCGATCGTGCGCAAGCTGGCGAAGGATCTCGGCGTCGACCTGTCCACGGTGGAAGGCACCGGCGTCGGTGGCCGTATCCGCCGCCAGGACGTCGAAGCTGCTGCTGAGGCTGCGAAGAAGGCGGCCGAAGCTGCCGCAGCACCGGCCGCTCCCGCTGCTCCTGCTGCACCTGCAGCTCCTGCCGCGCCACAGGCTGGTGCCAAGGCGAAGATCGCTGAAAAGGCCAAGGAAGCCGCCTCGCTGCGCGGTACTCGTAAGAAGATGACGGGCGTGCGCAGGGCAATCGCTAAGCACATGGTCGAGTCGCTCGAAACCTCGGCTCAGCTGACCACGTTCATGGAAGTGGACGTCACCCGAATCTGGAACCTGCGTGCTCGTGCGAAGGATGGCTTCCTTGCACGCGAGGGCGTCAAGCTCACGTTCCTGCCGTTCTTCGTGCAGGCTGCAACCGAAGCTCTGAAGGCACACCCGCTGCTGAATTCCTCGGTGGAGGGTAACGAGATCGTCTACCACGATGTGGAGAACATCGGTATTGCTGTTGACACCGATCGCGGCCTGTTCGTACCGGTGGTCAAGAATGCTGGCGATCTCAACATCGCAGGTATTTCGAAGGCGATCGCTGATCTCGCGTCGCGCACGCGCGATGGCAAGATCAAGCCTGACGAGCTGTCCGGTTCCACGTTCACGATCACGAACACCGGTTCCGCGGGAGCTATCGCGGATACGCCGATCATCAACCAGCCGAATGTTGCCATTCTTGGCACGGGCATGATCTACAAGGCACCGGGTGTGGTCAAGGATCAGGACGGCAACGATGTGATCGCAATTCGCAACAAGTGCATCCTGTCGATCTCTTACGATCACCGGATTGTCGACGGCGCGGATGCTTCGCGTTACCTCTTCGATGTGAAGACCCGCATCGAGGAAGGCGACTTCCCAGACGTCCTCTAATCTGGAGGCATCTGGTAGACGTCCGGTAGGCGTCTGAACTAAAACCCGGTGGGGCCTAGCGAACGCCAGGCCCCACCGGCATGTTGGGAGGCATGCGCAGGCGCAGTTCTATGTGCAGGCGCAGTTCCCACCGTTCCCGGGGTACACGTTCGCTTCCCGGGGTACCGAATCCGGCGATTTGTCTACCCCGGGAACGCAACAGGTACCCCCGGAACTGCCAGTGACAGCTGCTAGCGTTCTCCGACTGCCGTACTGATCGGGCAGGGGCGGATCTCGGCTAGTGCGCCCTCGTCGAAGCGCCACCTTCCACAGATCGACTCTGCTTCGTTCATCTCCGGATGTCCTCGCACACGAGCACCCAGTTGCCGGGTCACCACCTGTAGCTCGGGGCCTTGCACATGGAGAACTTCTACCGATAAAACTTCGGTGGTGATGGACTCCACGTCATTGTGTTCCAGCCATGCCCATAGTTCTTCGTCGGCTTTCCGCGCTGGAGAATCGGGAACGGTCAGACGTGCGAGCCCGGGCCAGTCGGAGTCAATGATTGCCTGGTTGCGAGCTGTTATCCGTTCAATTACAAAGGATTCCCAGTCTTCGGCGGGCGTGGCAGCAGGCTGTAAAATGGCGATGCCGAATCCGATGATGAACGCGCTCAATGCCGTCCATGCCATCCATGCTCTGCCCATAGACCAATCACAACATAGTCACTGGCGTAATGATTATCTTTTCCACAACTTTGTGAATCGCTATCTGGACCGCTTTGGATGATAATAGGCGCTGGTTATTAAAGAAGTAAAGGATGAACATGGGCGCATTGAGCGGCTATAAAGAATTACCCAAACTGGTGGGGATTCCCTATTTGCTAATTTCATTTTTCGGGCGGCTACCAACGGGCATGGGAACGATTGGCATCCTCACGCTCGTGGCGAGCGAGACCGGATCGGTGGCAAACGCGGCTTACTGTTCGGCCGCCTATGCGATTGCGAACGGTATTGGGAACGTCGTCATTGGCCGGTTGACCGACACCTATGGTCAGCGTCTACCCTTGCTTGCTATTGCACCTTTCAATATTGCGTTCTTGATCCTGATCGTGGTGTTAGCGGCAGGCGACCCGTCTCCAATAGCACTTGTGGCAAACGCGGCAGCGATCGGTATTACCACGTCTCCGATTGGTCCGCTGGCTCGCGTTCGCTGGTATTCCATCGCCTCGCGTAAGCAGATGCCGGCCGCGATGTCGTGGGAGACGGTCAACGACGAAATGGTTTTCGTGCTCGGTCCAGCCGCAGTCGGCATCATTGCCGCCTCGCTGTCGGCAAGCGCGCCAATGCTCTTGGCAGCCGTACTGGTACTCACTTGCGTGTTTCCGTTCGCGCTCTCACGCCATTCACCCGGGCCGCAGCTCAAGGATTCACAGCGCCCATCATTCGCACATATTGTTCGGCGAGTGCGCACGCCACTCTTGGCGATGGCTTTCTTGGGCATGTTTTTCGGGGCGATGCAGACCAGTGTCACCGCTTTCGCCCAAGCAAACGGTATGCCCGGGATGGGCGGCCTCATCTACGCATCGCTGGGCCTGAGCGCCGCGATCACCGCGCTCATCGCCGTCGGGCTCCCAGCTCGGTTCACCTTCGTCTCGCGCATCTTCGTCGGCGGAATTGGCATGGCCGTGGGTGCAGCGGCGTGTACGCTCGCGACGTCGGGGCTCACGCTCTCCCCATTGGTGTTCCTCGCGGGTCTATTCATTGGTCCGACGGGCGTGGCGATCTTTACGCTGGCGGGAATGTGGGCGCCGCGTGGGGGCGACGGCGTCGCAAACACCGTCATCGTGTCCTCGAACGTGCTCGGAACCGCGGCGGCAAGCGCGCTGATCGGGCGGCTCCTCGAGACGAACACGGACTACGGATTCCTCGCCGCGGCCGCCTGCGGGCTGGCTCTCACGCTCGTCGCTGCGACGACGGGGCGCCGCGACGAACGCGCCCATTCCGCCCGATGAGCCGACGCCGCCGTATGCTTTGAGCACTCGCGGCTCATCTACTACACTCTAAGCAGTTGGCCAAATCAAGGAAGTGCAATGGCAAAGAACAAACCTAAGAAGAAGCGCTGGTGGAGCTACCTCGGGGATGCGTACCGGGTCTCGAAGAAGACGTACCCGTGGGCGCCTTGGGGTATTCTGGGTGGTTTTCTCCTCGGTGTTGTCATCGGTGTTATTGGCGCTGTGACAACCCGCCAGTGGATCATCTGGATTCTCATGGGAATCTTCATGGGTATCACGCTTGCGCTTCTGGTTCTTGTGCAACTTGTCAAGAGGGCGTCCTACGCTCAGATCGACGGCGTGCCTGGCGCGGTTGGTGCCGTGCTCGGGAATATTAAGCGTGGCTGGGTGATCGAGCAGGAGCCGGTGCGTTTTAACGCGCGTACGCAAGATATGGTTTACCGTGCGATTGGCCGGCCGGGCATTGTTCTCATTGCGGAAGGCCCGGCGAATCGGGTTAATCGCCTGCTGAACGACGAGCGCAAGGCGATTAAGCGCGTGGCGCCGTCGGCGCCCGTCCAAGTGGTGAAAGTGGGGCACGACGACGGTCAGGTGCCGATTGACAAGCTGGAAAAGCACATCAAGCGGCTGCCGAAGGTGATGAGTCACGACGAGGTCGCCGCAGTCTCGGCGCGAATGAAGGCAATCCCGACTAACTCTCTGCCGATCCCGAAGGGCATCGATCCGTTTAACGTGCGCCCGGATCGGCGCGCGATGCGCGGCTAACCGCCGTTTACATCACGTTATCCATCCACGATTCGAGGCGATAGCCGGAATCGAGCGTGCCGCTTAGTACCACTACCCCGGTGTTGACGAGCGGCACGAATTCGTCCGGTAGTGCCCCTCCCCCGCGCATGCCCACCCAGAAGGCGATGACCGCTCCATGAGCGAACACGACTGCGCTCTGGTCCCCTTCGGCTTCGACTTGGCGGACGGCGTCGTCGAAACGTGCGAGTACGGACGTGCCGGTCACGTCTGGCGCTCCGGGCATCGACAGATCCATGTCGCCTTCTACCCAGCGGAAGATCGTACGCGAATAGTCGCGGTAGTGCTGTTCCGTGTCGCCGTTTTCTAAATCTCCAGCCTGGATTTCCCGAAAGCCTGGATTGATGTTGATGTTAAGCCCGAGTCGCGTGGCGAGCGGGGTGGCCGTCTGCTGCGTACGGGTGAGGTTCGACGCCCAGATGGTTTGTGGATCGTGGGTGAGAAGTGTGGCGACGACGTCGTTGGCCTGCGTCCACCCTTCCTCGGTGAGAACCGCGCCGGGTGCGGCCGTGTCAATCCTATGAGCGGCGTTGTTGTAAGTCTGGCCGTGGCGGACAAGTATGAGTTTCATTCCCATGCCTCTTCCCATTCGCGTTGGTCGCGATCAAAATCGTCTTCGTCAGCGGCCGTGGCGGCCTCATCTTCGATGTCGGCAGTCACATTACGCAGTGCAGCAATGAGATACGCGTTGTGTGCATCCTCGTGTGTGGGATACGGCCCCATGCGCTCCGCGGCGGCGAACGGCGGCTCCTCCGACTCCACTACCTGCCCCGTTACCATGTTGAACCAGAATGCCATGCTTCGATCATACCCACCTTGAGCTTGCTAAGCTTATTGACATGCAAGCAGATCGAGCACCATTAGGTAATCTTCAACCGGGCGTCGTTTCGCCCATGCGCACCGTTCCCGCATATATTGAACGGCCAGAATACATGTTTCACTCCGGCCCGGAAGTGGTGACGGCCTCGGAGATCAAGTCGCCGGAGACGATTGAGAAGATCCGGGCGGCCGGGCGGATTGCCGCTGATGCTATGCAGCTAGCGGGCGCCGCGATCAAGCCGGGCGTCACGACCGATGAGCTCGATCAGATCGCGCATGATTACATGGTTTCCCAGGGTGCCTACCCGTCGACGCTCGGCTACATGGGTTTCCCGAAGTCGATCTGCACCTCGATCAACGAGGTCATTTGCCATGGCATTCCTGATGATCGCCCGCTCGAAGAAGGTGACATCGTCAACCTCGACGTCACAGCATACAAGGACGGCGTTCACGGGGATACGAATGCGATGTTCTACGTGGGCGAGGTTGATGACGAATCGAAGCTCCTGTGTGAACGCACCTACGAGGCCATGATGCGCGGGATCAAGGCCGTCAAACCTGGGCGGGCGATCAACGTCATCGGCCGGGTGATCGAATCGTATGCGAAGCGTTTCGACTACGGTGTGGTGGAAGATTTCACGGGCCACGGGGTTGGCGAGGCCTTCCACTCCGGATTGATCATTCCTCATTACGACGCCGCTCCCCGATATGGTGATCTCATCGAAGTGGGCATGGTGTTCACAATCGAGCCAATGCTGACCTTGGGTGAGATTGATTGGTGGCAGTGGGACGACGACTGGACCGTCCTGACCAAAGATCGCGGCCGTACCGCCCAGTGGGAGCACACGCTCGTCGTCACCGAGGACGGAGCAGAAATCTTAACGTTGCCCACCGAGGGTAAGACGAGCCCTATCATTCCTTAAAACGGCATAGTTTCGCCGCGAAAGGGCGGTCTAGTGAAGAAGAAGTATCGCAAAGTTGCCATCGGTGTTGACGTTGGTGGTTCGGGGATCAAGGGCGCACCGGTTGACCTAAAGACCGGCCAGTTTCTCGATGAGCGCTACCGCGTACCCACTCCCGAGGGCGCCTCGCCGAAGGCAATCGCTAAGATCATTCGTGACATCGTCGATCATTTTGAGCTGCCGAGCGAGCTGCCCGTGGGGGTGTCCTTTCCGGCGCCGATCGTGCGCGGGTCGATTCCGTTCATGGCCAACTTGTCAAAAGAGTGGGAGGGCTTGTTCCCCGCGCGCGTGATATCGCGCCAACTCAAGCGCCCCGTCGCTGTCATGAACGACGCCGATGCCGCAGGTTACGCCGAAGTGCATTACGGGGCTGCGAACGGGCACCACGGTACGATCATCATGCTCACGCTCGGTACGGGGATTGGTTCGGCCGTCGTCTCAAACGGAGTGCTGGTGCCCAATACGGAACTCGGTCACCTCGTGTTGGCGAGCGGGACGGAAGCTGAGAAGTACGCGTCGTCGGCCGTGTTCGAGCGCGAGGGCCTGAGCTACGAAGAATGGGCGGGACGGCTCCAGGAAATATTCAGCTATATCGAGATGCTCTTCTCCCCCGATCTGTTCATCGTTGGCGGCGGCATCTCGAAGAAGCACAAAAAGTTCTTACCGCTCATCACCACGAATGCGCCAATCGTACCTGCTGATCTGCTCAACTCGGCAGGAATCGTCGGCTCGGCGCTGTTTGCACACCAGACCCTGTCCAGTTAACGCGATCAGAGGCAGAAAAGGGGCTCGCATCACGCGAGCCCCTGGCAGTCAGCCTGTACGCCGGGTTCTGTACCGCCAAGGCGGTGGCGACCATCTATCTAGACCCGTCGTTACCGGCGGGTTCAAGCAACCAACCCGCGCGCGAGCGGGACACTCATAGCGCGCTGCTCGGTCTTGCTCCCGGTGGGGTTTACCGTGCCGGCCTAGTTACCTAGCCCGCGGTGAGCTCTTACCTCACCCTTTCACCCTTACCTTCACATCCAGCCACAAGGGCAGATGCGAGGGCGGTTTGCTTTCTGTTGCACTTTCCTGCGGATCACTCCGAGTGGGCGTTACCCACCACCGTTTCCCTGTGGAGCCCGGACGTTCCTCGTGCGTGCACGCGGCCGCCCAGCCAACTGCGAAAGATTATTGTACTCGACGTTAGGATGGGACACATGCTTATTCTTCTTCCGCCTTCGGCTGGCAAGACGAGCCCACCAGACGGCCCTGCGCTCGATCTCGATACTCTTGCCGCACCCGAGCACAATCCGTTACGCGAGCAGATCATCGGCGAACTGCAGCAGGTATCGGCTAGCCCGCAGGCGCTGAAGGTTCTTGGCGTTGGTCCGTCCATCGAGCCCGAGGTCCGAGCCCAGATCGACTTTTACGAGTTGCCGTGCGCGCCAGCACACGAGATCTATACGGGCGTACTGTTTGACGCCGCCCAGTTCGGCAAACTAAGTGCCAGCGAGCTCGCCCGCGCCGACGACGTCGTGCGCATCTTCTCCGCCGTGTTCGGCTACACCCGCCCGTCCGATCTCATACCGAATTACCGGCTGTCCATGAACACCGCCTTACCGAACCTTGGGAAAGTGGGCACGGCGTGGAAGAAGGAACTGCGCGGCACTGGTGCCCAACACAACGGTTTGGTGGTTGACTGCCGGTCGGCCGAATATCAGGTGTGGTTCCCGCCGTCGGATGCCGACTACGTCGTCGTTGGTGCGGCGCGAATCAAGAACGAGAAGCGGAGCGTCGTCTCGCACATGGCCAAACACTACCGCGGGCTGCTTGCCGGAGCTTTGGTACGCGAGCCGAACCCGCCCGCGGATGCCGGAGAGCTCGCCGAATTCGCGCACTCGCTAATTGATTCCGGAGAGATCACGGGCGTGGAGCTGAGCCCTGCTGAAGGGCGCAAACCGGCGCGGCTTACGTTGGTCGAACACGTCGATTAGTCCACCGAGAGGTCTCCGCCTAGCGGGCTTAAACGTCGGTAAGCACGACGATGCACTGGTAGTCGTCGGAGATGTGGATGTTATCCGGATCAGCGTTCTTGATGTAATTGACTTCGATTGGCGACAGTTGCACGCCACCGGAGGTTCGCCCGCTCGGGTGAAGTGCGATCACGGACAGTCCCCCGCGTGCCACGGCTCGCTCGTATTCCTTCTTAAGCGGTTCAGCAAGCGGCTCGTACAGCGCATCGCGTTGGGCGCGAATATCTGCGGCGTCGCGCTCGATCTGCTCGATCTCGGCTTCGAGCTCAGCACGGCCTGCCACGATAGCGCCATTGAGTTGGCTCTGTTCTTCGCTCAGGCGCGTGATTTCGGCTTCCCAGTGTTCGACCTGTTCGAGTGCGGCGAACTCGGCGTCGAAGGCTTCATCGAGCATCTGCTCGTTCGTGTCAATTTCTGATTGCAGGGTCATGAGTTCGCGTGAATCCATCCCGATACCCGCGTTGAGCCGGTCTTTCTTTTCTTTCACGACGCCGGACAGCTCAGCTGACTTTGCTGCTGCCTTCTCGTAGGCTTGCTCGGCCTGTGCAAATGCCTCGCGTGCTTGTGTGACGTCCAGTGCTTTCGCTGCAACCTCATTCATGAGCGCGCCAACCTGCCCGCGCAGCGGATGATTCTCGTTCTCTGAGCGGAGCCTGGCCAACTGTGCGTCCAGTTCTGCCACGTCGAGTAGTTGCAGTTGATCTTCGCGAGGTGCACGTGCCATTGTCTTAAATTCTTTCTACCCACGGATCGGTGACGATTGTTGAAATATACGCGTCCAGGCCGAGGTCGCCGGCGACGGCGTCGCGCAGTTTCGGCAGCACCGGCCATTCGGAAGCAAAATGCGTGGCTCCGATGAGCGCGCACCCGCCTGCCCACAAGTGATCGGTGGCTGGATGGTGGCGCAGGTCGGCGGTGATGTAGACGTCCGCTCCGGCCGCGTTGGCCGCCGCGAGGAACGAATCACCCGAACCAGGTGAGACGGCCACAGTTTTGACGATCTTGTGCGGATCGCCGCCAATCGTAATCCCGGCGGGCGTTTCTGGAATCATCGCTTTCAGCCGATGGGCGAGCTCGCGCACCGTCATCGTCATCTCCAACTCGCCCACGCGTCCCAGACCAAGCGTAGGGTCGGAGTCGTTCGGTGCGATCGGCCGAGTGTTGCGGAGCTTGAGTAATTCCGCGAGCGCAACAGCCGAGCCGTTCGCTGCCGAATCGGCGTTGGTATGCGCAGCAAAGAGTGCTACCCCGCCGCGGATGAGCTTGTGTACCCAGGAGCCTTTCGGCGTGTCGGCAGCGACCGTGGATGTTCCGCGCAGGTACAGCGGGTGGTGGGTGATCAGCATCTGTGCTCCGCGTTCGATTGCCTCATCGACGACGGCGGCACACGGATCTACGGCAAAGCCCACTGTGGTTACCTCGTCGGCTGGATCACCGGCCACAAGCCCTACGCGATCCCAGTCTTCCGCCAGCGACGGCGGAAAATGCGTATTCATGACGGCCACAACATCAGCTACAGTGCTCATGGTCATAACCCTACCCGAGCAAACTCGCTCGCGACGTGCGAACGTCGGCGTGGGTTTAGAGTAAGACCGTGAACGGACTCCTTGTTGGACTTGGCGGCGCGCTCGGCGCGGGCGCTCGCTACTTGCTGACGGTCGGCGCTGCGCACCCGCCCGTCGTCACGCTCCTTATTAACGTGTTCGGCGCGTTGGCGCTCGGATTTATTACTGATGTCTTACCTGAACGGGCCCGGCTCTTTGTGGGGACGGGCGTCCTCGGCGGATTCACCACCTATAGTGCACTGGCCGTTGACACGGTGCAGATGCTGAACGAATCGGTACTGCTGGGTTTCGCCTACGCCGTATTCACAGTTATTGCCGGTATTGCCGCTGCCCTATTAGGCCGCCTCGTAGCGCAGCTGATACGGGGTGGTCACTGATGGTAGAGCTACTGGCAGTCGCTATTGGCGGCGGGTTTGGTGCTGCCGCGCGCTACGGCGTCGACTCTCATATTCCCAAGCCTTGGGGAACGGTGGCCGTCAACTTTGCCGGATCCTTCCTGCTCGGGCTGCTCGTCGGCGTGCTGCGCGGCAGTGATGCGTTCAGCGGCGGCGGAACGCTGAGCGACGGCGGCAAGTTCTTTTACGCGCTTGCAGGAACCGGGTTCTGCGGTGGTTTCACCACGTTTTCAACTGCCGCAGTGCAGTCCATCGACATTGGAGTCACCGACGATTCGCTGAACGGAGGAACCTACGCGCTCATCATGCTCGGCGGCTCGGTAGCCTGCGCGGGGCTTGGCATGGCACTGGGCGTGTTGCTTGCACGATAATGGACGAGCACCACGGCCGAACGCGGAGGCACGTGCAACGTGCCCGACTCCGCCTCCCACCGGGTGGTAAGCAACACCGGGTCTGCACCCGGGCGATTCGTGTGCACCGGTGAGAGCGTCAGGTCCACCCCTGCCATATCTTCGATCTGCTGCGAGAGCACATGCGGCGCCGCATTGATTGCGACGAGCAGGCCGGCCTGCACCGGATCAACCGGCGTGCCGACCGTGTCATCAACTCTCATGATGATGAGCCCGGCCTGCTGGTCTGGACCCGCGCCCGGGAACGACACCTTCTCGCAGATCGCATCCGCATCACCCAACGTGAGCAGGCGGTGGGCTCGGCGCAGCCTGAGCAAGTCCAGCGCCTGAGCGCGCGCCGTCGCAATATCCTGCGCGCTTGCCACGTTCGCCGGATTGTTCAAGTACGGGGCCATT
Organism: Trueperella bialowiezensis; assembly: GCF_900637955.1. Classification (NCBI taxonomy): domain Bacteria; kingdom Bacillati; phylum Actinomycetota; class Actinomycetes; order Actinomycetales; family Actinomycetaceae; genus Trueperella; species Trueperella bialowiezensis. The sequence continues at coordinate 250,433 of NZ_LR134476.1, forward strand.
GCCGCCCACTGTGACTCGTTATCGGGCGCGGGTGGCAAGCCGACACCAAAGTTGTGCGTGCGGCCAGAAAGATCCAGGCGGTTGAAGTGATCGCCAGAGTTATAGGAGTTCCGGTCTAGCGATTTCGAACGCAACAATTCGGTTCCCGCATGCCAAAACGCCGGCGACTGGCCGAGCATCACTGTCGCGAGCGCCACCGTATTCATCCGAATTCGGGTTGCCATCGGGGTATCCGCGGGAAGTTTCCACACGCCGATGTCGAACAGGGTTTCGTTGTCGTGGGCATCTACGTAGTTCACGGTTTCGTCTGGGCGGCTGGCATAACCTGCTGGGCTGCCCCGGAAGTCGAATTCAGCGCCAGACTTGTGCTGTCCATCGCTGGCTAGGAATCGGTAGTGCCCCAGGTTGCCTGCCATCGAGAGCCGGATGAGATCCTGGTGATAGCGCAGCGCCGCCAGTTCGGCATCGTCGGCGGCGTTGAGCGCGTTCGGGGCAGTGTATTGGCCTGTTGCGAAACCTTGGCGGGCAGACTTGTCGTGATCGAAGGGTGCCCCGCCCACGACGGCGTCACGCAACCTATCGTTAAAGGTTCCGATGCCCGTTCCGTCCAGCTGCCCTTGGGTGGCCTGTGTGAAGCGCAGGTTGTGCTGGACGTCGTCGCCGAAATTCCAGCCCTCGCCGTAGATATAGATGGCCGAACCGTCCACGCCGTCGGCCTCTAACGTCAACTCGTTGAGAGCCGCACGAACGGCGTCCATGTTCGCTCGAGAATGGTGCCCCATGAGGTCGAAGCGGAAGCCGTCAACCCGGTAGTGCCGCGCCCACGTGACCACCGAATCGACCATGAGCTTTTCAGCCATCACGTGCTCGGTGGCCACGTTCGGGCAGCACGTGGAGGTGGCTACCGCACCCTGCGGGGTGAGGCGGTGATAGTAGCCGGGCACAATCCGATCAAGCACCGATTTTTCGCCCTGCCCCGAACACGCCGTGTGGTTAAACACCTGATCGAGAACCACTTGAAAACCCATCGCATGCAAGGCGCCTACCATCTGGCGGAACGCGTAGGTGCGTGCTCCCCCGGTCTGATTGCCGTCCGAAGCGTACGAACCTTCTGGCGTGGTGAAGTGATACGGGTCGTAGCCCCAGTTGTAGGCGTCCCGATCGGCGGTGGCCATCACCGCTGCCTGCTGCTTCGCCGACGCCGGGCCCGCTTGCGGAATAACCGGTTCAGCTTGACGATCTCGCCGCTCCTCTATGGTGGCGATATCGAAACTGGGCAGCAGGTGGATCGTGTTCATACCTGCCGCTGCCAATTCGCGCAGGTGGCGCACCCCGTTCGTGTTATCGAGCGCGAACGCCTGATAGGTGCCTCTCAGGTGGTGTGGCACGGTCTCATCAGACATTGAAAAGTCGCAGATGTGCAGCTCGTAGATCGTCCGCTCGCACGGATTGTCTATCGTGGGCGCGGCAGCGTTCAACCACATGTCTGGCATGTAGTGGGGATCGTTAAGATCGAGCACGATCGAGTGCGTGGAGTTCACGCTCAAGCCCACCGAATAGGGATCCGTAACAACGTTACGCTCCACCTTGCCGGTCTGCGGCACGTAGACTTCGACCTCATACCTGTAAGCACAACCCATCCACTCAGCTGCACCCACAGTTTCCCACGTGCCATCGTCCGCGCGCTCCATGTCAATCAGCACGGGAGTGTGCGCGCCCTTACTAGCGTGCTCCCCCGAGCGCGTTGGCGGGTTTGCGCCGAGATCATCTGAAAACAGTTGCAACCGCACCTTACGGGCCGTGGGCGCCCACAGTCGAAACGTAGGAATCCCGTTCCTAAACGTCACTCCGAAAACACGCTCACGTGCCGAACCCGCGTAAAGCGAATCGAGCACGCCGGGGATTTGCATGTGCGTTGCGGCCGCAATCTGTCCGCTTGCATCTCTTGCCGCTACGATGAGATCGCTCTTAAGCGCTTTTTCGATCTCGGAGCGCTCCATGATGACACGCAGTGAAAGATAGTCCTTAAGGTGGCGCCGGTTCTCGAGCTGCGCGGCGCCCAGGCGAGCTGGAGTGTAGGTAAGATCAGCTGACTTGTGAGCACCTACCCACAGTTCGAAGCTGTATTGTTCGGGGCGGTCCACCATGTATGACGGCCAGGCGATAGTCGCCTCATCGATCCAATGCGCTGCGGCTTGATCGAGTCCGGGCACGTGACCGAGTATCGGGCGCGGCTCGGGCGTACACATGGGAACCTCCTGGGACAATTCGGCTACCAGAACCCACCATACCCGGCTTGCACCGGAAACTTTTCCCGCTCTAGCGGGTTATCTTCGTATATTCCAAGATCTCCGGCTATAGCGCAAAAAGTTTCCGCTCACACCGTGTGCCGAGGCAAAAAGAGTGGACCCTACCGGACTCGAACCGATGACACACGCGGTGTAAACGCGTTGCTCTACCAACTGAGCTAAGGGTCCGCCGAATATCTTAACCGCAGGTAGCACGGAAATGAAACTCAGGTGGCCAATTCGACCCCTGTGAAAATCGCAACGCACCACACCGGGCACCGATTGTATGCAAACGGGCCAGGCGAGTCAGCAACACGCCGCAATAGGCAGCAAGCGCAAACTAGCGAACGATCTGGAAGGCTGTCCACCCCGAGGGCAGATAGCGGGTCGTGGTGACCATGAGACCAGCCGTGCGTGCCGCCTCATCAACATCTTGCATCGACACCGAGTAGTCCTGGCTTGGGTCAGGAACCATGAGGAGGATTTGCGCGGTGTCGTCGGCAAGGCCGGCACAACAGTCCACGAGCAGATCTGCCAGGTCGTCTTGATCGCCGTCGTCGGACCGCCACCAGGCGATCACACCATCTGACGATCCGCGGTAGTCTTCATCTTCGAGCTGTTCGCCGGTGATGTCTTCGATTGTGGAGCGTAACTCCATGTCAACGTCGTCGTCGTAGCCAAATTCTTGGATGAGCTGGCCACTCTTGAAGTCAAACTCCTTACCCGTTGCCCGGGACACTTGTGCCGCCTTTCGCGTGATTTTTCAAAGCAAACACTATTTTAGTGCGCTTCGTTGATAATACGTAACTTCTGGGCACGTGCCAAGGGCATAAGCGCGACACGCCGTTTCATTCAGTGAGAGCGCTTCGGAGATGTTTTCCAGATTACGGTGTGATCTTCGCACTAAACCGGTAACCTATATATCAACGCATGGTTTGGTCGACCATGCTGACGAACATACAGAGGAGTAATCGTGAGTCAACAGCCAATTAGGCCGCTCATCAATGGTTTGCTTAGCCAAGTACCGGATATTGATCCGGACGAAACCCAGGAGTGGGTGGAGTCCATTGAAGGGCTCATTCAACATCAGGGAGCTCCACGCACGCGTTATATTTTGACAGCGATGCAAAATCACGCGCGCCGCCGCGGGATCACGCTTCCACCAAATATTGTGACGCCATTTGTGAACACCATCGGCATCGATGACGAGCCGTACTATCCAGGTGATGAGTCACTGGAAAAGGAGATCCGCCGCTGGACGCGTTGGAACGCTGCGGTGATGGTGACCCGCCAGCAGAATCCGGATATCGCGGTGGGCGGGCACATTTCGTCCTATGCAGCTCAGGCCACGCTCTACGAGGTGGGCTTCAACCACTTCTTCCGTGGTAAGAACGCGCCCGGTGGTGGCGATCATGTGTTCTTCCAGGGTCATTCCTCGCCAGGTAACTACGCGCGTGCCTTCTTGGAGGGCCGCTTGACCGAAGCGGACTTGGATTCGTTCCGCCAGCAGTTCTCGCGCCGCTCGGGTGGTCGCGGTCTGCCGTCGTACCCGCACCCGCGTCAGATGCCGGACTTCTGGGAGTTCCCCACCGTCTCGCTCGGTTTGGGTCCGATTTCTGCGATCTACCAGGCGTGGTACAACCGTTACCTGCACGAACGCGGCCTGAAGGATACCTCGCAGCAGCATGTGTGGGCGTTTATTGGCGACGGCGAAATGGACGAAGTCGAATCTCGCGGCGCGGCACATTTGGCGGCGTCGCAGAATCTTGACAACCTGACGTTCGTGATCAACGCAAACCTGCAGCGTCTTGACGGCCCGGTTCGTGGTAATGGCAAGATCATTCAGGAGCTCGAAGCATCGTTCAAGGGCGCTGGCTGGAACGTCATTAAGGTGATCTGGGGCCGCGAGTGGGATGAGCTCCTGCTGGCAGATAAGGATCGCGCACTGGTCAACCTTATGAACGAGACCGTGGACGGCGATTTCCAAACCTTCAAGGCCAACGACGGCGCGTACGTGCGCGAGCACTTCTTCGGCCGTGATCCGCGCACAAAGGCGATGGTTGCTGACTGGTCGGATGAGAAGATTTGGGCGCTGCGCCGCGGCGGCCACGATTACCGGAAGGTTTACGCAGCTTACAAGGCGGCCGTGGAGCATACCGGTCAGCCGACTGTGATCATTGCGCACACGATTAAGGGTTACGCGCTTGGTTCTAACTTCGCTGGTCGTAACTCGACGCACCAGATGAAGAAGCTGAACTCGGATGATCTGAAGCTGCTACGTGACACGCTCGAGCTGGATATCTCTGACGATCAGCTTGAAGATCCGTTCCACGCGCCGTACTTCAAGCCCTCGCCGAAGAATCCGGCTCTTGAGTACATGCATGAACAGCGTCGTAAGCTGGGCGGCTACTTGCCGGAGCGTCGCGTAGTCCAGCAGGGCATTACGATGCCTGCGGAGAAGAATTGGAATTCGCTCAAGCGCGGTTCGGGTAAGCAGAAGGTTGCGACGACGATGGCGTTCGTCCGTCTGCTCAAGGATTTGCTGCGTGATAAGGACTTCGGCTACCGGATCGTGCCGATCATTCCGGATGAGGCGCGTACCTTTGGTTTGGATTCGATCTTCCCGAGCGCGAAGATCTTTAACGTCCATGGCCAGAACTACACGGCTGTTGATTCGGACCTGTTGCTGAACTACAAGGAGTCCACGAAGGGTCAGATCCTGCACACCGGTATTACCGAGGCGGGGTCGAACGCTGCGTTCACGGCCGTCGGTACGTCGTATGCAACGCACGGGCTGCCGATGGTTCCGGTGTACATCTTCTACTCGATGTTCGGTTTCCAGCGTACGGGCGATCAGTTCTGGCATGCTGGCGATCAGTTGGCGCGCGGCTTTATCATGGGCGCGACGGCGGGGCGTACCACGCTGACGGGCGAAGGCTTGCAGCACATGGATGGTCACAGCCACGTAATTGCCTCGACGAACCCGGCCGTGGTCCAGTACGATCCGGCTTACGCCTACGAGATCCGGCACATCTTCAAGGATGGTCTGGTGCGCATGTACGGCGATGGTTCGGATGGGCGTGATCAGGATGTCATGTACTACATCACGATCTACAACGAGCCGATCCACCAGCCTGCCGAGCCGGAGAACGTGGATGTTGATGGCATCCTCAAGGGTATCTACCGTGTTGAGGCGCCGGAGGGTGACGGCCCGGTCGTCCAGCTCTTCGCTTCTGGTGTGGGTGTGCCGTGGGCGCGTGAGGCTCGCGAGATGCTGCGCAACGAATGGGGCGTGGCAGCCGGCGTGTGGTCGGTGACCTCGTGGTACGAGCTGCGTAAGGATGGCCTGGAGGTTGACGAGTACAACTACCTGCACCCGGAGGCCGAGCCGCGTAAGGCTTACCTGACGCAGAAGCTCGAGGGTGAAGCCGGCCCGGTTATCGCTACCTCGGACTTCGAGAAGCAGGTGCAGGATGCGATCCGCCCGTGGGTTCCGACCGACTACTACGTGCTCGGCGCGAACGGCTTCGGTATTGCTGATACGCGTGCTGCTGCTCGTCGTTACTTCCGTATCGATGCCGCCTCGATGGTTGTGCGTGCGCTGCAGGCGCTCGCTGACCGTGGTGAGATCGACCGCTCGAAGGTGAAGGAAGCCATCGACAAGTACGGGCTTGTCGCTCAGGACTAGCGAATACTAAACCCTCACGGTAGCACTTGCCGTGTAGGGACAACCCGAAAGGTGGGCTAGGCGCCATAATCGCCTAGCCCACCTTTGTTGTTGACTGCTGACCGCATAGACTTAACGAGTTAGCGGCTTTTGGTGAAGGATTTTCATGACGTTGTTTCGCATCGCGCGAGATTATCTTCGGAGCAAGAAACTTGCCTTTACGGCAATTATGGTTTTGCAGTTCGTGCAAGTGATTCTAAGTCTCGTGCTACCTGCCATCAACGCGCGTATTATCGACGACGGCGTGCTCACCGGCAACCAATCATTGATTTGGCAGCTCGGCATCGTCATGCTCGTGATCGCCGTCGTGCAGATCGTGGCGATGGTGGGCGCGATCTACATCGGTGCGAAAACGGCGATGGAGCTCGGGCGTGATCTGCGCACCCGAACCTTCCGGCAAGTGCAATCTTTCTCGGCGGTCGATCAGGCCAAATTTGGCGCGCCCACACTCATCACTCGCACCACAAACGACGTGAACCAGGTGCAGATGGTGATCATCGCCGGTTTTACGATCATGGTCATGGCGCCTCTTATGGGAATCGGCGGGGTTGTGATGGCCATCCAACAAAATGTGAAGCTTTCCGCGTTGCTCATCGTCGTCGTGCCATTGCTAGCGTTGCTTATCTTGACGATCATCCGGATTTTGGCCCCGCGCTACGAGTTGCAACAAAAACTGATCGACAGGGTGAACACGCTGCTACGTGAACAGCTTTCGGGCGTGCGCGTGATTCGAGCGTTCATCCGCCAGGATACGCAGCGGGAGAAGTTCGCGGACACGAATACTGCCCTGCGCCGGGTCTGGGTGGAAATCGGTGTGCTGTGGGCATTCATGATCCCCGCCTCGAACCTCATTGTCGGTTTCGCATGCGTGGCCGTCGTCTGGTTTTCCGGCCATCTCATTTCGGCCGGGGACATGCAGGTGGGAGCGCTCACCGCCTATATTTCATATCTGATGATGATCATGATCTCGGTGATGATATCGGGCATGATCGTCATGATGTATCCGCGCGGCGAGGTGTCGGCCAAACGGTTGCAGGAGATTTTCGACGTCGAACCCTCGATCACCGCACCAGCTTCGTTCCGGTCGCTGCCGTCTGGCCCGTTAACGTTCGCGCTCGAGAACGTCGGTTTACAGTATCCGGGTGCGCAACAGCCGGTGCTGCATAACATCAGCATGTCGTTTGTTCCAGGGAAGACGACGGCGTTGATCGGCTCCACCGGATCGGGTAAGTCCTCGCTGGTACGGCTCCTGCCTCGGATGCTCGATGCGACCACCGGGCAGGTGACCGCAGGCGGCATATCCGTTCGTGATGTGGATCCACACGAGCTGCGTTCGCGTATCGCCCTCGTGCCGCAGACCGCGTTCTTGTTTTCTGGAACGATCGCCTCGAACGTGGCCGGCTCGGCGTCGGCAAAAGACACGACTTCCCACGTGGATCGCGAACGGGTCGAGCGTGCCTTGCAGGCCGCTCAAGCCTGGGAGTTCGTGGAAAAGCTACCTGGCGGGATTGACGCCGAGGTGGAATCTGGGGGCAAGAATTTTTCGGGTGGCCAGCGCCAACGGTTGACGATTGCGAGGGCGATCTACCGATGCTTACCGGACGCCGCCGGGAAGCGGCAGGCCGACCTTCTGGTGTTTGACGATTCGTTCTCGGCACTCGACTACGTGACTGACGCACGCCTACGAAACGGCTTACGAGCCTTTATTGGCGACACCGCAGTGTTAATTGTGGCCCAGCGCGTGGCAACGATCCGTGATGCAGACGAGATTCACGTGTTGGAAGCAGGCACAGTGGTAGGTTCGGGCACGCACGATGACCTGCTCGCCACGTGTGAGACCTACCAGGAGATCGTGGCCTCCCAAATTGATATCGAGGCGGCACTATGAGCCGGCGCTCCAGGGTTAACCCGTATGATTCCAAGGCACGCGACGCGAAAGGCGCGCTTTTGCGCCTTGGTCGGCTGCTCAAACCGGATCGTTTCCGGATCGGGCTCACCGTAGTGCTGACGGTATTCGCGGCGGCCGGTTCGATCCTCGCCCCGAAGTTACTTGGTGATGCTACAAACGTGATCGTCGACGGCGTGGCCGGCTCCGGAGTCGATTTCGGCAAACTTGGCCAGGTGCTCGCCGTCGTCGCTGGACTCTACACGCTCTCAGCAGTCACTGACTTCGCAGCTGGGATTCTCATTCGGCAAACAGTGCAAAATCTTGGCTTCCGCTTGCGCCAAGCCGCGCAAGAAAAGATCGACCGGTTGCCGCTATCCTGGCTCGATGCACAACCGCACGGCGATCTGCTCTCCCGCGTAACGAATGACATCGACAACGTCACCCAGTCGCTCATGCAGACCCTCAACCAGGTGATTTATTCGCTCTACGTGCTCATCGGTGTGCTCGCGATGATGGTGTGGATATCGCCGCTGCTGACCTTGCTCTCGCTCGCGGTGCTCCCCTTCGGTATTGCCGCGCTCGTCGTCGTGTTGGGGCGTGCGCGACCCCAGTTCCGCAAGCAGTGGGCAAAAACCGGTGACGTGTCCGCAATCGTCGAAGAGTCCTTTACGGGTTTTGAGGTGGTGAGCGCCTACGGCCTTGAGGACGACTTCAGCGAAGTGTTCGCCGACGCCAACGACGAGCTTTTCACCGCAGGATATAAGGGGCAGTTCCTTTCCCAACTCGCCCAGCCGATCATGGGGTTTGTAGCAAACATCGGCTTCGTTATCGTCGCTGTTGCTGGCGGATTGCAGGTGATCAGCGGGAGGCTTAGCATCGGTGGCATTCAGGCGTTTATCCAGTATTCGCGCCAGCTCAACCAGCCGGTCTCCACGCTCGCCTCGATGGCGGCCATGTTGCAGTCTGGTGCGGCCTCCGGGGAACGCATTTTTGACTTCCTTGACTCCCCCGAAATGGAGGCCGACTCCACGGCGTCGCTATCCGAATTAGTTCCGAGCGGCGAGCGGCGCGGGCGGATTTGTTTCGACGACGTCGTCTTCGCCTACGAACCTGGCACGCCAGTTATTAAAGGGCTGAGTCTTAACGTGGAACCCGGCGATCAGGTGGCGATCGTGGGGCCGACCGGCGCGGGGAAAACCACGCTCGTCAACCTGTTGATGCGCTTCTATGAGATCGACTCCGGGCAGATTACCGTGGACGGCGTGTCTACCCGCGAATTCTCCAAAGATTCGTTGCGTGCCAACATCGGGATGGTGTTGCAAGATACATGGCTGTTCGAAGGCACGATTGCAGAGAACATCGCCTTTGGCAAGGACGGAGCTACACGAGAAGACGTCATCGCGGCCGCGCAGGCCACCGGCGTGGATCGGCTCATCCGCCAGCTGCCCGACGGCTACGACACTGTGATCGACGACGAGGGCGGCAACATCTCCGCCGGCGAGAAGCAGCTTCTCACCATCGCGCGTGCCTACTTGTCCGATCCGGCCGTGCTCATTCTTGATGAAGCCACGTCCTCCGTTGACACACGCACGGAAATGCTCGTTCAGCGCGCCATGGGTGAACTTCGCAGCGGGCGCACGTCGTTCGTCATCGCCCACCGCCTGTCTACCATTCGCAACGCGGACGTGATCATCGTGATGGCCGACGGCGACGTCGTCGAACAAGGGACTCACGAGGAGCTGCTCGCCCAACGCGGCGCATACTACGACCTGCATCAATCCCAGTTCACCAGCACTGACTAGGCGCTGGCAATGGGTATGCGCCGGAAGAGCCTAGTGGTAACGGAATAATATGCCGAATAGCTCGGTTTAAGCGATGCCGTTCTCGCGTGCGTCGAGCAGGATCTCGAGCACCTCATCTGCGGTGCTGGCCGTACGCCAGGCGAGCTTTTCTTCCTCCGGCCACGAGTCTCCCCACGTGGCGAGGATCGTGCGGATGCCGTGTAGCCGGGCGCCCTCGATGTCGTAGATGCGATCGCCGACCATCACGACGTCGTCGCGAAGTGGGCTGTCCATCCCCTGCTTCTCGCGTACGCCAACCTCGAGGAGGCCGGCGTCGTGAAGACGCGTCAGTGCCGTGGCGACGACGGCGGGTTTGCCAAGCTCGACCTCCCCGGGCAGCGAGCCGCACAGCACGTCGAAATAGTCGGTGAGCCCGAGGTTCTCAACAACAACTTTGGCGACGTCTTCCATTTTGGATGTGGCAAGCCCGACGGCGAAACCCGCGTCCCGTACCGCGCCTAGGAGTTCTGGCACGCCGTCGAACACGGGCGTAGCGTGGTGAACTTTGGCGTATGCGGCCTTGTAGTGGGCGATATAGCTCGTGATCTCATCGGCTGGAACACCAAGGTGGGCAAACGACTCGTTGAGCGGCGGGCCCACGTATCGCCTGTAGGCGGAGTCGGGCTGGTCGAGGCCTGCAAGTTCCCTCATCGTGTTGCCGATCGTCCGCGTGATAATCGGGGCAGAATCTGCAATTGTGCCGTCTAGATCAAAAAGAACTGCGCGTAGCATTCGCACCTTTCCTCGTGGTCTGGAATTGAACGTGTATGAAGTTGTGTAAAGGTTCTAAATGTCGAACATGGAGATGTCGCCGGCGCCAACGCGTTCGATAATCGCCTCACCGCTCGACAGGTCGATTACCGTGGTTGGGCCTTCCTCGCCCACCGGGCCTTCGACGACGACGTCAATCGCGTTGCCAAGCCGGTCGTTGACGATCCAGCCTTCAGTCATCGGCTCGTCCTCACCGGGCAAGATCAAGGTGGATGACAGCAGCGGCGCGCCGAGTTCAGCAAGGATTGCCTGCGTGATCTTATGATCGGGAATGCGGGCGCCGACGGTGTTTTTCTTCGGGTTGAGAGTCATCCGCGGCACTTCCTTCGTGCCCTTCATGATGAACGTGTACGGGCCCGGGGTCAGTGATTTGATGAGGCGGAAGAACGAATTATTGACGATGACGAGCGATCCGAACTGCGCGAAGTCGTGGCACAGCAACGTGAAGTGATGCTTGGCACCGACTTGGCGAATGGTACGAATACGCTCCAGCCCGTCCTTGTTGCCGAGCGTGCATGCGATTGCGTATCCGGAATCGGTGGGCAGGGCGACGACGTCGCCGTCGCGTAACCGATCAACCACCTTGGACACGAGGCGCGGCTGCGGATCTTCCGGGTGAATCTCAATAAATGCGGCCATTAGTCCTCCTTGTTCATGGTGGCGAGCGCGATCGATAACTCGTCAATGAGGTTATCGGGTGCGCCCGATTCTTTAAGAATGTCAATATACCCGCGCGCTTCATCGACCTTGTTGGCAGCGAGCGCGGCGTTAACCAGCTCTTCGCCAACGGCTGGCGTCTGTTTGTCTGGTTGCCAGCGGCCAAGGCCCAGTTGGATAGCCGCATTGTGCTGGCCTGTTTCGCGCAACAGCTTCACGCCTTCTGCGAGTGCCAGACCGGTGTCGTCCCTATCCGCCGCAGTTTCTAGATAGCGGCGTGCCGCCTCGGAGTCTTCTTCACCAGCTAGGCGAGCCAGTTGCACGAGCGGGTACCACGCCCGAGAATCCGAACCGATCTCTTCACTCAGTGCCCACAGCACCAGTTCGGGATCTGTTTTTTCCGCGATGTCTTCGCTGACCAGCTTGTCGCCAGTAAGCGGATCGGCGGGGTTGCGAACCGTGTCGCTATTCTTGATGATCGAAGCCAGTTCCTCAAAAGCAGCGATATCATTAGGATCGTTCGACAGTTGATCGCGTAACGCTGCTGCTCGTTCAATTTCTGGCATGTCGGCGCCGCGGTGAGTTCCATCGAAGAGCTGACGCATGAGTTCTAGAAATGCCATACGGTAATTCTAACTGATTCACATGGGCCACGGATGTTATCGGGTGAAGGAGCGGTCATGGTAAGCAGGCACGATCTAGCATTGGCACGCACGCGCGTCCTACTCGCAGATATTGCGCCCGAAATCCCTGAGGCTGAGATCGTACCCGAAGCTCGTATGGAGGCTGACCTGGGGCTGGACGTGGTGTCCATCTGGGCGCTTGCCACCGGCTTGGAGAAGCTGGCGAAGGTCGAGATCGTCGACGCCGCCATTGCTGAGGCCACGACCATCGGCGATCTCATGGAGCATGCCCTGTCTGACGTTCCGCTTGACTACGAGATGGTCGACGACGGCGAGGGCACAGATAGCACAGGTGGTGACGACCAGCTGGCGGATGGCGGCGCGGCATCTGGCGAGCAGGCTAGTGGCGAGTGTGCTGACGGTGAGATCGCCGATGATGAGCTGATCGACGGTGAGGATCTCGACGCCGCACTTGCCGACCTCGCAAACCTATTCAATTCCTAGCGGCGTGAATGCCTAGCGGCGTGCTAGGCGCGTGCCGACGCCCGCCGTCGTCGTGAGCAATAAGCTGTTAGCCGACTCGGTGCAACCACCTTACGGGCGCGCCTGCTCCGGCGTAGCGGAACACTTCCAGCTCGTCGTCCCACGCCTGGCCGAGTGCGACGTCGAGCAGGCGGCGTAGTTCGGCCGCGTCTCCCCCGGAGTCTTCGATGGCCGCCCGGATGCGGTTTTCTGGTACGACGACGTTACCCAGCTGATCTGTCTGGGCGTAGAAAATCCCTAGGCCCGGGGTGCATGACCAGCGTCCGCCGTCGGTAGTCGGCGTCGGCTCTTCTGTAACTTCAAATCGCAGGTGCTCCCACCCGCCAAGGGCGGAGGCAATCTGTGCTCCCGTGCCGGCCTCGCCTGTCCAGGACACTTCGCCGCGGTTCATATTGGGTAGCGCAGGCTGTTTCGTCCACTCAAAATGAACGGGATAGCCAAGCACGCTTGTCACCGCCCATTCAACGTGTGGTTGAACGGCCGGTGTGACCGAATGAATAAATATGACGCCTCGAGTGGCTTTGTTGTTCACCGTGACCTCCTTCTGGGTGAAATTCCCCGTGACACCCCGAAAAGGTCAGATACTTCAAGAATGCCATACGCTAGCCAGAAAGTCACGCCACATTATTTTGCGATTGGCTGATCCGGCTCGGCTTAGACCAACGCGCTTTAGATCCAAGCACCCTGCAGAACCAGAAACTTATTTTGGCACAGGTATTTCGTGGCTGAAAATTTCCGGCACGGTGGGCGCGATGAATCGGAAGCCGTGATCGAGCAACTTTTGTGGCATGACGCGTTGCGAGGCAAGCACGGCCTCGTTCGCAAAATCTCCAAGGGTGATGCGCATTGGCAACTCGGGCACGGCAAGGAACCCTGGCCTGCGAAAATGGTCGGCCAGCGCGCGGTGCCACACCTTGTTTGGTACCGGATCCGGGCTCGTCATGTTGACCGGGCCAGACAGGTCCGGCTCTCGCAGAATGCAGAGCAATGCACGCACGTAGTCGTCACGAGCGATTGTGGGCATCCAGTTCTCGCCGTCGCCAAGCCGTGCACCGAGCCCAATACGATACGGATGTTGCAAAATCGCGAGCATTCCGCCGCTTTGGCCCATGACAAGGCCGGTACGCGCGTTGACCGTGCGGATCCCGAGGTCGGCTACCCTATTGGCTTCGCTCTCCCACGCCATGCACAGCTCAGCGAGGAAGCCTGTCCCGTTCGGGCTGCTTTCGGTGAGAATGGCGTAGGCGCTTCTGGTCACAGTACCATCAGTGTCCGGGCGTCCCGAGCCGTAAAAGCCTACGGCCGAACCAGCAATAAATACCTGCGGCAATGCGTCGGCACCCTCACGCTGTGCGCGTGCCGCAAGTGAATCAGCGATCGTGCACACCGAATCTATTCGTGAATCCCACAGCACGCGTTTGTACGACGCCGTCCACGGCCTGCTGAACAGGCCAGCGCCATTGAGGCAAATCACCCCGTAGGCGCAGTCGAAGACGCTGGTGTCGATCGTCCCCGACGCCGGATCCCACTGGTAGTCACCCGCGCGTTCCGGCGCTGATCGGACAAGGCGGCGCACCTCGTAACCTGCGGCTTTCGCGGCCTCAACGAGGCGTGTGCCGATGAAACCGGAGGCTCCGGCAAGCACAAGCACTGGCGTGGTCATGTGTTCTCCCTGAGCTGGCGGAAGGCTTCTTTCTTCAGGGAGCGTTCGAGACGGTCGATGTAAAGGTAGCCGTCGAGGTGGTCGATTTCGTGCTGGACGAGCTGGCCCCAAATACCATCGCCTTCCACAACGACCGGATTACCATCGAGATCGACACCTTCTGCGCGAGCGTATACTGCACGTTTGCACGGGAACCACAGTCCGGGCACGGAGAGGCAGCCTTCGTCGTCGTTTTGGAACTCGTCTGTAGACATCTCTGTGATGACTGGGTTGAGGATGTATCCTCGCTCGCCGTCGATATTCCACGAGAACGCGCGGTAGCCGACGCCGATCTGGTTAGCTGCTAGGCCTGCGCGGCCGGGTTCGTTGACGGTGTCGAGCAGGTCTTCCACAAGTTGGCGGATCCCGGGAGTGATCGTGGTGATCGGGTCGCAGGGGGTGCGTAGTACGGGGTCGCCAATAATGCGGATATCTCGATAACTCATGGTGGTATTGTTTCACACGTGCTGATCACGTTGGGAGCGGTGCAAGGCGTTCGCGACTGATTCCATGGGTGCACGTTGGGTACGCGCTGAATAGCTTTCGTTTATACGATTCCGGTTTTTGTTGGTATCTCAAGGAAAAGAAAAGCTCCCGCGGTTGGACTCGAACCAACAACCCTTCGATTAACAGTCGAATGCTCTGCCATTGAGCTACGCGGGATTGCGACTTGATCACTTTAGCAAACGATTTTCGAAAAGCGAATTCTGAACCGGCCAAAATGCCTCACTGTGTCAATTGACACAAGCTGACCTGCCCCGATGCGGAAGAAATGTCTAGATGATGTCGAGTCCAACCGCTTCACGGAGTTGGTTTTCAAAAACGTCGAGCGCGATGCGGTCCTCGTCGGTGACCTCGTCGTCCACAATAATCTGTGTGAATAGCGTGTCGTCGGGGTTACGCCGTACTTGCCCACGTGCGATTGCGCCGGATGGGAGTTCTTCGACCTGGCGGTGCACGATCGATCTGTCGATTCTCTCCCGGATCATCGTGATCGCTGTCGGATCGGCGTGGCGCGGGATGCGGAATGTGAGCGGCGCGTTGCGTGGGTCGATGAAAATGAGGCTGAGCGTGTCCGTGTCGTCATCCCACGTGCCAGCTTCGAAGTCGGACCACGTATAGACGGTGCGTTCGCCTTCTTTCGGTACGACGGCGAAGTGCGCGTTCCAGCCAGCAATCCACGTGCCTTCTGTTTCGGGTTCTACCGGCGTGGCTGCAGCTGGCATGGTTCCGTGTTCGTCGGCGAGGTGTGCCGGTAGCTTTTTACGCTTGAACATCGACAACCTGCACTATCGCGATCGGCCGACGGCGACGTGGTTTCTGGCGAGTCCTTGAGCATTGGGGCCAGGTTGCGCCCAGCGAAAAAGCCTAAGATCGCCAGAATCACGCCAAGAGCAAGTGCGAGGATGATTGTTTTCCAAAGAGCTTTGCGTTGCTTGTCGTACATCTCATCCGAGGGTGGTTCCTGGCCGTCTGTGTGTTCATCGGGTTTGTGCATCCGTGCGTCCCTTCTTTTTGCCGACACGATAACTGTAGCCGACAGCGGCTGTGTTAGCCGTAGCGGTTAAGGGACGGGGACGAGGATTGCTTCGGCTTCGATCGCGGTGAGCTCGTTACCGTAAGTGGCTGTGTAACCTAGGCCTGGCACGGTGAACCAATCACTACCGTCAGTGCGGACCTCGACTCGCCAGCCAATACGCACACCCGGCCGGTATACACCTGGGGCCCGGTAAATGGCTCGCACGTCACCATCTGGCCACACCCCGCCCGGGCTCACAGTCGACAAACTCGTGCCATCACCGGGCCACCACTGAAACCCCACCGGCATAAACCGCAGCGTTGCCGACACACCCAACACATTCACCGCAGCCTCATAGGGGCGTGCCGAGGACGCGAAATACACGTCCTTATTCACCAGCACTTCGCCCGAGGCCGGCTGGAACGTTAACACGCCACCATCAATAATGGTTTGGGCGTGGTCACGGACATAAAATCCCACATCAGCAGCTGACACCACCGGAACCGCCGCCTCAGCCTCCTCCTCGCCGGCATCTGGTTCGGCGGCAGGCTCACTGCCACGGTTCATGCAATACTCCGCCAACGGGCCAGACATCTGCCAATTCGGCAACGCACCCGGTAACGCCCCCGCGTGTTGGAAAGCATACGAACGACACAACTCATCCACACTCACCGACTCCAACGCACTCACACTCCCCCGCGGAGCCTCTGCCACGCTTGGCATAGACGCCGTGCTGCCTGCATAGGCGGTCCGGGGTGGAGACTTAGGCTGACTGACGTGTTCACTTTCGATGACGACAGCGCTACCGCTCACGCTTGCAGACCACGATGACGTAGTGTCATCACCTCCGGAGAGAAGAGTTCCGAAGACGAGAGTTGATAAGACGTGCAGAATCACAGCTCGGGAACTCCAAATTTGTCTTGGTCTAAAATATCGAAGGATCGCACTTTGAGCCCTTCTTCGACGACTAGGCCGATAATCACAGCGTGACGATTTGCCTCAAGATAGTCTGAACCCTCTGGGTTGTAATGGTGAATTTCACTGCGGTCAACAAGGAAGTCCATCCGGTAATCAAGCTTTCCTGTTGAGCTAAACCATGCCGTTTCAACAACTCCTAGGTTAATGTCCGTCCAAGCACCAACTTGGTTCATATTGTTTGCGGACTCAATGACAGTCTGACAGTACTCACATTCTGGGTGGGCATATTTTTCCCATTCGGCGGTATCGCCCGTCTTTTTCACGTAGGGATACAACTTTACGTAGTACTCAGCAAGTGCCGCAGCATCCTCGAGCTCAACACCAGTCAGCACAGGCTCGCTCGGTGGCATCACCTGCGGGCGCGGCGGAATCGTATACTCCTCAGTCGGCACAGCCGAACCACCGGTCGCAGGACTCGCCGACCCACCACCATCAGCAGGGTCAGCCCCACCGCAGGCAGCCAACACTGCAGCAGCACACACCAAACCCGCACCTAAACGCAAGGCGCGAAAACGCCGTCGTTGAACTCCCATACCCCAAACCTAGTGCGCCAGCCATACCCGCGCCGCAGTTTTCCACAACCTCCCATAGACGGGACTAGACTAGCCACATGGCGCACCGGATCGAGGACTACTTCCCCAGCTCACACGTGCCAAATTTGCGTGTGAAGAACGTGGAGGTGCCGCCGGCGTCGGCGGCGATACCCGATCCACACGATCTCGCTCAGGCACTGCAACCAGCACTCGATCTGCTTCGAGGAAAGAAGATAGCGGCGCTCACGGGTGCCGGATTGTCAACAGATTCGGGTCTGCCCGACTACCGCTCCCCCGGCTCGCGCAAACGAAACCCAATCACAATCCAGCAGTTCATGGCCGAAGAGCGCTGGCGGCGGCATTATTGGGCGCGTAACCATCAAGGCTGGCTCGGTCCGCGGATGGCAGCCCCGAACGCCGGACACAAGGCGCTCGCCGATCTCGAACGGCGCGGGATCCTCACCGGGTTAATCACACAGAACGTGGATCGGCTACACACGCGAGCCGGCTCAAGACGCACGGTCGACCTGCACGGACGCTTCGACGAAGTGGTCTGCACCGAGTGCAACAGGGTATTCACACGCGACAGCCTGCACAAGCGGCTTTTAGCAGCGAACCCGACCTGGGTGTCGGACGCCCCGGAAAACGACGCCATCGCCCCAGACGCCGACGCCACCGTAGAAAACACACAAGGATTCCAAGTGGTCGGCTGTGAACGTTGCGGCGGTATTTTGCGCACCAACGTCGTGTTCTTCGGCGGCACGGTCCGCCCCGAAGACGTGCGAGCAGCCACCGATATTATCGACGAGGCCGACGCCCTGCTCGTCGCCGGAACCTCGCTTCCCGTCCAGTCCGCACTACGTCTGGTACGAACCGCTCACCGGGCAGACAAACCGATCGTCATCATCAACCGTGGCCACACCAAGGGCGACAAGTACGCCGACGTGATCGTCCACGCTGGCACCACGGAGTCGCTCAGCTGGCTAGCCGAGCAGCTATAGAAGCTCTCGGAGCAGCAACAATTAGCGCAGCACCTCGCCGTCACCGAGGTCGCTGATTTTCAGCGTCTGGCGCGTTGGCGCACCCTCCCAATCACCTACCGAACCAACGGCGAAAGCGCCGCAAAGGTGGGCGCGCTGCAGGCTCTCCAAGGCAGGAAGATCGTCCAAGCAACCGGATAGATAGCCAGCCACGAAACCGTCACCCGCACCGATCGTGTCCTTCACCGGCACCTGCAAACCGGGGGCGCTCACCTGCCCGTCCGCGTCGCACGAGGTCGCACTTCCAGCATTCTTATACACCACACGGCTGACACCTTGGCGTAGTAGCGCGTCAACGCCATCGTCAATATCAGCTTCCCCCGTGATCAAAGAAATCTCCTCCGGACCACCGAATACGATATGTGCGTGGGAAGCAATCTCAGCGAGGACTGGCGTTGCCTCCTCCTCGGTCCACAACCGAGAACGATAGTTAACATCAAAACTAAGTTTCACGCCGTGTTCGCTCGCTTCGCGGATGACTCGCTGGGTGGTAGCCAAGGCACTATCGCCCAGTGCGGGCGTGATGCCCGTCAGGTGAATGACCTTGGGTTTCAACGACAACATGTAGTCGATCTGTTCGTCGGAGAACTGGCGTCCAGCTGAGCCGGTGCGATGGTAGTCAACAGCAAACGAGCCGAGCCCAGCCTCACGGGAAACCATGAGTCCCGTTGGATACTCGCCAGTTTCGACAACGCCGCCCTCGTCCACTTGCTCGGCTCGGAGCCCACGCAAAATGAGATGCCCGAAGGTATCGAGCCCGACTGTTCCCACCCATGCAGTGCTATATCCAAGCCGGGACAATCCGATGGCAACATTGGTTTCAGCGCCGGCAAAGGATGCGCGCGTACGCCCGCCGATAGCCGGAATGTCAGTGAATCGAATGGTGCCCATGGTTTCGCCGAAAGTTGCGACGTCTATCATGTCTTTTCTTCTTTCCAGCGGGCGCGGGACCCGCTTTGCCACGTTTTCATTGTTACGGAAAGCCCCGCAGGGTTACAAGACAACGCTACACCCCACGCCACCACGATGGATTCGGTTCGGCTGTTAGCGTCCGGGCGATTGAGTGCCCCCAGCAGGACTTGAACCTGCGACCAAGGAATTATGAGTTCCCTGCTCTAACCGTCTGAGCTATGGGGGCCAGCCGGAACAGTCTATCAGCGAGCATTACGAACTTTGAATTCCAGCGTGCGACGTTGCCCCTGTGACATTCGCGCCACCAGTCATCGTGGGCATTGCGCTACCGAACGGGTTCGCCTTCCGGAACTGGCACACCCCACACAGCTCCCCTTCGTCGGCTGGGTGCCGCGCCCCGCACTGGACGCACGCAGCGCTATTAATCGAATACAGTTTTCTTTCTGGTTCATCCAGCAGGTCAGCAAGCCGCATGTCACCTTGCACCCACAGGCCTTCCACTGGGCACAGCTCCACGCACGCCTGCTCACCGGCACACTTTTCTGAGGTCTGCCACAGTGCAGAACTGTCGTCGTAGTGGAGCAAGGTTAACGCTCCGTGCGGGCACGCCTTCACGCATACCCCGCAGGCCGTGCACTCACTGACCGCCAGCCGCACGCCGCCCAGCTTTGCTTCGAGCCCTTCTCCTGGGCGCACCCGACCTTGCTCGCTCAGCAATTTCAGTGCGGCGAGCGTGCGCGCGGTTTCGTCGGCCTTGATCGGGATCGGCGGTTTATCGCGCAAGCCCAGCCCGAGCAACACTCGGCGCGGCACGCCAATCTGACCGACCACCAGCGGCTCTGGACCGGGAAGCAACCCACGCTTAGTCTCGGTGTAGCGATAGACCAGCCGCGGCGTCAGGGACTCCCACACCGACGTCTGTTCGGCCATCGCCTCCGGCTCCTCCGAGCACGCCACCACGCCCACTTTCTCGATCCCGAGCGCAAGAATCTGCGCAGGCACACCCACAGACGCCTGCGTCAAACACCCGTTCCACACCACAAGCTGGCACCTTCGCCCCAGCCTCGGCACCTTCGCATGATCGCAAGCGAGCACAACTTCACGCGGCAGGTCATGTGCCCACATCCAGCGCAGCAGAGCCGCGACGTCGTCACTCATCGCCCCGGCTCCGTTCGACACTTGCCAGTTCATCACCGACGACGTCTAACGCTGCTCGCGTCATTTGCGCAATCGCCCGGTACGTCACGCTTCGCGCACCGCGTTCCACGTGATCAAGTAGGCGTTCGGCATACCCAAGGTGGCCTGCATAGAAGTCGCGCGCCTGCACGAATGCGCCGGTGTCATCGCCTACCTGCGTGATGAGATGACCGAGGAAACCCAGTTGCACGGAAAAGTGATCCACAGGGAAACCCGCCATCTTCAGCGGCTGATAACGCCACGCCCGGTAGACCTCACGCAGGCTTCGGATTAGACCGGCTCGCGCGCTACCACCGCTGTGCGCTCCGGTGGCTTCCCTATCACCGGCATACTCCGATTCGGCCATTTTCACCGTGCCGGCTGGTCCGAAGAGCCCTGCGAAGTCGTCGGCCACTACCCTGCCTGGATCGCCCGCACTTGCGATCTGTTCCATGGCAGCCACCGACCGCTCATCGCGCACCGGCCAGGTGGCTGCCATCTGCGGGTCAGTGAAACGGCGCAACACCTCGGAGTTCGGAGCCTCCACGTAAAACCGTGCGAGCGAAAACAGGGCGGTCGCACGTTGCACCGCCCGCAGCCGCTGCTCGGGCACCGAATCTTGCCACGGCGTCGCCATCACACCTCCCACCACGCGTTACTTCCCACCCTACATGCCAACCGTCTAGAGGTTCTTGCCCGCAAACCCTAGGATGAAGGCATGGAAGTTTTCGGGATCAACGGCAGTGAGTTCCTTGTGATCCTCACTGTCGCTGTGATCGTGCTCGGCCCCGACGCGATCACGAGCGCCATGCGCGGGCTTCGAAACTTCATCGACTCCGCCAAAGCATTTTCCGCAAAACTCCGTGAAGAAACCAGCGAGGATCTCCGTGCCACCGGTCTGAGCGACGTCGACCTGTCCGCTTTCGACCTCAGCGAGCTCGACCCGCGCCAAATGATCCGCGAAGCCGTGCAAGAAGAGATCGCCGCCTGGGCCCGTGAAACGGGTGCCACCCCACCGAAACGACGGCCAACCACCACGAAAGCGGCCGACCCCAGTAACCCCAAGTAGTGTGCGACACGGTAAGATAACTACCACCACTCGAGTTTGGCTTGCCGAGTAACGCTTGCCTAGGAAAGGAACGCCAATGAAGCCTTCGCACGTCATTGTGCTCATCGTCGTGTTACTGATCGTGTTCGGATCATCGAAGTTGCCTGAGATTGCGCGTTCCATCGGCCAGTCCGCAAAAGTGATGAAGAAGGAATTGCGCGAGTTACAAGACGACGATCCGAAGCAGCTTCCGCCCTCTCAAGCAGGCCAACAGCCCGGCACACAGCAACCGGGCACACAGCAGCCCGGCATGCAGCAGCCCGGTACGCACGAGCCCGGCACTCAACAACCTGGCCCTGAACAACCCGGCGCAAACAATTATCCGCAGCAAGACACGTGAGATCCCGCAAACGCGATAACCCCAAGGCAGTGATGCCGGTTCGCGAACACCTGCGCGAACTTCGCAAACGCATTCTGCTATCGCTGGCTGGTATCTTCGTCGGTGCTGTTATCGGCTGGTACCTGTATGAGCCGGCCATGAACTTCATCACCGAGCCGCTGACTCGCATCACCAGCCAGGCTGCGATTCTCAACTTTGACACGATCGGCCAGGCCTTCGACCTCAAACTACGCGTAGCCTTCTGGATCGGCGTCATCATTTCCAGCCCGTGGTGGGTGCTCCAACTATTCCTATTCATCTCCCCTGGGCTTAAACGAAAGGAACGCTGGCATCTCATTGTGTTTTCGCTGGTCGGCGTCCTGCTGTTTGCCGCGGGTGTGCTCTCCGGAATGCGGATGGCACCCATCGCAGTCGAGATCCTCACCTCGTTCAACCCCGACAACTCCGCGAGTTTTATTCGCGCTACCGCCTACGTGTCGTTCTACATGCGGCTCGTTATGGCGTTCGGACTGTCGTTCCTTCTTCCCGAAGTGCTCGTGGTCCTCAATTTCCTCGGGCTCGTCTCATGGCGGTCGATGCTGCGTCACTGGCGCTGGGCGGTGGTGCTGTGCTTCGTGTTCGCCGCGATTGCAAACCCGCTCCCTTCCCCGTGGCCGATGACCATCCAAGCTTTCGTGCTCATCGCACTGTACCTGCTGGCCGTGCTGATATCGTTTATTAACGAGAAGTTGCGGGCAAAGAGGCGCGCGAAAGAAGACGCCGAACTCGCTGATCCACCGCGGCTCCCCCAATCTAGTTCCCCTGATGATAAGGAGTAACACCGTGTCTGATGAAGCAAAGAAGATGGAAATCATGGGCAAGTGGCTTGACGCCGTCGCCGATGAGCTTGGCCTAGACGCCACCCAGTACAAGGCTAACCGTGACGAGCTACTCAACCTCACTGCGAAAATCGCCCACGGCCCATCCCGCCCAGGCGCACCGATGACGCTTTTCCTCATCGGCCTGACCAGCGCTTCCAGCGGCGAGGTCTCGCAGGCTGTTACCAAGATCGAAGAGCTCATCGAACGCTACGAAGGATAGCGACGACGGCGTTCAGGTGTCGGTTTCGTCGAAGAGCCGCCGCTGGTTTTCTAGCTCGAGTAACCGCTCGAAAAGTTTGGCCTGCTCGGGCGAATCGGGCGTGGCGCGTTGCACCATGCCCCGCACGTCCGCAATTTGGCGTGTGATCCCCTGCTTGATCAGTGACATCATGATCCCCCGCACGTAAGGCCACTGCTGATCCGGGTCCGATTCCGGTAGCGGCTCGACGGCGAGTTGGGTGATTGCCTGCGCGACGAGGTCATCGGCCTGCGCGAGCACCTGCTCCACAAACCAGCTGGTCGCCTTCGCCTCGAGATCGTCGCTGTGACCTGCTTCTTTGAGCTGGTCGAGGCGCTGTTTATAGAGCGCGACGCCGCCTGCCGCCCGGATCGCATCGTGGACGGCTTGGTGGGTGGGCACCGTGAAACTCTGCGCGGGTAAATCTTGAGCGTTGGCCGCGAGCGCTAAACCGGGCAGTTGCAACATGACTTCGAGGGCTTGGCGTTCCACGCGCGCAACCGGGTCTTTGATCTGGTTGCGCGGCGGCAGAGGGCTCGCCGGGCGGGTTTCCTCCACCGGGGTGCCATCGGCCCATTCGATCTGTTGGGGAACGCGCGCAGACTGTGCCACCGTCTGGTAAACCATTCGTTCGTCCATGCCCAGCCAGCCAGCTAACTCACGCACGTATTCGCCTCGCAAAACCCGATCCCGGATGGAGGCGATCACCGGCGCGGCTGCCCGCAGGCCCGCCGTGCGGCCTTCGGCAGTGTGCAGGGGCACGCCTTCCAAGATTGATTTGATGACGAACGCAAACAAAGGCTGGCGTGACTCAACGAGGCTACGCACGCCCTCGTCTCCGTAGGCCAAGCGCACGTCACACGGATCCAACCCGCCCGGTGAAATCGCGACGAACGTTTGCGCGGCGAAGCTTTGATCCTCCTGAAAAGCGCGCAAGGCGGCTTTCTTGCCAGCCTCATCGCCGTCAAAAGTGAAAATCACTTCCCCGCCAAAGGCTTTGCCGCCGGCCAACATGACACCGGCGGCCGGGTTGGCCGTATCGCGCAGCAACCGGCGCACGATCTTCACATGCTCTTCGCCGAATGCCGTGCCGCACGTGGCTACCGCGTGCGGCACGCCCGCCAGATGAGCGGCCATCACATCGGTATATCCTTCGACGACGACGATCCGCCGATCCCGCGCAATATCCCTCTTCGCCAGGTCGAGCCCGTAGAGCACCTGCGACTTCTTGTAGATCATGGTCTCGGGCGTGTTCAAATATTTCGGGCCGTCGCCGTCGCCAAGCTTGCGTGCGCCGAAACCTATCGTGTCGCCAGTGATCGAGCGGATTGGCCACATGACCCGGCCGCGGAAGCGATCGTACAGGCCTCGGCTGCCCTGCGTGCCCAGCCCGGAGGCACTGATCTCCTTTTCCGTAAACCCGCTGCGGCGCAGCTCTTTAAGTACGCTATCCCAGGTGTCAGGGGCGTAGCCGACGCGGAAGTGCGCAATCGCGTCAGCATC
Source organism: Trueperella bialowiezensis (assembly GCF_900637955.1). NCBI lineage: Bacteria > Bacillati > Actinomycetota > Actinomycetes > Actinomycetales > Actinomycetaceae > Trueperella > Trueperella bialowiezensis. The sequence goes on from NZ_LR134476.1 coordinate 274,680, forward strand.
GAAACCTCGATCGGCGAGCATCGCACGCGCCTCTTTCGCCTCGGGTGTAGCAAGCTGACGTACATAAAACTCTTCGGCCACCCGGTGGGCATCAATGAGCCGCGAGCGCGTCACGTCTTTCTGCCCGCCACCAGCAGGCCTGCTGCCTTCCTCGTATTGCAGCTGCACACCCGTTTTTTCAGCTAGGTATTCCACGGCTTCAACGAACGAGATGTGTTCGATGTTCATGATGAACGAGATGACATCTCCGCCTTCGCCGCAGCCGAAGCAGTGCCAGCGGCCCACGTGCGGGCGCACGTTGAACGACGGTGTTTTTTCGTCATGGAACGGGCACAGGCCTTTAAGTGAGCCGACTCCTGCGGGTTTGAGAGTGACGTATTGGCTCACCACATCATCGATCCGGGTGCGGTCGCGCACCTCGTCGATACTCTGCTTTTTGATTAGGCCAGCCACGCACTCATATTAACCCCTCGGCGCCGCCCGCGCCGCATGCCTCCACAGAGCCGCCCGCCGCCTCACCAATCGGTAGTCAGTTGCGGAGCATTCCGCAGTAGGTGGAATGCCACAACCTGGCCGATTGATCGGTGAGCGAAGCTACTTGGTCCACGACGACGCGGAGTTGGGCGTCTTCGCCGTCGGCCATTTTCCACATTTCCGCTAAATGCGGTTCCAGCCTCTCTACGGGATCTTCCATGATGGCGTCCACAAGATCCATGATGAGGCTGCGTTCTTCGTAGTAGCGCGGTTCGGTTTCCCGCGGTGCCATAACGAAGTGCACTGCTAAGCCTTTCAAAAACGTGATCTCGGCAAGCGTGTCGCGTGGAATCGTCACGTCCCCGTTGTAACGCGTGAGCGGCTCGCCCCCAGAGGCTGCCAGGCTCGCTGCGCTGACTGCCCCCACAAACCTTCCGATCAAGTCCGACGTGAGATCCTTCAGTTGGGCGAGATCGCGCAGCGTACCGGAATATTCGGCAGGCCATGAGTGCATCGTGAACAGCCTGCCGGCCGCAGCTTCGAGCTCGGACGCAGAAACGGCGTCGCCATACCAGTTCAAAGTGGATTCGACGACGGCGGTAACCTGCCCTTCGCGATCAGCCAGAAACTCTGCGGGGCGCAGCGCCCCGCGCACAATGGAATCTTCCAGATCGTGTACTGAATAGGCGATGTCGTCTGCCAAATCCATCATCTGCGCTTCGGCGCACTGGCGGTTTTCCGGTGCGCCGCTACGCGCCCACGCAAACGCCGGCTCATCCGAGGCGTAGAAACCAAACTTGCGCTGGCTCTTCCCGGCAGGCGCCTGCCCGTTCGCCCACGGGTACTTAATCGCCGCGTCGGTGGCCGCGCGCGTGAGATTCAGCCCGGCCGGGCGGGCGTCGTCGTGAAAACGTTTCGGCTCCAGCCGAGTGAGGATACGTAACGTCTGCGCGTTGCCCTCGAAACCGCCGATGCCAGATGCGATGTCGTTGAGCGCCCGCTCGCCGTTGTGACCGAACGGCGGGTGACCAATATCATGAGCTAGGCATGCGCTTTCCACCAGATCCTGGTCGGCACCCAAGTTTTTCGCGAGAGACCTGCCCACCTGTGCTACCTCGAGTGAATGCGTGAGCCGCGTGCGAATAAAATCGTTCGACTCCGGGCCCAACACCTGCGTTTTCGCGCCCAAACGGCGCAGGGCAGACGAATGAAGCACCCGCGCCCGATCCCGTTCGAAATCCGTGCGCGAGGGACTCTTCGACGCCTCCGGCGCCCATCTAGCCGTGTCAAAACTCGAGTAACTCACGAATTAACCATACCCGCCTTACATGGCACAATAAGGAACGTGGTTGTACGAGGTGTTGATAAAGTCGCGTCCACGTCCATGACGCTCCTCTACCAGGCCCCGGCATCCGCCGGACCGTGGCGAGACCGCCACCTGTGGTATCAGACTGCGCCAAGCGAAGTACCTAACACAGCTAGCGCACTCGAGCTTATTTCTGGGCTTGCACGGGTTGGCATGCACGTGGTCACACTGCCGGCGATCGCTGCCGACGCCGATCCGCGCTACGTCTCATCCGTCAGTGCACACGCAAAGCGACGCGGAATCGCCGTCATTCCCAACATTGGCAGCGGCGTGCTGGCCGCCCGGGGGCACGATGACATGAGCATCGGCGAACGATTCGGCGTACTCGAGGACTGGTTCGACAAGGGTGCACGCGGCGTCGAACTCGGCCGGGATAACATCGCTGCCACACATTCAGATGGCGCGCACGAGCACAGCGGGTGGAACGTGCGCGAACTGCAAGCATGGATGCAGTACCGCCATCCCGACTCAATACTCTCAATCTCTCTGCGCGCCGATTCGTTCGACTCTGTCAGCGAACACGCCCTCGAAGACTTTTTCGACGTGCTCCGTTTCGACATAACCGGTGCCACGCCGCTGACCGCGAGCAACTACTTCCACCAAACCGCCATGTCTTTCCAGCTCTACCGCGCTGCCGGAGCGCTACCCGCCTGGAATGCCACGTGGAATGTTCTCAATAATATTTCCGGGCGGATATCTCAGTCCGGGCTCGCACTTGCCACGATTTTCTTGCCGGGCATTGTTCATTTTGAAAAGGACGTCGTCGGCGCGGGGCCGTCCACCCGCCACGCCATGCGGATGCGCGATTCTCTCGGCCTGCACAAGGCGCATCTGTTGATCGACGATTCCAAGGCCGCCGACGGTTTTATTCAGCTCACCACCGAACGCGCCGACATGCTCATCAACTTCGGCCCGCACCACTACGAGATTCCAAACGACGGGCGCGTGCTCATGTCGTCGATGATCGCGCTTCCCGAACGCGGGCCGAACTTGCTCGTGCCGCCCGGCGAGGTGGCGTGGATCAGGCGTACAAGCAGCTTCTAGCAGGCTCTTGGCGTACTAGCCGCCGGAGATTCCCAGCTCCGCCTGATGAATCTGGGCGCGTTGCTCGGCCGACAGTTCATGAGAATCTAACCAGAACTCGGGTAAGTGGGGGCGCTTTTCCCCGCCAGCTCGCCCGCGCGGACCTTCCGCAGCAACCGGATAGGGCTGACTCAGATCCAGGCGCGCCAGCTGGCCGCGCAGATCGTCAAGCGAGTCCACCAAGCCCAGATCGCGGCGGGCCTGCCCGCCGATCGCAAAACCGCGCATGTACCAGCCCACGTGCTTGCGCATCTCTCGCATCGCACGGCGCTCGTCGCGGAAATGATCGATGGACAGCTCGGCATGCCGGACGATCACCTCGGCCACCTGGCCTAAGCTCGGCTTGTATCGCAGGTCAGACCCGTGTGCGGCGGCTACCAGGTCATAGAACAACCACGGGCGCCCTTGGCAGCCACGCCCAACGACGACGCCGTCCGCCCCAGTTTGCGCCACAAGTGCGGCCGCGTCTTCGGCCTCGAACACGTCTCCATTGCCGAAAACAGGCAGCTCGGTCATCTCCTTAAGTTCGCCGATCACATCCCAGCGGGCGTGGCCCGAATAATGCTGAGCCATAGTCCGGGCGTGCAAGGTGAGTGCCGCGATTCCGGCGTCTTCACACATGCGTGTGACGTCCCGGAAGGTTTCGTGCTCGTCGTCGATACCAATCCGAAACTTGGCTGTGACAGGTACAAGCCCGCCGGAGGCTTCCTGTGCGGCGCTGACGGAGGCTTCCACGATCTGCGCGAACAAGTCGTGTTTCCACGGCAGCGCTGATCCGCCACCCTTGCGAGTAACTTTCGGAACCGGGCAGCCGAAATTGAGGTCGATGTGGTCGGCCCAGCCGTTGCCAACCAGTAAGCGTACTGATTCTGCAACCGCGGCCGGCGCCACCCCGTACAGCTGGATCGAGCGTACGGGATCGCCCATGTCCGGTTCGATCATCCGCATGGTCTCCGGGGTTTGCTCGATCAGTGCCCGCGAGGTGATCATTTCGCACACATACAGGCCTGTGGGTGCGTAACTGCCTGGCCGCTCGTAACGCACCGGCTGCCCGCTATTGTGTGCCTTCACGTCTGCCAGAGCGCGCTCACCAAATTCGCGGCACAGCTGGCGAAACGGCGGGTTCGTTACCCCTGCCATCGGAGCGAGCATGACGGGCGTGCCCAGGGTAAGAGCGCCGATCCGAACGGTCGGCGTGCCCTCCTGCACCCCAGTCGCACGCGGTGGCGCCTCCGGGAACTCTCCGCGCCGGCTGCGCGGCTTCGTACCGCCTGCGCTCACTCGTCGCTCACCTGCTTAGCCGGCGCGACCGGAGCGAGCCAAGTGGCGATCAACGTGGTCATCGGAATTGCGAGCACGAGCCCGATGGAGGCCACGAGCGTGCGCACCACTTCTTCCGCGATCTGACCCACCGTCATCAAATCCAAAAAGCCGCGATCCACGAGCGCCGCGCTCATGAGCAATGGCAAGGACGTGCCCACGTACGCAAAAGCGAGCGTATACACGGTCGAAGCAATGTGATCGCGCCCGATCACCATGCCCTGCCGGAAAATCCGCCGCCTGCTGGCCTGCGGATTCGCAGAATGCAACTCCCAAACAGTCGATACCTGGGTGATCGTCACATCGTTGAGTGCGCCCAGTCCGGCCAGCACGATGCCGGTCAGCAGAATATGTCGCATGTCGAGATAGCCCAGTTCGCCGTAGAGCGTGCGGGCGTCATCGGACAGCGTGCCCGTCAGTTTGGTGGCCCCCACCGCCCACACTGCCAGCAAGCCAGTGATGACGAGGCCCGCGAAGGTGCCGAGCACCGCCGTCGTCGTGCGAATTGACACCCCGTGGGCCAAATAAATGGAGGAAAACATCATGGCCGACGCGCCCACCATGACCACAAGCCGGGGATCTTCGCCGACCATGAGCGCAGGCAACATGAACGCGCCCACGACGGCCAGCGAAGCGCCCAAACCAAGCAGCGCGGCCAAGCCCTTGATGCGGGCCACCGCGAGCACAACGATCACGTACAGCGCCAGCAACGCAATGAGGGGCACTCCTCGCACAAAGTCCACGAAAATGTATGGAGTCCCCGTATCGAGCGCCGCGGGGTTGAACATGGCCTTAATCGTGTCGCCCTCGCTCAGCCCGTTACCCACCACGTCGAACGGTACGTGTACCGGCACCTCGACCCCGGACACCTCCATGTGGACCGGGGTCTGGCCAAGCTCGTCCGTCTGCCCGATCGACGTGATCTTGCCGGTGGCCATTTCGACCCCAGAATCAAGCAACTGAACCGAGCCGACAGGCGTGCTCCCCCGCGGCCATAGAGCGATCAGGCCGGCGATCGTGGCAACCGCAAGCGGCACCACGATCGCCGCCAAAATCAGCTGAACCCGGCGCCGATCCTTCGGTGCCAGATTCAGCCGACCAGAACCGTGAGCGCCCACTAGCAGCCCAACAGTTTCTCAGCGAGGTAACCCTTGACCTCGCCCACCGGGATGCGCACCTGTTCCATCGAGTCGCGGTCGCGGATCGTCACCGCGCCGTCGTCAAGCGAATCGAAATCGACGGTGATGCAGAACGGCGTGCCGATCTCGTCCTGACGGCGGTAGCGGCGGCCGACTGCACCGGCGTCGTCGAACTCGACGTTCCAGTACTGGCGCAACTCTGCGGCAAGTTCCTTCGCCATCGGCGAGAGCTTGTCCGAACGCGACAGCGGGAGAACCGCCGCCTTGACCGGCGCAAGGCGCGGATCGAGCTTGAGCAGCACGCGCTTATCGACCCCGCCCTTCGTGTTCGGCGCCTCATCCTCCGCGTAGGCGTCCACGAGAAACGCCATGAGCGAGCGGGTCAGACCAGCAGACGGTTCGATGACGAACGGCGTGTAACGCTCGCCGGTCTGCTGATCGAAATACTCCAGCTTCTTACCCGACGCCTGCGAATGCGCACTCAGATCGTAGTCCGTACGGTTGGCGATACCTTCCAGCTCGCCGAACTCGTTGTTTTGGAAGCCGAAACGATATTCGATGTCCACCGTGCGCTTCGAATAGTGCGAGAGCTTCTCCTGCGGATGTTCGTAAAGGCGCAGGTTATCCGGGTTAATGCCGAGGTCGGTGTACCAAGCCAGCCGCTCGTCAATCCAGGTTTGGTGCCATTCCTCATCCGTGCCCGGCGGTACGAAGAACTGGATCTCCATCTGCTCAAACTCGCGGGTACGGAAAATGAAATTACCCGGCGTGATTTCGTTACGGAAGGACTTGCCCGTCTGGCCAATACCAAACGGCGGCTTCATCCGCGCGGACGTCATGACGTTCGCAAAGTTAACAAAAATACCCTGAGCAGTTTCTGGGCGCAGGTAGTGTAGCCCGGCTTCGTCGTCGACCGGCCCCAGGAACGTCTTGAGCAGGCCGGAAAAGGCGCGTGGTTCCGTCCACTGGCCGCGGGTGCCACAGTTCGGGCACGGCACGTCGGCCATATCGACGTCGGCTTCTGCGACGTCGTTCTTCGCCGCGTAGATTTCTTTCAGCTCGTCTTCACGCAGGCGCTTGTGGCAGCTCAAGCATTCCGTCAACGGGTCCGTGAATGTGTCCACGTGCCCGGAGACTTCCCACACTTTGCGTGGCAAAATGATCGACGAGTCGAGGCCCACGATGTCTGGGCGTCCTTGCACGTTGCGTTTCCACCACTGCCGCTTAATGTTTTCCTTGAGCTCCACGCCAAGCGGACCGTAGTCCCAGGCAGAACGCGAACCTCCATAGATTTCGCCCGACTGGTACACGAAGCCGCGGCGCTTAGCGAGGTTAATAACTTGATCGAGACGCGAAGGTGCCGGTTTGGCCACTGTTTCGCTCCTTTCCTCACCGCATCTGGATGATGCGGACGAACTTCCCGCGACTGGCTGCCGCGGTTCACCGGAAACCCGGTGGCCTAGTGCCGTAAATACGACACCGCCCATTCTAGGGAAGATAACGACGACGTCCCACAAACGCCGCGTGGGACGAGTCACTTAGCGCGTGTGTCGCCGAAAGCAAGGCCATCCTTACATAAATTAGTTGACAATAATTCTCATTAAGGTGAGAATGGCTCTCATGAAGAAGAAGTTATTAGCAGTAGTATTTGCGAGCGGACTCGCATTAAGCGCCTGCTCGTCCGATAGCCCCTCCGGCGAGCAAACCACCGGTTCGGCCGGTTCAGACAGCAAATTGGCAGTGACGACGTCGTTCTACCCCCTCACCTATCTGGTGGAGGAGATCGGCGGCGACAACGTGACGGTCACGGATCTCACCCCTCCGGGAGCCGACGCACACGGCGTCGAGCTTTCCCCGCGCGAAATTGCCGACATGGAAAACTCCCAGCTCGTGCTCTACGTCGAAAAGCTCTCCCCGGCGATTGACGACGCCGTCGAAACGGCAAACGTTGATGCCGTCAACATCGGCGAGTACGTCGATCTCCTGCTCTACGAAGAACTAGGCGGAGATCCACACGGCCATGACCACGGGCACGATCACGGGCATGACCACGGGCATGACCACGGCGATGGTGAAGCCACCGAAGAAGAACACGATCATGACCACGGACACGACCACGATCACGACCATGGGCATGACCACGGCGATGGTGAAGCCACCGAAGAAGAACACGATCATGACCACGGACACGATCACGACCATGGACATGACCACGGGCACGGCCACGATGGCCATGATCATGGCACGCATGATCCGCACTTCTGGACCGATCCGAACCGTATGATTCTCGCGGCCGACCAGGTTGCTGCTGAGCTCATCAAGCTAGATCCGGACAACGAAGAGACCTATAAGGCTAACCGCGACGCGGTCAAGGCCCGTCTGCAAGAGCTTGCCGACGAGCTTGATTCTTTCGAAACCAAGCAGTGCCGCACCAACTCTTTCCTGGTCTCACACAAGGCCTTTGCCTACATGGCCCGCGAAGGCGGCCTGACCGAAATCGGCATTGCCGGCTTCGATCCAGAGATCGAACCCTCGCCTGCACGCGTCAAGGAAGTCACCGAACTGGCACAGGAACACAATCTTGACACCGTGTTCGGCACCTCGGACGCCGAAATGAAGACGGCGAAAGCAATCGGGGACGAGGCAGGCCTCAAGGTCGACATCCTCGACCCGGCAGCAACCCACCGTAACCCGGACATGGACTACGTGGACGTCATGAAGCACAACTTTGAGCTTCTCCAGACGTCGATGGGTTGCAATTGACAACCGCGATCAAAGCTAGCGGCGTCCACGTCCAGCTCGGTTCGGCTCATATTCTCCTCGGGATCGACTTCGAACTGGCCGCTGGGCGCACGCTAGCCATCGTGGGTGCAAATGGCTCCGGCAAGTCCACGCTCGTGCGTGCGCTTGTCGGGGCCATCCCGATTAGTGCTGGGCGCATTGAACTTTACGGGCAGAGCCTGGCATCTCGCCGCAAAGTTGACTGGGCGCGGATCGGATACGCACCACAGCGAGTCACCGCTACCTCGGGAGTGCCGGCCACCGCCCTCGAAGCCGTTATGGGCGGCCTGATCTACGGCAACAAGCTACGCCCTAGCCGCGGCGGTAAAGAACGCGCGCTGGCCGCACTCGACCAGGTTGGTCTCGCCCACCGAGCACACGAATCCGTGCAGACGTTCTCCGGCGGCCAACAGCAACGGATACTGACGGCTCGCGCGCTCGTACGCGATCCAGACATGCTCATCCTCGACGAACCCTTCGCCGGAGTCGACACCAATTCCCGCCGCGCGATCCTCGACGTCCTCCACGCCCAACACGACCGCGGCAAAACAATCGTGCTCGTCTTACATGAGATCCACGAATACCTCGGCCTCGTTGACGAGGCGCTCATTCTCGACGGCGGACGCGTACGTGAACACACCGACGACGTCTCCGATCTGCGCGGATCCGGCTACCATGCCAATCCGTTGCACGACCACGCGCACGAATACACCGACGACCCACCCCACTATCGCTCTCCCTATTTGGAAGGCCCGCTGTGATCATCGCTGACATGCTGCAATCCACCCTCATGCAGCGCGCCATCATCGTCGCCATACTCGTCGGGCTATCTGCGCCCGTCGTCGGCACCTACCTCGTGCAACGCCGTCTCACCCTCCTCGGCGACGGCATCGGCCACGTCGCACTGACCGGAGTGGCTCTCGGATGGCTCGCCGCATCATGGGCAGGAGCAGTCGACCGCGACGCCTGGGCTGTACCCGGCGCCATCGTTGTCTCAGTACTCGGCGCCTTGCTCATCGAATGGATGCGCACACACGGTCACGCCTCCGGCGACGTCGCCCTCGCCATGCTCTTCTACGGAGGCATCGCAGGCGGCGTGCTCCTTATCGGAATCGCCGGTGGAACGACGTCCAACCTCAACGCCTACTTGTTCGGCTCGATATCCACAGTCACGCACACCGACACGATCCTCACCATCATTCTCGCCATCTTCATCCTCGCCGTCGGACTCGGCTTACGCCCCGCCCTGTTCTCCCTGTCCTACGACGAAGAATTCTCCCGCGCCTCCGGCCTTCCCACCCAGATGCTCTCGATCCTCATCTCCGTCACCGCAGCACTCACCGTTGCCGTAGCGATGCGTATCGTGGGCGTCCTCCTCGTATCAGCGCTCATGATCGTCCCCGTCGCCATCGCACAGACAGTGACCCGATCGTTCAAAACAACAATGCACTCTGCGATGGTCATCGGCGTCGTCACCGCACTAACCGGACTAACCATCACATACATCAAACCGTGGTCGCCAGGCGCCACAATAGTCGTGCTCATGGTGGCCCTCTACGCCGTCGTCGCACTACTACGCCCACTTCTACTGAAACTCTTCGCACGCAACGGCCACCATCACCCTCACCCGCAGATCGAATCTGAGCTAGGTATCACTCCGCTTGACGCCGAAAACGACTATTGTGAACATAGTGATACCTCATCGGCATCAAGTGGACGTGATTAAACAATGAGAATGACCCGCCAACGCTCGGCCATCACCGAGCTCCTCGCGGAGACGGAAGAATTCCTACCAGCACAAAAAATCCATGAGCTGCTTCTCGAACGCGGCGAAGCTATCGGATTAGCCACCGTGTACCGCAACCTGCAAGCTATGTCTGAGGCCGGCTCTGTGGACGTGCTACGCCAAGAAAACTCTGACGTGCAACTGTTCCGCTACTGTGAACACGCGGGCCACCACCATCACCTCATGTGCCGATCCTGCGGCAAAACCGTGGAAATCACTATCGACCCACTCGAAGAACTAACTCAGAAAGTCGCCTCCGAGCACTCTTTCACGGACGTCACGCACGAGCTAGAAATCTACGGACTGTGCGAAGACTGCGCAGCCTAAAACGCGGCATCAGTTCGTCAAAATCGCCAGTAGAGTGGCGGTTTGAAAACTACCCGCCTTTCCGGGCACGATGAACACATGGAGAACTACCCTGTACGCCTACCCATCAAACTTGGCCAACTACTCAAGCTAGCCAACTTCGCTGAAAGCGGCGCACACGCCCGCAAGCTCATCGAAAGCGGCGAAGTGACCGTGAACGGCCAAGTGGAGACCCGCCGCTCCCATAAGCTCGCAGACGGTGACGTCGTCAGCGCCGGCGGGTATGCCGTGCGCGTGGTTGAAGGCTAGTTCACTACGCAGTCCCGGCCGAGTAACACTTTCAGATCGGTATACATACTCGGCTCCGGCGATACGCTAAACCGGTCTGCAAGCCTGACAATCGTGGTTTTCAGCGGGCCCTTGATATGCAGATGCACCGGTGCCTCCCCCGGATATTGCCCCAGGACTCGGCCCAGTTCGATCATGCGCTCGCACGTACACATGCGTTCATCCACCGTAAGCGCAACGGGCGCATTCGCATCAATCTGCCACGTGGGCGGAACCCTCAGAGAACGAGCGGACAACTTGAGCGGATTATCTTCCTGGACCGACACGGTCGCCTCAAGGACGACGACGGTGTCTGGTACAAGCATCGACGACACTTGCTGGTAGGTCTTCGGGAAGAAATTCACGTCAATTGGTCCCGTACGATCTTCAATCGTGACCGTGGCCCACGCCTGACCTGACTTCTGCGTAATACGAGTCTCGACCTTTGTGATCAGACCCGCGATCGTCACCCTCCTGCCGTCTACCTCACTTTCGGAGTCAAGCAATTCAACGACGGTCGTGTCAGCAAACCTGTTCAGTACGGATTCCATTCCTGACAGCGGATGATCCGAAACATACAGGCCGAGCATTTCCCGTTCGAAATTGAGCTTGTCCTGCTTCGACCACTCGGGAATATCCGGAACAACGATATCGAAGCCTTGACCCTCGATTTGATCACCACCGAGACCGGCGAACAGATCGAACTGGCCTGCAGCCTCATTGCGCTTCACAGGGATGACCGAATCAATCGCATCATCCACGATCGCGACCAGTGCGCGCCGAGTTTCACCCAGACTATCGAACGCGCCGGCTTTGATCAGGCATTCGATCGAGCGCTTATTGCAGGCCGACAGCGGGATCTTGCTCAAGAAATCTTGGAATGATGTGAACGGGCCCTTCTCTTCACGAGCCTGGATGATGCCTTCCACGACGTTTGTTCCCACGTTTCGTACAGCCCGCAGGCCCACGCGGATCTCATCACCGACAGCCGCGTAATCAGCGGCCGACTCGTTGACGTCCGGAACAAGCACGTTAATGTCCATCCGCCGGCATTCGGCAAGGTAGGTAGCAACCTTCGTCTTATCCGACATTTTCGACGTCAACAACGCGGCCATGAACTCAGCCGGGAAATGCGCCTTGAGGTAGGCAGTCTGGTACGACACGAGGGCATAGGCTTCCGAATGCGACTTGTTGAACGCATAACTGGAAAACGGCAACAGGACGTCCCACAGCGTCTGAATCGCTTCTTGTGAGAAGCCATTCTTGGCCATGCCATCAGCAAAACCCTGATATTGCTCTTGCAGCACGGAGGCCTGCTTCTTGCCCATCGCCTTACGCAAAATATCGGCCTGGCCAAGCGTGAAGCCGGCCAACTGCTGGGCGATACGCATCACTTGCTCTTGGAAGACGATCAGGCCATGGGTAGAACCAAGAATCGGTTCGAGTGCTTCGGCCAGTTCAGGATGGATCGGCGTCTTTTCTTGCAGCCCGTTCTTACGCAACGCATAGTTCGTGTGCGAATTCGCACCCATTGGACCTGGACGGTAAAGCGCAGACACTGCCGAAATGTCAGCAAACGAATCCATCTTCATCTGCTTGAGCAGCGTGCGCATTCCCGTGCCATCGAGCTGGAAGATGCCGAGGGTTTCACCGCGGCCGAGTAGCTCGAATGTCTTCGGATCGTCGAGAGACAGGTTATCGACGTCGGGAGCTTCCTTACCGTTCGCACGAATATTTGCGAGCGCACCTTCAATCACCGTGAGGTTGGACAGGCCAAGGAAGTCCATTTTGATCAGGCCGAGCGCCTCACATTCGGGGTATTCGAACTGAGTGAGGATGAGGTCATCCTTCTTGTTCTTCATGAGCGGGATGACGTCGGTAAGCGGCTTAGAAGACATGATGACGGCACAGGCATGCACGCCCGTCTGCCTGGTCATCCCCTCAAGCCCACAAGCCAAATCGTAGACTTTGCGCGCATCCGGGTTCTCTTCAATCAGTGCGCGGATCTCGACTGCTTCCGCATACCTCTCGTGATCCTTATTGAACAGTTCGTTGACCGGGATGTCCTTGCCCATCACCGACGGCGGCATCGCTTTCGTGAGCCGTTCGCCCATCTCGTACGGGTATCCGAGCACGCGCGCCGCGTCCTTGAGCGCCTGCTTAGCTTTGATCGTCCCAAACGTGACCACTTGGGACACCTTGTCATGGCCATACTTGTTTTCAACGTATTCGATCACTTCGTCACGGCGCGTATCGTCAAAGTCGATATCAAGATCCGGCATCGAAATACGTTCCGGATTCAAGAACCTCTCAAACAGGAGCTCGTGCTTGATCGGGTCAAGCTGAGTGATCTCCAGAGCGTAGGCGACCATCGAACCGGCACCCGAACCACGGCCGGGGCCAACGCGGATCCCTTGCGAACGTGCCCAGCGAATGTAATCAGAGACCACGAGGAAGTATCCCGGGAAGCCCATGTCCGTGATGACCTTCATTTCGTAGTCGGCGCGTTCACGAACGTCATCGGGAATCGTCGACCCGTAGCGCCGGTGCAGGCCAGCGTTCACCTCGCGGACGAACCACGAGCTTTCGTCTTCCCCTTCCGGAACGGGGAAATGAGGCATGTAATTAGCGTCCTCATCAAAGCTGATATTGCAGCGTTCGGCTACCTCAAGCGTGTTCTCGCACGCCCCGTCAAGGTGACCGAACAAGTCCCACATTTCTTCTGCACTGCGCAGGTAGTAGCTCGATCCATCAAAACGGAACCGGTTCGGATCGTGCAACGTGGTGCCGGAGTTCAAGGCAAGCATCGCCTCTTGTACCGTGTGCTGATCTTCGGTCACATAGTGGGAATCGTTCGTGGCCAGCAACGGCGCATTTAGCTTCTTGGCTATCGACAGCAGCTCATCGCGAACCCGGCGTTCGATGTCGATCCCATGGTCCATAACTTCGACATAAAAGTTTTCTTTACCGAAAATATCCTGGAACTCGCCGGCGGCTTTCAGCGCCTCGTCGTATTGCCCCAGCCGCAACCGCACCTGCACCTCACCCGATGGGCATCCAGTGGTGCCGATCAGCCCTTCGTGATACTGCTCAAGGAGCTCGCGGTCAATACGGGCATAGTTACCGATCGTGCGATCGATCGAAGCGATCGACGACATCCGGAACAGGTTATGCATGCCCGTATTGTTCTCCGCCAGCAAGGTGAAGTGCGTGTACGTGCCGCGGTTAGACACGTCGTCGGAACGCTGCGCCTCGGTGCCCCACAGCACGCGAGACTTGTCATGACGAGACGTGCCCGGAGTCATGTACGCTTCCAGACCAATGATCGGTTTGATACCGACCTTGGTCGCCTCCTTGTAGAGTTCGTAAGCTCCGTGCAAATTCCCGTGGTCGGTAATCGCTACCGCAGGTTGGCCAAGAGCGGCAACCTCGGCCACCAATTTCTTGATTTTCGCGGCGCCATCGAGCAGCGAATAGTCAGTGTGTACATGTAGGTGCGCAAAATTCTTAGCCATGAATTGAGTGTACGGACGCCCTCCGACAGATGCACTAGCGGCACCACTGGGAGGGTCTTCGCAAAACCATCAAACTAAGACGACGTTCCCATCCGTAACATGTCGAGTGCACGCCGCAAATCTTGCGGATATTCCGAGGAAAACTCGACCCACTCGCCAGTGCGCGGATGAGCGAAAGCGAGCTTACACGCGTGCAACCATTGCCTTTCCAAACCAAGCGCATCAGCTTGCACAGGATCTGCGCCGTACATCACATCTCCGACGCACGGGTGTTTGATCGCGGACATGTGCACCCGAATTTGGTGTGTACGCCCCGTTTCTAGGTCCACTTCCACAAGCGAGGCGCCGGGCATGGATTCGATCACATCGTAGTGAGTGACGGCGTGTTTGCCGTCTTGGCGCACCCCCATCTTCCACTGATGTCTCATGTCTCGGCCAATAGGCGCCTCGATTGTGCCGGACATCGGATCCGGATGCCCCTGCACGAGCGCATGATACGTCTTCTTCACCGTACGGTCACGGAAAGCCTGCTTGAGCACGGAATACGCCAACTCTGATTTTGCCACGGCCATCGCACCGCTCGTGCCCACATCTAAGCGGTGCACGATACCTTTACGTTCTTGAGGTCCCGACGTCGTCAACGTAACGCCAGCCGCCAACAGTGCGCCCAACACGTTCGGACCTTCAAAATTCTGTGAGGCGTGCGCTGCCACACCCGCCGGTTTATCAACGACGACGATATCGGCGTCCTCATAAAGAATTGCCATGCCCGGCACGGGTGTTTCAACGACGACGGGCTGCGCGGTCGGCATTTTCACCTCAAGCACCGCGCCGGCAGCCACCTTCGCCGAATTCTTTGGCACGCGCCCGTCAAGGAGCACATCTCCAGCCTCGATCAGCTCCGCGCATTTTGCTCGCGACAGGCCCGTCATCGTGGCAAGAGTCGCGTCCACACGCCCGCCCGCCAGCCCCTCAGGTACGAGATAAGTATTCACTTCGCTGCCTCTGTGTGCGAGCCCTCGTGTGCGTCTGGCAAATCGCTGGCGTCAGCGGAGCGATCGACGTCAGCGGCCGGTTCGACGTCGGGCTGAAACACTTCAATCAAGAAAAGCGCGGCCAGGCCCCCAACAAGCGCAATGTCTGCCACGTTCCCGATGAACCACCCGTTGTAGTTGATGAAATCGACAACGTGCCCCTCAGGGAAACCAGGTTCTCGCACCAGACGGTCGATCAAGTTGCCGACGGCGCCGCCCCACACAATCCCCAAGACGATGCTCACAGCAGGCCGAGACTTCATGATCGCATACGGTAAGACCGCGGCCACCACGGCAGCTATCGCAGTGAAAATCCACGTCGTCGACGATCCGAACGAAAACGCAGCACCCGAATTAAACGCCAGCTTAAAAGACAGAAAATCCCCGATCACGGACATCGTGCGCCCGCCACTAAGGGCGCCCAGCGCCCACTGCTTCGTCGCCTGATCAGCAACGATCACCAACAGACCGAGAATTAAGGAAAAAGCGAGTTTCTTCATCACACAATAAGGAAAGGAGGGCACGCCGTGCCCTCCCCACCTACAACGTTAAACCTTGACGTTAGTTCTGAGTTTCGACACTCTGCAGAAGCGACTCAAGGTAGCTACGCAGACGGGTACGGTAGTCACGCTCGAACTCACGCAGCTCGGCGATCTTACGCTCAAGCAGCGAACGCTCCTCTTCCAGCTTGGTGAGAGTGCGGTTGTGGATGTCTTCAGCTTCGGTGATGATACGCACCGACTCGGCCTTCGCCTCAGACACGATTCGCTCTTCTTCAGCGCGGCCATTGGCCACGTGCTCGTCATGGAGACGCTGGGCAAGAGCAAGCATCGCAACCGAGCTCTGAGCTTCATCTGACGGAGCATCAACCGGCGCGAACGCGGCAGTGGATGCGGCCTCGGAAGGAGCATGCTGATCTTCTTGCGGCTGGGCGATACCGAGCTGGTTCTCCAGTTCGGTCACGCGGGCCTGTGATGCCTGCAGCTTGGCTTCCAGTTCGTTCTTCTCGCGGGTAAGAGTTGCGATGGTCTCCGCAACCTCGTCGAGGAAGAAATCGACCTGATCCTTGTCAAAGCCGTCCTCAGCACGTTTGGCATCATTGAACCGCATATTGACGACATCATGCTCGGTTAGCAGAGCCATGTTTTTCACCTCATACTTGAAAGACTTAACGAGTAAAACTCAGAAAGAGCTTTACCATCCTCCGTTAGACTACTAGAGCTCGCCGGCTTCCGCCTAGTTCAAGCCCAAAATAGACGTTCGAAATCGCGTTCAATTTATCACATTTTGATAACTATTGCGACGCTGTTGCCTATCGCACACCTTTATTCGCCGCCCAGAAAGCCACGCTTGCACTACAGCACGTAGGCAAGCCGCTGCAAGATCTGGACGGCGATAAACAAGACAATAAAGCCCAAATCGAGGCTCACTCCCCCGAAGTTTAACGGCGGAATGTATTTCCTGAGAAACCGTAGCGGGGGCTCAGTGACCTTGTAGACGAGGTTCGCAAGCACGAGAACCACGTTGCCGGGAACCCAGTCACGAGCCAGTATCTGCACCAAATCAAAAATGATGCGCGCAATGAGCGCAAGAATGTAGAGCTGGCATAACCAAAAGAGAGCAAAACCGAGAATCGTCATGACGAGAAGGGTTTAAATTTAGTAGTGCTTCTTTTCTGATCCGTGCGAATCGATTTTCACGCTCTTGGGGGTCAGTAAGAAGACGTCGTCGGAAATGGTGCTAAACGTGCCCTCCAGGCCAAATGTCAGACCCAGTGCGAAGTCGACAATCCGATTGCGCTGCGAATCCGGAGCTTTCGACAAGTTGAGCACGATCGGCAGGTTCTCGCGGTATTTACTCGCAAAAGTTTTGACCTCGTTAAAGGAGGAGACCCATACGGTCACGATACGCGCAACCTCGGGAGCCGGGCTCACCGCTTGCAGGCTCGTCACTTCGGCGTCCTCGTAGGAATCTACGTAGTCACCTTCGTAGTCATCGAAGTCGTCGTATTCCGCGTAGCCGAGCTCGTCGTCATACACGTCCTCACTCTGCGGCGAAGCCTTTGCTGCGATCCTGTCAAAAAGTCCCATCTTGATCCCTTCTCGGTTTGCCTCAATCGGCTGTTTCTAAACTATTAGAGAAATGGCCACAATACGGCGATGGCGCGCGGTGTGTCGTCTACATCGCGACGAAACCGATGAACCTACCTGCGCTTACGCCGTCGTGTGTTGCTCGCCTGTGCGAATAATGATTGGCGGACTCATACGTACAGATCGGGGAACGGTAGACGTTGTGCACGCCTCGTTCACGTAACTGGCGTTCCACACCGCCAGCGACGTCCACGCCTGGGGTTCCCCACGTGGTCACGACGGCGGCACCCGGCCAGCGCCCACCGATGTCCGCTGCGAGTTGCTCGCTCACTTCATAGCAGCTGCCGCAGATTGACGGCCCAAGGAAAGCCAGCACGTCATTCGTGCCGAGTACGTCGAGTGCTCGGTGGGTGATCGCGAGGTCGAAGCCAGCCCTTCCCACGTGCACTGCGGCACCTTTCGTGCCGTCGGCACGGACAAGGATGAGCGGTACGCAGTCTGCAACCATCACGGCCGCTGCCTGTCCCCTATTCACCACGATCGCATCCGCCTCGCCCACGCTCAAGTATCCCGTCTTTGCACGCGTGGCAGAGCCGAACTGGGCGACGTCATTGCCGTGGACTTGCGACATCCACGCCAGCTCCCTACCGATCTGGTCCTGGAGCGCATCTCTGTTAGCTCGGACGGCCTCCGGATCATCACCCACATGGAAACCGAGGTTCAGCCCCGCATAATCACCAGTAGATACACCGCCGCGGCGCGACGTAAACCCAACGCGCACACCCTGCGGCATGCCGGCAATCCGCTGGTCGACCCAGTCAATCATCCCTGTTCCCGCCTTACATGTACTCGAACTATTCCCGGGGTACACGTTGCTTTCCTAGGGCAGGCAAACCCAGCGATTTGCGTACCCCCAGAAGCTAACGCATACCCCGGGAACGAAAAAGAAGTTAGAGCCGTTCAGCGCCGCCGTTATTCGTCACCGAAAAGGAATGGCGGGATATCGAGATCAGGCCGGCGCCTCGTCTCTTCCTCGATCTTCGGTACTTCGAGCGGCTGTTCAGACTGACCGCCCGTGACAGTGGGCCGGTGGACCTGCTCAACCGGAGTGTCCTGGTGCTGCACATGACCGGGCGTGCGCGGTTCTTCGCCAGCCGGCTGCGCAGCATCCCCGGATGCAGGCTCAGACTGCGCGGGCGTACGCTCAGCCGGAGGAACCAGCCTGTCTTGGCTGGTGTCATCAGCCGTGTAGTCCTTCGACTCGTCAAAACCAGCAGCGATCACGGTCACGCGCACCTCATCGCCAAGCGATTCGTCGATAATGACGCCGTGGATGATGTTGGCGTTCGGATCCACAGCTTCCTTGACGAGCTGCGAGGCTTCGGCGTACTCGGTGATCTTGATATCGGTGGAGGCGGTAAACGCGAGAAGTACGCCGAGCGCGCCGTCGATCCGAGCTTCGAGTAGCGGGGAGGAAATCGCGTTCTCCGTAGCACGCAGCGTGCGGTCTGGACCGGTGGCGTATCCGATGCCCATGATCGCAGTGCCGGCGTCCTTCATGATCGTCCGCACGTCGGCAAAATCCACGTTCACTTCGCCCGGCATCGTGATCAGGTCAGAAATACCCTTCACACCGTTGTGCAAAACTTCATCAGCAAGACGGTACGCTTCAATGATCGTCAGGGCTTCTTCCGTGACGTCAAGCAGACGATCGTTCGGGATCACGATGAGCGCATCAACGGCCTCACGCAACGCAGCAATACCTTCGTTCGCGTTACGATTGCGCTGCAGGCCTTCGAAAGAAAATGGCCGAGTGACGACGCCGATCGTGAGCGCACCGAGCTGGCGGGCAGCATTCGCGATCACGGGAGCCGCGCCCGTGCCGGTGCCGCCGCCTTCGCCGGCGGTCACGAACACCATGTCTGCGCCCTCGAGGGTTGATTCGACGACGTCGATGTTTTCCTCTGCGGCGCGCCGCCCCACGGCGGGGTCAGCTCCAGCACCTAGGCCATTTGAGACGTCCCGGCCGATATCGATCTTCGTTTCGGCCTCGGACTTTGCCAGCGACTGGCTATCGGTGTTCACCGCAATAAATTCAACCCCGGCGAGCCCATCTTGGATCATGCGATCGACGGCGTTGACACCGCCCCCGCCGACCCCGACGACCTTAATGGTCGCTGAGTTATTCAAAGCGTACATAAAGTTATTCCTTCCGGACTTCAAGTTGTACTTGAAGTTTTTCGACTCCAACCTCGCGCAAAAGGTACGGTTGGACCGCCTTAATTTCAACGACCGCGCCGGTGTGTTGCGAAAATACTTTGAGATTTACCGAGAGACGGGTGCTTCAGGTACGGACACGTCGTAGTGGGACGCTGGCTGGGAGATGATGGCGTTCAACACCTGTGCTTTAAACGCGTTGCGTTCGAATCCACCCCAAAATACTGTGCGTCCATCGGTCAGCGTGAGCGTGGCCAGATCACCGTTAGCCACCGAGATGTCAGCGATGAGCCCGCGAGTTTCGGGAGTCAGAGCGCCCAACACCTCAACCGCATGTGATACGGCCGACGCCCGATTGATCTGGTCACCAATACTTCCTATTCGCGGCAGTGCCCCGGCGATCTCTTGCGGAATGTCGAGTTCCGTGCCGTCGGCAGTCACTGCCGTGCAGGTATCAGCGGCTGCCAGGCATGCTACGGGCGTAGCTTCGGTGATCGATATCGACAGGCTGCGCGGGAAATCGCGTGTTACTGATACTGCCGCGACTTCTGCAATCTGCGAGGTGATGTCTTCTTCCATTGCCCGTTCGTTGAGCAGTAGTAAAGGTTTGCCGTCATAGGTGGCAACTAGCTGTTCGAGCTCACCCCGGTTAACAATCGACGGTTCACCGTAACCGGTGATCTGTTCTGGGCTGTACTTGTAACGCAACACGGGCGAGCCCAACAGCGCCCAGGCCGCGATTGCACACACGATGATGACAGCCGCGATCTTTACCAGCCGTTTGACAGTCACGAGTTGGTTTTCCCGACGTCGTTCTTCGCGCCGCGCGTCAAGGCTTACCGAGCTGCCCGCGTGCTGATCGTGCTGTTTATCTGACGTGTTTCTGGCGGAAACCGCAGACGTGAGGCCGGTGAAAGTACTGCCCAAACGGCCAGGAAGTGCGCGTAGTTGGTCGGGTGTCAACCATGCGGGTAGCTCGCGCCGGATCAAAGAGGTCGACGGCTCACTATCTTCGGCAATATCGCTTTCTGAGCTATCGTGCTCACCACCACCGGCGTCATCCTCGGCGTTCGACATAGCCGACGACGCCGACCACCCGGCCTGGGTGTACGTATCTTCCGCATCCGTCCATTCAGCGTCAACCGCATCAGCAGGTGGAGGCATGGGCGCCGTGGGCACATGATCATCGATGGTGGGGCGATTGGCCACCGGTAGCTCTCCCCCGCCTTGCCGTTCAGACACGTGGGGAGTTGAGATCTGGCGGGGTTTTCGCGGCTGGCGCGGCGCCCTCATAGCTGCTCCAACACGACGTCGGCCATCTCGGTCACGTCCCCTGCGCCCATCGTCAACACGATATCGCCAGGTTCAGACAGTTGCGCGATCCGGTGAGCCGCAGCGACCTTGTCGGCAACCAGTTCGGCACCGGGCAGCAGTTCTGTGATCGCATCGGATTCCCGCCCATCAGCGGGTACTTCACGAGCCGGATACACGTTAGTCACGACCACGGAATCCGCCAAAGCTAGAGCATCAGCAAACTCTTGGGCAAACATTTCAGTACGAGAATACAGGTGCGGCTGGAACAGCACGCGCACTGCCCGTTCAGTTTCAGCGCGCGCCGTCTGTAGCGTCGCACGCACTTCGGTGGGGTGGTGTGCGTAATCGTCAATGACGCGCCGCCCCGCCTTTTCGCCGCGTTGCTCAAAACGCCGCCCAGTACCTCGGAATGCGCGTAGTGCCTGAGCCATGTCGTGGGCGTCCTCACCCAGTTCGATGCCGCCCAGGAGCGCGCCGGTGGCATTAAGAAGATTATGCTCACCGGGTACTGACAGCCGAAGTTCGATTGGTTTGCCCCGGAAAGTAATGTTCGGTCCGTCTTCCTGATCGGTGATCTTCGCGTGGTATTCCAAGCCGTCACCGCGCCCGTATGTCCAGGTACGAATACCAGCTGCCCGCGATCGCTTGGCAAGCTCGAGTGCACCGGGACTATCAGCGCAGCAAATCAGCAGACCACCAAATTCGATACGGCGAGCAAATTCAGTAAACGCATCGTGGAAGGCCTCTTCGGATCCGTAGTGGTCGAGGTGATCGGGCTCCACATTCGTCACGATCGCCACTCGCGGCGTGTAGTTCAAAAACGAGCCATCAGATTCATCTGCTTCCGCGACAAAAATGGATCCTGTACCCAAATGAGCACCGGATGCCCCACCTGCAAGGTTACCGCCGATAGCACGGGAAGGATCGCGGCCGAGTTCGCCGAAAGCGACGGCGAGCATCCCCGACGTCGTCGTTTTCCCGTGCGCCCCGGCAACCGCCACAAAATCCTTGTCTTGCGCGGCTATAGCAAGTGCCTGCGAGCGGTGAATAATCTCCTGCCCACGCTCGCGGGCAACCACCAGCTCTGGATTATCGGGGTTGATCGCGGTGGATACGACGACGATCGCATCGGCCGGTACCTGCTTGGCGTCATGCCCGACGAAAACGTCCGCACCAGATTCTTTGAGCCGCTGCAAGTTCGCTGAATCGCTGCGGTCGGAGCCGCTCACGCGATGCCCTGCCTGGACCAAGAGTTGGCCAACCACGCTCATTCCAGCGCCACCGGCGCCAATCAGATGGTAGGTCATCGCACGGCCTCGGCAAGGTGGAGTGCAATCCCGGCCAGTCGGCTAGCGGCATTCAGCGGAGATACTCCGGTCGAGCGGGCCGACATGACCTCCAACGTGTCGCCCTCAAACAGAGGGATAATGCGGTCTCGTACGGCATCCGGCGTGAGCTTCTTGTTGTCAATCATGATCCCACCGCCGGCATTGACGACGTCGCGTGCGTTTAACGCCTGCTCGCCGTTACCGATCGGGAGCGGCACGAACACGGCGGGAATACCTAGCGCGGACAGCTCGGCAACCATACCCGCACCGGCACGCGAAACTGCGAGATCAGCTGCCGAATAGGCTGTCTCCATGTCGTCGACGTAGTCAACGATCGCATACCTGGGATCCGATACACGCTCGCGCACCGGCCCATCCTTGTCCCTACCGGTGACGTGAATGACCTGGATGCCCGCGTCGAGAATATCCGTGGCAGACTGGGCGAACACCTCGTTGAGGTGCTGTGCGCCCGATGACCCTCCCGTCACAAGCATGATGGGCTTATCCGGGTCAAGGCCATAGCGAGCTGCAGCTTCAACCCGCCGCGCCGAACGCCCACCGGGGTGCCCTGCGAGCCGTTCAATCTCTCGCTTGAGAGGAAGCCCAACGCACACGGTGATCCCTTTCTTCGCACGTAACGGCGTGGAAGGGAAAGTGAGCGCTACGGTGGCAGCAAACCGCGCACCAACTTTGTTGGCAAGCCCCGGCCGAGCATTGCCCTCATGCACGACGACGGGAATCCGGCTCTTTTTCGCCGCAAGGTAGACCGGAGTCGACACGTATCCGCCAAACCCGATGACGACGTCGGCTTTGTGCCGATCTAAAATCGACATAGCCGCGGCGGTCGCCTGCCGCATACGGAAAGGAAGCCGCGCAATGTCAAGAGAAATGGAGCGCGGTAGTGGAACTCGTTCGATCGTTTCCAATGCGACGCCCGCTTGCGGAACCAGGGTGGTCTCGAGCCCGTCGTCGGTTCCCACAGCAACCACGTGGCAACCAGCGTGCTCTTCTTTAATGGCGTTTGCGGTTGCCAATAGCGGATTAACATGACCGGCTGTTCCACCGCCGGCGAGAACTATGTTCGCCATTATTCGGGTCTCCTGACAAGTGAGCTTATCTTGTGGGCAAGCCTACCGCGAACACGTTCGTTCGCGCGCACCCCGGGCACGCCCCGGGCGCAGCCGATGACTATTCCCACCATGGCCAGTGTGGCCAACATCGAGCTTCCACCATAGGAAATGAACGGTAACGGAACACCAAACACGGGAAGTAAGCCGGTGACGACGAGCATGTTGGCAAACGCCTGCCCGCACAGCCATAGCCCGGCCCCGCTGACGAGCAGCTGGCCGTAGCGCTCCGGATGGTGAACAGCGATCGTGTACAAGCCCCATCCGAGTGCAAGGAACAGGATGATAACGATCAGCGCTCCGAACAGTCCCAGTTCTTCGCCGATCACTGCGAAAATATAATCCGTATGTGGCTCGGGCAGATCCTGCCACTTTTCTTTGCCCGCCCCGATTCCGGCACCAAACAAACCCCCTGTGCCGAATGCGAATTGTGCGAACTCGGCTTGGGTTGGTGCATGAGTATCCGGCAATGTGAACAGGTTCGGGATGAAACTAAGAATACGTTGTCGGTGGTTGGCACTCACCGCGATAAATAAGGCGGCAGCGATGACACCACATACCAGGAAGCCGCTTAAAATTTTCCGATTTATTCCGGCGATCCAGAACATGCCAGCCACGATGAGTACGAAGATAAGAGCGGTACCCATGTCTCTACTAATGACGACGATTCCGCCTAAGGCCACAATCGCCCCCGCCGCAGGCCAGCGGAATTGCCGCCAATCTCGCATCTGGTCGAGTGTCAATGAACTCAACATGTAGGCGAGCCAGACCACCGTTGCCAGTTTGAGGAATTCTGATGGCTGGATACTAAACGGCCCGATTCCGATCCAGTTCTTGTTTCCGCCGACTTCTTTACCAATGGCCAAGAGGAGGAATTGCAGCAATAGGGCCGCGATAAAGGCGGCGTGAGCAGGCCATCCCTTGAGATACGTGTATGGAATACGGCTCAGCACGAAGCAGACAATTGCGCCAATAATGGCGAAAATGACCTGCGAAGCAGCGTTTGAAAGCAGAGGAGCACTCTCCTGACTGTTATTCGCTGCTCCCACCGTTGAGGGCGCAGTCGCAGACGAGACCATCATGATCCCAAACGCGACGAGGAGCACCGTGCTCACGATCACGACGATAAGGCCGGTGCGGATGGCGTCGCGCTGTTCGCGCTGCTCATTGACGATGACATCCTCACTCATCGATCGTCACCGCCCTCAGCTTCTCCCCCTGCATGGCTACCGCGCGACGAGCTGAGCGCGCCGACTGCCGCAGCAAACTTCTCACCTCGGTCGCCATAAGAAACGAACTGGTCCATCGACGCGCACGCCGGCGCCAAAATAACCGTGTCTCCCGGTTTGGCCCATTGGCTGGCCTGTGCCACGGCTTGTTCCATGGGATCGGACGCTTCCGGATCCACGTAATGGACCGGACCAGCAAATTCGGCAAGAGCGGCTTTCCACGGTTCTTGATCCGTGCCGATGACGACGACGGCGTGCACGTTCGGCGTCACCTTCGCCACCAGCTCGTGGAACTCGGCGCCCTTCGCAAGCCCGCCTACAATCCAGACGGCACGTTCCAATGCGCGTACAGATGCTTCGGCGGCGTGCGCGTTTGTTGCCTTCGAATCGTCAATGTAGTGAACGCCGTCGATGGTCGCCACGTGCTCGATTCTGTGCTTTCCGGCAGTGAACGAGCGCAGGCCGGCGGCTATGTGTTCCGGTGCGACGTCTATCGCGCGAGCCAGGGCTGCCGCTGCCAACGCATCACGCAGAATATGCACTGGTAGTTGGCCAGCCGGGCCAAGGTGCATGATGTCGGACAGCTCAAAAAGCTGGAGTGCCTGCGCGGGATTATCGACGAATGCACGGTCGACGATCAAATCTTCGACGAGCCCGATCTGGCCAGGGCCGGGCACGTCAAGCACAAGCCCCACATTGCGCGGCGCGGCGGCGCTGTCAGCCCCGGCTTGGGCCGCATCCGTTTTGGGCCGGCGAGTGGTTGTATCAAGCACCATGCCCTCGACCACCGTGTCACCTGCCGGGTAGACGCGAGCCGCCGTGACGCCGTCGTAAATCCGCCCTTTGGCTGCGCGGTAAGACTCGCGCCCGTCATGCCATTCGAGGTGATCGTCGGAGAGATTTAGGCAGATCGCGCCAGCCGGGCGCATCGAATACGTGGCGTACAGCTGGAAAGATGACAGTTCAAGGGCGAAGGCTCCCGGAGCGTTCGGGCCGGTGTCGGACACGGCGCTCACCGCAGGATTCCCGACGTTCCCCACCGGTGCTCCCCCGAGCCCCGCCTGCGCCAGGATCGAAGCGAGCATGGACACGGTGGTCGTCTTGCCATTCGTGCCCGTCACACACAGCCACGGGGCGTAACGGCCGTCCTCGCCCTGGGCGCGTAGCTGCCAAGCCAGCTCGATTTCTGACCACACGGGTATGCCCGCTTCCCGCAGCCTCGTCCATTCCACGCCAACTTCAGCGAACGCGGGTGCGATCACCACGATGTCAGGCTGCCAGGCTAGCAGCTCATCCATGAGTGCAGGGGGTTGGAGTCCGAAGCCTCCGGGCAGCTCCGGATAGAGCTCACGTTTGCCGGCATCGCCGTCCCACACGCTCACAATCGCCTGTGTTTTACCACGAAGCACATCAACAGCCGCCCGGCCGGAAATACCCAGCCCTAACACGGCGACGCGCCGCCCGGCTAATCCAGCGGCGCCCGGGATTGTGCGTGTCATCGCTGTGCCAGCCATTCCGCGTAGAACAAGCCCATGCCGGCTGCGGCAAGCAACGCTTCGATCAGCCAGAACCGCACCACGATCGTGACTTCCTTCCAGCCCTTCAGCTCAAAATGATGGTGGAGCGGAGCCATCTTGAACACGCGTTTACCGGTCAACTTAAACGAGCCGACCTGAATAATGTTCGAGAACACGATAATGACGAACAGGCCACCGATGAGCACGGCAAGGAACTGGGTCTTCGTCAGAATGGACACGCCCGCGAACGCGCCACCGAGTGCGAGCGAGCCGGTGTCACCCATGAAAATCGCGGCCGGTGAGGTGTTGTGCCACAAGAAACCAAGACACGCGCCCACGATCGCAGCACAAATGATGGCTAAATCGCGCGGATCACGCACGTCATAACAGCCCGGCGTCGGGTTCACCACGGACTGGCACGACTGGTAGGACTGCCAAATGGTGAGGATCGTGTAGGCCCCGAAAGCGATAGAAGCAGCTCCAGCGGCGAGGCCATCGAGTCCGTCCGTCAAATTCACCGCGTTCGACCACGCCGTAATCAAGAAATTCGCCCAGATAATGAACAGCACGACGCCGATGGCCACCCCGGCAAAGGCCAGACTGATCTGCGTGTCGCGTACAATCGAAATCCGCATCGACGCCGGCGTACGGTTGAGATCGTTCTTAAACTGCAAGGCTCCCACAGCAAACGCGATTCCAACCACGCCCTGCCCGATGATCTTCCCCATCGGAGTAAGCCCCAACGACCGTTCGTTGCGAATCTTCGCATAGTCATCCAAGAAGCCGATGAATCCCAAGCCAACCATCAGCCCGAGCAGCAAAATGCCCGACGCGTTCGGACCGCGCTGACTTAACACGTTCGCCATCACGTAGCCCATGACGGTGGCGATGATGATAATAATGCCGCCCATTGTTGGAGTGCCACGTTTGACGAGGTGCGTGGTCGGCCCGTCCTCGCGAATGTACTGGCCGTACGAACGTGCGCGTAAAAACTTGACGAACGCCGGCGTGCCAAACAAAGAAATCAGCAACGACGTCGCTAGAGCGATAAGAATCGCGAGCATTTAGCAATCCTCCCCGAGGAGCGTTTCCGCAACTCGCCACACACCGGAACCGTTCGAACCTTTAAGTAAGATTACGTCACCTTCCCTCATAATCGGGGAAAGCACGTCCAGTGCGGTGTCCGCTTCGGCGCTATACACGGTTATCCCGTTGTCTTTCGCGGAGGCAGCAAGAGCTTCGGTTCCCGGGCCGATCGTCACGACGACGTCGACACCCGATTTCGCTGCATACTCGCCTATTGCCGCGTGCTCGGCTGCCGACTGTTCACCGAGCTCGAGCATTGCGCCGAGCACGGCGATCCTCCTGCGGCCTTCGCCAAGGTCGTCAAGCGCGTCGAGCCCTGCACGCATCGATTCCGGATTCGCGTTATACGAATCGTCGATGATCGTCATGCCTGACTTTTCCGTGACGGCCATTCGGTGCGGGCTTGCCGGGCCCGTAGCTCCGAGCACGTCCGCAATATATCCCGGGTCAATCCCAAATGAATCAGCCACAGCTGCCGCTGCCAAAGCGTTCGCCACATGGTGTTCGCCCACAAGTTTCAGGGTAACGTGCGCACGCCCGCGTGCTGTGACCAGCTCGAAATCTGCGTGCCCGGCGTCGTCAAGCTTCACGTTCGCCGCGTACACGCCAGGCAAGCCGTGGACTCCAAAGAAACTCACGGGGCCGTTAGCCAGATCAGCCATCGCGCGCACGCGTTCGTCAGCGCCGTTGAGGATCACGGTTCCACCAGGTAGTGTTCCGCTGACGAGTTCGGACTTGGCACGCGCCACGTTATCGATACCGCCAAACTCGCCCAGGTGGGCGCGGGCAACCGCGAGTACGACTGACACGTCCGGTGGAGCAATGTCCGTCAAATACTCGATGTTGCCCACCTTGTCCGCACCCATTTCAAGAACAAGCGTAGCCGTGTCCGTACCTGCACGTAGCACGGTCAGTGGTAGGCCAATTTCATTATTGAACGAGCCAGGTGGCGCGATGATCGGCCCGCGAATCGCAAGTAGAGCAGCCAGCAAGTCTTTCGTGGTGGTTTTCCCGACCGAACCGGTCACTGCCACAACTTTCAATGCCGGATTTTCTGCGCGTGCTCGCCGCAGTGATTCCCGTGCAAGATGCCCCAACGCAATGACCGGATCAGGAACGACAATTACTCGTTCGCGCGGAGCGCCGCTAGCCAAGGCACTCTCCAGATCCGAGGTAAGCACGCCGGCAGCACCTGCTTCAATAGCCGAACCGGCAAGGGTGGCACCATCCACCCGCTCGCCCTTGATCGCAACAAAAAGTTCACTCCCGCTGATCTGGCGAGTATCTGTGACCACCCCGGTCACCTCAACACTCGAAGCACCCTCGAGGTGGCCGCGCGCGTCGTCAGCAGCCTGCTGCAAGGAAATTGGAATCATGTGCCATCTACCTTCCGTCGCGCTAGCGCATCGCGTGCTATCACGCGGTCATCAATCTCCACGTCTACGCCGGCGACGTCCTGAATCGTTTCATGCCCCCGGCCCGCGATTAACACTACGTCATCATCGCCTGCTTGACGTATAGCGCCGTGGATCGCCTCAGCCCTATCCGGAATTTCTTCCCACGAAAAGCCATCCGGAATACCAGTGATCACTTCACGCCGGATTTGCGCGGGATCTTCACCGTGGGGATCGTCATCCGTCACGATCAAATGATCCGCGTGGCGGGCAACCGCCGCAGCCATCTGCGGACGCTTTTCGCGATCACGTTCGCCGGCCGACCCGGTCACCACAATAAGTTTGCCAGGCCTCACTCCATGGAGTGCCACCATCGCCTTGTCCAGCGCGTCAGTGTTGTGCGCGAAATCAACAACTGTATATGGCTTATCCCCCACGACTTCCATCCGCCCGGGAATGACCGGCGATACGCCTTCCTGGCCGAGAGCCTGCCCAATCTGGGCAAGCGGGATACCTGCTTCACACACCATGATGATCGCCAATGCTGCGTTTGCCACATTAAACATGCCCGCAAGCTGGGTGCAGGTTTCCAAAGAGCCACCGGGGCCTGCAAGCGTGAAACGTTGCACTGCTCCTTCTGCCCGTAGTTCGGTCACCGACCAGTCCGCATCCAGGCCCGTCACTGACAGCGACACTGCCGCGCCAGGCCGTTCAGTTGCGAGCGTGTCATAGAGCCGCTGCCCGGCGTCGTCGTCTACCAACACGACGGCGCGCTCGCAGTGGTCCGAATCAAACAGCGTAGCTTTCGCCGCGAAATATTCCTCGAGCGTGCCATGGTAATCCAGATGGTCGTGAGTGAGATTCGTGAAACCTGCGACGTCGAAACGCATCGGCTCAGTACGCCCCTGCGCAAGCGCATGCGAAGACACTTCCATCACCAGATCGGTGCCGCCGTTTTCCACGAGTGTGGCCAGCATTGCCTGCAGATCAGCAGGCTGCGGGGTCGTGAGCGTGGAGGCCAACTCGAGATCCCCGATTCTCACTGCCACCGTGCCGATCAAACCGGTAGTCCTGCCCAGCTTACGCAGAATATGGTCAATCATGAAGGCCGTCGACGTCTTACCGTTCGTGCCCGTCACGCCAAACGCCGTGAGTTGAGCTGCCGGGTTACCGTATACGGCAGCCGCAGCAACGCCCGCTGAGCGAGCCGGATCGCCCACCACGAGCACCGGCACATCTGCATCCCCGATGATGTGGGCACCCTCGGCGTCAGTAACCACTGCCCTCGCGCCCGCCGCAATCGCCTCGCGAGCAAATGTTGCCGCATGTACTTTCGCACCACGCCTAGCAATAAACACGTCCCCAGGGCGAATCCGACGGTTATCAGCGCTCACACCACTCACCGCCGTCGCGCCACAAACGTTCAGCTCTTGTACGGGCAATCCAAGTGCCCGCCCGACGTCGCTAAGAGCCACCTGCGGAGAATTCTTAGGACGCACGAGGAACTCCATTCGCTAACTCTTCCTCATTCCACGGCAAACGCACCAACGGTACGCTCGATGGCGGAATTTTCTGCTGCCGCATCGCAAATTCGGCCGTCTTAGAAAACACCACGGCTGCCGTGTCGCCGCCATAGCCTGGGCCTGCCGCGTTGTAAACAATCGAGGCGAAAATAATCTGCGGATCCTCCGCCGGAATCGTACCCACGAACGTACCGGCGCGCTTCGTCAACGCGCCCGACGCGTCAGGAACCTGAGCGGTACCCGTCTTACCCGCAACGTTGTAGCCATCAACGCGAGCACGCCAGCCCGTTGAATAAGGATCAGTCACTGCTTGCATCATCTGCAACATCGTATCGGCAGTTTCTTCAGTAACAACCTGCCGGGATTCCCCGACCACGGTAGGCGTGTATTCGCCGTCAATACTCTCCACGCCATCCACAATATGCAACGGAATGTAGACGCCACGGTTAGCGATCACCGACATCATCTGCCCAAGTTGCAAAGTCGTGGCCGACCACGATTGACCAAACATTGTGGTGTACCGCTCACGTGGCCCCCAGCTTTCCAGCGGATGCAACATGCCCGCCTGCTCCCCAGGAAGCTCAATGCCAGTCTTCTGACCCAATCCGAAATCAACCAGATACTGGTAGCGCACCTCATCCGGCACCAAATCACCAATCTGAACCATGCCGGTGTTCAACGACTCAGCAAGCGTACCCGCCACAGTAAGCCGTTCAGGCGGATGCGGATCGTTATCTCTAATCACTTGACCGTTTGGCATCTGCATCGGGGTCGACACCGTAAACAAATCCAACGGCCCGACCGCACCCTCATTGATCGCCGAGGCATAGGTGATGACCTTGCCGGATGAACCCGGTTCCACAATCGCCGACACCGCACGGGAGTTCCAATGCTTCGGATCAGTCGCGCTCAAGTTCGCCGGATCGGGCGCGTTCGAATCTGCTAAGGCGAGCACCCGCCCGCTACCAACCTCAATGACGACGGCGGTACCCCACTCCGCACCCTGCGCGGCCACCACTTCGTCAACGGCATCCTGTGTAGCCCGCTGCAAATCACGATCGATCGTCAAGTGCACAGTATCGCCATCAACCGCCGGGACTTCTGTTCTTTCCGCGTTAGGGAACACGGTTCCACCTGGACCGACCTCGTATTGCATCGCACCCGGCGTACCTGCAAGCACATTTTCATATGCTTGCTCGACCCCAGCGCGCCCGATCGGAATCTCCGATTCCTCCGTCTGCCCCAGGTAACCCAGTACCGTACCGGCCGTATTACCGTTCGGATACTGACGTTGCATGAACCTCTCCGGATAAATACCCTTGATCCCCAAGGCGTTGACTTCCCGCCACTTGTCTGGAGAAATATCGGAGGCAATCAGGCGCCACTTCGACTTCTTCTCGCCGCCCATCAGCTGGCCACCGAGCTCCGCCTGATCCATTCCGAGCACGGGCGCAAGATCTTTCGCTGCGGCCGCCGGCCCAGCACCGATGATGTTACGATCCTCGTCACGCTTAACATAATTTTCGATCTCAACCTGATCGACCCGCACGTTATAGCGCTCCAACGACGTGGCTAACACTGCGCCGTTGGCATCAAGGATGTCACCGCGCTTAGCCTCCAACGGTTCGGACCTCATACGAAACTCTCGGGCTGTCTCTGACAGCGCCTCAGCATGGATGACTTGCAAAAACACCAGACGAATAGCCAACAAGAGAGCAGCAAAAAGCGTGAGAACCACAAGAATATTAAGGTTCTTATGGGTCACCGCTCGAGCTCGGCCCTCTGCCACACCAGGCGATCCAGGGTACGCTGAAGCACCACTCTGCTGATCTTGCGAGCGTGCCATTTCACTTCCCTACTTCCCGGCTGGAGCGGTGATCACCCCGGTTTCAAGATTCACGTGCCGGGCGCCCTGCGCTGGAACAAGACCCAGCGCGTCAGCGCGAACACGTAGCTCTCCCGGAGTGGATAGCCCAAGGACGTCCTTCTTCAACGTGGCCTCACGGGCGACCATCTCGTTTAGTTCCACACTAATGTTTTTCACATCATAGGCGCCCTGAATCATCAGCGTGTTGAGGTGAAATGCGCCAACCACAGCACCCACAACTAGCCCGATGCACACAAATACAGTCGAGATGAAACTACGCGCCGGAGCCGGCGTAGGCACCACGCTCAGCCCGGGAGCTTGAATGACCGGGCGATAATTTGGCGCAATCTGACGTTGTTGCTCAGCAGCTGTGCTCATCGGACACCTCGATAGTTCTGCGGATTAAACATGTGTGGCGGCGTCGGCGAAACACGTTCCACCGCACGCAACCGGACCGACGCACTACGCGGATTGCGCGCAATTTCGGCGTCGGGAGCCTTCAGCGCTCCACGAGTGAGCTGCCGAAGGTAAGGCTTATGGGTTTCCAGCTCAACGGGCAGACCCGCTGGCGTGGTTGATGTGGCGCCCTTGGCGAACGCCTCTTTGACGATCCTGTCTTCCAATGACTGATAGGACTCAACAGCAATCCGCCCACCTACCCGGAGCGACTCAATCGCCCGGGGCAGCGCGGCTTCCAACACTGCAAGCTCATCATTGACAGCAATCCGTAACGCTTGGAACGTTCGCTTAGCCGGATTACCACCGGTGCGCCGAGCAGCGGCAGGAATCGACTCGCGAACGATATCGACCAGCTCACCCGTGCGTGTGAGTGGTTCATTTACGCGACGGCGAACAATCGCGTCAGCTATCCGGCTGGCGAACTTCTCCTCGCCGTACACACGCAGGATTCGTGCGATCTCCCCCGCACTTGCCGTGGCGAGCAGATCCTTAGCGCTCATGCCGCCGCTCGAGTCCATTCGCATGTCCAAAGGCGCGTCAACACTGTAGGAAAAGCCCCGCTCTTCCGCGTCCAGCTGCAGCGAGGACACGCCCAGGTCCATGAGGATCGCGTCCGCGTAGCCGCCCGCGTCGGAGGCGACGAGATCGACGTCGTCGTACGTGGCATGAACCGCTCGAAAGCGCTCGCCGAAGCGTTCTAAACGAGCCGAAGCAAGTTCGATTGCCTGCGGATCACGGTCAATTCCCACCACGGTCACGTTTGGAAACTCGGCAAGAAAAGCCTCTGCATGCCCGCCCATCCCAAGCGTGCAATCAATAAGCAGTGCGCTTTCACCAGAAAGGGCAGGCGCAAGCAGGTCAATCACCGTACGAGTAAGGACCGGTACGTGCAAGGCGTCGTTGTCGGCTGTCAGCACCGATCCCCCTTTCGTCGTCTGGGAGCCCGATTGGTCCTCCACCGTTGGCCTGAAGTTGGGGAATTACCTCAGGACATCGGCAGAAGGCCAACCAGCCTCCGCGTTGTCGGCGCTTCGCGCCGGCTGTCTTATGCCTCTAGAAGACCCCTGGAATGAGCTCTTCTTCCCTATCTGCGAATTCCGACTCGCTCGCGTCCAAGAACGTGTTCCACGATTCGAGATCCCAGACCTCAACGTGATTACCCGAACCGATCACCGCAACATCGCGCTGCAACCCGGCGTACTCCCGCAGAGCCACCGGAATCGTGACGCGACCTTGCTTATCCGGGATCTGATCATTTGCACCCGATAGAAACACGCGCTTGTACGTACGAGCTTCCTTGGATGTCATCGGCGCCTGGTTCAACCGCTCCAGCATCGATTCGAATTCCGCCATCGGAAAGATGTACAAGCAGTGCTCCTGACCGCGCGTCATCACCAGACCGCCTTGAAGCTCAGCTCGATACTTCGCAGGGAGGATGAGACGCCCCTTGTCGTCAAGCTTCGGCTCGTATGTACCAAGGAACATCTGCACCTCCTTACCCTTGGTCTCCACTTTACTCCACTTTGCTCCAAGAGCAACACCAAACACGGGTTTGAGACGATGAATTTTGCTGATATATCAATGAAAAAGCAGGTGGAGGGATTTTTCGATATTTCGGCCACACTTCGGCGGCACAAGACGGGAAATCTAGGGGTGCAGGCGTGAGGACGCAAGCCTTGTTACGAAGAAGGGCGCGCCGGACGCGCATTATTTCAGTACTTCTCGCGCGTTATTGCTGTAATAGCAGAAACGAAGAGGTTTACCGGGCTCGAGTCCCGCATTATTGCTGTAGTAGCAGAAACGCAGGGCGTGGGCAGAAACGCGGGGGCGTGGGCAGAAACGCAGGGGCGCGGGGAGGAAAGTGGAGGGTTCTTACGCCCGGAGTGGAGGCTTAGCCCTGCTGGCGCTTACGCCACTCCTCAAGTTGCTGTTCCATAAATGATGAACGTGATTTGCGTGGTGATGGCCCGGAATCCGCGGGTGCTTCGACGCGGGTGAAACCTTCTGATAGGTACCATAGGCCGCCGAAAACGACGAGGAAACCGAGCACGCCAACAACAATAATTTCGGCGGCAACTCCGCCAAGAACGATGAGCAAACCAACGACGGCGACGATGAGTCCGATAACCAAGTTTTTCGGTGAGACGGCAGTCTGGGTGGCCGTGGGCTTTTTGGAGGCAAGCGACTCTGCCAGCTTCGGATCGTCGTCCAAAAGCTGTTCTTCAAGCTTTTCAAGCATCCGGCGTTCGTACTCGGATAGAGCCATCGTTCATCCCCTTTATTTGCTCGGTTTTATTAGGATACAGCACAAAGCAAGTAGTAAAAAGCCATGGTTCACGCTGGCAACGAAATCGCTACGATAACGACCGCGGGTCGTCGTCCTCCCCGATCAAAGATCCACGTTTCAGGCTGGCTCCCCCGAACTTCATCCGCACGAGATCCATCGCCAGCTCCGCTTTGCCACGCCGGCCGTCGTCGCCAATCTGGATCTGGACCCCATCGGATGGACGCGCTAGATTTTCTGCTTTTACTCCGATGAGTCGGAGTCCCCCGGCGGGCAGGTCGACCTCGTCGAGGAGCCGGCGTGCGGTGTCGTAGATCTCGTGGGTGAGATCGGTGGGCGCACCGAGGGTCACAGATCGTGAGATGGTCGAGAAATCTTCGGCGGAGCGCACTTTGATCCCGATAGTCCACGACACGAAATCGGCAGCACGTAGCCGGCGTGCGACGTCGTCGCTCAAGTGGAGCAACATCCGTTCGGCGTCGCTGCGAGACATGATCGGATCGAAGAATGTCTGTTCCCGGCTGATTGATTTTTCGACGACGTCGGGGGTGACCTGGCGGGGATCGTGCCCCATCGCGAGCGCATACAGTTGTGTGCCTGCGGCGTCGCCGAGAAGGCGGCGTAGGCGATGTTCGCCGAGTGCGGCGAGGTCGCCGATAGTTCGCACGCCTTTGCGTTCGAGTTTGTCACGCGATACGGGGCCGACTCCCCACAGTGCGCCGACGGGTAGTCCGTGGAGGAAGTTGAGGGTTTGGTCGTGTGGGATGAGCAGGTAGCCGTCGGGTTTAGCGTGTGCGGAGGCGATTTTGGCCACGTGTTTGGAGGAGGCGATGCCGATGGAGGCGGGAACGTTTTCTTGTTCGCGGATAGTGCGGCGGATGTGTTTGGCGATCTGGACGGGTGATCCAAAGATTTTCCGTGCTCCTGAGACGTCGAGGAAGGCTTCATCAACAGAGATGGGTTCGACGCGTGGGGTGACGTCGTCGAGAATCTGCATGATGCGGGCGGACACGTCCGCATATTTCCGGTGGTCTGGGCTGATAATGATGAGGTGTGGGCACAGGCGCTTAGCTTGGGCGACTGGCATGGCAGAGTTGATTCCGTAGGCGCGTGCTTCGTAGGAGGCGGCAGCGATGACTCCGCGTTCTTGGCCGCCCACGGCCACGGGTTTGCCAACCAGGTCAGGGCGCGTCAGTAGTTCGACGGACACGAAGAAGGCGTCCATGTCGACGTGCAGGATGTTCGTTTGTGAATCATCGCTGCCCCAGTTTCTTTTCGCCTCTTCGCTTCGCGGTGCGCGTGACATGTGCCCTCCTTACGTACCAAGCATACGCGTGCGTTCCGACACCGGGTGCTCACCGGCACTGTTCAGGCTTGGGTGTGGGCCGTGGTGGCGTTCGGTGTTGTCAGCGCGGCGGGCTACACTGGGCGCATGGCTCGTCAGACTTTCCCGTTTTCTGTTCGTACAGCGCTGTCATCAATTGAGGTGGATCGGACGGATAATCTTCTGACGATTTACGTGGACGGCGTGGAATCATCGGCGGTGGACCTCGCTGATCCTAGCTATCTCGAGTTCGAGTACATGCAACACATTGAGATTGCAGTTAACGCGCTGTTTGGCGAGGGCCAACCGATTCGCGCACTCCACCTAGGTGGGGCTGGTTGTGCGTTAGCGAGGGCTTTTGAGGCGCGCCGGCCGAATTCGCGCCAGCTTGCTATCGAGATTGATGGCGAGCTCGCTAGCCTTGTGCGCGAGTGGATCGACCTGCCTCGTGCACCACGGTTGCGGATCCGTTGCGAAGACGCGCGCACCACTCTTGATACGAACAAGGGCTCGTGGCACGTGATTGTTCGGGACACGTTTGCGAGCGGGCGGATTCCTGCTCATTTGACGACGGTCGAGGCTCATGCCAAAGCGAGTGGGCTGTTGACTGACGACGGCGTCTACGCGCTGAACATCGCAGGTGAGGCTGGTCTTGCTCCGGTGTACCGGGAGGTGCGCGCGCTCGGCGAGTCGTTTGATCACATTGCGGCGATCTCGGATCCTGCGATCATGAAGGGGCGCCGGTTCGGTAACGTGATCGTGTTAGCCGCCCACCGGCCGTTACCTCTTGCCGAGATTTCTGCACGGGTGCGCCGCCTGCCGTTGCCGACCATCGTTGTTCCGCACGATCATTTGGTGGAAGCAGCTATCGGAGCGCGCCTTGTTCATGATCGCGACGTCGGATGGCCGCCGTCCAGCAAGGCCGCTGATTCCTCACCATCTGCCTGACTATCTGCGTACCGCATAGCGTTCGAGCACGTCCCGTACGGGTGCAACAACGATTCCTCGTTTGGCATCGCGCAGGCGGGCTTTACGCCTGCACCTGTCAAGCATAAACATGCCAAATAGCCACGGAATCGCCTGGGTTGCCAGCGCAAGTTTGAAATCGCCAGCGTCAAGTGGAGCGCCGCCCGATGACCGGTCGAGGACGACGCCGATCGCACCAGCTGTCAGGAGCGCGGCGGTGAATCCGCCCATGTTTACAAGACCGGTTGCCATGCCCAGCCGGCGTGCAGGTGCCGCTGTGCGTGCGAAGTCAAACCCGATGCTGGAAGCCGGACCCGATGCTGCAAGCACGATCAGCAACGCGATAATGAGCCACATCGGGGCAGGGGCCGGTGCAAGCAAGACGGCCGTCCACGTCGTCGCCAACATGATCGCGATCGCGTTGACTAGCCAAACCCGGCGTTTCGAATGGCGTGCAGTCAGCTCTCCGATCACTGGGCCAAAAACCATGCCCGCTATCGTCACCACTAACAGCAGCGCGGAGGCCTGAGCTTGGCTCATCTCCTGATGGATTTGCAAGAAGGGAACGCCCCACAATAAAAGGAACACTGTCTGCGGGAAATTCCCCAACCAGTGCGTCCAAAAGCCGAGCCATACTTCTGGATCCCGTACGAGCTGCGAGATCGAGGCGGACTCGACGCCGTCACGCCCGGCTACGTGCGGCACCTCGCGTGAGCGTGTTGCACCATCTGGGCGCGCTTCAATTTCTTGTTTGCCTTGCCGGGCCGCGCTGTCCGCGGGCGTCGCTGCATCTGGGACGTCGATCGTACTATATGTCCACTGGCTCGGAGTGTCTCGCACGAATACAAAAGCGAGAGCCGACACCCCTAAACCGAAAACCGCGAGCGCCGCGAACGCGGGCGTCCACCCGACGTTTGCCAACACGTAGGCGAAAGGCACGGAGGAAATGAACTGACCGAGCCCGCCCACGATACCCGTGAGTTGCGTGAACAGTGGTGCTCGCCGCGGTGAAAACCACGAGGGTATGATCCTGATGACGGATGTGAACGCCGTCGCGTCCCCCAAACCAATGAAGAAACGCGCTGCAAGTGCAAGGCCCAGCGAGTCCGCCCACGCCATCCCCAGCTGACCAACAGCAAGAATCAGCGCTCCCCCACTTAACAATATGCGTGGTCCGAGCCGGTCAAGCAGGAGGCCGACGGGAATTTGCGCGCCCGCATACACACCGACTTGGACGATCGTGAAAAGCGACAGCGTAGCGGCATCGATAGTGAACCTGTCTATTGCGGTCAGCCCCGCGATTCCAAACGATGTTCTACCTGCCACTGCCACGGCGTAGACGGCTACGGCCATGAGCCATACAAAAAGTGCCACTTTGTGGCGAGTCATTATTCCTCTGTTTCTTCCCCGTCATGAGCGCCATCTTGGCGTTGTTCGTGATCGGAGTCTGCGTGTCGGGAACTCAGATCGAACAGGGTGGGGTCTTTGGGAACGTGGTTGTCCTGTTTCGGCTTGTTCAACAGGTCAAGCGGTGAGGAGTTTTGCAGGGCGAGGAACTGTTCAACGGCGTCGCCGATCTCTTCTGACGACGGGATGGTCGGAGTGGCGTCGTCGTTCGTAATGTAGCCAACTCCGGACGTGTCGTAGTCTTCCTCAAGTTTTGCAAGCACCTCGGCAAAATCTGAGCCTTCCAACTGAAGTTGGGAGATCGCTTTTCGTTGGGCGTCTTCAAGCTGTTCCAGATCACCCAGCGGAAAAGTTGGGCCTCCGCATGTGGCGAGCATTTTCACTGCGGCGAGCGCGCCTGCGAAGAACGGATCGTCACCGCGTGCCAGATAGAACGGCACTCGTACACGAATGTTGACGACGGCGAGGCCTTCTTCTTCAGCCTTGAACTCGAACACGTCAGTCAGTTCCCCGTGATGCTGGGCCATTCCTTTAACCACCGGATACTGGCCGTCAGGTTTCGTGCTTCTGATAAGCATGTCAACTGGACGCGTGTGCGGCACGGGCGCTGGCATGGCAGCAAAAGAAAACGTGGTCTGCACGTTGAAATGTTTGACGATCTTGACAATCGTAGAAGCGATCTCGTTCCACCGAAAGTCTGGTTCTTCACCGGTCAAATAGAGGAAGTTCTTTCCGTGCACATCGGTGCAAAGGGCAAGGATCATTTCCGGCATGAGGATGTCCCTAAGCCGGCCGTCACCATAGGTGACGATAGGGCGCTGGGCGCGGTAGTCGTAGAGCAGATCTGAATTAAACCGCCCGATGGACTCACCTTCGAGCGTTTCGACAGTTGCGTTGATTGTTTGGCAGGTGTTACCGGCGTCCACAAGACTATCGCGAAAGTTAATAACCAGCGTGTCTACTTGCAGGTCTTTCGCGATCTCGTCAAGGTGAAAAATCTCAGCCAACTTACCCTCCTTAACTTCTAGATTGGCACACCTACCGCCTCGAAGTTAACTATTGCCCGCGTTAAACCTCTCACCATTTCACTCAAGAACGTGGTTCGCGCCACCCCTAGTGCCAAATTGATCGTGATCGGGAATAATTGAATGCCATGATCCGAGCCCTAGGGGAGATTGAGTGACTCAAGACAATTCCGCTATCGAACGTGCAATTGCTGAAGAGCAAGTGTTCGTTTCTACTGCCTACCGGGCTCTTGATGCGCAGCGCGACTACTACACCGAGCAGCTGGCACGAGTGCGAGCACAGGGCGGCACAGGCACTCCGGGTGCGGTCTCTGAGCGAGATTCGTTTGCTACCCATTACGAGGACAACCTGATTCGCTTACGGAACGTAGAAAACCGGCTTGTCATGGGGCGGCTCGATCATACCGATGGCGAGGTCACCCATATTGGGAGGATGACCCTGCGCGGGGAGGACACCTCAATTTTGCTCACCGACTGGCGTGCCCCTCAGTCTGAGCCTTTCTATCAGGCGACTGCCGCACATCCGGGTGACATCGTGCGCAGGCGGCACATTCAGACTCGTTTCCGTGAAGTGACGGGGATCGAAGATGAGCTGCTCGTGAGCGATGCGGCCGATTCTTCAGATTTGAATCTTATTGGTGAGGGCGCGCTGATGGCCGCGATGAGCGGGGCCCGCGAGGGCAAGATGGGCGACATCGTAGCCACCATTCAGACCGAACAGGACAGGATTATTCGTGCAGACAGCGCGGGGATCCTTGTCGTGCAGGGCGGGCCAGGAACCGGCAAAACAGCGGTTGCCCTGCATCGGGCCGCTTATCTGCTTTACACCCATCGCGAGCGCCTGTCCCGCTCCGGCGTGCTTATTATCGGCCCGTCGCCGGTGTTCTTGCGTTACATCGATCAGGTTTTACCTTCGCTCGGCGAGTC
Organism: Trueperella bialowiezensis; assembly: GCF_900637955.1. NCBI lineage: Bacteria > Bacillati > Actinomycetota > Actinomycetes > Actinomycetales > Actinomycetaceae > Trueperella > Trueperella bialowiezensis. The sequence goes on from NZ_LR134476.1 coordinate 314,895, forward strand.
GGACGTGGTCTCGACGACGATCGACCAGCTGGTTCCCGGCGTCGTTGTCGGTGCACAGGAGTCGGCTGAGGTCGCACAGATTAAAGGGCGGCCAATCTGGGCCACGTTTGCCAAGCGTGCCGTGCGCAAGATCGTGCAAAAACCGCTCAAAGAGCCCGTGTCGTTCAAGATCAACGGGACAAGGGTGACACTCACGCCAGATATGGTCGACGACGCGCAGCGCCGGGCACGCAGGTCTGGCAAGCCTCATAATCAGGCGCGCGAGGTCTATGCCCGCCACCTGGTAAATCTGCTTGCTGGCCAGCTCGCTACGCAGATGAAGACCACGGTGGAAGAGTCAGATTGGTTGATCGCCGACGTCGCCGGCTCGATTGACGCCCGCAGGGAGATTAACTTGCGCTGGCTGCCCACGTCCGCACAGGGCTTGCTGGAGCGGATTTACCACTGGCCAGAACTGTTGGAGCGAATCGCCCCCGAATTAACAGCTCGCGAGCGTGAGCTGCTACGCCGCGAGCGCGGTAGCGCGTTGACTTCTGCCGATGTGCCGATCATTGATGAACTTGCCGAGCTTCTTGGACCGTTTGCGAGCGATTCGGACAAGCGTGAGCGTGCAGCTCGCGTAGAAGAACAGCGCCAACTGGGTAACTACGTAGCCCAAACGATGGACGCAATGGACTTGGGTGGCGGTATCGTCACGAGCCAGATGATGACGGAGCGGATAAGTGATCGACCATCCAGCCAGACCCTCGCAGAGCGGGCAAGTGCGGACAGGTCGTGGACGTACGGGCACGTCGTCGTTGACGAAGCCCAAGAGCTCTCCCCCATGCAGTGGAGAATGATTGCCCGGCGTAATCCGGCGAAGTCGATGACCATCGTGGGTGATTTAGATCAGCGACCAGCGGGCGCGCCGCAGGGCGGCTGGGATGAAGCACTCGGTGCTTTGGCTGATTTCCACCGGGTTGATCAGCTCACGATCTCCTATCGCACCCCGGCCTCTGTGCTCAACGTGGCACGTGAGGTGATGCTTCGAGCCGGCTACAACGTGGGCCAGATGCGGGCCGCACGCGATCTTCCCAGCGCATACCGGGTGACCCAGGGCGGAACAAACGAACTGGTCGACCTCGTAGTGCGAGCCGCTAAAGAGCAGGATGCCGAGTTCGGTATCGGACACGGATCCATCGGTGTCATCACCTCCCGGTCGTTGCATACGAAGGTTGGTGACCTGCTCGCTGCCGCTCCCGATCTCACGAGCTGGACGCTCGATCGCACGGGAAGTGAAATATCGGCGAGAATACACGTGTTGACTGCCGGGATGGCAAAAGGTTTGGAGTACGACGTCGTCGTGCTCGTCGAACCTGCCAGTGTGCTACGAGACGGACCAGGCGATCTGTACGTGGCAATGACACGGCCAACACGCCGCCTCGACGTCCTATATCAAGATCAGCTACCTGCTGGAATGTGAATGAAAGTGTGATGGATGTGACTCGGATCCTTCTTCTGGAAAACCCCCACAGCTGCGCGGACGATATTTTCGCCCGCTATGGAGTTGAGGTTGTGCGCATCGCAGGATCGCTAGCAGAAGATGAACTCATTGAAGCCCTCGACGGCGTTGACATGCTGGGGATTCGTTCGAAAACGAACGTCACCCGCCGCGTTATCGAAGCTAGTCCGCGCCTAGCCGCGATTGGTGCTTTTTGTATCGGCACAAACCAAATCGACCTCGAAGCAGCCTCCGATCACGGGATCGCAGTTTTTAACGCGCCCTACTCCAACACGCGCTCCGTGGTCGAACTAGCAATCGGCGAACTCATCTCGCTGGTCCGCCAGATTCCTGCCAAGAATGCCGCCCTGCACCAGGGCGTGTGGGAAAAGACGGCCGCCGGCTCGCACGAAGTACGCGGAAAGACTCTGGGCATCATCGGCTACGGTTCGATCGGCTCGCAACTATCTATCGTGGCTGAAGCGCTCGGCATGAAGGTCATCTTCCACGATATCGCCGAACGGCTCGCACTCGGCAACGCCGTCCCCGTTCCGCTTGACGAACTACTTGAGAGCGCCGACGTCGTCAGCCTACACATCGACGGACGGCCAGAAAACACCGGCTATTTCGACTCCGAAAAATTCGCCAAACTCAAGGACGGCGCGATCGTGCTCAACTTGGCGCGCGGACACGTCATGAATCTTGACGCCCTACGCGAGGCAGTGGTCTCTGGGCGCGTGGCCGGAGCCGCCGTCGACGTCTTCCCCAGCGAACCACTCGCCAACGGAGATCCGTTCTCGTCAACCCTCGCCGGGCTGAGCAACGTGATCCTCACCCCGCACATTGGCGGTTCCACACTCGAAGCTCAAGAATCGATCGGCCAGTTCGTCGCCATGAAACTCATGAACTACTGGCGTAAAGGCTCGACAGACATGTCTGTCAACATTCCGAATATTGCCGCCTCGCCCACGGCAGAATCGTTGCACCGGGTGGTCTGGTTCCACTGGAACACTCCTGGCGCTCTTGCCGACGTCAACCGTCTGTTCGCCGAACAGCACGTCAACGTCACTTTCCAGTCGCTCGCCACCGGTGGCGAATACGGGTACATGGTGACGGACACCGCCACGGACATTCCAGATTCGATCATCGATGAACTGGCACATGCCAAAGCACATATTCGCCTGCGCCTGCTCACCCGCGAATGAGCATTTCGCCGTACTACCAACATTTGCAGTTACCGTAACGTAACATAGTGGTTTGGAGCTTCTGAAAGGGGCACACATGAACCAGATGGACCTTGCGCACTCACATTATTTGGACGGCGTGGCTACCGAGATCGAACCGGTTACGCACACCGTTGACCACCTGCTTTTCTCAGCCGCGAAGGATTTTCCCGAGCGGATCGCGATTGATTTCCTTGGCCGGGAGTACACCTATGCCGAAGTCCTTGACGAGGTGAGCCGGGCTGCACAAGTGCTGAAAATGGTGGGTGTGCGCCGGGGCGATGTCATCTCGCTCATCTTGCCCAACTGCCCCCAACACTATGTGGCGTTCTATGCTGCGATGTCGTTAGGCGTGACAGTCGCCGAGCATAATCCGCTTGCGCCGCGTGCTCAGATCGATAGCCAGATTGAGCTCGTTGGTTCCAAGGTGGTGATCGGCTGGGAGCAGACGCTGGAAAAGCTGATCGTCGACGGCGACTTCAAGGGCCGCACCTACCTCGCCGTCAATCTGACGAAGGCGCTTCCCACGAAGTCTCAGTGGCTGTTGAAGCTTCCCGTTAAGGCTGCCCGTCAGCAGCGTAACAAGCTACGCGGCAAGGTTCCCGCTGGCGTGCATTCGTGGGACAACCAGGTCAAGCACAACGCTCCGCTCGATCTTTCCCGTGAAGAAGGCCCCGACGTCGATTCACTCGCCGTGTTATTGATGACAGGTGGAACCACCGGCACGCCCAAAGCCGTGCAGTTGACGCATCGTAACCTGCTGTCGAATACTCGGCAGGTTGACTACTGGTTGAAAGATTTCGAACGCGGCACCGAGACCGTAGGCGCCGTGTTGCCGTTCTTCCACGCGTTTGGTTTGCAGCTGTCAATGTTGGTGTGCGTCAACATGGCGGCAACCCAAGTGATGACTCCGACCTTCGACGTCGACATCCTGTTTGCCGCCCACAAGCGCCATCCGATCACGTTCTTCGGTGGGGTACCGCCGATGTTCCAAAAGATTCTCGACGCCGTTGACTCGGGCAAGTCTGCTGATTTGAGTTCGATTCGTTACGCCGTGTGTGGCGCGATGCCGCTCGATCCGGAGCTTGCGGCGCGCTGGGAAGAAAAGGCCGGTTTGATTATCGAGGGCTATGGCATGACTGAAGCCTCGCCGGTGATCTCTGGGTCTCCGGTGAGTGAACGACGCCGTCCGTCAACCCTTGGTCTTCCTTTCCCTTCGACCGAGGTGAAGATCGTGGATCAGGACGATCCAAGCATCGAATTGGGTGAAGGCGAGATTGGTGAGCTGTGTGCTCGCGGCCCGCAAGTGTTTACTGGCTATTACAAGAATCCGGAAGAAACGGCGAACGCACTGCGTGACGGCTGGCTGCACACTGGCGATTTGGCTCGCTGGGATGATGGCTTCCTTATTATGGCCGACCGCCGCAAAGAAATGATTATTAACTCAGGCTTTAACGTCTACCCCTCCGAAGTGGAGTCAGCGGTTCGGGATATGCCGGGCGTTGTTGACGTGGCGGTTGTGGGCATGCCGACCGATTCATTCTCCGAATCTGTGGTTGCGGCTCTCGTGCTTGAGCCGGGTGCGACCGTAGATTTGGCGGCTGTGCGTAAGTGGACGGAGGACAAGCTTTCTCATTACGCCATGCCGAAGTCGATCGCTATTTTCGATGATTTGCCACGGTCACAGCTGGGGAAGATCATGCGCAGGAATGTGCGTGAACGGCTCGAGAATTTCGAGCTCGTGTCTGGTCAGTGGCGTGAGCGTGCGGCTGCGGCATCTCGGGAGACCGCTGAAAAGCTTGACGAATACTATACGGCCGTGAAGGAACGTGCTGCTACAGCAAAGTCGAGCCTGTCAGCGCTGTCTGCGCATTCTCCCGCCCGTGGCAGTGATAAGCAGCAAAAGAACAAGAACGGCGAGGATACACAGTAGAACCGTGCTGATACCGGCCTTGCCCGCCTTCGCGGTGCTGCGGTTGCCGTGAAAGCCGGGCCCGCCTTCGTGGCACGGCCGGGCCCGCCTTCGTGGCTATTCGGCGTGCTGGTCTGCGTCGTATTCGCGTAGTTGCCGGATGGCTTCGTCGAAGTCGTCAAGTGAGTCAAAGTTCGAGTAGACGGAGGCGAAGCGTAGGTAGGCCACCGTGTCCAGATCGCGTAGAGGTTCGAGGATTGCGAGGCCGACTTCTTGGGAGTCGATGTGTGCTGCTCCGGTGTCGCGGAGTTTTTCTTCGACTGTTTGTGCCAGAACGGCAAGTTGGTCGCGGGTGACGGGCCTGCCTTGGCAGGCGCGGCCGACGCCCGAGATGATTTTTTCTCGTGAAAAGGGTTCTGTGGTGCCCGAGCGTTTGCGGACCATGAGTGTAGCTGTTTCTTGCGTGGAGAACCGCCGTAAGCAGGCTGGGCATTCCCGGCGCCGCCGAATAATCTGGCCGTCGTCACTTGTGCGGGTGTCAACTACTCGGGAGTCTTCATGGTGGCAAAAGGGGCAGTACATGTTCATAAAAATACCGGCCTCTTAAGGGAAGATTCAAGCAGTTTGACGCAAACTGCCAAGTAAGGGCCCCCTAACTAGGCAGTGCTACCCCAGCACGCTACCCCAGCATTCGAGCTGCGACACAAACCATCGCTCGAGCTGCGACGCAACCCATCACTCGAGCTGCGACGTAACCCATCACCTGTGACGCGGCGCCGACCGATCTGTCTAGAACCGATGGCGCTAGTAGGCGGGAAGCATAAGCTTCATGCCGTCGATGATCTCAGGTCCTTCGAGACCATTGAGCGCGATGATGTCCGAGACGATCTTTGATGTGGGCACATCGGCCTCCACAGCCGATGCGAGCGACCACAGCGTGTCACCAGGTAGCACGGTGATAGCTTCTCCAGGTTGGACGCCGAGGCCAAGGAGCGTGGCCAGAGCCATTCCGATAGCGAATAGCGCGACCAGGGCGAAAATGAATAGAGTAGTCTGCAACACGCCTTGCGCCAGCTGCTCGTGGAACCGCACCGCAGTTTGCGAGGCTCGCGCTGGCTTGGAGTGCACACGGGACATCCGGCTTATGGGAGCGGTGTAGCCGCGAGAACTCTGCTTTACCAGCACGGCCTGATCGCGCGAAGCTCCCCCTGCGGCTGCTGCCATACGCCCCTTGCGCCGAAGCTGCTTTTTAGCGCCGGCCGGCAGTTGATCACCAGATCGTAAGGAAGGACGCTTGCTCCAGGTGACGGGCGAAACAATGCGCGCGAGCGAGTCCGCACTCGGGACTGCATACAGCCGATTCTCATGTGAGTGTGGCCGATCCGGCCGAACGGCACGCCCGCGCACCGCGGACTCATTCCTCGCCTCGAGTTTGCGCCCGGAATTGGCTGCTAACCGCAGCCGCCGCCTGCCACGAACATCCATCCGTGTTTGAGCTTGAATAGCAGTCATTTCTCCTCCTCGAACTACTGTTCGGCGAACACTTGTTTGAACCCTACCGCACTTTCGCAGCGATGTCTAGAACCTGCGTTCGACTCTCATTAGAACAGGTGTTTGATCATTGCCTGTAAATCCGGTAGACTTGGTTCAAGTCAATCGCATGGCTCCGACAATCTTTTTCGCCGCCATCGCATACGGAGGTTCTTATGGCAGATGTCAAGATCACGAAGCGCCAGCAAGATATCCTGCGCTCAATTTGCACCGGCGTCGCGAAAAATGGCTATCCTCCCACGGTTCGTGAAATCGGAGAGGAAGTGGGGCTTAAGTCGTCGTCGTCAGTGAAGTATCAACTAGATACGCTCGAAGAGCTCGGCTGCATTCAACGCGATCCGCGCCGCCCGCGCACGCTCGAAGTCACTGAGCTCGGTTACAAGCTCGCTGATTTCGACGGCGAGGCCGGCTCCTACCGCTTGCCACTCAGCTCGGTTGTGAAAACCGCCGCAGAACCGCGTGAGGAAATGTTCCGCGTCGATGAGACCGAGATGTATGTCACGGCCCCGATCAACGTGCCTGCCGTGGGCAGGATTGCAGCTGGCGGGCCGATCCTCGCTGAAGAACTGATTGATGACATCTACCCGCTCCCCCGGCAATTCACCGGAACGGGTGATTTCTTCATGCTGGAAGTTTCGGGCGATTCAATGATTGACGCCGCGATATGCGACGGCGACTGGGTGGTCATCCGCCGGCAGCACACAGCCGAAAATGGCGAGATCGTCGCTGCCCTCATCGATGGCGAAGCCACAGTCAAAGTGTTCATGCGCAAAGATGGGCACCTGTGGCTCATGCCGCGCAATTCGAACTATGCACCGATCGCAGGTGATGAGGCAGAAATCCTCGGGAAGGTCGTCACGGTTATCCGAGCCCTATAGGGGCGAAAATTCGGCGCACAGGCCACAACCATGGCTGACCCGGCGGGGCTTTACTCATCTTTCATGGAGGCCAGCCGTTCAAGCGCGCCTAACACGACCTCACGATCGGTGGTCGGCCACATTTTTGGCATCGACGCACGCAAAAACGAGCCATAACGAGCCGTGTGCAAACGCGAATCCAGCACTGCCACTACCCCGCGATCGGTAGTCCGACGCAGCAACCTGCCCGCACCCTGCGCCAAAAGCAAAGCGGCATGAGTGGCAGACACCGTCATAAACGGATTAAGCCCTGCCTGGCGAGCCGCGTCGCTACGCGCCTGAACAAGAGGTTCATTAGGCCGCGGGAATGGGATCCGATCAATAATCACGAGCCTGCACGTTGACCCCGGCACGTCAACGCCCTGCCACAGCGACAACGTTCCAAACAGGCACGCACGCTGGTCTTTCGCAAAATCCTCCAACAGGGTGGGAAGCTGATCCTCACCCTGCGCAAACACGGGAACATCAAGATTCTCCCGCACATATTCTGCAGCCCTTTCGACACCGACACGCGATGTGAATAGGCACAGCGCCCCGCCGTCGCTCGCCTGAATAAGATCAACGATTTCTTCAAGATGTGCGCTGCCGTAACCGTCTCGCCCAGGAGGTTGCAGGTGGGCTGCCACGTATAAAATGCCCTGTTTCGCCGGGCTAAATGGGGTGCCGACGTCGATTCCACTCCACTTTCCTTGACTCGGAAAGGTGAAGCCCACCCGGCTGGCCATCGCATCGAAACTGCCACCTACTTGCAAGGTCGCAGAGGTAAGCACCACTGGCGTGTCTGCAAAAAGCCGGTCAGCGATGGCGGTAGCCACGTCGAGCGGGGCAAGATATAGCGTATACACGTCTTTAAATTCGCTCACCCAGGCCACGAACGTGCCTGTGCTGATGGCATCGCCAAGCAGATCCTGACACAGGTCCGCCAATTCGTTGAGCCGAGCGCGCAGCACATGCTTCGTGGAGTTTTGCTCCTCATTGCCACTGCCTAGCGAGGATACGGATTCTCCTGCCGCCTGGAGCCTGCCAAGGAGTCGGCTGATCACATCGCTCAGTTCTTGGCCAAGCCGTGTGATCCGCTCTTCGCCTACGCTCTCCAGTGCATCGGCCAGCTGATCGGCAAGGTCGGGTAAGCCTTCGTCGTCGAGCTCAAGTTGACGGAGCAAGCGAGCCACGGCGCGCACGTCATATCCGGCCAGCGAGCGGGTGAGCTGAGTGGTCACGCGCTCAACCAGGTCGTGAGCCTCGTCGATAATGTAGGCGTGGGTGTCGGGAAGCGCTGGCGTGCCGGAGGCCTCAATCCCTAGCAGTGCGTGGTTTGTGACCACGATGTCGGCCTCGTCGGCCCGAATACGTGCGAGCCGTGGGAAACACTCGTGACGCAAGGGGCACGAATCGCCGATACACTCGCGTTTTTGTACGGAAATCTGTTGCCACACCCGGTCAGACACACCGGGTACGAGGTCGTCTCTATCGCCGGTATCTGACTCGTGCGCCCAATCGCGTGCCCGCACCACCTCTTCGCCGGTAGCAGTGGCGCCCAACTCTCCTTCGGCACGAGACAGCAAGGCGTCTTCTTCGGGATAGCCGCCTTCAACCTTGCGTAGGCACGCATAGTTATTCCATCCTTTAAGGACGGCCACGTCCACGTGCTCCCCGCTCACCTTCTGGATCGCCCGAGCAACCGCCGGAGCGTCCTGAGTGATGATTTGGCGTTGCAAAGCCAACGTCGCAGTCGAAATCGTGGCACGCTGTTTCGTCTGGGCCGCCCACGTCATCGCCGGCACGAGATAGCCGAACGACTTTCCCGTGCCCGTACCGGCTTCCACCATGAGGTGACCGTCATCGGTGAGCGCCTCGTAGACGGCGTCGACCATCCGCTCCTGGCCTTCCCGCCGCGCGCCACCAATCGTGGCGACTACCTGGTCGAGCACCTCACGCGGATCAAGCGGCTCATCGCTCACTTCGCCTCCATAATTCCAGCGGCCACGAGCATGCCCTCGATTTCCGGGGTTATTCTCGCGTGCAGGTGGGTGCCGTCGGCGGCGTGATCTTGGGCGAGAATTTCGCCTTCGCTGTGAATGCGGCTGACGATGTCGCCGCGATCATAGGGAATGACGAGGTCGATTTCGACGTCGGGGCGAGGCAACAGCTCGCCGATTCGTTCTTGGAGTTCCTCGATTCCTAGGCCGGTGACTGAACTGACGAGTACCGAGTTCGGATACTTGCTGCGCAGTGTCGCAACAGTGACGGGATCGGCGATGTCCGCTTTTGCGAGTACGATGAGTTCTGGCGTGTCGGGCGCGATGTCCACTCCGGAGAGCACCTCGTGGACGGCGTCGATCTGACCAACAGGGTCATCGTGAGCCGCGTCCACAACATGTAGCAGCACGTCGGCGTCGGCTGCTTCTTCGAGTGTCGACCGGAACGCTTCGACCAGTTGCGTGGGCAGATTGCGCACGAAGCCCACCGTGTCGGTGAGCGTGTAGTGCCGCCCGTCCGGCGTTTCTGCCCGCCGAACCGTGGGATCCAACGTGGCGAACAGTGCGTTTTCCACAAGCACGCCCGCGCCCGTCAGCACGTTCATCAGCGACGATTTCCCGGCGTTCGTATATCCCACGACGACGACGGACGGCACCCGGTGACGCCTACGGCTGTGCCGGCGCGTGTTACGCGAATTTTTCATGTGCTCGATGTCGCGGCGCAGCCGGCTCATACGTTGGCGGATACGACGCCGGTCGAGTTCAATCTTCGTTTCACCAGGCCCGCGCGAACCAATACCCTCACCGCCGGCCACCCGGCCACCAGCCTGCCGGGACATCGACTCACCCCAGCCACGCAGACGCGGCAGCAGATATTCCAGCTGGGCAAGCTCAACCTGTGCCTTACCCTCACGCGATTTGGCGTGCTGGGCGAAAATATCCAAAATGAGCGCGGTGCGGTCGATGACTTTCACGTCGACGACGTCCTCCAGTGCACGCCGCTGGGAGGGTGCAAGCTCGGAGTCGACGATCACGGTGTCCGCTCCGTGGGCCGCCACCAGATCGGCCAACTCGGCGGCCTTGCCAGAACCCAAATAAGTGGCAGGATCGGGGATGTGGCGGCGTTGCAACACGCCGTCGAGTACGTGCGAACCGGCGGTCTCGGCAAGCGCGGCAAGTTCGCGCAAAGATTCTTCACCCGCTGTCATATCGCCGTCGGTGACTAGCCCGACGAGCACCACGCGTTCCAAGCGTAACTGCCGGTATTCGACCTCGCTGACATCGGCCAGTTCAGTCGACAGGCCGGCCACTCGCCGTAGCGAGGAGCGTTCTTCCCGCTCAAGTGAATCACCGGCCCAGTGGCCGCCGTAAGCCGGGTCGGCTTGCAGTGCCGTCCCCTTGCGCGAACGTACTTCCAGTTCGTGTGAATCGATAATAGGTGTACTCCTTAGCTTTCTTCTATTGTCCTATAAAACCCACGCTCGTGACGCAAGCCCCGGGCTTGGCGCGGTACGCTATTGGCGTGAATGATCATTACTTTTCAGCCCAGCCAAGCTCTGATTCTGCTACCCGCGAGGTAAGCGTCACCATTCATGGTGAAGACTACCTGGTCACTACCGCGGCAGGTATTTTTTCTCCCCAGGGGGTGGATAAGGGCACGGCCGTCTTGCTGCGCAAAGCACCTTTGCCTGATCTTGCACCCGGTTCCACGATCGTTGATCTGGGTTGCGGCTGGGGTCCGCTCACCCTCGCGCTCGCCGCGAACTACCCGGACTGCCGCGTGATCGGCGTCGATGTAAACGAACGCGCCCTCGAGCTCGCGAAAGTGAACGCCGAGCGTGCCGGGTTCACCAACGTGAGCGTACTTGCCGAGCCTGATGCCACTGATACCACTATCGGAGGTATCGATCTACTGTGGTCAAACCCGCCGATCCGTATCGGCAAGCCGGCCTTGCATGAGTTACTCATGTCTTGGCTGAACCGGTTGAACGACGACGGCGCGGCGCACCTAGTTGTACAACGCAACTTGGGCGCTGATTCACTAGCGACCTGGCTGACCGAGCAGGGTTTCCCGACGGCGAAGCTCGGCTCACAAAAAGGCTTCCGGGTGCTCGAAACTCGCCGGGCGTGACCCTTAGAAACACACGGCGGCGGCGATCTGTGCGGCCAGCCGCGGGATGTCCCGTGCGTCGGCCACATCTAACCAGGTAATGCGCTTGTCGCGGCGGAACCACTTGCGTTGCCTGCGTGCAAGCTGCCGGGTAGCTAAGCCGACAGACTCGATGGCCTCAGCTTGGCTCATCTCACCATCGATGACGGCGATTGCCTGCGCATATCCGGTGGCTCTGCGTGCGGTCTGCCCCTCGCGTAGTCCGCGAGCAAGCAATCCGCGAGTTTCTTCAATAAGCCCGCCGGCAAACATGTGCTCGGCCCGCTCGTTAATCGATTGATCAAGGAGCGCATCTTCCCGGCGCAGGCCGAACATCCGCACGCCGTCGTAATGGCTGGTGTGCCGCGGGAAAACGGGCGTGAAGGATCTCCCAGTGAGGCGGACGACCTCGAGCGCGCGGATGACTCGCCGCGGATTGCGCAGGTCGATCCGCGCGGCGGACGTCGGATCTTTGTCCACAAGCTCCTGCACGAGCGGCTCAAGCCCGTCGCGGGCGTGAATCTCCTCGAGTTCCTCGCGTATTGCCGGGTCTGTGCCCGGGAAGTCTAATTCGTCTAACAAGCCGGACACATAAAGCCCGGAGCCGCCGACGACGAGCGGGATCTTTCCGCGCTCACGGATGCCTTCCAGGTCTGCCCGAGCCGCTTTCTGGTATGCGGCAACCGAAGCGTTTTCTGTCACGTCCAGCACGTCAATCTGATGGTGGGCGATTCCGCGGCGCTGCCCCACGGGAACTTTAGCGGTGCCGATATCCATGCCGCGGTACAGTTGCATCGCGTCAGCGGAAATGATTTCCACCTGGTCAGGGCCGCCGAGAAGTTCGGCAACCTCAAGCGACAGCGCTGTCTTGCCCGTCGCAGTCGGCCCCACAATCGCGATGATCTCAACCACTATGATCGGCGCACGGGAATCTTCGGCAAACCTAGAGATACCGGAGCGGTTCCAGCTGCTTCTGCGGCTAACTGCTGCTTGCGGTTCTCACCGCGCTCCCAGGCGTCCCCGGCACGCGTGCGGCGGATCGAGAATTCGCCTCCGGTGAGCGCAGAGTCAGCTAACAAGTGATGTGGTGCGGCGTGCGTAACGCGGGCACTCACACAGTCCCCCGGGCGGGGGCGCTGGTCGGCGGGCATGTTCGCAGGCAGAGCCACGTGGACCAGCCGGTTGTCTTCTGCCCGGCCCGTGATTCGTTCCGTCACCTCGTCCTTGCGGCCCTCGCCTTCGGACACGAGCACGTCGACGACGCTCCCCTCCAGCTTTTGCGCCTCCTCCAGGCCAATCCGGTTCTGCAATTCGACGAGCCGGTTGAGCCTGTCTTTCGAGACCTCGTCTGGAACCTGGTCGTCCATGTCTGCGGCTGGCGTGCCCGGCCGTGGCGAGTAGATAAACGTAAAGGCTGAGCTGAACCGGGAACGTTCCACCACCTCGAGCGTCTGTTGAAAATCCTCTTCCGTTTCGCCCGGGAAACCGACGATGATGTCGGTGGTAATCGCCGCGTGTGGGATCTGCTCGCGCACCCTGTCCAGGATGCCGAGGAACTTCTTTGACCTGTAGGAACGCCGCATGGCTCGCAGGATCCGATCAGACCCTGATTGTAGCGGCATGTGTAGCGAGGGCATGACCGTGGGGGTTTGTGCCATTGCGTCGATGACGTCGTCGGTGAAAGCCGCCGGATGCGGAGAGGTGAACCGAAGGCGTTCCAGCCCCTCGACCTCGCCGGCAGCGCGCAAGAGTTTTGCGAATGCACCGCGGTCACCGAACCCAACGCCGTAGGAGTTGACGTTCTGGCCAAGCAGCGTGACTTCGATTGCCCCCTCAGCGACGACGGCTTCGATCTCCGCAAGGATGTCACCTGGGCGGCGGTCACGTTCCTTGCCGCGCAGGTGCGGCACGATGCAGAACGTGCACGTGTTATTGCATCCCACAGAGATCGATACCCAGGCCGCGAACGCCGATTCCCGGCGGGTGGGCAATGTGGATGGGAAAACTTTGAGAGATTCTTCGATTTCGACAGCGGCTTCGTTGTTGTGCCGAGCCCGATCCAGGAGCGCGGGGAGCACGTCAAGGTTATGGGTGCCGAGCACGACGTCGACCCACGGCGCCTTGTCGACGATTCCTCCACGTAGTTGCTGGGCGAGGCATCCGCCGACGGCGATCTGCATGTCTGGCCGTTCCCGCTTGACGGCGGCCAACTGTCCGAGATTTCCGAACAGTTTGTTCGCCGCGTTTTCACGTACGCTGCATGTGTTGATCACGAGCACGTCCGCGCCTTCATCGCCCGCATCTGTAGCGCGTGCAGCTTTTTCGGGGACTTCGGACACAGGGACGTAGCCGGCGGCGTCGAGCAGGCCGGCTAGGCGTTCAGAATCGTGAACGTTCATCTGGCACCCGAGGGTGCGCACCGCATACGTCTTAGTCATCTCGGACATTCTACTGGCTCCCCGGCGTGTTAGCGCGTGCAGGGTGTGCGAGATCGGCCGCATTTAGAGACGCCAGTTAGGTTCTATCGGACTCTTCTGCTTCGCCCATCGCCCGTTCCATTGCTTGGCTGATCTGGCTCGGGGAAAATCCGCGCCGCCCGAGTGCCCCGTAGAGCCTACGCCGTTGCACGTGTGGTTCGAGTTGGCGCATCGACCGCATTTTCCGTAGCGCAAAGTCCGTGGCCGCGTCTTGTTCCTCCTCCGGATCAATCTGTGCCAGGGCGTCTTCGGCTTCTTGACCGGTGATTCCCTTCCGGGCAAGTTCCTGGCGTAATGCACGCCGTGTGGTCGGCTTAGCAGCGAACCGGGAGCGCACAAACATGTGCGCAAAGCGCGCATCGTTGACCAAGTCAGCCTCAATAAAGGCAGCCACGACTTCTTCGGCGATCGGTTCGGGAACGAGGTTGCGTTCCAATGCTTCACGCAGCTGCGCGGTTGATCGTTCCATCATGGCGAGCTGCCGATAGCACACGTCTTTAGCAAACGCGTACCACTCCTCGTCAGTTCTAGCCTCCGCGCGTGCTTTCCTCCCGGCGGCGATCTCGTCGGGAGATCGCCGCCGCCTGCGCGGACGAGCAAAGTCCGCGCGCTCAGCGTAGTCGACCACTACGCCTCCGGCGCCTGCTCAGGATCGGGGTTATCAGTATCATCGGAGTCGTCAGCAAACTCGCCAATGCCCAACGAGCGCTTGACCTTGACCTCGATTTCTTCCGAGATCTCCGGGTTATCAATCAAGAACTGGCGTGACTTCTCCTTGCCCTGGCCGAGTTGATCGCCTTCGTAGGTGTACCACGAACCAGACTTGCGAACCACGCCCGCGTCAACAGCCATATCGAGGATGCCACCTTCACGGGAAATCCCTTTGCCGTACAGGATGTCAAACTCTGCCTGCTTAAACGGCGGGGCCATCTTGTTCTTCACAACCTTGACGCGGGTGCGGTTACCCACGGGCACGGAGCCTTCTTTCAGGGTTTCGATACGCCGCACGTCTAGGCGCACCGACGAGTAGAACTTCAGCGCACGCCCACCCGTGGTGGTTTCCGGATTTCCGTAGAACACGCCGATCTTTTCACGCAGCTGATTGATGAAGATCGCGGTGGTGCCAGATGCGGACAGCGCACCTGTGAGCTTTCTGAGTGCCTGCGACATGAGCCGTGCCTGCAGACCCACGTGCGAATCACCCATTTCGCCCTCGATTTCTGCCTTGGGCACGAGTGCCGCCACCGAGTCGATAACGATGATGTCGAGTGCACCCGAGCGAATGAGCATGTCTGCAATCTCGAGTGCCTGCTCACCCGTATCCGGCTGGGACACGATCAGTGAATCGGTGTCTACACCCAAGTTCTTGGCATATTCCGGATCGAGGGCGTGTTCGGCGTCAATAAACGCTGCAATTCCGCCTTGTGCCTGTGCGCTTGCCACAGCATGAAGGGCAACAGTGGTTTTACCGGACGATTCCGGACCGTAGATCTCTACCACTCGCCCGCGCGGGAGACCACCAATACCGAGCGCAATATCAAGGGCGAGTGAACCGGTGGGAATCACTTCGACCCGCTGCTTGGGCGCATCCCCCAACCGCATCGCAGAGCCTTTACCAAAGTTGCGATCAATCTGGCTCAGGGCATTTTCAAGCGCTTCAGCGCGCGCATCTTTCTTCTTAGACATGCGTTTCCTTCATGTAGTGGCCTTCCGGCCGGCGAATAGAACAGGTCTTTTCGACGAATACCGCCCTCTCCGAGCGGCTTACGGACAACCTTATGCCCGACCTCCGACACAAAACTTTCCGCGCACATCCCCTGTGGATATGCTAGACGGGAAGCGTTGCCGTGGATAACTTTATGCGAACAACTGTTCTAATGCACGCCGACACGCGCGGCGTGCATCACTTGCCGGGCTAGACGCAAAGAAGGGAGCCACCCGCGGGTGGCTCCCTTAGCTAGCTTATGTGTTTGCCTAGAAGTCTAAGCTTTCTTGGTGTTCTTGCGATGCAGGAACTCGTAGGAGTCTGGAAGATCCATGGCTACCCGGAACTCGTGCCACACCTTTTGTGGCTCACACCCGGCTGCTAGGGCTTCTTCGGGTGTTCGTGAGCCGAGTTCGGGAAGGACCAGATCGTGCGCGAGCGCTCGCCCGTGCCCGCCTGGGAAAGCCTGTTCGACTACACCCCAGAACTCGGTGTGTTTCATACTCCCGAAAGTTCGCCGTTCAGCAGTGCCTCGGCCGTGTCTGGGATACGCATGCCAGCAGCGCGTGCTGCCTGCACCTTGCGGATCATCGGCGGCGTGCGGCCTTCTGCGATGTCGATGCGATCAGCGACGAGGCGAAGCACGTGGCTCATCGGAACGTTCAGCGCGCGGCAAATCGAATGCAGAAGCTCTGAGGAGGCTTCCTTCTGGCCACGTTCAACTTCTGAGAGGTAACCAAGTGACACCCGCGCATCCGACGACACTTCACGCAGGGTTCTCCCCTGCCGCTGCCGGTAGTCACGCAAAACATCACCAAGCTCCCGGCGGAAAAGAACCGGTTCGGGGCGAACTTGGGACTCATTCATCATCGTCATGTGTAACTCTCTATCTTCACTTCGGGATTCGCTATATAAGACAACTCCCGCTTACGGCTAAATATTCCCACGCGAATCTGAACATTTCCTGAAAACCACGTCCGAGTTTAGGGGAAATTTTTTAGCAGTTCGTTTACTAAGTTTAGTGCCTGGTCTACCGCCTGTTGGCGGACTTGCGCCCTATTTCCGTCGAAGTGAAAGTGCTTCGCACGCATGCCGGAATCAGCATGTACGACGCCGTCGCCAGCAGCACCCACCAACCTTCGTGTGGCTATTGCCACATACACGGTTCCGGCGGGGTGTCCGTCTGCTGGACCTGGGCCGGCCACGCCCGTCGTCGCGATGCCAATATCTGCCCCGAAGAGTTCGGCGACCCCGGTAGCCATTTGTTGTGCGACGACGCCGTCTACCGGCCCCGTCTGTGCCAAACGTTCCCGGGATACCCCGAGCACTGAGGCTTTCGTGTCGGTGGCGTAGGTGACTGCTCCCCCGCGAAAGCACTCCGAGGCTCCTGGCACAGACACGATAGTCGAGGCAAGCAGGCCTCCGGTGAGTGATTCGGCGACGGCGATCGTGCCGCCGCGCTCTGTCAACGCCGTGACGACGTCGTGAGCCAGCGAGCCGGCGTCACCAATCGGCCCTGCGGTATCGTGCTCACTCATCGTCGCTCAGAGCCCGGGCTTCGGCGATGTACTCCACGGCGGACGTGATCGCAAAGAACAGCGCAATACCAATCAGTGCATAACACGCCCACACAACGCCAGTGGCGAGCGCGCCCGGTAGGAAGCTGTGCCATGGAATAATCAGGCCGCCAGCGCCAAGCGACTGGGCGAACATCTTGATCTTGCCCCCGCGCCCTGCGGCCATCACTTTCTTTTTTACAACTACCATGCGCATGATCGTGATGCCGAGCTCGCGCACGATAAACAGGATCGTGACCCACCACCACAGCCAGCCGTTCACCGACGCCATGATCATCGCGGACAGGATGAGGAACTTGTCTGCAATCGAATCGGCAAGCTTGCCAAAGTCAGTGATCAGGCCGAGCTTGCGGGCGAGGTGGCCATCGATTTGGTCTGTGAACGCGGCCACTGCAAAAACGCCCCAGCCTAGCCAGCGCCGCTCTACGGTTGGGTCTAACAGGAGCCAGATCATCACCGGCACGAGCACAAGGCGCAGCACGGTGAGCGCATTGGCAATATTCACCACGGGTACCTGAGATTTTTCGTCCACTGCTCTACTCTAGTTCATGACTAAAGTTTCCGATTTATGCGCGCGGGAGAGACATGAAAACACGGATGGGTGCGGCAGTCTTCGTGGTGGCGGCGATCATCGCAGCTGCTGTGACGCTCGGGTTTATTCATTTTGGCACGGCGGATCGTGACCTTGCGGCTTCGCATTCCCCGTCGGCGACCCCAACGGTAACGGCAAGCCCGAATGTGCCGACGCCGTCGCCGACCCCCAGCGCACCACCCGAGCGTTTCACGGTGGTCTCTGGCGGGGATATTCTGCTGCACCTGTCCGTCAATGAGTCAGCGCGCATCCGCGGGGAAAACTACGACTACACGCCGCTGTATCAGGATATTCAGCCGTTTATTGCGAACGCCGATGTGGCGCTGTGTGCTCTGGAGACGCCGATTGTGGGATCAGACGAGATGCCGTCCAACTATCCGCTGTTCGGCGCGCCTTGGGATCTGGCGGCCTCGCTCGCTCAGATCGGCTTTGACGGCTGCGCACTGGCAACCAATCACACGATGGATCGCGGCTTCGGCGGCGTGAACACCACGATTGAGGCGCTGAGCCAGGCCGGGCTGGGCTGGGCCGGATCTGCGCGTACCCAAGACGAGGCTGATCAGATTCAGTTCTACCACGTGCAAGGAGAACACCAGCAGGTCACGATCGCCCACCTGTCTGCCACCACGCTGACGAACGGGATTCCAATCCCGGCCGATCACCCGTATTCGTGGAACGTGGTCGGCGATCTGGGCCAGCCTGTATCAACCGTCATCGAGCGTGCAAAGGAAGCTCGCGAGCGCGGCGGGGACATCGTGATCGTGTCCATGCATTGGGGTACAGAGTATGTCAATGAGCCGATTGATGAGCAGGTGGAGATCACACGCGAGCTGGCAGAATCGGGGGTCGTGGACCTGGTGTTTGGTAATCATTCGCACGTGCCGCAGCCACTCGAGAGGGTCGCCGGCGGCCCGGATGGTCAGGGCATGTGGGTGGTCTACTCGATGGGTAATCAGATTTCTGGGCAGACGGTGGAAAGTCACGGTCCGCGAGTGACCACTGGTTTGATGACGACGGCGACTATCGAGGTGCGTGGCGAGGGCGACGCCGCGGTCACGGACTTTGATTACACGGTGGTCACGCAAGATCGTGCGGCCGGCGAACGCTTACGCCCGCTCACCCCGCTCGTCGCCGGCGACTATCCCGCTGATCTCGGCTTATCGGCCTACCAGATTAACTCTCGCGCCGATGTTACCTACCCGGTTCTTGAAAGCTCTGGGCCAGAACGCACCGAGCCGCCCACTCCGACTGGGGCAACGGTGACTCCCTCACGCCGCTAGCTATCTGCGCTCACTGCCGCCTTCGCTACCGCCCGGTGAGCTGCCAGGCGTCTTCGTCGTCGTCAGAATCGTAGTCGGCAGGGTCGTAGGCGAGCGGGTCGTCAGCGTACCGATCGGTACTCATGACCACGGTCGCGTCGTCGCTGTCCTCGTCACCACCCGAGGCGTCGTCGTCAACGTCCACGCCCGCTCCCGCCTCAGAATGGGCGTAGGGGCGCGAATCGGCGTCGGGCTCACGCGCCACGTCGACGTCGCCGAAATCGGCGTCAGCATACTGATCCTCCGGCGCTTCGGCGGGGGCGTGCAGATCGACGTCTTCACCCTTGATGAGTGCGAGCACGTCGTCGAGCTGTTCTGGCGTGACGAGCACGTCGCGTGCCTTCGAGCCTTCCGACGGGCCAACAATATCGCGCGATTCGAGCAGATCCATCATGCGCCCAGCCTTCGCAAAGCCAATGCGGAGCTTGCGTTGCAGCATCGATGTCGAGCCGAACTGGGTGGTGACCACGAGCTCGGCGGCTTGCAGGAGGGTGTCGAGGTCGTCGCCGATCTCCTCGTCGATCTTCTTCTTTTCCACCTTGGGGATCACGTCGTCGCGATAGACGGGTTGCATTTGTGCCTTGACGTGTTTGACGACGTCGGCGATCTCGTGTTCGGTCACCCACGCGCCCTGCACGCGCACCGGGTTCGAGGCGCCCATCGGGTGGAAGAGCGCGTCACCCATGCCAATCAGCTTTTCCGCGCCGGCCGAGTCGAGGATGACGCGCGAGTCAGCGAGCGAGGAGGTCATGAACGCTAGGCGCGACGGAATGTTCGACTTGATGAGGCCGGTGACCACGTCCACGGACGGACGCTGCGTGGCCAGCACCAGGTGGATGCCGGCGGCACGCGCCAACTGGGTGATCCTTTGAATAGAGGCTTCCACATCGCGCGGGGCAACCATCATGAGGTCTGCCAATTCGTCGACGACGACGAGCAGATACGGGTATGGCAACAGCTTGCGTTCCGAGCCGGGCGGCGTCGTCAGTTTGCCCGAGCGGATGGCTTCGTTGAAGTCGTCGATCTGCTTGTAACCGTAGTTAGCAAAATCAGCGTAGCGCTGGTCCATTTCGCGTACCACCCACTCGAGGGCCTCGGCGGCCTTCTTCGGATCGGTGATAATCGGTGTGACGAGGTGCGGGATACCCGCGTAAATCGTCAGCTCCACGCGTTTGGGATCCACGAGCACCATGCGCACTTCTTCCGGAGTGGCCCGCATGAGGATCGACGTCAGCATCGAGTTAATGAACGAGGACTTGCCCGAACCTGTAGCGCCGGCGACCAGCAGGTGCGGCATCTTCGCCAGGTTCGCCACCACGTGTTTACCGGAGACTGATTTTCCAACGGCGACGACGAGCGGGTGCGTTTGCTTGCGTGCCACCTGGGAACGTAGCACGTCGCCAACCATGACGGTCTCTCGATCACGGTTAGGAATCTCGATGCCGATCGCCGACTTGCCGGGGATGGGCGAGAGAATACGAACGTCGGAGGTGGCCACGGCGTAGGCGATGTTCTTCGACAGCGACGTAATCCGGTCGACTTTCACGCCCTGCCCGAGCTCGACCTCGTACTGGGTAACTGTGGGCCCGCGGGTGAAGTCCACGACCTGCGCGTCAACACCGAAATCGGTAAACACTCCGTTGAGCGCGTCAACGATGAGATCGTTTGCTTCGGAATGTTCGACGGCGGGAGCGCCCTCGGTCAGCAGATCGGAGGGCGGAAGCGTATAGGTAATGTTGGACGACAGCTCGAGCTGCTCCACTCGTGCAGGTAGCGGTTCGGGCTTGGGCGCCTTCTTCCGTGCGGGAGCAACCCGCTTCTTCTTCGCACCCTGCTCGTTTGACTCTGCTGGTTTATCGGCCGCGGCCGTGCCAGGTGTAGGTGCGACGACGGTCTCGGATTCGTCGGGCTCAACCGGCGCGGCCTCAGCCGACTTGGCAAGCTTGCGTGCCTGCTTGTCAGGCCTGCCTCGCTTCACCCGGGAAGGAGCCGGCTGGGGCTCATCAAGAACGCGGGTCTTGTCAACCTCTGCCCGCCGCTGTTCGCGCCGCTCATCAAGCTGGGCGCGCTTGGCAGAAAACCAGTCAATCACGTCGCGTACTGACGTGTCGGTGGCAACAAGCATCGCATAGACGGCAAGCAACACCAGCAGGGGTACCGCTCCCCATTCGGACACGAGCGCGGTGAGCAGCCCGCCCGACATCCAGCCGATAATCCCGCCGGCGTCTTCCACCGCGGAAAATGCGACGGTCGGATTAGGCAGCCCCTTGGCCACATGCAAAATTCCGGTAATTGCCACAACAAGCAGTGCCAGACCAATGACGAAACGTTGGTTGGTGTTCCCCACCGAGCGGCGAAACAGCCGTATCGCAATCCCGATGAACATGATCGGCACGAAGATCGACAGGGCACCCACCACCCCGGCGGTGGCGTGATGGATCACGTCACCCAGCAGGCCGGACAGCCCAAACCATTCACGCAGGCCAACAACAATAGCGAGCGCAAGCATAATAAAGGCTAGGCCTTCATATGAGCGCGGCTTGTCCTGGCCACCTCGCGGTTTCGATTTGCTTCGCGCCATGTCTCCTCTTTCGTGGGCAAAGTACGTTTTTAGCCTAGTGGCCTGCGCCAAACTAGCCGCAAATAACGCGCCGTGGTTGCCAAAGTGTGACATGTCCATAAGCGGCCTATACGGCTTAGAATGGGCTCATGACTATCACAGTGAGCGTTCCTAATCCCGACTTTCGCGCCGCGGTTGAAAACTACGACGGCGAAGTACAGATTATCGACTGGGATCTCAAATCCCCCGCCCCGGTTGAGTTTATCGACCTCGTGTTGCTTCCGCTCGTGACCGATAACCCCGATCTGACAACCTTGCATAGCGTGGATGCCCGCCTTGTTCAGGCGTCGTCGATTGGCTTCGAACACGTCCTGCCGCACATTGGTAGCAAGCCACTGGCAAACGCTACCACAGTCCACGAAACCTCCACGTCGGAGCTGACCCTCGCCTTAGTGCTGGCTCAGATGCGTGACGTGCCGCGGATGGTCGCTTCACAGGGGCGTGGCGAATGGGACACGTTCACCGCGCCCGGCCTTGCGGATAAGAAGGTGCTCGTCATCGGTTGGGGCGGGATCGGCAAGGCGATCGGAGATCGCTTGCGTCCGTTCGAGGTGGAGCTTTACCGCAGTGCTTCCTACCGGCGTGAAGATGCCGACGGGATCGTTTACGGCCCGGAGGATCTGCCCGAGCTTTTGCCGCAGATGGACATCGTCATCCTCATCGTGCCCGGCCAAGAATCCACGGCCAAGATGGTCGATGATAAGTTCTTGAGCCTGATGAAAGACGGCGCGCTCATCGTCAACATGGCCCGCGGGTCTGTGGCGGACACCGATGCGCTCGTTGCACACGCGGACAGGCTCAAGGTGGCGTTCGACGTCGTTGACCCCGAACCACTACCAGCCGGGCACCCGCTGTACTCGCACCCGAACGTCCTGTTTTCCGCACATATGGGCGGGTATTCGGACGCGATGTGGCCACGGCTTCGAGCCCTCATTCACCGTCAGATTGATGCGTTGAGCGCCGGGCGCGAGCCCGAAAACGTCGTGTTTAACCAGTCCGGAAACTAGGGTTAGGCGCCACTAGAACTAGGCTTCCACGACGGTCGGGATGATCATCGGCTTGCGGCGGAGCTTGCGCGCCACCCACCGGCCGATCACTCGGCGCATCGCCTGCTGCATGTGGTAAGTGGTCGACTGCGGGTCTGCCACCGATTCTTCGAGTGCCTCGCGGACGGCGGGCAGGATGTCATCGAAGACCGAGTCGTCTTCAGCCATACCGCGAGCCTGGATGTGTGGCCCGGAGAGCACGACGCGTTTGTGGGCGTCGACGACGGCGAAGATCGCCACGAAGCCTTCTTCGCCAAGCGTGATTCGCTCAGTGAGTTCAGCTTCCGTGATCTCGCCAACTGACGAGCCGTCCACGTACACGTATCCGACCGGCACTTGGCCGACGATCTTGGCTTCGCCGTCGGCCATGTCCACCACTGTGCCGTTGCGGGTGAGCAACACGTTTTCTTCCGGCACACCCGTGGAGACGGCCAGCTTACCGTTGGCGACCAGGTGACGCGGTTCGCCATGTGCGGGCATGACGTACTCGGGTTCGAGCAGGTTGTAGAGCACGAGCAGTTCGCCGGCACAGGCGTGGCCGGACACATGCACTTTGGCGTTACCCGAATGGACAACCTTTGTTCCGCGGGCGGTGAGCTGGTTGATGAGCCGGTTCACTGACTCTTCATTACCGGGGATGAGCGAGGAGGCAAAAATGACCGTGTCGTCTGGCCCCACCGAAATCGACTTGTGTTGCCCGGCGGCAATCCGCGCCACGGTTGCCATCGGCTCACCCTGCGAACCGGTAGACATGTATAGAACCTCGTGATCAGGCAGGTTATTGGCCTGGTTGAGATCGACGATGGTACCCTCCGGCGCAGACAGGTAACCGAGCTTGAGCGCGAGTCCCATGTTGCGCACCATCGAACGGCCCACGAAGCAGACCTTGCGGCCGTGCTTGGCCGCGGCGTCGATAACCATCTGGACGCGATGCACGTGCGAGGCGAACGAGGAGACGATCACTTTGCCGCGTGCTGCTCCGATGTGTTCGTCGAGTGCGAGCGCGATCGTTACTTCCGCGGGCACGAAGCCGGGTACTTCCGCGTTCGTGGAATCGACCATGAGAAGGTCGACGCCCGTGTCGTCAGCAACGCGCGCAAATCCACGCAAATCGGTGACTCGCCCGTCGAGAGGGAGCTGATCCATTTTGAAATCGCCGGTGTGGATGACAGTTCCGGCGTCGGTGTGAATGGCGACGGCGAGCGCGTCCGGGATCGAATGGCTGACGGCAATGAACTCCAGGTCGAATTTGCCGAGGTTTTCGACGTCGCCCTCGCGCACCACGAGCGAATAGGGCTTGATCCGGTGCTCTTCCAGTTTCGCTTCCACAAGGGCGATGGTGAGCTTGGAGCCGATGAGCGGAATGTCTTTGCGTAGGCGCAGCAGGTACGGGACGGCCCCGATGTGGTCCTCGTGGCCGTGGGTGAGCACGATCCCGTCGATGCGGTCGAGCTTGTCTTTCAGATAGTCGAAATCGGGCAAGATGAGGTCCACGCCCGGCTGGATCACCTCGGGGAAAAGCACGCCGCAGTCGACGATGAGGATACGGCCGTCAATTTCGAACACGGCCATGTTCCTGCCCACTTCTCCGATTCCGCCAAGCGGAACAATACGAAGGGTTCCCGGCTCGAGGGCTGGAGGGTCAACTAACTCGGAAAGATGTTGCGTAGTCACGCCCCCATTGTGTCACGCTTTACCGTCCGCGGGAATTCGGGCACCCCGAAAGCCCGCTGTAGTGCCAGCTCATGTGCGGGGATCGCGGGTGGTTCAGATGACCGCAGGCTTAAATGTAGCCGTCAGCTTGGAGCGCCGAACGAAGCTTGGCAATCTCGGCTTCTGATGCGCCAACGAGCGGCAGGCGAACAGCGGCCGACGGGATCACGCCCATCAGCTTCATCGCTTCCTTCGCCATGACTGCCCCCTGGCCGCCGCCCATGATCGCATCAATAATCGGCGCCTGTGCGGTGAACTCGGCGCGCGCTGCGGGTAGATCCCCGGCGTCGACCTCATCAACCAACGCTCGTAAACTGGAGGCGATAACATGGCCGGCCACAGACACGACGCCGGAACCACCGTGTGCGAGCCAGGCGAAGTTCAGCGCGTCGTCGCCAGAATAGTACTCCAAGCCCGTACGTGAAATACGTTCGAAGCCCTGCGGCACGTTACCCGTGGCGTCCTTGACTGCCTTGATCTGCGGGTGTTCGGCCAGCCTGTCCAGCGTGTCGTCAGAGATCGCTACACCGGTACGGCCCGGGATGTCGTAGACCATGACGGGCAGGTCCGTAGCGTTGGCAACCGCAACAATGTGCTGGTAGACGCCCTCTTGTGAGGGGCGGTTGTAGTACGGGGAGACAACGAGCAGGCCTTCCGCGCCCGATTCCTGCGCACCTTTCGCGATGCGCACGGCATGTGCCGTGTCATTCGAACCTGCGCCCGCGATAATCATCGCGCGATCCCCGATCGCAGCTTTGACTTCACGAACCAGTTCGTTCTTCTCCGGCTGATGGGTGGTCGGCGATTCACCCGTGGTGCCAGACAGCACGAGGGCGTCGCATCCATCGTTGACCAGCTTGTTTGCAACCTTAACGGCGCTATCGATGTCAATCGAGCCATCCGGATGGAATGGGGTCACCATTGCCACGGAGACTGAACCAAATGAACGTGAAGGTAGTTGAGCCATGCACTCATACTAATCGGAAAGGAGCCGGGTGGTTAGATGTTTCGAAATTCGGAAGCGTCAATGGAACAATGGGCGTGTGAGTTTAAGAACTGTACGCCCAGCTCGTAGTGCCGACGCGCTCAGTGTCGGCCAGTTGCAGTCCGCTGCCATGTTTGAAGCGATTAGCGCGGGGATGGATCGGCGCGCCTCAGACGCGGTGCGCGCCCAGCTCGAAGTGGGCAGCCTTGCCACCACCTGGCAAGCAACAATCGAGAACCTTCCCTCCCCCGATCACCACGTGCTCGTTGCCACAGACGACGGCGCCGTGGAGGGCTTCGCGGCCGTCGCCCCGGCTGCACCGATGATTTTGGACGGCGACGACGCCGATGGGCTCGACGCCGAAACCGGCGAGCCGCGCGTTGCCTACGAGATTACGAACTTTCACGTGCCCATGGCGCATTCCGGTAAGGGGCACGAAGCACGGCTACTCGCAGCGATTACCGACACCGTGACGGACGCTACCGAAATCCACACGTGGGTAATTGCCGGCTACGACCAGCTCACCCACCTGCTCAGCGGCTCAGGATTCGCGCCGCGGCCAATCCGGCGGGTCGCTGATGTCGACGGCGCAGAGATCGCCGAACACCTGTGGTGGACCACCCTCACCGATCGCGAATCCTAGGCGGCGCAGTCACTACGCCAGCAGTGCGCGCAGCTCGGCCGCACTCAACGCGCCCGTGCCGACCCCGCCGTCGTCGGAAATAACAGCGAGCAGGCGCCGCTTGGCATCCTGTAACGCAACCACCTTCTCCTCAATGGTGCCGCGGGAGACCAGCCTGTAGACGTGGACGGGCCTCGTTTGGCCGATGCGATGCGCGCGGTCGACAGCCTGCTCCTCGGCGGCCGGATTCCACCACGGATCGGTGAGAATCGCGTAGTCAGCCATCGTCAGGTTGAGCCCGGTGCCACCAGCCTTCAGCGAAATGAGGAAGATCGGTGCCTCACCCTCCTGAAAGCTACGAATGAGCTTAGGCCGGTGACGAGTGGTGCCATCAAGGTAAAGATAGGCGATTCCTTCAGCATCCAGCCGCTTAGCGATCAGCTTCAAGAACCGCGTGAACTGGCTGAACACGAGCGCGTTGTGCCCTTCAGCCACGAGGTTCGCAAGTAGCGGAATGAGCTCGTTGATCTTCGACGGCGGAGCCGCCGAACTTTCATCTGCAAGGCGCGGATCAATCGCCAGCTGGCGCAGCCGGGTGAGTGCAGACAGGATTTCGATCCGGTCGTCATCGCTCAAGCCAAGCACGCGCTGGCGTTCCTTTTCCAGGTGGACGTCATACATCCGGCGATGCTCTGCGGCAAGATCGATCTTCAACACCTGCTCCTGCTTGGGCGGCAGATCGAGTGCGACGGCGCTCTTTGTGCGCCTCAAAAAGAACGGCGAGATGCGCCGCCGAAGCGTGGCCATCAGCTCCTCGCCAGCTTTTTCCTCCTCGGATGTGCTGGGCGCTCCCTGACTGCCATCCCGTGACGTGCCTTGGCTGGCCCCGCCGCTAAGCCCTGCAGCTTTCTCGATCGGTTTGCGGAACGTGTCGCCGAACTTCTCCGAACTACCCAGCAGCCCCGGTGCAGACAGCGTGAACATCGCCCACAACTCCTGCAGGTTATTCTCAATCGGCGTGCCCGTCACCGCGAAAACTGTGGGCGCCCCGAGGTTCTTAGCAGCCGCGAACCCCTTCGACCTGTAATTCTTGACGTTCTGCGCCTCATCCAAGACCAGCCCAGTAAAGCCAAGACTGCGATACTCCTCATCTTCCAGGCGCAGTAGCGTATAGGAGGTCACCACGATATCGGCGCCCTCCACCACCTCCGCTAGGCTTGCCTGCCGCCGCTTCGCCGTCGACTCAATAACGACGACGTTGAGGCTCGGCGTAAACTTGGCAGCCTCAGCAGCCCAATTCCCCACCACAGATGTGGGCGCGACGACGAGCCACGGCCCGCTCTCCGGCTGGCGCTGCCGATCTCGGAGAATCATGGCAAGGATCTGCAGGGTTTTGCCCAGCCCCATGTCGTCAGCCAGCACTCCCCCAAGCCCCGAATCACGCAGGTGAGCCAACCATTCGAAGCCCTCCTTCTGGTAGGGGCGCAAGGTCGCATTCAAACCTTTCGGCAGTTCGACGGGTTCGGGATCCTTAACGGTGCGGACGGCGTCAAACCAGGCGTGCTCCGAAGCTGCGACCACGTCAAGGTCAAGCAGTTCCTCCCACCATGACCTACGCACTTTCGGTACCCGCACACCCGATTCCCGGTAGCCTCCCAAGTTGCGCGCCTCATCAATGAGTGCGCTCAACTTGGTAAGGTCGGGTGACGTCAGATCCACATACGCCCCGTCAATGAACGTGTAGTCCATCCCTTCGACGATCGGACCAATCACATCGCGCAGCTTCACTTCCGTGCCATCAACCGTGATGCGCAGTCTCAGATCAAGCCAGTCACGCCCCTCGTCCACATCGGCGTCAACCTGCAACTCGCTCGCGCGGCGGAACTCCGGGATCAGAAAATCGACAACACGGACCCTTTCCGCATTCAGCCGATCAATAAGTTCGCGCAATGAAAGCAAGCTCTCGCCTTGAAGCTGAAACTCCCCCAACAGTTGCTCGTCTACGATCTCTGGGAAAATATCCGCAACAATCGGCGTAATCTTCTCCAGAATCGGGCGTTCTTTGGCCACATCACGCGGGTAGTCCGGCTCTGACCACAGTGGTACTGCATCAAAAACAGTCAGATCCGACGCTTCATATACCCACGACCACACGCCAGCCACCTTCGGATCGTCGTCAGCACCCACCGGGTTGAGCTTCAGCATGAGGGTCGGCTCCGGCGATGGTGGTGGCGTGTAGTTCGTGGTCTCGAACCGATCGGCAATCAACGGGTAATACGTCGTGTCAAACGTGCGCCGCTCCGAGGCGGGCACAACGATCTTTTCGCTTTTCAGCTGGTCCCATTCCGTGCTCGGAACCGGATCAAACCAGGCAAGGTGGAGTTCGCCGTCGTACCACATCGCAGCTTGGGCTGGTTTCCCGATCGTTACGGCATCGGAGGGCACGCGCGGGTGACGCGTGTATGCGGAAAGGGTGAGCACGCCGTCGTCGCGAAGCTCCATCACCGGCTCCACAGGATCAGGATCTATGATGACGGGCGCCTGCTCCAACCCCGAAATAAGAGCTACCCCAGCGTCAAGAACATCGCGTAACGCCTGCCCGAGCAACCCAGATTTCACGCTGGTCAGCGACAGCTTATTCATCCGCGCATAGGACGCCACCCCAGTTTCACAGACCTCGATGAGCTGCCGTACCACCTCCACGTGATCCCGGCGAATCCCAGACGCCACACCATAGCGCACATCATTGATCGACACGCCGGTTTTAATCCAGCGTCCGCGCTTACCCATTCGCATCGGAACAAGAGACACGCTGCCTTGATGACGGTACTGCTGCCAGGCGGGAACCTCCGGATTGAGAGGTGTAGGAGCCGTAAACTCGACAGCCAAAGCCAACGCTTGCAGCTCTTGTGAAGTATCAGGAAATACCTGCTCTAACATCCGTTGCCACTTAGGAGTGACGTTAAGGTTGCTCGCCGTCGTTACACCTAATGCCCCGATACCGAAAGCAATGTAGAACGCGCTTACACAATGCTTACAGTTATACGCGACCGGGCATGTGCACGAGCCGTCGAAAACCTCCAGCTGCCCATCGCTCAGCACGTAGTCAATCGACTGGCGGTAATAGTTGTTGCCAGAACCTTCCGTGATCGCAGTGATCGTGGCGCCGTCGTTCTCAAGAACTATCGACCGATTCTGGGTAGCATACGCCGTTCCGCGTAGGACTGACCTATAGTCGACGAAATATTCGATCCCAAAAGTCTCCGCCATGAGTCAGCCCTACGCGCCGTAAAATGTTTGCTTAAATGTCAAGAAGCGCCTCGAGCCCGTAGGTGAGCCCTGGCCGTTCAGCAACGTTGCGCACCGCGAGCAAGACGCCCGGCATGAACGAATCCCTGCCGAACGAATCTTGCCGGATGGTCAGCTGTTCGCCCGGATTACCGAAAAGAATCTCCTCGTGTGCATACAGCCCGCGCAGGCGAACGGCGTGTACGTGAACGCCATCGATCACGCCACCGCGGGTGCCTTCCGGATCCGTTTCCGTGGCATCCGGGCTGGGTGCGATCCCAGCCTCGCGGCGCACCTGGCCGATCCGGCGCGCAGTCGTGGTCGCCGTGCCCGAAGGGGCATCCACCTTATCCGGGTGATGAAGTTCGATGACTTCCACGGATTCAAACATCGTGGCAGCCTTTTCCGCAAACGCCATGGCAAGCACGGCTGACAGGGCATAGTTCGGCGCAATAATGACGTTCTTGCCCACTTGTTTCGCGTGTTCGGCCACTTTGGCCAGGCGCTCGTCCGTCCAGCCCGTTGTGCCGACGACGGCGTGGGCACCGGCGTCGAGGATCGCGTGCACGTTCGCATCCGTAGCACTTGGCACGGTGAACTCAACAACCACTTGAGCACCGCGCAAGGATTCGGCGTCGATCACATCGCCCACGTCCAACTTCGCCACCAGCTCCATATCGCCGGCGCCCTCCACCGCCTCACACACCGATTTACCCATGCGCCCAGCGGCACCTACAACTGCGACCTTCATCGCCACTCCCCTCGTTCGCACGCGCTGCGATCGTGCAACGCGCTGTTTGGTATTAGCCTAGCGTGCAGGTCCGACAGTCATCACTGACCGCGCCCTGGCCGCACACTCTTGCGCACACGCCTGAATATCCTCGGCGGTCACCTCGCGTGCCTGGTCTAGCACTTCGTCGATGGTCCGTAGGCTACCCCGCACAGTTTCTGCGAACGCGATCCGCGAACGCCTAAATGACGTGTTTTCGATAGCGAAGATGAGCCGGGCACGCCGCTGGCGGAACGCCGTCTCTACTTCTTCGGCGCTCACGCCATCGCTCGCGATCTCATCAAGGCAATCACCCATAATCTGTGCGACTTTCTGGGTGCTCTCCGGTGCACACTGGGCAGACATCGCGAAAATACCGCCCTCATGGTAGGAAGCCGACCACGCATAGGTGGAATAGGCCAGCCCGCGCTTTTCACGCACTTCCCGGAACAAGCGGGAGGACTGCCCGCCGCCCAAGATGGTCTCAAGTGCAGCCAGGACTGAATCATTTTTGTCACTCAGCCGCTTACCGGGCATACCAACCACAACGGCACTTTGCCGCCCCGGCCGCTCCATGAATTCTTCGCAGCCAGCCGTGTAGACGACATCGGCAACCTTGCGCCTAGCCACCGGAGCTCGATCAGGCAGCTGCCAACCAGCCGCCTCAACCAAAGTGCTCACCATCGCACATAATTCTTGGTGATTAACCGCGCCGGCGGCCGACACAACGAGTTCCCCGGCGTGATAGTTTGCCCGATAGTGTTCAACAAGATGTTCGTGGTCGAGTGCCGTCACCGTTTCGTGCGTGCCACCAATCGGACGCGCCTGCGGATGGCTACCCATGACGAGGCGCTGGATTTCGGTTTCGGCCACCTGGGCCACGTCATCGTCCGAGGCTGCCAACTCTTCCAGAATAACCTGGCGTTCCAGCTCCATGTCTTCCGGCTTCAGCGTAGATCGCGCGATCATATCCACCAAAAGTTCCAGCAACTGTGGCAGATCACTTTGGAACACCCGCCCGTAATAAACAGTGTAAGTTCGCGACGTGGCAGCGTTAAGCGTGCCGCCCAGATAGTCTCCGAGCGCCGAAATGTCCTCGGCACTACGCGTGTCCGTGCCCTTAAACATGAGGTGTTCAAGGAAGTGAGTAGACCCTTCCGTGCCCGGGCGCTCATCACGAGACCCCACTCCCACGCCGATCCCCAGCGCAACCGACTTTTGCCCCGGCACATTCTGCGTGATCACGCGAATGCCACATGGGAGCACGGTACGTTCGGTGAGGACCCCATCGTCATCAAATCCGATACTTCCCGGAATATCCAAAGGTAGTTCAATCATCGTTGCTCATTGTACGTGCTTGGCTCGCGCCTTCACCACTGACGTTACGTGAGATAGAGACGCGAAAGGGCCGGCCCAACCGGGCCGGCCCCTCACGATCAGCAACTAGAACAGTTACTATTCGCCTTACTCCTCGTCGGAGCTTTCTTCACGCGTGCGCGTGCGGGTGCGGCGCCTGCGTTCACCACGCTGGCCACCCTGGCGATCGCCACGGCCACCGCGGCGGCGGGGGCGCTCGTCTTCTTCAGCCTTGTTCTCGGCCTCGGCAGCCAGCTGCTCTTCGGTCAGTACAGCGTGCAGCGAAAGCTTGCCGCGCTCGTCGATTTCAGCGAGCTCGACCTCGACCTTATCGCCAACGTTGAGCACGTCTTCCACCGCGTCGATGCGCTTGCCACCCACGAGGCGGCGCACCTGCGAAATGTGCAGCAGGCCGTCCTTGCCCGGCGAGAGCGAAATGAATGCACCGAACGTGGTGGTCTTGACGACCGTGCCCACGAAACGCTCGCCCACTTCCGGCATCTGCGGGTTGGCAATCTGGTTGATCGTCTCGCGTGCAGCTTCGGCGGCGGAACCGTTGTCGGCGCCAATGAATACCGTGCCGTCGTCTTCAATCGAGATTTCCGCACCGGTATCTTCCTGGATCTGGTTGATCATCTTGCCCTTCGGGCCGATGACTTCACCGATCTTGTCAACCGGGATCTTCACGGAGATGATGCGCGGGGCGGTCTCGGCCATTTCGTCTGGTTCAGGCTGTGCCTGCTCCATGAGGTCGAGGATCGCGATGCGCGCGTCGTGTGCCTGCTGCAAAGCGGCAGCGAGCACCTGGGCCGGAATGCCGTCAAGCTTGGTGTCCAGCTGGAGGGCCGTCACCATGTCGCGGGTACCGGCAACCTTGAAGTCCATGTCGCCAAGCGCGTCTTCCGCACCGAGGATGTCGGTGAGCGCAACGTAGCGCTGTTCGCCGTCAATCTCGCCGGAGATCAAGCCCATGGCGATACCTGCCACAGGAGCCTTCAGCGGAACGCCAGCATTGAGCAGCGAGAGCGTGGACGCACACACGGAGCCCATCGACGTCGAACCGTTCGAGCCGAGCGCCTCGGAGACCTGGCGGATCGCGTACGGGAACTCCTCACGCGAGGGCAGCACGGGCACGAGCGCACGTTCGGCGAGCATACCGTGGCCGATTTCGCGGCGCTTGGGCGAGCCCACACGGCCGGTTTCGCCGGTCGAGTAGGGCGGGAAGTTGTAGTGGTGCATGTAGCGCTTGGACGTGATCGGGTTGAGGTTGTCCAGCTGCTGTTCCATCTTGAGCATGTTCAGCGTGGTCACACCCAGGATCTGGGTTTCACCGCGCTGGAACAGTGCGGAGCCGTGCACGCGCGGCAACACCTGAGTTTCCGCCGTGATCGTGCGGATCTGGTCGGGGGCGCGGCCATCCATGCGCACGCCTTCCGTGAGCACGCGGCGGCGCATGGCCTGCTTCCAGTGCTCGTTGACCGCCAGGGCGAGCGGCTGCTCACGCTCTGGGAATTCTTCAGACAGTTCGGCAACGATCTTGTCGGTCAGTTCGTTCAGGGCGTCGTCGCGCTCATGCTTGTCAACAATCCCCCACAGTTCTTCGAACTCGGAGTCGACCTTCTTGCCAACCGCTTCGAATTCTTCGTCTTCGTAGGGCAGGAAGCGTGGCAGGTCTAGTTCGTCCTTGCCTGCCTGCTTGACGAGTTCGATCTGGGCTTCACACAGCACACGAATGTGCTTCTTCGCAGCTTCAAGGCCTTCTGCCACGGTTTCTTCGGTGGGCTTCGCGCCGCCGTCTTCGATGTTGGCGAGCACGTCGTCGCCAGCTTCGGCTTCAACCATCATGACGGCGATGTCGTCGCCCACAATCCGGCCAGCCACAACCATCTGGAACGTGGCTTCCGGCAGTTCGCTGAACTTCGGGAAGGCAACCCACTCGCCGTCGATCAGCGCCAAGCGGACCGAGCCGATCGGGCCGGAGAACGGGATTCCGGACAGCTGGGTGGACGCCGAGGCGGCGTTCATCGCGACGACGTCGTAGGCCTCGTCCGGGTGCACCGAGAACACGGTGGCCACGATCTGTACCTCGTTACGCAGGCCCTTAACGAAAGCCGGGCGTAGCGGGCGGTCGATGAGCCGGCAGGTGAGGATGGCGTCCGTCGTCGGGCGGCCTTCACGGCGGAAGAACGAGCCCGGGATGCGGCCTGCTGCGTACTGGCGCTCTTCCACGTCAACCGTCAGCGGGAAGAAGTCGAAGTGCTCGCGCGGCTGATTCGAAATAGCCGTGGTTGCGAGCACGGTGGTCTCGCCGTCAAGGTAGGCGAGTGCCGAGCCGGCGGCTTGGCGGGCAAGCAGGCCGGTTTCAAAGCGAATGGTGCGGGTGCCGCGCGAGCCATTGTCAATGACTGCTTCGGCAAATTTTACGTCTGGACCCTCCATGGATCTCCTTTTCTGTTGCCCCGCGGCCTTCGATCATCACCCTCGCTGCGTGTGAGCGCTGGCCACAACCGAGGACCGACGGGAATCTTCTAACGAGAATCGGCCCGCTCCTAAAGGTGCGGGCCGAGGTAGCATCTAGCGGCGCAAGCCGAGACGCTTAATAAGATCACGGTAGCGTTCGATGTCTTCGTTTTGCAGATAGGTCAGAAGACGCTTGCGCTTACCGATGAGGAGCATCAGCCCGCGGCGCGAGTGGTGATCGTGCTTGTGGGTCTTGAAGTGTTCCGTGAGCTCGGAGATGCGAGCCGACAGGAGTGCAACCTGGACCTCCGGAGAGCCGGTATCGCCCTCGTGAGTCGCGTACTCCTTGATGATTTCGTTCTTACGCTCCTTAGAAAGAGCCATACGATTCTCCTTTTTGTCTCGTTGCACGGAGCCCGGGGCATGTTCTCCCGAGCGATGACGCTCCGTGGCCGATCAAACGGCTACACAAGCCTAGCACCATCCTCGCAGCACACCATCGCCAAGTTTGGGTGATTTACGCCTCTACCTGGGCAGCTAGCGGCGGCCTGCCGTTAGTGGGCGGTGACGTCGTCGGGATTAACCCGGTACGAGACTGGGACGCCGAGGATTTCGGCGCTTTTGCGCAGGTCGTCGTCCATTTGAGCTTGGAGGGCTTCCACCGAGTCGAGTTTGACCATCGGGCGCACATAGTCGACGAAGTCGATGGCGATTTCTTCACCGTACAGGTTGAGGTCGGCTCGCCCGAGCGCGTGGGCTTCCACGGTGCGCTGTTCGCCGTCGAACTGTGGGTTCGTGCCGATTGAGATTGCGGCGGGCAGGTGGACGGTGGCGGTGGAGCCGGGTACGCGGCGGACGATCCAACCGGCGTAGACGCCGTCGCGCGGCACCTCTCCTACGCCTTCGCCGGGTAGGTTGGCCGTGGGGAAGCCGAGTTCGCGGCCGCGTTTGAAGCCGTGCTGAACGACCCCGCGTAGGCGGTGTGGGCGGCCGAGCACTTTGGCTGCCCCGCGCACGTTCCCCGCGTCAAGAAGTTCGCGGATCCACGTGGAGGAAAAGCGCCGCCCGGTTGTTCCTTCGAGGTCGTCAAGTAGTGTGACGCTGAGGCGGCCTGCGCCGTAGTTGCACAGGAAAGCGCCGTCGCCTGCGTTGTTGCGGCCGAACCGCACGTCCTCCCCCACGACTACGGCTTTCGCGCCGAGTTTTGCGATGAGTTGGTCGTCGATGAAGTCTTCGGGCGTGGTTTGCGCATAGTCGAGGTCGTATTGTTGGATGACGACGACGTCGATGCCGGCCGCTTCGAGCATGTTAAGCCGGTCGTCGAGCGTGGTGATAAGGGGCAGCTCGGCGTCTGGCCGGTGGACGTGGCTGGGGTGCGGATCGAAGGTGAGTGCAACGGCGTCGTACCCCAGTTCGCGTGCTTGGCGTACGGTTTCGGCGAGGACGGCGTGGTGGCCGCGGTGAACGCCGTCGAAGACGCCGATGGTCACGACGGACGGGCCGAGGCGGTAGCCGTCGGCGCTGTGAATGACTTTCATGCTGTTAGATCCCGCGTAGGCCTAGTTGCTGGCGGCCTTCCGAGCGATCTTGGGGCGCGTCTACCGGGGTGTTTTCGGTGTGTTGGCCTGCGCGTTTACCTTTACCGCCGCACTGGCACCGCCCACCGCCACCGCAGCCGCCGCGGCCACGCCCTCGGCCGTGACCGTGTCCGTGGCCGTGGCCTTTGCCGTGTCTGCCGCATCCACATCCGTTATTGCTCATGCGGCTATGGTAGCCGAAGCGCGGATCGCTCAGGCAAGTTGGGTTACCGAAACGTGCCGACAACGGCAGACACAAGCTCGATTACAGGGAATGATCCTCCTGCGCACGATAGCAATGTGGCGCACAGTTCTTGTTTATTGTTGTTTATTTTGTTTATTCTTGTTTATTTTGCTTATTTGGGCTTTGACCTGCGGGAACGCCATCGTGCGGGTACCCACCTGCGAGCGCCCGCACAGCACAACGTGGCTGGCAAACTACCGAATACCGCCGCCTGAGCCTCCACCGGACGAGCCTCCGCCGCCGCCCACCGACGACGATCCGCCGCGGCCCGACGACGAGCTACTACTCGAGCTAGAGCTACTGGTGGTGGCTGCGGTGTAGACGTCGTCCATTTTGTTGGAGAAGTAGGTTCCTGTGGCGACGGCGGTGGTCGAGATGCTGGTCTGCTGCCCGTATGCGGGGTCCACGATGTTGAACTGTTTGGCGACTTCTTCAGCGATGCCGAGGTAGCCTGCCCAGATCATGTACGCGTCCCATAGGAGCACGTTTGAGGCTGCACGCTCGTTGAGGAGGGAGAAGTCACGCAAATAGTTTTTGAATCCGTCGATCTTGTTGCGCATGTCTTTGCCAGCTGGCGTGAGCGGGAATTCCTTCTTCGTGTAGCTGATGAAGAATACTCGTTCTTTTTTCTCGACGACCGTACGTAGTCCGAGTTCCACCTGCCGCTGGCGGGAGTAATTGAACGCCGCGGTTTGCCATTTGGATACTTCGGAGGTGTTCTTGCGAGTGAATTTTTCGATTTCTTTGCGTTGCAAGATGCCGTCATCGCGCGCGGCTCGAACAATGAAGTCCCAGTATGTGGCTTCGACGTCGGAATGCAGTTGGGGCATGTGGACGATGGCGAAGGCTGCTTCTTCGCGTTTGAACACCCATCCCGCTTCGTGTTGCACTTCGCGGAGTGCGCCTTCGTGGATCCACTTGAGTAATAGTGCGGTGGCGAGGTCAGGTAGTGCGTAGCCGCGCAGGGTGTAGATGTCTGTGATCGGGCCGTCGTAAGGGACTTCTCGCCAATATTCGCTTTCAGCTCTGGGGGTTCTTGGCCCACTCTGAGCACTGCCTGCCGACTTTGACCGCTTCGGCCGCAGCATGTTCCAAAACGCCACCAAGAAGGCCCAGCCCACATAGCCGAGGATCCCGAAGATTACAAGCCCACCAATCACTGTGATGGCCTTGGAAAAGAGCTCGGCGCTATCCCAATTAAAAGGGTTTGAGTTATCCCAATCGGAGCCCTCTTTCGCGCGCTCGATTAAAGCCTCGGTGTCTTCAGGCCGACTGACGTTGGATGTGAAAAGAGGTTCGGGGAAGATGGCAAGCATCGTCATATGGTTATTGGTTTTGATCGGCTTGGAAGTGATTAAACGCAGCGAGTTTGCGGTGATTTCCGATTCGCCTTCGTATCCAAATCCCCATATTCGCGTGTTTTCCTGCGTATGCGTGACTCCCACGGCGTTCCGTACCGAGATCTTGGCGGATCTCGTATCGGTCATGTTTCGCGGCAGGAACTGCCAGTACACCGTTTGAGCGCCGTCGGAGAGCGTGTAGACGAAGTTGGTGACGGTGTACGTCATGACGGCCGTATGTTTGCCGTATTCGCCGAAGCCGAAGCTTAGTTCGTACCCGTCACCCGTGTCGACGACGCCGGACTTGCCCGCCTTTTCTTGACGGCTTGCGTTCACGTCCCAGTCACCGATGTCGGTGAGTGGCTGGCCGTCTAGCACGACGGAAAAGCTGTGAACGTCGGAGTCACGCAGGTTGCCGATCGATATGTAGTGCTCGGAACCTTCCGTGGCTTCGAACGTGCGCGTGTCGGTGATAATGGCCGATCCGTCTGCTTGGATTTCGGCGTCGATGTCGATCGTGTGGATCTCGGACGCTCCTGCTACGGGAGCGGTTGTGATGATGAGGAACGCGGCTACGAGGGCCGCCCACAGTGCTCTCATGACCTGGACAGCGCTCTCATGACCAGGTGGGCATTTCGGATTTGCCGGGCTGGTTTGCGAAGTATTCTTCGTGGCGGAAGCCGAACAGCGCTCCGACGATCATGGATGGGAACTGTGAACGGTAGCGGTTGAGCTTGGTGACCGTGTCGTTGTACATCATGCGCGAGTAGCGGACGTTGTCTTCATACTTTTGCACCGCGTTCATCGCTGAGGAGTAGGTTTCCGACGCACGTAGCTCGGGATAGTTTTCGGCGAGCGCGTTGATTCTGGCCAGTGCGCTTGCGAAGACCTGGTCGTCTCGTTCTACCGTGCTGGGCGTGGAGTCCGGGCGAACAGGAACGCGTTGCGCGGTGACTTCGCGTAGCGTCTGGGCCTCGTGCTGGGCATACTGCTGAGCTGCAGCAATGACGGAGGTCAGTGCGTCCCATCGGGATTCGATTTGGGTTGCGATCTGACCCATCGCGTTGCGAACGTTTTCGCGGTATCGCACAAAGGTGTTGTAGGTGGCCACTACCCATACGATGAGCAGGACGACTACGACGCCTGCAATCAGTAAAGCAATATTAGAGCTCATACAAAAATTATCGCACAGCCGGCTGGACGACGTTGGTGTAATTCCATTCAGTAAGAGAGCCCAAAGCAGTAGCATGCGCCATTCTCGGCACACGTTATTGGGAATGGTTCCAAAGATTTGTGCGCCGCATTGAAGTTGCTGTCATTTCACGTGCTAGACCACGAAATGCTCAACCGTTCACCTCCGCCGATCAGAGCACGCGTTTCTTTCGGTTTAAAGCTGCTCTAAGATCGAAAAGAACCGTGATCGGTTCAGCGCCCCGTCCAACGGTTCCATTCCGTCTCGGAATACCATGTAATAACGGAACTTGTCACCCGCTAGAGCTTCCCACTTCCTGCCGAGCTTGAGCTTACGCCGAGAGTCATCGTTCTTGAGTTGCTCGCCTTTAGCCTCAACCACGACGACGGTTCCACTATTGGTCATCACAATGAAGTCGGGGTAGTGATTAAACGGCCCGTTGAGCACAAATCCTTTACGTTCGATGTTGCGATGCCACCACCGAACATTTGGCATGCCAGAGAACCGGCCTGCGAACTCCACCTCATCGTTATTCATGCGATCTTCAGCCTCATAAAGCGAGCCGCCAATCAAAGTGCTCGCGCGGATGGGCTGAATAACCATTGGCATCTTGTACGTGCAACGAACATCGATGCGTCGAGTCTCGATATATTCATAGAATTTTTTGATTTTGTGTTCTTCGAGTAAAGCCTTGATTTTCTTACGAATCAAGTCAGACACCACGCTGGGTTTTTCTTGATAGGTGAGTAAATCTTCAGCTTCGAAGTTGTCAGCAATCCTATTGATGTAATTGCGCAGGTCGGCATCATAAACAGAATTGATGGGCTTAAGCCGCTCGTAGATAGCCTCAGCAGCGTTGCGCTTCTGCGACTCCACACTGAGTCTGCTGAAGTGTTCCCGCATTATCTTTTGATCAATAGCACTCATTCGAAAGGCGCGTGGCACATCAGCATTGTTTTTGACATCGATCCGGTACATCTGCTCATCTGCGATGGTGAGGTCAAGCTGAATGTCTTTATCACGAAGCACGAAGTCGGTAGCTAACGCTTCATTTCGAAGAAGATCCACACCGTCCTTTCCGGTAGAGAACAACGCTGACGGAGGAGTCTGAATCACAAACTGCGGAAGCTTTAACTTGGAAACTTCCTCTCGATAATCAGCAATCATTGGTGTGCTATCCACGGCTTCCTCCAAATCCGAGGGAACAAAATCATCACCAAGCTGCGCAGCCTTTGCAGCCTCATGCTCGTAGTCCGCCCCTTGTTGAACAGCGCGGTCAAGCATCGAAGCCAAACCAGGACCCTTACCGTTCGGCCCGGTCTCGCTGCTTTCCGACGAGCCTCTCTGCTCCAGCCCGGTAGCGACTTCATTCTCATCGAAGTCAAGGAACTCCTCGTCAGCAGTTTCAGATCCATCTTGTGGTTCCTCGACCTGAGGCTGAAAGGCTGGCGCAGTTGTTTCAGGGGTGAGGTCAAGCGTCTCGTCATCGGTGGCGCGGAAGTCCCGTTTGGAGAATCCAGCGCTATTTAGTCCGGCGATGATTTGCTCAAGTGTGGTATTAAAATCATTTGACGATGTCAACACGTAACTCATGTTCAACAGTTGGTTACGTTGTCTGGTCGCGTGGGGCTGGCGGAGTACTCGACCCAGAATCTGTTCCACATCTACCTGACTCGTCTTATTCGCAAGAGAAGCCAAAATGTAAGCGAACGGGCAATCCCAGCCCTCCTTAAGCGCATTAACCGTG
This sequence comes from Trueperella bialowiezensis, assembly GCF_900637955.1. NCBI lineage: Bacteria > Bacillati > Actinomycetota > Actinomycetes > Actinomycetales > Actinomycetaceae > Trueperella > Trueperella bialowiezensis. The sequence goes on from NZ_LR134476.1 coordinate 354,735, forward strand.
ATGATGTAGCGGATCTCGCACTCAGGGCTCAGCAGATCCACGCCTTTAAGCTCATTAATGCTAGCCGTCTTGATCGCGATCTGTTCTTCAGGGATTCCAGTGCCAACTAGCTTCTCACGAAGCTTCTCGAATGAGGTGGCGTCCTCGCCGGTCTTAGGCTGAGCCTGGAACAGCACTATCGGACGGATATAGCGGCCACCTTGCTCCTGTTGCTGAATGGATGCAACCTCAAGTGATTGCCGTAGATCAATCGCGTCAGTGATAACTTCGGCCTGCGATGACCTGTTATATGCAATCACCGGAAGCTTGACCATGTTCTCGTTCTTCAACGCTAACGCATCAACGTAGGAGATAATGTTCGACTGTTTCTTCGGGGTGGCCGTCAAGTCAAGAATGAACGCTGGATTGAAATTCTCCAGCATCTCATGGCTTAGCGTGCTGGTGGCGTGGTGAGATTCATCTACGATCACCACCGGGTTAAGTTGATTAATCACCTGAAACAGCGCAGTCTCATCAGCATTCACAATCGGCTGCTCAGGAGTTCCAAAAGCAGTAGCAAAAGGTGCCAAGTTGCCATTGGCTTGATACGCCTTGCGACCATCTTTACGGTTAGCACGGAACGAATCATAGGACAGCACCATCACCGACAGCTGCTCAGCAACCGCAGCAGGACTGAAGTTCTGACCAGCGAGCAGCTCTTCCTTCGAGTACACTTCCACCCGGCCGCTAAAATCCTTATTCAGCCGTTGCCGGTAAGGATGATGAGGATCTTTCAAAGCAGCCAGCGTTTGGGTCAAAATCGCATCAGATGGCACCAACCACACCACCGCGCGATACCGCACCGACGCCAACGCATCAAAGATTGGCTTCACCGACGCACACGCCAAGAATGTCTTACCACCACCGGTCGGTACCTTGTAACACACGTGCGGGACTCCGTCGATGATGTTCTGATAGCCGGGGATGCCACTCCTACCAACCGGAATCTGGCGCGACTCCCAATACGCAGTAAAAGCCTTATCCAGGGATTCTTGGTCTTTCAGGTGTGCCAAGTAATCCGTCAAATCATTGATCACACGCTTTTGGTACTTCTTCAATTCCATGATTTAACTCCTGACCTACAAGCGAGTGATGTCCCGAGGAATCTTCTTAAACGTGATCGAATGTGCAGCCAATTCTCGCTCGGACAGCACGCATGTATCGGCGTAAATCACATATGACTCAGCCGCACACTCCGCCGGAATCGATGCCAGATATTCCCGATCAAGTACCGTCGGCGCGTCGGTATCAAAAGCAAAGAAATACGCTACTCCGGTCGTGGAACGACCCAAGAAATCAACATGAATACCGGCCTGCTCCGGCTGGTAAGACTCGCCAGTCTCCGTGAACCAAATGTACTCACGCACACGATCCAAAGGAACCTCAGGATTTAGATTCCCCTCAACCAATAACGGAGCGCCAAGCTCGTAATAGGAAAAACTGCCACCTGTGCCAGCAGTAACTGCCTTATCGCTTCCGTATCCTTTGATGACGCGCTTGACGCGCTCGGCGGTTATTGAATCCGCATAGTCGCTAAGTTCGATCAGGATGAACTTGCGTTCAGCATCATCATCGCGGTTCGAATTCAGCACTGCATGAGCAGTAGTGCCGGATCCTGCAAAGGAATCAAGAACAATCCCTTCCGCATTGCTGTGCAATGCAATGATCCATTCGAGAAGAGAAAGGGGTTTTGGCGTATCAAACTTTTTACTTCCAAAAATGGCCTTAATAACAGCAGTGGCATCTGCGTTAGTGCCGTAACCATCTAGCCAGGTATTCCACCCGAACGACTTTTTGGAATCCCGAATCTTTTCATATGGCACCCAGCGCTCTTCTTCTCCATCTACGATTACGCCCGTGTCGTACGCAGTTCTCTCCCAATGGGCAGCTTCAGGATTCTGGAGAATTTCAGCCATGCCGGAGTGTTTGGGACTCCATCGCCAGTAACCATCTGTCCCATCATTTTTGATCGGGAAAACTTCTTCACCGTTAGGTGCTGTAATTGGAAACCAGAGAGTAGGTCTGTCAGCTCGGTCGGAAGTCGCGCCCCATTTTCTGAGTTCTCTGCCTTTTCGATATGGACCTTTGCTGTCTTTGAGGTTAAGTTTTCCGGTCGATTTTTCTTCCTTCACCAGCGCAGATTGATCACCTTTGGAGTAGAACAGGATGTACTCGTGCCCGGTGCGAAGAGCAGTTTTGTCTTTTCCTCCGCTCGGTTCTGAACGTACCGGGGCGCAGGCAAGCCGGTTTGCAGAGCCGAAAATCTCGTCCATAATGCAGCCGAGGTTAGACAGCTCGGTGTCTCCTATTGACACGGCGATCAGACCATTTTTGGAAAGCAGCCTGTGTAGGAGACGTAGGCGTGGGTACATCATACAAAGCCATTTGTCGTGGCGGCTGAGGTCTTCGCCTTCTTTTCCGACGACTTCGCCGAGCCATTTTTTAATGCGGGGGTCGTTGACGTTGTCGTTGTACACCCAGCCTTCATTGCCGGTGTTGTAGGGCGGGTCAATGTAGATGCAGTCGACTTTTCCTTCATATTTGGGCAGCAGGGCTTTGAGAGCTTCGAGGTTATCTCCATGGATGATCATGTTTTCGGAGCCGTTGTCTTCAGTGTGTTGGCCGGTCTCATCGAAGGAGTATTTGCGGTTTAATACCCGGTAGGGCACGTCAAGGTGGTGGGTGATTACTTTGTCTTTGCCCACCCAGGTCAATTCAGGCAACTGCCCCTCCCCTTCGATCCGGCACTGAAATATCTCAGGCTCTGATCCTAAGCGTACGCCTTGTTTTTATTATTTCGATACGCCTCGTTTCAACCTGAAATGCTTTCCACTTCCCCCAAGCGTTCCGCGGCCAAGTCTTCCATGTATCCAGGTTTGGCTCCTCCATAATACCCAATTAAACGGCGCGATCTCGACGTCTAGCTCTTATTGCCATACCCGGACTCCCGGGGCGCTTCAATAAATCACCTTTGAAGACAAGGCGCGATTTTGTTGAACTAATTCACCTTCGGTGTAAACAATGTAGCCCCATCAAAAATGAGACAAGGCAGATCTACGCAGTCTCACTTGACAAGATTTGCGCACTATGCTTTACTGTCTTTCGGAGCGATCCAACACGTGAGTCGTTGGCCGCATCCAAATAAATTGCAAAGTCACGTAGCAGTTGCTACCTGAACTAAGAAAGGTACGAGAATGTGCAATTTCAATACAAGTACTTACGGCTTTGAAACGGCCAAGCGGATTCTTCGGATTAGTTCTAGCACGATGCGCAAAGTCATCGACTTCAATCTCGTCTCAGCATCTCCACGTGGGACAGAACAGCGAAACGAAGAGTATTCGGGATGGGATATTGGATACCTGAGCGCTGCTCGATCTCGGCCGTTTACGATTGAAGACGGACAGAAGGCTCTCGTCTGTTCAATGGGCGTCGAAGAGCACAATGCTCTTCCTTCACCGTATTTGGACGCTACAGCACTGGAATACAAAGATGTCCTTGATAAGATCCGCAGTAATGTTTCCGAAGAAACTTGGCATCAAGTTCAGGATGGAACGCTACGAGTGACCGGGTTTTGGCGCGTCAGCCAAGAAGACACTGATTTTTTAGTTTCAAATCAATCAATCATCGTGTTTTCTTGGGCCGGCTTTATTCTAGCCGGCGGTCATATCATGGAATGCGTTCCGAATGTGGTCAACCAGTCTGGCGGGCGTTGCTTCGTCGTAAAGCCCTTTGACAGGCATGACGCCCACCTGTACGCGCACAACTATTTGCGTTCTCGCCCAGGGCCAATGAACAAGGTTTGGAGCTCTGAAGAGCTTCTCGAAGAAGCTTTGAAGCTGCGGAAGTCATGAGGCAATAGTGCTCCGGGGCGAGGCAGCATTTATGTTCGATCTCGCTCCGGAGGCAAAGTACATCATCTCAGCCGCTTGGCGATTGAATTCGCTATCCTTAATTGACATTTGCCAGACGCACGACAATTTATCCCGCACTGGCTACGGATAACGGCTATAGGACACTTTGGTGCCCGGCAACTGGCCCATTGCCGGACACCGAAAGCCTAGTAGTGGACATGCTATATCGGATGCGCACTCGCATCGCTACGCCAAAGAGAGGAACAGCTTCTCCAGTTTCTTGGCGTCTAGCTCGGCGGTTTCGTCGTCTGACGTCATGCACTCGCGTAGGCCGGTGGCGATCACCGCGAAAGCGGCACGGTCAACTGCCTTACCGACAGCCGAAAGTTGGGTGACCACCTCATCGCACTCGCGCCCGTCCTCAATCATCTTGATCACTCCGCCGATTTGCCCCTGCGCCCGCTTGAGCCGTTTGAGCACGCCGTCGAGTTCTTCCGCGTTGACTTGCATGATTACTTCCCGAAAATCCGCGCAAAGAAACCGGAGCCGCTGCCCTCCGTGCTTACGTCGTCGTGGCCGCCACACCACTGGCCCGCCGGCACCGCGGCCTTGACCTCATCCACGTGCTGGCCACACCCGGCCCACGTCGTCTTGCCACACGTCTTGCATTTTGCTGGTCTGCACATTGTTCCCTCAATCCTTTCGTTCGCCGCAGCACACTCGCGTGCCGCGAGATCGTCGTCGTCAACTCTACATACCCCCGGGGGTACTTGCAACATACCCCTGTGGGTATGTATCTTGGTGGTATGAAGAATAACTCGGCACAAACAGATCAGAAGAAATACGTCATCGTCGGCGGCGTGGCCGGCGGAATGTCCGCAGCAACCCGCCTGCGGAGGCTAGACGAAAACGCCTCAATCACCGTGGTCGAACGCAGCGGATACGTATCCTTCGCCAACTGCGGACTTCCCTACTACGTCGGCGGCGTGATCGAAGAACGAGGCGAGCTCCTCCTGCAAACGCCCGAGGCTCTCAAGGCGCGTTTCAACATTGACGTACTCGTGCACACCGAAGTCACGCACATTGACCCCGCGGCGAAAACCGTGCAGATCCAGCCTGTTGGCGAGGGTTCCCGAGCTCCTGCCGGCACCACCGAACTCGCCTACGACTCCCTCATCCTCTCCCCCGGCGCCACACCCGTGATCCCACCAATCCCTGGCATCGAACGCGCCCTCCCACTGCACAACATCGAAGACACGGACGCACTCATGGCCAACACACAAGGCGCGACAACCGCCGTCGTCATCGGAGGCGGCTTCATCGGAGTTGAAGTCACCGAAAACCTCGCCCACCGCGGGCTGAAAGTCGCGCTCGTCGAAGGCGCCGACCAAGTCATGGCACCCCTCGACCCCGAAATGGTCACTCCCGTACACGACCGCATCCGCGAGCGCGGCGTCGATCTATACCTCGGCTCGCAGGTGGTGGCAATCGGCGACGACGACGTCGAACTCGCCGACGGCACGAAAATCCAGGCCGACCTTGTGGTGGCGTCGATTGGTGTGCGCCCAGATACGACACTCGCTGAACAAGCCGGCCTCACGCTCGGTGAGACTGGCGGGATCGCCGTCGACACTAAGATGCGAACCTCCGATCCCAGCATCTACGCCATCGGAGACGCTGTGGAGAAAACGGACGCGATCTCGGGTGATGCGAGCCTTGTTGCGCTCGCTAACACGGCGAACCGGCAGGGGCGCATGGTCGCAGACATCATCACCGGGCGAGAAGCTGCCGATCGGCCAGTTCTCGGCACGTCCATCGTGCAGGTATTCGATCTTCACGTGGCGAGCACGGGGTGGAATGAAAAGCGGCTACGCGCTGCCGGACGGGCCTATCGGGCGATCCACTCCCATCCGTCGTCGCACGCGGGCTACTACCCTGGAGCCGCCGCCATGGATCTCAAGCTCCTCGTGGACCCGGAAACCGACCTCATTCTGGGCGCGCAAGGCGTGGGCGAAGACGGCATCGACAAACGCATCGACGTGATCGCCACCGCGATCGCCGGCGGAATCACCGCCTCCGAACTCACCGACCTCGAGCTCGCCTATGCGCCCCCATTCGGGTCAGCTAAAGACCCGATCAACATGCTCGGTTACATCAACCGCAACCTCCACGAAGGCCTTACCGAATCTGTTCAGTGGCACGAAGTCGCTGGGCTCATGGAGTCCGGCGCGCATTTGATTGACGTGCGCGGGCCCGGCGAGTTTGCCAACGGCGCGATACCGGGTGCGATCAACATCCCGCTCGACGAGATACGCGACCGGCTCGATGAGTTCCCCGATGGCGAGCTTATCGTCTCGTGCCAAGTCGGCCTACGCGGATACCTCGCCTCCAGGATCCTTCGCCAGCACGGGCGCGATGCCAAGAACCTCTCGGGCGGATACCGCACGTGGAAAGCCGGCACGAACGCGTCGTAAGCGAATCGGGATTAGGAATCCGCGCCGCTGAGAACGTCGTCGAAAGAAATGAGGTCTTCTTTACGGGCCAATTCGGCGGCGCGGATATCCTCAATGTCCTCTAGCGTTTGCTTGCTTTGTTCTTCCTTCGGGTGAGCCGCGGGAGCGTCTTGACTGCATCAGCAACCAAGAAGAACACCCACACCACCACGACGATCCACATCCACTGCCAGCCTTCCCGACTCATCGCAGCGTTGAAGGAGATGATCAAGAAGAAAACGAGGATAAGGGTTCGACCGATGTAGGAGATGACCTGTACTTTTTTGCTGCCGTTCACGTGAGGGCCTTTCTCTCGGAGCTCTACAGGGAGGGACGCTCACCGCGCAGCCTCACTGTCAACTGTAATCGATCCACATTTCGATGTCACCGGCGGGTTGCACCCAAAATGAAATAGGCTCAGCGATTGTCGGAGCAACCTGATTGGATATGAGTGTAAGACGAACGCACCCACAGAAAGCCACGCATGAACGAGAACAACTACCCTAATTTCGGTAATCAGAATGACACTCAGCCGCCTCAGGGCTATCAGTCATTTTACGGCCAGCCGCAACCTCCCCAGCCTGGCGCGTCCGGACAGTTTCAACCATACGGCCCCTACCCTCCTTACAACGGTCCACAACCGCCCGAGAAAAAGCCTTGGTACCGGCAGCCATGGGTGATCGTTGTTGGCGTCGTTGCCCTGCTCATCATTATCGGTATAGCGATCGCAGTCGGAACATCCAACAAACCCGAAGCTTCACCATCAGCAACCGCCACACCAACGGAAACTGCCACGGCTACACAAACGCCAACAGTCCGCCCCTCAACAACCAAAGCTCCGCCCACAACCACCTCAGCACCTCCAACGCCTACCATTCCAGCGGAATATGCCGAAGCGTTGAAAGACGCCGAATCCTACCTGTCATTCAAAGCATTTTCGAAAGCCGGGCTCTACGAACAACTAACCTCTGAGTTTGGTGAAAACTTGTCGCCCGAAGCGGCCCAATACGCGGTGGATAATATCGACGTCGACTGGAATGAACAAGCACTGAAGTTAGCTAACTCCTACTTGTCGCACACAGCATTTTCGGAAGCCGGGCTTTACAACCAGCTCACGTCAGAATACGGCGAAAATTTCACTCCAGAAGAGGCTCAGTACGCTATGTCCAACCTGACGGTGGACTGGAATGAGCAGGCTCTCAAATCGGCGCAAAGCTACCGAGATAACCTGGGAATGTCGAACGACGAAATCTATGAGCAACTGATTTCCGAATTTGGTGAAGAGTTCACGGAAGAACAAGCTCAATACGCCATCGACAATCTTCCGTAAATTGTTCCAGCTCAGATAGAGCCGAGACGTTCCAAGCAAGAACTCGTACTCCCGGTAATCTAGAACCATGACAAACAATCATGTTCCGCACCGGGCGGCTCAGTTCCGCAACGACATGTACCACGGCACTACCCATCACTGGTCCGGCAACCCCAACCAGGCACTGATCGCTGAAGTCGAGCAGTTGATTGAATCTGGTGTGAGGCCGGGTACTGCACTCGATGTCGGGGCCGGAGAGGGCGCCGACGCCGTCTGGCTCGCCAAACACGGGTGGGAGGTCACAGCAGTTGAACCGTCCAAAACAGCGGTTCAACGCGGACAACAACTTGCGTCGGATGCTGACGTAGCCGTGCATTGGATTGCGCAGGTACTCGAAGAAGCTGAACTGGGAGAATCTCAATTCGATCTCGTCGTGTCCATGTATGTTGCTTTCCTTAAGGAAGAGCAACCGAGCGAGGACGCGGCAGGAGCGTCGGTGAATCCGGCGCGTTTTCTCACGGAGCTCGTAGCGCCTGGCGGACATCTCCTCTTCGTCCACCACGAAGGCTTCGACTACCCGAAAGCTCACGGGCACCGCTTCACTCGCGACGATTACGTCGATCCCGACGTATTGCGGGCTACCCTGCGTGACGGCTGGCGGATTATCACCGACGCCGTTCGCGAACGCCACGTAGACGGAGGCGGCGGAGCACACCACCATACCGACGTCGTGCTCCTCGCGCAGAGAATCTGAACCTGACTGACAGGATGTCAGTGTTGTTTAAAGAATTACAGACGAGTGAACAGCTCCAGCATCTAGCGAACAGCTCTATCCTCGACGCCCATCAACGAGCCCGATAGGCTGGACACATGTACAACATTGAACAAGGCAAGAAATTCGAAGAACAAACCTCCACGCCAGAAGGCACTGCCACCTGGAAAAACCAGCTCGACAAATTCGCCAAAGGCAACCCGTCCGAATGGGTAACCGGCGCCGTTTTTGGCGGAACCTATGAGCGTGACGGACTTGAGCTACGTGACCGGCAAATGCTCACCATGGCCGCACTCGCTGCGATGGGTGGCGTGGAACCCCAACTTACCGGGCATATTGCTACCGCCTACAAGCACGCAGGACTCAGCAAAGAACAAATCGCCGAATGCTTCATCCACCTCATGCCATACATCGGTGTACCGAAAACCTTGGCAGCGATGCGTTGCATGGAAGCAGCACTCGGCGGCGAAGACGACTAACGAGAGCGTGGCAAACTGACGAGGCTCGGATCTACAAAGTGCCGAGTCTCAGGTCCACAAAGTGCCGAGTCTCAGGTCCACAAAGTGCCGAGTCTCAGGTCCACAAAGTGCCGAATCCGCTGATCAATGTCACATCGGTGGCGATCTGGCGCGTTGCTGCTACGGCAGCAAGGAAAATCGAGTTGATCGGCATTGACCTCGTTTTCGCTGCTGCAATAGCGAAAACGCATGAGTTGAGCGACTCTACAAAAGCTAAGCGCACGTCTTCGACGGGCGCTTAGCAATTATTCGGCAGGTTATTACTCGGCCGCCTCACGATAACGGCGAGTCAGCAACACGATGCCCGCTCCGACAAGCAGGCATACCGCTGCTGCTCCTGCAAGATCGAGCGACATGATGCCAGTTAACGGCATCTGTGAAGGTTTGGTACTGGTTTTAGTCGGCGTAGGTGCCGGTTCTTTAGCAACCTGCGGCGCTTGCGTTCCTCCCTTACTGGAAGACGCGCTACTTGCCGCAACTGTCGGTTCTTGTGTCGGCTCCTCAGTGGGCTGCTGAGTCGGGTCCTGAGTCGGTTCCTGAGTCCGGTCCTGAGTCGGCTCCTCGGTGGGCTCATCCGTCGGTTCCTGCGTCGGTGCTTGAGTCGGTTCCTGGGTGGGCTCATCCGGGGGCTCCGGCGCCGGTTTTTCTTTCACCGTCACCTTGACCGTTGCAGAATTTGACGTCGTATCCGGATATGTCACCTTCACGACAACGTAAGCAATTCCGGCAGTCTGGCCATCTGGAATAGTCGTTTCATCTACCACAGTTAGAGTAGGCGCAGGTGCGTCCGCCGGATAATTCGGAATCGTGACCTTATCAATCACTTCTTGCGGCGTCGTAGCCTCACCGAACTCTTTAATAATCTCCCCGCCTTTCGGCGTGTACAAAAACTTCCACTCATAAGGCTTTAAGATCCTCAGCTGCCAGGTGTATGCATCACCTTTGTCCGGGAATTTAATATCCGAAATGGAGAATACCCCATGCGGTGAGGCCATCGCTTTCTCGGTGAAAGAGAAAGTGTCGTCAGGATTTTCTTTCAGCAAACCATCAGCCGTGTATACCCGCGCGGGGATGCGCGTGCCATCCTTACTCCGTAGCGGAAGGTCGAAAGTGAGAGACGTGGGAGCAATACGGATACGCTGAACGTTTTCACCGTCTGGCTTTTCTTCAAATCCCGCAAACTTTTCAAATGACTCAATGCGATTATCAGTAAACGCGGAATCATCGATCAATCGCACGTTTTCGATATTCGTAATGGAATGTTCTCTAAGCCGATTACCTGCAAATACTTTGGCCGGCAGGGTATCCAGAGCCGCAGGAAGACGAACACCGGTAAGCTTGTTGTAGGAAAAAACGTATCCACCTAGCTCCTGGAGAGAATCAGGAAGGTTGAGCGTACCGGTAAGGCCATTATCGATAAACGCGCCCAACTTGATTTTCTGAATTCCTTCTTGGAACACCACCGTTCCCATGTTCGGATTCGTCTGGAAGGCAAGCGCTCCGATTTGTTTCAAAGTGGATGGAAAGCTCACCCCCCTGATGTCATTGTTTTCAAAGCTATATTCGTTGATTTTCTCAAGGCCCTCGTTAAATGTAACCTTCTTAAGCCCAGTTTGCTGGAAAGCATAATCATCAATTGTGCGAATATTTCCGGGGACGGTCAGTTCCTCAATGGTCTCTTTTAAGAATGCACGTTTGCCTACTCCCGTAACGGGCACTCCGTCCGGAGTCGCCTCAGGGAGGACCAGATGCTTATTTGTTTTGATCTTTTCTTCCCCGGAGGCGCTCAAGCCATCTACCCAGTAACCCTCCGCCGTGTTACTGTACTTAAAATCTTCCGGCTTCCATTCTGACGTGGTGGCCTCAGCTATTGAGAAATTTGCTCCACACAAAAAGAGAAGAATAGCCGCAGTCAAAGATGCGATAAACGACAGAGTTATCTTTCGCGTCGTTCCCTGCCCTTTGATTAATGATTTGTTCTTCATACTTACGCCTCAGATATTGAGATGCACAAAACACCCGGATAACGATACTTTTACCTGCCCTCACCTTGCCGGTAGAACGGTTTCCACGCTGATCGTAACAAGCTATGTTGAACTAAAAGTGAACTGGACTATTGGGTATTATCTTGGTTCCTCAGTCCGTTATGACGGAACACTAGTGGTTTCACCCAATTGCAGGTCCGGCTTCAGTTTCCCTGCACGCGGCGACACCAGCGCCACGGGAACCTCACCCGTGAAAGCTGCCGCAGGCCATCGCTCCATCCGCGAACCCACAGACACAGGTTTGCGCATATCCACGAAAATCCCGTTGCCCAACGCACGCGCTTCAGCTTCCGTCACCTCGACCACCGGAAACACCCGCCTGCAGACCTGCGCGATAGACATTGGGGCGAGCTCTCCCCCGGCTTCCACCACGCGTTTCAGATCAGCCACCGTGACCGCATCCGCAACGTTCCACGAACCAATATCCGTGCGCCGCAAGCGAGTCAAATGCGCTTCGGTCCCAAGCATTATCCCGACGTCGCGTGCAAGCGCCCGCACATACGTACCTGCAGAGGCGGTCACGACCACGTCAAACTCGAGCACCGGCACCTCGGCGCCCGCAACGTCCACCACCCCGGGCTCAACCTGCGAAGTACGTTCGAAACGTTCCACCCGCACGGGGCGAGCCTCCAGCTCAACCTTCTGCCCGGAACGCGCGAGATCGTGTGCCCGCTTGCCGTCCACCTTCAGTGCAGACACGGTGGCCGGCACCTGCATGATCTCCCCCGTCAACGCTTCCAAAGCGCGATCCACATCCGCGCCGCTCGCCTGCGGCGGGCTCGCCGCACGCAGCTCGCCGTCGGCATCATCCGTATCCGAACCAACGCCTAGGCAGATGCGAGCCTCATAGGTTTTATCCGCGCCCACTAAGTATTGAATCAACTTCGTAGCACGTCCAGTGGCGACGACGAGCAGCCCGGTGGCCATCGGATCGAGCGTCCCAGCATGCCCCACCTGGCGGGTCGCACCCAAACGGCGCAGCGCACCAACCACATCGTGGCTGGTCACGCCCTGATCCTTATCGATCAAGAAAACACCTTGAGACGGCGTTAAGCCGCGGGGCAACTCACCCCACGGCTTAACGCGCGCATGACGAGCAATCGCACGCTGACGATTACGCTCCCGGCCACTCGGCACTAAGAATCCACACCTAGGCTTCCACCGGACCCCAAGTCCTCGCTGGTGCCTACCGCGGCGTCCTCATCCCGTGGCGTCCGATACGGATCAGCATCACCGGCAGGCTTAGCACCTTCGGCCCGGCGGCGAATCTCCTCGTCACGGGCACGTGCCTGCGCGAGCAGATCCTCCATCGACTTCACCGAATCCGGCAACGCATCGAGAATAAACTCCAGCGATGGCGTTAGCCGCAGGCCAAGCTGCTTTCCCACGACGGACCGAATCATCCCGGTAGCAGACTCAAGAGCCTTGCCCGATTGAATCCGCTCCTCTTCGGAGCCCATCACCGTATAGAACACGGAGGCGTGCTGCAGATCCCCAGTTACCCGGACGTCCGTTACGGTCACCATGCCCAGGCGCGGATCCTTCAACTTGCTGTTGATGAGCCGTGCCACGATCTGCTTGATCTGGTCAGCAACCCTGTCAACACGAGTATTCGCCATTGGTTCTCCTAGTCGCGTGCCTTTTCGCGGGTCTCCCACGTCTCAATGAGATCGCCTTCACGGATGTCGTTGAAACCGAGCGTGATACCGCATTCGAAGCCCTCACGGACCACGGACACGTCGTCCTTCTCGCGGCGTAGCGATTGGATCTCTAGATCCGACGCCACGACTACGCCATCGCGTACCACCCGTGCCTTGTGGCCGCGGTTGATGGTGCCCTTGCGCACGATCGAACCAGCAATGTTTCCGAACTTGCCGGAGCGGAAGATCTGCAGGATTTCGGCAGTGCCGACCTCCACATCTTCATAAATCGGCTTGAGCTTGCCCTTAAGCGCGGCTTCCACATCGTCGGTAACGTCGAAGATGACGTTGTAGAACTTCATCTCCACGCCCTCTTCATCCGCGAGCTCCTGCACACGTTCAGCAGAGCGCACGTTGAAGCCGATGATGACGGCGTTATCAACGGTTGCCAAGTCAACATCGGACTGGGTGACCGGACCGACACCACGGTGGATGACGTTGAGTTCGACTTCGCCCTGACCAACTTCGATCTCAAGCAGCGAGCTTTCGAGTGCTTCGACGGAGCCGGACGAATCGCCCTTGATAATAAGGTTGAGCGTTTCCACCTTGCCCTGTTCGATGGCGGACGTGAAATCTTCGAGCGAGATCCGCTTGCGGCGCTTAGCCAGCGTTGCAGCACGCTTGGCGGCCTCACGGCGTTCGGCAATCTGCCGTGCCGTGCGGTCATCTTCAGCAACGATGAGCTGATCGCCTGCCCCGGGGATCGAGGTCAGGCCAAGAACCTGCACGGGACGTGACGGTTCGGCTTCCTCAACGTTTTCGCCGTGTTCGTCGATCATCGCACGCACACGCCCATAGGCGGTACCAACCACGATGGAATCGCCAACTCGTAGCGTACCATCCTGGATGAGCGCCGTAATAACCGAACCACGGCCGTGCTCAAGCTTGGCTTCGATAGCCACACCACGCGCCGGCTTGTCCGGATTCGCCTTCGGCTCCACCAAAATGTCCGAGGTGGCCAGCACGGTCTCCAGAAGGTCTTCAATGTTCGTACGCTTCTTCGCCGATACGTCAACAAACGCGACGTCGCCACCGTAGTCTTCCGCAACCAGCCCGTATTCGGTCAGCTGCGAACGGACCTTTTGCGGGTTTGCCCCGTCCAGGTCGATCTTGTTAACAGCGACGACGATCGGCACGTTCGCTGCCTGCGCATGGTTGATCGCTTCCACGGTTTGCGGCATGACGCCGTCATTAGCTGCGACAACGAGGATCGCCACGTCCGTCACGTCGGCACCGCGGGCACGCATTTGCGTAAACGCCTCGTGACCCGGGGTATCGATGAATGTAATCGCGCGTCGCTCGCCTTCCACGTCCACGTGGGTCTGGTAGGCGCCAATGTTCTGGGTAATACCACCGGCTTCACCACGCCCGACGTCGGCATTGCGGATCGCGTCCAACAGGGCCGTCTTACCGTGATCAACGTGACCCATGACGGTCACAACCGGCGGGCGTTCGTTGAGATCCTCCGGATCCTCATCAGCACGTTCGGCTTCCAGATCGATGTCGAAGGCTTCGAGGATTTCACGATCCTCGTCTTCAGCACTCATGATCTTGATCTCGTAGCCAAGCTCGGCACCGAGTAGCTGGAACGTGTCTTCATCCAGCGACTGGTTGGCCGTAGCCATCTCGCCCATGCGGAACAGCACGGTAATCAGCGCTGCCGGATCGGCATTAATACGCTCAGCAAAATCAGCAATCGAGGAGCCTGCACGCACGCGCACTTCCGCACCGTTACCGCGCGGCACCTGCACGCCGGCGGTCATTGGTGACTGCTGCTCTTCAAATTCCTGCCTCTTGGCACGGCGTGACTTTCGCCTGCCGCCACCGGTACGCCGACCGAACGCGCCAGCCGTTGAACCGCCGCGTGCCTTACCACCGGAACGAACGAAACCGCCGCCGGGACGCTGGCCTTGGCCACCACCTGGGCGCTGACGGCCACCACGGCCGCCACGCTGCGATTCAGGCTGGGGTGCCTGATCCGGCATCATGCTCGGCGTTGGACGCGGGCGCCTACGCTGCCCGCCTCCACGCCCAGTATCAGCCTGATCTTGGCGCATGCCTTGACGGGGCGCGAACGGGCTATTGCCCGGGCGCGGCCGTCCCATACCCTGCTTCGACGCAAACGGGCTATTTCCTGGGCGTGGCCCCCGGCGCCGCTGCGGACGCGGCGGCGCCGCCTCACGAGCAGCCCTCGCCGAGGCTGCGGCCTCTCCCGGAGTTGCGATTGGGCGTGGCCTATCGGCAGGCTTGCCGCCCGGCTTAGCAGCCGGTGTGGGCTTTGCTCCTGAATCGGCCTGCCCGGTCTCCTGCTTTCCACCGCCTGCGCCCGGCGTTGGTTTGCCCTTGGGCTGTGCCGGTTTGGGTGGGCGTGGTACGGCGCTGGTCTGGCCAGGCTTGGCTGGCTGTGCAGCCGACTCATCAGCGTCAGCGGTACCTGCGCCGGCTGCACCCGGCTTGGCTGCCGGCTTTGCCGCAGGCTTAGCGGCCGGAGTCTGCTCTTTCTTGGCCCCCGCACTCGCAGACTTTGCTTTCTTCGCCGGTTTCTTTGCCGGCGCGGAGTCAATTTCTTCGGGGTGCTTTTCAAAATATTCGCGTGCTTTACGCACGACTGGTGCCTCAATGCTTGAGGACGCCGAACTAACGAATTCGCCATTTTCCTTCAGCACGTCTAGAAGCTTTCGAGACGTTACGCCGATTTCCTTGGCAAGCTCATGTACGCGGACTTTTGCCACTTTTCTCCTTCATCGTGGGTCCGCGCACGCGGCGTCAGACCTCCTGCAGATAGCTCATCGCTGGGTACTCATCGGGTGCCCATGGGCTCTCTACCCGCTTTCATCTCTGGGGGCTGGCCGCCCCGTGGTCATTTCAAGCAAAGCCTGCACGTGCTCGAGGCCAACCGCTCCTTTAAAGGCTCGGTTGAATGCCTTCTTCGCCAGTGCCTGCTTCAGACATTCGGCAGTGGGATGCACCCACGCCCCGCGACCTCCCAGATTCGCGCGCTCGTCTGGGAACACGTTCCCTTCGATTGCCGCGAAACGTAAAAGATCGCTGGAATGCGCTACGGTTCGACACCCGATACATGTGCGCTGTTTAATTGCGCGCGGGATCGACGTAGGCATACTTGTGTCATTTTACCCGACGTTTCGGTTTCCTGTACCGCCACCGTGGTGAGGTTGCTCAACTATCGGCGAGTATCTTCCGACGCCTTACGGATATCGATCGACCACCCGGTGAGCTTCGCAGCCAGCCGCACGTTCTGTGCTTCCTTGCCGATTGCAAGCGAGGCCTGGTCGTCTGGCACGATAGCTCTCGCTTGGCGCGTGTCCGGATTCAAGATGTCTACCCGGAGCACCTTCGCCGGCGAGAGCGCGGCTGCGATGAAAGCCGTGATGTCGTCGTCGTAATCGACGATATCGATTTTTTCACCCTGCAACTCTTGGGTAACGGCACGCACTCGCTGGCCGTTCGGACCAATGCACGAACCTTTCGCAGCCACGACGGGATCGTTCGACCACACGGCAATCTTGGTGCGGTGCCCGGCCTCGCGAGCCAACGCCACGATTTCGACGACGCCGGACGTGATCTCCGGAACCTCGGTTTCAAAAAGCTTACGCACAAAATCAGGATGTGAACGCGAGAGCCTAATCGACGCACCGCGCGGGGTGACCGAGATGTCGAGCACGAGGCAACGAATCAGATCGCCGCGCTCGAAACGCTCGGTGGGCACCTGCTCCTCGGAACGTAACAGCCCGCGGTTCTCTCCCAACTCAACGAACATGTCGCGAGGCCCTTGGTTTGACCCGGCCGTACCCTCAACGGTTCCGGCTACGATCTCGCCTTCCTTACCCTGGAAGTCCCCAAGGATCCGCTTTGACTCGGCCTCGCGCAACCGCTGCGCAATAATCGACCGGGCTGTCGACGTCGCAATACGGCCGAAGTCGTTCGGCGTGTCGTCAAACTCGCCGATAACCGTGCCGTCCTCATCCAATTCGGGAGCCCACACAGTCACGACACCGGTCGAGCGGTTGAGTTCAATACGCGCACCTTTCACCGCACCCGGCGCACGGTTATACGCGTGCAGGAGCGCGGCCTCGATTGCTTCGAGAAGAATGTTGAGATCTACGCCGAGCTCGGATTCAACAATCCGCAGCTCGTCCATCGAAATGTCCACGTTACCTCCTAGAACTCGAGCCTGACCTGCGCGCCGGCAATATCGGCAAGATCGAGCGAGCGTTCCTCGCTGCCAACAGCAACCACCACAGTATCACCCGATACGGCGTTTATCCGCCCCTCGAACTCCGTGCCATCGTCTAGCGAGAACGCGACAAGCCGGCCTTGCGCCCGCGAAAAATGGCGAGCCGTGGTGAGCTTCCTCTCTGCACCCGGGGTGGTCACCTCAAGATTGTAGGAACCGGCAATCGGATCGGCCTCATCAAGCGCAGCCGACACCGCACGCGTAACTTCGCTCAGCGCCCCTGAATCTACTCCGCCTGGCCCGTCCGGCAGATCGATAGTGACCCGGAGCGTGGAGTGCTTTCCGGCACGATGAAGTTCGACCTGTTCTAAATACAGGCCGTGCTCGTTCACGATGGGCTCCACGAGGGAGGCGATCTCGCTGTGTGTTGACATGGTTCTCATCTTACCCGCGGGCTGTGGCAGGATAAAGTCATGTCAAAGCGCGAATCAGGCTCCACACTCGTTTTTGCTGGGTCGCTACTGCTCGGTGTCGCTATCTTCGCCCTCGTTATGGTGGTGATGGGCACCCGGCTTGATAAGGACGTCTCCCCCGAGCCTGCTAGCGAGCAAGAAAATGAACGCCAAGAAATCGCAGCCCTCGCGCAGGTGATCAGCGACGACGCCGAGCTCGGCGACTACGGACAGGCGTGGCTGGATGCCCTGGGTGGGGTGTGGGTGCCCTGGCCGGACGGCGCGCCCGAGGGTTACACGAATCCGCCGACGCCGGTACCCGCGGCTACAGACGCTCCCGCGGCGCTCGACCAGCTCGCCAGCACAGCGCTCAACTCCGATCTTGGTAGCACAGTTACCTCCATGGGAGTTGCTGCGCTGACCTTGAACGCTCACGATGTGGCCGGATGCGGCGAGTACGATATGGCAGCGCTCGGTACGATGACCGCAACAGGCACTGCTGTGGAAAGAATCGAAACGGCACGCCAATGGCTCGAACTCGACGCCGCCCGCACACCCGAGGGCGAACGTGAAAACGACGTGGCCCGCATCGAATTGCTGTCCGATCTGATCGACGCCCAACTCGCGGCCGGTGCACCTGATAAGCGCCCAGCGATCATCACAGAACCAGAACCAGATACGCACGTGACAGCCGCATACGACACGGTCGTCACCGAACTACTTTCGCACGCGCGCACGGCCCAGCCAACCGACGTTCACAACGCGGCATCGTTCATCTGCCACCTGTACAAGATCCCCGGCGCCCCGGCCATCAGCCCGCTACCCGGCCTTGCCGTAGATTAACGCCCTAGCCGCGGACAACCTCGAGGGTGGCGGCCACGGCGTCGTCGACATCCACGTCAACTGACGTGCCCGCCCGGCGATCGCGGAGTTCCACTTTTCCATCGGCCAGACCACGCCCGACGACGATCGCATACGGCATGCCGAGCAGTTCGTAGTCTTTGAACTTGACGCCGGCGGAGACTTTCTGGCGGTCGTCGTAAATGACTTCCACGCCAGCGGCCGTGAGTTCCTCGCCGATCTTCTCTGCAGCGGCGAACACCTCACTGCCCTTGCCCGTCGCAAGAATGTGAACCTGTGCGGGGGCCACGTGTGCGGGCCATTTGAGTCCAAGCTCGTCGTGATTAAGTTCGGCGAGCGCGGCCACCAGGCGCGAAACGCCGATGCCGTACGAGCCCATCGTCACCACGGTTGCTTTACCGTTCTGGTCGAGTACGGTCAGCCCAAGCGCTTCGGCGTACTTGCGGCCCAGCTGGAAAATATGCCCGATTTCGATACCGCGCTGGATACGCAGCGGACCGGATCCATCCGGCGCCTCGTCGCCCGCTCGTACTTCAACAGCCTCGATAAACCCGTCAGCTTCGAAATCACGGCCATACACGACGTTGTAAGAATGCTTGTCGACGGCGTCGCCACCAGTAATCCACGCCGATCCGCGGCGCACGTGCGGATCAAGCAGGTAGCGCACCGAGCCTTCGGGACGGCCGGACTCGCTGTCGGATGCTGCCACTCGGTTCGGCGAATTCGGGCCGATCATCATCGGACCGATGTAACCGGGCACGAGTTCGGGGTGCTTAGCCAAATCTTCTGGGCCAGCCATCTCCACTTCTGCCGGAGACACCGCCGCCTCGATACGCTTCAGATCTGCTTCGCGGTCCCCCGGCATGCCAATCACCACTAGTTCGCGCTCGCCATCCGGGTGCGTCAACGTCACGACCACGTTCTTCATCGTGTCCGCCGCCTCCCACGGGCGATCCGCACGCGGATGAGCCTCGTTGAAGAAATCGACCAACGCCGCGATCGTCTTCGAATCTGGGGTGTCAACGGTCTGCGCGTCCGGCACGTCCGAGTAGTCGAGATCCTCCACCGGCGGAGTGGTTACCGCTTCAGTGTTCGCCGCGTATCCGCCGTCGGAGACCACAAACGTGTCCTCCCCAACGTCGATCGGTGAGAGGAACTCTTCCGAACGCGAACCGCCCATCGCACCCGACGTCGCCTGCACGATCACATACGGCACGCCCAAACGCTTGAAGGTCTTTTCGTAGGCGTCGCGCATGATCTGGTAAGCCGAATCCAGCCCGGCGTCGTCGATATCGAACGAGTAGGCGTCCTTCATCACGAACTCGCGCGTGCGAAGCAGGCCAGCGCGCGGCCGTGCCTCGTCGCGATACTTGGTCTGGAACTGGTACAAGTTCAGCGGCAGATCCTTATACGAACTGCACATGTCTTTCACAATGAGGGTAAACATTTCCTCATGTGTGGGCGCAAGCAGGTAGTCGTTCTCGCGGCGATCCTTCAGCCGGAAAAGGTTCGGCCCGTAATCCTCCCACCGCCCGGTCGCCTCATAGGGCTCGCGCGGAAGCAACGCCGGGAAAAGCATCTCCTGCGCTCCCGCCGAGTCCATCTCCTCGCGAATAATCTGCTCCACGTTACGCAACACACGCAGGCCAAGCGGCAACCACGTATAAATACCTGGCGCGCTACGGCGAATATACCCGGCACGCACAAGCAACTTGTGGGATTCAACCTCGGCGTCAGCAGGATTCTCACGCAAGGTACGGACAAAAAGTTTCGACATTTTTAGCACGGCCACAGTCTACCCGTTCAGAGCAACACAGTGGCATAGATGCCCACCGTGGTAAACCCGGCTTTCTGATAGGCGCGCACCGCGGCCGTGTTGTAGTCATTGACATACAGCGACACCGTCGGAGCGATCGCCGCACTCACCGCGTGTGCCACGGTTACCATCGCACGTGCAGCAATCCCCTGGCCGCGCAGATCAGGAGCAGTCCACACGCCCTGAATCTGCGCCACTCCCCCAGCAATCGCGCCCACGTCCGCCTTAAACTCCACCCGGGGAACGCCATACTCATTCGGCCCAATCCGCACGAATGTGTACCCGTGCCGCACTAAATCGTGCACTCGCCGCGTGTAAGCGTTCCCGAACACGGTCGGATCGTAACCAACCTCCTCGGTGAACATCGCCACCGACGCCGGAACCACCAGCCGCCCCTCCCCAAGCTGTGCCGCCCGCACTTCAGGATCCGGAGCCACCACCTCCCGGCCCTCATACACCATCGACAACTGGCGCTCGCGAATATCGCGCGGCCGCGAATACCCGCCATCCAGCCGCTCCCACAACGGCAACACCTGATCCGCAGGCCCCACAAGCGAATTACACAACTGGCGAGAGGTCAACAAGTGTTCGGCCAACAGATCCAAACCTGCGGCATCAAAACCGAAAGGTACCAAGTTCGCGCCATTCCAACACAGCGCGGTCAGTTCGCCGTCGTCGTCAAAAAGCCCCAGCGCGTGAGCCGGGCGCGTGGGCTCCGCCTCGATGTGTACGCGAGCGAGAACAGTGGCAACCGGGTCACGTTCCAACAACCGGATGGCAGCCGGCTTGTCAAGCGCGCTGAGCCGCCGAATGCGCGAGCGGCGCAGCCAGCGCATCAGACGATCACTTCTGGCGAGGCCGCAGGATCCTCAGCAAGCCCAAGTTCTTCAGCCACGATGCGTGAACGGCGAATGAGCGTCTCAACAATTTCGCTTTCCGGCACCGTCTCCACCACTTTGCCACGCACAAAAATCTGGCCCTTACCGTTGCCCGAAGCCACGCCTAAATCGGCCTCGCGTGCCTCGCCCGGCCCGTTGACCACACAGCCCATGACGGCCACACGCAACGGGAAATTGACGTCCTTCAAACCCTCGGTCACAGAATTGGCGAGCGTATACACGTCCACCTGAGCACGCCCACACGATGGGCACGACACGATCTCCAATTTGCGTTCGCGCAAGCCCAACGAGCGCAGGATCTCCTCGCCCACCTTCACCTCTTCAACCGGCGGCGCTGAAAGCGAGACCCTAATCGTGTCACCAATCCCACGGCTGAGCAACGCACCAAAAGCGACAGCTGACTTAATCGTGCCCTGAAACTCCGGACCCGCCTCCGTCACACCCAGGTGCAACGGCCAATCGCCGGCCTCCGACAGCAGCTCGTAGGCGCGCACCATCGTCACCGGGTCATGATGCTTGACCGAAATCGCGAAATCATAAAACCCAGACTCTTCGAACAGGCGTGCCTCATTGACCGCCGATTCCACCAGCGCCTCGGGGGTTGCCTTCCCATACTTTTGCATGAGACGCCGATCCAGCGACCCGGCATTAATACCAATCCGCATCGCCGTACCGTTCGCGTTCGCGGCGGCCGCAATCTCCGGAATCTTGTCATCAAACTTCTTAATGTTGCCCGGGTTCACGCGCACGCCCATCCCCGATTCAATTGCGGCGAACACGTAACGCGGCTGGAAATGAATATCGGCAATCACCGGAATCGTTGACTGGGCGGCGATGGTCGCGAGCGCATCAGCATCCTTATCCGTTGGGCAGGCCACGCGCACAATATCGCAGCCGGCCGCAGTTAGCTCGGCGATCTGTTGGAGGGTTGCGCCGATGTCGTGCGTCTTCGTCGTGGTCATCGACTGTACTGTGACCGGCGCGTCTCCGCCCACGAAAACATCGCCCACCTTGATTTGGCGGGTCTTCTTCCGCGGCCGAATAACCTGCGGAACTTCCTTCACTTTCGGGATACCAAGCGATACTGGAATACTCACGCTCTGATTATGTCATCTCCCCACGAGTTCTACAGTGTGAGACACCTCTTGGTCGCCTCACAGCTGGTCTTTAGCGTTGTCCGCCCGCTATCTGATCGGGTTCGCAATATCAGCGACGACGAGCAGCACCGTCATCGCGATCAAGGCAATAATGACCACCTGGCTGAGCGGTAGGAGCCGTGCCGTGTCGAACGGGCCTGGATCAGCGGTTCCGCGCATGCGGGCGATCTGCCTGCGGGTACCCTCGATGAGCGCTCCGAGGATGTGCCCGCCGTCGAGTGGTAGTAACGGAATCATGTTGAACACAAACAGCGACATGTTGAGCCCCACCAAAAGCAGTAGCAAATCGCCTGCCCGATCGGTAAGCCCATAGGTGGCGTTGTCCGTCGCTGTGATGTTACCTGCGATGTCGGCAACGCCGACGATGCCGATCACCCCGGTGTGATCGCGTTCGGCGCCCGTGATCAGGTCGGTCAGCGTGTTCCACAGGTGGACTGGCAGCGCAAGCACAACCTTGCCGGTGCCCACCGCGAAATCCCATGTTGCCCCAGGAACCGCCGTGATCGGCTGGCGTTCGCGCTGCGACGCCGGTGAGATCCCCACATACGGAACGTCGTGGGTGAGCGGATCTCCGGCGTCGTCGTATACCGGCTGCCCGGCGTCAAGCACTGGCTTGGTCACGGTGACCGGTTCGATGACGACGTCGATCTGACGACCGTCCCGCACCACTTCGGCGATCACCGGATCGGAGCCGCCACTGGCGATAGCAGCCGATAGCTCATGCCAATTCGTGGTCGGTATCCCACCCCACGTGACGATGGAATCGCCGAGCTGCAGGTCAGAGCGCGACGCCGGGCTAGGCGGGTTGTCGGCGTCGCACGTGCCATCCGAAGGCGTGCTCGACGCCTCAGCGTTGACGCATGGCGTGATCGCACCCACCGTGTTCGTCAGCTGCGGGGTGCCAATACCGACGAACACTACCGCCAGCAATACTGCCGCTAACACGAGGTTCATCACCGGTCCACCGCACATGACCACAAGTTTTTGCCAGGCAGGCAGGCGCCAAAACGCTTGGTCTTCCTCGCCAGGCTCGAGTTCGGCAGCCGAAGCGCGCCGAGCCTCTTCGGCCATCGTTAACTGGCCATTCTTGTGCGTTGGGGTGCCGGCCTTCGCTGGCGCCAACATTCCGGCCAAGGCCACGTAACCGCCAAGTGGGATCGCCTTAATCCCATATTCGGTGCCCCCGCGAGTCACCGACCACAAGGTCGGCCCAAAACCAATGAAATATTGGGAGACCTTCACCCCGAACTTTTTAGCTGGCACAAGGTGGCCAAGTTCGTGCAGACCCACCGAGACCAGCAGGCCAATAATCAGCAAAAGAATGCCAGGGAGCGCACCCACGGCTAAGCTCCGAACGCGGTGCGTGCCGTGCGCCGCGCCCACTCGTCAGCGCCATGTACGGCAGCCAGGTCCACCTGCCCGGGAGCGTCAAACGCGTCAAGCACGCGTGCCACCGTGTCCACGATGTCGAGGTAGCCGATCGTGCCCGCACGGAAAGCTGCCACGCCTTCTTCGTTGGCGGCGTTCAACACTGCCGGATGAAGTGCCGAGGCCGCAACAGCCTGCCGTGCCAAATCAATCGCGGGGAACACGGACGCATCGTAGGGTTCGAACGTCCACGCCGCCGGCTCATCCCACGAGCACGGGCGCGCAACCCCATCCAGCCGCCGCGGCCACGACAGTCCGAGAGCGATCGGCAAGCGCATATCCGGAGGCGAGGCCTGCGAGATAGTCGAACCGTCGATAAACTCCACCATCGAATGGATCACCGACTGCGGGTGAATCACCACGGTGATGTCCGCGGGCGCAACATCGAACAGCAGTGCTGCCTCAATGAGTTCGAGCCCTTTATTCATGAGCGTGGAGGAATTAATGGTCACCACAGGACCCATATCCCACGTTGGATGATTGAGCGCCTGTTCCGGCGTCACCTTTGCCAACTCGGCGCGCGACCAGCCGCGGAACGGACCGCCCGAAGCCGTGAGGATCAGCCGACGAACCTCCGATTCGCCCGTCACCACGCGCGAGGTCAACCCCTTGGCGTGCCGCCCGGAGGTGAGCGCCTGCGCGAGCGCAGAGTGCTCCGAATCTACCGGCACGATCTGCCCCGGCCAGGCCATCGCAGCAGCAATCAGACCGCCGCCCACGACCAGTGATTCTTTATTCGCAAGCGCGAGCGTAGCACCTGACCTCAGAGCAGCAAGAGTCGGTTCAAGTCCGATGGCTCCGGTAATCCCATTGAGCACGACGCCGGATTCCTCCGCCGTGCCACTGAGCGAACCGGCCAGTTCTACCATCGCTACTGCACCGGTGTCTACCTGCGGGGCCGGCTGGCCAGGTGCGATCTGCTCCCACGCGGCCACGAACTCATCGGCCCGATCAGCAGCAATCGCCACCCGCGGTACAGCAAAATCACGTGCCTGAGTGGCGAGCAGTTCTATGTTGCCACCACCAGCACCCAACCCCATCACTCGGTACTGTGCCGAATGGGCGGCAATGACCTCGAGGGCCTGAGTGCCGATCGATCCAGTAGAGCCGAGTAGAACGACGTCGCGCATTATTCGACTGCCAGTAGCACGGACACGGCACGGTCAATAAACACGTCGACAACCGCCTCCGAATATGCCTGAGACCCGCGTGCCGTCGGGAAGGACGCCAAACGTAAATCGGCCGACGAAAGCGATTGCGTTCCCGAAAAATAGTCGGCGAGCCTTGCCATGAGGGCGTCCACGTCCTTCTTCGCATAACCTTGGCCCGTGGCATCCGCGAACTTCTCCCCGTTCGGGCGCATCAGCCGCGGATACAAGCTCTGCGCGAGCTCATATGTGCGGTCCAACCACGCGGCCTCGCCTTCCTCGTCCACTACCCGTGCCCGGCGCTGTTGCACGAACGCCGATTCGAGCCTGTCTAACGCCGCATCCACGAGTTTCGGATCATATCCGCCACGTACCCAATCAAAAGCGATGTTGCGCACCGATGTCTCATCAATCCCCAGCGAGTCATCACCGCCGTAAGCTTGCTTGGCGCGCTCCAAGAACTCTTCTACTTGCTCGGCCTTATAGCCGTAATCGCCCTTATCAACTCGTTCGAACGTGTCAGCCATCTGTCCCCCTCCGACCCGCTGCTAACTGCTGCGCCAAATCTTTTGGTTCGGCACGATGTTCCATAATCCGCACCTCGACCGCCTCCTGCGCTTTCTTCGCCCGGCGTGCCACGTTATCCCGATCCACCACTTCGGCTGCCAGCTGCCCGCACGCGCCGTCGATGTCAGATCCGCGTGTGTCACGTACCGTCGTCGAAATACCCTCTGCCCGTAGTGTATCGACGAACGTACGCGTTGCGGCAGCAGTTGACGCCGTCCAAATACTGCCCGGGGTGGGATTGAGCGGAATAGGGTTGACGTGCGCCCAGCCGCGCCCGCGCCGATTCAGTTCGGCTGCCAGGAGCTGGGCCCGCCACTGGTGGTCATTCATGTCTTTAATGAGCGCATATTCGATCGACACGCGCCGCCCGGTCTTCACGAAATACAGGCGTGCCGCATCCAGTAGCTCGCCCACCTTGTACCGGGAGTTGATCGGAATCAGGTCATCACGCAGGCCGTCGTCGGGAGCGTGTAACGACACGGCGAGCGTGACCGGCATGCCCTCCAATGCGAGCTTCTTAATTGCTGGCACGAGCCCAACAGTCGACACGGTGACGTTCCTGGCCGACATCCCGAATCCTTCCGGTGCCGGCTCAATCATCCGCCGCAGAGCTTCCCGTACAGCCGGATAGTTCGCCATCGGCTCGCCCATTCCCATGAACACAACGTTCGTCACCCGCCGCGGCGCCCCTAGTTCGCCCGACTCTGCGATCTCCATGTTGCGCCGCAACTGCTCAACAATTTCGGCAGCTGACAGGTTACGCGACAGCCCGGCTTGGCCCGTCGCACAAAACGGGCACGCCATACCGCAGCCAGCTTGCGAGGACAGGCACAAGGTAGCCCGGTCCGGATATGCCATGAGCACGGATTCCACAACGACGCCGTCATGCAACTTCCACAACACCTTCAGCGTTTTCCCGCCGTCGGCAACCTGGCTAGATACCCGCTCCATGAGCGGCGGCAACACCGCCGCCACGAGCTCTTCCCTGCCATTTTCAGGCAGATCCGTCATCCGATCCGGGTCGATCGTCCGGTGGGTGAAATAGTGTGCAGAGATCTGGTCGGCCCGAAAACCCGGGTGTCCCATCTGCTCAAGAAGTTCCCGGCGCTCGCCCCGATCAAGATCCGCAAGATGGCGCGGCGGCTTACCCCTGCGCTTCTCATGAAAGGTCAGGGTCAGTTCACGGCCGCTCTCGTTACGAGGGCGAACCTGACGAACACCGGGGTTAGCGTGCTGGTTTTTCATAGCTCATCCATTGTGCCAGCCAAAGCAAAAAATTAGAACAGGCCAAGTGCGAGGGCGAACAGGAGATAGCACACAGGCGCACAAAAAATCATCGAATCAATCCGGTCGAGCATTCCGCCATGCCCGGGGAAAATCGATCCCATGTCCTTCACTCCAAGGTCACGTTTCAGCAGCGACTCCGCGAAATCACCAGCCGTGGCAAACACCGGGGTGAGCAGACCGAATGCAGCCACCCATGGCCAGTCAAGATCAAGAACGTACCCGCACATCAGCCACGCCACCAGCGCAGCACCAATCACCGAGCCGGCGAACCCTTCCCACGATTTCTTCGGAGAGATCGACGGCGCAATCGAATGCTTACCAAACAACACTCCGGCTAGCCAGCCCCCGGTATCCGAGGCCACCGGCAACAAGATAAAAGCTAAACTCACCCACGCACCATCAGGCATGGCCGCCATCGCCACCGCAAACATGCCCATCACGCCCAGCCACGCCACAGAAAAACAACCCGCGAGCGCATCGCGCATTCCCGCCGGCCTACGCCAACACCACACCATTGCAACCGCGCAGGTAAGGAAATAGGTAATCAGGCCTCCGCCTAGGCCGTGCGTCCACGTCACCACAAGCATGATCGCCTGGCCAATAAGCAAGGGCACGATCGGAATGCGAAAATCTCGGACCAGTAAGGCGCCGGCCATTTCCCACAGGGCGATACTCAGCGCAACGACGATAAGACCAACAAAGATCTCAATCCGAATAAACAGCGCCAGCCACACGATCGCAAGCAACACGAGCGCCGTGGGAACGGCTAGCCACAAATTACGCCCTGCCCGCGAGGTCGACTCCCGCGGCGGTTGCGGCGGACGTGGTGCAAGCCGCGCCCAAAACGACGCGGCTTGCACCGAACGATCAACGTCCATATTTAGATCTCCATGAGATCGTTTTCTTTACCGGCCAACAACTCATCGACCTGATCGGTGAACCGCTTGGTCAGAGCCTCCAGCTCCTTTTCGGCGCGTTCTACCTCGTCCTCGCCAGCATCGCCATCCTTCTTGATCCGCTCCAGCTCTTCCTTAGCGTTCCGGCGGTTGCCGCGGATCGAAATACGGCCTTCCTCCGCCTTGGCACGAGCCAGCCTGACATATTCCTTACGGCGTTCCTCCGTCAGAGCCGGCAGATTCACACGCAACACCTGGCCGTCGTCGGTCGGATTCACACCCAGGTCAGCTTCCTGGATCGCACGCTCAATATCCTTCATCGCACTGCGATCGTAAGGAGAAATAAGAATCTGGCGAGCTTCCGGTACGGTCACGGACGCGAGCTGCTGCAACGGCGTCGGTGCACCATAGTAATCCACCATGAGCGACGTAAACAGTTCGGGGTTTGCCCGCCCCGAGCGGATCTTCGAAAACTCGTTGCGCAGCACGTCGATGGCCTTTTCCATCTTGTCTTCTGCTTCTAGCAGGGCTTCTTCAATCATCGTGTCCTCAGTTCTTAGTCACCAATGTTCCAATATCTTCTCCGCGCAACGCGCGGGTCACGTTTCCGGGTTCAACCATCCCGAACACGCGCATCGTCATGCCATTATCTTGGCACAGCGAGAACGCCGCCGCGTCCACGACTCGCAGACCCTCACGCAACGCTTCCTCATACGTCACGTGATCAAGCTTGACCGCGCTGGGATCCGTGCGCGGATCGGCCGTGTAAACGCCGTCGACGCCATTCTTCCCCACAAGCAGCTCGTCACACTTAAGCTCGAGCGCTCGCTGCGCCGCCACCGTGTCAGTAGAAAAGTACGGCATACCCGCGCCCGCACCAAAAATAACCACCCGGCCCTTTTCAAAGTGCCGGATGGCTCGCAACGGAATATACGACTCGGCCACCTGGGCCATCGTAATCGCGGACTGCACCCGCGAAGGCACGCCCGCATGCTCTAAGAAATCCTGCAACGCAACCGCATTAATCACCGTGCCCAGCATGCCCATGTAGTCGGCACGCGCCCGATCCATCCCGGCCTCTTGCAATTCAACGCCACGGAAAAAGTTTCCACCCCCAACGACGACGCCCACCTGCACGCCGTCGTCAGCAGCCGCCTTAATCTCCGACGCGATACGAGTTAATACTGCGGTGTCCAGACCTACTTGGCCTCCCCCGAAAACCTCTCCGGATAGTTTGAGAAGGACTCGGCGCCTTTGCTCGGACATGTCAAACCTTTCTTCGTGGGTGCGTGCCCAGTTTAGCGCATTCGCCCCCAATTAGAATCACGCCCAAACAGCCGGTCGAGTTCTCGCCGCTCCTTTTTAGTTGGTCTGCCAGTTCCCGGTTCGCGTCTCATCACCGGAATGTGAACGTATGGGCGCTCGGGAGTGAGATCTTCATAGCATTCCCGCGCAATTGGCGCACCGACCCTCTTGACGATCAGTTTCTTCACTTTGAGGATACGATCCCAGCCCTGCACACGGTAACGCACTGTGTCGCCCACCTTCACTTTCGTGGCAGCCTTGACCGGCTCTCCATTGATACGCACATGCCCCGCACGGCACGCCGCAGTAGCCGCCGAACGGGTCTTCGTTTGCCGTACAGCCCACAGCCACTGATCGATACGTGCATCCATGAGGCCAACCTCTCCATCCGTGCATCGCAACTCGTTTAGGGCTACCCTAGATACGGGTGCTCGCGTGCACCATATTTTATTGCTTTTAAATTGAAGAAACTTGAGGTTAAATGACTACCCCGAAACAGCCTAATCAGGTTGGAGACAACCCGCGCTATTTTTCCGTAGCCGGATCCGATCGCGTCTACGATCGTAACAAGCTACTAGCCGTGCTGTTGGTACCGCTCATGATGACCCTCATGCAGATCTCCTCGGTCAACAACACGCTATCGGCAATGGGTCAGGCCGTGGAAGCTTCCGACGCGCAACTCCAGTGGGTGCTGTCCGGATACGCGCTAGCCGTGGGAATCGTGCTGGTGCCAGCCGGGCGTATCGGCGATATTTTCGGCCGGTCCTCCGTATTCGCCATAGGGCTGGGCATCTTCACGGTAGCCTCCCTGCTCGTGGGGCTGTCCGACGACGCCACGCTGCTCAACATCATGCGCCTCGTCCAAGGCTTCGGCGCCGGCGTACTTTCCCCGCAAACCACCGGGTTGATTCAGCAATACTTTACCGGGCACGCCCGGGCGAGAGCTTTTTCACTCTTTGGGCTCGTCGTGGCCATGTCAGTGGCGGTTGGGCCACTCATGTCTGGTGTGATGATCGGTAGCCTTGGCCGCGAGCTGGGCTGGCGCTGGGCTTTCATCATTAACTTCCCGCTCGGCATCCTCGGCCTTGTGCTTGCCTTCATGTGGCTTCCGTTTGGTAAGGAACGCCGCCACGTCGGCCCGAACAAGGATCGTGCCCGTGCCGAACACATCGAAAAGCAGAAAGCCCGCGGGGTTCCCTACACCAAACGGGTACGAGTGGATCTAGATCCGGTGGGTATGCTGATCCTGGTGTTGGCAGTGCTGTGCATTATGCTGCCATTCATGTCCACCGGGCTGGCATGGGTGTGGGCACTCCTTCCGGTCGGCGTACTGCTCACCGTGGCCTGGGTGGCCTGGGAACGCTGGTACAAGAACCGTGGCCGGGAACCGATGGTTGATCTCGACCTGTTCCGCATCAAGACCTTCTCTTTTTCCGCCGCTATTTCTGCAGCCCAATTTTTAGGTACGACGTCGATCTTCGCCGTCCTCGCCCTCTTCCTGCAGCGCGGTCTGGACACCACGGCGCTCCAGGTCGGCCTCGTATCGCTACCAAACGCGCTTATCTCCGGATACGCGGCAATGTGGGCGGGTAAACGAGCAGTCGAACACGGGCGCGAGATCCAGGTCTTCGCTCTTGGTCTCATGTTCCTCGGAGTGCTGAGCTCAATAGGCGTGGTCTGGGGCATCAGGGCCGGCGCATCGTTCTGGTGGCTCATCATCCCGCTGTCCGTGCTCGGTTTCGGACAGGGCGCCATGGGATCGGCCAACCAAACCCAGTCCATGCTCGACGTGCCCCCGGCCTCCGGCGGCACGGCCGGCGGAGTGACGCAGACCGGTCAGCGCATCGCCACAGCAATCGGCAACGCCGTCATCACCGCCGTCTTCTTCCTCGGCCAGCGCATGATCGCAGGCCTAGACGGCTCCTACCTCGGGATCGCGCTCGCCTACACGGTCGTGCTCGTCTTCATCACGCTGGCCCTCATCATCGCCATCGCATTTTTGCGACACGGACGCACAAAGCGCAAGGCATCTTAACCTTCCCGGAACTGCACGCCCATCGCGCCGGCCGGGTAGTGCCAGGTGAGCACTCCCGGATCGGCAACCACCAGGCACGTGCCGCATTCGAGACAGGCGGCTGTTTCGATCGCGATGGTGCCGTCGTCGTTCTCCGAATAGACGTGCGCCGGGCACACGGCCACCAGCCGCTTACCAGAGCCGGTGGCACGCGCACGCTCCTGATCAATCGAGATGTGCGGCTGCGAATCAGTATGGAAAACGTTCTTCGACAAGCGCTCGTTAACCGAACCAAGATTGAAAGACATGTTCCTCCTAAAGGGCACGCAACGCCGCTATACCAGTGCGCGCAAGATCGCGCACCTTAACCCCTGACGCCTTGAACGCATCTAGTGCGACCTTCACAAGGGGTTTGCGCGGGCTGAGATCATGATTGTATGCGCGATAAAAGACATCCGCGAGTAGCGGGCCAACCTGCGTGAACATGAGCGGATCGTTCTCTAAAAACTCCGGCGCACGCCGGTACGTGTGCATGTCCTTGCCCACGAACGTGCTCTGATAATCGGTGACATACGAGTTCAGTTGGAGGCGCGAATAATCGCCGGCCTCCAGGGCGTCATGTACTGTGCGCGCCGCGGAGATCGCCGAACCAGCCGCCATATCCATTCCGCGCACGGTCAGCCCGGTGTTGAGAGTGAACCCGGCGGCGTCGCCAATGAGGACCAGCCCGTCATGGACCAGATCTTCCTGCATGGCCTCACCGCCCTCAGCCACCAGATGGCAGCCATATTCGAGTAGCTCGCCACCTTCTAAGAACGGCGCATAATAGGGATGGTTGATCATGTGATCATGAATGTCGGATGACGCGAGCCCGGACTGCGTCAACTTATCGAGCATGAGTACCACGCCGATCGAAATGGAATCCTTATTCGTGTACAGGAATCCGCCGCCGGGCACGCCGAGGGTCGCATCCCCCACGATCGCATACGCCGCACCCTCGTTACCTGTGAGGTTGAAACGTTCTTGAACGGCCTGCTCGCCAATCCGGATCACGGACTTGACGCCCAAACCCAGGTGCTTCGACTTCGGCGTGGCACGCACTCCGGCCTCGTGCGCCAAGAACGAATTCACGCCCTCAGCCACAATCGTGACCTTCGCGCGCATCTGTTCCCCCGCCGCCTCGATACCCGTGAAATGAGTACCTTCGCGCAGCAGACGATCAACCTTAATACCCGGAATGATAGCGACGCCGGCCTCTTCGGCCTGCTCAGCCAGCCACGGATCAAGATGCGCGCGCAATACTGACACGGCGTTGACAGGCTCGGCAAGCTTGCGATCCCAATAGTCGATGTTGACCGCCGAGTCTTCGTTGAGGAAGCTCAACGTGTTGCGCGTAATAATCCGCTCAATCGGTGCCTGCTCGACGAAATCAGGGAAAACCTCGTCGAGTACACGGGTATAGAACACGCCTCCAGACAGGTTCTTCGCACCGGGCTCCACCCCGCGCTCCACGAGTAGCACCTCGTGGCCCTCCCGGGATAATTGGGTGGCAGCAATGCAGCCGGCAACACCGGCTCCCACCACAATCACGTCAAAATCGTAGTCCATTGCCGTCCTTCCTCATCACCCGCCGCAATCGGGGCGCCCCGGCTCCGGAGCGCAACCCCGATACTATCGAGCATGAGGAATTATTTCTTGAGCTGCCCAATCATCTTGGGCAGCACGTCGTAAAGATTGCCCACGATCCCGTAGTCGGCAAACTCGAAAATGGTCGCCGTTTCGTCATTGTTGACGACGACGATCGTCTCGGCCTCGTCAATACCCGACGTGTGGTGGATCTGCCCCGAAATGCCAACCGGAATGTAGACCTCGGGGGCAACCGTATGCCCGGACACTCCCAGATAGGCGTCACGATCCATCCAGCCGTTACCTTCCACAAGCGGGCGCGTACAGCCGACTTCCCCACCGATCGCATCAGCAAGCGCACGTGCCAGATCAAGATCTTCGTAATTCAAGAAGCCGCGCCCCACGCCAACAATGCGTGTGGCAGCCGACAGGTTCACCTGCGCGCCCTCGCCAATATCCTCGCTGACCACGCTCACCGGGTACGACTCGCCATCCACGCTATCCGCAGCCACAGGGTCTGCTACCGCTTCCCCGGTTGCCACCAAGCCTACGACGACGCCGTCGAACGTCACGTGCTCGTGAGTGATTCCTCCGTAGCGGCCAAGCACTGCGCTACCTTCACCAAGCTCGCGCAACCCGCGTAGCACGGGCGCGTTGTTCGACGCCGCGAGCGCGCCAGCGAGCACGCGGCCCGCCGGATTGTTGAGCACGAGGATCACATCCCCGTCCTGAGCTTCAACGGCATTCACAACGGCTGGTGCCATCGCCTCAGCGGGAAGATTCCCGCAAGGAATCCGGATCGCGTGGTCGACCCCGCCGATCTCGGCCTCACCAACCACAACGCCGACGGTTTCACCCACCGCCATATCTACCAGCTGGGAGATTTCTGCTTCGGTCGTCACAATCCACGTGGTCATATTTACAGCACCCCATCCTCGCGCAGCGCGGCAACAAGTTCTTCCGCAGTAGAAAACATCTTGCCCTTCCGCTCCCGCGTTTGCGGGCGTTCAGTTCGGGCAACGTTCAGCCCGGCTTTCGCCGGTTCAACATCGGCTGCGCTGAGCACGTCGATCGGCTTCTTGCCTGCAGCCAGGATGTCCTTCATCGACGGCACAGCCGGAGACGTTGCGTCCGACGTCGTCGCAACAACCACAGGGCCATCCACTTCCAGTTTGCGTGTACCGCCCGTCACCCGCTGAGTGAGCACGTAACCCGTTTCAGTCACTTCAACATTGGTGACCTCTAAAACTGCGGGCCAGCCCAAGTAGCCTGCGATCAGCCCTGGCATCATGCCAGCCGAATCATCAATCGACGAATCTGCGGTGAGCACGAGCGTCGCGCCGTCAATCTTCTTCACCAAACCGGCGAGCACCGAGCCCACCTGCGTGGATGACCAGTCCGCCGTCGCATCATCAGCAACCACGATCCCCCGGTCGAAACCGCGCGACATCGCATTCTTGGTGGCCATCGCCGAGCCTGCCACCTTGGCGCCCACGCTGATCCCCACCAGTTCAGTATCCTGCGCGTTCGCGACCCTCCGGCCAAGCTCAATAGCCACCGGATCAGATTCCGAGACCGCTGCCTTCGCACGCGACCAGTCAATCGCGCCATCGGCTTGCACTGTGGCATCCTGCGGATTCGGCGCATACTTATATGCAACAACTACGCTCATGTGCTCTCCCTTTAGTACTAAACGCCTCATTGTCCCGCGTGAGACCAGCAAAAATCAGTACGACTCGTCTCATTTCATCTCATAGCGGAGCGGGAAATCGACCAATATAGAGGTGTGGGGTGCGAAAAACTCCGCACCCCACACCAATCTAACAGCCCTCGTTAGGCACCCTGGCCAACGCGGACGCGCTTGAAGCCGGTCACCTTAGCGCCAGCATCCTTAACCACCTTGCTCACGGGCGTCTTCGGATCGCGAGCATAGCCCTGATCCATCAACGTCACCTGCTTGAAGAAGCCCTGCAGGCGGCCTTCAACGATCTTCGGCACGGCCTTCTCCGGCTTGCCCTCAGCAATCGTCAGCTCGGTCGCAATCCGACGCTCGTTTTCCACGACCTCTTCCGGAACGGAAGCCTCATCGAGGTACTGCGGGGACAGCGCGGCGATGTGCACGGCGATGTCGTGAGCGATCTCAGCGCCCGCCGCATCCGTTGCCACGAGCACCGCAACCTGCGGAGGTAGATCCGTGGCCGTCTTGTGCATGTAAGCCGACACGTTCTCACCCTCGATGTATTCGACGGCGCCCACGCCCAGCTTCTCACCAATAATTCCGGTGAAGTTCGTAACGGCATCCTGAACGGTGCCATCGGCGTGCGTGGCGGCCAGAACCTCCTCGGTGGTCTTCGCGCCAGCCTCAACAGCGGCAGCCAAGATGCCCTCGGAGAACTCGATGAACTTCTCGTTCTTCGCCACGAAGTCGGTCTCAGCGTTGACCTCGACAATCAGGCCAAACTTGCCCGCATCGCAGTCCCCAATGTGCGAGAGCACAAGTCCGTTAGAAGCCGTGCGGTCGCCACGCTTAGCAGCAACCTTCAGGCCCTTGAGGCGCAGGATCTCTTCCGCCTTGACGGCGTCACCATCAGCCTCAACAAGCGCATTCTTAGCATCCATCATGCCGGCGCCAGTCTTGTCACGCAGCGCCTTCACGTCTGCAGCAGTGTACTTTGCCATGTGTTAATCCTCCGAAGATTTAGGCGTTGTCTTGGTCAGTCGTCGGTTCACCAGCCGGCTCTGCCGGGGCGTCCTCAGCTGCCGGCTCCGAAGCCTCAGCAGCTGGCTCGGCGGCCTCAGGCTTGTCAGCTGCCGGCTCGGCAGCTTCCGGCGTGTCGGCTGATCCTTCTTCACCTGCAAGGATCTCACGTTCCCACTCAGGCATAGGATCTTCAGCGTTCGCAGCACCACCGCTACGGGCAACGAGGCCTTCAGCGACGGCGTCGGCAACCACGCGGGTCAAAATTTCAATCGAACGGATCGCGTCATCATTACCGGCGATTCCGTAATCGACCTCGTCCGGATCACAGTTCGTATCAAGAATCGCGATCACCGGGATGTTGAGCTTGGCTGCTTCCGCAACAGCCAGATGCTCCTTGTTCGTGTCAACAACCCAGATCGCCGAGGGAACCTTAGCCATGTCGCGAATACCGCCGAGCGTACGCTCCAGCTTGTCCTTCTCGCGGCTAATCATGAGCAGTTCCTTCTTCGTCAAGCCGGAGCCGGCGACGTCGTCGAAATCAATAAGCTCAAGTTCCTTCAGGCGCTGGATACGCAGGTTGACGGTCTGGAAATTGGTGAGCATACCGCCGAGCCAACGCTCGTTAACGTAAGGCATGCCAACACGCTCCGCCTGCTCGCGGATCGGACGCTGCGCCTGACGCTTGGTACCCACGAACAGGATGTTGCCGCCGTGCGCGACCGTTTCCTTAACGAAATCGTAGGTGCGATTGATGTCGTCGATCGTCTTGCGCAGATCGATAATGTAGATGCCGTTGCGATCATTGAGAATGAAACGCTTCATCTTAGGGTTCCAGCGGCGGGTCTGATGCCCGAAGTGGACGCCAGCTTCCAAAAGCTGACGCATTGTAACGACTGCCATGGCCGTCCTTTCTATGTGCGCACGAGTGCGCTGTCGGTTCTTGCTGAGCACGCTTATGCGGCCAGCCCTAGTGCTCCATCCAGCGCTATCCACCTATACCGGGCAGACCGACACGCTAGAGGCCGTGCGGCGTACGAGCACGCGTAGTCTGCGAAAACCGGGCACACAGCCGTGCGCCGCGAAAATCACAGCCTCACCAGTCTACCCCGGGGCGTCGAACCATTCCAAGGATGGCCGCTCTAGGTGCGGGTGGTCTTGCCAACATTGCTAGCAACACAACACGACGGAAGTGATAACGGGCATGCCGCATACCGCGCCAGGCGCGTAAGATGATTGCGGATTTGGTTCAGGAGGAAGGAGAGCCATGGAACCCGACGTGTTGTTCCGAATCGTTGATGTTGTGGGCGTCATCGCCTACGGCGTGCTGGGCGCCAGTTATGCCCGCGCCCTGAACTATGACGTGATCGGCTATTTGTTCCTTGGCGTCATCACCGCTCTTGGCGGCGGCATGATCCGTGACAGCCTGCTCGGCATCGGCTTTCCCGTGGCACTCACCGATCCGTGGTACCTCTCCGGTGCACTGGGCGCCGCCTTCGTTGCGTATCTGATTCCGATGGACGGCCCGTGGTGGCGCAGGTGGCTACTGCTCGCCGACGTGCTCGCACTCGGCTGCTGGTCCGCCACAGGAGCATCAAAGGGGCTCGCCGCTGGCCTCGCGCCCATTCCTTCCATGTTTCTCGGCGTCATCACCGCCACCGCAGGCGGCGTTATTCGCGACGTCGTCATCGGCCGACGCCCGGCAATCTTCGGCTCTAACCCCATGTACGCCTCGTTCGCGATCCTCGCCTCCGGGGTGATGGTCATCTTCCAAAAGAACGGCCTGTACGAAGAGGGTATGGCGCTTGCCATTTTGATCTGCCTCGTGTTCGGGCTTG
Organism: Trueperella bialowiezensis; assembly: GCF_900637955.1. Lineage (NCBI taxonomy): Bacteria > Bacillati > Actinomycetota > Actinomycetes > Actinomycetales > Actinomycetaceae > Trueperella > Trueperella bialowiezensis. The sequence goes on from NZ_LR134476.1 coordinate 391,648, forward strand.
CCGCCCAGAAGTTCAACTGGGTGCTCCCATCCCGCCCCCTGAACGTGCTCGAGACCTCCACCCGGCAAATCCAGCATCACCACCGGCGCCTGCGCACGAGCCAAAAGCTCACGCGTAGCCAGCGGCGCAAATCCAAGGAGCGGCAAGCGAGCAGCAAACGGAAAAAGTCTGGCGCAGGGCACGAGTCCAACAACCAGCAAGACTCCGATAGCTCACACTCCGAATAGTTCTCCACAGTCTGTCTCCTGTTCGCGTTACCCACAGCAAGCAGCCGTTCCGAACGCTGAAGAGTGGCTAGGTGGCAGGGTGAAGGCATGAAGAAACTTGCCTTATCTGTTACCGCACTTGCTCTTGGCGCACTGGGAGTTGCAGCCGTCTACACCCCTGGCGCTCCGGCGCGCGTTCTCGATTCTCACCAAACCATCACCGTTATCACCGACCAGTCACGTGCGCCGGTGGACTACGACTGGCCCTCCGGGGCAGAAGTTCCCGTGTTGCGTCCGTTTTATATGGACGGCGCGAACTGGAATCCGGGCCATCGCGGGGTTGATCTTGCGCTCGACGCCGGGCAGTCCGTGTACGCTGCAGCCGACGGCACGGTTATTTACTCCGGTTGGCTCAATGATCGCCAGCTCGTGTCGATTGAACATGCCGATGGCATTCGTACCACCTACGAACCCCTCATACCGGCGGTTCGCCGCGGCCAGGACGTCACCCGGGGCGAGGTGATCGGCTATGTGGACGGAACGCACTGCGCTCCGTTGCCGTGTTTGCACTGGGGTGCCAAACGCGGATCAAGCGACTATATCGATCCGCTGACGTTATTACAGCGGGCGCCGATCCGGCTCCTCGAGTAGAGCTCACGCCTGCGCCCGTGTCTGAGCACGCCAAGCCCACGTATGAGGATCTAGCGCGAGGTTTATGCGCGCGGATGAGCTTGCCCGAACGCGGCACGTAACCGTTCGGCGCTCACGTGCGTATAGCGTTGGGTGGTGCCCAGCGAGGAATGACCAAGCACTTCTTGCACGCTTCTCAGATCCGAGCCGCCGTCCAACAGGTGAGTGGCAGCTGAGTGGCGTAGCGCATGCGGCCCAATCTTGGGCACCCCGGCAAGCGCCGTCAGGTTATCCAACACAGTGCGAACAACCCGCGGATTAATCCGTTTTCCGCGCGCACCAAGAAACAGTGCTCGGTGGTCATCAGTGATGAAGTCCTGGCGGGCTGTTAACCACTGCATGATCGCCTCCCGAGCTGGGCGGCCGTAGGGAACGATGCGCTCCTTATTACCCTTACCCAGTACCCGCATTGTGGAATCTGGGCGCAGATCCGCCACGTTCAACCCGACGAGCTCGCTGACTCGGATGGCCGACGCATACAGCAGCTCCAACATGGCCCAGTCGCGAACAGCGAGCCCGCCTTCCTCATTCGCTTTCTGTTCTGCTGTGGCGAGTAGGGTTTTAGCCTGCGCTTCAGTCAACACCTGCGGAAGCGTGGCATCTGCCCGCGGGGCTTTCAAGCGTTGCCCAGCATCAGCATCGGCATAGCCCGCCTTATACAACCAAGCCGTGAAGTTCCGGATCGCAGACGAATGGCGAGCGACCGATGCGCGCGAATGGCCATCGAAAGAAGCCAGCCATAGCCGCAGATCATCTAACTCGAGGTGCTTGAGCGAAGCGGTGACGTCGTCGGAGAACTCAGAAAGAAACTCGACCAGTGATCGCGCCTCGCTCACGTAAGCGGTGACGGTGTGCTCGGACAGACCTCTGCGCACAGCGAGCTCGTGGCCATATTCAGCAAGCACACGCTCAACACTCATGCTTTGATTCTACTGCGCCGCCACCTGCCCCTGTTTTCTTCAACATGCCCGCCAAGCGTGAGCTTTCCTAGCGCGGTCAACGTTTCCGCAACGGTCAACCCTGCCACGGAAGCGATCGAATGCGCGTCGGCACTGTGGCTCACCGGCACGGCATCGAATGTGCGGGCCGTGCGCAGATCGAAATCGTCGGCTGCACCAAACGAAAAGAAATCGGCGGCCAACGTCGGTTGCACATCGAAAGGACCGACGAGTTCACGCAGGTGATCGGCGCTCGCGATCGCAGTCGCCCCGTTACGGAGCAGATCGATACACCCGTGAGATTGGATCGAGTCAATCTGACCCGGCACGGCGCCCACATCCCGACCTATTTTCATCGCATGCCGGGCAGTAGATAGCGCACCGGACCGCACTGGAGCTTCGACGACGAGCGTAGCTCGGGCTAACGCTGCAATAATCCGGTTGCGGGCCAAAAACCTGAACCGTTGCGGAGCAGCACCAATGGGAGATTCGGAGACGACGGCGCCCTCGCCGTCGAGCACAGCTGCAAATAGTGCTTCGTGAGCGCGCGGATAAACCCGATCTGCTCCCCCGGCGGAAACAATCACCGTAGGTTTTTCCGCAAGAAGTGCGCCACCATGGGCGGCCGCATCAATTCCGAACGCCCCACCAGAGACGACCGTGGTGGTATCCGAAATATCGCAGGCGAAATCCCGCGCAATACGTTTCCCATCCGCGGTTGCCGCCCGCGAGCCAACAATCGCTACTGCCGGGCGAGACGAGAGTACCTCCGGGTTGCCTTTCACCCACAGCAGGAGAGGCGTTTCAGCGCCGAGGTCGTTGATCTGTTCGGGCCACAGCTCATCTTCGGGGGCAAGAACGGTTATCCCAAGGGCGGCTAGCGACTTTTCCCGGAATGGACTGAGGCCGTCAAGCCTGTGCCGCCACCTCCGGGCCACCTGCTCTTCATCCGGTGTCAGCCCCTCTCCACTGCGGACGGCCTCAAGACTTGCAGCCGCTCCGAGCCGGGCGATCAGCCCATGAGCGGCCTGATCTGCACCTTCAGTAATCCGCGACCACTCAATCCGCGCGAGCCTGTTATCCATCAGGCACCTCGTCTCAACGTAAACGCGAGCGCGAGGTCGTCGTCGCTCGGGTGCTCATGCCCAGCGAGATCGGCCACCGACCACGCTAAACGCAAAATCCTGTCAAATCCGCGTAACGACATATCCCCGCGAGCCATGGCCTCTTCGAAAACCGTTCGCGAACGCTCGGGCAGCGTGGTGTTAGCCCGTAGCCATTTCCCGGACACGTGCGCGTTGCAGTCGAAACCGCTGCCTTCCAACCTGTGGATTTGCCGCAAGCGTGCCTCGCTGACACGTTCGTGAACCTCGGCGCTCGTGATTGTTCCACCTCGGCGCAGATCTGCTTTCGACGGGCGGCGCACAATCGTTTGGATGTCGATCCGATCCCGTACCGGCCCGCCAAGCGAGGCTTGATACATGCGGTTGTCTCGCGAGGTACACGTGCACGAACTAGGCGCATCAAGAATGGCACCGCACCGACACGGATTAGCGGCCGCCACCAGTTGGAACCGGGCCGGAAACCGAACGGCGGCCTTGGCACGGGCGATGTCGATGTAGCCATCTTCCATCGGCTGGCGCAACGCCTGAATCACTCTGGGTGCGAACTCGGGGAACTCATCGCAAAACAGCACGCCCCTGTGCGCTAGTGTGATCGCACCCGGGCGAGCGATCCCCGATCCGCCACCGACCATCGCTGACGGCGACGCCGTATGATGCGGGGCTGCGAACGGTGGTTCTTGAGGGAGAACAGCTAGTTGCCGGCCAACAAGTGAGGATACCGCGGCAACTTCAAGCGCCGCTTCATCTGTAAGTCGAGGCAAGATTCCCGGCAGGCGCCGAGCCAGCATCGACTTACCGACCCCTGGCGATCCGACCATGATCATGTGATGACCACCGGTAGCCGCGACTTCGAGAGCAGCGATAGCCGCTTCTTGGCCGTAGACGTCGGAAAGATCAAGATCAGGCTCAGTTTCAACGTGGACGTCTGGGGCTGACTCCGGAACGCTCGGCATGGAAAATTCACACGGCGCCCCACACATGGAGCCCACCTCACCAAGGTGACGCACGGCGGCCACGTCGATGCCGTCAACAAGTTCAGCTTCGGCCCTATTTGCTACCGGCACGATTGCTCTGCCAACACCCTGCTCAGAGGCTGCAACGAGGGCCGGTAGCACTCCGCGCACCCCTCTGACAGAACCATCAAGTCCAAGCTCACCCATGACCGTCACACCAGGTGGGAGCCGAAACCCCATCGAACCGAGGATGGCGGCCGCAATCGCCAAATCAAAACCCGTACCGGATTTGGACACGTCAGCAGGCGAAAGGTTAACCGTCAACCGGCGGTTTGGCCACGGCAGCCCGATCGCATGAAAACCGGCCCGCAGACGTTCGCGTGCTTCGTTGACCGCCGCGTCCGGCAATCCCACAATCGTGAAGCTAGGCAGCCCGTTGAGTTGAACTGCCTCAACAAGGATGGGCACCGCGTCGAGTCCAAGCAGGCTGAGCGTGTGCGCTCGCCCTACAGTTCCCGCGCTCATGACGTCACGTCCGTCACATGGCTAATCGTGTGTAGCCCGTCGTCGCCCACGGCCACTGCGATCACGTCAACCGAAATCTCAGCCGCGAAGCTGCCTCGCTGCACCAGCCAGCTCAACAGCAATCCGCGCAGCCGATTCACCTTCGCGTACGTGACGGATTCTTCCGCCGTGCCAGCTATCCGGGTGCGCCGAGTACGCACTTCAACGGCCACGATCGCCCCGCGCTGCGGGTCGAACGCCACAATATCGAGTTCGCCTCCGCGGGTGCGCCAATTACGTTCGAGAATCGCCCAGCCGGAATCCTTCAGATGTTTGACCGCAAGGTTTTCACCCCACGCGCCCAACTCATTCTTCGTCATTTGTTCAATCGTCATGATGCGATCTCACCAAATCCGAAGAAGCGCTGGCACGGTTATCCCCCGCGCTTAGAAAAACGCTGCTTTTACTTGGGTGTGGAAAAGTATTCGACCTTTACTGGTTGCCGAGTTCGCGCGTCCTATCCGGCCGGTTGAGCTCTTCAACATTGACATCCTTGAACGTCACGATCCGCGCACCTCGAATAAAACGCGAGGCCCGGTAGATATCCCACACCCACGCGTCCGTCAACGTCACCTCAAAAAACACGTCGCCAGCCGAGGAGGCGCGCACTTTCACGTCCACGTCATTAGCCAAATAGAAACGCCGCTCCGTTTCCACTACGAATCTAAACCGGCTGGCCACCTCACGGTATTCGCGATACAGGGCAAGCTCCTGATTACTTTCGTATTCTTCCAGTTCGCTCATGCGCGCCCTTCCGTTCCGTTGGTCAGCCCTGGTAGTTTCCACGACGTCCGATGTTGCGGACTAGCCCCCAGCGTTTGCAAGCCCTCAATGTGCCGCGGCGAGGAATATCCTTTGTTATGTTCCCAATCGTAACCCGGGTAGTGCCCGGCAAGCTCGACCATCCGCCTGTCGCGTGCCACCTTCGCCAGCACGGAAGCCGCAGCCACCACGGCACAGGTCGCATCCGCTTTCGTCTGCACGTGCACCGGCAACGCCGGAAGCTGCGGGCCCAGCGGCAGTTCGTGGCTCGTCCACCAGTCATGCGATCCGTCAAGAAGCACGCCCGCAATCGGATAGTCCGCAAGCTGCGCCAGCGCGTCCGCGGCCGCCAACCTCAACGCTCCAATAATCCCAAATTCGTTCACAGCCTCCGGTTGGCCATGCCCCACAGCGGCAGCATCAGCCCAAGTCACGACGTCGTCGACGATAGCTTCCCGCGCCGCGGCACTCATCAATTTGGAATCTCGCAACCCTGCCGGGAACTGATCCGACGTCGTCTTTGATACGAGTACGATGCCAACGCTCGCCGGGCCGGCGAGGGCTCCCCTGCCCACTTCGTCAACACCGGCAAGATAAACCGGGCCGCTCACATGCTGCGCGGCTAAGGAAAGTAGCTCTTTTTCAAGAACGCGATCAGGCTCGATCATGGAGCAGGATCAGGCACGTTTTCGAACACGTGAGTGGCAGACGGAATCGTGCCGAACCGATCGAACGGATAGACAGTCAACCACGCCCGCCCTTCAATGTTCGCAATAGGCACGAACCCAAAACCGGTGGCTTGGTGATGGAAACGAGCATCCTTCGATCGCGGGCGGTTATCCCCCAACACCCACACGTGCCCGGCAGGAACAGTCACATCAAACGTGCTGTGCGAGGCAGACACGCCCGGCTTCAAATAGCTCTCCCGAATCGGCTGCCCGTTCACGGTCAGCAGCCCTTCGTCAGTGCAGCATGCCACGTGGTCTCCAGGCATACCAATGATTCGTTTCACCAAATGATCGCCCACATTTTGCGGTACGAGCCCGATCGCCTCACCAATATTGATCAGCGCCTCTTGGAGCGCGTTACGTTCCGGCTCTGGAACATCATCCAGCCACGATCCCGGATCCACGAACACGACGACGTCGCCCCGATTCAGATCGCCCTCACCATCGGCGAGCTTGTTCACCAAAATACGATCACCAGGAATCAGCGTGTCTTCCATCGACTCAGACGGAATAGCAAACGCTTGCGCAAAAAACGTTTTAATGATGACCGACAGCAACAGTGCCGCGGCGATCACCATACCGAACTCGAGAAAACCAGAGAAGAACTTCGACGAGTTGGTCTCAGCACTTGCTTCCTGTTCGACCGGCTCAGGCTCCACAGCAGGATTAGCTGCACGCGGATTTTCTGGCGGGTACGACGGCGGCATCGCTTGGCCATAGTTATCCTGCCCGTCCATCGCACCTTCCTTTCGCGCTGAGACCTCTAGCCTACGGCATTAACCGGCCTGATCGGTGATGTGATCAATTGTGTTGGCCACGTAAGCGAAAGGCGCCCCGAAGGGCGCCCCGCTAAGAAAACTCTTAGTTTTCGCGCTTTTCGCGGATCTTCGCAGCCTTACCGTGGCGATCGCGCAAGTAGTAGAGCTTAGCGCGGCGCACGCGACCACGAGTGACAACCTCAATGGAATCCACGTTCGGCGAATGCAGCGGGAACGTACGCTCCACACCAACACCGAACGACGACTTACGCACCGTGAACGTAGCGTTCACAGAGTTGCCGCCGCGGCGGTTAATCACGACGCCCTGGAACACCTGAATACGGCTCCGGGTACCTTCAACGACTTTCACGTTGACCTTGACCGTATCGCCCGCACGGAAATCCGGGCGTTCCACGAGGGAGGCTTCATTGATCTTGTCGAGAATATTCATGTTCGTTCTCTTCTCACTCTGCACGCAGGTCAGAATGCTTTCCGGGCAGTGCCCGTCCGTTGTGATGTTCTTGCTGACGAGGTCGATCCCCTGCGGCGGATCCGATCCTCCATGTGCAAGCCCTATTATTTTGGCATATTGGCGCGGATCGCCAAAGTCACATCCTTGTTGATCTGATCACCAACTAAGAATTCGCGTTCGCCGACCACGGCGAATCCGGCACGCTTATACGCCCGGATCGCCCGCTTGTTTCCGGCGTTGGTGCCGAGCCACACGTAGGGTTCCGGCCCATCGGATGCCCGCCGGATCGCGGCGATTGTTTCGCCCATGAGCAAGTCAAATAGGCCGGTTCCTCGCCATGCCGGTTCGATATACATTTTCGACAGGTAGGCCAGTGGGCCGTTTCGTGGCACATCGAGCACGACGTCGACAGGGGCGTCCGGTTCCACCTCCCCTGGCCGCGGGATGATCGACAGGGAATATCCGCCAATGTCACGGCCATCTCGGGCAACGAGCACGATATGGTTCGGATCGGCAATATAGTGCGCGAAATGTTTTTCGGTGAGGTTCTGATCGATGAAGGCCTGGATATCTTCGGTTTTCATTTCTGGTGGGCAGGCGTGCGGGAATAACCGGCCGGCGAGCTCGGCCACTGCGGTGGCTTCCTCCGGGCTTGCCTCTTCAACGACGACGTTGACCAGCTCATCACCCTGAACCAGCCAGCCAAGCTCGGCAAGTTTTGCCCGGTCCTTCTTGTCGAGCTGCTCGGCGTGCAAAGCTGCGATCATGTCCGGACGCCGCTGTGCGGTCCGCTCGAGCGCCTGGTCTCGCCGCCAGCGGGCAACCTTGCCGTGATCGCCCGAGGTGAGAACTTCCGGCACCTGCAGCCCGCGGAAGTCTGTGGGCCTCGTATAGATCGGGTATTCAAGCAAGCCCTGCTCCCCGTGCGACTCCTCGCGCAGCGAATCGGGATTACCCACCATGCCTGGCACAAGCCTAGCCACCGCTTCGACCAGCGCAATCGCCGCTACTTCGCCACCGTTGAGCACGAAGTCGCCCAGCGAATATTCGAAGACTTCCACGCCCTGCCCGCGGTAGTAATCCGCGACGCGCGCGTCGATCCCTTCGTAGCGTCCGCACGCAATAATGAGGTGATCCGTATCGGCGAGCTGCCAGCAGTCCGCTTGCGTCAATGGCTCTCCGGCCGGGGTCGGGATTGCGAGCACCACCTTCGACTGTTGTTGGTCACTACCTGGGGTTTCGCCGTCAGCCGCGCGTGCGACGTCGTCGATCGCCTTTGCCCACACGTCCGGCTTCATGACCATGCCGGCCCCGCCGCCAAACGGGGCGTCGTCAACGGTCCGGTGCACGTCGCTCGTCCAATCACGCAAGTCGTGTGCCTGCACCGCGATCAGCCCCCGCTCGCGTGCCTTACCCACAAGAGAAAGATCGAGCACCGAGAAAAACTCCGGGAAAACCGAAATGATGTCAAACCTCATGAACGCCGCTCCTTAATCTCACCGGTCTCTTCCGAGACCACGAGGTCCTCGGGCGAGAACAGGCCGGGCGGCGCGTCGATGACCACGCAGTTATCCTCAAGGTCAACCTCGGTAACAATCTCTTTCACGAAGGGCACGCGGGTAATAATCCCATCCGGCTCGCGCACGACCAGCAGGTCATGCCCCGGCATGTATTCCAACCCCACAACAATGCCCAGCTCGTAACCCTCCGGGTCGAGCGCCTCCAAGCCTTTCAGCTCGTGGGCAAACCAGGCGTCGTCTTCCACCTCGTCCTCATCCGATTCAATGACGAGCTTCGTGCCCCGCAAGGCCTCCGCGCCGCTGCGGTCCGGGTACTCCTCGAACGTGACGAACACTTGCCCCTTATATTCGCGCCGCTTCGCAACAGTCACAGGTCCCATCTCCGCAGGGTCGGTTTCCAGCATTGCCCCAAGGGCGAGGCGCTCCTCTACGGCGTCGGTACGCACATCCAGCTTGACCTCGCCTTTCAGGCCTTGCGGGCGCCCGATAATAGCCACCGTGAGTTGCATGCCACTCCCCTCATTCGCATGTTCGTACCAGATCTATTGTGCCGACATCACAGGCTAACACTCAAAAGCGCCCGCATGCCGGCGGGCAACAAGAAAGCCCGCCAGTTGGCGGGCTCCCTTGAGAGTTTTGGGTTATCGATCGGTCTCGATCACGTCAACGCGAACGGGACCGTCCGTCGATAGCGCGCTCATGACAGAACGCAACGCCTTGGCCGTGCGACCATTACGGCCGATCACGCGCCCAAGATCCTCAGGATTAACCCGGATCTCGAGCAGTTCGCCGCGGCGGTTTTCACGGGCGGTCACCTCGACGTCGTCGGGATTGTCCACGATTCCGCGGACGAGGTGTTCCAAGGCTTCACTCAGCATTAGGCTTCCTCCGCCTCGCTAGCCGGAGCTTCCTCAGCAGGAACATCCTCGCCGGCTTCCTCAGCTGCTGCGGCCTCGGCCTCAGCCTTGGCTGCCGCCTCAGCTTCCGCGCGCTCCTGTGCCTTAGCGGCACGGCGCTTTTCGGCGTCGTCCTGAACAGCCTGGACGGCCTCTTCGCGAGCCTTTTCCTTATCCACAACCTCGGGCGTACGCAGGGTGGATTCACCCTCAAGGCCCTTGGCTGCCTGCCAGTCGCCAGTGATCTTCAACTGTGCGAGCACCGGTTCGGACGGCTGTGCGCCAACCGAAATCCAGTAGCGGGCACGCTCAGAGTTGATGTCGATAACCGACGGATCGGTATTCGGGTTGTAGTATCCGATCTCCTCGATCACCCGGCCGTCACGCTTCTTCTTCTGGTCCACGACGACGACCCGGTAGTGCGGTTCCCGGATCTTACCCATGCGCTTCAAACGAATTCTGACTGCCACTTTAGCGGTCTCTCCTATTTTCTTCTTCAATGGGCGCCGATCGTAGCGTGGGAAATCATGCGCATGATCGCCAGCCCGTGACTAAGACTGACCGAGAAGAGAGGGGTCTCGGAAAGCCTGAGTACAGTGGTTAATCATGCCAGATTTCAGCGCCAAATGGCAGCGGGAGTAACCAAAACCGCGGTGGTAGTGGTCACGAATCCTGACAACTGTGGAGATATCTACATCACCATTCTTCTCGCCCACTCCTCAGCAGCGGCACAATAGAGGCATGTCTAGCACATCCGGTCAGTCCGCTCAGTCCACCCAATCCGCACCAAACCTGACCCCATACGCCTGGTTCGCGATCGGCGTCGCTATCGTCACGATTGGCCTCAAAGCCGGGGCTTATTACGTTACCGGTTCGGTGTCGTTGCTGTCGGACGCGATGGAATCCGTGGTCAACCTCGTGGCCGCGGTCATCGCGCTCGTCGCTTTAATTCTCGCCGCAAAGCCGGCGTCGTCCCGTTACACCTACGGGCGTTCGAAGGCCGAGTACTTCTCTGCGGCAGTCGAAGGCGCAATGATTTTCGGTGCGGCTGCGCTGATCATTTTCGCGTCGGTGCAGCGTCTGCTCAAGCCACAAGGGGTCACTGAACTTGGTATTGGTCTTGCGATCTCGCTGGTTGCGGCCCTCATCAACGGTGGGGCCGGTATCTTTCTTCTGCGCGCTGGCCGCAAGCACAGGTCAATCACGCTGCAAGCCGACGGCAAGCACCTCCTGACTGACCTGTATACGTCTGCCGGCGTGATCTGCGGGCTCGCACTCGTATCCGTGACCGGCTGGTACCAGCTTGATCCGATCATCGCAATCCTCGTTGCAATCAACATTCTGCGCACCGGCGTCCAACTGCTACGCGAGGCTCTCGCCGGGCTCCTCGACGTCACGCTTCCCGACGCCGACAACCAGGTTATCGTCAACATTCTGCGCGAGCGCACCGAAGAGGGCAAAGTAACCTTCCACGGCCTGCGCACCCGCCAAGCAGGCCGCCAGCGTTTCATTAGCTTCCACCTGCAGGTTCCTGGCCACTGGAGCGTCACGCAAGGCCACGACTTCGCGCACGTCATCGAAGAAGAAATCACCGCGAAGCTGCCCGATTCCTCTGTTGAGATTCACGTGGAGCCCATCGAAGACGCAAGTTCGTACGAGGACATTCCCGAAGGCTACATTCCAATCACTGACGACGAGCCCGAACCGGGCGCCTAACTACCGCTCCCAGGAGCTTCTAGCTGATGGCATGCCCACCAATGAATACGGCAGCAGGCGTGCGTACGGTGGCAATATTCTCTTCGGGATCGTCTAGATAGACGACGACGTCGGCAGGGGCACCTTCGGCCCAGAAAGGCAGCCCGAGCCGGCGCTTGCCATCATAGGAGGCCGCTGCCATGACGACGTCGGCAGGCATCCCATCCTCGACGGCGCAGATCAGCTCATCGGTTAGGTTAGTTTCGCCGACGTCTTCTGCCGAATCTGAGCCCATGAGGAAATGCGTGCCAGTATCAACCATGAGCGCGAGGTGTTCGCGCCGCTGGGCGTCCATTGCTAACATGCGCTGTTGGTACGCCGGATATTTCGTGGCACTGGCCGCGAACTCTGGGAAGCGGCGAATCTGGCGAACAGTGGGAGTGATGAGGATGCCGCGGGCTGCAGCCTCCAACAGGTGATCGCGGGTCATGCCGGTGCCGTGTTCGATTCCGTCGACGCCGGCTTCCAGCAGATCATCAATAGTCTCGCGGGCGAAAGCGTGTACTGTGACTTTGCCGCCAGCCTCGTGTACCGCGGCCACCGCATCTTTCAAAGCGGCACGCGGCCATAGCGGCGTCATGTCCCCGACCTCGCGGTCGATCCAATCGCCAACCACTTTGATCCACCCGCCGGATACCGCTAATTGGCGTAGCGCCTCAGCCGGCAGGTCCGCCGGCTCCGTCTCCGTGGCCAAATAACGTTCGTAACGCCGATACCGGGCGATGTGTTGCCCGCAGTGAATGACCCTCGGCAGCCCCGGTTCCCAGGCCACATTCGGATCGTGCTGACCACCCGAATCGCGCACATCACTCACTCCGATGCGCGCCAAAATCTCCAAACGACGCCGGATTTCCGAAGTTTCCAACGCCTCTGGGCTACGGCGTAGCCCCGGATGAGTGTGTACGTCAAGCAGACCGGGATACGCGTAGCCAGATACTTCGCGTACCGCGCGCGAGCCCGCGCTGTCAACATCCGGCCGAGTAAAGCTCAAACGCCCATCGACGATCCACGCTTCCGAGCGGTCAGTACCCCGTAAAGTGCCCGTCAGGTGAACGATCATCGCGCGCCGCCGATCTCTTGCCTACTTGAGGAACTTCGCCAACTCGTCGAAATCGACGTCGGGTTGCGCGGTCTGCGCGCCCGGACCGAACGCCGAGCCCTTCTGCCTGGCTTCACGTTCGCGCTGTGCTGCCAATTCCTGCTGACGACGCTTGGCCGGATTACCAGAGCGGCCCTTCTTCGTGCCCGAACGGTTCTTCTTCCGCTTAGGCTGACGCTTGGTGTAACCGCCCCGGCCGCCGCCCATTCCAGGGATACCAGGAATGCCGGGCACGCCGCCGCCACGGCTCATCGCCGTCATCATCTTTTTCGCTTGTTCGAAGCGATCCACCAGCTGGTTGACCTCGGTCACCGTGGTTCCCGAGCCGTTTGCAATACGCAGGCGGCGCGAGCCGTTAAGAATCTTCGTGTCGGCACGTTCAGCCGGAGTCATCGACTTGACGATCGCCTCTTGCCGATCCACTTCACGTTCATCAAAGTTTTCGAGCGCCTCCCGGAACTGCCCCATCCCGGGCAGCATCCCCATGAGCTTCTTCATCGAACCCATCTTGCGCAGCTGGTTGAGCTGGTCGAGGAAGTCATCAAGCGTGAAATCCCCGCCAACCATTTTGGTAGCGAGATCCTCGGCCTGCTCGGCCGACCACGTCTTTTCCGCCTGCTCAATCAAGGTGAGCAGATCGCCCATGTCGAGGATGCGCGACGCCATCCGGTCCGGGTGGAAGCGTTCAAAGGCGTCCAGCTTTTCACCGGTTGAGGCAAAGAGAACCGGCTGACCCGTCACGCCACGCACGGACAGCGCGGCACCACCGCGCGCGTCGCCGTCGAGCTTTGAGAGCACGACTCCGGTGAAGCCCACGCCGTCACGGAATGCCACCGACGTGTTAACCGCGTCCTGGCCAACCATCGCGTCGAGCACGAACAAGATTTCGTCGGGGTTAACGGCGTCGCGAATATTGCGCGCCTGCTCCATCATCTCTTCGTCGACACCGAGCCGCCCCGCGGTATCGACGACGACGACGTCGTACGTATTCTCTTTCGCGTACTGGATTGACGAGCGTGCCACCTCAACAGGATCGCCGACGCCGTTGCCCGGCTCGGGTGCCCACACGGCCACCCCTGCCTGTTCGCCCACAACCTGCAACTGTTGCACGGCGTTCGGACGCTGCAAATCGGAGGCCACTAACAGCGGACGGTGACCGTTCTCCCGTAGCCAAAGGCCAAGCTTACCTGCCAGCGTGGTCTTACCCGCACCCTGCAAGCCAGCCAACATGATGACAGTTGGTGGCTTGGCAGCCCAATTCAGCTCGCGGCTCTCCCCACCGAGGACCTCTATGAGTTCGTCGTTGACGATCTTGACAACCTGCTGAGCCGGATTCAGCGCCTGAGATTTGACCGCACCAACGGCCTTTTCCCGCACCGACGCCGTGAACTGACGGACGACCGGCAGTGCGACGTCGGCGTCCAACAACGCACGGCGGATGTCACTGATAACCGCCTCGACGTCCTTTTCAGACAGCCGCCCCGCTTTCCGCAGGTTTCGTAGCGAACCGGTAATCCGATCTGACAGGGAATTAAACATCAACAACCTCGACTGGGAATGAAACTGGCGTTAAGTCTACGCTAAGCCAGCAACGAATCCACAAAACCTTCCGGATCGAAAGGCGCAAAATCATCGGCGCCCTCACCAAGGCCAACAAACTTCACTGGCACGCCCAGTGCGCGCTGAACCGAAATCACGATTCCGCCCTTCGCGGTGCCATCCAGTTTCGTCAACACAATTCCGGTGATACCAGCGACCTCGGCGAAAACTTCAGCCTGGCGCATGCCATTTTGGCCCGTCGTCGCGTCCAACACGAGCAGAACTTCCCGAATCGGCGCGCTACGCTCCATGACCCTCTTAATCTTGCCCAGCTCATCCATGAGCCCCGCCTTGTTTTGCAGGCGGCCAGCAGTATCAACAATGACGACGTCGACGCCCTTTTCACGCCCGACCTTCACCGTGTCGAACGCAACGGATGCCGGATCGGCACCTTCCCGATCTGAACGCACAACCTCGACGCCAACGCGCTCACCCCACGTGGCAAGTTGATCTGCCGCCGCCGCACGGAACGTGTCGGCCGCGCCAAGCAAGACTGTCTTATCTTCAGCAACCAACAGGCGAGCCAGCTTACCCACGGTGGTCGTCTTACCCGCACCGTTCACGCCCACCATGAGGATCGTAGCCGGATGGGCCTGGCCGTCGTCACCAATACCTGGTTCTACGTTCAGCGTGCGGTCCATGCTCGGATCAACAAGCTTGATCAGTTCCTCGCGCAGTATCTGGCGCACCTCAGCCGGATCAGACGTGCCACGCACTTTGATTTCCGTGCGCAGCTTGTCCATAAGTTCAGTTGTTGCTTCTAGGCCGACGTCGGCCATGAGCAGGGTCTCTTCGAGCTCTTCCCAATCGGCCTCAGAAAGATCGCCGCGCGACAGGATCGACAGCAGTGCCTTGCCGAGCTTTCCACCGGAGGCCAGCCGCCCGCGCAGACGTTCCATACGGGAGACCACGGGCTCTGGACGCTCCAGCACACTCGGTGCGGCATCCACCGGCGCAGCTTCTTCCGGGGCGATCTCAGCAGGTGTTTCGGCTGGCTGCACCTCACTGCTAGCAGGCTCATCCGGAACTAGTTCCTCACCACCGGTAAGTTCCTCGCGCTTTTCCCACGGTAGTTCTTGCGTAGTGCTACGACGATGGCGGGCTACCAGGCCAACACCAAGAGCGGCGATGGCGAGCAGGCCAAGAATAAGAATAAGAATTTGAGTTGTATCCACGTGTCTAGTGTCCCTTACTTGCGCGGCTTTGCCAACGTCTGCGTGGTCTTGTTGACAGCTCTGTGCCCGACGCGTTTCACACCATCAACCACGCGCACTGCGCCTGTACGCAACAGGTCAAGCGCCCGCGTCACGGCCGCCTCAGTGGAATCAGCAATCCGCGTCGGCACATTCGAACGCGTCACATTGACCAGACGATTCTCGATACCTTCAGGAGAATAGTACGGATCGCCGTCGTCGTGATCAAACGTGGTAAACAGATCGTCAAGCTGCGTGTCTTTCACGTGCACCGAGAAATTATCCCGGTCTAGCTCATTCGAACGCCAAGCCTCCACGGATTCTTCCACCCACTTAAACCCCTCGGCGGCTCGATCCTCGTTTCTTTTGTACAACCGAACGCCACCGGCAATCGTGGCGCCGGCGGCAACAACAAGCAAGATAGTTGAGAACACACTTCTTTTCTATCTGAAAACGCGCCGAGATTCGGCTATCACGCGCCATGTTTTGCTAAGAGGTGAGATATTTCCCAGCCCGCGATATCCGCGCGGTCACCACTTTTTGCGCGAACGCTACGTTGCGAGATCCTTGACCCGCTGTGATATGACAGTGGTCACGCCATCTTCGCGCATGGCCACGCCGTAGAGCGCGTCGGCGATTTCCATCGTGCGCTTCTGGTGCGTGATGATCAGCAGCTGCGAATTGTCCTGTAGTTCCTCAAAAAGTCCGAGTAGGCGCGAGAGGTTCGTATCATCAAGAGCAGCCTCGACCTCGTCCATCACATAGAACGGCGAGGGGCGCGCCTTGAAAATCGCCACAAGGAAGGCAATCGCCGTCAAGGATCGTTCACCACCAGACAGCAGCGACAGCCGCTTGACCCGCTTTCCGGGCGGACGAGCCTCAATATCGACGCCGGTGGTCAGAACGTCATCCGGATCCGTGAGCGTCAACTTGCCCTTGCCACCCGGGAAAAGACGCGCGAACGTGCTCTCGAACTCACGTGCCACGTCCGCGAGCGCGCTCGTCATCACTTCTTCTACTCGTTCGTCGATCTCTTTAACGATTCCGAGCAGATCGGCACGCGAACGGCGCAGATCCTCCAACTGCTCAGTGAGGTAGCGTTGGCGTTCTTCGAGCGCAGCGTGTTCTTCAAGTGCAAGCGGGTTGATCTTGCCGAGCCGTGATAGGTCACGCTCGGCTTTCGCGAGCCGCTTTTCTTGTTCGGCGCGCACAAACGGGATATCCGGTTTCGGTTCTTTACCTTCCTCAACTGGCTGTTTGATCGGAAGGTGCGGGCCGAATTCTGCCACGAGAACTTCGGCCGACATTCCCAGATCGGAGATCGCTCGCTCTGCCAGCTGGTCATACTTGAGCCGTTGTTCGGCGAGCGCCAACTCTTGCCGGTGCGCCACATCCCCCAGCTCGCGGTCTTCCGCTTGCAGTCGTTCGAAATAGCGGCGCGCTGCTGATAGCTCTGTTTCCCTCGTAGAGCGTTGAGCTTCGGCCTCGTGCCGTTCGCTCGTGACAGCTGCCAGTAATTCTTGTGTGGCTGCGAGCGCGGCGTGTGCATCTGCTGCAACCCTGTCGGCAATCTGCGCCGCGTCGGCTCTACGCGCGGCCTGCCGTTCTTCTTGCGCAATCCGGGCTTCTACCGCTTTCGCCTGGTTTTCGAGAGCATCTGACTTTCCCGACGACGCCCGCAGCCGCTCCTCGCGTGTGCGCAACTTCAGGCGCGCTTCTGTTTCGTCAGACCTGGCCGCCACCGTGGCCTTATGTGCGCTGGTCTGTTCGGTGGCCAGCTGCGAAGCCCGAGCTGCGAGGTCTTCCGGTTCGGCGTCGAGCTGGTCTTGCTGTTCACGCAAGGTGTCCAATTCTGTGGAGCGTGCTGTGAGGTCTGCGTCGATATGATCAGCGCGCTGAGAGTTACGCTCGACTTCCTGATGGGCTGCCGCGACTGATTGGCGGAGCACGCCCAGCTGCGCCGTCACTGCAGCCAACTGTGAATCGCGCGCCGAAAGTTCTGCTGCCAGACTGTTAAATTCTTGCTCTGCTACCTCGGCGCGAGCACGCGCGTTGTCGAGGTCGATCTCGTATTCCTCCACCTGCTGCTGTGCCTTTTCCTGCTGGGTGCGGGCGTCATCGTAAGCGGCCTGCCGAGACAGAATCGCAGCTGCCTGGACCTCGCCACCCCATGCATGTGAGGGTGTCAGAACGTCTCCGGCCATCGTGGCCACCGCGGGAGCCCCCGCATCAAGCAATTGTTGAGCCGCCGCCAAGTCGATGCACAGCACCGTGCCCGCCACGAGCGCGCGCAGGGCATCCGCCGTCGTCGATTCACCTGTAATAACGTCCGTGGCCAGCCGCGCCTGGTCGGCTGCCAAACCGCAGACGTTCAGCGCTTCGCTTGCTTTCGCTTCGCGGGAGGTTGCCGGATCACTCGCAGTGTGCGCGTCCGCGACAAGCAATTCTAGATGCCCAGCACCCACCTGACGAGCCGCACGTAACGCGTCCACTGCCGCGCCCACATCCTTAACGATCGCACCTTCAGCAACGCCGGCCAGCGCCGCCTCAGCCGCGGCCTCCCAGCCCGCCGAGATCTTCACGGCGTCGCGCACCAAACCCTGCACGCCCGCCCGGTGTTCACCAACCAGCCACGCCGTCGCATCCTGCGGTTCCAACGACAGCTCGAGCGTATCGGCCTTCGTACGCCACTCAACCACTGCCGCCTGCGCCTCAACGAGCGCCTGCCGGGCGTGTTCCACCGCGTCGCGTGCCTCCTGCTGGCTGCGCGCCGCCTCCTCATGAGAGATCGACAGCGAATCGTCGCCATCGGCGTGTGCCACTGCCTGCTGCTCGAGCTCGATCACCTGAGTTTCAGCCTGTGCCGCCCGCTCTTCGGCTCCAGCCACGGCCGCGAGTACTCGCTCCCGCTCTGCGGTCAGCGCCTCAATACGAGAGGTTGCCGTGGCAATCTTTCCCGACAGGCGCGCCGCGGTCTCCCGCCTATCCGCGAGCGTACGATTGATCCCAGCGAGCTGCTCGGTCAGCTCAGCTTCTCGAGCCTCCGCACGTTCCCGCTGAGCAATGACGGCGTGTAGGGCGTCCTCGGCGTCGCGAACTTCCTTCGCGAGCGCCTCTTCTTCGAGTCGAGCTTGTTGGGCGCGCTGCCTGATCGACTCCGGCGATTCACCCCGATGTGTATTCGGTGCGGCCTGCGTCAGTGAACGCTGGCGTTCCATTGCCAACTGGCCGAGGCTGCGGAAGCGCTCCACGAGCGAACTCAGCCGTTGCCAATCCTCGGTGAGCGCCGCGATATGCGGGCTTGCCGCGTCCGCCTCCGCCTGGAGCCGGGCAACCTCCGCCCGCGCCTCAGCGAGCTTGTGTGCCAGCTGCTCGCGTTGCGCCGCAAACTTTTCCTCGTCAACCGCCTGTGCCTGCAAGCGTGCCTGTGCCTGTGCAACGTCATCAGCCAGGATGCGCGCCCGAGCATCAAACACCTCAGCCTGAATCACCTGAGCACGCCGCGCAGTCGCCGCCTGGCGAGCAAGCGGGCCAAGCTGGCGGCGCAGCTCCGCAGCTAAGTCTTCAATACGGGTGAGATTGCCCTGCATCGATTCGAGTTTGCGCAAAGCCTTCTCTTTACGACGCCGGTGCTTGAGCACCCCGGCAGCTTCCTCAATAAACCCGCGCCGATCCTCAGGCGTTGCCGTGAGCACCTCATCGAGCTTGCCCTGCCCGATAATGACGTGCATTTCTTTACCCATGCCCGAATCGGACAGCAGCTCTTGGATATCGAGCAGGCGGCAGGCCGTGCCATTGATCGCATACTCGGAACCGCCCGTGCGAAACAGCGTGCGGGAAATGGTGACCTCGGAGTAGTCGATCGGCAGCGCACCATCCGAATTGTCGATGGTCAGCGTCACCTCGGCTCGGCCCAGCGCGGGCCGCTTGGCGGTTCCGGCGAAAATCACGTCCGCCATCGCACCGCCACGCAGGTTCTTCGCACCCTGCTCACCCATCACCCACGCAAGAGCATCAACCACATTGGATTTTCCAGAGCCGTTCGGCCCCACAACACAGTTGATCCCCGGTTCGAAATGCAGGGTGGTGGCAGTCGCAAACGACTTAAAGCCACGCAGGGTCAGAGTTTTCAGGTGCACGCAGCTAGTTTAGCCACAAAAGCGCACTACTCGGAGAACCAGACGCCGATCTCGTGGGCTGCCGACTCCTCGCCGTCGGACGAATGAATAAGGTTACGGATCTGCCCGTCTCCCCAGTCGCGGCCCAGATCGCCGCGGATCGTGCCCGGCGCCGCACTCGTGGGATCAGTGGCACCCGACAGGGAGCGCACACCCTCAATCACCCGGTTACCCTCAACCACGGCGGCCACGATCGGCCCCGACTTCATGTATTCGGCCATGCCCGGATAAAACGGCTTCGCTGTGTGTTCGTGATAGTGGCTGGCCAGCTGCTCGTCGGTGGCGGTCAGCATCCGCATGCGCGTGATGCGATAGCCCTTGGATTCGATTCGCCGCAGGATTTCCCCGACGAGGCCGCGCTGCACGCCGTCGGGCTTAACCAGAATAAGTGTCTGTTGTGCCATGGTGCCATCCTACTATTCGCCCGCATGTGTTCTTGCCGTTCCCGGGGTACCGGTTGCCTTCCCGGGGTACCGAATCCGGCGATTTGTCTACCCCAGGAACGCAACGTGTACCCCCGGAACTGAATGCACTGAACCCCGCAAACGCGACGTCCCTAGGCTAGGGTTCGTCCACGCTTGGCCGGCCCATCACCGCGCGCGCTTCGGCAGCAAGAATCACCGAGCCCATGACGATCACCGACGGGGTGGTCACCTCCTCCGGATCCACCGATTCAGCCACATCCGCCGCATACACGATCGCCGAATCCAAATGCGGCTCCACGGCCACCCGATCCTCGCCAAACACCGACCGCGCCAGCTGCGCGACCTCGTCAATCGGCATCGCTCGCTCAGAATGCAGCTCGGTCACCACCACGGAATGAACGTTCGGCTCGAGCACGGAAAGCATGCCCTCTACGTCCTTGTCCGCCATCGCCGCGAACACGAGTACGCGAGTGCCGGGGAAAGACTCGTCGAGGGCCTCCACTGTTGCTTGCACGCCGGCGGGATTATGCGCGGCGTCGGCGATCACGAGCGGAGAGTTCTTGATCACTTCCATGCGTCCGGGCGAATTCGTTGCCATGAGGGCGTGTTCGACGACGTCGCCACTCCACGCACCCCCACCAAACAGGGCTTCTACGGCCGCGAGCGCAATCGCCGCATTTTCGGCCTGGTATTTGCCGTACATGGCAAGCGGAACGTCCTCGTACACTGCCGACGGCGTGCGCACGGTCAGCATCTGGCCGCCAACGGCTGGCTCGCGCTCAAGCACCTCGAGGTGCTTCCCGTACTGCACGTGTGTTGCCCGGTTCTTCGCCACCGCCTGTTTAACGAGCTCGCTCACGTCGGGCGTTTGAGGCGCACTGATAAGCGTGGCGCCCGGTTTGAGGATGCCCAGCTTTTCGCGGGCGATATCGGTCAGCTGCGCGCCGAGCCACTTTTCGTGGTCACGTGCCACGGTCATGAGGACGGCGACATCGGCGTCGATCACGTTCGTCGCATCCCACAGGCCGCCCATGCCAACTTCCACTACGGCCACGTCAACCGGCGCATCCGCGAACGCTGCGAAGGCCATGACGGTGAACACTTCAAAGAAGCTCATCTGCGGCCCGCCGTTCGCTGCCGACTGCGCATCAACCATCTCAACGAACGGAGCCACGTCCTGCCACGCCTGGATGAAACCTTCGCGAGAAATCGCCTGCCCGTCAATCGAGATCCGCTCGCGCACCGAGTTCAGGTGCGGAGAGGTGAACCGGCCGGTGCGTATGCCGCGCTCGCGCAGCAGCGCCTCGATCATTCTGGCCGTCGAGGTCTTCCCGTTCGTGCCCGTGATGTGAATCGCACGGTACTGGTGTTGCGGGTTGCCCATCATGTCCAAGCAGTCAACAACGCGCTGCGTGGACGGCTGCACCTTGTGCTCGGGAGCCCGCGTCAAAATCTGCGCGTAGATCTCGGCCACCTGCTCGTCGAGCTTGGCAGTTTCAGCCAGCTCCGCTGTGGGATCACCGGCGCTCGCGGCGGAAGGCGAGGCCTCGGCGTCGTCTTCGGCCAAAAGGTCGTCGATGACGCTCGGATCAGGCCCGGCCACGAGCGGGGAGCGCAACAGCGCCTCAAGTGCTCGTTGCGTCTGTTCTTCCTCCGCAGTGAGCTCGGGCTCCTCGCCGCCCAGCTCGTCGTCGCTCAACTCAGGCTCGTCTGGTCGCTGGTTCACGCAAGCTTCTCCACGGTTGCTTCGATCTTGCTCGCTCCGCCCGACACGGAGGTCTCCAATGCCAGGGTTTCGGCTGCGATCATGTCAATATTCGCTTCGACGGCCGCCACGTGCTCGTCGGGCACGCGCAGCGTCAAGCGGATGCGGTCGGCAACGTGCAGGTCGTCAGCCTTGCGCTGATCCTGTACCGCGCGCACGACGTCGCGAGCATAACCTTCGGCCTCGAGCTCGGCATCCAGAACGGTGTCAAGCACGACGAACGCCCCGGAACTGAGCACGTCGGCAACCTGCCCCTCGTCGGCCTCGACCGCCGTCGTCGCCTCAAACTGTCCGTCCTTGAGCACGATTTCCGGTTCGATCAACATGCGCACTCCGCCGTCGACCTTCTCCCACTTGCCCTCACGCGCTGCCTTGAACAGTGCGGACGTGTGCCGGCGCACCTCAGGCTCCAACTCGCGCGGCAGCACGGCAAGTTCGTGGCGCACCTCCAAGCCGGACTCCTCGGCCGTCTGGATACGCACCTCCTTAACGTTCACCTCAGAAGCGATCAGATCAGCGAACTTACCCAGATCCAGGTTCGTCACGACAGTCAGCGACCGCAGCGGCTGACGCACGCGCAACTGGTTCGCCTTACGCAGCGAATGAGCATGCGAGACGACGTCGCGCACCTCGTCCATCTGCTCCACAAGTTCGGTATCGACGACGTCGTTCGGCCAGATCGGCCAATCCGTCAAATGAACCGAACGCCCGCCCGTCAGGCCGCGCCAAATTTCCTCCGCAACCATCGGCAGCAACGTGGCAGTGACCCGCATGAGCGTTTCCAGTGCGGTGTACAGCGTGTCGAACGCGCGATGATCCTCGTCCCAGAAACGGTCGCGCGAGGTACGCACGTACCAGTTCGTCAACAGGTCAATGTGGTCGCGGATGTCCTTCGCTGCCGCTGGAATGTCGAGGCCGTCAAGGTGCTCGCGTACAGAATCTGCCAGCAGTTTCGTCCGCGACAGCAGGTAGCGGTCCATGACGTCGAGGCCAGCCAGCACGTCGGCGTCGGCGACGTCGATCGGCTTGGCCACGTAACCCTTCCCGCCATTACACGTGCCGGCATAGAGCGCGAAGAAGTACCACGTGTTCCACAGCGGCAAGATCACGTGCCGCATCGCCTCGCGGATACCTTCCTCGTTGACCACGAGGTTGCCGCCGCGCAAAACCGGCGAACTCATGAGCATCCAGCGCACCGCGTCCGAACCGTAGACGTCATACATCTCCATCGGATCCGGATAGTTGCGCAGCGACTTGGAGGCCTTCCGCCCGTCGTTGCCCAGCACAATACCGTGCGAAATACAGGACGTGAACGCCGGCTTATCGAAAATCGCGGTCGACAGCACGTGCATGACGTAAAACCACCCGCGGGTCTGGCCGATGTACTCCACGATAAAGTCGCCCGGGAAGTGCGACTCGAACCACTCCTGGTTATCAAACGGGTAGTGCTTCTGCGCGAACGGCATCGAGCCCGAATCGAACCAGACGTCCAAGATGTCGTCAATCCTGCGCATCGTCGACTTACCCGTCGGATCATCCGGATTCGGGCGGGTCAGCTCGTCGACGAACGGCCGGTGCAAATCCGGCTCGCCCTGACGGTTACGCGGCAGGCGCCCGAAGTCCTTCTCGATCTCAGCGAAAGATCCATACACGTCAACACGCGGATATTCCGGGTTATCCGACTTCCACACCGGGATCGGCGTACCCCAGTAGCGGTTACGCGAAATCGACCAGTCGCGAGCACCTGCCAGCCAGTTACCGAAAATACCGTCCTTAATGTGCTCCGGCTGCCACGTGATCTGTTGGTTAAGCTCAACCATCCGATCCTTAAACTTCGTCACAGCCACAAACCACGAGGTGACCGGCTTGTAGATAAGCGGCTTGCGGCAACGCCAGCAATGCGGATAGGAATGCACGTACGACTGCTCGCGCACGAGCACCGCCCGCACCTCGGGCGCGATCCGCTCCTGTGAGCCCGTGCCATCGCGGAGATCGTTGATGATCGGCCGGTTCGCCTCGAACACGTTCTGGCCCACGTAGTCGGTGGTATTCGCCATGAACTTACCGGCCGCGTCCACCGTTTCCACAACCTCAATACCCGCCTCGGCGAGCACGAACATATCCTCTTCACCATAGGGCGCGATATGCACCAGGCCCGTGCCGTCTTCCACCGACACGTAGTCTGCCGTGTGGATCGTCCACGCATTCGGCCCCGGCTTCGCCTCTTCCCGGCTGAAATAGTCAAAAATCGGATTGTAGCGCTTACCCTGTAAGTCACTGCCCTTATATTCAGCGACGACGCGCGGGTCCTCCCCCAGCTCCTTCTCATACGAGCCCACCAGGGCCTTCGCCAGCAGAACTTTCTCGCCAGCCAGCGGACCGTCGTCGGGAACAACCGTCACATAATCCACGTCCGGGCCCACCGCGATCGCGAGGTTCGCCGGAAGCGTCCACGGCGTCGTCGTCCAAATCAGCGCCAACTCGCCAGACTCCAAACGCAAGCCCACCGTCACCGTCGTATCCTGACGATCCTGGTAGACGTCGTCGTCCATCTTCAACTCGTGATTCGACAGCGGAGTCTGATCATTCCAACAGTACGGGAGCACGCGATACCCCTCGTACACCAGGCCCTTGTCCCACAGCTGCTTAAAGCCCCAGATCACCGACTCCATGTACGTGGGCTCCAACGTGGAATAGCCGTTGCGGAAATCCACCCAGCGCGCCTGCCGATTAACGTACTCTTCCCACTCGTTGACGTATTTGAACACTCCGGCACGGCAAGCATCGTTGAACTTCTCGATGCCCATCTCGTCGATCTCAGACTTATCCTCGATGCCCAGCATGCGCTCCGCCTCGAGCTCCGCCGGCAGACCGTGGGTGTCCCAACCAAACACGCGCTCGACCTTCTTGCCGCGCTGCGTCTGATAGCGTGCGACGACGTCCTTCACGTAACCCGTCAGAAGATGCCCGTAATGCGGTAGACCGTTAGCGAACGGCGGACCATCATAGAAGACGAACTCCTCGCCCTCACGCTGATCAACCGATGCCTCAAACGTGGAGTCAGCTTCCCAGTAGGCCAAAATGTCTTTTTCAAGCTCGGGGAAATTCGGGGACGCCACCACGTCCTGCTCGCGATGCAATTGATATTTAGCCTGGTCAGCCATCCGTACCTCTCCTCTGAAGTACGAGGCTGCCCGCCCCGCACTCCTCCAGTTCGTGAAGTGTCTAGGCGAGGGCGACTTATGCCGCGGTACCACCTCGCTTGCCGACAACGCCTGCTTAGCCACTGTGCTGTTGCCAAGCTCGCCGTTTCGGCCGCTTATTGGGGACGATCACGAGTCCATCCGCCCGGTTCTACTGAGCTGGCCGCCTTCTGCTGCACTCAGCGGTGCTAGCCTTGCCGTTCTTCCGGAAGCTCCCCGGTGATTGCCGGATCATAGCCAGCGATCAGTCTAGCCCAGCCAACCGCGTTTGCTGTAACCGTGCGCTCAATCTCACGTGAGCCAAGGATCGGCGGCCTCCCGGCGTCGTTCTACAGCCTCCCGGCGTCGTTTCTGCTTGTATAGCAGTTTTGACGAACTCAACGGCGTCAAACAGCGTCGTTTCTGCTTATATAGCAATTCTGCCGGACTCGACGCCGCCAAACCTCCCCGTTTCTGCTTATATAGCAATTCTGCCGGACTCGACGCCGCCCAGCGGGCCCCACTTAAAGCCTTATCAGGCTGTGATGGTCGGAAGACCAGCTAGCCAGCTCATGTCACATCGCGGCCGACCCCGCCACCCCCGCTTACGAAAGAACTCGGCAACCCACGCCACGAGTTTATGCGGCTTCCACATGTACTCCCCTGGGACGCGCACGACCGCCCATCCTTCGTGATCCATCCGAGCGTACCGGGCGATATCTTTGACTGATTGGTCCTTGTTGCCAAAGTGGCCGTAGCCTTCATACTCGATAAGGATCTGGTACTGTCTGTTCCCCATGTCGGCACGCCCGATGAACTCATGTAGAGAATCGGAACTGTACACTTCGATTTGTGTTTCTAAAGTTGGTAATCCCGCAGATTCCAAGATAAAACGCGTAGCCGACTCACGCCGCGAACCGGAATCGTCAACGGATTTCGCGAACAGTTCTCTCAGGCGTTGAGAGTTCATTATGCTTCGTCTGTCGATGTCGGTGAGAGGGATCTGTTTGCGTTGGATTTCGTCGAAGACAATGACGATGTCTCCGTCAGACAGTGTCGTGTCTGTGAGGGCGTCGCCGAGGGCTGCGATCCCGCCGCTGTGTTCCCGCTCGCCCGGATGCCACACCATATTGTTGACGCGCACCTGTTGAGGAGATGCCACATGAAGTGGAAGTATCGGGCCGACGTCGATGCCGCGAAGCTGTAAAGCGCTGAGCCCTGTAATGACCAATTGTGGGTATGCGTCAAGCGCAGCACTTGCGACGACCCGGGTTGAGAGCGTGACGTCAGAACTCACATAGGTGTCTTTGAAGACCCGCGTGAACCTGTGCCCAGCCATGTGCGGCAAGAATTCACGCATGTTGTTGATCTGGCGGCGACGATAGAATCCCATGCGAGCATCTTCTAATATTTCGTATTCGAGCTCACAGGCGTTACGGTGATCTGTGGAAGACGCCGTCGTTTGGAGGCTTGTGGATAAGCAAAAGACGGATCACGACGCCGCCAAACCCTCTCGTTTCTGCTTATATAGCAGTTTTGGCGAACTCAAGGGCCCCGAACCTCCCCGTTTCTGCTACTACAGCAAAAACGCGAGTGCGCACCTAACGCCGGCGGGTGAAGCGCCCGAGAATCCGCCGCGCGTAGCGTTTCGCCTCGTCGTATTCGGGCATGTTGAAGGCTTTCATGAGGAGGAAGAATCCGGCGACGATCACGACGCCGATCACCACGATTGCGCCAAACGATGCGGGAACGCTCGAGGCAAGGAGATCGGTGCCGACCGCACGCACAAGCACAAGGCCGATACCCGCCATGATCGCGCCGATCGCGATGAGTTTTACGTGGGTGGCGATCAGATCCCGAGTGTCGAGTGAGCCGAGCCTGCGACGTAGCACATAGAAGGTGAGTGCTGCCGATAGCAGGTTGGTCACTGACATGACGACGCCGATACCCGCAACGGTCCACCGCGGATCCAGCTGGCCTGCTATGAGGAAACCGGCCATGCCCAAAAATTGGAAGGGCAGACCGATGAAGAAGACGGTGCGAGTTTCCTCCATTGCGTAAAACACTTTGTCGAGTACGCTGACAATGCCGATGCCGATGAGGCCGAATGACATCGTGGTCAGAACGCGGGCGAGTGCGGCGACCTCATTCGGCTCGGCAACAGGCCCGAGCAGTCGCATGATGGGCAGTGCGAGAGCAACGATCCCGGCGGTGGCCAGAACGTTGAACATGCTGACCACTTTGAGTGTTGTGGAGATTTGAGCTTTGAGCCGGACGATGTTCCGATCCACCACAGATTTGGTGAACAGTGTGAACATCGCGGTGGTGATCGACACGGTGATGAGTGAGGTGGGTAGTGAGTAGATCGAGTAGGCGGTACTGTAGGCGAAATTTCCTGCCACGTCGGTTGTTTCCAGGCCCATGGCTAGTCCCCTAGCGGTGGCTCCGGCGGCCATGTTTGATTCGATCATTCCGGAGACCATGCCGACGAGCATGGTCGCCAGCGCCCACAGCGACACGCGCCCGGCTCGCCCGAGTCCGGATCCGCGCCAGTGGAAGTCGGGTTTGAAACGAATACCGGCTCGGTACATGGGGATGATCAACACGAGTGCTTGTGCGGCAATGCCAAGGGTGGACACGCCGGCGAGCATGATTGCCCGATCACCCATCCACTCGGCTGCGGACGATACTGCGGTGGGGTCTTCCCGCCCGTAGATGCCGAGCATGGCGACGAGGCCGATGATCGCCACGACGTTGTTGAGGGCTGGCGCCCACATGTACGGCCCGAAGTTTTCCCGTGCGTTGAGGATCTGCCCGAAGATTGTGTACATGCCGTAGAAGAACACTTGTGGCAGGCACCAGTAGGCGAACAGTACGGTGAGGTGGTACCACTCGGGGCTCATCGTGGCGGCGTAGAATTTCACGATGATGGGTGCAGCGGCGACGACGACGAGCGTGATCGCCCCCAGTAGCGTGATCGACATGGTGAGCAACTTGTTGATGAAGGACTGCCCTTCGTCTTCGGAGTTCTTCATCGCTCGCACAATCGCGGGCACGAGGACTGCGTTAACGAGTCCACCTGCGATGATCATGTAGAGCAGGTTGGGGATTTTGTTGGCGATGTCGAAGGCGTCGGACACCGGACCGGTCAGACCTACGACGGCTCCCATGAGTAACGGTGAGCGTACGAGTCCGAGCACGCGGGATGTGAATGTGCCAAGTGCCATCGTCAGCGACGATTTGCCAACTGAGGTTCGTTTTTCTGGCTTCGTTTCCCCAGCTGCACCACCCTCACCGGCTTTGCCAGCCGCACCAGCTTCCCCGTCCGTACCAGCTTCGCCGTCCGCACCAGCTTTGCCGTCCGCATCCGGATCTGCACCAGTAGCAGCTGCTACCCCGCCGGCCTCTTGTACTCCTCCGG
Organism: Trueperella bialowiezensis; assembly: GCF_900637955.1. NCBI lineage: Bacteria > Bacillati > Actinomycetota > Actinomycetes > Actinomycetales > Actinomycetaceae > Trueperella > Trueperella bialowiezensis. The sequence continues at coordinate 419,876 of NZ_LR134476.1, forward strand.
GTTGAGGTACACCAGCGACGTCGGGGCTTCGTACCCAGTCGGCTTCGGCAAACAGATCATCGATCTGCGTTTTAATCCGCGTACTAACATCACGGGTTTTGCCGTGGCGTGGCCGGTAGCTGCTTTCTTCGTGCATGCGGCCATCGTAGTTCATATTGTGTACAGATCGGTTCACCACATAGGCGCCTAGGTTGACTACGCTCGCCATGTGGGTCGGGTAGCATGTCGGCTATGACTTTGACGTTCCGCACTCTCTCACCCGAAGAGTTTTCGCAGTTTACCGAGACTTCCGAGCTCCGGCGTTTCCAAACCCAATCCGTTGAGTTCTTCCGCGCTTACCAGAATCTTGGGCGTGAGGTGGAACTTGTAGGGCTTGTCGATGATGACGGTGACGTGTTCACGTGTCACGGCGTGGCACTCGTGCTGTTTACACCGTGGCGTAAGGTGTTTCAGGTCGCGCGTATTCCGTTCGGTCCAATTCTAGACTGGTGCGACGACGCCGTCGCGCGCGCTTTCCTCACCGGTCTAGTCGCTCATCTTAAGAAGCATAGTAGGGTCATTAGTCTTACGTTCAATCCGATTTTGGCGCGGAATTTTTATGACGTTGGCTCGCGAGTTCCGACGTCATCGAACGAGGTGGCTGACAGCTTCGAAAGAATAATGGTTGAATTGGGAGCGCGCCGGGAAGAGAAAGAGTTCTATGAAGATCCTGCGGTGAGTGTGCGTTTCATCTACACAAAGAATATTTCTGGGCTGACTTTTGACGAGGCGCTTCCGACGCTCGCGAAAGGGCTACGGCGTCGTTTCCGGCACGAAGGCCGCTACGGCGTGGAAACCGTAATGGAAGGCCCGGACAAGTGGGAGGTATTTGAACGCCTGCACGAGCTCACTGTGGCACGAACAGGAATGACGGCCTATTCACAGCGGATGCATGAGTCGTATCGGGAGTTTTTGCGTCAGTTCGGTGAAGAAAACGCCGCTTTGGGAATCGCGTATTTGCGTCCGGGCCACTACATCGAGCAGCTGAGTGCTGAGCGTGCTCAATTGGAAAAACGGCAAGAAGAGCTACTTACTCGCAAGGCTACAAAGAATCGGGATCGGGAGCTCGGTGAGATTGCTCAGCGCTTCGCACACATTGACACGCAACTGGAGGCAGCCCGTAGCACGCTCGCGGAGTATGGCGAGGAGATCCCGATCAATTGTGCCGTAGGTTTTTACGTGGACCATGAATTGGTGCTCATGATCGGAGCGATGGACAAGCGTTTCCAGGACTACCTACGCGACTATCCGGTGGAGCGCGCATTCTTCAAAGAGGCATGCGACCGCGGCATGGATATTTACAACACGTTCGGGATCTCCGGAATTTGGGATAGTTCAGCGCCGGACGCACCCGTCTTGCAGTTCAAGGAGTTGTTGAACGGTAACGTCGAAGAGTTTGTGGGCACCTATCATTTGGCAGTCCGCCCACGGCTGGCGGCTCTCGCCGGTTGCCGTTAAGTAAGCGCCTGATCACCTGGTTCGTGCCCGGCCGGCTCGCGCCCCGATTTTGCCGACGCCGTACACCACGTACCCACCCGCGAGGAAGGCCAGCGCGAGGATGGCCACCCAGCGTAAGAAATCAGATGCGGAAGGGTCAAGGAACGGGTAGGGCGGCGCGTATCCTCCGCTCGTGGAAAACCAGATGTAGTAGCCGAGGTAGACGACGATAGGCACGAGCCACGTGAGCGGCACCCACGGGCGCAGGCGGTGTTGGTTGGTTCGGCACACAAGCCAGTCTCCCACCACGAGCACGGGGATGATGATGTGCGAGACTTTCGACGGCCAAATTTCTGCTGGGCCGAGGAGCGCATTGAAAATGATACCCACCATTGCGGCAAGTAGCACGATGAAACCTCGGATTTCTGCGGGAAAGTCCGCCACCTTGCGCACGCCATTGAGCAGTGCCCGAATGGCCCACGCCGCGTAGTACACGAAAACAAGAAGCGCCGTGCACTGAGTGAGGAATGCAAAGTTCGACACGAAATTCCAGTCGTGGAACACGCTCAGCGAATAGTAGGTGTACCAGCCAGAAAAGCCAGCAATTGCCACCCGGTATGCCCAGATGAAGAGCGCCCACAAATTTCGCCCGGCTTGTTGTGCGTTCGGTGCCATTTCCCGTCTCCTTCGTTCCTAGCTACGTTATCGTAATCTACGCCGACGACGTTCGACGCCCCGCGCCACAACCGCCGCACCCAAGTGTCGCCTCAGTCTCTCGCGCGGGTACACAACGCCTGCGCCTGCACATCACCGGTTGCTGTGTGCGAAAATGGGCACATGCTTGGTTTTCTTGGAATTGGAAACATGAACAGTGCGATCGCGCGCGGAGTGTTGCGCGGGGGCGTGGATCCTGACCGCGTGGTGGTCACGGATGTCGACGCCGACTTCGGCAAGGAGCGCGCCAACGAGCTTGGTGTGCGATTCGTCGCGGGCAACAAGGCCTTCGCCGAGTCGGTTGACGACGGCGGGATCATCGTCGTCGGGGTGAAGCCCCATCAGATCGCACCGGTGCTCAACGAAATCTCTGGGGCGTGCGCGGGCAAGACTGTCGTGTCTATCGCCGCTGGAGTCCCGCTTTCCACCCTCGAGGACGCGCTACCGGAGGGCACGGCCGCTGTTCGAGTGATGCCAAACGTCAACGCGCAGATCGGCGCGGGCATGAGCGCTCTATGTGCAAACTCGGCCACGAGCTCCGAACAGCTGGCCGCCGTACGAGAGGTGTTCGATGCCGTCGGGCTCACCACCGTACTCGCGGAAAAGGACATGGCGGCTTTCTCCGCTATCGCGAGCGCCTCGCCCGCGTGGACGTACACGTATATCGACGCCCTGGCACGCGGGGCCCTCGCCGAGGGAATTACGCTTCCCGAGGCGCGCCGGATTGCCGCGCAGGCCGTGTTGGGCAGCGCGCAGCTCGTGCTCGATTCGCTGGGCACGCACACGCCGGCTGAGCTGCGTGATCAGGTGACCTCCCCGGGCGGCACCACGATCGCAGGGCTCATCGCGATGGAGGACGCCGGTTTCACGCCTGCCGTGGTAGCCGGGGTCAAGGCGGCGGTTGCGCGCGACCACGAGGTCGCAAACTCCTGACCTTCCGCGAACTCCTAACGTTCCGGCTGGTCTTCCCACGTCATGACGTCTGGGATTCCGCGTACGACGACGACCGGGCAGTCCGGCTGGCTCATCGCCACGACGCCCGCGAGCGCCGCGATCGCATCCGCGACCGCCATGCCGCTACGGTGAACGAGGTCGAGTCCTGCGGATCCGAGCGCAACGTCGACGACGCCGCGCTGCTCAGCGGTTCCACTCTGCTTGCCTGCTCCGCGCAGGGTATCAACTCCGCACTGTCCGTTCCCACCGGAGCCGGTGATGATTACTCCCGGCCTGCCGCCAAAACGCGCTGCTAACCCGCGCCGGATTTGCGCGGCGGCGGAATCGGGTTCGGCGGGCTCTTTCAGCCCGAGTTTGGCTGGAATGCCGGTGCGGGTACGAAAGCCGTCGGGCTCGTTTCCTTCCCGATGCCAGCGACCTTGCGATTTGGCGAGGATTTTGCCTGCGATGACGACGACGTCGTCGCCCCGCAAGCCCACATAGCCATCGGGCCACTGCAGTACGTTGAGGTGTGGGGAGATGACGGCCGCTAGGTCGTCCCCGCTCGTCACCGTCGGGATGCCGGGCACGGCGACGGCTTGCACGCGCGTCGTCGGCGAAACTGGCGGGGTTTGGTTCGCTGGCTCACTGCTCATGGGGTCAGTGTAGCCGCCCGACACCACACCCTACGTGTGCTCTTCAGCGGCGCTGTCTCATTTCACACGGCAGAAAGTACGTCTAGCGCGCCGGACATGGAACAATGGCCATATGACTGACGAAACACTACGTACATCCACGCAGGTGCCGAAGAAGGCAAGTCTTGACGGGCTGGAAGAACGCTGGGGCGCAGCCTGGGAAGAAGGCGGAACCTACGCGTTTAATCCGGATACGGAACGCGACGAGGTTTACTCGATTGATACTCCCCCGCCCACGGTGTCCGGTTCGCTGCACGTGGGGCACGTGTTTTCGTACACTCACACGGACGTCGTCGCCCGTTATAAGCGGATGCGCGGCTACAACGTGTTTTACCCGATGGGTTGGGACGACAACGGTCTGCCCACCGAGCGCCGCGTGCAAAACTACTATGGCGTGCGGGTTGATCCGTCGCAGCCGTACGTGGAGGATTTCGTGCCGCCGCACGACGGCGGCGACGGCAAGTCGATCAAGTATGCCGATCAGAAGCCGATTTCGCGGCGTAATTTTATTGAGCTGTGTTGGAAGCTCACAGCAGAGGATGAGAAGCAGTTTGAGGCGCTGTGGCGCCGGCTTGGCCTGTCGATTGATTGGACGCATCAGTATCAGACGATCGATTCGAACGCCCAGCGAGTGGCGCAGACTGCGTTCATCCGCAATCTTGCCCGCGGTGAGGCCTACCAGGCGCAGGCTCCCGGCCTGTGGGATGTGACGTTCCAGACCGCCGTCGCGCAGGCCGAGTTGGAGGCCCGCGAATATCCGGGCGCCTACCACACGCTCGCGTTCCATACCGACGGCGACGACGTCCTTATCGAGACCACGCGTCCGGAGCTGTTGCCGGCCTGTGTGGCTCTCGTGGCGCATCCCGACGACGAGCGCTATCAGCACTTGTTTGGCACGACGGCGACCACGCCCGTCTTCGGCGTTGAGATCCCGATTCTTGCCCATCCGGCTGCGGAGATCGACAAGGGTGCGGGTATCGCCATGTGCTGTACGTTCGGTGATCTGACAGACGTGCAGTGGTGGCGCGAGCTGAACCTGCCGATGCGTGCGGTGCTGGGTAAAGACGGCCGCTTGCTGAACGAAACCCCGGAGTGGATCACGTCCGACGCCGGTACCGAGGCCTACGAGGAGATGGCTGGGAAGACCACGTTTACGGCACGCAAGGTGCTCGTTGAGCGCCTGAAGGCCAGCGGCGAGATGGTGGGCGAGGAAAAGCCCACGCAGCGTATGACGAACTTCTTCGAAAAGGGCGATAAGCCGCTCGAAATCGTCACATCCCGCCAGTGGTACATCCGCAACGGCGGGCGCGCATTCACCGACGCCACGGGCAAGGATTTGCGCGACAGCCTGCTCGTGCGCGGTAAAGAGCTCGAGTTCCACCCTGATTTTATGCGCGTGCGTTACAACAACTGGGTGGAAGGCCTAAATTCGGATTGGCTGATTTCTCGCCAGCGTTTCTTCGGCGTTCCGATCCCGTTGTGGTACAAGGTGAGCGATTCTGGCGACGTCGATTACGACGCCGTCATTACGCCGACCGAAGACATGCTTCCCATCGATCCGACCACGGACACCCCACCGGGATACGACGAGGCGCAGCGTGGCAAGCCGGGCGGCTTCGTCGGTGAAGTAGACATTATGGATACGTGGGCGACGTCGTCGCTCACCCCGCAGGTCGCCGGTGGTTGGCTGCGTGACGAGAAGCTGTTCGACGCCGTGTACCCGATGGATCTGCGCCCGCAGGGCCAGGACATCATTCGCACCTGGCTGTTTTCCACGATGGTGCGTGCGCACCTCGAGTTCGACGGGTTGCCGTGGAAGCACGCGGCGATTTCTGGGTGGATTCTCGATCCGGATCGTAAGAAGATGTCGAAGTCGAAGGGCAACGTTGTCACCCCGATGGGGCTGCTCGAACAGCACGGCTCGGATGCTGTGCGGTATTGGGCTGCCTCCGCGCGGCTGGGCACGGATGCCGCATTTGACGAGCAGCAGATGAAGATTGGGCGGCGTCTGGCGATGAAGCTGCTCAACGCCTCGAAGTTCGCGCTCGGGATGGCCGGCGGTGACGCTCAGGTGGATCTCGATCCGAGCGCAGTGAGCGAGCCACTCGATCGTGCGATGCTCGCAATGCTGGCCGGCGTTATTGAGCGGGCCACCACTGCGTTCGAGGCCTACGATCACACGCGCGCACTCGAAGTGACCGAAACCTGCTTCTGGACGTTCTGTGACGACTACCTTGAGCTGGTCAAAGACCGCGCTTATGACCGCGACGGCGAACTGGCCACACGCGGCGAGGGCGCCAAGGTACGTTCGGCACGCGTGACGCTCAACCTCGCGGTCGACGCGTTCTTACGCCTGTTTGCTCCCGTGCTCCCCTATGCAACTGAAGAGGTGTGGTCGTGGTACCGCACCGGATCGGTACACAACGCACAGTGGCCGAGCGCTTCCGAGGTGGGTAACGCGGCAGAGGGCGATCCGCAGCTGGTGGATATTGCGGGCGGTACGCTTGCGGCACTGCGCAAGATCAAGTCTGAGCAGAAGGTCTCCCAGCGTACGGCCTATGCAAGCGTCACCGTGGAGATCCCGCAGGATTGGGCGGACGCGGTGGAGCTCGTTCGTAGTGAGCTCGAGGCCGCCGCACACGTGACCGGCACGCTCGACTTCGTTGGTGGCGACGTCGCAGAACCGGAGGTTACGGCCTTCGAGTTTGCTGTGGAGGACTAACCGGTCCACGTCGCAGACCTGCGACAATACGTAAAAGTGGCGGATATCATGGCCAATAAGGCTGTGATACCGCCACTTTTTACTTTACCTACGCTACCGTAGGTCAGTACGTGTTTTTGATCAGCACCAAAAAGGAGTACCGTGAGCGAATACATTAACGAAGACGGTGTTTCATTCGTCCCCGGCAAGATGGAAGTCACCGAGTCGATGAATGTTCCCGCCCTTATCCGTAGGCGCGGCCAGGAAATGCCGAAGAAGGTGGCCTGCCAGCGCAAGTCGTCGATGGGTAACCAGTGGATTTCGATCACGTGGGCGCAGTTTATTGATGAGATTCGGGCTCTTGCTCGTGGTTTCATCGCTTACGGCCTCAAGCCTGGCGACCGGGTGGCCATCATGGCGCGCACCTCCTACGAGTGGTCGCTGTTTGATTTCGCGATCCAGTTCGCAGGCGGCTACGCGGTGCCGATCTACGAAACGTCCGTGGTTGAGCAGGCTGAGTGGATTATCGAGGACGCGGGCTGCCGCTTCGTCGTCGTCGAAAATCAGGCGATGGAAATGATGCTTCAGCCGGTGCTCGAACGCCAGCCTGTTTTGGAAAAGATTTTCGTCATCAACGACGACGCGCAGGGGCGCATCACCTCCGCCGGTTCTCTTGAGGACGACAGCGAGATCGACCGCCGCATTGACGCGCAGAAGGCCGACGACGTGTGGACGATCATCTACACGTCGGGCACCACGGGCCGCCCCAAGGGCGTTGTGCTCACGCATCGCAATCTCCTGCACGTGGTGCTTAACGGCCCGGCAGACTCCGGACTCATCGACGTGCTCTCACGTAAAGATTCGGCCACGTTGCTGTTCTTGCCGATGGCACACGTGTTCGCACGTTTTATTAACGTCGTGGCGCTGTACGCCTCGGTGCGTGTGGGCTACTGCCCGGACACGAAGAATCTGGTGAGCGACATGCAATCCTTCCGCCCCACGTTCGTGCTCGCAGTGCCGCGCGTGTTCGAGAAGATTTACAACGCCGCGGACGCCAAGGCGGGCAAGGGCGCAAAGCTCAAGATTTTCCGTACGGCCGCGAAGGTGGCGATCAACTATGCTCGCGCACTCGAAACCGAAGAAGGTCCGACCAAGCGTCAAGAACTCCAGCATTCGATGTTCGACAAGCTCGTCTACTCCACGATCAGGGACATCATGGGCGGGCGCGTACGCTACGCGATCTCCGGTGGTGCTCCGCTGGGCAACCGCTTAGCGGCGTTCTTCACCGGCGCGGGCATCACCTTGCTCGAGGGCTACGGCCTGTCCGAAACCTCAGCACCAACCACGGTGAATCGTACGAACAAGTCACGCCTTGGCTCGGTCGGCCCGGCCTACCCGGGTTGCTATGTGAAAGCAGCTGAGGACGGCGAACTGCTCGTCAAGGGCGATCACGTGTTCAAGGAATACCACAAGAACCCTGAGGCAACTGCCGAGGCGTTCACCGAGGACGGCTGGTTCCGCACCGGTGACATCGGGCGTGTGGACGAAGATGACTTCGTGTGGGTGACCGGCCGGAAGAAGGAAATCATCGTCACTGCTGGTGGCAAGAACGTGGCACCGGCCGAACTCGAAGATAGGCTCCGCTCTCATCCGATCATCTCCCAGGTGGTGGTCGTGGGCGATAAGAAACCGTTCATCTCCGCACTTGTAACCATCGACGCCGAGGCGCTGCCGCAGTACTTGGCCAACCGCGGACTGCCTGCCATGTCGGCAACTGAGGCGGTCAACGATCCGCAGATCATTGCCGCGATCGACCGCGCGATCAAGCGCACGAACACGCACGTCTCTCGCGCCGAGTCGATCCGCAAGTTCGAGATCCTCCCCGGCGATTTCACGGTGGAAAATGGCTACCTGACGCCGTCGCTCAAGGTTAAGCGCAGCGAAGTGCTCAAGGACTACGCGGACGTGATCGAAAAGATCTACGCCCAGTAGGATTCACAGGCTCAGAAGGCCCGGCGCGCCGGGTGTTCTCGCCGATACTGCTATAACAGCAGAAATGCCGGACTCGAGAGCCTTCGAGTCCGGCATTTTTGCTTCATAAGCAATAACGCGTGAATGTTCCTAGGCGTTCTTTTCAGCGGCGATCTCTTCGTGGTGTTGGATGACTTCGGCCACGATGAACTTGAGGAACTTCTCGGCAAACACCGGATCAAGATCCGATTCTTCGGCCAGTATGCGCAGCCGGGCGATCTGGCGTGCCTCACGTTCTTTGTCGGATGCGGGCATGGCATGTTCAGCTTTCAGCTGGCCCACCCGCTGGGTACACCGGAAACGCTCGGCCAAAATGTGTACGAGCGCGGCGTCGAGGTTGTCAATCGTCTTACGGTAATTCTCCAGCTGCTGGAGAGGGCTCTCGCCCGCGCCGTTGCCCGCACTATTGGCGGCGCCCTCACCCACTACTCTTTCGGCAGAGTCCATGATTTCACCTAGGCCGTCTTGTTTTCACGCCCGCGCAACACGAGGGTCGGCTCTGCCGTTCCGTCAACGACGCCGCCTTCAATAAGGACCTTGGCGACGTCGTCGCGTGAGGGCAACTCAAACATGAGCTCGCTGAGCAGCTTCTCCATGATCGAGCGCAAGCCGCGAGCACCCGTACCCCGAGCAATTGCCTCGGCGGCAATCTTCCCGAGCGCTTCGGAGGTGAACTCAAGATCCACGCCGTCGAGTGCAAACATCTTCTGATACTGCTTAACGAGCGCGTTACGCGGAGTTTGTAGGATCTCCACCAAGTCGCTCTCGCTCAGTTCATTAACCGTGGCGATCACAGGCAACCGGCCAACGAGTTCCGGAATAAGGCCGAACTTATGTAGATCCTCCGGAGTGGTCTGCTTGAGCAACTCTCCGGCCTTCTCGGCCTCGTGCAGAGTCGAACCGAAACCGATGCCACGTTTGCCCGTGCGCGAGGAAACGATCTCCTCCATGCCCGCAAACGCTCCGGCAACGATGAACAGAATGTTCGACGTGTCAATCTCAATAAACTCTTGCTGCGGATGCTTGCGCCCACCCTGTGGAGGCACCGCCGCAACTGTCCCCTCAATAATCTTCAACAGGGCTTGCTGCACGCCTTCACCAGACACGTCGCGAGTAATCGAGGGGTTCTCAGACTTGCGCGAAATCTTATCGATCTCGTCAATATAGATGATGCCGTGTTCGGCGCGCGACACGTCGTCGTCAGCTGCCTGAATGAGCTTGAGCAGAATGTTTTCCACGTCCTCGCCCACGTAACCCGCTTCGGTAAGAGCAGTGGCATCCGCAATTGCGAAGGGCACGTCAAGAATCTTCGCCAGGGTCTGAGCCAGGTACGTCTTGCCCGTGCCTGTTGGGCCAATGAGCAGGATGTTCGACTTGCCGATCTCGACGTGGTCGTCGTCCTTCTTCTTCCCAGACGGTTTCTGCGCCCGGATTCGCTTGTAATGGTTATACACCGCGACGGACAGGGTTCGCTTAGCTCCCTCCTGGCCAATCACGTATTCGTTAAGGAACTCGTAAATCTCCTTCGGCTTGGGCAATTCGACAGCCGGCTTGCCCTCATCTTGCGCGCCGAGCTCTTCTTCAATGATCTCGTTACACAGCTCAATACACTCGTTACAAATGTAGACACCCGATCCGGTGATGAGCTTGCGGACCTGCCGCTGGCTCTTCTGGCAAAACGAGCACTTGAGCATGTCTGCAGCGTCTGCAGTACGAGTCATGATCTACCCTCTTTTCTAACCCTGCCTACCATTCCACACCAAAACTGCGCCCATGGCTAGTGTGGCACACGCGGCGAGAGGTCACATTCGTGACAGCTCCCGCCGCGTGTTACCGACGTCGTGCATTCCTGCCGAGATTTATGCCTCGGCGTCCTCGCGGCTTGCCTTACGCGAAGTAAGCACCTGGTCGACGATCCCGTATTCCTTCGCCTGTTGAGCGGACAGGATCTTATCACGAGAAATATCCAGCTCAATCTGCTTCGGATCCTGACCGGTGTGCTCGGCAAGCGTGTCAATCAACCACTGGTTCATGCGGTCAATCTCATCGGCAATAATCGCGATGTCAGAGGCCTGCCCCTGAGCGCCCTGCATAGCCGGCTGGTGGATGAGCACGCGCGCGTTCGGCAGCGCCAAACGCCTACCCGGCGAGCCACCTGCCAGCAAAATTGCGGCAGCCGACGCCGCCTGCCCCAGACACACCGTCTGAATCTCCGGGCGTACGTACTGCATCGTGTCGTAAATCGCGGTCATCGCCGTGAACGATCCACCCGGCGAATTAATGTACATCGTGATCGGCGAATCCGGATCAAGCGACTCCAACACGAGAAGCTGGGCCATGATGTCGTCAGCAGACGCGTCGTCCACCTGAACACCCAAAAACACGATCCGATCCTCAAACAGCTTGGCATACGGATCCTGCCGCTTATAGCCGTACGGCGTGCGCTCCTCGAAATTCGGCAGAACGTAACGGTTCGTCGGCATCTGTGGAGCCATTCCTGTCAGCGAGAAATTAGTCATCAGTGCTCTCCCCTACTTGCTCTCCGGCGTCACCGAACGCCCACCGTCAACACCGCCGCCGCCAACAACCGACGACGAATGCTCGATAATGTGATCAACAAAACCGTATTCCAACGCTTCTTGAGCGGTGAACCACTTATCCCGATCAGAATCCACCAAAATCTGTTCCACGGACTTGCCTGTGTGCTTGGCGTTCAGCTCAGACAGCTCCTGCTTCATCTGCAAGATCAAGTCCGCGTTAATACGGATTTCGGTTGCCGTACCCTGCACGCCGCCCAGCGGCTGATGCATGAGCACGCGGGTGTGCGGGGTAATGTACCGCTTGCCTTTCGCTCCTGCCGTGAGCAGGAACTGCCCCATCGAAGCAGCCAGCCCCATGCCAACCGTGGCTACGTCCGGCTTCACGTACTGCATCGTGTCAAAAATAGCCATGCCAGCCGTCACCGAACCGCCCGGTGAGTTGATGTAAAGGTAGATGTCCTTATCCGGATCTTCGGCCGCCAGCAGCAGAAGCTGGGCAGAGACCATGTTGGCCAGTTCATCAGTAACCTGGTCGCCTAACCAAATGATGCGTTCTTTCAAAAGACGGTTGTAAATCGAGTCGCCAAGGCCAAGGTTCTGGCCTCCAACGGCAGCTTGTGGCATGTTCATGCCGCCTCCTTTGCCCACTCGGGCACGGTCTATTCCTTCCGCATATAGTGCGGATGCTTGTCACTCACTAGATACTAACGGCGGGGCTTGGCCGATCTTCCGGTTTACGCGGCTATTTCGCTGATGGCACATGTGCGCTCGTACCCATTCAAGGGGCGAGGCAGGCTCCCGTGCATCACGCACGGTGCCTGCCCCGCAACTACTCACGTGCCACAGACTTTTCGACTAGCCTTCCAGCTTCGAAACGATCCCCTTACGGTTCTTGCCGTCCTTTTCCGCGGCTAGCACGCGAGCCTTTTCAGCTTCGTCGACGCTGCCAACGTAGTCGAGCACTTCACCCACGGTGTGGGCGGCAGGGTCAAATTCGCCGTCAGCTGCATCGGTTGCCGATTCCTCATCAGCAGCCTCGTCGGCCTTAGCCTTCACGGCCTTCTTGGGCTTGTCAGCCTTGTCGGCCTTAGCCTTCTTCGGCTTATCAGCCTTCGCTGGCTTGGCCGTGAACTCGGGCAGCACCTCATTTTCTGGCTGCTCACCCAACACTGCCGCAACATCGACGTCGTTGCCATCGGAATCCTTGACGGTGGCAAGGCGCAACGCTGCCGTCACAGCCTTGTTACGAGCCAATTCGTTCGAGAACGCACCGATCTGGCCGGCTTGCGCGGCGGCCTGGATGAACTGGTTCGGATCCATGCCGTACATCTGCGCCTGGGTCACAAGGAAATCAATGAGTTCTTCTTGTGGAACATCGACCTTGAAAGCTTCCACGTAGGTGTCGAGTAGCAGCTGCTGACGCAAAGCCTGCTCGATCTCGGGGCGAATCTCCTCACCGTGCGGATCGTCTGCCTCTTTACCTTCATTGCTCAAGTGGTTGGCTACCTCTTCGTCGATGACTCCCTGCGGCAGCGGGAAGTCCGATGCTTCCACTAACTGGTTGACCAGCAGCTCATGGGCACCCGACAGCTGCATGTTCGCCTTGTGCTTAGCCGCCTGCTCGCGAAGGTCCTCGCGTAGTTCGTCGATCGTGTCGAATTCTGATGCCATCATCGCGAAATCGTCGTCGGCCTCGGGTAGCACCGATTCCTTCACGGAATGCACGGTGATCGTCACGTCGGCCTCTTCACCTTCGTGTTCACCGCCGGCCAGCTTTGCCTTGAACTCGACGACGTCGTCAGCCTTCGCACCGGTGAGCGCCTCGTCTTGGCCGTCCAGCATGTTGCCTTCGCCGATACGGTAGGAGATACCTGCCACGTCGTCCACGTTCTCGCCACCAATCGTGGCCACCATGTCAATGTTGACGTAGTCGCCTTCCTTGGCCTCCCGGTCGACGTTCGTCAGCGTGGCAAAACGCTCGCGCAGAGCATCGAGCTCGGACGTCACGTCGTCGTCAGTCACCTCGGCGCTCGGCACTTCGACCGTGAAATCAGCCGGGTTCGGCAGCCAAATCTCCGGGCGCACGTCCACCTCAACCGTGAACTTCAGGGCAGTCGTGTCGTCCTTACCCGTCATCTCCGGGACCTCGACGATGTCCACCTCTGGTCGCGACATCGGCACGATACCCGTTTCCACGACGGCGATCTGGTAGTAGCCATCCAGGTTGTCGTTAATCGCCTGCTCGATGATGTATCCGCGGCCGATCTTTGACTCAAGAACACGGCGCGGAGCCTTCCCCTTACGGAAGCCGGGGATGTCCACCTGCTGGGCAAGATCCTTAGCGGCCTTGTTGTACTTGGGCTCAAATTCTGACGCGGGTACCTCGACGCTCAACTTCGCGCGGGTTTCGCTCACGTGCTCTACGTTGTGCTTCACAATTCTCCTGAGTTTAGGGACGGGATGCCGTCCATCACATCTTTCCTGCGTGCAGTGCACGCTCGCCGTTCAATAATAGAACAAAAGGGCGCCAATCCTTATTTTCGTTCGCCATGAAAGCAACCACAGCTTAAAACAGGGCAGCCGGCTCGGGTGCTGGGAAGATCTCGTCAAGGCGGGCCAGGTCGTCGTCGGAGAGCCGCACAGACACTGCTTGCGCGTTCGATTCCAGCTGCGCCGGCGTCGTCGCACCCGCGATCACCGAGGCCACTGGTTCTTGGCTGGCAAGCCACGCGATCGCCACGCGGGCCTGGTCGAATCCGCGCTCGGCACAAAAATCGCGGTACGCGCGCAACTGGTTCATGTCAGCCGCCGCGATCTTCACATCGCCCACCTTGAGGCGGCCTTCGCCCGGATGACCATCCGTATACTTGCCCGTCAACAGCCCGGCCGCGAGCGGGAAGTACGGAATCACGCCCAGCCCGTAGTGCCTGGCCGCCGGCAAAATTTCTAGCTCGGCACGCCGATCCATCAGATTGTAGTGATTTTGCGTGCCCACGAGCCTGCCCATGCTTGCCAACTCGGCAGTGGCAGCCGTCTGCCATCCAGCCATATTCGACACCGCATAGTACCGAATCTTGCCCTGCTCCACAGCCGTTTCGAGGGCGTCGACTGTCTCTGCAAGCGGCGTCAACGGATCGGGACTGTGATAGTAATACAGGTCCACGTAGTCAGTGCCGAGCCGCCGCAACGAGCCTTCGAGCGATGCCATCATGTACTTGCGGCTCCCCTTAGCGACCTTCTCACCCGGCTTCGTTTTCGGCATTCCAAACTTCGTGGCAATCACGGCCTCATCACGCCGGTTCCCAAGAGCCGCACCCAGCAATTCTTCCGACTGACCGTAATAACTGCCATACACGTCAGCTGAATCAAAATAGGTAATTCCCAGATCCAAGGCCGCATTCACGACGGCGTTCGCACCCGCCTGATCGGCGCTTCGGCTTCCTGCCCGGCCAAGATTATTCGCACCGTACCCAAGAACCGAGACTACAAGCCCCGAATTACCCAGCCTGCGATATTCCATGTCTGCCTCCACTCCGGCGTCCAACTAGTTGTTCGGCGCCTTCCCTACCGACATGCGCACATGCGTCTTCATCGGCAACACAATCTCCGGCACATCATCGTTGCGCCGGCGCAGATGGTCACGTAGCAACTCGGCCGCGTGCCGCCCGACGTCGTAGTTCGACCCACCAATGCTCGTCAGCGGCACTTGAGCGACGACGGCGGCAATCGTGTTATCGAATGACGCCACCGACACGTCGTCGGGCACCCGCACGCCCGCGCGTCGAAGACCGTGCAGTAAACCGGCTGCTTGAATGTCATTAAACGCCACGATCCCCGTGGCCTTCGTTCCCTGCCAAGCTCGCACAGCTTCAAAACCAGACACCACGTTTGGTTCAAACGGGGCGCTACGGCTTATTCGCAAATCCCGCTTGTTTGCCTCCGTTTGCAGGGCACGCCAACGAATGCCGCTCGTCCACGACTCCTCCGGACCAGACACGTAAAGTAAATCTTCGTGGCCGTGCGCGGCAAAAAGATCCATCAGCTGCCCCACCCCGGGAACCATGTCAAACATGACCGACGGAATACCGTTAATCCTGCGCTGAACCAACACTGTGGGCTTTTGCTTATGAATATTCGCGATCTGCGATTCGGTCAGAAGCGACGACGACATGATGAGCCCGTCCACATGCGGCAAAATCTGAATAATATTAGCCGCTTCACGCTCGGCGTTCTCTCCGGCATCCAACACAACCGG
Organism: Trueperella bialowiezensis; assembly: GCF_900637955.1. NCBI lineage: Bacteria > Bacillati > Actinomycetota > Actinomycetes > Actinomycetales > Actinomycetaceae > Trueperella > Trueperella bialowiezensis. The sequence goes on from NZ_LR134476.1 coordinate 435,221, forward strand.
TACATAACTATCCGGAAAATTATCACGGAAACCCGAAAGGATATCCTCATAAATCGGGTTGGACAGCCGTTGCACCGAAAAAGCAATCGTGCGAGTTTTCGCCTCAGACTGGGCGACTGTAGGCCCAGCCGCATAACCAAGCTCTTCAATTGCCTCGTACACGATTTTCAACGTGGCCGCGCTTACCCGCCCCGGGCGGGACAGGCTCCGAGACACCGTCGACGGGGAAACACCGGCACGCCGAGCCACGTCATATATCGTGACTCGACGGCCGGTGTTCACGTTTAGCTCCCTCGCGTATAGATAACTCCTGTTATTGGAGTATACCCATACTCGACGGGTGGGAAAGTTAGTTACCCTGCTTTTCCTTCATCGCCAGCCAGCGGTCGCGGACCTTGTAGGCGTTCGACTTCGGGAGCCTATCGCGAGTGAACATACCCTTCTTGTTGCCACCCACACGCATCGTGCCCGGGGTGGTCTGGAAGTCCGCGAAGTTCCACATCTGCTCGCCAACCACTTCTGGGTAGTCGTCGAACACCTTGTGGAACATACCAATGTTGTCCTCCTGGAACTCCTCCGACCAGGGGCGGCGGAAGTAATCCTTGAGGCCAGGCATCGTATCCGGGCCGTACTCGGTGAAGATGATCGGCTTGCCCGGGTAACGCTTGATCCATTCATCAAGTTCGCGGCGCAGGCCGGCCTCGGCATCACCAAGGTGGCCAGTCTGGAAGTACCAGCCGTAGTAGCGGTTGAGCATGATGACATCAAAGAAGTCGGTGATCTTCTCAACATCCGGGGTGGACAGCATGACGTTCACGTAGCCAACTGGGCGGGTCGGATCGGCGTCGCGGGCGACCTTCGCCAGAGGCTCGAAGTACTCGCGCGAGGCGTCCGTGTTCGTCTCCGGCTCGTTCGCGATCGACCAGATAACCACGCAGGGGTGGTTCTTGTCGCGTGCGATGAGATCGCGGATTTCGTTGGCGTGAACTTCTTGGGTTTCCTTGTTCGCCGTGTCCTCCGAGAAGGTGACGAAGCCCTGAGCGCCGAAAATACCGCCGCCGATACCCATGTTCAGACCAACAGCCGGGGTTTCGTCGATGACGACGAAGCCCTGCTCGTCCGCATAGTCCATGACCTCTTCCGCATAGGGGTAGTGCGAGGTGCGGAACGAATTCGCACCCTGCCACTTCATCACTTCAAAGTCGTGAACCATCATGACGTTGTCATGACCCTTGCCGCGAATCAGGTTGTCCTCATGGCGGCCGTATCCACGGAAGTAGAACGGCTTACCGTTGATGAGGAACTGGTTGTCCTTGATTTCCACGGTGCGGATGCCGAAACGCTGCGGGTAGACGTCGTCGTCAGCCGTGATCTCGAGCGTGTACAGGTTGCCCTCGCCCGGTGCCCACAGCTTGGCATTCTCGACGCGTAGTTCGCCCGAGGCGCCTTCGCCGGCAGCCACTTCGTTACGCTCGGCGTCAAGCACGCGAACCGACACGTTCTTCGCACCCTCAGCTACGACGTCGTACTTGACGACGCCGGCACTGCCGTCGATATCCGTCACGATAGTCACATCGGACACGTGTACCTCCGGACGGGTGTACAGGTGGACGGACCGGTGAATGCCCGCGTAGTTGTAGAAATCGTGCCAGTACTTCTGCTGATCGTTACCGGCCTCGTCCTGTGTAATGTAACCCGGCGGAATCGACTGCCACCCAAGACGATTATCGACGGCCACCGTCACGCGGAACGGTTCGCCGTCCTTCACCAGGTCAGTAATGTCAGCTTCGAACGGCAGATAACCACCCTTGTGGTAGGCAACTTCCTTACCGTTAATGTAGACCTGCGCTTCGTGCGTCACCGAACCGAAGCGGATCAGCAAACGATCATCACCGAAACGCGGCGCAATAGCCTCACGCTCGTACCACACGAGACCCACGTGATCGTGAACCTCGATTTCCGTGGTGATGTCGTTATACGACGCCGGAACAGGCATCGACCGGGTATCGGTAAGCGGCTTATCAAACCACCGCTCCTCAACACCCGAATTATCAGTGTCTACTTTGAAATCCCAAACACCATCAAGGCATTTGGAGTTACGAGAGAGTGAGTCACGCAATGCTAGCATGTAAGCTCCTTTGCTTGGTCGTCCTGCTTTCTGCGCCCCGGCCAGATCGAACGGTTAAAGCGTGTGCCCTGGAGGCGTCGTCGTTCCAAGCGCTACACCTAGCGGCATGCTTCACACGCAAGCTTCCTCGGGGAGCTACAGGGTGGGGGATCGACCCACATCTCTATTTCTATCGGAATGTGACCCGTTTCTCTAGGGTTAACGTATCATTCTGCAACTTACGGCAACCCCTTTCACCGTGCGCTTAAATACTCCACAATAAGTTGCAGGGCTATCGGTGTATCCACCCGGCAACGCCGCACGGGCACGCCGATACGCACTCGCATCACACAGGTTTACATCAATGCCGATGTGAACAAGGAGGAAAAATGAACGCAACCCCCAGCAACACACCCGTTGTTGCACCACGCAAGGTTCGTCCCTTCGGCATGAGGGACAAGATCGGCTACATGTTCGGTGACTTCGGCAACGACTTCTCTTTCATGCTTCAAGCCGTCTTCTTCATGACGTTCTACACGAACGTCGTGGGAATCAACCCTGCACACGTCGGAACACTGTTCCTCGTCGCCCGTATTGTTGACGGGTTTACCGACGTCGCCGTCGGAATCATCGTTGACCGCCTGCCTGTCAAGAGGCGCGGCTGGAAGTTCAAGCGCTGGATCAAGTACGGGGCGGTGCCGGTTGCACTCGCATCGTTCCTCATGTACCAGTCCTTCGTTGGTAATTTCAGCGACTACAACATGAAACTCCTGTGGATGATCGTCAGCTACGTCATGTGGGGCTCGGTCGCCTACACGATCGTCAACATCCCCTACGGTTCGATGGCCTCGGTCATCTCCGATGATCCGGATGACCGCGCGCAGCTGTCCGTGTTCCGTTCCACCGGCGCACAGCTCGCCATGCTCGTCATCAACGCAGCTGTTCCGGCCTTCGTCATGACCGAGAACGCTGAAGGCGTTGCAGTTATGGACGGCCAACGGATGACAATCGCAGCAGGCGTCTGCTCGATCCTCGCTATCGTGTGCTACATGGTGATGCTCCTCAACGTCGAAGAACGCGTGGAGCCTGTTGTAGACACGAGCTCGGACGCTAAAGGCCCTGGCATTGGCGCAATGCTCAAGGCCGTGTTCACCAACCGGGCACTCGGCGGCCTGATCGTCGCTGCCCTGCTTCTCCTGCTTGGCAACCTGTTCCTCGGCCAGATGCTGCCCTACCTCATGCTCAACTACTTCGGTAACGGCAAGCTCCAATCCATAGCAACAACTGCCGGCACGCTTCCGGCCTTCGTGCTCATCGTGTTGGCACCCTGGCTTGCAGCGAGGTTCGGTAAGGCTGAAACCGGTGCAGTTGCCATGCTCTTCGGTGGCATCGTCCTGATTGCCGCGTGGGCGTTGAAGATTTCGTCCGATGCGCCTTACATGTGGATCGTTTTCTACGCTGTTGCAATGTTCTGCATCTCCACATTCAACTTCCTTGTGTGGGCGTTCATCACGGACGTGATTGACGACCAGGAAGTTCGCACTGGAAACCGCGACGACGCCACCGTGTACTCCGTGTACTCGTGGGCTCGCAAGCTCGGCCAGGCACTCGCTGGCGGCCTTGCTGGCTGGGCTCTTAGTGCAGTCGGCTTCGATCAAGATGTTGCCGCCGCTGGCGGGCAACAGGCACCAGAGGTCGTGGACTCGATCTACATGCTCGCCAACCTCGTACCAGGTATTGCGTGCGTGCTCGTTGGACTGGCACTGGTCTTCCTGTACCCGCTCAAGAAGGGACGCATCGCCGCCAACGTTGCTGAACTCAAGCGGCGTCGCGAGGCTGCACAGCAGCAGGCCTGATCCTTGAAGGCCTGAATGTGACCACGCGATTCGGCTGCCACCACTACTACCCTGCGAGGGGTGGCCTTGCCGGTCAGGCAACGCTCACCAGCCGGTAAGGGGTGGTAGCCGAATCGCACCGGGCAGATAGGAATAATTTGGAGGATAACCTAGATGCCCGATACAGCAAGGGGTTGTGACTCGAATACGGGTCACAACCCCTCTTTTTGTCTACTTGGGCACTTATGGCCTATAGACCCGCGGCGGATTACCGACTGAGACGAAGAATCTCGCGGCGCTGGACTATCCGCGCCGCGAGATCGTTCGCTGTCGGGGCGACAGGATTTGAACCTGCGACCCCCTGCTCCCAAAGCAGGTGCGCTACCAAGCTGCGCCACGCCCCGGTCTTACGTCATATTAGTTGAAGCCGCCAAAAGAAACGAATCCGGGCAACCGTAATAAGGGACACATCACAGACTCCGCTTTTCTTTTCGCACGTCTTTCTTGTTAAACTCGGTTGGTCAGCGATACGCATGGCTGACACGTGCGGGTGTAGCTCAATGGTAGAGCCTCTGCCTTCCAAGCAGATAGTGCGGGTTCGATTCCCGTCACCCGCTCCACGACGACTCAAGGCAATAGCAACGCCAGACACCATTTTTCACAGTCGGCATTCCCGGGGTACACATTTGCTTCTCGGGGTACCAAGTCCGGCGAATTGTCTACCCCGCGAGCGCAACGGGTACCCCGGGAACGGCAAGCACTAAAACGAAGTGGCTAGATAAGGACTCAGGTCTCATTGCTGCGTTCTATACCAGTAGGCATAACAACCGATAAACGCAAAACCGATAGCAGTGATCCAATCACTTACGGTGAACCAGGAATCTTTGTGGAAAAGGGTCCCATGCCGCGCCAGGTCATCAATCAACCTCGCGATCAGTAGAGTGCAAACGAATACCGCCCCGTATGCGATAGCCGTTCGCCCCTTGCTCGTTCCAATCCGTTGTCCGCTCACAGTTCACCTCGACAGCGCCAAGCTGCCCATCCCAGAGAAATCCCAATTCCCACAGGGCCTCCCAACGCGCTTACTACGTTCTCACTCCAGAAAGAATGCAAGAAGTATGACATACGACACTGCCCCATGCGCCGAACTAAATCTAAATGCAAGCTATGCGACATATCGCATTTGTGTTCTAAGCGCGGTAGCGTAAGTAGCCTGCATTGCTCTATCAGTTAAGATTGCCTAATTGACGGCAGACCGCAAACACCCCACACAATGACACGTCCAGCTAACAATAAGTCGACAGGAGTGGTATTGAAACAAACTCACGTCGGCGCGCAATGCGACGTCGTCGGATCATTACCGCCACGAAGAACCTACTTAATTGCTTCTGCCAACGGAATCAGATGCTGCTCGATGAATGGCACGAACGAGTAACCTGCTGAGCCTCTTGCCCCTCCGGCGAAGCGATCACTGACAATAGGCGCACCATTTTTCTACCGGCTTCTTAGCGGCGTCGCCCTATACTTGCCCGCTTAGCTCTGTTTCTCGAGCCCGGTCGTATTCCTCAACGACTTCACAAACTCCAGCGCTTCGCTCAACTGCCCGTAAGTATCCGCTTTCACCGTGAGTTCAAACTGACGCTCATCGGCAGTCACCAGGAAAATCCACGCAGCATACTCATCGGTCACCACCTCAAACGCCGGGTAAGCTCCATCTCCTGCATAGCGTGAACCGAGATAGGCCACATCGCCGTCGTCCACGTTCAGCTGCTCCACGAGAAGGTCGCGATACTGCTCAGTTTCCGGGGTGAGGCGTGCTGGCCCGATTTCCGCGACGACGACTCGCTGGCTCCCCTCCGGGTTACGCACCGCAATCGGGAAAGATCGCGAACTTTCGACGACGTCGGACCACGTGTTCGGCAGCGTCAGTTCCAGGTCGCCACCTGCGAGCGTATAGGTGATGTTTTCACCGTCGTCGGATGTACGTACATCGCTGGGCTCGGGCGTTGGCGACGGCGTCGAGCTCGCCTCAGCGCTCGGTGTCGGGCTTTGCGTGGTTCCCGTTTCGGACACCTCGGACCCTGGCATTTGCCCGCCAGTCGTGGAGGTACAACCGGCTAGGAGTAGAGCTACGGCAGCCACGGTGATCATCTTACGCATACCAGTGATGCTACATTGCAAGCCCGCACGATAGGACATTTCGCCGCAGAATGTCCTGATGCACGCAGGCTCTCCGCCTCGCACTACCGGCACTACCTCGCGCTATCTGAGGAACGCTCCGCTCCCCAGCAATACTGCACGTTTCATCACGTCTTGCGCTGCTGCATCCTGGCTCCACAGCCCGCTGGGGATAGCCGCTTCCGTCAGGAAGTTCGCGCCGGGTTCTCGCTGGTTGCGGTAATCCCATACAAGAAGCGTGCCCATGAGCGCCGCGGCGGTGTCGGCATCCAGCGGCTCGAGGCCAAGTTTGTCGAGCCCGCGATAGGTGGCAATGAGCGTCTTAGAGATAAGCACCGACTCGGTGCGAGCCATCGGCGCAATATTGAACGAGACCGGCCGCCCGGCAGCCGCCAGCACGGTCGCACGCCAGCGTCCGATCCGCTTAGCAAGAATATAGTTCGGCCCTTGGAAGTCGACGATCCCGTTATACACGCCGTCAGCAATCGCCTCACTGCCGCGTGAACGCCACAGCTTCGCGCTCTTACCCGGCCGATACGCCACACCACCAGCTCGTTCGCGCCGCTCCCCAATCGGATAGGCGTCCGTAGGCGTGCCGTACCAGGCCGGCATAGCATCCGTGTTCTCCGCGAGCGCCGCCATAATGACATCCGCACCCATTTCCAGCAGCAAGAAATCCACGCCCGGCGCATACAGCGTTTCCACGACGACGTCAGGGCGCCTATCAATCAACCATCCGGCTACCGCCGCTGTTTGCCCAACGACATCAGACGCCTGCGCGGGAGAAAGATCAAGCGTGCCGGCACTGTTACGTGCCACTTCGGTCAGCGATGGCAACCGGGCGGACCCTGGTCGAATCACCCCGGCGACTTTCGCTCCGTAGTCGAGCAGGAACGACGTCGGGGCAAGCTCAGCGCCCGCGCCAATCACGCCGAACGTAGCACCGGAAAGGTTGAGCCACTGCGGATTGCGCGCCACCTGCCGAATCCTGTCACCAGCCGTAGCCGTGAGGATTCCGCCAGCAATCCAGCTCGTCAGTTGGCGGTCAAGTTCTTCACCTTCCAGCCTTTTCCCGCCGTACGGAATCGCAAGCTCCCGGCGTGGCATATGCCTTCCCACGATGCGCAGACCAAGTGGGACACCAGAGGTTGGCGCGATCTGCCCAAGCGGTATGCCATCCGCAAGCGTGACGTTATTCGCGATGTAATCGAGTCCGCGTTGTGCTACCTCCGAACCGCGTGCCGGATCGTCGACAATGGACACTTGCCGCACCGGCTCGCGGTATTGTTTACGCCAGTTGCGTGCCGCGCTGATAGCGGCGAGCACGTCCTTTTCCCCTTCGGCCGCGGCGCTGAATACCGCCCGACCGAGCTCGGTTGAACTGATCCGCCCCTGGAAGCGCGGAATAACAATCGGTGTAGTAACAGGCGACCCGCCTGTACTATCAATCCGCGTTTCAATAGGCGCCTCGGTACTAGGCGTTTGTGTACCGAGGTCATTCGTTCGGGTTCGCACATGCACAAGATCGCGACCAGTGCGCGATTCAACGACGGCGTACGCATGCGGCTCAAGTTCAACGAGTTCGATCTCATTTGGAATTCGGGTTGGTGCACGGAAACGAGTGGCGCCGCTTGCAGGGTTAGCGCCGTCGATCCCTAGCTCGTGGTGGACCCACGCCTCAATCGCTATACCGTGAGCGATGGCGCTCTTGAAGCCAAACGGGCGCGCGGCGATAGCGCTGAGGTGAATCGGGTTTGCGTCTCCGGAGATTCGAGCCCATTGCCTCCCGGCGTCGGCAGTCAACGTGTGGCGTGCACGTGGCCGCAGCTGGCCAAGTTCGAGCGAGCCGGCGTCGTTCACACCAAACTCTGCTCGCAGGTCAGGCACGGCAGGAGCTTGCCAGTCCGTCGGCACGCTCGGATGTTCGCGAACGAACTCTGTGCCTTGCAGCAGTTTGCGAGAAAAATAGACCGCCTTTTCGATGTAGTGCACTCCGTGATTGGAGACGACGGCGGACGTCACCTCAATCGTCAGGCCGCGGCCTCGCACTACACGCGTGACGAGGCTGTTTGCCTCCACCGTGGTTCCCGCCGGAACTGGCTCGCGAAGTTCCCACGCGAGCGATTCGTGTACGAGGCCAAGCAAGCGCGCCGGAATGGCAGGATCGGACAACACCTCGACTGTGCCTGGAAAGCAAAGATTGTGGAGGACCATCGGGGGTGCACACTCGAAGTTTGCTGCTCCGACGAAATCCGCATAGGCAGATGGAATCTCAGCGACCGCGCTCCGTTGCACCGGTTCGCTGCGAGGCGCACCTGCGCCCGCGCGTTTGAAGATTCCAGAAAATGCACTCATCCCCGCCAGTTTACGCTACGCTCCCCCAGCGTTTCATTGCGCCTTGGCGAGTCATGCCGATAACATCCCCGATAGCTTGCCATGTGACGCCTGACTTTCGCGCGGTCAACACGGCGTCATCTAGCATTCTGTCAGCTTCACGCGTAGCGACGATAGCCTTATACACGTCAATCAACGCCGGATCCGTGATGGTATGCATCGGATCCGGGCCTTCGCCCTGATTCGCGGTCTCGATTTCTTCGAGCATCTCTTCGTTTGTTCGCATTACTATCACTTTCTCAGGTACTTGGGGCGCGCTTTCATTGCGTGAAATATCTGATTTGAGTTGTTGAGCGCGATTTCCAGCATGAGCCCACTTCTACTTGGACCGACAATCATTTGATAGCCATCCTCGAAGTGAACGAATATGGCGTTGCGGTATGCATGCTCAATATCATCAGGGTGAACACCGTGTTTGAGAGCGCTTTCCACTACTTCCATATGTCAACTATAGTTACCAGGCAATGCGCCGTCAACCAAAGTCACCAAGTTACGGCCGCGGCCAGCGGCGTGGAATGCAAAACGGAGGGCCCCTCAAGGAGCCCTCCGCCTTCAAGTCTCGATGCTTAGTCGAGGTCGATCAGACCACGCTGAGCCGCCTTCGCAAGGCGACGCGGGATACGCTTCTCAACGCCACCAGCGCGAACCGGCTGAAGCTCGGTAAGCTTTGCCTTCCACTGGGAGCGGCGAGAGCGGGTGTTGGCGCGAGACATCTTGCGCTTGGGAACTGCCATATCCAACCGCTCCTTTCAATCCTTATGTGAGCCAGATGTTACGGTTTCATCCAACCTGGCGTCACGCGTTTTCCGGAGCACGCGCTCCGAGCAGACAGTGTTCGATTCTAGCCCACTGCCCCGGCGTAAAGCCACATTGAAGCGGTGAACTGTGTGCGGAAACACGCGCAATCGGCCGGGTGCCCACGGGGCTGACTGCAATAATAGCGCTATGACCGACCTGCGCCTTCGCACCCGTAAAGAACTCCGTGCCGAGATAGAGATCAAGCGTTCTCGTTTCATTGCGATCGCTCGTCGAGTCTCTTCAGTGGAGGAAGCCCGCGCGGTCCTAGCTGATGCCCGGGCGGAGTTCCCGGATGCACGGCATCACTGTTCGGCCTACGTTGTTTCGCAGCGGGACACGCACGCGGTTCTTAATTCTTCCGACGACGGCGAACCGTCGGGCACGGCCGGCCGCCCGATGCTTGACGTGCTCACTGGGCACAATATGACTGACGTGTCGGTCGTCGTCGTGCGCTATTTCGGTGGAACCCTGCTCGGTACTGGCGGGTTGGTGCGCGCATATTCTGATTCAGTGCGGGCAGTGCTCTCTGACGCCCGGCTCGTCAAGCAAGAGGTGTACCGCAAGCAGCGGATTACTGCTCGCCACGCGCTGGCCGGCAAAGTTGAAGCAGAGTTACGCGGGCGCGGCTACGAGGTGGTGGACGTCAACTATGGTGTGACGACGGTGGAGATCGACGTCGCAGTGGCCGATCCGGAGGCTTTTGCCGCCGAGGTCGCCCAACTGAGCGCTGGTGGCGCTGCACCGCTCGACGTCGGAACCGTCATCCATGAGGTTCCCGCGGGCAAGTTTCCCACATGGTAAACAGAATTGACCCAGCCCAAACAATCGGCTAGCTTAGAGTTATTGAAACATCAATCATCGATGGATTGGCTCGCACCGGCAGTCGATCCTCACGGTTGATGATAGGCAACGATCGGAAAGGACGGCATCCCATGACCTCGATGACCGCCTCGATGTGTTGCTGCATGTGTCTGTGAGGTGGCAGACCGTAGTTTGGTGCCCTCGCGCATGTGTGCCACCTAGGTGAGCTCGCCGTTAAAGAGCAAAAAAAATTTAGGCGGCACGTGCGCCGTCGTTGCAAATTAAAACTACTAACTTTAAGGAAACAGACATGACCATCTACCAAGACGCCACCCAGATCATCGGCAACACTCCCCTCGTGCGGATTAACCGCGTAGCGCCAGGCGGCGCCAACGTGATCGCCAAGCTCGAGTTCTACAATCCAGCTAATTCGGTCAAGGATCGGGTGGGCGTTGCCATTATTGACGCCGCTGAAGAAGCAGGCGTGCTCAAGCCGGGTGGCACGATCGTTGAGGCGACGTCCGGAAACACCGGTATCGCACTGGCATGGGTGGGTGCAGCTCGCGGCTATGAGGTTGTGTTGACAATGCCCGCTTCCATGTCGAAGGAACGCCGGGCTCTGCTCCGCGGATTTGGCGCCCAGCTCGAGCTCACCGATCCAGCCAAGGGGATGAAGGGGGCGATCGACCGGGCGAAAGAGATTGCCGCGGAGCGCCCCGGTTCCCTGCTCGCATCGCAGTTTGCCAACGAGGCAAACCCGGCTAAGCACCGGGCGACCACCGGCCCGGAAATCTGGGAAGCGACCGACGGCAAGGTTGACGTGCTCGTCTCCGGCATCGGAACGGGCGGCACGCTCACGGGAGCTGGCGGCTTTCTTAAGGAGAAGAACCCGGATCTGCACCTGGTTGCTGTTGAGCCGAAAGAATCACCGCTGCTGTCCGAAGGCACGGCCGGCCCGCACGGTATCCAAGGCATCGGCGCGAACTTCGTTCCCGAGGTGCTCGACACCGAGCTTTACGACGAGGTGATCGCAGTCCCGACGGCGGACGCCATCGACACCGCCCGGCGCACCGCCCACCAAGAAGGGCTGCTCGTGGGTATCTCCGGCGGCGCGGCTCTCAAGGCGGCAAGCGAGCTCGCCGCGCGTGAAGAGTTCGCGGGTAAGAACATCGTGGTCATCATCCCCGATTTTGGCGAACGCTACCTGTCGACCCCGCTGTTCGAAGGGCTGGTCGACTAAATGGAAGCCGGGATTATCGACAAGATGCGCGAGGATCTGCAGGCGGCCGTGGACAACGACCCGGCCGCCCGCAACCGGTTGGAAGTTTTTCTGACGTATCCGGGTGTGCATGCCGTATGGGCATACCGGGTGGCACACGCGATGTGGAATAAGGATTCCCGGCTCAAACTGCCCGCCCGTTTGCTCTCACAGGTGGTACGCGGGCTGACCGGCGTGGAGATTCACCCGGGTGCCACGCTTGGGCGCAGGCTTTTCATCGACCACGGCATGGGGGTCGTCATCGGGGAAACCGCGGAGGTTGGCGACGACGTCGTCATCTTCCACGGCACCACGCTCGGCGGCACATCCACGAACCCGGGCAAGCGCCATCCGACGGTTGGCAGCCGGGTAACGATCGGTTCGGGTGCGAAAGTTCTTGGTCCGATTACGATTGGCGACGACGTCGGGATCGGCGCGAACGCCGTCGTGGTTAAAGACGTGCCGTCCAATAACATCGCAGTCGGGGTGCCGGCGAAGAACCGGGAAAAGAAGGGCGCGACCGAGCCGCTCATCGACCCGGCAATCTATATCTAACGACCCGCTCGCACAACTAACGGGCGCCCGCAAGCTCCGCCGTGTGCCAACGAGATTCGGCCAGTGTGATTAGAACTCGCGCTGGCCGTTTTCGTACGCCGTGAGCATGTCGATGCGCGACTGGTGACGCGAGTCTGGATCGTAGCCGGTTGCAATGAAAATGTCGACGAAGCGGGTGGCCTCGTCCAGCGTGTGCTGGCGGGCGCCAAGCGAGATAACGTTCGCGTCATTGTGGGAGCGGGCGAGTTCAGCGGTGGCCTCGCTCCATGCGAGTGCGGCACGGATCCCGGGCACGAGGTTCGCGGCCATTTGTTCGCCGTTGCCGGATCCGCCGATGACGATCCCCAGCGAACCTGGTTCTGCTGCAACACCTTCGGCGGCTGCGAAGCATACTGGAGGGTAGGCGTCCAGAGCGTCGTATTCTTTGTAGCCGTGGTCGACGACGTCGTGGCCAGCGGCGCTCAGGTGTGCGATGAGGTGTTCTCGAAGTTCAAATCCCGCGTGATCAGCGGCAATATGGATGCGCATAGTCCTGATTATAGGCGCCGCCGAGCGGGCGTGCAGGAGGATTCGAAGAAGCGGCGAATGCCTAATAGAATTGGTACATGGAGTTTGACAACACTACTCGTGAGATCATCGACGGCCTTGACCATGGCGTGCGCCCGCAGGATGACCTGTTCCGGCACGTGAACGGCACGTGGTTAGAAGAAACGGAGATCCCCGCCGATCAGGCATCCACCGGCGGTTTCATGGATCTTCACTTGCAGGCTGAACGCGACGTGCGCGATATTTTGGTTGAAGTGGCACAGAACGTGTCCGAGAATCCCGGCGCGTACGAAGGCACGAACGAAGAGAAGATCGCTAACCTGTACGAGTCTTTCATGGACGAAGGGCGGATTAACGGGCTTGGCAATGCTTCGTTGCGGCAGGATTTTGATCTGATTTTCCAGGCGCGTGACAAGGACGATCTTGAGATTGTGGTTGGCCAGCTCTACGCAACCGGCGTGACCATGCCATTTGGCGTGAGTATTGAGGCAGATCGCAACGATCCGCACGCCTATATTCCCTGGCTGTACCAGTCTGGCCTGGGACTTCCGGATGAGGCCTACTACCGTGATCCCACCTATGCGGAGATCCTCGACGCGTACCGTGAGTTCATTCCTACGCTGTTTTCGCTCGCTGTGGGCGAGGACGATTCGGCTGCCAAAACGGCGGCTGAGATGATTCTTGACTTTGAAACCAAGCTCGCTTCGCATCACATGAGCGTTGTTGATTCGCGCGACGCCGATAAGACGAACAACGTCATGACGTGGAGCGAACTGAAGGAAACGGCTCCCGGTTTCGACTGGGATGCCGCCCTCGATGCGATGGATCTGTGGCCGTCCAATGCGCCGGAGTTTATCGTCATGAACCCGGACGCGCTAGCTGGTTTCGGTAAGGAATGGCAGGAGGCCGATCTCGCGCAGTTGAAGGCTTATTTGCGCTGGCAGGTCGTGTTGGCACGGGCGCCGTATCTGAGCGACGACATCGTGGCTACCCACTTCAATTTTTACGGCAAGGTGCTCTCTGGTACGCAGGTGCAGCGCGATCGCTGGAAGCGCGGAGTGTCGCTCGTTAACTCTGTGCTTGGCGAGGCCGTGGGGCAGATCTACGTGGAGCGGCACTTCCCGCCGTCGCACAAGGAAAAGATGGAGCAGCTGGTCGCTGATCTGATTGAGGCCTATCGCGAGTCGATCACGAACCTGGACTGGATGACGGAAGAGACGAAGACCAAGGCGCTCGCCAAACTGGATACCACCGTGACCAAGATCGGCTATCCGAATAAGTGGCGTGACTACTCGGCCCTGAAGATCACCGATGCTCTGATGAGCAATATTCGCCGGGCGGCTCGCTTCGAGCACGATCGCAACATTGCCAAACTGGGTACCAAGGTTGATCGTGGCGAATGGTTTATGAATCCGCAGACCGTCAACGCCTACTACAACCCGGTGGCCAACGAGATCGTCTTCCCCGCAGCTATTTTGCAGCCGCCGTTTTTCGACGCCGATACGGATCCGGCCTACAACTATGGTGGGATCGGCGCGGTGATCGGTCACGAGATCGGCCACGGCTTTGACGATCAGGGGTCGAAGTACGACGGCGAGGGCCGGCTAAACAATTGGTGGACGGACGAAGATCGAACCGAGTTCGACAAGCGTACCGGTGCTCTGGTTGGCCAGTACAACGAGTACACTCCGGCCCAGCTCGCTGGCAGTGAGCATCGCGTCAATGGCGAGTTCACGCTAGGTGAGAACATCGGTGACCTGGGTGGGCTCTCGATCGCGTTGAAAGCTTATGACATCGCGATGAAAAGGGAAGGTCACGACGGCGCTGCTGACGCGCCGGTTATCGCGGGATACACGGGTATTCAGCGTGTGTTCTTGAACTGGGCACGGATCTGGCAGTCGAAGCGCCGTGATGAGATCGCGGTCCAGCTACTGGCAGTTGACCCGCACTCCCCTGCAGAGTTCCGCTGTAATGGTGTGGTCAAGAACGTCGATGCTTTCCACGAGGCCTTCGAGGTTCAGGAAGGTGACGCCCTGTGGTTGGATCCTGCCGAGCGGGTACGGATCTGGTAGCACGCCGATCTCCGGCAACAGTTTGTTGAAAGGGCCCCCATGGCAAGCGGACTTCTCGCGCTGTTAGACGACATCGCCGCGCTGGCACGGGTTGCCGCGGCGTCACTTGATGACATCGCGGCCGGTGCTGCTAAGGCCGGGTCGAAAGCGATCGGCGTCGTTATTGACGATACGGCGGTCACCCCGCAATACGTGGACGGGCTCAGTCCCTCGCGTGAGTTGCCGATCATCAAGCGAATTTTCGTCGGCTCGCTGCGCAACAAGCTGGTGTTTATTGTGCCTGTGGCGTTGCTGCTGTCTCAGTTCGCGCCCTGGCTCCTCACACCGTTACTTATGCTAGGTGGCACCTACCTGGCCTATGAGGGGGCACACAAGGTCATCGACAAGCTACGCCGCGGCGGCGAAACTAAGAAGGACGCCCCGGCCGCTGTGCAAGGCCCCGAGGCCGAAGACCGCATCGTCAAAGAAGCCACCACCACGGATTTCATCCTGTCGGCTGAGATCATGGTGATCTCGCTCAACGAGGTTGCTGACGAAGTGTTGTGGATGCGGGCGGTGATTCTCATCTTGGTGGCGATTGGGATTACCGTGCTCGTTTACGGCGTGGTTGCGATCTTGGTGAAGATGGACGACGTCGGGGTGTGGCTTGCGAAGAAACGCAACAGCGCCGTCGCTGCCTTTGGCCGAGGCCTGTTTGCTGCGATGCCGAAACTCATGAGCGCGATCACCGCGGTGGGTACTGTCGCCATGTTGTGGGTTGGCGGGCACATCGTGCTTGTTGGACTTGACGAGCTGGTGTGGGCTGGCCCGCTCGAACTGGGTCACGCGATCACGAATGCGCTCGGCGCGACCGGGTTCTTCGCCTGGCTCATCGACACCGCATATTCCGCGCTGTTCGGCCTAGTGTGGCGCGCGCTCGTCGTCGGCATTGTGGCACTCCTACCGTTTGGCCATAAAGAAGAACCCGTCAAAATCGAACAGGGCGACGACGGCCACCTCCACGCACTCAAACGCTAGCGTCCAGACCACCATCGGGTCCGAAGCGGTTAAGCGCTAGTCGAAGATCGGACCAACGTCGCGTGAGCGCTTGAGCTCGAAGAAGCCTTTCGTCTGTGCGAGTGCCAACGTTCCGTCCCACGCTTTGAGCGCTGCCTCGCCCTTTGGAGCCGGCGACATGACCGGGCCAAAGAACGCGGTTCCGCCCGCTTGGATGATGGGCACGCCGACGTCGTCGCCCACCAGGTCGAGTGCTTCTTGTGTGCTCGCGGCGACGGCGTCGTCGTACTGGCCGGCCTCGGCCTGCTCAAGCAGTTTTGCGTCAAGGCCGACGTCGGCGAGTGCCGCGAGGATCGTCTCGTTCGTCTGTGGCTCGCCGTCGTTATGTGCCCGCGTGCCAATCGCGGTGTAAAAATCACCAAGCTTGTCTGGAGCTTCTACGGCAACTGCCATGGAGATCCGGCCCCAGTTACGAATCTTGTCAATATGTGCTCGGTACTTCTCCGGAAGCTCTTGATCGCGGTTCAGCTCGAACAGGGAAAACGGTTTCCACGTCACGTCAAGATCGCGCTGGCGCGCTACGTCAACAAGCCACCGGGACGTAATCCACGTCCATGGACACGAAGGGTCGAACCAAAAGCTAACTTTTTCACTCATGCCCCCATTGTGGCTGATCGAACCCACGCTCGCCAACGCGAGCGATTCGCGAGCGCGCACCTAAGCGTTTATACTGGTAGCGCGGCATTTTGACACACAAGGAAAGCGCACGTTTTCGTACGCTTTTGTTTGCGTGTCCTCGTCTCTCATCAACGTAGATAGGTAAAACACTATGTATCAGCCCGAATTGGCGCCGATCGCGGATAATCTTGCGGCATCGGCGCTAGTTGCCATCCTTCCGTTACTCGCGGTCTTCGTGCTCATTGGCGTGGTTCGTATGAAAGCGCACTGGGCTGGGTTGATCGGTGTGGGCGTTGCGTTGGCTGTGGCGATATTCGGCTACAACATGCCGGCAGGAATGGCAGTATCGTCCGGATTGCACGGCGCACTGTTCGGTATTTTCCCTATCACGTGGATCGTGCTCACCGCGATTTTCTATTTCGAACTCACGGTGGCTTCAGGGCATCACGATGACCTGATGAAAACCTTTAATGCGATCTCCTTCGATCCGCGGGTTCTCGGGCTTCTCATCGCGTTTAGCTTCTGCTCGCTCTTGGAGGCGCTCGCCGGATTCGGGGCACCGATTGCCATTGTGGTGGCGATGCTGATTGCGCTTGGTTTCCCGCCGGTTAAGGCCGCGATTATTGCCCTTGTAGGTAACACGATGGCCGTGCCGTTCGGCGCGATGGCCACTCCGGTCATCACGGGTGCGAATCTCACCGGTATCGACTTGGGCAACATGTCGTTCACCGTCACGATGATCACCGGAACCCTGGTCGGGCTCGTTCCGTTCCTCATGTTGGCCATCATGGACGGGGTCAAGGGCCTGAAGGAAGTCTGGCCGCTCGCCCTCGTTCTAGGCGCATCTTTTGCGGCGCTCACGATCGCTTCGGCGAAGTTCGGCGCACCCGGACTGGTCAACATGGTGGCAGGACTTGGAAGCCTGGCAATCGGCGTCGGCATGCTGTTCATCTGGAAACCGAAGGGCGCCGAAGCTGCACTCCAGCGGGTCACCGGCAAGGACGCCGCGCAGCTGCCCAAAGAAAAAGTTACCCGCTCAGAAGTCACCTGGGCGCTCTTCCCCTACGTGCTCATTATCGTGGTCTTCGGTGTCACGCAGCTGGTCACGCCTGTCAAGAATTGGCTGGCTTCCACGAATATTCTCATCGAGTGGCCGCTTCTTTCCAACGACGGCGTCGCCCAGGTTCTCAACGCGCACGGCGAACCGTCCTCCTCAGTGGTTTACAACTTCCAGTGGTTGAGCTCGCCGGGAACGATCCTCTTGATCACCGGTATCGCGGTTGGGCTTATTTACGGGATGGGCATGAAGAAAACGCTGGGCGTGTTTGGCCAGCAGCTGTACAAGTTGCGTTGGACGTTCGTCACCATCGGCGCCGTGCTCGCCCTTGCCTACATCATGAATATTTCGGGGCAGACCCTCACGATTGGCACGTTCATCGCGGGTGCGGGCAAGATCTTCCCGTTCCTCGCTCCCCTGCTGGGATGGATCGGCGGAGCTGTCACGGGCTCGGGCACGTCTACCACCGCCCTGTTCTCCAACTTGCAGCAGGCGGCTGCCAACCAGATCGGCGTCAACGAAAACCTCTTGGTTGCTGCGAACACGGCCGGAGGTGCGGCTGGCAAGATGATCAGCCCGCAAAACCTTGCGATCGCAGCAGGCGCGATGCCGGAAAGCGGCAAGGAGCCGGAGATCTTGCGCAAGGCCGCCCCGTGGTCCGCGCTGTTCATCGTGGCCATGTGCCTGCTCGTCGGCTTGCAGGCAACCGGCCCGCTCACGTGGATGATCCCGGCATAACTTTAAGTTTGGTAAAGAAAGGAAACCTATGACGTCCAAGCAAGGTGCGGCAGCACCTAAAACAGTGGCCTTGTTTGCTACGTGTATTAACGACATCATTGGGCAGCGCATCCTGAAAGCGACCACCGTGTTGCTTGAGCGGCTAGGGTGCCGAGTTGTGTTCCCGCGTGAACAAACCTGTTGCGGCCAGATGTTCACCAATTCCGGTTATTTCGACAAGGGGCTAGCCACAGTCACGCCCTTCCTTGAGGCGTTCGAGCCCTACGAGTACATCGTGGCGCCGTCCGGCTCGTGTGTGGGAAGCGTACGCGAGCAGTTCCCGATGCTCACCACGTGGGCCGACGACGCCGCGCTCGGCTCACGAGTGGACAGCCTCATGCCTCGCGTCTATGACATCAGCGAGTTCATCGTTGACGTGTTGGGAACCACCGACGTCGGGGCCTACTTCCCACACTCGGTTACCTACCATCCCAACTGCCACTCCTTGCGAGTGGCACAGATTGGGGAACGGGCCGAGGATTTGCTTCGCGGTGTTGAAGGCTTGCGTTACGTGGAGCTTCCCGAAAAGACCCAGTGCTGCGGTTTCGGAGGCACGTTCTCGCTCAAGAACTCTGACGTGTCGATCGCGATGGCCAACGACAAGGCCGATCACATCGAATCCACGAATGTTGACTACGTCGCCACCGGCGATACCGGATGCCTGCTCAATTTTGGCGGCGTGCTCAAGCGCCGCGGTTCAGCCCCGCAGCCCATCCACATCGCCGAAATTCTTGCCAGTGTGAAAACCCCGGCATACGCAGGAGGTATGAACCGATGAGCCAAACACAAGAACGACTTACACCAGCTCCCCCACCA
Organism: Trueperella bialowiezensis; assembly: GCF_900637955.1. Classification (NCBI taxonomy): domain Bacteria; kingdom Bacillati; phylum Actinomycetota; class Actinomycetes; order Actinomycetales; family Actinomycetaceae; genus Trueperella; species Trueperella bialowiezensis. The sequence continues at coordinate 454,089 of NZ_LR134476.1, forward strand.
GGCGACCTCATTGATTCGCCACCGTTCCCCAAGGGAGCCGTGGTTCAGCTGGCTAATCCGACCCAGCGCAAGAATCTCCACCATGCCACTCATACGATTCGGGCCAAGCGCGCGAACGTCGTCGCTGAACTCGATAACTGGCAGGAGATCCGCCGCGCGGGCGAAGCGATTAAGACGCGCGTGGGCAGGCACTTGCGTTACTACCTCGAACAGTTCGAAAAGAACGCCACCGCCGCTGGTGCTGTGGTGCACTGGGCGCGCGACGCCGAAGAAGCAAACAGGATCGTCATCGACCTCGTCAAGCAAACCGGCGAAACCGAGGTGACCAAGGTCAAATCCATGGTCACCCAGGAAATAAACCTGAACGAGGCGCTCGAGGCCGAACGCATCGCGGCATGGGAAACCGACCTTGCTGAACTGATCGTCCAGCTCGGCCACGATCGCCCCAGCCACATCCTGGTGCCGGCGATCCACCGTAATAGGAGCGAAGTGCGGGAAATCTTCCTGCGCGAAATGGGTCTATACGGCACGCCCGCCCCCGAGGATCTCAGCGACGACCCGGCAGAACTCGCCGGCGCCGCCCGCACGCACCTGCGCAACAAGTTCCTGCGCACCAAGGTCGGCATCTCGGGCGCGAACTTCGCGATTGCGGAAACCGGATCGCTCGTCGTCGTCGAATCCGAGGGCAACGGGCGGATGAACCTGACCCTGCCCGAAACGCTGATTTCATGCGTGGGGATCGAGAAGCTGCTTCCCAAAGTGGAAGATCTGGAAGTGTTCCTCCAGTTGCTGCCACGCTCGTCAACAGGTGAGCGTATGGCGCCGTACACGTCGCTGTGGACAGGCCCGTCCCCCGATGGCGACGGCCCACAAAACGTCCACATCGTGCTCATGGACAACGGGCGTACGAACGTCCTCAAGGACGAGGTGGGGCGCGCAGCACTGCGGTGTATCCGCTGTTCGGCATGCTTGAACATTTGCCCGGTGTACGAAAAGGTGGGCGGCGGAGCCTACGGATCGGTCTACCCCGGCCCGATCGGCGCGATCCTCAACCCGCAGCTGCGCGGCATGGAATCGGAGATCGACAAGTCGCTGCCGTTCGCATCCACCCTGTGCGGGGCGTGCGACGACGTGTGCCCGGTTAAAATCCCGATCTCGAAGATCTTGGTCTACCTACGCCATAAGGCTGTGCAGGCGAAGAAAGAAGAGGGAGGGCTGCATATTGAGCCGGCACTCATGGAAGTCGGCGGCTGGGCGCTTTCCAGCGGCAAAAACCTCGAACTTGCCGGCAAACTCACGAGCGCAGCCAGTTCAGTCGGCTCGAAGCTCTTCGACAAGATCGGCGACTGGCCAATCCCCGGTGCGAACCGCTGGCTACGGGCACGTGACGTGCCGATGATCCCCAAGTCGTTTAGACACGAGTGGGATGCGCGCCCATCTGGCGATCACGCTGGCGGCCACGATGTCCCGGCGAAAGACGAGGAGGAGTAATGGGAGCTCGCGAAGAAATTTTCGCCCGTATTGACGCCGCGCTCGCGGATGTCACGGATCCTGATCCGGAAGAAACCCCGGTGGACTGGGAGTACGGCCTGCCCACTGACGTGTCGAACGTCGTGGAACTGTTCTTGGAACGGGTTGCTGATTACCGGGCCGAGGTCGAGGAAGTACAGGCTGACGATGTGCCCGAGGCCGTGGTTCGCCACCTCCGCCTTGCTGGTGCCGAATCCGTGGTGTTGCCCGCGGGGCTTGAGCCTTCGTGGCGCGAGGCCATTGCCGACGCCGGGATCACCATTCACGACGACGATGGGCTGACCGCCCGTGAGCTCAACGAGATCGATGCGGTGGTCACCGCCGCTGCTCTCGGTATCGCGGAGACGGGCACGTTCGTCATGGATCACCGGCCCGATCAGGGCAGGCGCGCACTCACGCTGGTGCCGGACGTGCACGTGTGCGTGGTTCGTAAAGATCAGGTGGTGACCGACTTGCCGGAGGCGATGACCCGCCTCAAGCCGGCTATCTTGGAGGGCCAGCCGCTGACCTACGTGTCTGGGCCGTCGGCCACGTCGGATATCGAGCTTAACCGTGTGGAAGGGGTGCACGGTCCGCGTATTTTGCACGTGATCGTCGCCGACTAGCCCGCCTAAGCCGCTAGAAAGTTTTCCACTGGTCGTCATACGCGGGCGCTATCCACATGTCCCCGATTCTCGCAGTCGGGCTTGGATGCGCCCGCGTACGATGACCTCATGACGATTTCAGACATTCATGAAGAGGATCGGCCGGATGCTCCCCCTCGCCCGCGGTGGGCACAGCAGTCCGACCTGTTACGCGACTATTACGACACCGAATGGGGCTTTCCCACCAGCGATTCCCAGCAGATCTTTGAGCTCATCGTGCTCGAGGGATTCCAATCCGGGCTCTCGTGGGAAACCGTGCTACGAAAACGGCCGGCTTTTCGCGAGGCTTTCGCTGGTTTCGACCCGCACATTATCGCAGAGTTCACTGACGACGACGTCGCACGCCTACTCGACAACCCGGGCATTATTCGAAACGAACGCAAAATCCGGGCAGCAATCACCAACGCCCGCGCAACCGTGGCGCTGGAAGCTTCCGGGGTTGACCTCGGTGAGCTCGTGTGGTCGTTCGCACCTGACAATCCGTACGAGCCCGGCCCGGAGGCAGGCCAGTCAGCCGAGTCGTCAGCACTTGCGAAAGAGCTGAAACACCGTGGCTTCACGTTTGTTGGCCCAGTGACGATGTTTGCGCTCATGCAGGCGATTGGAATGTACGATCACCGACTGTAACGGGCTTTCCGCCTAGGACGGCAGTTGTGATACGCACTTGGCAAGTTCAACGGCTGTCTGCTCCGCACCCGCGCCAAGAATTACTTGCACCGCATCGTGTTGGAGCACGACGCCGATCACCCCAAGTTCTCGTAACGCTTCGCCGTCAACCAGGTTCTTATCGTGTAGACCCACCCGGATACGCGATAGCGCGCCCTCGACTGAGCGGATGTTCTCGGCTCCACCCAGAGCGGCGAGAAGCCCGCCGATGTCCACCGATACCTGTACTGCGTTCACATTATCCAGTTTAGTGCTGGTTCGCGTCGATTTCCTCAGTCAGTGCACTGATCAGGGATACGAGGCGAGGATTCTTCTCGAGATCCTCCACGAGCACGACCTGCTCTGTGCCGTCCGCGAGCGGTATCTTCCAGTTCGGATATTCCTGATCTGTTCCCGGCTGGTTCTGTGTGCGCCGCTCCCCAACCGCATTGACAAGCGAGACTTGGATCATCGGAGCCTGCGTGCGAGCCACATACCGGTGCATCGCCTCCACGATTTCACGTTCAGACGGATTTTCCCCGATCAAGCCGTGCTCGCGCAGACGTTGTAAAGCCCGATCGCGTTCTTCGACGGCGTCGGCTCGAACCTGTTCCACCGGCCTGACGAGCAGCCCCAAGCTTTCCCGCAAATCAACATGTTCACCGGCGAGGTAGCCTGCAGCCGGAGGAAGGTCGTGGGTGTCGACGGAAACGAGCACGTCTTTTCGGTACTGTTCGGGGTGGATCGGCCAACCTGCGTAGTCTTTTTCGAACCAGAACACGGAGGTGCCGAAGATTCCTCGTTCGCTCAGGTAGTCGCGCACCCACGGCTCCACAGTTCCGAGGTCTTCACCAACGACGACGACACCGGCAAGGTGCGCCTCGAGCAGGAGCACGCCGACCATCGCCTCATGATTAAAACGTACATACGTGCCTTCCGTAGGTGACATGCCCTCGGGAATCCACCACAGACGGAACAGCCCCATAATGTGATCCACTCGCAGGAGCCCCGAGTGGCGCATGACAGTACGTGCCATACTGCGCAGCGGCTCATATGCCAGCTCTTCGAGGGTGTCGGGACGCCAAGGCGGCTGACTCCAGTTCTGACCCTGCTGGTTATACATGTCCGGTGGTGCGCCCACGCCGATCCCGGTTGCAAACGCGTCGGGCATCATCCACACGTCAGCTCCACGCGGATGCACTCCCACGGCCAAGTCGTGTGCGATGCCAATGCGCATACCAGCCGCCTGCGATTCGGCTTGAGCATCACGGAGCTGTTCGTCCATGATCCACTGCAGCCAGGCCCAAAAATCTATGCGATCCTGCAGCTCGCGGCGTTCACGGGCCACGTACGGGGAATCGATGTCCTGAAGTTTCGCAGGTAAAACTCCGTGGTACTTTTCGTACAGTGCACACCACAGTGCAAAATCTTCGAGGCCCTGGCCTTCAAGTTTGCGGAAGCGCTCGAAGCTCCGCTGCCTCATTTGAGAGCGGCCGGCAGCGTAAATGACTTCTAAGGCTTCACGCTTGGCCTTCCATACGGCGTCGCGGTCAATGGGATGGTTTTCCAGCGACATCTTCTTCACGTTTTCGCCCGCCCATGTGACAAGCGAACGCTGCGGGCCAGACATGTAGCCTACTTCGCGAATATCTTCCGGGCGAATGTACAGCGGGTTAAAAAACCTGCGCGTGACGGGCAAGTACGGCGACGGTGACATCGGCTCCACAGGTTCTGCGGCGTGAAGCGGGTTCACCAGCAGGAAATCAGCACCCATATCCCCGAAAAGCGATCCCATTTCAGCAAGATCCGCGGTGTCGCCAACACCCCACGAATCTCGCGAGCGTGTGGAATACAGTTGGGCCATCATCCCCCACGAGCGCCCTGCGGCCCTGTCAAAGGTCTCGAGTCTGCCGGGTGTGACGATCAGTGTGGCAGATGCTTCGGTGACGACTCCGGCGTCGTCGATCCGCGCCCGCAAACTGTGGTAGCCGAGCGGAAGCCCTGCCGGCAAGACGAAGGAGGCTTGGCCGATGAGTGTGCCGTCAATGTAGCGGGGGGCCGCGTAGTCGTCGATTTGCCGGGTCGGGAAAGTGTCTGTTTCAGTGACGACGTCGACTTGGATCGGACATCCGTGAGGCACGTGTACCTGGAACGGTGTTTCCTGATCATCTCGCGCTACCGTACAGGTTGGCAGTACGCTGCGCCATTCCTTTTCCGCGCGTGCTTGCAGTGCGTGTTCAATACTTTCATCACTGGAAGCATCAACTCCCATGGCGGTGAGAACGGCGACTAGCGTGGCGTTAGAGACTTTGACATGGTTCCCATCGAAATCCCAGTAGCTGGTTGCCACACCGTAACTATCGGCTAAGGCCTCAATGAGATCTCGGCTGATCATGCCGTGCGTCATTGCATCTCCTTCACTTTAGTCTCCTCCTAGTGTGCCAGACCTACCCTTTGTTTTGAAATCTATTTCATACTTTGCAACGCCTGCTCATGCCAGCGATAGGATGGATGGATAAAGACATAAATCTTAACGTGGAAAGTTCGTCATGGCCTATCTCCCAGTCCCTCAAACGTCTGATGAGCCGCTCTCGTCCGTGCTCAATACTCTTCGTATGCAAGAAAGAGAACCCGGTAGTTACGTGGGTTCGAACCTGCACCAAATATCGGGCCGAGTATACGGCGGGCAGGTGTTTGCGCAGGCGGTTGTGGCAGCGCGTGCAACAGTTGCCGACGAATACGCGGAGCGCCAGATCCATTCGATCACGGCAGCTTTTTTGCGGCCTGGTGATCTCGATACGCCCACTCATTTCGATGTGGAAGAAATACTTGACGGGCGGTCGTTTTCAACCCGGCGCGTGTTCGCTTCACAAAACGGGAAAACGATTCTGACTGCCCGCGCGTCGTTCCAAGAATCCCAACCCGGTGTGGAGCATGAAACTCCCCAACCAGCAGCGCCGGCTCCAGAATCGCTCGAATCTTCTGCCGCGTTCTTCGCCAGTTTTGACCACCCGGCAGCAAAAGCGATGAGTTCCACGAACGCTATCGACATGCGCCACGTGGGCGGAGCGATCTGGCTTAAGCCCGTGCCGATCACGAACGAGCCGACTCTCATCTGGTTCCGGCTGCGCAATCGTATGCCCGCGGACGCCCCTCAACTGTTGCACCGTGCGATCTTGGCGTACAGTTCCGATCAGTTCATGCTCGAACCGATCCTGCGCCAGCACGGCATGTATTGGACGAGCCGCAACCTGTCGCTCGCTACCCTCGATCACGCGATCTGGTGGCATCGTGATATCGACATGTCTGAATGGGTGCTCGCCGAGCTCACCAGCCCGTCTGCTCAGGGTGGGCGCGGGCTTTCACTCGCGAAATTCTTCCAAGATGGCCGCCATGTTGCCACGATGTCCCAGGAAGGAATGGTGCGTTCGCGCGAGGCTCAGTAACCCCACGCGAACGTAGAAAGCCAAACGTGGCGTCGTCGCTGGCAACGGAGCCGACGACGACGCCACGGGCTAGTCGAGTATGGGTTAGTCGCGTTTGAACTTGCGGTACGTCATTGCACTCGGGCGGGCTGCTTCCTCTCCGAGCCGTTCGACCTTGTTCTTCTCGTAGGCTTCGAAGTTCCCTTCAAACCAGTACCAGTTCGCCGGGTTTTCTTCCGTGCCTTCCCACGCCAGAATGTGGGTTGCGACGCGGTCAAGGAACCAGCGGTCGTGGGTGATGACGACGGCGCAGCCCGGGAACTCCAGCAGCGCGTTTTCGAGCGAGCCGAGTGTTTCGACGTCAAGATCGTTGGTCGGCTCATCGAGCAAGATCACGTTACCGCCCTGTTTGAGGGTGAGCGCGAGGTTGAGCCGGTTGCGTTCTCCACCCGAAAGAACTCCCGCCTTCTTCTGCTGATCAGCACCCTTAAAGCCAAACGCGGACACGTAGGCACGCGAGGGCATTTCCACCTTGCCCACCTGAATGTAGTCCAGGCCGTCCGAGACGACTTCCCACAGCGTCTTATCCGGATCGATACCCGCGCGGGTCTGGTCGACGTAGGACAGCTTGACGGTCTCGCCGATCTTCAACTCACCGCCATCAAGCGGTTCGAGGCCTACGATCGTCTTAAACAGCGTGGTCTTACCAACGCCGTTCGGACCGATGATGCCAATGATGCCGTTCGGAGGCAGGTTGAAGGACAAGTCGTCGATGAGTACGCGATCGCCAAAGCCCTTCTTGATCGAATCAGCCTTGATCACCACATTACCCAGGCGCGGGCCTGGCGGAATCTGGATCTCTTCGAAGTCAAGCTTGCGCATCTGCTCAGCTTCCCGAGCCATCTCCTCGTAGCGCTGCAGACGAGCCTTAGATTTCGCCTGCCGTCCCTTAGCAGACGAGCGCACCCACTCCAGTTCATCCTTGAGCCGCTTTTGCAGCTTCGCATCCTTTTGACCTTGAATCTTCAGACGCTGAGCCTTCGTCTCCAAGTACGTCGAGTAGTTGCCCTCGTACGGGTAGAGCTTGCCGCGATCGACTTCCGCGATCCACTCAGCGACGTGGTCGAGGAAGTAACGATCGTGGGTAATCGCAATGACTGCGCCCTGGTACTGCTTGAGATGCTGCTCGAGCCACAGCACGGATTCGGCATCCAAATGGTTAGTCGGCTCGTCGAGTAGCAACAGATCGGGCGCCTCCAGCAAGAGCTTGCACAAGGCCACACGACGCCGTTCACCACCGGATAGCACGTTGACGGGCGTGTCACCTGGCGGGCAGCGCAGCGCGTCCATCGCCTGCTGCAACTGGGCGTCAATATCCCACGCATTGGCCGCATCGATCTCGGTTTGCAACTTGCCCATTTCTTCCATGAGCGCATCAAAATCGGCGTCCGGATCGGCCATCTCCATGCCGATCTCATTAAAACGCTCGACTTTGGCCAGAATATCGGCCACGCCTTCACGCACGTTTTCAAGCACCGTCTTGTCTTCACTCAACGGGGGCTCCTGCAGCAAGATTCCCACGCTATATCCGGGCGAGAGCCTGGCCTCACCGTTAGACGGCTTGTCAAGACCCGCCATGATCTTGAGGATCGTTGACTTACCCGCACCATTCGGGCCGACCATACCGATCTTCGCGCCCGGGAAGAACGCCATCGTCACGTCGTCGAGAATGACCTTGTCACCCACAGTCTTGCGGGTGTTGATCATTTGATAAATAAACTCAGCCACTGTTCTCCAATTGCTACTCGCGGAGGCAACGCACCACCGACACTGTTCTAAGCCTATTTTACTCGCCCGATAACGCAAAGGCGTGCACCTGATGGTGCACGCCTTCGCGTCCTACTAGTTCTGCACGAGCTCAGCCATCTGCTCCAGCTCGCTCTCACGCTCCTTAGCATCCGCGTCCGGTACACCGCCGTCTTCCATACCACCGTCTTCCAGAACGCTATCTTCCACGGCAGTGTCCGCTGCGCCTGGCTCGCCGTCGGCAAGCTCTGGTGGCCTGACAAGGAACTGCTCATCGTCCACTGGCTCGCTCCCCGGATCTTCATTCGGCTGACCTTGGCTGGACCACCCGGGTTCACCCGGTTGCAGATCCGCGGGAATCTCGTGACGTTTCGTATAGTTGACCAGCCCAGTCGACAGTTCTACCCCAACCGAATCGGCATAGATCGTGAGCTCGCTACGCTGCACGCCGTCGCGATCCACCCACAGCCTTGTCACAAGCCGCCCGCGCACGATCACCGGATTTCCGGTACTCAAGCTCATCGCCGCGTTCTTTGCCGTTTGCCCATAGCAGCGGATGGAATACCACATTGTTACGCCGTCGGTATATTGGCCATTCCGGCGATCGTAATGGCGCGGAGTTACTCCCACTCGAAAAATGGTCGTGTATGTTTCCGTTCCATCACTAGCCGTGTTCGTAAACATTCTGGGGCTGCCCCCGATCCATCCGCGGATGGTCACATGCGTATCGTTCATTTGCTCTCCTTAGTCGCGTTGTGTGGTACCGACTCTGCCAAATCCCACAAAAAGACGGATGGCACGGCGAGCAAATTGCGATTAACGCACGCGTTTGGGCAGCTGTGGAAAAGTTTCTGCTCCGGTGACGCCGCGGCCGGCTAGCTTCCAAATACGTCAGAGGCGAGCTCTGTGCGAGTAATCCTGTGCTGATCCACAATTTCCCGCGGACCGTCCACCAAGTACTCCTCGGTCACATCTGCAACCGCACCGTGAACCTGACGTTCATAGCTACGTGCTGCCCGGCGGGCAGAAGCACGCAACGCCTGCCGACCTGCCCATCCACAAGCCAGCCCAAGAAGCACGCCTCCCACACTCAGAGCAATACCTACTGCTGTGCTGACCGGCGCAAACACCGCCAACGCAATGGCAGCCAGCGCAATGAGCGCTCCAAGCACGCCACCTACGATCACGGGCCTGCGCGAAATAGCGGGCAACGGCGTCGTTCTAATCGCTGTGCCAAGTGCGCGCCGGAACTGCTCCGCCGGCTTGACCTCACTGACAACGACCTCTTGCCACACCGCAGGAAGGCCTTCCCGCACGTGCGCAACCCACGCATCACGAATAGCGTGCACCATCGAATTCGCCGGTTGTTCAGGTACTACGAGCGCTGGAGGCTGATACGACTCACCAGAGACTCGAATGGATTCCACCACGGACGGGATACCCGAGGAACGCACGATACGGTCGACGACGTCGGACACCACCTCTTCGCTCATCTCCGGCTCACGTTCGCCCACGTTATCGCGCAGCCTGCTTGCGATCGCATCCAGTTCCGCAGCCGCAGTGCGGGCATTATTCGACGGGCGGGCCGCAGCTTCCGCGAGCATAGACCGAATCTCCGGGATGCCCTCCCCCGTCAACGCCGAGGCGACCATGATGGGAACCCGCTCCAGCCCGTCACTATCCAGCAGCTCCCGCAGGTCAGCCACGATAGCTTCACGCTGATCTAACGGCACTCGATCAATCTGATTCAGCACCACGACCATCGCGTCCTGCCTCCCTGCTAGCCCGGCAAGGAAATCTTTGTGCAACACTTGGTCGGCGTATTTTTGCGGATCCACCACCCACATGAGCAGATCAACCATCGGCAATAGCCGATCGGTGAGCGCCGAATGCGCCAGTTTCACCGAGTCGTTATCTGGCAGATCAAGCAGTACCAGGCCGTCGAGGTTTTCCTTACCGAGAGTCAAAATGGACGAATGTTCGATCCGGCGGTCGTCATCGACCTCGAGGTAGTCCAGTAACGGGGTCGCATCCACGTCGAACGTACATGCTGCCGCACGTTCCGTGGTTGGCCTGACCTCACCAGAATCAGCGAAATCCAGCTCGGTAATCGCATTAAACATCGTCGACTTACCCGATCCGGTACCGCCCACGAGTGCCGCCACCGTGATGTCCACTCCCAGGCGCATCCGCTCCTCGGTCCGCCGCAAGTCATCTTGGGCACGGGATGCCACGTACGGGTCGAAAAATCGGCCACCTGCCGCGACCGCACGCTGGAGCGCTTTCAACCTTTCAACGACGTCGTTCGAACCTCGCCCTTCCATTGGCCTACCTTCCGTTCCTCTCAGACTCGATCAAGTAATTCGCTGGCACGCAGACGCAAGGTTGCGGCGCCACCCACGCGGACAGTATCAACGACGTCAGTGTAGACGGCCACGAGCTCGTCCAGAGCGCTACGAACCCGGCTCGCCAGTTGCTCGCGAACCTCCCGCACCTCGCCGTCCATATCAAGGAATTCAGCCACTTTGCGCGCACCTGATATTCCCCCGGCAGCCACGCCGAGCAACGACGCCGTTCCCGCTTTGCTCAGCCACGGGTTGTCTTTCGTTGGGACCGCCGCGATATCGGATTTCCATCCCTTGAGCGCCCGCTCCACGATCGCGTCAATATCTAGGTTGGCGTTAGCCTCCGCGGCCAACTGAGTCGTGTTCACCACATCAGCCCGCCATGCTTGGTTCACGTTCGCCTGCGCGGCCGTCAGCCCCTGGGTGAGCGCCACCCGTGCCGACGTTAAAATCGCGTCGAAAATCGTGGTCATCGCCCGATCACGAGCCTGGCTACCGCGATCAAAAAACCGGGGCTTTCTCCGCGCAACCATCCCCGCCAGCGGCCCGCCCGTGGACGCGAGCGACAGCCATGACGTCGTCGGTGCTCCCTGCCCAAAACGCCCGTTAGCAATGTTCGTTGCCAGCTTTTCCAACGGCTGCTGAGCGCCCTCATACGCCTTATCTTTCAAATCTGTGAGCGCGTTCTCCTGGGCCTCCACCGCGTCCGCTAGCACGAGCAGATCGTTACGAAGCTGCGGCAACGTGGCCGCAGTCGTCCGCGAAATCAACGATTCACCGGCCTTCGTACGCGCCAAAATATCCAGCCACGAACGCAGTTCTTCCACATATTCATCAGGAAGCAAGCCCGAATGAGCACCCGCATCAGGGATGATGAACAGCGGGCTTTCCGCAAGCCCCATCTGGCCCATCCGAGCAACCAGATCCGAACGAACAGTCGCAAGCGCCGAATGCGGAACCCTGTCCAACACCACGGCACACGTAATTCCGCGCGTGTGAGCACGCAGCAGCGTATCCCAAGCCACGGCATCGCCGTAGCGCGACGACGTCGTGACGAACACCCACAAATCTGCCGTGTCAATCAAACGAGACGACAGCTCCCGGTTCGAATCGTCCACCGAATCCAAATCCGGCGCGTCAACAAGCACAACTCCCGAAATCGCGGAATCCACCACCTGATACTCGCCCATACGCTCCAGAGCATGGCCTGCCATTGTCGGCTCGTCGTCTGGATGCATGACGATCACCGGCGTGCGGGTGGTCGGACGCAACACTGAGGCAGGTGAGATTTCCTTACCCACCAACGAATTCACCAACGTCGATTTGCCAGCCCCTGACGAACCACCAAACACGATCACCGTGGGTAACTCGCCCTGTTCCAGCTGGGGCAAAATACGACTCTCCAACTGGGTAATCAGCTGCTTTCGCGATTCGGACAGCTCTCTAGCGCCCGGCATGTCTAACGGCAAATCGGCATCATGAAGCGCCTCGAGTGTGCGGCGAACCAGACCCGCGAGGCGTGCGTTCGAAAAAGCTGGAGTACTCACCCCTCTATTGTGTCGCATCCGCCCGGCAAATTCGACGAAGGCCACCGGAAGTAGCCCATTTCCACATTCAACCGGTAATATTTGCTTGCATGCCCTCATAGCTCAGCGGATAGAGCAGTGGCCTTCTAAGCCATGTGTCGCAGGTTCGAGTCCTGCTGGGGGCGCTGGGGTAGGCTAAGTTCGTGAGTACATTTTCAGCCCAAACAACGCCCATCGTCTGGATCGACTGCGAAATGACAGGCCTCGATCTGGACGTCGACTCGATCGTGGAGATCGCCGTCGTCGTCACCGATTCGGAACTCTTCCCCCTCGACGACGGCCTGCGGATCGTCATCAAACCAACCGCTCAAGCCGTGGAACAGATGGATCCATACGTACGCGATATGCACACCGCCACCGGCTTGATCAACATGTGGGACGACGGCGTGAGCCTTGCCGACGCCGAAGCCGCCGTCATGGCCTATATCGAACGTTTCGTACCCGAACCGCGCCGAGCACCACTGGGCGGAAACTCGGTCGGCACCGACAGGTCGTTTATTGCACGCGACATGCCCACACTTGACGCCCACTTGCACTACCGGATCATCGACGTCTCATCCATCAAGGAACTGGCCAAACGCTGGTATCCACGCACCTATTTTGCTGCCCCCGAAAAGACGGGCAACCATACCGCGCTCGGCGACATCTATGATTCCATCGATGAACTTCGCTACTACCGGGCCGTGCTCTTCCCCGACGGCGAAGGCCCCAGCACCGAAGAATCACAGGAGATCGCACGCCAGATCGAAAGCGATCTCACGCGGTCCCGTGCCCAGCAGGCTGCGAAGGACGAACGGTGAAAAACACCCGGCCTGAGTCTCAGGACCGCCCCAAACCTTCCCTGCGTGCTCGCATAAGAAAATATTTTGCAGGCAACACGGTGCGCTCCCGTGTCACCCTGATCATCCTGCTCATTACAGCGCTATCTATGATGGTCGTCGGCGTTGTCGTCGGTGTCATCCAATATCGCAGCGTGCTCAGCTCTGTTGATGACCACCTCAAGCATTCCGAAACCGAAGTGCGCGAATTTGCTGACCGGATCGCCACCGAAAATTCTCTCTATGCGGATCAGCCCGCGAGCGCCGGCGATTTTATTTTGCAGTTCATGCGTGAACAGCTGCCCGTCACGAACGAAGGCATGATGGGATTCATCGGCGGTGAACTCACCTATCACCAAGGAGAGCTCGGCATCCCAGTGCAGGATGATTCCGAACTCGTCGACACTCTCAAGCCTCTGACTGCGTCAAATTTCACCGAATGGACTGACGTTAAAACCGCCACGGGTCATTACAGGGCGCTGAGCGTTCCCGTCGTCATGGCCGACGGCGATTCTGCTGCGATCGTATTCGTCTACGAGATCGGCAACGAGCTGGCGCCCGTGCGCGTGTTCATCTGGTCATATCTGGTGATCGCACTCATTACGATCCTCTGTGCTGGAATCGCCGCCTGGTGGGCTGCAGGCCGCGTCATGGAACCACTAGCACGGCTCCGAGACGCAACCACGCGGATCACGGAACATAATTTCGACGAGCGGATCCCCATCCAATCCACAGACGACCTCGCAGACGTATCCCGCTCATTCAACGCGATGCTCGACCGCATGGCCGCCGCCTTCACTTCCCAATACCAGTTGCTTGACGACGCCGGGCACGAATTACGCACTCCCGTCACCATCGTCCAAGGCCACCTCGAACTCATGGACGTCAACGACCCGGACGACGTCGCACAAACCCGCGAACTTGCGCTCGGTGAACTCGACAGGATGCGCCGCCTGACCGACGACCTCGTGCTCCTAGCTAAAACGGAACGGCCGGACTTCTTGCAAATCGGCCCAGTCGACGTCACCGACCTCATGCACGACGCGTTTACGCACGCCCAGCAACTCGGCGAACGGAACTGGAAACTCGGCACGGTCGCCCCGATCATTGTTGATGGTGATGCCCAACGCCTCTTGCAGGCACTACTGCAGCTTGCCGCTAACGCCGTCAAATTCTCCGAACTCGAATCCACCATCACGCTCTCTGCCGACATACACGGCGATGGTAGCGAACTCTACCTGTCCGTCGCCGACGAAGGCCTCGGCATCGCCCGGGAAAACCAAACTCGCATCTTCGAACGTTTCGGCCGAGTTGATGCGAGTCGAACCGGTGCAGGCCTCGGCCTGTCCATCGTGGCGGGCATCGCCCACTCACACGGCGGAGACGTAGCACTCACCTCCCAGCAAGGGCGCGGATCCACCTTCTCGCTCGTGTTGCCACTTTCGAACGGAATGCCCGTAGACTCAGAAACATAAAGACCTCACAGGTCAGACGGCAAACAGCAAACGGAGCACACACATATGGCAAATATTTTGGTCATTGAAGACGAGGTAGGAATCTCCACCTTTATCGCGAAAGGCCTGAAAGCTGCCGGCTACCAAACCACAGTGGTAGCAACCGGACGCGAAGGAGTTCTCCACCTGCTCACCGACGGCTACGATCTTGCCATCCTCGACATCGGACTACCCGACATCGACGGCTTCGAAGTTCTCGAACAAGCCCGCGGCCAAGGCGTGTCCATCCCCGTCATCATTCTCACCGCACGCTCCTCGGTAGAAGACACCGTATCCGGTCTCGAATCCGGAGCTGATGACTATATGGCCAAACCCTTCCGCTTTGAAGAACTCCTCGCACGAGTACGCCTACGTTTACGCAGCGCCCGGACCAACACGCCAACCACCGACACCTCCCTCATCACAGTCGGCGACCTCATGCTCGATCTGCGCTCCCGGCGAGTCAACGTGGCCGGCGTCGAAAAAGAACTCTCCGCCCGCGAATTCGCCATGCTCGAATTCTTTATGACTCACCCTGACCAGGTACTCTCCCGCGCCCAACTGCTCGATAACGTGTGGGGCTACGACTTCGATCCCGGCTCGAACGTCGTCGACGTCTACGTACGCTATCTGCGGCAAAAGATCGGCAGCTCGCGGCTTGAAACCGTGCGCGGCATGGGATACCGGCTCGTCTCCCGCGCCGATAAGTCCACTCAATAGTTGATGCTGGCCGCAAACCTAGCGAGGGTTGATCCGAGCGCTAGGTGCCCACGAACGTGTACGCTCTTCCCACCACAACACACGCCTCATCCGCGCATGCGCTTCACGAGGGGCCGCACCCACGTCCGAATTTGAAGCCATCGATAACGCAACCGCGGTTGTACGCGCATACAAATCGTACGGGTTAGTCCGCTGCTCCAAATACTGACACCAGGCTTCCAGCACTTCTTCCGACCTCGGATAAAAACTGCACCTCATTCCACCCGGGTTTAACATTTCCAACCGTTCCCGATACGGCTCAGACGGATCAGCCACCACCCACTCGTTCTCGGTAAGGAAAGGCAACACGGAGACGTGCGCCAGCAAGCAGCCCCAATCATCGTTACGCTTGCCCGGACCCACATGGTCCAGATCAATGAGAGTGAGCCGTCCGTCGTCGTCAATAAGCACGTTCGCCTCAAAAAAATCGCCATGTGTGGCCACGTCCGGGCCACCAATATCAAGGCTGAGCACGTGCGTGACCAGCTCCGTTATCCGATCAATATCAGCCACGTACTCGGGCAAAATCTCCCGCGCTGTCTTCGCATAGTGGTGAATCCGCTTTGCCCACGACGCATGCTCGTCCAACGCGGCAACCGCCGGCCCAAGAGAGTCCAACACCCTTTCAAAGTCTGCGATTTTCGCTTTAGCTTCGTCCGGGCGGAAGGCAATCTCATTCGCGAACGACCTTCCCCGAGCGGCTTCCGAGACAACCAAGCCGCCCTCCGTGGCGTAAATAATCCGCGGAAAAGGCGCCGCACCCTGCGCCACCGCGTTCGTTCTGCGCACAAGCTCCGCCCCAGTTGCCGGGTGGACAACCTTGCCAAACGCCACCGATTCCTCGCCCACTTTGTATTCGATCACCGCGCGGCGAGTCGGCCGATACACAACCACGTTAGCGCCCAGCCCCTCAATACCTAACTGGTTCGCCATGTGCTGGGGGTGCGTGGCCTCCGGCAGCGCAGGCAGCGAA
Source organism: Trueperella bialowiezensis (assembly GCF_900637955.1). Lineage (NCBI taxonomy): Bacteria > Bacillati > Actinomycetota > Actinomycetes > Actinomycetales > Actinomycetaceae > Trueperella > Trueperella bialowiezensis. The sequence goes on from NZ_LR134476.1 coordinate 470,113, forward strand.
GGATCATGCGGAAATTGCCATACGTAGATCGGATCGGTGATCACACCCTCCGGGTCTGTGAACGTGAGCACCGCATGCGAGGCATCAACCTTTTCCGTCGACGCAATAAGGTAGGTAGAAAAATCTCGATCCGTTGCCCGCGCCGTCACAAAATATCCCACAGACACTCCAGCGCCCGGCCGTAAAAAGGGCTTGTCAGGCGTGTAGTCAATAAGCAGCCAGCCCAAAGATTCCAGCGACGCCGCCACAATTGATTCAGCTTGCGCAGAGGTGAGAAAGGCCGCCACCTGCGCGTTCGTGTCGATCTGCCCGGAGGCCTGCGCGTTGGTGTGACGCTGGGCATCGACCTGCCCTTGCGCCTGTGGACATGACTGCGAGCGATCCGAGGTGGACGAAGCTGAATCTTCCATGTGGCTATTCCAGCACAATCCGCTCGACTTTGCCGTGTGAGCCAAAATTTCTGGACGTCCACCGCGCCGCGACATGAAAAGTCTCGCATCGCAGATGTGCGATACGAGACGATGGGGTGGCTGACGGGATTTGAACCCGCGACATCCTGGACCACAACCAGGTGCTCTACCCCTGAGCTACAGCCACCACGTGCCTAATGGCAACGATAGTAGACTATACCAAGCGAACCCCGCCATGCCGAATTCGCAGGCGGTGAGGCCGATCACCAGAACGCGGCTAGTGCGATTACAAGAAGGCGCGCATCTGGATGGCGTCCGCGAATCGATTCAGGTGCTCCGGATTTGCAGAAAGATACAGGGAGCCATCGATGAGCGAGATCTCCATGATGTAGAACTCTTCCGGAGAATCCGGCGCTCCACGCACGATATCAACCCGGTTGAAGAGCAGCAGCTCGTCGCGTCCCGTCTTATTCTTGATGTGCTGATGCAACCCAAGCCGGATCCGCTCTCCCCAGCGCCACGATTCCTCCGAAGCCTCGGCCGAACGAGCAATTTCCTCCATTACGCCAGAATCGCGCGGATTGCGGTAGCGCGGATGCAACATCGGCTCTTTTTGCACACTGTAGGCGCTCAACCCGTTGAGGTAAATGAGCGAGGTTTCGCCAGAGATTTCGATGTCTTCAAGGTAGCGCTGAACCATGACGGAGCGCCCCGCTTCGAGCTCGTATTGGGCATGCAAAATAGCGTCGGAACGAGACTTGGCATCGGTGGCCGTGTACCGCCCCGTACCGCGCCCACCCGAAGAGACCGCGGGCTTGATGACGAAGTCACCGTGCGAGGGGAACCGCGAATGGATCTGCTGTTTGGTTAGCTTGTCTTCCGGTTCGAGCCAGGTGGTCGGAACAATTGGCAGGCCAAGTTTTTCAAAATCCTGCATGTAGTGCTTGTCCATGTTCCACTCCATCGTAGGAGCAGAGTTCGCAATGCGCGGGATGGATTTCGCCCAGTCGTTGAATTCTTTGGGATAGCGCGCGTAGTCGCGGACGGAGCGAACGACCACGAGGTCTGCAGCGCTCCAATCGACGCTTGGATCGTTCCACACGGCAATAACTGGTTCTATTCCGCGGTCACGAAGCGCGTCGGGAAGGTCCTGCTCGTCTTGGTCCAGGTTGGGCAGGAACTCGGACGTGGCTAGAAATACTTTTGGCTCAGACACACGTCCACTCTAGTTTATTTCTCACTGCCATGTTGCGTCCCTAACAAAGTTGCTCGCTTCAAGGCGCAAATAACCACGCGCTAGCTCGAGGTGGCAAGCGCAAGAACCACGTCTGGGCTTCGTGTTTGAGCTCACAGGGTTATCCGCGAATCTGATTTGCCTGCCACGCCGAATTAGGTCTATATTATTTATCGCATCGCTAGCTCAACTGGCTAGAGCACCTGACTCTTAATCAGGGGGTTCTGGGTTCGAGTCCCAGGCGGTGTACCACTCGGCGGTCAGCGTTAGCTGGCCGCCTTTTGTATAGGATGGCTCTGTGGGGAGAAAACGATGAGCGCGTGGCACCGGTTGTTTAGAGAATCGACGTTCAACCCCATGATGGTGGTCGCATTTTTCGCGTTACTGTTTTTCGCGTTCGTCGCTAATTCGACCGAGCGGGTCATTCTGCTCGTACTGGCCGGTTTGCTCGCGGTTGCGGAACTTTCCCGTGCGTGCGCCCGCAGAAAGCATGATGCTTCGCCAGATGACACGGCTGCGGAGGATCAGTGACTTCCCTTAATCACGCACTTGACCGCCTCGAAGATGCGCACGGGCTATCGCCTTCCCCGGAGGCGATCCACGATGCTTTCACCGAGTGGTTCACGTCTACCGGTAAGCAGATGTATCCGCATCAGGAAGAGGCTCTGCTGAGTATTGTGGCCGGCGACCACGTCATCGTGGCCACGCCTACGGGTTCGGGCAAGTCGCTTATAGCGTCGCAGGCGATTTTCGCTGGTCTTGCCACAGGCCGCACCTGTTATTACACGGCTCCGCTCAAAGCGCTCGTGTCCGAAAAATTCTTTGATCTTATCGGCCAGTTTGGCGCTCACAACGTCGGGATGATCACCGGCGATTCCGCGATTAACACGGGCGCACCCATTATTTGCGCAACCACGGAAATCCTCGCGAACATCACGTTGCGGGAAGGTCCGGAGGCGGATGTGGGCGTCGTCGTCATGGACGAGTTCCACTTCTATTCCGAACCGCAGCGCGGCTGGGCGTGGCAGATTCCGCTGCTCGATTTGCCGCAGGCCCAGCAGATCCTGCTTTCGGCAACGCTTGGTGACACGTCGTTTTTTGAAGAAGACCTCGAGCGCCGCACGGGCCGCCCGGTTTCGGTGGTCGACGACGCCGTTCGCCCGGTTCCCTTGCACTTCAGCTATTCGCGCGAGCCGGTGAGTGAACAGATTAAGGAGCTGGTCGCCACTCACATGGCTCCGGTGTACGTGGTTCACTTCTCGCAGCGTGAGGCGGTGGCCCAGGCACAAGCACTGTTGCCCATGGCGCTCATCTCGCCTGATCATCGCGAGCGCATCCGCACCGCACTGGGGGATTTCAAGTTCGGTCCGGGGTTTGGCCAGACCCTGTCAAAACTCATCCGTAATGGTGTGGGCGTGCATCATGCTGGTCTCCTCCCCCGTTACCGCCGCCTCGTGGAGCGGCTCACGCAGGCAGGCCTGCTCGTCGTCGTGTGTGGGACTGACACGCTCGGCGTGGGTATTAACGTGCCGATCAGAACCGTGCTCATCACATCGCTGACGAAGTTTGACGGGGCGCGGATGCGTAATCTGGGTGCGCGTGAGTTCCACCAGATTGCTGGGCGGGCAGGCCGGGCAGGGTACGACACGATTGGTTACGTCGTAGTGCAAGCCCCCGAACACGAGATTGAAAATGAGCGCAGGCTGCGTAAGGCTGGTGACGACCCGGCGCGAATTAAACGCGTGCAGCGGGTGAAACCGCCGGAGGGTGAAGTGTCGTGGTCGGAAAAGACGTTTGAGCGGCTCCAGCATGCTGCTCCGGAGACTCTGCGCAGCCGATTCAAGGTTGACCACTCGCTTATTCTTAACCTGTTGCAGCGCCCCGATCCGATTCCTGCGATCACGAAAATACTGACGGACAACCACGAACCACGCTCGGAGCGCAACCCGTTTATCCGCCAGGCGTTGGACATTTACGCATCCTTGCGCCGTGCTGACGTGATCGTTCACGAGGATCGTGATTGGCGTGCCACCCACCCGGACATGCCTGCCATCCGGTTTGCAAAAGACGTACCCGATGATTTTGCGCTCAACTCTCCGCTCGCGCCTTTCGCGTTGGCAGCGCTCGATTTACTGGATCCGGAGGATGCTGATTACGCGCTCGACGTCGTGTCAGTGATCGAGGCCGTCCAGGAAGACCCGATGCCGGTGTTGAACGCGCAACGGAAACAAGCACGCACCCAGCTACTCAACAAGCTGAGGGCCGACGGCGTTGAGTACAACGAACGGATGAACCTGGCTGATGAGGTAACTTGGCCGCGCCCGCTCGCTGACCTGCTCGAACCTGCCTTGGAGATTTACGCGCAGACGAATCCGTGGGTGGGTAAGCACGAGCTCTCGCCGAAATCGGTGGTGCGCATGATGATCGAGTTGGCGATGACATTTTCCGAGTTCGTTTCACGTTTTGATCTGGCACGTTCCGAAGGCATCGTCTTGCGTTACATCACGGACGTGTATCGTGCGATGCGGCAAACCCTGCCCTTTGAAGCACGCACTGGCGAGGTAGATGACATCATTGACTGGCTGGGCCGGCTCATCCGTTCGGTTGATTCCTCGCTGCTCGATGAATGGGAAGCGCTTGCTGATGGACGGGTGACCATCGAGGATCTTGACCTGCTTGCCTCTGACGATTCTCACAGCGGCGAAGAGGCTGCGTTCGGTGCTGATGAAGACGGCAACGTCGCGTTCACAAGGAACAAGCACGCGCTACGGAAGGCTGTGCGTAATGCGATGTTTGCCCGCGTCGAAGCGCTGGACCGCGACGATTACGAGGAACTCGGCAGGCTTGATAGCGCATCCGGCTGGGATGGCGATCGCTGGGCTGACGCGATGGACCCGTATTGGGATGAGTACGCCACGCTCGGTACGGATGCCGATTCGCGTTCGGATAAGTTCTTCTCAATTCTTGAAGACCCCTCCTATGCTGACTTGTTGCAGGCCGGCGTGGATGAAGAGACGGCAGCGAATTGGCTGGACAGCCACAAACCAGGACGCCTGTGGCTGGTGATCCAAATCCTCGACGATCAAGGCTCGGCTGATCCCCCGCAAGACGAAGCAGAGATGACGTGGGCAATCTGGGCCGCCGTGGACCTTGATGCTTCCGACGAGGCGGGACAGCTCGTACTTCACATTATTGATCTTGCTGAACGCTAAGACTCTACTGCTTTGCGTTAACTAGAAAGGACACGATTGACAATCTCAATTGCTCAGAACATTGCACGGCTTACCGAACGCATTGAGCGTGCCGAGGGCAACGCCGGCCGGCAGCGCGGCTCGGTGAAGCTCATGCTGGCCGCCAAACACCAGCCTGTGGAGAACCTGCTGGCAGCTAGCGCTGAAGGCGTGACTCTTTTTGGGCACAATATCGTCCAGCAGCTAGAACAATCTGTGCAGGGGCTCCAGGAGGCCGCGATCTCATCGATAAACACGGTGATCGGGCCTGTACAGTCGAATAAGCTTCGCGCGGCGATGACCTGGGCTGACCGCATTGACACGGTCGATTCGCTCAAGACTGCCCAGCGGATCGCACGGCGCCAGCAGGCGCGGATCGACGACGGCGAAGCAAGCGGGCCCTACCCGATCCTCATTCAGGTAAACTCTTCCGGTTCGACCACGCAGTCGGGATGCTCCCCGGACGAGCTTGTGGATCTTGCCGGGCAGATTTCTGAACTGGACCTCGTGCGGATTGACGGGTTGATGACCATCGGAGCACACACGTCCGATACGGCGAAGATTCACCGCAGCTTTGCACTCACCCGCGAGTTATCACTACAGATGCGCGGCCTGCCCGGGCTTGAAGATGCGGCTGAACTCTCGATGGGAATGACTGGCGATCTTGACATTGCGATCGCCGAGGGAGCAACAACCGTGCGCGTAGGGACGGCTGTTTTCGGCGAGCGCCCACGCAGCTAGCGTTAAAACGTGTTGAGCCCGCGGGCCCGGAAAATATCGCGGGCAGCTTCCGTGGCTTCCGCCGACGGCGGTTCCACAGCTTCGAGCTGGTATTCCAGGCCGAGGTTGTCCCACTTATCGCGGGCCATCTGATGAAACGGAAGCACTTCGACGCGCGAGACGCTGTCCCAATGTGACACGATCTCGGCAACCGCCTCAATGTTCTCCCGATCGTCCGTCAGCCCTGGAACGAGCACGAACCGAATCCAGATTTCCTTATTCGCGGCAGACAGCCGCTGCCCGAAATTCAACGTGGGCTGGAGTTTACGGCCGGTTGTGCGTTCGTAGTGGCCTGCCAGCCCCGATTTCAGGTCGAGAAGCACCAGATCGACGTCGTCCATCATCTCGTCAGTAAGAGCCGAGCCCAAGAAGCCCGACGTGTCGATTGCCGTATGGATCCCGGACTCTTTCGCGCCGCGCAACAACCGGGCTAAGAATGCGGGCTGCATGAGCGGCTCACCGCCCGAGAACGTGACGCCACCATTGGTCACGTTAAAGATCGTTTTGTAACGCCTAATCCGCTTAAGTAACGCCTCGGCCGTCACCCGCGTACCATCGCGCAGACGCAGAGTATCCGGGTTGTGGCAATACAAACAACGTAGCGGGCAACCAGCTAGGAAGGTGGTCATCCGTGTGCCAGGCCCGTCTACTGCCGTGACCAACTCCCACGAATGTACGGATCCCACCTCGCCGGAACGCACTGCCGCAATATGTTCCGAATGGCTCATCTCCGGGGCCAGATCAATACCGTCAAGCCCTGCCCCAGTTTCTCGAGGTACCTCGAATTCGAGAGGTTCCGGGCGATATTCGCCCGTCGAGCCTTCACTCGCGAAATACGTACGAGCGTCGAGAGTCCTGTCTGCCATGTCGTCCTTTAAGAACCGCTACGGTTCAATTGAATGCGGAAACTTTGCCGGGCGCGCGGAAATCCCCCGCACGCCCGGCAAAAACTACTCAGACTCAAAAACTACATCTGGTCGTGGAACGTGCGCGACAGCACGTCGAGCTGCTGCTCGCGCGTGAGCCGCACAAAGTTCACTGCGTAACCGGACACACGTACCGTCAGCTGCGGGTACTTCTCCGGGTTCTCCATCGCATCCTCGAGGGTTTCGCGATTGAGCACGTTGACGTTCGCATGGTACAGACCCTGTACGCCGCCGTTTTCTTCACGCTGAGCCTTCATCGAGGCGAGGCGCTCTTCGTATGTCTTGACCGAAGCCATTGTTTTCTCCTTTGTGGATCTATTCCAAGTTTAACTGTTCTAGGTGCGAGATGCTCGTTGAATTTAGCCCTTGACGACCATGCCAGCATCCATGATGCCCACGAGGTTCGTAATCTGCTCATCGAGGTTACGCCCCAGCGAGGACGGGATGATCGTGTTCGTCAGCGAAATGCCGTCGAGTGCATCGGTGTAGTCGAGCTTGCCCACCGACAGCATCGAAGCGAGCATGCCGTGCGTATCCGCACCATTCTCCGGATTTGCACCCGGGGAGAAGGGTGTGCCAGCACGGTGGCCAGACGGGAAGTTTCCGGTGTTCTTACCGTAAACGACGTTCGACGTGATCGTGAGAACCGACTGGGTCGGAATCGCGTTACGGTACATCGGAATTGCCTTGATCTTTGCCATCACCGTGTGAACGATGGTGGCAGCGATGTCGTCGGCGCGGTCGTCGTCGTTACCGTAGCGCGGGAAATCGCCCTCGGTAATGTAGTCGACGATGAGGCCCGTGTCGTCACGAACCGGGGTCACTGTGGCGTACTTGATGGCAGACAGCGAGTCGGCAACGATCGACAGGCCAGCAATACCACAGCCCATCGTGCGCACGATGTCCGTGTCGTGGAGCGCCATTTCGATGGCCTCGTAGGCGTACTTGTCGTGGCTCCAGTGGATGATGTTGAGCGCTTCAACATAGGTTTCCACAACCCAGTCGAGCATCTGCTCGTACTTCATCCACACGTCGTCGAAGTCGAGCGGGCCATCGCCCTGCACGGGTTCGTAACCTTCAACGATCTGCTTGCCGCTGATCTCGTCACGGCCACCGTTGATCGCGTACAGCAGAGCCTTCGCGGCGTTCACGCGCGCGCCGAAGAACTGCATCTGCTTACCCACTGGCATTGGCGAAACACAGCATGCGATCGCGGCGTCGTCGCCCCAGTGTTCGCGGATCTGGTGATCGGCCTCGTACTGGATCGACGACGTCTCGATAGAGACCTCTGCACAGAAACGCTTGTAGCCATCAGGCAAGTTCTCCGACCAGAACACGGTGATGTTCGGTTCCGGAGCCGGGCCCAAGTTGATCAGGGTCTGCAGCAGACGGAAGGAGGTCTTCGTGACGAGGGTACGCCCGTCGTTACCGAAACCGCCGTCCGACCAGGTGGCCCAGTACGGATCGCCCGAGAAGATCTGATCATAGGATTCGGTACGCAAGAAGCGCACGATCCGCAGCTTGATAACGAGCGCGTCGATGATCTCCTGCGCCTGCTCCTCGGTGAGGATTCCGCGCTCGAAGTCACGCTCAAAGTAGATGTCGAAGAAGCCGGACAGGCGGCCGAACGACATCGCAGCGCCGTCCTGGCTCTTAATCGCACCAAGGTAGCCGAAGTACGTCCACTGCACAGCTTCCTGGGCGGTTTCAGCAGGACCAGAGATGTCGAAGCCGTAGCTTTCCGCCATCTTCTTGAGCTTTTCCAGAGCGCGGATCTGCTCGGTGATCTCCTCGCGGTCACGCGCCCAATCCTGGCTGAACGGAGCCTCAGCGTGGCGATCCTTATCCTTCTTCTTCTCCTCGATGAGGCGGTCAACGCCGTAGAGCGCCACGCGCCGGTAGTCGCCAATAATACGGCCACGGCCGTAAGCATCCGGCAGACCGGTAATGATATGCGAGGAGCGAGCCGCACGAATACGCGGGGTGTAAACATCGAACACACCCTGGTTGTGCGTCTTACGGTAACGCGTGAAGATTTCCTTCACGTCGTCGTTAACTTCCTTGCCCGCTTCCTTAATCGCGGTTTCCACCATGCGCCAGCCGCCATAGGGCATCATCGCACGCTTGAGCGGAACGTCGGTCTGCAAGCCGACGATCACGTCGTCGTCTTCGGAAATGTATCCGGGGCCAAACGCGTCGATATCCGCGGGGGTCTCGGTGTCGACGTCGTACACGCGCTTTTCACGTTCGACGGACAGATACTTCTTGTCAAGGGTGTCCCACAGGCGCAAGGTCTTGTCGGTTGGGCCAACCAAGAAATCCTTGTCGCCTTCGTATGGGGTGTAGTTCTTCTGGATGAAATCGCGGACATCGATCGTGGACGTCCACGTGCCAGATTCAAAACCGTCCCATTGTTTCGTCTTAGTCAATGTACCGGCGTCGATGGTCACTCGTGTGGCTCCTTCGTGGTTGTTAAATATCCACTACATATTCTAGGAAATATCAACCACGCGAGGGGTCATCGCGACTCACCTCACAGCTGTTTTACCGGACATTTCCGGCGCTATTGCTGGAGGCTTAACTAGGCTCGCTCCAGTTTAGGACTGAGGGCCCGGCGCCCCTTACGCGTCAGCGATCTTGTACAGCCAGCCGAAGCGATCTTCCGCGTGACCGAGCTGAATGGCCGTCAGTTCCTCGTAGATCTGCTTCGTCTTCTCCCCAACTGGCACCGCGACGTCGAAATCTTCAGATGCCAGCCGGCCGATCGGCGTAACGACGGCGGCAGTGCCACAAGCAAACATTTCCGCGACGTCCCCGCTGTCCAGCCCGTCAAGCACCGACTGCAGCGAGATCGTCTCTTCAGACACGTTCACTCCCTCGGCTTCGAGGAACTGAATGATCGACGAGCGCGTGCCACCCGGCAAAATATTGCCGGTCAGCGCGGGCGTCTTGACCGAGCCGTCTGCCATGACGACGAACACGTTCATCCCGCCCAGTTCGTCAAGGTTCGTATTTGTGGCGGCGTCGAGGAACAGCACCTCGTCAAAGCCAGCCTCGGCGGCGCGTACCTTCGGCAGCAGCGACGAGGCGTAGTTGCCGCCGGTTTTGACATCACCCATGCCGCCAGGGCCAGCGCGATGGTACGTACGGTCCACCCACAGGTCGATCGGCTGCAATCCGTTCTTGAAATAGGCTCCCGACGGCGAGGCAATCACCAAATACTCGTAGCGGCTAGCTGCACGCACGCCCAGGAATGATTCAGATGCGAACACGAAGGGGCGCAAGTACAACGACGTGCCCTCGTCCGATGGCACCCACCGAGCATCCGCACGCACGAGGTCCACGATCGAGGCCAGATAGTCTTCCCGGGAAATTTCCGGGATAGCAAGCCTGCGGTTCGACATGTTGATACGCGCCGCATTGTACGTGGGGCGGAACGTCCAGATCGAGCCGTCATCGTGCCGGTAGGCCTTCATGCCCTCGAAAGTTTCCTGCCCGTAATGCAATACGGCACCGGCCGGGTCGAGTGTTAGCGGCCCGTACGGTTCGATGCGCTTGTTATGCCAACCCTTATCGGCCGTCCACGTGGCGTGTGCCATGTAGTCCGTGAAATCCACGCCGAAAGAAAGGTTCGCCATCACCCGCTCGTAATCGGATTCGGAGGCGAGCTGATCATGCGGTTCACGTACGAACGTGCCAGCTACCTCATCGGCTCCCGGAGCCGGCCGTGCGGCGAGTTCTTCTAGTTCGGTTGGTTTGCGCATGATCGTCCTTTCTCTTCGTTGTATATGTTACTTCTCGGAGCCGGGAATGTCCCCGGCGTCCACATCGCTAGCCGTGACTTAGCGCGAGAGCTGGGCGACGACGTCGTCGCCAATCTGCTGGGTGCTGCGAACTAGCGGCGTGCCGGCTTCGGCGGCTGCGGCGCGTGCGGCCATGTCGGCGTCGACGGCGTCGCGAACCCTATCTCCCAAATCGGGCCTGTCGAGGAAGTCGAGCATCATCGCAATCGATGAGATCGTGGCTGTGGGGTCCGCGAGCGCCTTGCCCGCAATATCTGGGGCCGAACCGTGGACGGGTTCGAACATGGATGGGAAGGTCTTATCGGGGTTGATGTTTCCCGACGCCGCGAAACCAATCCCGCCGGTGACGGCGCCGGCTTCGTCGGTGAGGATGTCGCCAAACAGGTTGTCGGTGACGATGACGTCGAAACGTTCGGGCTGCGTGACCAAGAAAATCGTGGCCGCATCAACATGCAGGTAGTCGGTTTCAACATCCGGGTATTCTGTGCCGACCTCGTCGACGGTTCTGCGCCACAGGTGGCCGGCGTTAACGAGCACGTTGTGCTTGTGAACGAGCGTGAGCTTCTTGCGCCGGGCTTGAGCCTGTTCGAAAGCGAAGCGAACCACACGTTCAGCGCCGAAGCGAGTGTTAACCGAGACTTCCGTGGCGATCTCGTGAGGCGTTCCGTGGCGGACTACCCCGCCGTTGCCCGCGTAGAGGCCTTCCGTGCCTTCGCGTACGACCACGAAATCAATATCACCCGGATTGGCCAGCGGGCTTGGCACACCCGGATAGTACTTGGACGGGCGCAGGTTAACGTAGTGGTCGAGCTCGAAGCGCAGTTTGAGCAGCAGGCCGCGTTCGAGGACGCCCGAGGGCATGGACGGATCGCCCACCGCGCCGAGCAGGATGACGTCTTTGGACTTGATATCGGCGAGCTCGTCGTCGGGCAACACCTCGCCCGTGCGGTGATAACGTGCGGCGCCTAGATCGTAGGTGGTGGTATTGATCGACAGTTCGCCATCTGCCACCGCGTCTAGTACTTTAAGGCCTTCGGCCACTACTTCGGGGCCGATGCCATCGCCGGGGATCACTGCAAGTTCAATGCTCATGGGCTCATCATACGCGCTTGGCTCCAGGGGCAGAATAGGGCGCCCATAGTCTGAAACTTTGCGGGCTGTTATGCTGGCTGTTTGTGAATACGACAACGAGACAGTCATGACGCGCGCTCTCATCCCCGGACTCATTCTTGCCGGTATCGGCACGGCGCTCGCCTACCTCATTAACATGGCCGTCCCCGCATTATCGGCCCTCCTCGTGGCGATCATCCTTGGCATCGCGGCACGCAACCTGCGGCTCATTCCCGCAAGCGCCGAGGCCGGACTCACGTTCGTGTCCAAGAAGGTGCTCCGCCTCGGCGTCGTCCTGCTTGGTTTCCAGCTTTCGCTGAGTGTGATTGCCGACCTCGGGCTTGGCGCCCTGGTAACCATCGTCGCCACGGTGGTTGGGACGTTTGCCGGCACGATCGCAATTGGGCGCGCCCTGTCAATGAGCATGCCAGATCGCTATTTGGTGGCCACCGGAACGTCGATTTGCGGAGCTTCGGCGATCGCTGCGATGGCTGCCGTGATCGACGACGGCAAGAACAGCGACGACGTCGAAGAATCAGCTGCCACTGCGCTCGCCGGGGTCACGATTTTCGGCACGGTTGCCATGCTCGTGCTGCCAGCGATCATCAGCGCAACATCGTTTGCTCACACGGCAGCCGGGGTGTGGATTGGTTCTGCTGTACATGAAGTCGGGCAGGTTGTGGCTGCCGGCGGGCTCGTCTCCCCCGACGCGTTACAGACCGCGGTGGCAACAAAGCTCGGCCGGGTGCTCACCCTTGCGCCGATGGTCATCGCCGTCGGGCTTCTCATGCGACGCCGAGCAGCACGCAAAACCGTAGGCGCGAACGCTCCCAGCGCTTCGGTCTCGATCAAGAAACCGCCGCTGGTGCCGCTGTTCGTCGCGGGCTTCATTGCCATGGTCGCCCTGCGCACGATCCTAGGCTTGCCCGATGCGCATCCGCTGCCTTCCACGGTGAAGACCATCGCCACGCTACTGCTATCGGCTGCCATGTTCGGTATGGGCGCGGGCGTCGATATTAGCTCTGTACTACGCCGCGGGCGATCCTCCATCGTCCTTTCACTTATCGCCGGCGTGCTCGCCGCACTCATCTCCCTCGGCTGCGTGCTCGTGCTGATATAACCTGCGCGCTGCTATAACCTACGCGCAAAAAGCGGGCGGCTTTCCAGCCGCCCGCTTTCGCAGTTATTTGGCCGCGTTAACCTAACGCGTACAGCGCTTCGTTAGCGCGCCGCCGATCCGTCCACGTAATCTTCGTCAACGGTCTCCCACGCGAACATCTTGCGCAGTTCCACACCGACCTTCTCAATCGGGTGGTCTTCGCCGCGCTTACGCAGCTCGGCGAACTCGGGGGCGCCCGCATCCTGGTCCTCGATGAACCGGGTGGCAAACGCGCCGGACTGGATGTCCTTGAGCACGCCCTGCATGTTCTCCTTGACCTGCGGGGAGATCACGCGCGGGCCAGACACGTAGTCGCCGTATTCGGCCGTGTCCGAGATCGACCAGCGCTGCTTCGTCAGGCCGCCCTCGTTGATGAGGTCAACGATGAGCTTGAGCTCGTGCAGCACTTCAAAGTAGGCGATCTCCGGCTGGTAGCCAGCCTCCGTCAGCACTTCGAAACCGTACTGGATGAGCTGGGAAACACCACCGCAGAGCACGGCCTGCTCACCGAACAGGTCGGTTTCGGTCTCTTCGGTGAACGTCGTCTTGATCGCACCCGCACGGGTACCACCGATTGCCTTCGCGTACGACAGCGCCAGATCCCAGGCATTGCCCGACGCGTCCTGCTCAACAGCGATGATGTCCGGAACGCCCCGGCCTTCCTCGTACTGGCGGCGCACCGTATGACCCGGGCCCTTCGGAGCCACCATGCACACGTCATGGCCTTCGCCCGGCTTGATGTAGCCGAAGCGAATGTTGAATCCGTGGGCGAAGAACAGTGCGGCATCGTCCTTCAGGTTCGGCTCGATCTGCTCAGCGTAGACCTTGCGCTGGTGCTGATCCGGGGTGAGGATCATGACGACGTCGGCGCCCTTAACGGCGTCCTCAATCGAGGCGACCTTCAGACCCTGGTCTTCCGCCTTCGCAATCGACTTCGATCCGGGGCGCAGGCCAACAACGACGTCGACCCCCGAATCACGCAGGTTGAGCGCGTGTGCGTGCCCCTGCGAGCCATAGCCGATGACGGCCACTTTCTTGGACTGGATGATGCTCAGATCAGCATCTGCATCGTAAAAGATTTCTGCCACGTTATTTCTCCTTAGGTGGGCGTAGTGAAATTCTATTGTGTTCTTGTTTGGTGTTGGCGTCGTGTCCGCGCAGGGATTAACGCCGGCCGGGTTATGCGCGGCGAAGCTGCTTGCGTTCAGCGGCTACGACCTCGGTCATTGACCTTGCGCCACGGCCGATCGCAACCGCGCCGGACTGGACGATCTCCTTGACCCCGTAGGGTTCGAGAGCGGTCAGCAGGGCGCGGATCTTCATTTCTCCGCCCGTGGCCTCGATCGTGACCGCATCGGGTACGACGTCGACGATATGAGCGCGGAACAGTTCGACGATCTGGATGACGGACGTGCGCGACGCGTCGTCGGCCGCTACCTTGACCAAAATGAGCTCACGCTGGACGGCATTGTTGTCTTCCAGCTCGGCGATCTTGATGACGTTGACCAGCTTGTCCAGCTGTTTCTTCAACTGTTCGAAGGACGTTTCGTCCGTGTCGACTACGAGCGTGATCCGCGACAGTTCGGGATCGTCGGTGGGGCCAACTGCGAGCGAGTGAATGTTGAATGCTCGGCGTGCGAATAGGCCCGAGACGCGGGCGAGCACGCCCGGCTTGTTCTCTACGAGAACCGAGAGAGTTTTGCGGTGGGAAATCATGCTTGTTCCTCATCTTCGTGGGTGGGGCGCAGGTCGCGCGCGTACATGATGTCGTCATTCGACACGCCGGCGGGCACCATCGGCCACACCATCGAGTCGGGTGAGACAACGAATTCAACGACGACGGGGCGGTCGTTAATTTCCATCGCCTCGTTGATTGCGGCGTCGACGTCGTCGGGATTCTCAACCCGGATGCCGTGGCAGCCGTAGGCTTCAGCCATCTTGACGAAGTCGGGGATGCGCTGCGTGCCGTGGCCGGTGTTGAGGTCGGTGTGCGAGAAACGCCCGTCGTAGAACAGGTTTTGCCACTGGCGCACCATGCCCAGCGACGAGTTGTTGATCAGTGCAACCTTGATCGGAATGTCGTTAAGGCGGCAGGTGGCGAGCTCTTGGTTCGTCATCTGGAACGAGCCATCGCCGTCGATACACCACACCGTCTTGTCCGGGTTGCCGACCTTCGCACCCATCGCGGCCGGGACACCGAATCCCATGGTGCCCGCGCCGCACGAGTTGACGAGCTGGCCGGGGAACTTCCAGGAGATGAACTGTTGGGCCCACATCTGGTGCTGGCCCACGCCCGAGGTAAAGATCGCGTCCGGAGCGAGTTCGCCGAGGCGGGAGATCACGTACTGCGGGCTCATAAGGCCATCATCTGGCTCTTCGTAGCCCACCGGGTAGGTTTCGCGCAGCTTGTTGAGGTACGCCCACCAATCGGTCAGATCCGGCTTGCCGTACTGTTCGTAGGTGGGTTCCATTTCCTCAGCGAGTGCGGCCATCGTTTCTTTCACGTCGCCGATCACAGCGACGTCGGCCTTGCGGTTCTTGCCGATCTCGGCCGGGTCGATGTCGGCGTGGATGACCTTGGCTCCGGGGGCGAAGTCGTCGAGTTTGCCTGTCACGCGGTCGTCGAAACGTGCACCGAGCGTGATGAGCAGGTCCGACTTTTGCATGGCAGCCACGGCTGGAACCGTGCCGTGCATGCCGGGCATGCCGAGGTGATGCTCGTCGGCGTCCGGGAACGCGCCGCGGGCTTGCAGCGTGGTGACCACGGGAATGCCGGTGATCTCTACGAGTTTGGCCAGTTCTTCGTGTCCGCGGGAGCGGATCACGCCGCCGCCCACGTAGAGCACCGGGCGCTGCGCACCTGCGATGAGGCGGGCAGCTTCGCGAACCATTCGCAGCGACGGCGTGGTTTGCGGGCTGTATCCGGGTAGTTCCATTTTCGGCGGCCACACGAATTCGCATGGGTCGTTTTGTGCGGACTTGGTGACGTCGACGACGACCGGGCCTGGCCGTCCCGACTTCGCGAGGTGGAATGCCTCTGCGATGCGCGCCGGGATTTCGTTGGCGTCCGTGATCAGGTACGAGTGCTTAACAAACGGCATGGTGGCGCCGATGATGTCAGCCTCTTGGAAGGCGTCTGTTCCAATAAGGTTTGCGCCCACCTGACCGGTGATCGCAACCAGAGGAACCGAGTCGAGGTATGCATCGAGTAGCGTGGTCACGAGGTTGGATGCTCCAGGGCCTGAGGTGGCGATGCATACGCCTACCTCTCCTGTGGAGACGGCGAGGCCTTCTGCAGCATGGCCTGCGCCTTGCTCGTGGCGTACGAGAATGTGGCGGATCTTGTCGGATTCAAAAATCGCGTCATACAGTGGGAGTGCTGCCCCACCGGGGAGCCCGAAAACGTTCTTGACTCCCAGCTCTTCGAGAGAGCGAATGACTGCGCTTGCACCGGTGGCTGTTTCGCGGATTTTGCGATCCTTAGCCTTGGGCGGGGTTGGCGCCTTAGCCATAGTTCCTCCTTGGATGTGGGTGTGACGCGTTCCGGGCAATAAAAAACCCCTCGTAGGTTTCCGAGGGGCGCACCGTGGCACTGAGGCCTGTGGCGCGCTAGTTAATTACTACGAGGAGCGTCGTCATAGTTCATAGGGTATCCCGCCTTTTCGGGTGGGCCAAATTAAAACCGAATCGTCTCACATCGTGGATAACCATCTTACGGATTGAGCTGGCTGTTGGTGCGAGTTGGGGCTTTCCGACAGCGGGTTGGGTGGGCCGCACACAAGCGCGAGCCAATCATTGAGAATTTCAGGCTCGCTGCATATATGCGCAACGTTTCGCCTTTTCTCAATAATTAGCTCCGCGACTCTTGGCTGGCCAGAATCGCCTTGACCGAATCGCCGGCCTCGTCCAAGCGTTCGGCAAGCAGGCTTGCTATCGCGCGGTGAGTGCGCGATGCCATCCACAGCACCGCAACAATCAGCCATAGGCCACACGCGACCGTTTCTGTAATCGCCGACGCCCAGCCGTGCTCCCCCAACACCGCAAGCCCATAGGCGCCAAGAAGACCGACGGAGAACACGATCAGCAAGATCGCGCCAATACGAGTGGGTTTGCTGAGGCGGCGCGGGGGTTCATTGCGCAAGATGGCGTCGGCAGCAACGTTGACAAAGCTCGGTACCACCTGCTCGACGCACAACCATCCCCACGCCATAGGCATGAACACGATGACGAGCAGCCTGTTCGCTAACGCTTGAGTCTCCATTGGCCATGCAATAATGCCAGCCGCGACCGTGGCCACTCCGGCGAGAACTACAGCTATCGCCCACCCGCCGTTGTTGGGCTGGCAGATTCGGAAAATAAAACTGTCAATGCGCTTCTCCCACGTGATCGGGCTGTTGAAGAAGCGCTTAATCTGCTGGGCCCAATAATGGTTGTTTCCGGATGCCCGTTTGCCGCTGAGGGTTTTCTCTACGATGCTTATGTGCTCACGGGCAGCCGTACTGAACTGATACACCTCGCCGGTGATCGCGCCCAGTTTCGACAGGATCGTGGGCAAATACGCGCACGCCACTAAGGTGGCGATAATTAACGCAAACCGCGCTGGCCTGCGATCATCCCACTGAGTAACGGCTACGTGTACCTCGACCAGAATCGTCAGCAATCCAAACCCAAACAAGAGTGACGCCATGATCTTCGCGAACTCATTCAGCGAGTGCTGGACGCGGTCAGGGCCAGCCGACGCAAACCTAGCGGTACTTGGTCGCAAGAACAGGCCATCGCTCAGGCGTCTCGTTGCGTCGGTCAATTTTTGATAGCCGTTCTCCTTGTCATGCCGAGAAAAGCGCCTGGCTACACTCGGTTTACTACGTGAAGCTGGCAGGGTGAGCTTCTCGGTATCCCTCACATCAAAACGGGTGAGCGCATAGATGAACACGGAACGTGAATCTTCGTCGGTCTGGTTCCGGCTCGCCGAATGGAACCCTTGAGCTAACGCGAGCACGCTGACCACGATTCCGAGTGTGGCGAGGAAGTCTCCTAAGTCGATGCCGACCACGCCGAGATTGCGAATCACGTTCGACCACGGTTCTGGCGCCCAATCCTGAAGGCTCGCCAGACCATTGAGACGCGCATGCCGTACAGCGCCCAATCCAACATCGAGCATGCGAAACAAGAAGAAGCCAACAAGCGCATAGGACAGGCCGATCAACGCAATTTGGGACGGTCTAGTTCCGTATCGTTTGTGCGCGTGCTGTTTGATGACGCGGGAAAATTCAGGGCGGGAGACGCTCCGCTTTGCCATGCGCAGGCGACGGTTATCGGCGCGCTTTCGGTATGTGCGTCGAAATCCCGCACCCGAGCTCATCGTCCGCCCTCCTGTGATCAAGGCTCCAAGCCAGCAGTGTAGTGCAGTGAGCCGTGCCCGGAGTCAAGATCAAATTTTACAGGGCGCCGAGGATCGTAGCCACCACAATCTTGCCAATCATCGCCACCGGATAGAGCAACGAATAACCCAAGGCCACGCGCGGGTCAGAGTTGGTTCGCGAGTTCGCAAACGCAAGCACGGCGGGCTGGGTCTGCGCGCCGGCCAACATACCCGAGAACTGGGTGGCACCAATCTTGAACAGACCGCGCATTACCAAGAACATGCCGATGGCGAGCGTCGTCGTCATCAACACACCCAAAATCAGGATGTTGATCCACGTGCCGGACGAGAACGCGACCAAAATCTGGGCGCCCGCATTCGTACCCGCCTGGGCCAGGAAGAGCAGCAGACCAATCTCAGCTAAAACCGTGCCGGTGGTGTTCGGCAGCGCCGTCACCTGGCCACCAATCCGCCCAAGCCGCCCGAAAATCAGGCCAACAATAAGCGCGCCAGCCGCCGCACCTATCGCCATCGTGGAACCGCCCGGAAGCGGAATCTTGATCGAGCCGATAGCCATACCCAGCGCGATACCTAGACCGAGCGCCACCGGGTTAATATCCGTCAGCCCCTTGGCAGAATCGCCGAAGAACCGCGAGATCGCCTTCATGTTCGACGTCGGGCCAATCACCCGGATGCGATCCCCCATTTCGATCATGAAATCGGGAATGGCAAGCATGTCGTTATCCCCGCGGCGGATACGCGACGCCGTGGCGCCAAACTTCTCGGTCAGAACCTCGTCGAGCTCCGCGATAGTCTTACCGGCCAGCTTCGGCTCCGAGACGGTGATGCGGCGGAAATCCAAGAAGCGGCGATCCGAACGCAGCGAGTGCGAGGAACGATGCCCCACCAAGTCCTCAAGCGCGCTCAGCTCAGCGTTCGTGCCGACGACGGTCAGCAGGTCGTCCTTCTCCAAGATGTCATTGCGGGTGGGAATCCAAATCGGGCCGTCCTCACCGCGGCGCATGCGCGAAATTTCCACGGGTCGCTTGAGCAGGCCAACGATCTCGCCCAAGCGCGGCTGATCGTCGCGATCCACGCGCAAAGTCACGTGCGTGACCGGCTCCGGCTTATCCGTATCCTCATGAGCCTTGCGCAAGGCGACGTAGGCCGCGATCAGCATGCCGATCACACCGTACAGGTAGGCGATCGAATAGCCGACGGTCGCTGTCGCCGCATCCCCGGAGGCCTCACCGGCCGCCGACAGCGCCGGCGTATTCGTCACCGAACCAGCAAACGTACCGGCAATAAGCGAGACGTCCATATCAAACACGAAGCGCCCCACCGCGTAGCCGACTCCCGCCACCACGCCATACAGCGCGACCAGCGAGACCATCGGCCCCACCGCCTTCTTCACGTTCTCAAAGAACGACGGACCGGAATTATTGCCAATCGTAAACGCGAACAGGGCCAGCCCAAGCACGCCGATCTCATGCGGCACCAGCAGGTCAACGCCCAAGTGAGCCGCCCACGCAGACAGGCCAATCGCCACGAACAACACGGCAGCCGCACCCAGCGAAATTCCCTTGATTTTAATGTGGCCGAATACCATTCCCAGACCAACGAGGAAGAACGCGAGAAGCACGGGTTGCGAAGCCAAAAACTCAAAAACCGCGGTCATAACCATCCTTTAACGTACGGCTTACCAGCCACGAATGATTATCCCACGACTTTTTATGCAGGCGGTGGGCTAACGGCCCAGCTTCACCTCAAGCGTGACGAACACGACGCGATTGCCAGGGCGCCGGTCCGCGCAGCTACGCAATCAGCGCGACTCAGTGTTCGTCGTCGTCACTATCGTTACGACGACGGTCGGAAAGCGGCACGAACATCGCAATCGCGAGCGCAACAATCGCCATCCCGATCATGTACATCCAGTTCTCGGCAAAGGCTCCACCCAGCGTGGCGCCGCGAGATGTGGGGCCGATCAGGAAGATGCCCACGAATACTAATGCGGTGCCGACGAAGATGCGTACTCGCTTGCCCAGCTGTTGCTCCATAGGGAAAGCCTACAGGACGCTATGCGAGTCATGAATCTCGGTTGCTCGGTGGGCTCTTTGCAAGGCCGAATAGCAGCCGCACTCTGAATCTCGGGCTTTGGTGGACAAACGGAGGGCCGGGAGCTTGCTGCTCCCGGCCCTCCAGTCACAGAGGACAACGCCCTTACTTCGTGCGCTTGTCCAGGTAGTACTTGATCAGTCCGCGGGTTGACGGGTCTTGCTGAGCGATTGCCCCCTCGTCTCCCTCAACTGCCGATTGCAGTTCCTTAGCCATCGCCTTACCGAGCTCGACTCCCCACTGATCGAAGGAATCAATACCCCACACGATGCCCTGCACGAACGTGATGTGCTCGTACAGCGCGATGAGCTGGCCGAGCACCGACGGTGTGAGCGACGGCGCCATGATCGACGTCGTCGGCTTGTTACCCGGGAACGTGCGAGCAGTCACGAGCTCCTCGGCTGTCCCCTCCGCACGTACCTCATCCGGCGTCTTACCAAACGCAAGAGCCTTCGTCTGTGCGAAGAAGTTGCCTAGGAAGAGTTCGTGCTGGTCGCTCTCGCCATCCTTGAGCGGGAAGGCCGGGTTGGCGAAGGCGATAAAGTCCGCCGGCACGAGCTGGGTGCCCTGATGGATCAGCTGGTAGAACGCGTGCTGGCCGTTCGTACCCGGCTCACCCCAGAAGACCTCGCCGGTGGCGGTGGTAACGGGCGAGCCATCCCAGCGCACGCGCTTACCATTCGATTCCATCGTCAGCTGCTGCAAGTAGGCCGGGAACCGGTGCAGGTACTGTGAATAGGGCAGCACCGCGTGAGTCGGTGCGCCCACGAAGTTCACGTAGAACACGTTAAGCAGGCCCATGAGCAGTGGCACGTTACGTTCGGCCGGAGCGGACACGAAGTGGGTATCCATCATCCGGAAACCGCCCAAGAAATTCGAAAACGCCTGCGGGCCGATCGCAATCGCCAGCGACATGCCCACCGCGGAATCCACCGAGTAGCGTCCGCCGACCCAGTCCCAGAACCCGAACGCGTTGGCCGGGTCGATACCGAACTCAGCCACCTTCTCCAGGTTGGTGGACACGGCAATGAAGTGCTTGGCCACCGCGCCGTCTGTGGGCGCGCCCTGCTTCTCGAGAGTCTCAAGCAGCCAGCTGCGAACCTGACGCGCGTTCGTCAGGGTTTCGAGGGTGGTGAACGTCTTGGACGCCACGATCACAAGGGTCGTCTCCGGATCCAGATCCTTGACCGTTTCGCCCACATCCGTGGGATCAATGTTCGAAATGAACCGGCATTCGAGCCCTTCTTGCACATAGGGCTTGAGCGCCTCGTAGGCCATGACCGGACCAAGATCGGAGCCGCCGATACCGACATTGACGACGGTCTTGATCGGCTTGCCAGTTACGCCCGTCCACGAACCATCGCGCACCGAATCGGCAAAGGCAAACATGCGCTCGAGAACCTCGTGGACCTCCGGTACTACGTTCTCGCCGTCAACGAACACCTCGTCGCCTTTTTCGCGGCGCAACGCAGTGTGCAAAACGGCGCGATTCTCGGTGACGTTAATCTTTTCGCCACTAAACATGGCGTCGCGGCGCTCTTTGAGATTAACCTGGTCGGCAAGGTCGAGTAGAGCGGCCTTGATGTCGTCAGTCAGGTACGACTTCGACATGTCGACGAACAGATCGCCAGCCTGGTACGTAAACTTCTCGGCGCGCGACTCGTCTTGGAACCAGCTACGGAAATCAACATCGAGTTCCGCATGCAGCTGCTTCAAACGAGCCCATGCGTCGGTGAGTGTTGCATCAATCGGGGTTGTCATGTCACTCCTAGTAAAAGACCTCATGGGTAGTGCCATTCTACCTAAGAATCGATCTGTAATTGTGAGAGAATTAGAAGGTAGTTCGGATGAAGGAGTTATCTTGACCGATACCGCGGCCCAATCATCGCCAGCACATCTACCAGCAGATTCACAAGCAAAAGTTAAGATTGGCGTATTGACGTCAGGTGGGGACGCGCAGGGGATGAACGCGATCGTCCGCGCAGTGGTACGAACGTCGCTACAGCTGGGTGCCCAACCCTACGCGTTTTTAGAAGGCTGGCGCGGGCCTGTTGAAGGTGGCGACCTCATTAAAAAGATGGCGTGGGACGACGTCTCATCCACCATCAACAAGGGTGGCACAGCGATAGGTACGGCGCGTTCGGACGAGTTCCGCGAGCGCTCCGGCATCAAGAAGGCCGTGAAGAATTTCGTGCTCAACGGGATTGACCGGCTCGTCGTCATCGGCGGGGACGGCACGCTCACCGGAGCGAACGAACTTCGCCAACTGTGGCCTGAACTTTTAGCCGAGCTGGTGGACGACGGCGAACTGAGCCCCGAACAAGCCGCAAACCACGAAACACTGATGCTGGCCGGCGTCGTTGGCTCTATTGACAACGACCTGGTGGGAACAGACATGACGGTGGGCGCAGATTCTGCCCTGCACCGAATCATTGAAGCTATTGATGCGATTCAGGCGACGGCGGCATCCCACCAACGCACATTCATTATTGAGGTCATGGGCCGGCACTGCGGCTATCTTGCGCTGATGTCCGCGATTGCGGGTGGCTGTGACTACGTGTTTATTCCCGAGCTGCCGCCTGCGAACGGGTGGGAAGACGAACTGGCAGAAAAGCTACGTATTGGCCGGGCCGGCGGGCGGCGCGATTCGCTCATTATCGTGGCAGAAGGTGCAACTGATCGTAGCGGTAACCCAATCACGGCTCAAGGCATCCGGGAGGCGCTCAAAGAGCGGATGGATGAAGACCCGCGAATTACCTCGCTCGGGCACGTGCAACGCGGTGGCACGCCGTCGGCCTACGACCGCTGGATGCCCACCTTGCTCGGATACACGGCGGCCTACGAGATGTTCCACGCCACGCCTGACACCGAGCCGATGATCATCGGTACCCGGCGTAACAAGCTGAAGCGACTGCCAATGATGGAAGCGGTGTCTAATACGCGCGCGGTTGCCAAATATCTTGCGGAGGGCAACTGGGAGGATGCAATCGCCTCGCGTGGCGGGCACTTCCACGACATGATCGCACTGTTCGACACGCTGTCCTCCCCCATCGCACCCGAACGTGCAGAAGACTCGAAGAGGATCGGCATCATGCACGCCGGCGGCCTTGCACCCGGGATGAACCCTGCGGCACGCGCAGCCGTTAAGCTCGGCATCGACCGCGGCTACACCATGCTCGGTATCGAAGGCGGCTTCCCCGGCTTGCTTGCGGGCAACGTGCGTGAGTTGAAGTGGCACGACGTCGAAGGCTGGGCTGGCGACGGCGGCGCTTACCTTGGTACTCGGCGAACGATCCCCACGATCGACCAGTACTACGCGCTTGGCAGGGCCATCGAAGACGCCCGCCTGGACGGCCTGATCATCATCGGTGGTTTCAAGGGTTACAAGATGGTCTACGAGATGCAGCGCGAACAAGACCGCTACCCGGCGTTTAAGATCCCGATGATTCTTGTGCCCACGTCGATTGACAACAATCTGCCGGGTGCCGAATACTCGATCGGCGCGGACACCACGCTGAACTGGAACACTGAAACTATTGATCGGATCCGCCAGTCGGCGTCGGCCTCCCGCCGCTGTTTCGTGGTGGAAACAATGGGCCGCAAGTGCGGCTACCTTGCGCTGATGAGCGGGCTGACGACTGGCGCCGAGCAGGTTTACCTGTATGAAGACGGCGTGACCCTCAGCCAGCTGGCACGCGACACGAAGAAGATGATCAGCTCGTTTGAATCCGGTCGCCAACTCTACCTTGTGGTCCGTAACGAGAACGCGTCAGAGTATTACAACGCGAACGTCATGGGCAACATTTTCGAGCAGGAAGGCAACCAGCTGTTTGATGTGCGTTCGGTTGTGCTCGGGCATGCCCAACAGGGCGGCAACCCCTCCCCGTTCGATCGCACGCTGGCGGTGCGGCTCGTAGACGCGGCGATGTCAAAGCTTCAAGAACTTCTAGATGCCGGCCGGCACGTGTCCTACCACGTGGGCATGATCGACGGCGAAATTGAAGCCCGGCCAATCGCGCACATGAACGAACTGATCGACATGGACGACCGCCTCCCCTACGACCCGTGGTATCTGCCGTTGAAAGACATCGTCTACGTCGTCTCAGATTCGACTGCCGACCTCGATTTGCGCCAGCTGCACCTCGTGGTGGACGACTAGCAAGTTACACCGGCAGGGCGTTGCCCCAGCTGCCAAGAGCGAATAGGAGGGCTGCGAACACAAGCGCAATCCCGGCGTCGTGAATCTTCGAACGTACGCGCGGGATGGCTCCCGTTGGCAAGATCGCCCGGGCGGCAGCGTAGGCGATGAGCGAGCCGCCCAGAACGTAGGCAGCCGTTTTCACGTCGACGGCGAAAGCGAGTGCAACAATCACCGCCAGCCACAGCAGGCCCAGCGCGTAGACGCCCGCGGGCGGGAACTTGTTTGGACTGCGCGAATCTGAATCCATCGGGTCCCTGCTCATCAGTGCGCGAAATGCCTGGTGTGCGTAAGGTACATGGTCATGCCGGCTTCCTGTGCGAGGGCAATGACCTCGCCGTCGCGGATCGACCCACCTGGTTGTACGACGGCCCGCACTCCATAGTCAGCCAGCGCTTTCACCCCGTCTGGGAACGGGAAGAATGCGTCCGATGCGGCCACGCTTCCCCGTGCCCGCTCCGTATCAGTGAGCGTGTTCGCGCGCATAGCAGCAAGCAGGCAGGCATCCACGCGGCTCACCTGTCCCATTCCGATGCCGACCGTGGCTCCGCCGTCGGCAAGCAGAATCGCGTTCGACTTCACGGATCGTACGGCCCGCCAAGCAAACTCCAGATCGGCTCGCATGGCAGCATCAGCAGGCTCGCCGGCCACGAGATCCCACTCGTCTAAATTCGCGTATGCCATGTCGCGTTCCTGGATGAGCGCGCCGCCGCTGATCGGCACGATTCCGTATCGTTCATAGTTCGGTCCGGTCTGAACGATCCGCAGATTCTTCTTCGTGCGGAGGATCGCGAGCGCGTCGTCGGCAAAACTCGGTGCGACCACTACTTCGGTGAAGATGGGCGCGAGCTGCTCGGCAAGTTCTGCCGTGACAGTGCGGTTTGCAGCAACCACGCCACCGTAGGCCGACACGGGATCGCAGGCGTGGGCACGCTCGTGTGCCTCGCGCACGTTGGCGCCGATCGCTACTCCGCACGGGTTTGCGTGCTTGATGATGGCGACAGCGGGCTGCGGGTGGTCGAAAGCCGCGTCGATAGCCGCCTGCGTGTCCTGATAATTGTTAAAACTCATGGGCTTCCCGCCCAGCAGCTCGGCATGTGCCAGCCCCACTCCGGAGGCATCACGATACAGTGCTGCCGGCTGATGCGGGTTTTCGCCGTAGCGCAAGTCCCTGGCTTTCTGCCATGTGGCCGTGACTGTCTGCGGAAGCGCGCACTCGTCGTCGGCTGCTGGACCGTCTTCGGCGGCTTCACTATCGGCCACTGCTTCACTATCGGCCACAGCGCGGTCAGCGAACCAGCGCGCAATCTGCTCGTCGTAGCTGGCCGTCAACGCGAATGCGGCGGCGGCAAGTTCGGCACGGAGGCCATCACTGACCGTGCCGTCCGCAGAGGCTGCCAGTTCAGCTGCCACTTGCTCGTACTGGTCAGGATCGGTCACGACGGCGACATCACGATAATTCTTCGCCGCCCCGCGAATGAGCGCCGGCCCGCCGATGTCAATCTGTTCAATACACTCTGCGTGGCTTGCGCCGCTTTCCACCGCTTCTGCGAACGGATACAGGTTGACGACGACGATATCGATCGGCTCGATACCAAGTTCGGCCATCTGCTCTCCGTGCGCGTCACGCCGGGCAAGAATCCCGCCGTGAATATGCGGGTGCAGGGTTTTGACCCGCCCGTCGAAAGACTCCGGAAACCCAGTCACGGCTTCGACGGGCGTCACATCAAGCCCCGCGGATTCGAGCACGCCCGCTGTCGATCCAGTCGAGACGAGCTCGTAGCCCGCGCCGGTCAATGCCTGGGCGAACTCGGTGATACCTGTCTTGTCGGATACCGAAATTAGCGCACGCTTTGCCAACATAACCTCCAACGCTCAATGCGCCCAGTCTACGCCCTCACCACCGACACACCTGCGAGGCTAGTCCTCGGCAATCGCGTCCAGCACGTCCAGTTTGGCGGCCTTGCGGGCCGGCAAGAAGGCGGCTAGCGCGCCCACGATCACGGCAACAACGATCACCACACCGATCGCCTGCCACGGGATCACGTAGGTGGTGGCGACGTCGTCGGCCATAAACCGGGTGAGCCCAAGCCCAAGCGCAGTGCCGAACACAACGCCCACCAAGGTGCCGAGCAGCGTGATGATCACGGATTCTTGTAACACCATGCGCCGCACGCCCGAGCGCTGCATGCCAACGGCGCGGAGCAGTCCGATTTCGCGGGTGCGATCCACGACCGACAGCGTAAGCGTATTGACGACGCCGATCACGGCGATCACCACTGACAGCGCGAGCAGCGCATACAGCATGGTGAGCAGCATGGTGACCTGGCCTCCGGCAATATTCTTAATGTCTGCGCGATCATTAACGAGCCACACATACTGGTCTTTGACCAGGTCTTTAATCTCGTCTTTGATCGCGGCGATGTCCGCGCCGTCGTCAGTGAATACCGCCACTAGTGGTGTGTACGACTGCGCGGGCTGCAGTTCCTCCGCCAGCTGCGGCGGTAGAAGGATCTGTGGCTGGCCGAAGGTGAGCGTGCCGGTCTCGATGATGGCACCCACCGGCACGACGATCGTTCCGGCTGGCGAGGTCAAAGCGACGTCGTCGCCCACCCCCACGCCGATGCTCTCTGCCACGTTGTCGAAAATCGCGGCTTGCCCGGAATCGAGCACGCCCGGTGTGCCCTCGAGGAACCTCATGCCCAAGGAATCAATGGCCCGCGCCGACGAGGCGCCCGTCATCGCCGTCATCGTGTTCGGCTCGGCCGCTGTCACCGGGTTGGCGACAGCCCAGCCGTTCGTCATCGTGGCATCCACAGCAGCCACGCCGGCGATCTTCTCGACTTCCTTCGCGATCTCGGGAGCGTTGTGCACCTCCACCGGAGATAGCATCACGATGTCAGCGGAAATCTCCGTGTCAACGTTCTGGGTAATCGTCTCGTCCAGTGACGCAGCCACCGAGCTTCCCGCACATACCAGCGCGACGCCGATCGCGAGCGCCACCGACGTCGTCGCCGTTTTGCGCGGGCTGGCACTCAGCGAACGTGACGCCAGAACGCCGGTTGCCGGGGCGATCTTCTTGGCAGCCCAGCCAGCCGTGCCCGCAACCGGATGCACGAGTGCAGGCATGACGTCGATGACTCCGATAAACATGGCGGCCACACCCGGGCCGAACAGCGGCGACGCACCGTTCACCGCGCCAACCACCATCGCCACCGTGCCGGCCACAAGCAGGACGACCGAGATGATCGTCCGCCTAGCAAGCGGCTTCTCCTTTTGCCCGCTGCCCTCACGCATCGCTTCGATCGCTGGGGTGAGCGCGGCACGCCGCGATGGGACGATCGTTGCCAAGAATGTGACAACGGTACCCGCAATGATTGAGATGATGGCGGTCTTGCCGGTGACGAGGACCGACCCGCCGAGCGGCATACCGGCAGCTTCTAGCCCACCCTTAATCAAAAACAGTAGACCTTGGCCGACAACCACGCCGATGATCGATCCGATGAGGCCAATGAGCAACGCCTGCAGCATCACGGCTTGGAAAACCTGACGCGGTGAGGCGCCAATCGCACGCAAAAGCGCGAACTGCCGTTGGCGCTGGCGCACCGAAATCGTGAACGTGTTCGTGATGATGAACGTGGAAATCGTGATCGCAATGATCACAAACACGAGCAAGAACGTGTTGACCATGTCCAAGATTTCACTGACCGCGTCATCAGTTTCTGCGCGCGTTTCTTCAACAGTGTGCACGACGTAGTCGGCAGGAAGCTGGGCAGCGATCCGCTCTTTGACAGCCTGCCGTGTCTGCCCATCCTCGATCTTCACCGCGACCTCGGAAAACTCCTCGCCTATCCGGGCGATGAGATCGGCCTCGTCCATCAAGATGACGGACGCGCCTGCCATCGGAGTGCCATATTCGACGATGCCCACCACGTTAGCCGGCGACGGCTCGCCAATGACGACGTGCACCTCGTCGCCCACCTCGATACCCGCGCGGGTAGCGGCGGAGCGTTCGATGACGATCTCTCCCGACGCCGGGGCGCGACCTTCCACAAGAAGCGGGTCGTCCGTGTCCGACTGATACGAGTAACCGAGCCCGGGCGCACCATACATGTTCGCCTGCTGGCCGTCGTCGTCATACACGTAGGCCATCGTCTGACGTACCGGATACGCCACGCGCACGCCCTCAACGCCCGCAATCGTTTCAAGGTCGGCGGGCGTCATGTCGTCGTTGAGCGGTATCGGATCGGTAGCGATCTGCGGGCCGGAGACGTAGATGTCGTCGCGGTATGTTGACGACGTCAAGTCAGAAAACGACGCCGATAGCAGGTCGCGTAGCGAGAGCGTGCCACACAAAAATGCCACGCCGATCGTCACGGCGATAACGGACATGAGGAACCTGCCGAAATGTTCCTTCGCGTCACGAAGGGTCACTTTCCACACGTCTTATTCGCCTTCCTTCAGCGCGTCCAAGATCTGTTCCTTCGTGGGGTTCAGGATCTCGCCAGCGATTTGGCCATCGGCAAGGAAGATCACGCGATCAGCAATCGCGGCCGATTCGGGTTCGTGGGTGACCATGACGACCGTCTGCCCGTCCTCATCAACCGAACGACGCAAGAACTCAAGCACCTGTTGGGTGGCCGTCGAGTCCAGGTTTCCCGTAGGTTCGTCGGCGAGCACGACGGCGGGCTTACCCACCATTGCACGTGCACAGGCGACGCGCTGCTGCTGACCACCCGACAGTTCAGATGGCCGGTGAGTGAGCCGATCTTCGATCCCCAGCGAGCGCACGACGTGGTCGAACGCCGCTTGGTCTACTTTGCGCCCGGCGATCGTGGCGGGCAGTTCAATGTTTTCCCGCGCGTTGAGCGTGGGCACCAAGTTGAACGACTGGAAGATGAAACCCACCTCGTCGCGTCGAAGCGCGGTAAGCCCCTTTTCGTTCAAGTCAGTGACCCGCTTGCCCGCGAGATCCACCGTGCCCGAGGTGGCCTCCTCCAGGCCGACCACACAGTGCATGAGCGTCGATTTTCCTGAGCCGGATGGTCCCATGACAGCGGTGAGCTGACCTTTGGCGAAGTCGACATCAACCCCGCGTAGTGCACGCACCTGCGCCTGGCCCGTGCCGAACGTTTTCGTCAAGCCACGAACACTAATAATGGGGTCTGCTATGGGTGAGAGTTCAGTTATTGCCGCAGTTGAAAGCATGAATAGCTCCAAAGATGTAACCAATGTGTGTCTTTAAGGTTACACCTGTTATTTAAACGGAATGTGAACTATTGCCCGTCTTGGCGTGGTTCAGGTTCGACGTCGTCCGGTTCGGACTCGGCCTTCGTGTCCTGGCGCCGCTCACGTGCCTCCGTAAACTTAGTCCGGATGAAAGTGTGGGTCGTGCTGTGTGCGAAAAGTGTGGCAGCCATATACGGCAGGCCGATCACGGCCAGTGCGTATCCGAAGACCTCGGCGGCGACCGGGCCTACCTCGGCCATGTTCTGCGGGCCGATCGCTCCGCTGGCCATCAAACTCAACACGGCAAGAACGAGGCTGGTAGCAAGCGTTGCCACGGCTGTGTTCTTGAGAGTCACGCCAAGAGCGGCCTGTTCACGCCGCGTATTCACCACTGCGAGGGCCGCAAAAATCACGCATACGCCTGCCACGATCCACGGCGAGCCGTCAGATACTTGCGGTAGTGCCCCGAAAATTGGAATGGCTGGCAGTGGCGCCGATTCCACGCCAAGCGATGAAAACTCGGTTCCCGTGCCGACGGCGAAACCAGCACCGAGCAGCCACGCAAGCGCCCACACCGCCCCCACCGGAAGATAGGCGAGCTGTAACACCACGAGTCCTGCCCCGCCGAGCACGCCCGTCAGGTAGTAGCCGTGGATTTGAGTGATGCGCGACCAGCCCAGAGCAATAGCGACAACCAACACCAGGCACGCCAGTAGGGTCAGCACAACAAGGAGATAGCGCAGCCGCGGCTTGGCGGCGTCCCACCAGCTCACGTGTATAAGCTCGTGGCGTGCCGCACACAGCGCGCTGCCAAAGCCGAGCGCAAACGCTCCGAATATGGCCGGCCACCACGCCCCATTCGGTCGGATGAGCACGCCGAGGAGCGCAACCACGAGCGCCTGCGTGATCCCGGCGGTCACCACTTCCGACCACCGTGCCACTTCACGTTTGCGGAAGAGCATGTAACTGACATAGACCACGATGATCGTAAACGTGAGAGGCATCAACGATACTGGCACGCCGCCAATCGCAGTTTCACCACCGAAAGTGGTCATCCACCATCCCGTGCCCACGCGGGCCGCATCCGCCCAGGTGGTATCCCCCAGCATGGGCGCCGACGCCGTGAGCGTAAACGCGACCACCGCAAATGTGACCATCGCAAGCCACGTGAAAAAGGGCGCGGTAAGACCCGCGCGCACGACGGTCATTTCACGGGAAAGATCGATGGTTTTCACACTCCCATCGTTCCTGAAGCGCCCATGGTGGAATGTAAAGCGGTGGCGGCGTGTTGCTCACGCCGCCACCGCGATAGGCTCCAACCACGGCTCGCACCCATTGGCACGCTCGATGCCGCGCACGTTCAGGCGAGTTCGCCCTCAACGTTAGTTTCCGAGCAGGATCTCCCTAGCGAGGTTAGCGGTTTCGGTTGGTGTCTTACCCACCTTCACACCCACGGCTTCAAGGGCTTCCTTCTTGGCCGCCGCGGTTCCTGCCGAACCGGAGACGATTGCGCCCGCGTGGCCCATCGTTTTGCCTTCCGGCGCGGTGAAACCAGCAACGTAACCGACCACTGGCTTAGTCACGTGCTCCTTGATGTAGGCAGCCGCGCGTTCTTCGGCGTCGCCCCCAATCTCGCCAATCATGACGATCAGCTCGGTGTCCGGGTCCTCTTCGAAAGCCTTGAGCGCATCGATGTGTGTGGTGCCAATGATCGGATCTCCACCGATACCGATACACGTGGTGAACCCGATGTCTGACAGCTCGTACATCATCTGGTAGGTGAGCGTGCCGGACTTCGACACCAGCCCGATCCTGCCCGGACCGGTAATATCCGGCGGCGTGATGCCCACATTGGACTGGCCCGGCGTGATAATTCCTGGGCAGTTCGGGCCAATGAGCTGCACACCCTTTTCCTTTGCGTAGGTGAAGAACTCCGAGGCGTCCTTGACCGGAATGCCCTCGGTGATGATGACGACGAGCCGTAGCCCCGCGTCCACTGCCTCCACCACGGCTGCCTTCGCAAACGCTAGGGGCACGAAGATCACCGAAACTTCCGCACCCGTCGCTTCTTTCGCCTCGCGCACCGTGCCGTAGACGGGCACGTTCACCGTTTCGGCCTGGCGGTTTTCCTTGCCGTATCCGATCGGTTCGACGTCGAACGTCACCTGCTGGCCTGCCTTGCGCGGGTTCGTTCCCGCAACAATTTTTGTTCCCGCTCCGAGCATTCGCAGCGTGTGCTTTTGGCCTTCCGCCCCTGTTATTCCTTGGACGATTACTGAATCGTCTTTCGTCAGAAAAATAGCCATCTGTTATCCCCTTGCCAGCTCGGCGGCCTTCGCGGCAGCGCCATCCATCGTTTCTTCCAGCGTGACCAGCGGATGGTTCGCCTCTTCCAAAATTGCGCGCCCCTGTTCCACCCGGTTGCCATCAAGCCGTACAACAATTGGCTTCGCGGCCTTATCACCCAGGATTTCCAGCGCTTCCACAATGCCGTTCGCCACTTCGTCACACGCGGTAATACCACCGAAGACGTTGACAAACACGGATTTAACGTCCGCGTCGTTGAGCACGACGTCGAGCCCATTCGACATCACTGTGGCCGATGCTCCGCCACCAATATCGAGGAAGTTCGCCGGCCCCACGCCGTAGTCTTCGCCCGCGTAGGCGACGACGTCGAGGGTCGACATAACGAGGCCCGCACCGTTTCCGATGATGCCCACTGACCCGCCGTCGAGCTTGACATAGTTGAGACCGAGGCTCTTCGCCTTGGCTTCGAGCGGGTTTTCTGTTTCCTTATCGACGAGCTCGTCGTGTTCACCGTGCCGGAAACGCGAGTTGTCGTCTAACGTGAGTTTGCCGTCGAGTGCGATGATTTCACCGTCTGTGGTCAACACGAGCGGATTGACCTCCACAAGCGTGGCATCTTCAGACCCGTAAACCTGGCCCAGTTTGACGATGACGTCGCTCACCGCGTCTTTAATATCGTCTGGAAAGCCTGCCGCGGTAACAATCTCGTTTGCTTTCGCCGCGTCAATCCCCACGTTTGGATCGACGGCGATGCGTGCCAGCTTTTCGGGATGCTCCACGGCCAGCTGTTCGATGTCCATCCCGCCCTCTGTGGAGCACATCGCCAAGTAGCGCCGCTCGGAGCGGTCGAGGAGGATCGAAAAATAGTATTCCTCTGCAATATCGGCGCCCGCCGCAATGAGCACCCGATGCACGGTATGGCCCTTAATGTCCATACCGAGGATTTCGCCTGCCTTTTCACGTGCTTCTTCTGCGGTGCGTGCCAGCTTAACGCCGCCTGCCTTGCCGCGCCCGCCCGTTTTCACCTGTGCTTTGACGACCACGAGGTCGCCGTCTTTAAGCAGCTCTTGTGCTGCTTCGTATGCTTCATCTTCTGTGGTTGCGACCTTGCCAGGAAGCACAGGCACGCCGTGCTTTGCTAGTAGATCGCGCGCTTGGTACTCGTAGAGATCCACGAAGTGTCCTTTCGCTTGCCGAACAACCCGGATTATCTCGCCGTCGAGACATCTCCTTGAGCATACCTAAAAACGTCGGCTGTGACACACTTTTTGGGAAACTTCCAATCTTTACTTTTCGCTGACGATACGCGGGAAAACCCTAGCCCTCAGCCGGACTATCTCCACTGCTTTCTGCGCCCTGAGCCTGTTCCTTACCAGCTTTTTGTGCGGACAGCTCCGTGGTGAACTCGGCTATTGATTCTGCCATGAGGTTTCCGTAGTAGTTCGCGCCTTCTATCGACGTGTGCGTCTGGTCCACTTGCAGCAAATCGGGATTCTCCGATGCTGCCTTGTGCCAGTCCACGAGCCGCACATTCGGATACTCGCCAGCGATCTTGGCGAGCACGTCGTTCGAGTCGTCAATGAACGTCGACGGCGAGTACAGGTTAACGAGCAGGATGATGCGTTCTTGGCCGAGCTTTTGGATGACTCGGTAGACGTCGTCGGCATCTGGCACGCCTGCGTTAGTTCCGAAGTGGACGATGACCACTCGCCCAATCGAATCTTCGGCAAGCGCATTATTGACGACGTCGAGCGCATCGGCCCATTGCAAGTTTGATTTGGCGTGGAAGTTCATCCCGGGCATCGCCGCTTCTAGGCCGGTCTTCGATGCCACAACCATCGAATCGCCAATCGCCGTGACCTGCTCCCACGGCGGCATTGAGGTGTCCAGAGTCGGGGAAATTTCTTTTGGCGGGGGCAAGATCGCGTCGTCGTCTGCCGGTTGCGCTTGCTGCTCGGCCGCTTTCGCAGTTTCTGCTTCGTGCCGTTCGATCATCAACTGAGTCTGGCTCTTGGCAGGTGCAACAATGAGCCCGACGACGGTTGCCACTGCGAGCACAGCAACAATTCCGGCTGCGATCTTCCCTCCGGTCGTGTCGACGACGGCGTTCCGGTATGCTCGCAGGCTGGCGCGGATGCCGTTTTTGCGGACCGGCGTCTCGATAAACCGATATGACAGCTCGCAGATAATGCCTGTGATAACCAGAGCAATAAGCGAGCGTACCAGGTATTGGGCGGATCCTACCGCTGCCGGAAAGAGCACGCTTGCGATCACAAGTGCTGGCCAGTGCCATAGGTACAGGCCATAGGAGCGGGTGCCGAGCCAGTGGAAGATGCGCGCCTCACCAAGAGTTGCCATGCGAGAGCCAGGCGCGATCATGGCGGCGATGATGACCGCGGTTGCAAGCGAGGCGCAGAACATTCCCCCGCGGTAGGCGAACGCCCCGGTATCAGGCATGAGCGCCATGAACACAACGAGCAGCGCGAGCGCTGCCCAGCCGTACCACGAGCTGTATCGACGCCAGTGCACGTGCCCGAGCACGGTCGCTTTCCTGTCTGACCAGAGGAACGCTAGCCCGACCCCGATGAGGATTCCAAACGCGTGAGTGTGGGTGCCGTAGTACAGGTTCGTCTGGTTAGTGCCGTTGTAGAGCACGGCCATCAGCGTTGCGGAGATGAGGCTTAATGCGATGGCGATTCCCACGCGCACACGCCACCCGGGGATGAGCGCGAGCACAACGAGAATAATCAGCGGCCACACCAGATAGAACTGTTCTTCGATTGCCAGTGACCACAGGTTCTTGAACAGATTGGGCGTGGTTTGGTCGAAGTAGCTCGAGCCGTGAATGATTTCCAGCCAGTTCGTGGAAAATGTGAGCGCGCCGAGCACTTGGCGTGGTGTGCCAACCAGTAAGTCGCGGTGGGTGGCAAGCGCAGCCGGCACGACTGTAATGACCAGCGCCACGAGTGCGGGCAACAGCCTGCGGATGCGGCGTTGCCAAAAGCCTTTGAGGTCGATGTAGTTGTTCGCCCTGTCTTCACGCAGCAAAAGGGTGGTGATAAGGAAGCCGGAGATGACGAAGAAGACGTCCACACCCAAAAAGCCACCAGGGACGGCGCCTGGAAACACGTGATAGAGGATCACTGCTGCCACGGCGATTGCGCGCAGGCCATCAAGGCCGCGAATGTATCCGCCCGGATCGGACATCGCAGATCGTTTGCTACGCGCGGGCGTGGGCGTGCTTTCGGATTGCCGCGAGCGCCCCGGTGTTCTCAGACCGTACTTGTTCATACCTTCTCCAAAGGCGCGAAACGGAGCATGAGGCGTTTGGTCGGCCCTGAGTCGAAGGTGACCTTGGCGATTGTGGATCTGCCTTTGCCTTCAAAAGACACCACTTTGCCAGTGCCGAACGACTTGTGGCGTACCCGATCACCTACGGCCAAGCCGCCCGTTTCCGGTGCGTTCGATTCGGCTTTATCCTGCGCGGGTGTGCCTTGGCCAGCCGACCCACTAACCGATCCGGCGCTACTGGTGGCACCAAACTTGCTTGGCGTGAACGTGCGGGAGCCGGTAGCGCTTGCACTGCGACGCCCAAACGTGCGCCCTGTGCCCGTTCCGAAAGCCGGGGCGAAATCGTCGTCGTCATCCCAGCGTTGCTGACGCGACCTGCCCCACGACGCCGAACCACGCAGAGTCTGCATCGCTGATTCGGTGCGCCGCCAGTCGATCGTCTCTTCAGGAATCTCTTCCAAAAACCGGGAGGCCGGTAGCTCTTGCGGGGCGCCCCACTGGGACCGCGACCCGGCGCGGGAAATGTAGAGTCTTTCGCGCGCCCGCGTGAAGGCCACGTAGGCGAGCCGGCGCTCTTCGGCCAGCTCCTCGGGGGAATTCATCGCGCGAATGTGTGGGAACGTGCCGTCTTCCATGCCGGTCACGAACACCACCGGGAATTCCAAGCCTTTGGCGGTGTGCACTGTCATGAGAACCACTTCGCCTTCGCCGCCGTCTTCATCCGGGATTTGATCCGAATCGGCTACGAGCGAGACTTGATCGAGGAAATCGCCAAGCGTGCCCTCAGGGTTGACCACTCGGAAGTCGGAGGCCACAGAGTGAAATTCGGCCAGGTTGTCTACGCGCACTTCGTCTTGTGGGTCGCGTGATTCTTGGAGCACGGCAAGATAATTCGACCGGTCCATGACGGCGTCGAGAATATCGGCCGGAGCCGCCCCGGCCTCGGCCTGCGCGCGCAAGTCTTCGAGCATGAGGACGAATTCTCGCATCGTCTTCTCAGCACGCGCCTGCAAACCGAGCACTTCACTACGACCGGCTTCGGATGCGGCCTCGGGGTGGGCCACATCCGTCAGCGCTGCACCAAACGAGATGCCGTAGCGTGAGGCGTGCATGGCCACCGCCTCTTCCGCTTTCGCACCCAGCCCGCGGCGCGGCTCGTTGAAGATTCGCCTGATCGACACCGTGTCATCAGGATTGGCGATCGCCTGCAGGTACGCGATCGCGTCCTTGATCTCCTTGCGTTCGTAAAACTTCGTGCCGCCCACAACCTTGTACGGGATGCCCGAGCGCACAAACATTTCCTCCAAGGCTCGCGACTGCGCGTTCGTGCGATAGAACACCGCCACGTCGCCATACGTGTAGCCCTGGTCGCGAAGCGCATCGATCTCTTCGACGACGAAGCCAGCCTCGTCCGACTCGGCATCCGCCACGTACCCGACGATCTTTTCGCCGGCTCCCGAGTCCGTCCACAACCTCTTCGGCCGCCGCCCTGAATTATTGGCGATGACAGCGTTCGCCGCCGACAGGATGTTCTGGGTGGAGCGATAGTTTTGCTCCAGCAAAATCGCTGTGGCGTTCGGGAAGTCCTGCTCAAAATCCTCGATGTTGCGAATGGTTGCGCCCCGGAAGGCGTAGATGGACTGATCGGCGTCGCCCACCACGGTGAGCTCGCCGTGCGGGTCGTCCGTCTCCTCGCCCACGAGCTCGCGGATCAACTGGTACTGGGCAACATTCGTGTCCTGATATTCGTCCACCAACACATGGCGGAAACGACGCCGGTAATGTTCGGCAATCTCCGGATTGTTGCGCAGCAGCTGTACGGCCAGCATGATGAGGTCGTCAAAATCCACCGCGTTGGCAGCCCGCAGCCTGCTCTGGTAGTCGAGATACGCTTCGGCCAGCACGGTTTCGTCCCGATCCTGAGCGCGCCTGGCGAACTGTTCGGCGCTCACCATCTCGTTCTTCAGGTCCGAGACCTGGCGCAGCAGCTTCTTCGGCGGATACGCCTTCGAATCGATGCCCTCTTCCCGCACGACCATCGTCATCAGCCGAGTCGAATCAGCCGAATCGTAGATCGTGAACGTTGAGCGCATGCCGATGGCCTTGTGTTCGGCGCGCAGAATGCGCAGGCATGCCGAATGGAATGTGGATATCCACATCCGGCGAGCGGTTGGCCCGATCATCTGCTCGAGCCGCTCTTTCATCTCTTTAGCTGCCTTATTAGTGAACGTGATCGCGAGGATTTCGCTCGGGCGCACCCGCCCCGTCGAAATGAGATGGGAAATCCGCGTGGTGAGCACGCGGGTTTTGCCTGAACCTGCACCGGCGACGACGAGCAGGTGCCCGCCGTCGTGAACCACCGCTGCCCGCTGCTGCGGATTGAGCCCCTCGAGAAGAGCAGGATCACCCTGCCCGTGCGCCGCCACGCTCGGTTTAGCAGGTGATGCAACGCTTGGGCGCGCCGCTTGTGCCTCTTGGGCGGCCACAAGCTTGGCGCGTAGGCGGTCAGCTGGAGACATGTTGTGTTCAGACATAGCTCTCTCAGCCTAATTCAGGCCTCCGACAATTCTGGGAGGCGCCCCGCTTTGAACTGTGCCACCCGTAGCAGGCGTTGCCGTGCACGGATTCGGCGTCGCAATCCGGGCGCTACACGCTCCGGTGTATTACGCAGGAAAGTCGAGCTCGTCGGCCACCTGGCGCGACCAGTCCACCATTCGCTGAGCGTCTGCCGGCAACAGCCAACCGTCAGCCACCTGCTGGTCCACCGCCGCGGCGAAGCGAGTCAAGTAATCATCTTTACTCGCGTAAAGCTTGGCAAGTGTCGGCCCGTCGAAATATTCCATCGATCCATTCACGCCGAGCTCGAAGCCGATCTTGCTCAGCTTCGTCTCCTCGTTGGGGCGATAGGTGGCAATCGGCACGTCCACGTACGGGCTGCGCAAACCGCCCACGCCGTTGCCGTGCTCGTCGCTAAGCGGATCGCCGTCGTCGTCGCGCTCGATGAGCAGCGACGCCGGTGGCTCCACGCCGTTCACCGCCCACTCGTGAAGGTGCTCGAGAGCCGCGTTCACGTAGTAGGCCAGTTTGATCGAGTTGACCTCGAAGTCGTAGTCGCCATCGAGCAGCCGCGGCCTGTTGCCCGTCTTTTCCACTTCCCTGTTGTCCGGGATGAGCGGCGACGTCGGATCGGTGTGCGGCGCCGAAGCCATCTCGTAGTGGCGAATCTTGCTGCGATCCGCGCCAAGCTCACGGAGGATCTCCAGTTTGGAACGGAATAGATTGATGTCCCCGTGTGCCGACACAAGAATGAACGGCACCTCGCTGTCTGCGATGAGCTGGTCACGTATGCCAGCCAGCGTGATCAGGCGTTCGTTTTGCCGCAGGTCGCGCATCCGCCCCGCGCCCACGACCGTCAGGAAGCCGTCGTAAATATCGCGCACGTACCTGTGGAAGAAATACGCGTAGGTGTTGAGGTAGACGCCCGACTGCGACTGGCCAGTCAAGTACAGCTCGGTCACGTCGTAATCGGCAAGGAAGCTCGCCCGGTTGCCTTTCACCATGTAGCCCAGCTGGGAAAGAATATCCCACACCAGACCTTCTTCCATGCCCTTGATCGACTTGAGCGGGTTGACTTTCTTCGGAAGCGGCGCTGGTTTTTGGCCATCCCAGCGCAGGCTTGCGTAGCGCTCGGGATCGAACTTCTTGAGCGAGACGACGTTGATCGGCTTGGCCGTGACGCCAACATACACGTGTCCGCCTGCCATGTAGTACTCGTACGAGCGCCGCCACACGTCCTCGATGTCGTAGCCGTTCGATGCGTTATAGATGTCGATGTACACCCGCCCCGAAAACTTCTCCGCAGCAGGCTTGCGCACCATGATGCGCGTCGTATACGGCTGCTCGCGGTACTTGACGGCGAGCTCGCTTTGGCCCTCGTAGACGTTCGCGGTACCCGAGATGAAATACTCTTCCTCGGTGTAGCCCGCCGCCGCCAAGTCGAGCGGCTGCTTGGCGTGAGCCATCGAGCAAAACGGATGGCTCGTGGCGGTCACCGGTATTGGGCCGTCAACCTCCGGGACTTGACGTATTGATTCAAGCACAGTTTGTGACATCTCTACTTCCTAGGCAAACACGGGCAGGCTCTCGGCGAGAACCTCAAGAACACAGAGCAGGGAATCGATTACTCCCACTCGATGGTGCCCGGCGGCTTGCTCGTCACGTCGAGCACCACCCGGTTGATGTCCTTAACCTCATTGGTGATCCGGTTCGAAATCTTCGCCAGCAGATCGTAAGGAATGCGCGACCAGTCCGCGCTCATCGCATCTTCCGAGCTCACCGGGCGCAACACGATCGGATGCCCGTAGGTGCGCCCATCGCCTTGCACGCCCACCGAGCGCACGTCTGCCAGCAGCACCACCGGGCACTGCCAAATCTCACGGTCGAGCCCTGCCGCGCTCAACTCCTCGCGTACGATCGCATCCGCCTCACGCAAAATGTCGAGGCGCTCGCGGGTGATCTCGCCGACGATCCGGATTCCCAGACCCGGCCCTGGGAACGGCTGGCGCCACACCAACTTCGGACCGAGGCCCAGTTCTTCGCCAATCGCCCGCACCTCGTCCTTAAACAGGTCACGCAGCGGCTCGATCAGCTCAAACTCAAGATCGTCCGGCAGTCCGCCCACGTTGTGGTGCGACTTAATGTTCGCCGTGCCGTCTCCGCCACCGGACTCTACGACGTCGGGATAGAGCGTTCCCTGCACGAGGAACTTGATGTCCTTGCCCTCGGCGCCCGCCTCCTCGACGAGCTTGCGCTGCGCCGCCTCGAAGGAGCGAATAAACTCCCGGCCGATAATCTTGCGCTTTTCCTCCGGGTCGGTCACCCCGGCGAGCGCGGAAAGAAAGCGTTCAGATTCGTCGACGGCGAGGATACGCATGCCGCGAGCGCCCGCATAATCACGTACCACCTGCTCGACTTCGCCCTTGCGCAGCAAGCCATGGTCAACAAACACGGCAGTCAGCTGATCGCCAATCGCCCGGTGAACGAGGGCGGCGGCTACCGAGGAATCGACGCCGCCAGACAGCCCGACGATCGCGTGCTTATCCCCCACCTGCTTTCGGATTTTCGCTATCTGCTCGTCAATGACCGACGACGCCGACCAGTTCGGCTCCAGCCCCGCGCCATCGCGCAAGAACGCCACGATCTGCTCTTGGCCTGCCTCAGAATGCTTCGCCTCCGGATGCCACTGCACGCCAAACAGCCGTGCCTGGCGGTTCTCGAACGCGGCCACCTTCGCGCCTGGGCTCGTGGCTGTGACGGTAAAACCCTCGGGCGCGGCAGTCACCGAATCGCCGTGGCTCATCCACACGTTCACGTTCTGCCCGGCCGCACCGGTGACGAGCGAATCGGCAACGGTCTGTACGCCCGTCTGCCCGTATTCCTGCTTGCCGGTTTCTTCCACCGTGCCGCCGAGCACGTGCGTCATCTGTTGGAAGCCGTAGCAGATGCCCAGCACGGGGATTCCGGCCTCGAGCAAAGCGCGGTCCAGCTGCGGCGCGCCCGGGGCGTAGACGGACGCCGGCCCGCCAGACAGGATGAGCGCCAGCGGCTCCTTAGCCAAAATCTTTTCAGCCGGCCACGAATGCGGCACGAGCTCCGAGTAATAGCCCGCGTCACGCACGCGCCGGGCGATGAGCTGCGCGTTCTGCGCGCCGTTATCAATCACAAGTACAGGGCGAATTTCACTCACGCCCCGATCCTACCGCGCCCGTGCGGCTCACAAAAAGCGCTAGCTGCGTGTTCCGCGCAATTGACGTCTTGGCCTACGGAATATCGGGCGCGAGCGCCAGGCGGCGCCGGGTCCGCACGTGTACATGGCTGCCGTCCACGGGATCGGTGAATGCCAACTCGGTGGCAAGTAGCTGGGTGGGAAGATCGCGCGCGGCGGTCTCTTCCAACGACAGCACCGTCGGGTACAGCGGGTCGCCAACAATCGGCGCGCCGAGATGGTTCATCGTCGCGCGCAGCTGGTGCAGCCTGCCCGAGATCGGGCGTAGCTCGTAGAGCGCCAGCCCGTCGCCGAGCTCGCGCGCCAGCCGGATGTGCGTGCGCGCGTTCGGCTCACCATCTACCACCGACACCGCGAGCGCCCCCGGTTCGCGCTCCAAGCGCAGGTCAACGGTCAGCCAGCCGTCCTCGCCGCCGCCTAGGTCAATAACGGGCGCCACCGCCACGTACACCTTCGTCACCGCCCGCTTGGCGAACATGTCCTGATAGGCCCCGCGCCAGCGTGGCTCTCCGGTCAGCAACACGAGTCCGGCGGTTTCCGCATCTAGGCGGTGAGCGGCGACGACGTCGTCGTTCGAAAACTGCCGACGTGCGGCTATCGTCACCGATTTCGCCACGTACATCCCCCGCGGAATCGTGGCGATCCCGTGCGGCTTGTCAACGACCATGAAGCGCGGGCCGCGGTGGACGACGTCGAGGATGATCGGCTCGGCGGGCTCGTCCGGGACCGGGCGGAACAGCCACACGCGCTGTCCAGGGCGATACGGGTCGGCGGCGTTCGCGGGCACGGAAAAGTCGTAGAACACGTCCCCGCGGTCGAAAGCCCGAGCACCCTCGGCACCAAAACGATCCTCCGCCCACTCGCCGAGCGTGCCAAAATCTGCTTCCGGCAGCGTCACCGGCGTGGCATTAATCCCATGGCGAAATGCCGGGCGCACCGCACGCTGATACTCTGAACGGCGCTGAGAACGCGGACGTCGTCGACTCATGAGACCTCCTTCGCCCAGAAAATCTAGCCCATTCGTGCCCATTTCTTGGCATTATTTCCAACTTCACCACCGAGCGAGCCAAAACGTGGGACTATTAGACTGTATTAGTGAACGGGATTACACCCGCTCACGTATCAGTATCAGAGAGGATGACATGACCAAGAGCGTCTACTTCACAGCAGCAGAAGGGAATGCCGGCACGCGCGCCGTTGCCCGTGTCGTGATCGAACAGCTCAAGAACGACTATCCGAACCTTGGCCTTTTCCGGGCCTTCACAAACGGCCCCATTACCGCCGATCAAGAATTTATTGACCTCCTCGAGTTGGTTGGCCGCAGCGACGACCTCGAGCGCGCTTGGGGCACCACGCGCCAGGCCTACGTCGCAGACGAAGACGCCGCGATGACAGACCTCGTCAAGCGCTACACGGATTACGCTCACGATTTCGACGCCGTCGTGATCCTCGGCCTGCTCGACGGCGATCCGGTCAACCCCGGCTTCCTCGCACGTACCGGCCGCGCCGCAGCGAACCTCGGCACGTCCGTGTTCACGGTGTTCTCCGGTGCGATGCGCACCCCGAACCAGATCGTCGACACCTCGCACCTGGCCGCAATGGAAATCCAGAACGAGAACGCGCCGATTTCGGCTATTGCCGTCACGCATGCGGATCGCAAGCTCGCCGCCGCTCACGGCCCAGAAGGCGACCACACGCCGATCATCTACTTCTACGACGACGAGGAAGTGAAACTTGAAGATCGCGACCGGGATATTATCCGCGGCGCGATGGAGCACGGTTCGCCCGTCGTCACGCCGCTGAGCTTCCAGTCGTCTCTCATCGCACGGGCGCGCGCTGACCGCAAGCGGATCGTGCTGCCGGAGTCCTCCGACGAACGAATTTTGCGCGCAGCCGACGAGCTGATCGCCCGCGAGGTTGCCGACATCATCTTGGTTGGCGACGCCGACGAGGTGCGTTCGCGTGCAGCTGACCTCGGGCTTGACCTTTCCAAGGCCGAGATCGTCTCTGCTGACGACCCGGAGCGGATCGCCAAGTACGCCACCGAGTTCGCCCGCCTGCGCGAGAAGAAGGGCGTCACCTACGACAAGGCGGTCGAAACGCTCAAGGATCTTTCCTACTTCG
Source organism: Trueperella bialowiezensis (assembly GCF_900637955.1). Classification (NCBI taxonomy): domain Bacteria; kingdom Bacillati; phylum Actinomycetota; class Actinomycetes; order Actinomycetales; family Actinomycetaceae; genus Trueperella; species Trueperella bialowiezensis. Next base: position 513,176 of record NZ_LR134476.1, read on the forward strand.
CCACGATGATGGTTCACATGGGCGATGCCGACGGCATGGTCTCCGGCGCCGTCAACACCACTGCGAACACTATCGTGCCGTCCTTCCAGATCATCAAGACCAAGCCGGGTGCCAAACTGGTCTCCTCGTGCTTCCTCATGCTCATGGAAGACCGCGTATACGTGTACGGCGACTGCGCCGTGACCACGAACCCGAACCCGGAGCAGCTGGCCGGCATCGCCGTCTCCTCCGCAGAGACCGCCGTACAGTTCGGCGTCGACCCGCGGGTTGCCATGCTCTCGTACTCCACCGGCTCCTCCGGTGCGGGCCCGGACGTCGACGCCGTCATCGAAGCCACCAAGCTGGCCAAGGAGATGGCACCCGATCTTCCGATCGAAGGCCCGATCCAGTACGACGCCGCAGTCGAACCGAAGGTCGCCGCGAAGAAGCTCCCCGGTTCGGAAGTTGCTGGCCGGGCGACCGTGTTCATCTTCCCCGAGCTCAACTCGGGCAACATCGGCTACAAGGCCGTGCAGCGTTCGGCTGGTGCCGTCGCCGTCGGGCCCGTGCTGCAGGGGCTGAACAAGCCGGTCAACGACCTGTCGCGTGGTGCGCTCGTCGAAGACATCGTCAACACGGTGGCTATCACCGCGATCCAGGCGCAAAGCTAGGTTCGTCGTCAATTACAAGGAGTAGCCCGGGCGGCACAGGAGCCGCCCGGGCGCACACAGAAACAGGATAGGAGACCCCAGTGACAGTACTGGTTATTAATTCCGGATCGTCGTCGATCAAGTACCAGCTCGTGAACCCCGAGTCGGGCGAATCGATTGCTTCCGGCCTCGTGGAACGCATTGGTGAAGAAACCAGCCACCTCGAGCACGACTACAACGGCGAGACCACCGAGCTGAACCAGCCGATCGCTGACCACGGCGAAGGCCTGCGCCTCGTCATCGACATGTTCAACGACGTCGGGCCCAAGCTCGCAGACGCGGGAGTGCAGGCTGTTGGCCACCGCGTCGTCCAGGGCGGTAATCATTTCAGCAAGGCCGCCATCATCGACGACGAGGTCCAGGCGCTCATCGAAGAACTCGCGCCGCTGGCACCGCTGCACAACCCGGCCAACCTCAAAGGTATTGAAGTTGCTCGCGAACTGTTCGACGTGCCGAACGTGGCCGTGTTTGACACCGCGTTCTTCCAGAGCCTGCCCAACGAGTCGGCCACCTATGCTCTGGATCGCGAGACGGCAGAGAAATACCAGATCCGCCGCTACGGCGCTCACGGCACCTCGCACATGTTCGTCTCGCAGAAGGTCTCGGACATTCTCGGCCGCGATGACCTCAAGCAGATCGTGCTCCACCTCGGAAACGGCGCTTCGGTGTCTGCCGTCAAGAACGGCAAGGCTGTTGACACATCGATGGGCTTGACCCCTCTCGAAGGCCTGGTTATGGGTACCCGTACCGGCGACATCGACCCGGCGGCCGTGTTCCACCTGGCCCGCGTGGGTGGCATGTCGATTGATGAGATCGACACGCTGTTCAACAAGAAGTCCGGCATGAAGGGCTTGGCTGGCGACAACGACATGCGCAACGTCAACGAACTTGCTGGCAAGGGCGATGAGAACGCCATTGAAGCACTCGAAGTGTACGTACATCGCCTACTGCACTACATCGGCGCCTACTCCGCGGTGATGGGCGGGCTGGATGTCATCACGTTCACCGCCGGCATTGGCGAGAACGACAACTCGACCCGCGCCTCGGTGATCAAGCGCCTGGAGCCCTTCGGCATCAAGCTTGACGAGGAGAAGAACAACACGCGCTCGAAGGAGCCTCGCGTGATCTCGACCGAGGACTCGACCGTCAAGGTCATGGTTGTGCCGACCAACGAAGAGCTCTCCATTGCCCAGCAGGCGGTGGCCCTCCTCTAGGCTGCGGTATGCGCCGAATGCTGCTCTAGGCTGAGGTCTTAGCTGATTGCAAGCGGTGCCCGGCAGATCGAACCGATCTGCCGGGCACCCTTATGTTGAACTCGTGCTTTTCACAGTTCCCGGGGTACACGTTCACTTCCGGGGGTACCAAATCCGGCGATTTGTCTACCCCGCGAACGAAACAGATACCCCCGGAACGCAAAGCGTTACGTTCTTAGCGCGCATCCGACGGCGCGCCTACCCTAATTCGCGGCATGCCGAGCCCCACCTTGGTGGACTGGCCGGCACCCGCAGAACCGGCGCCCGCAGGAACACCTCCGCCTGCACACCCACAGCCACAACCGCCGCCGAGCATGCCGCCCTGCAGTTCTGAAGGGTCGTATTCGCTCGGATCGGTCAGATCCAGATCCACGTCCCCGGTGAGATCAAGCTTCTGCTCGCCTTCCTTATGGTTGATGAACGCGGTGGAGATCATGAGCTTGATCCGGTTGAGCTGGTTAACCTCGGAGGCACCCGGATCGTAGTCGATCGCGGTGATGTTGGCCTGCGGGTACTTCTGGCGCAGCGCACGGAACATGCCCTTACCCACCACGTGGTTGGGCAGGCAGGCGAACGGCTGAGCACAAATAATATTGGGCGTCCCGTTTTCGATCATGTCCATCATGTCGGCAGTCAGATACCAGCCTTCACCGGCCTGGTTGCCAAGCTGGGCGATCTCCTGAACCTTCTCAGCCAGCTCTTGGATGGTCGGCCCGGCCGTGAACCGCTCCGATTTTTCAAGCGCCCGGCGGTAGGGCTTCTCGTATTGCTGGAGCACCCACAGCGCAAGATTGTTGAGCTTGCGCTGCCTGTTCGTCAGCGATCCGAGCGTCTCATACTTCCAGTCGGCAGTCACCAGCGAGTTGTGGAAGAACTGCGCCAAGCTCGGCAGCTCAGCCTCACACCCTTCAGCTTCAATCACGCCAACCGCGTCGTTATTCGCATCCGGATGGTATTGCACAAGGATCTCGCCCACCATGCCCACTCGTGGCTTGCGCGGAATATCCTGCAACGGAACCGTGTCGAACTCGCGGGTGATCTCTTTGATCAGCGCGTGGAACCCAATCTTGCGCCCGAGCGTGGGCGAATAGCCCTTGTATTCGAAGAACTCCCGGACAACGAGGTCCCACTTTTCGTAGAGCGCCACCACGTTGCCGTCGATCTGATAGGGGCGCGTGCGCAGCAGCACCTTCTGCAAAAGATCACCAAGCGTCACCGCCTGGATCGCACGGTGCAGCATCGGAATCGTGAACTCGAAGCCCGGATTGTCTTCCAACCCCTGCGCAGACACCGCGATCACTGGCACCTGGCTGTATCCGGCGTCGCGCAACCCCTTGCGCAAAAGCCCCGCATAGTTCGTGGCGCGACACATCCCACCGGTCTGCGTGATCGCAACTGCCGTGCGGTCTGGATCGGCGCGCCCAGCCACGAATTCGTCGATGAGCTGCCCGATCACCACGATGGCCGGATAACACGAATCGTTATTGACGTACTTCAGCCCGGTCTCAATGTTTTCCTTCGTCGTCTTTTCCAGCAGCTTCACGTTATAGCCGCCACGGCGGAGCACCGGCATGAGCAACCGGAAGTGGATCGGCGCCATCTGCGGCACGAGGATCGTGTAGCCGTCCTCGCGCATCTGCTTGGTAAACGGCACGGGTTCGTAAATATGCCCGGCCTTCTTGTATTCCACCATTCCGGCCTGCGACGGCGCGATCGCGTTGCGGCGCCTGCGCCCATCGCCGTCGGCCTGCGCATCCAACTGCGCCGGATAGGTGAGCACTTCTTCTGACTCGGGCGGGGTGTCCATACCCATCCGTTCCGCTCGTTCGTCAACGGCAGCAGCCAGCGACCGCAGCCGAATACGCGCCGCGCCCAAGTTGGAGATTTCGTCGATCTTGAGCGAGGTGTAGACGTCTCCCCTGCCCTCCAAGATTTCCTGCACCTGATCGGCGGTAATTGCATCCAGACCACACCCGAACGACACAAGTTGCACAAGCTGCAGGTCCGGATCATCACCGGCGGTGGCGGCCGCCTCGTAGAGTCGCGAATGGTACGACCACTGGTCGCGCACGCGCAACGGGCGTTCGAGTTTGTTTTCGACGACGGCGTCCTCCGTCAGTACCGCCGTTCCCAGCCCCACGATGAGCTCGGGGATACCGTGGTTGATCTCCGGATCAAGGTGGTAGGGCCGCCCGGCGAGCACCACGCCCTTGATGTTGTTCTCGCGAATGTAGTCGAGCGCCTCTTGCCCCTTGGCTTTGACTTCGGCGCGCACGGCCGCCATTTCCTCCCAGCCGGCCTCACAGGCCTCCCGGGCTTCTTCTTCGGTCACGCCCCAATCCGCGAAGGTTTCGGCAATTCGCCTCGGCAAGATTTCACGGTTCGACAGCGAGAGGAACGGCGAAATGAACGTCGCCTTCTCCTCCGTCAGCCGTTCCATATTGTTGCGGATGACCTCGGGATAGGTGGCCACAATCGGGCAGTTAAAGTTGTTGTCTTGCCCGCTCGTCGTCTCTTCAGAGTAGGACACGCACGGGTAGAAGATCGTCTTGATCCCCTTGCTCAGCAGCGATTCAATGTGTCCGTGGGCGAGCTTGGCCGGATAGCACACGTTTTCAGACGGGATGGATTCCATGCCGTCCTCGAATAGGGCGTGGTTCGAGCGCCCCGAAATCATCACCCGGAACTTGAGCTTGGTCAGTACCGTGAACCAGAACGGATAGTCCTCGTACATGTTGAGCACGCGCGGGATGCCGATATCGCCGCGTTCGGCGTCGGCTTCACGCAAGCGGCGGTAGCCGAAAATACGCTTGTACTTCCACTCGTACATGTTCGGGATCGGCGACTTCGCCGGCACGCGTTCCAGCGACGCCCCACGCTCACACCGGTTACCCGACACGTGCCGCTCACCGGTGGAAAACTTCGAGATCGTCATGTTGCAGTGGTTTTGGCACAGACGGCAGGTCTTCAGCTCGGTTTCCACCGTCAGCCCATCAAGCTCTTCGACGGTGAGCAACGACGACGGACGGGCCTGATCCACTTCGTCCGGCTTGTAGTGCCGCTTGGCCGTGAGCGCCGCTCCGAAAGCGCCCATGAGTCCGGCAATGTTAGGCCGGACTACTTCCCGGCCGGTCAGCAGTTCGAAAGCCCGCAAAACGGCGTCGTTCAAGAACGTTCCGCCTTGGACGACGACGTGGTCGCCGAGCTCGTCCGCATCCTTGAGCTTGATGACCTTGTACAGCGCGTTGCGAACCACGGAGTAGGACAGGCCTGCGGAAATGTCGGCCACGCTCGCGCCTTCCTTCTGCGCCTGCTTGACCGAGGAGTTCATGAACACGGTGCAGCGGGTGCCGAGGTCCACCGGCGCAGTGGATTCGGTGGCGGCCTTCGCGAAGCTCTGCACGTCGGTATTCATGCCCGCGGCAAAGGTCTGCAGGAACGATCCACAGCCCGAGGAGCAAGCCTCGTTGACGGAGATCGAATCGACCACGCCGTTCTTAATCCGCAGGTACTTCATGTCCTGGCCGCCAATATCAATGACGGACGTGACGCCCGGCTGCAAGTACTCGGCCGCGCGGAAGTGAGCCATCGTTTCGATCTCGCCCTCGTCCACACCAATCGCGGACTGCACAATACCTTCGCCGTAGCCGGTCGAGCACGAGCGCACGATTCGCGCCGTGTCAGGTAGCTCGTTTTGGATGCGCGTGACGATCTCCACCGCCGCGTTCACCGGATCGCCCTCATTCGAAGCGTAGTGCGTGAACACAATGCGGTCGTCTTCATCAATGACGACGGCCTTGATCGTCGTCGACCCGGCATCAATACCGAGGAAGCAATCACCGCGAGCCTCCGACGTCGGCACGGACTCCACCCTCGCCTTGTCGTGGCGGGCGTAAAACTCGGCGCGTTCGGCGTCGTTTTCAAAAAGCGGACGAAGCCGGTTCGTCTCGATCCCGGCGTTGCCTGCCTCGCGCAGGGTGGTCGCCATCGTGTCGAGTTGTTTAACGTTGTTTTCGTCAGCGAGCATGGCAGCACCAATTGCAACGTAGAGCTGTGCGCGCTCGGGAGTAACGTAGGATTCGACCTTGTCGAGAATGCGCTCGTAAGCTTTACGCAGTTCGGGCAGGAAGTGCAACGGACCGCCGAGGAACATAACATTGCCGCGGATCGGACGGCCGTTCGCAAGGCCAGCCACCGTCTGCGTTGCCACCGACTGGAAGATGGACGCTGCGAGGTCTTCGTGCGCCGCACCTTGATTGAGCAGCGGCTGGACGTCCGTCTTAGCAAACACTCCACAGCGGGAGGCGATCGGGTAAATCGTTTCGTAATTCTTGGCCAGTTCGTTCAGCCCGGCGGCGTCGGTGTTGAGCAGGGAGGCCATTTGGTCGATGAAGGCGCCCGTGCCTCCCGCACACGTACCATTCATGCGCTGTTCAGGGGTGGGCTTGAGGTAGGTGAGCTTGGCATCCTCGCCGCCGAGTTCGATGATGACGTCGGTGTCCGGGTAAGCGCGGCGGGTGGCCTCGGTTTCCGCGATGACCTCTTGCACGAACGGGATGTCGAGCACGTTGGCAACAGCCATACCACCCGAGCCCGTCACCGCGGCACTCACATCAATACCGGGATGCTCGAACGCGATATCGGACAGCAGTTTGGCAAGCTCCGCACGCACGTCGGCATGGTGGCGCCGATAGTCTTCGAAAACGATGTCCTCGCCGTCGAGCAACACTGCCTTGACTGTCGTCGACCCGACGTCAATCCCTAATCGATACACCATCCGATACCCCCACACTGCCAAAGAAGATGGTCGTGACCAATAGTTAGACCGTAACCAGTCAAGATATCAATTTCAATGGCAGTGAAATTAGTTCTGCTAAACGACGAAACCGCTGACCTAAGGCGGTAAACTCACTAGGACTTTTGCCCTAAAGTTTCAGCGGCGTTGAAATTAGTCTTGCTTCAGGGAGGAACATGACACGCACAACAGAAACCCGAGGGCCCGCGGGCAGGCGCGGCGAAGTCCGCAACAGGCTCATCGAAGCCGGTCGCGAACTGTTTACGAAAAAAGAATTCTCCGCCGTCACACTCCGTGAAATCGCAGCCAAAGCAGACTGCGACGCCGGGCTCATCAACTACTACTTCGGCGGCAAAGCCGGGCTCTTCCGCGAGGCGATGTCCCTTCCCCACGACCCCATCGAAGTCATCCACGAAGCTTTCGGCGACGGGCGCCCCGGCGTCGGCAAACGCGTATGCCTCGCCGTCCTCAAACTCTGGGAAGAATCCACCGTCCCCTCCTACGCGAAAATCTATATTTCCACGCTTCTATCCTCAGAATCCACGTTCGAGATGTTCTCTTCGTGGGTGGTCAACGAAATGCTCGAACCCATGGCCGCCAAACTGCCCGTCTCGAACGCGAAACTACGCGCCGAACTCGCCTTCGGCCAGGTCATCGGCCTGTGCTCGGCACGCTACGTTTTCGCCCGCGAACCCTTAGCATCCCTTCCCCGCGAGCAAGTCGCCAACATTTACGGCCCGCTCGTCGACGCCGTCCTATTCGGTAAACTCCCGCAAACCAACGTTTCCCCGTAGAATCTACTTCGTTAGCACAACGCGGAAGGAACGCCATGATTGAACTCGCTAGCTTCGCAACGCCAGAACTCGAGGAAGCCTTCGCAAGGCTCATCCCCCAACTCTCGACGTCGACCACGCCGATGGTGGAAGAAGAGATCGACGAGCTGCTCAGCCAAGAAGCCTCTGACCTCATCCTCTACAAAGACGACGCCGGCAAGATTCAAGGCATGCTCACCCTCGTCACATTCACCATCCCCACGGGTACACGTGCGTGGATCGAGGACGTCGTCGTTGATAGCGCAGCACGCGGGCAAGGCGCAGGCATGCAGCTCGTGGAAGCAGCACTCGAACTGGCGGCCAAGCGCGGAGCGAAGACAGTCGACCTCACCTCCCGCCCGGCACGCGAAGCTGCGAACCGGCTCTACCAGCGTGCAGGCTTCGAACGGCGCGACACCAACGTCTACCGCTACACGAAGACGGACTAGCCTAGCTGCGGAACTCGCGCTCGGCCTGCTCCATCTGGTCGGCAAACTTCTTCACGGCCGCGGTGATACCTTCCGGGTGATTGAACGTCACATAGATACCCGTGACCAGCCAGTCTGCACCCCGCTTAACAAGCTCCGGAGCAAGCTCAGGGGTCACGCCGCCGTCGATCTCAATCTTGAAATCACTTCCGGTTTCCGCACGCAGAGCCGACAGCTCCGAAAGACGTTCGAGCGAGCCATCAAGGAAAGGCTGCCCGGAAAAGCCCGGCTCCACCGTCATAAGAATGACGTAATCAAGAAGGTGCACATACGGGCGAATGATGTCGATGGGCATCGACGGATTGATCGCCACACCCGCACCCATTCCGCGCTTCTTGCAAGCACTCAGCGTGCGCACAGCGAACGACGTCGCATCCGCATGAAACGCCATGTGCGTGGCGCCCGCGTCAGCTAACTCATCGATGTAATCCGCCGGATTGTCCACCATCATGTGAGCATCAAACTGGACGTGCGGATGCCGTTGCTTAATATCGGAGATCACCCTGACGGGGAAGCACAGGTTTGGCACGTAGTGGCCGTCCATCAGGTCAATATGGAACATCGTCACGCCAGCTGCCACAAGCTCATCGACCTGCTCAGGCAATTCCATCAGGTCACAGTTAGCTAGCGAAGGAAGATTGAGAATCACTGGTCCACCTCGATCAGTTAATTTTGCCGTCCCCTTAACCTATCACGGCAGGTTCTAGCCTTGGCCGCGTTTAACAGACGAGCCGCCCCGCATTGTTGCTGTGGTGCCCGGCGTTATTGCCGTGGTCCTCGCCATTATTGCTAAATAAGCAGAAATGAAAGGGTTGGGAGCCCTCGAGTCCCCCATTACTGCTAAATAAGCAGAAACGAAGGGGCGGGGGCGAACGCCACCGCGTTCGCCCCCGCTTACAGTCCGCCAGCTTTTCACCAGCTTGTAGCTGGCAGATCACCAGCTAGCCACTGGCCGATAAGCCAGCTCACAGGTTCTTAGTAGTCGCCTACCATCGTGGTCACGTCGAGTGCCTTCGTCAGGGTCTCCTCGTCGATCTCCCCGCGCTCAACGAATCCGAGATCGAGGGCGGCTTCCTTGACCGTGATGTTCTCGGCCACCGAGTGCTTGGCGATCTTCGCCGCGTTCTCGTAGCCGATGTGCCGGTTCAGTGGAGTCACGATCGACGGCGAGGACTCGGCAAGTTCGAGCGCGCGCTCGCGGTTCGCCTCCGCGCCGTCGATGGTCTTGGTGGCGAGTACCTCACACATGTTGCCCAGAATGTTGATCGATTCGAGCAGGTTCTGTGCCATCACAGGGAGCATGACGAGCAGGTCGAAGTTGCCCTGAGCACCCGCAAACGCGATCGCAGAATCGTTGCCGATTACCTGAGCGGCAACCATGACGGCCGCTTCCGGAACCACCGGGTTGACCTTGCCCGGCATGATCGACGAGCCCGGCTGCAGATCGGGCAGGTGCAGTTCGCCGATGCCGGCGCGCGGGCCAGAGCCCATCCAGCGCAGGTCGTTCGCGATCTTCACCAAAGAAACAGCAACCACGCGTAGCGCACCCGAGGTCTCCACCAGCGAGTCCTGCGCCGCCTGCGCTTCAAAGTGGTTGGCTGCCTCCACGAACGGCAGACCCGTGTTCTCCGCGATCAGCTCGATCACACGCTGCGAGAAGCCCTCCGGCGTGTTGATACCGGTACCCACGGCCGTGCCACCCAAGGGCAGTTCGGCCAGCCGCTTTTCCGTGTCCTTCACCCGCTCGATGCCGTAGCGGATCTGCTGAGCGTAGCCGGAAAACTCCTGACCCAGGGTGATCGGCGTGGCATCCATGAGATGGGTGCGGCCCGCCTTAACCACGTCCTTCCACTCGTCAGCCTTCGCCTCGAGGGAAGCAAGAAGAACTTCCATCTTCGGGTAGAGGTTCTCCCGCAGAGCAGCCAGCGCCGCGATGTGGATCGACGACGGGAACACATCGTTCGACGACTGCGAGGCGTTCACGTGATCGTTGGGGTGGATCTCAAGTTCGTCAGTTGAGGCGAGTGTTGCGATCACCTCGTTCATGTTCATGTTCGACGACGTGCCCGAGCCGGTCTGGAACACGTCAATCGGGAAATGATCGTCATGCTTGCCGGAGATCACCTCGTCGGCAGCAGCAACAATCGCATCCTTCCGCTCATCCGAAATCACGCCGAGTTCGTTGTTCGCGATCGCGGCCGCACGCTTGATCTGTGCGAGTGCGTGAATATGCGGTGGTTCGAGCCTCTTACCAGAAATCGGGAAGTTCTCCACGGCCCGCTGGGTCTGTGCCCGGTAGAGGGCGTCCTTGGGCACTTTCACTTCGCCCATCGTGTCGTGTTCGATCCGGTACTCAGTCATAACTCTCCTTTGAGACCTGATAGTGTCTGTACCTCGTTTTTACCATGCTCAGCCCACTCGTTCTAGCCTCCACGCGCAGGTTCAGCCATCGGCAAGAAGACTATGTACTCGTTATACGCCGACGGAGACGAGCACGCGCTGGAACTCTTTCAGATCCGAATAGCCGGTCATCGCCATTGCGTGCCGGAGCGCGCCGGTGAAGTTCGTCAGTCCGTTCGCGGATGTGGACGGGCCGTTAATGATCGTCTCCAGGTTGGCGACCGAGCCGACTTCCACGCGCTCGCCGCGCGGTAAGTCTTTGTGGTAGACCTCGGCACCCCAGTGGTATCCGCGCCCAGGTGCTTCCGTGGACCTGGCCAGCGCGGTGCCGAGCATGACGCCGTCGGCGCCGCAGGCAATCGCCTTTACCAGATCACCCGACGTGGATACCTGCCCGTCGGCGATGACGTGCACGTACCTCCCGCCGGTTTCGTCCATGTATTCGCGCCGAGCAGCGGCGACGTCGGCCACCGTCGTTGCCATCGGAACCGCGACGCCGACTGTGCGCCGGTTCGCCGTCGTCGCCCCGCCGCCAAACCCGGCCAAAACGCCTGCCGCGCCCGTGCGCATGAGGTGCAGTGCCGCCGTGTACGACGCCGCGCCGCCCACCACAACCGGCACGTCGAGCTCGTAAATGAAGCGCTTCAGGTTGAGCGGCTCGCGGTTCGACGACACGTGTTCGGCGGACACGGTGGTGCCCCGGATAACGAATAGGTCGACACCAGCGTTGACTACGGTACGCCAGTGTTCTTGCGTGCGCTGCGGCGAAAGCGCGCCGGCCACCAGCTGCCCGGAGGCCCGAATCTGCGCCAGGCGTTCAACAATGAGCTCCGGCTTGATCGGCTCCCGGTAAATCTTTTGCATGAGCGCAGTCGCAGTAGCGGCAGGCTCGGCGGCGATCTGCTCGAACAACGGCTCAGGATCCTCGTAGCGCGTCCACAGGCCTTCTAGGTCGAGCACGCCCACTCCCCCAAGCTCACCGATCTTAATTGCGGTATGCGGCGAGGTCACCGAATCCATCGGGGCGGACAGGATGGGGATGTCGAGTAGGGAGGCGTCGAGCTGCCAAGAGATTGACACGTCCGCGGCATCCCGAGTGCGCCGTGAGGGCACCACCGAAATGTCGTCGAAGGAATAGCCCACTCGTGCGCGTTTGCCGCGTCCAATATCAATTTCGCTCACGCTGCCACTCTACCGCTTCCCGCCGTCCGACTTCCCCATCACAATTGCCCCGCCACGATTTTCCCCACGGTCGTTCCCGTAGTTGCTCGCAGGTGCTGCAACTTCGCATACGCCCGCCAAATCGGCATATGCTGGTAGGCAACTAAAAAGGAGATGACATGTGGACCACCCTGCCACGCGCCGGATTCGACACGGAGACGACGGGCGTTAACGTCCTCGCCGATCGCATCGTCACGGCCGCGATTATTATCGACGACGGCGAAACCGAAGAACGCTACACGTGGCTGGCCGATCCGGGCGTGGAGATCCCCGAGGGTGCCGCCGCCATTCACGGTGTGACCACGGAGATCGCCCAGCGCGACGGCGAGCCGGCGGAGAAAGTGCTCTCCGAAATTGCGGACATCTTGGAGCACCACATGGCAGGTGGCAATCCGGTGGTCGCCTATAACGCGTCCTACGATTTCACGTTGCTCGAAAACGAACTGCGCCGCCACGGTATCGCTACGCTTGAAGATCGCCTTGGCGGGCGGGTCTACCCCGTTGTTGACCCGTATTTCTTGGACCGGCACGTGGACCGCTACCGGCGTGGCAAGCGCACGCTCGCCCACCTTGCCGCCCACTACGAGGTGCCTGCCGACGAAACATTCCACGAAGCCGAGGGCGACGTGCGGATGACCCTGCGCGTCCTGGACGCGATCTTGGAGCAGTATCCGCAACTAGCCGAGATGCCGCTCGACGTGCTCGACGCCAATCAGCGCGTGGCCTACAACGAGTTTCAGGACTTTATTTCTCGGCGCTACCGCCGGGCGGCAAATGAACCGCGCGGGTGGCCCGTTGCCACAGTCCAATGAGAGCCGTCAGGTCGCGGTGGGGGCGGCGTTTTATTCGGCGTGGCGGGCTTGTGCTCGCGGTGGTTGCGCTGGCGATCACGGGCGGGGTGGCACTGTCGCCGCGCCCGGACCTCACCGTGCTGTGCTCGAACAATCTGGACTCATGCGAGGCAGTGGCCGATAGCTTTTCTGCCCGCTCCGGGCACCGGGTGAAGATCCTGCGCGTGTCGACGTCGCAGGCCCTGGAAAGGCTGAAGGGCGCCGGCAAGTCGAGCGAATTTGACGTGTGGATCGGCGGGCCGACGCACGCCTATGCGACGGCGGAGGCCGCCGGGCTGCTCGAGCCGTTGCCGGACCTGCCCGCCGGGCCATCGGCAACGAATTCCTGGTTCGAAGTCTACGGCGGGATCCTCTCCCTGTGTGTGGCGGCCGATCATGACGTACGCTCCTGGGAGGAACTCGCCACCCGGCCGTTGCGCATCGCCGCGCCCAGCCCGCTCACCTCGGGCACGGCCGCCACGTTCCTCGCGCTGCAGCACATGCGCCTGCCGGACGCCACCCCGTATTTGCGCGGGGTCGACGCGCGTGTTGTCACCTACACGGACTCCGGAATGGCGCCGGCCCGGCTCGTGGCCACCGGTTTTGCCGACGTCGGCATCACGTTCGCTCCCTACTGCGACGCGGCGCGGGCACGCGGGGCGGCGGTGAGAACCGTTTTCCCCAGCGAGGGAACCGACTACGAGGTGGGCGGGGCCGCGGTTCTGGCCGGGTCGCCGCGCCGCGACATCGCTATCTCCTTCCTCAAGTTCGCGTTGAGCGCGCACGGCCAACACGTCAGCGCCGAGGCGGCCTTTCAGGCGCCGATCGCGTCGACGCGCCAGCCCACCCTGTACGAGCAGCTCGACGGGCTGGCCGTGCCGGTGCTGCACACCGATCCCTACCTGCTGTCCGAAACCCTGACCGGCCTCGTCGAACAGTGGGAGCGGGAGGTTTACCATGCGCGCCCGTAGCGTGGCAGCCGGTAGCCTCCTGTTGCTCGGCGCGGCCTGGTTAATCGACGCCGACGCCCTACGCGCGCTGCTCTCCTCACTAGCCGTGACCTTCCCGGTGGCATTGGCCTGCTCGATTATTGCCCTTCCCATCACGGTGTACGGGCGCGGATTCCACCGGCCGGCAGGCACATACATGGCCGGTGCCGCGGTCGCTTTCGTGCTCATTCCTATACCGGCGATCACGCATGTTCTTTCCATCTTCCTGGTGCCCTTCTCGCGGCCAATTCTTGTAGCCACCTTGCTACTGGCGAGTTTTCCGGTGGCTTTCTTGGTCCAGTACGCCACCTTCCACGTGTCAGCGACGGCGATCATGCTGGCCAGCCACAGCACACGTGCGAGCCTGTGTTCGCTGTGGCGCATCTACCCCGGCCAATTGTCACGCTCGTTGCTCGGACCCGCCGTTGTCGCAAGCCTTGTCATGGCATTCGACCCCGGTCTGGCACTTGCCGCCGGCACTTCGCAACCGGTTTTCGGGCGGGTGATCCTCGATTCGATCTCCTACTATGCCGCACCTTCGGCCCCGGGCACGATCATCGTTTTGTGTGCCATCGCGAGCGCATGGCTGGTCCTCGCACTGGCACCTAGGGCAAGCTCATCTGCCAACACCGATAACGATTCTTCGCATTGGCGCTTCGTGCCGCCGCGTTGGCTGACGATTCTCGCCCGTCTTATCTGCACAGTGGCCACGTGCGTCTACGGCGCGATCGTGGTGAACCTGGCTTTTCATGTTGCAGGCAGTCATCTTGGCGATGCGGTGAGCACGCTCGGCACGTCACTCATCTTGATCACGGTGAGTCTTGGCGTGGCAAGTGGGTGTGCGGCGTGGAGTTGGTGGTTGAATGTCAGTGCACGCTGGCCGCTGCGCGCGGCTCACCTGTGGCTGGCTGGACTCGGCCTCACGGGCGGCGGCCTCATTATCGCGGCGCTCTCCCGCGGTCTCATTCACATGGGCGCTACTCCACTCGCTGGCGGGGCCGGGTTTGCCGGCGGGGCGTTGGGCATCGTGTGTGCCCAATTCCTGCTCGCTTATCCGGTGTTCTTCCTCATCATGGCTGCGTTACGGGAGCGGCACCGCACCACCATCGGGATTGCCTACGACGCCGGTGCCAGCCCGCTTCGTGTTTTCGCCACCGTTTTCTTACCCGCCACGCGCAAGTATTGGGTGGCCGCATGGGCTGGCCTAGCCTCATTCTTTATGACTCACGCCGCTCCCACGATTTTTGTGGACAGCCCGGCGTGGCCGCAGCTCGGGCACGTGATCGCGCTGGCTGCTGGGAGTGGCGACCACGCGGCACTCGCAACGTTTTCACTGGTCGGTTTCGGGGCGAGCGTGCTGATCGCGCTCGCGTTTGCTGGTTTTATCTTCAGGAGGTCGCATGCCAACCGGGCTTAGTATCTCGGACTTGCGGGTACCGGGCAGGTTCGCAGGCAGCCTGCATGTCAGTGCCGGGCAGGTGCTCGCCGTCGTTGGGGCTTCAGGAAGCGGGAAAACCACGCTCGTCGAAGCCATCGCCGGTCTCATCCCGGCTCGTGGCTCAATTTCGTGGAATGGACACGACATCTCCCATCTGCCTCCGCAAGAGCGGCCGACGGGACTGGTTTCGCAAACCCCGGTGGTCTTTCCCGCAATGACAGTGGCTGCCAACGTGGGTTTTGGTCTCGACGACGCCGATATGGCCGACCACGTCCGTACAGCCCGGATCGACATCGCGCTCGCAGACATGCGAATCACCGGGCTTGCGGCGCGCTCGGCAAACACCCTGTCTGGTGGCCAAGCCCAACGCACAGCCCTCGCGCGCACGCTCGCCCGCCGCCCACAGATCCTCCTCCTTGACGAACCGCTCGCCCACGTTGACTCCCACCTCCGCCCCGATCTACAAGAAGTACTCGTGGGTTACACGCGGGAGCACGCCGCAGCCACGATCTACGTGACCCACGACGTCGACGAGGCCTTCCACGTGGGCGATAAAATCGCGATCCTGTATCGCGGACGCCTACTGCAAGTGGCCACGCCAGCGCAGCTGTACCGGCAGCCGTCCTCACGCCATGTTGCTCACATGCTCGGAATCACGAACATTTTTTCATGCTATGTGCGTGACTCGGACGGTTCCGGGCGGGTATCGGTGCTCGTTGGCGAGCACAACATTCACGCCCGCGGATCTGCTCAGCGCGGCCAGGCGCTCGTGAGCTTCGCACCGGAAGCCGTGCGGATAAGTCCGCGCGGGCAGATTCCGGGGCATGTGTTACACGCAAGATTCGTCCGCTCGCACATGTGGTACAACGTTGAAACGGACGTCGGAACAGTTCACGTGCAAACAGACACCTCCTGCGAACTTCCCGCTGGCAGCGAAGTCCGCCTCGACATCACGGACGCGTGGATCATTCCCGACGACGTCGTCGCACCAGCGAACTCCCGCCGCGATGACCCGGATGGTCCGCGCGGCTAACGGCGAATAGGAGAGAAAGGAAAACCGATGGTTGTTGCGTTCACGTGCCTCACCCTCGTGTGTGGGGCGCTTGCGATCGCGTGCGTGTACCTGTGGCGGGAACGACGCCGCGCCCGGGCCACTGCTCCTGCGCCGGCGGAGACCCAGCCTCTTGCCATTATTTCGCACGAGCTACGCACCCCACTCGCGCTCATTCGCGGAGCCGGCGAACTGCTGGCTGAAGAAAGCCCCGGCAAGCTCAATCGCCAACAACGCGAATTCGTCTCCACTATCGTCACCAACAGCCAGCTCGCTATCGATATTGCCGAAAACCTCGTGTCCGACCTACGCCTGTCCACCACGCACATCGCGGTATCGCGGGTGGACGTGCGTCAAATTATCGCCCGAGCAGTTCGCGACATGCGCCGATTTACTGACGTCAACATTGAAGTCGACGCGCCCGGCGGCCTCCTACCGATCTATGCCGATCCACAACTCATCCACCAACTGGTGTGGAATCTTGTCAACAACGCGGTTCGCCACGCCGGGCCGGATGCGCGAATCCGGGTGCGGGTAGCTAACGGCGAGGCCGGCGGCCTCCACTTGCGTATTTCCGACGACGGGCGGGGCATGAGCACCGAGGAGCTCGAGCAGCTTTTCGTCCCGTTCGTGTCCGGGTCCGCGCGGCGCCCGGGCGCGGGAATCGGCATGATGATCTCCAAACGCATCGTCGACGCCCACAGCGGGCAGATCATCGTCGACTCCGAAATTGGACGCGGCACCACGATCCACGTCGTCCTGCCCCACGCGCCTTCCGAACGCACATTGCTAGACTCTGGCCATGGCTAAGCCGCTCGCGCTCGTCGTCGACGACGAGGAACAGATGCTGGCAATCGTCACCTTCGCACTGAATACGCAAGGATTCGACACTCGCACCGCAGGAGACGTTGCCCAGGCATGGAACCTGCTGAGCACCACGAAATTCGACCTCGTGGTGCTTGACATCATGCTCCCCCACGGCTCCGGACTCGATCTCACGCGTCGAATCCGAGCCCGATCTGCACATCCGCCGATTATGTTGCTCACGGCTCTCGACGCCGAACACAACCGGATCGCCGGCCTCGAAGCAGGTGCGGACGACTACGTGACCAAACCGTTTTCCCCGCGCGAACTGGCGTTACGCGCTGAAGCGATCTACCGGCGCACGGCCACCAACGAACCGCCCAAACATTCTTTCGGCCAGCTCGTAGCCACTGATCAGGGCGTGTATTGCGGTGCGGACCTACTTCCGCTCACCGCACGCGAAGCCGACCTGCTCACCGTCCTCATCCGCTACGCACCCAAACCGGTGTCGCGAACCCGACTACTCAACGAAGTGTGGGGCACGACGTCACTTTCCGGCGGCGCTGACATGATCAAAACAACGATCTATCGGCTGCGGCGCAAACTAGACCACCACTGCGTGGACGACGTCGCGATCGCCACAGTTCCAAGCGGCTACCAACTAGTCGGCGCGCAACTTTCCACTGATTAACAACGACGACGTGAGCGCGCTTACCTTAACCGCGCCACCAGAACACCGCCACATCAAGAACCCTGTGGTAACGGCGTCGTTACCAACTGTTACTTAGTCGAGTATTTTTGCCACCGGCCCAGACCAACAATGGAGTTCAACGCACAAACGATGCTGTTTGAATGGAGGACTTCACATGGCACACACCGAGGGCGGCTCGGACCGCCACGCAAAATCCAAATGGGGCGTTTTAGCAGCCCCACCACCGGCTCCGCGCCTACCTAAAGAAAAAATCGATTCCACCTTCCGCCGATACCGAGCATCAAGCTTCCTGGGCATCTTCATCGGTTACGCGGGCTTCTACCTGATCCGCAACAACGTATCGCTGGTATCAGGAATCCTCAAAGAATACGACATCATGAACACCGTAGGCATCGGCATCGTGGCCAACGCCGTGCTGTTTTCCTACGGGCTATCCAAATTCTTCATGGCGATGCTGTCCGACCGAGCCAACGCACGCTTCTTCCTGCCGATCGGCCTCGCGCTATCCGGCCTCATTAACATCCTCATCGGAACGGTACCCGCACTCAGCGCAACAGTCGGTATCTTTGCGACGGTGATGTTCATCAACGGCTGGGTGCAAGGCATGGGCTGGCCGCCAAGCGGGCGCACCCTCGTCCAATGGTTCTCAACCAACGAACGCGGCACAATGACCGCCATCTGGAACACGGCACACAACGTCGGCGGCGCTGGCGTTGGTGCAGCCGCCGCATACGCATTACACCACTGGGCGGCCTCGCCCGCCGACTGGACTCCAGCCTTCTGGTTCCCCGGCGCGATCGCGATCGTCGTCGCGTTCATCGCCTTCCTCCTCATGCGCGACAACCCGGAAGCCATGGGTCTGCCACCCGTCGAAGAATGGCGTAACGACCCGGCCAAGGTTGAAGGCAGCGTTGAAGAAGCTCAGGGCTCGTGGTGGCACATCGTGCGCACGCACGTGCTCACCAACCCGGTCATCATCCTGCTAGCGGTAGCCAACGTGTTCGTCTACACCCTGCGCTACGGCGTACTTAACTGGATCCCGGTCTACCTGACCGACGAAGTGGGAGCCGCGAACATTACCTCCGGCCTCGCGGGCTTCGCCATCTACGAGCTCGCAGGCATTGTCGGCACGCTCCTGTGCGGTTGGGTCTCGGACAAGATCTTCAAGGGCTGGCGCTCCGGCGCTGGTATCCTCTTCCTCGTCCTCACCGGGGTGGCCATCGTCATCTACTGGCAGCTCCCCCAGGACGCTCCGCTATGGATGTACTACACGCTGATCGGCGTGATCGGCGGCCTCATCTACGGCCCGGTCATGCTTATCGGCCTGCAGGCCATCGACCTGTCACCTAAGTATGTGGCGGGCACGGCCGCCGGGTTCACCGGTCTGTTCGGCTACCTGCTCGGCGCCTCGCTCGCCTCGACCGGTGTTGGTGTGCTTATCCACAACTACGGTTGGGACGTCACCTACATTGCGCTCAGCGTGGTCGTCATCCTCGCTGTGGTGCTCATGATCATCGTAGGCCGCTATGAACGCCGCCTCATGGACGATCACAAGATGCGCACCAGCTAACCCCTGCCTGAGCAGGGCCTCCACAAGAGGGGGTGTGAACCGCAATGGTTCACACCCCCTCTTATGTCTTATGGTGACTGCTACTTTTGCTGGGAGGAGTAGTTCGGCGCCTCGGCAGTCATCTGAATGTCATGCGGGTGCGATTCACGCAGGCCCGCAGACGTGATCCGAACGAACTTGGCACGCTCCATCAGCTCTGGGATCGTACGCGCACCCGTGTAGAACATCGTCTGATGCAGACCCCCAACCAGCTGGTAGATCACCGAGCCAAGCGGACCGCGATAGGGCACCTGGCCCTCGATCCCCTCCGGAATAATCTTGTCATCAGAAGCCACGTCGGCTTGGAAGTAACGATCCTTCGAATACGACACGCGCCCACGCGAGCTCATCGCACCAAGCGAGCCCATCCCGCGATATGCCTTGAACTGCTTACCGTTCACGAATACGAGCTCGCCGGGCGATTCCTCACA
Organism: Trueperella bialowiezensis; assembly: GCF_900637955.1. Taxonomy (NCBI): domain Bacteria; kingdom Bacillati; phylum Actinomycetota; class Actinomycetes; order Actinomycetales; family Actinomycetaceae; genus Trueperella; species Trueperella bialowiezensis. The sequence goes on from NZ_LR134476.1 coordinate 532,698, forward strand.
GCCAGCCAACAGCGATCCGAGCATCACAGTGGACGCGCCAGCTGCCAGTGCCTTACCGATATCACCCGAGTACTGCAGCCCGCCGTCGGCAATCAGAGGTACACCAGCAGGCTTGCACGCCTCAGACGCGAGTTGGATCGCCGTCACCTGCGGCACGCCCACGCCTGCCACCACACGCGTGGTACAAATCGAACCTGGGCCAACCCCGACTTTCACCGCGTCCACACCCGCATCAATAAGCGCCTGCGCGCCCTCACGGGTAGCAATATTGCCGCCGATCACGTCAATGCCAGCAAAACGCGAATCGGACTTGATGCGCGCAATCATGTCTAATGCCAGCTTGGCCTCACCATTTGCGGTGTCCACCACCAGCGCGTCAACGCCAGCCTGCGCGAGTTCAACTGCGCGCTCCCACGCATCTCCCCAGTAGCCAATCGCCGCACCGACACGAAGCCTGCCATCGGCGTCTTTCGTGGCGTTCGGATACTTTTCCGACTTGGTGAAATCCTTGACCGTGATCAAACCGGTGAGCCGGCCGTCGTCGTCGATCAACGGCAGCTTTTCAATCTTATTCTTGCGCAAAAGTTCAGCTGCTTCTTCGCGCGTCGTGTGCGTGCCCCCAGTGACAAGAGGCATCGGAGTCATCGCCTCGGAGACCTTCATCGTGTCCCACTGCGACTCAGGGATGAACACCATGTCACGATTCGTGATGATACCGAGCAGCTTAGAGTCCGCGTCAACCACCGGCAGGCCAGAAATCTTGTACTGGCCACACAGCTCGTCCCACTGACGGACCGTAGCATCCGGCGAAATCGTCACCGGATCTGAGGCCATCCCCGACTCCGAACGCTTCACCACCCGCACCTGATGAGCCTGATCAGCAATCGAAAGATTGCGATGCAACACACCAAATCCGCCCTGCCGTGCCATCGCAATCGCCATCCGCGATTCAGTCACAGTATCCATCGCAGCCGACAGCAGCGGAACCTTCACCCGAATATTGCGAGTCAGGTGGGAAGTGGTATCAACCTCAGAGGGCACAACATCCGTGGCCCCGGGAAGAAGAAGAACGTCATCATAAGTCAAGCCGATAAGGCCAAAGGGATCTGCACTCACACTCCCATCTTAAGCATGGAACAGCCTTTCACCCAAGACGTTTAGCCGAACTCGACACGCCGCGCCACCTGCATTTTCGCGCAGATAGCAAAATGTGAACTTGGACTATTCCAAAAAGCAAGAAATTCCGATACTCTCATATGTATGTTTCACGCAGGTGGTCAGCGATGACTCGCAGGTGGTCAGCGGTGACTAACGTGCACGACGCCCGCAAGGGCATGATAAGGACGTGGTTGTGGTAGCTCGCATCAGGGACGTGCAGGGCGCGCTCGTGGATTTTTGGGACTGGCAGTCGTTGGGATCGTGCAACACGATGGACCCCGAATTCTTCTTCCATCCGGAAGGTGAAAGGGGCGGGCCGCGGCGGCGCAGGATTGAACGAGCTAAGCGGATATGCCAATCATGCCCGGTCATTGACGACTGCCGCGAGTACGCGCTCGATCACCGTGAACCTTACGGCGTGTGGGGCGGTATGAGCGAAGAAGAGCGCAGCCGCGAAAATAACCGGCGGCGTCGTTCACGCGCAAGCTAGATCAGCGCGTGCCAACCAGGCTCGCCTGGCCGGCACAGCGCCGCCGGCACTAGGTAGCTTTGCCGACACCAGATAGCAAAGCGGGCTCCCGCAATCTGCGAGAGCCCGCCCTTAATTTTGACGCTTAGCGAGTTACAACTGCGAGCACGTCACGCTGGCTGAGAATAATGTATTCGTCGTCGCCATACTTGACTTCCGTGCCTCCGTACTTGGAGTAGATCACCGTATCACCTACGGCAACGTCCACGGGCACGCGGTTGCCGTTGTCGTCAACGCGGCCGGGGCCAACTGCGACAACAGTGCCCTCCTGCGGCTTTTCCTGGGCGGTGTCCGGTAAAACGAGTCCGGATGCGGTGGTTTCTTCAGCTGCAACCTGCTGGATGACGATACGGTCATCGAGCGGCTTAATGGAGACCGACATTCGGTTCCCCCTTCTTTCTCGAATCTTCTTTCTCGATTATCTCGCTGGCTAACCGCCGTCGCGGGGGTCGGTAAAAACCAGACGTAGCTTTTGCTACCTGTATAAGGCTAAGCCGGTTTTGGCACTCGGTCAAGGCGAGTGCCAATTCGTACTGGCGCGCCTCGCTAACTGCGAACGCTGCCGCGCCAACACATAGTGTGAGACGATTAAGCTGTGTCTTTATCCGAACTCTTGACTGTCGATGGGCTCGAGCTTCTCGATTCCCTTCCGCCTTACAATCCTGCCAACGTCATGGCGCTGTCTGAACAGTTACAAAGGGAAGGGTATGCTCCCGGGCTCGTGGCGGAGGCACTCACCCAGTCCCGTTTACGTGAGCGGGCCGCAGACAAGTTCGGCCCGTTCGCTCAGCGCATGGTGTTCACCAAGGACGGCCTTGAGCAGGCCACACGGCTGTCCGTCGGCGCCTTTCACGCACAGCGCTTCCTCGAGACCGGCGCCACGCACGTCATCGACTTCGGTGCCGGACTTGGCGCAGATTCGATGGCGTTTGCAGGGCTCGGCCTGCGGGTGACGGCGATTGAGATGGACGACGTCGCCGCAGCCGCAGCCACTCATAACCTGCGTCCTTTTCCGGAGGTCGAGGTCATCCACGCGGACGGATTTAGCGTTGACCTCGCGGCCTTGGATGCTGATGCGATATGGATTGATCCAGCACGCAGGCTAAACGGGAGGCGTCTGAAAAATCCCGCGGATTGGATGCCCTCGCTCCACGACGCCGTCGCGCTCGCCCGTCACTTCCCTGCCGCTGGTATCAAGGTGGGTCCGGGGATTGACTACGCGCAACTGCCCGAGGACGCGCTCGTCGAGTGGATATCGGCCGGCGGCGATCTCGTTGAGGCCGTCATATGGCTCGGCAGCTGCGCTCCGGAGCCGGGTAGGCACGCGCTTGCCGTGGGAGCGACATCAGGCGCGGCACGGTGGGATTCGGGTGTCAGCGACCCGCGCCTGCCAGCAACCCAAGTGATCCCGGACGCGCTCGGGCTTGTCATCTACGAACCGGATCCGGCGATCATCCGCTCCGGGTCTATCGCCACACTATGCGAAAAATATGGGATCTCCCCCGTTGCAGACGGGATCGCCTATCTGACCGGCAATGAGATCATCGATTCGCCGTTCCTCACCAACTTTACGGTTGCCACCACGCTCCCGCTGGAGCCGAAGCCGATTCGCCGGGCGCTGCGCGAGCTGGGAGTCGGGCGTGTGGAGATCAAGAAGCGGGGCACCGATCTCGATCCGGAAAAGTTCCGCAAGAAACTCAAGCTTGACCCCAAACTGCCGGGCGAGATGACACTCATCGCCACGCCAACCATTTCTGGCAAACACCGGGCCATTCTCTGCGAGCGCGCCTAGGCCATCTGGACTCTGGGCACGTGCACACGCCTCGCGCACGACGGCGAAGTATCGAGCGTTCCTAGCGCAAGACGATCTGTTCGCGCGGCAACCCGGTATTGACTGTGACGCTAAGCGGCGAGGGGTCTACACCTTCGCGGGCGAGCGACCACCCCAGGGCCGCGATCATCGCACCGTTGTCCGTGCAGTAACGGATGGGCGGGATCCGCACGGTCACGCCGTACTTGGCTGCACGCTCGGCCGCGATTTCCCGAAGCATCGAGTTGGCGGAGAAACCGCCACCGATCACGAGCGTGTCCGATTCGAAAGTTTCGCACGCGTTGAATGCTTTTTCTAAGAGCACGTCAACGACGGCGTAGGAGAAGCTTGCTGCCACATCGGCCTTTGGAATGTCTTCGCCGCGGGCTTCACAGCCTTCAACATACCTGGCCACAGCCGTCTTGAGACCGGAAAACGAATAGTTGAACTGGTGGCGCACCTTGTCTTTGCCGCGCGAAAGCCCGCGCGGGAATCCGATCGCGTAGCGGTCGCCCTGCTGGGAGAGTCGATCGATGTGCGGCCCGCCCGGATATGGCAGGCCAAGGAGTCTGCCGACCTTGTCGAAGGCTTCACCAGCGGCGTCGTCGAGTGTGCCGCCAAGTTCCGTGATGTCGGTGGCAATGTTGCCCACTCGCAGAAGATGCGAGTGCCCGCCGGAGACCACGAGCCCGATAAAACGCTCCGGGAATTCTCCGTTGACTAGCTGATCTACAGCGAGGTGGCCAACGATGTGGTTGACGCCGTACAGCGGCTTTCCCAGTGCGAGGGCGAGTGCTTTTGCGGCAGAGACGCCGATGGTGAGCGGGCCGACCAGACCCGGGCCTGCCGTCACGGCGATCGCGTCGACGTCGCCGAGCTCGACTTCCGCCTTCTCAAGAGCCGCATCCAGAGTCGGCACGAAGGATTCGAGATGTGCCCGAGATGCGATCTCAGGGATGATGCCGCCGAATCGCGCATACTCGTCCATCGATGTGGCGGTGACGTCGGTAAGCAGCTCGCCATCGCGGACGAGGGCGACGCCCGTCTCGTCGCATGAGGTTTCGATACCAAGAACTAACACAGGGGTTAGTCTACCCCTCCACGGCCAGCGGTTAAACGCCGATCGGTTATCGTGCGATCAGCATCATGCTAGTACGGCAGAAAGAACACGAGGTATTCATGAGCAAGGAGGCTCTGCGATAGGGGTGCTCCTCTTTCAACTGCATGCGACGGGGCGGCACGGGAATGATTCCCGTGCCGCCCCTCTTTTGAGTTAACACCTGCCTGGTGAACGTCTATCTACCGTGTACGCCGGCTTTCATCAGCTCGCGGTTCAGCAGCGAGATGAGCTCGAGCGGAACCTCCTTCGGGCACGCATCGTGGCATGCACCCACGTTCGTGCACCCGCCGAAGCCTTCGGCGTCGTGCTGTGCCAACATGTTGACAACGCGGTCGTAACGCTCGGGCTGCCCCTGCGGCAAAAGCCCGAGGTGCATGACCTTAGCCGAGGTGAACAGCATCGCCGAACCGTTCGGGCACGCGGCCACACACGCGCCACAGCCGATGCACGCTGCCGCCTCGAACGCGCGATCCGCGTTCTCCTTCGGAACTGGCACCGAATGAGCATCCGGGGCCGCGCCCGTGTTCACGGAAATGTAGCCGCCGGCCTGCACAATACGATCAAGCGACGTGCGATCAACCACGAGATCCTTGAGAACCGGGAACGCAGTGGAGCGCCACGGCTCAATCGTGATCGTGTCGCCATCCTTGAACGTGCGCATGTGTAGCTGACACGTGGTGGTCACCTGCGGACCATGCGGGTCGCCATTGATCACGAGGCCGCACTGGCCACAGATGCCCTCACGGCAATCCGAGTCGAACGCCACGGGCTCTTTACCCTCCGCAAACAACTCTTCGTTCAGCTGATCAAGCATCTCCAAGAACGAGGAGTCCTCATCAACATTCGCGAGGGTATGAGTATCGAAGTGGCCGGTGTCCCCCTGGCCGCTCTGCCGCCAAAATTCCAGGTTAATTTTCACTTGTAGCTCCGCTGCTTCATCTCGACGAATTCGTAATTGAGGTCTTCCTTGTGGAGGACGGGCGCTTCGCCGTCGCCGGTGAACTCCCACGCTGCCACGTACGCGAACTTGTCGTCATGGCGTAGGGCTTCGCCTTCCTCCGTCTGGGATTCTGCCCGGAAGTGCCCACCACAGGACTCTTCACGGTGCAGGGCGTCAATACACATGAGCTCTCCCAGCTCGAGGAAGTCGGCTACACGGCCGGCCTTCTCCAGCGACTGGTTAAGCTCGTTAGCCTTGCCGGGCACGCGCACGTTCTTCCAGAAATCAGCGCGCAGCTCTCGGATCATGCCGATCGCCTTCTTTAGCCCGGCCTCGGTACGTTCCATACCGCAGTACTCCCACATGATCGTGCCGAGTTCCTTGTGGTAGGAATCAACGGAACGGTTGCCGTCGTTCGACATGAAGAAGTCCACGCGGTCTTCAATACCCTTGCGGACCTTCGCAACCTCCGGGTGATCCTCGGACAGCTTCTCAAACGGGCCGTCGGCCAGGTAGTCGTTGATCGTGTTCGGAAGCACGAAGTAGCCATCGGCAAGACCCTGCATGAGCGCCGACGCACCCAGGCGGTTTGCTCCGTGATCGGAGAAGTTCGCCTCGCCCGTCACGAACAGTCCCGGGATCGTGGACTGCAGATCGTAATCCACCCACAGGCCGCCCATCGTGTAGTGCACGGCCGGGTAGATACGCATCGGCACCTCGTAAGGGTCCTCGTCCGTGATGCGCTCGTACATGTCAAACAGGTTGCCGTACTTGGCAGACACCGCGTCCTTACCCATGCGTTCAATGGCTTCTGCAAAGTCGAGGTACACGCCTCGGCGCACGTTGCGTGCCACGCCATCCGGGCCAACTTCCGCGATCGCCGGGCCAACCCCACGCCCCTCGTCACACATGTTCTTCGCCTGCCGCGAAGCAATATCACGCGGCACGAGGTTACCGAAAGCCGGGTAGATGCGCTCCAGGTAGTAGTCTCGATCCTCTTCGGGAATATCGCGCGGATCCTTCGTGCAATCCTCGGCTTTCTTCGGAACCCAGATCCGCCCGTCGTTACGCAGAGACTCGGACATGAGCGTCAGCTTCGACTGCGACTCGCCCGTCTGCGGAATACATGTGGGGTGAATCTGCGTGTAGCACGGGTTGCCGAAGTATGCGCCCTTACGGTGAGCCCGCCACACGGCGGTACCGTTGCAGCCCATCGCGTTCGTCGACAGGAAGAACACGTTTCCGTACCCACCGGTAGCTAGCACGACGGCATCGGCCAAGTGAGTTTCGATCTCGCCAGTCTTCATGTCGCGGGCAATGATGCCGCGGGCACGCCCGTCGACGACGATGAGATCCACCATCTCGTGGCGATCGTAGGCTTTCACCGTGCCGGCATTCACCTGCCGCATGAGCGCCTGGTATGCGCCGATGAGTAGCTGCTGGCCCGTCTGGCCACGCGCATAGAACGTACGGGATACCTGCACGCCACCGAATGACCGGTTGTCGAGAAGGCCGCCGTATTCGCGTGCGAACGGTACGCCCTGCGCCACGCACTGGTCGATAATCGCGGCCGAGACTTCCGCGAGCCGGTACACGTTCGATTCGCGAGCGCGGAAATCGCCGCCCTTGATCGTGTCATAGAAGAGCCGGTAGGTGGAATCGTTGTCGTTCTTGTAGTTCTTCGCCGCGTTGATACCGCCCTGAGCGGCAATCGAGTGGGCGCGCCGCGCGGAATCCTGGTAGAAGAACGCCTTGACGTTGTAGCCCATCTCGCCAAGCGAAGCAGCACCAGCGCCGCCTGCCAGGCCAGTGCCCACCATGATGATGTTGAGCTTACGGCGGTTAGCCGGGTTCACGAGCCGGGCTTCAAACTTGCGCTTCTCCCAACGCTGCGCCAACGGACCAGAGGGCGCCTTGGTATCCGCGATCGATTCGCCTTCGCGGTATAGGCCGTTAATCAGTTCAGTCATGTTTAACACTCCCCCTAGGAAATAAATCCGACGAGAATAGCGGTGGGCGGCGCTAGGAAACCAACGAAGATTGCGAGCGCAACCAGATCGGCAATGATCTTGTAGGCACGTTCGCGGCGGGTGCGCGACAGGCCGAGGGTTGCCAGAGCGGACCACACGCCGTGGCGGATGTGGTACGTGATAAGCGCCAGTGCCACAAAGTAGATGACGTAGATGTACCAGTGCTCTGGCGAGAACGACTGCACCATGCGCTCGTACGGTGTGATCTCGCGGAAGTTCTCCCCCACCTCTACGTGCAAGGTGGTGAAGTGCAGGATGTGGAACACGATAAAGAAGAAGATGCCAAGGCCACCCACCCGCATCATCGTGCCGGTGTACTTCTGTGCCGTGGTTACTTTCTTACCCGTGTTGATCTTATAAGCCCGGCCACGTGCAGTATTCGCGCGCCGCCACAGCGTGATCGCAGAGAACACATGCACAATGAGCGACACGCCCAAGACGACGCGCAAGATCCACAACAGCGCTTCGTGAGGGATGAACGGATATCCGAATTCGCGCATCCACCCCGCGTAGCCGTTGTAGGCGTCGGCGCCCACAAACATCTTGAGGTTGCCATACATGTGTACGAGCAAGAACAAAACAAAAATAGTGCCCGTGACGGCCATGGCGATCTTAAGCGCCACGGTGGTGCGACGAGCTCTCACATGATCTTTAGTAGTACCCACGTTTTGAATTTAGCAAAATATTCCGGTTTATACCGCCACTAAAGACCCGTTTTCTGGGACGGCTCCAAAGACCAAAAACAGTGAGTTTTCCTTGACTTTACGCGGAAGTCAGCGAGTATTCACATGGTATTTTGACGGCTTAAGGAGCAAATTTTGTGGCCTGAATTTCGTGAGACTTCAGGCGCGTTATTCACCTAGAGCGTCGAGGTCGAGTTTCATGATGACCGCGTCGTCGCCGTGATAGTAGTTTTTACGCAATCCGACCCGGCGAAAACCCGCTTTTTCGTAAAGATGCTGGGCGACGTCGTCGGCGGCTCTCACTTCTAAAAACACGGCCTGCGCCCGATGCGTTCGGGGTATCTCAAGAAGTCGGGACAGCAAGAACTTACCTAGACCGCGGCCACGGAAGGGCTGCGCTATTCCAATCGTGAGCACTTCGGATTCGGGGCCATGCGTGATCCCGCCCATCCCAACGAGCGTACGCGCCCCTCGAATCGGGCTGGGCTCAGACATTAACGCGAGATAACTGCGGTCGGTTGCCACAAGCTCGTGGCGCCACATGTTACGCGGCCAAGCGTCGATGCCGAAGGTTTTCCGATCGAAAGCGGCAATAGCCCGCCACGATTCAGGCTCCGGCGTGACGAGTTCGAATCCGGGCAGATTCATGCTGTAGCAGCCGGCTGCGGGCTACCCCCGTGGGTGTCCGGGCGGCGCAAATAGAGCGGCTCAGTATCGAGAGTTAGTTCTTCACCGGCCGCAATCCGGGCGAGTCGCGATTCCACGAGGCGGGCCATCACCGCCGGCGAGATCTGCACAACCTCCCGCTCGGCACCCGGTTCCTCGCCAAGTTCGGGATACAGATCGGGGTTCGTCGTTGCGACGACGGCGGGCTGGCGCCCCAAAATCTGTGTAAGATCTGCTGGCTTCATCACCGAATACGGAGCCAGTGGCGTCACGTCGTCGGCACCCATCGGCCGCAGTCTCATCGCATACACCTCACGGCGGCGCGCATCAATCATCGGGACGATCTCCTGCGCTCCCCGATCCGCTGCGGCCAGTCCCACCACCTCTAGAGACGACACGCCATAAACCGGAACGCCCCAAGCCCGGGCAAGCGTGCGCGCAGTGACTAGCCCGGCACGCAAACCGGTGAACGCGCCCGGCCCGGTGCCAACAATCACGGCGTCCGGAGCGTCTATCCCAGTCTTTTCCATGACCTCACGCACGAGCGGAGCCAACTTTTCGGCGTGCTCCCGAGTCGAATCAGATGAGCTCACCGCGAGCTCACGAAACTCTCCCATGTGAACCTGGCACACTCCCACCACGATCGTGGTCGAGGTATCAATCGTCAAATAATGCACTGTCGTCCTTCGTTTTCTTCGTGCGATACACATTCACTTTTGTGGCAGAATCCCGGAATTTTCTCTTAGTGCCGCGATCCTGCGTCACGCCCTCGGAAACCTGGCCACTTGCGTGTTGCTCACCCGCGTCAGCGCCAGGCGCCCGGCCCGCACTCTTCACAGTAGAGCCGGCGTCAGACTCATCTGAGTCATTTTCCGAACGCAACCACACGAGCGATCCAATAAGCAAGGCTGTCGCAATCAAAACTGCCGCGAGCGTCAACGGCAAGTTTCGCGATTCCGATTCTTTGGGACCCACAGGATCTTCATTCGCAGGCTTCACAGAATCAGTATTCGAGATAATGCGCTGGCGCTGAAGAAGAAAATCGCTGGTCGGAACGCCGCCCAACAAAATTTTCGCCGCGGCAGAATCAGCCGGCTCAATCGTATTTGCCCGCAGTAAAAACCATGCGCTCAGCTCCGGATCCCACATGAGCCGTGCTTCTGTTTCGCGGGCGACGGTCGAACCAAGGCGGGCATCTCCGCGCACGATCTCATCGCTCGCTATCCCGTCCGTCACATTCACTGATATTGCGCCGACGACGGTATCCCCATCAGAAATTGGTGCAATCCACCGGGTAGCCGGATCGATCGCTACTTGCCCGCCCGTTTCTTTACCCAGCACAACAGTAGGGGTAGGCGTGCCAATCACAAACCCAGCCACTTGTTCCACGCTGTACTCGGGGAAAGCATCGGCACCATACGACCGTACAGTCGCGGATGCCTTGTCCTTAAACCAAGCGTTAACCTCGGCCGGGATCTCACCCGGCGGGGGCAGAGTCGGCGTGGCGTGGCTCGGCTGCACGGCACCGATCCCCCACCAGACGGTGAGGAACGCGCTTAGCAGTAGTGACAGCAGCCGGGAGATCATGCTTATTCCGCCGTTTCCACAAGGTCGCCAACCGCATCGACAACGCTACGTGCAAGTGCTTCGGCTCTGGGGCCAACAGGATTCAACGTCAGCGTACGCGGCTCGTCTGCTGCTAGGTCTGTGCTCGAATCTGCACCTCCGAGCGGCCGGGCGATGTCAATTTCGAGCCGCGAAGACGCTAAAGATTCCACCTTGCCCGTTCCCCATTCAACAACCGTGAGAGATTCATCGAGCGAGGTATCAAGATCGAGCGCGTCCAGTTCATCCATGGATTCAAGCCTGTAAGCATCCACGTGGACGAGGTCGAAGCGTCCTTGGTGAATCTGTGCAATGACGAATGTTGGCGATGAGACGTGGCCGCTCACGCCAAGGCCGCGTGCGATCCCTTGGGTCATCGTCGTCTTCCCTGCCCCAAGTGGCCCGCTGAGCATGACGAGATCACCCGGCATGGCATGGGTTCCGATGGCCTGACCAACCCGGTGCATTGCTTCAACCGTCGGTGCCACGATCCGCACCATAACCACTGCCTTTCTCGGCTTATCGCCATTCTTCCCACGCCCGGCACCCTGCTCGCCGTATGACGACATGCTGCCAGCGCTGCCTTGCCCTATTCTACGCGTCTAGCGCCCGGGAACATATTCTCCTTCACTCTGCTGCTGAGGACTAGTTGGGGCGTGCTTTTAGCCGCCGACCCTGGGCACCCGCGCGCCGATCCGCGTGACGATCTCGTAGCCGATCGTACCTGCAGCCGCGGCCCAGTCGTCTGCGGTGGGCACGCCGTCGGCATAATCGCCGAAAAGTACGGCCTTCTGACCAGCAGCAAGATCTTCACCTTCGATAATGAATTGATCCATGCAGATTCGCCCACGAATCGGACACCGCGCTGCCCCCACTTGCACACTGGCCCTGTTCGAGGCGTGGCGCGGAATCCCGTCCGCATAGCCAAGCGGCACCACGGCCAACCGTGCACGATCCGGGGTGACGTAAGTATGCCCGTACGAGACGCCGGTTGCGGCGTCAAAATCACGAGCGGTCAGCAGGCTAGCTTCCACGCGCATGACGGCCTGCAACCCGATCTCGTGAGCAGGCTGAACCTGCGGGTTCGGGCTCACGCCGTAGGTGGCGATCCCTAGACGTACCATGTCGTAGTGCGCGGCTGGATGCCACAGCGTTCCGGCTGAGGCCGCAAGGTGGAACAGCGACGGCGTGAGCCCACTTTGTTGCGCTATGCCACGCGCCTGCTCGAACGCGTCGATTTGACGCATAGTCTGGCCGCTATCCGGATCGTCCGCACATGCCAAGTGTGACCACAAGCCGACCACGTCCACCACGCCCTCGGCAGCAAGCCGGGCGATAGTATCGGCGACGTCGGCAAACTCGGCGAGCGAGAGCCCGCCACGGGCCATACCCGTATCAACTTTGATGTGTACGCGAGCCGTGATACCCGTGGCTCGGGCGGCCGCCTCTATCTCCTCTAAAGCCCACCGGCTCCCGATCGACAGATCCACATCCGCCCTGAGCGCTCCTGCAAGGTCAGCGCCCGGAGTGAAAATCCACGTCAAAATCCGGGCATGTGGCAAATGTTGGCGAAGTTGGAGCGCCTCGGTCAATTGGGCGACCCCAAACCAGTTGATGCCCGCCGCGTGAGCCCATCTGGCAATCCACTCAAGACCATGCCCGTAAGCATCTGCTTTCACCACGATCATGGCGTCAGCCGCTGTGAGGCTGCGAAGCACGTTGAGGTTGTTCTCGAGCGCGCTTCGCGAGATCAACGCCCGCGCTGGATAGTCGGTCACGTCAGTATCCTTTCAATCACCGGCGGGATGTGGGCAGCGATGTCGAGCGCCCTGATTGGTCGCCCAGAGCCTGCCGCGAGCGCGGCGGCCTGCCCGTGAATGTGCGTGGCAGCTGCAGCCAGCAGGCTCGCCTGGCCAGGTTCACACGCGTGCTCGGCGTTCATGGCGAGCACGGTTCCGATGAGGCCGGCAAGTACGTCTCCCGCTCCTGCGGTTGCCCGCCACGCGGGCGCACCTCCTTGGGCATACAGCTGACCGCTTGGTGAGGCGATCACGTCTGTTGCGAATTTTGCGACGACGCTCGCTCCCGTGAGCGTGGCCGCGGTGCGTGCAGCCCACGCGGGCCGAGATTCAACCTCCGCCCGATCCGTTTGCAGGCCGCGAGCGCTCAGCAACGCTGTGAGTTCGCCAGCATGCGGGGTGAGGACCGCCCATTCGGGAAGTTTGCGCGTATAGGCCAGCTCGATTGCGCCGGCATCGAGGACGACGGGAATACCGGCGTCAAGTGCAGCCGTGACCTCGTTAGCCACGCCAGTCAGGTCGTCCAACCCGCTTCCGACTACGAGGCTGTGCACCTGCCCAGAACCGGGCACGACCTCCGGATAAGCCTGCACCACGTGCGGGCTGCCACCCCAGTAGCGCACCATGCCGGGCCCAGCCGCGAGCGCTCCGGCCACGCTCAGCACACCCGCACCCGGGTAGGTCTGCGAGCCGGTGATCAGGCCGACCACTCCGCGCGTATATTTGTGATCTGCCAGGCCGGGTACGGGCCACAAATCTGCGACGTCGGCATCCGATAGCTCGCATACTTCGGCTTGGGCTGGCAGATGCGCGTCAAAGCCGAGGTCAACGACGTCGACATCACCGCACACGTACCTCGCAGGAGGCAGGAGGTGTGCGGGCTTGGCACACCCGGTGGCAACAGTGAGCGAGGCGGGAAGCACCGGGCCGGGCAGTTCGCCGTCGTCAACACTCACCCCGGATGGCACGTCGACGGCGATGATGAACGGTTCGTCGGGGCTGGCGCGGCGTCCGGCGTCGAGTACTGAGATCCACGTGGCGAATGGTTCGCGTGCTGCCCCGCGCGCGCCGATGCCGAGCAGGCCGTCGATCCAAATGCCACCGTAGGCCGCCCAATCGCGTAGCTCGGCAAGGGACCTGGCCGACGTCGGCTCAACAAGTTCGATAAGCCGCACGCCTGCCCGCCTAGCCGCGGCGAGCCCGGCGTCGTGAACCGTTCCCGTATACAGCGCGGTCACGTCAAGGCCGCGGTCGGCGAGAAACGCGGATGCGAATAGGGCATCTCCCCCGTTGTTGCCCGGCCCCACGAGGGCGAGCACGGTCGAGCCAGGGATCGTAAAACCGCCAGCCCGCAGGTAGCTGATTGTCCTGTTCGCGATCGCATACGATGCTCTGCGCATGAGCGGCTCGCCGGCCGCCAACAGCGGCGCTTCAGCAGACCGTACCGCCTCAGCCGAAAACGCTCGAATCATTCCACTCCCTTCCCTACTCCCCTACTGTACGCCGAATGGTTCGGCTTTGATCTGCCTATTGAACGTGCGAAAGCGCGGCGATCTTGGCAAGATTTAAGAATGGCCGATGGAAGTTCCGCTTTTGTTACGTTTTCGCACGACGAATGGGCCGAGCTCGCCCAGAACGCGCCGTTGCCGCTCACCCAGGCTGATCTGGACCGACTCTCTTCGCTCGGTGACCCGATCGATTTGCAGGAGGCCGACGCCGTCTACCGGCCACTATCCGCTCTCATGCAAACATATGCGAAACACACCTCTGGCCTGTACCGGGAAACAAGCGCATTCTTCCGCCGTGACGTGGAACGCACGCCGTGGATCGTGGGGATCGCCGGCTCTGTCGCCGTCGGCAAATCAACTGCCGCGCGTCTGCTACGCCAGCTACTTTCCCGCTGGCCGCACACACCCAACGTCGACCTCGTGCCCACCGACGGCTTCCTCTACCCGAACGCCGTCCTCCACGAACGCGGCATCATGGGCCGCAAAGGATTCCCCGAATCCTACGACAGGCGGGCGCTCATCGACTTCCTCCACCGAGTCAAATCCGGCGAAGAGGAAGTCACCGTTCCCGTCTACGACCACGTCTCCTACGACATCGTGCCCGGCGAAAAGATCGTCATCCGCAAACCAGATATTTTGATCGTCGAAGGCCTCAACGTGCTCCAACCGGCACATCCCAAGTCACGATCGCAGCTCACCGTTTCGGACTACTTCGACTTTTCCATCTATCTCGACGCCGCCGAATCCCACCTGGTTGACTGGTACGTCTCCCGTTTCCGCTCACTACGCTCAACAGCGTTTTCTGACGAACGATCCTACTTCCGCTCGTATGCCAACCTGTCCGATGAGGAAGCCACAGCCACGGCGCGGCAAATCTGGTCGTCCATTAACCTGCCCAACTTGCGCGAGAACATTGCCCCCACGCGCTCGCGCGCGAAAGTCATCCTCACGAAAGGCGCCGACCACCTCATCGAACGCATCCAACTGCGCAAAATCTAGTCAGGCTCGCGGCCTTACTTATCAGCCGGCTGACGCACGCGCCGGTTAGAGCGACAGGCGTTCCTTGACAAGCGCAGCCAAATCTTCAGCCACCTCGTCGGTGAGCTCCTGGGTTTTCGCCTCGACCATCACCCGAATCAGTGGCTCTGTACCCGACGCGCGGATCAGCACACGGCCCGCCTCACCCAGTTTCGCTTCCGCCTTGTCCACAGCATCAGAAATCTCATCGACACGCGTCTTGTCGACGTCGGCCACATTGATCAGGCGCTGCGGGAGTTCCTCCACGAATGACACCGCCTGCGCGAGCTTTTCTTGCCGGCGAGCAACCTCAGAAGCAATGAGAATTGCGGTCAGCGTGCCATCGCCCGTCGTCGAATGATCAAGATTAATGACGTGCCCGGACTGCTCGCCACCAAGCACATAGTTACCGGCGAGCATCTCCTCCAACACATACCTGTCACCCACGCCGGTAATCTTGTAGTTGATGTCCTTTTCCTGCAACGCGAGCCGCAAACCCAGATTCGACATGACGGTGATAACGAGCGTGTTATTGCGCAACTCCCCGCGCTCTTTCATCGCGAGTGCCAACAGACCCATAATCTGATCGCCGTTGACGAGGTTCCCATAATGGTCAACGGCTAGGCACCGATCGGCGTCGCCATCAAACGCAAATCCCATATCGGCGTCAGCAGCCTTCACCATTGCTTGCAAACGATGCGTGTGCGTTGAGCCGGAGTTGAGGTTAATGTTGCGGCCGTCTGGGCTCGCATTAATCACGACGACGTCAGCGCCCAACTCTTGGAACACCTTCGGCGCGACCCGAGAAGCAGCACCATTCGCGCAATCAAGCACGATACTCAGCCCCTCCAGCGGCTGGCCACAGCGCACGAGATGATCCATGTACACCCGGTCAGAGACCTCTGACGATTCAGAAATGTGGCCGACGTCCGCGCCAACCGGGCGTTCCCACGAATTAGACATGTTCGCTTCAATACGGTCTTCAATCGCGTCGTCGAGCTTAAAGCCTTCCGCGTTAATGAACTTAATGCCGTTATCCGGCATCGCGTTGTGCGAAGCGGAGATCATGACGCCAAGATCGTAACCACGCTCGGACGTCAGGTAAGCAATTCCGGGTGTGGGGATTTCACGCACGTGCTCCACATCCACACCTGCCGATGCAAGCCCGGAGCCCACCGCGTGCGAGAGCATCGCCGACGACTGGCGAGTATCACGCCCAATAATCGCCTTCGGCCGCCCCGTCGCATCCTCCGCAAGGACCCGCGCGGCAGCCTGACCGAGCAGGAGGGAAAACTCCGGAGTGATTTCACGATTCGCAAGCCCGCGAACGCCGTCGGTTCCAAATAACCGTGCCATATAGTTCTCCTTCGCATCCACGCACGTTCGCGCGGCGATAACTAGACGCGAAAATTATCGCACGTTTAGCCCACATCTTTGGCAGGCGCCCCGAAGTTCACGTCAGGTGCGCATGCCGGGAAAGCCGGCCGGTGGGGAAAGCAAAGGGCGGCTCCGCCGTGCGGAGCCGCCCTTGTTCGCTGATTCTTTAGCGCTTGGAGTACTGCGAAGCCTTACGAGCCTTCTTCAGTCCTGCCTTCTTACGCTCAACTGCGCGGGCGTCGCGTGTGAGGAAGCCAGCCTTCTTCAGGGCCGGGCGGTTCGCCTCGCGGTCGATCTCGTTGAGTGCACGCGAAATGCCGAGGCGCAGCGCGCCGGCCTGGCCGGACGTGCCGCCACCATGGATGCGGGCAACAACATCGAAGCGCCCCTTGAGGTCAAGAAGCGTGAACGGATCGTTGACGAGCTGCTGGTGCAGCTTGTTCGGGAAGTAGTCTTCCAGCGTACGGCCGTTGATCTTCCACTGGCCGGTGCCAGGGAGGAGGCGGACGCGGGCGACCGCTTCCTTACGGCGGCCAAGGCCAGCACCCGGCGCGGTGAGCGAAGCGCCCTGGCCGGTCTGTTCCTCGGCAGTCTCAGTTGTGTACGAGCTCAGATCTTCGAGCTCTTCAGTTTCGACGGTGGTCTCAGCCACGGTTCTCCTTACAAATAAAAGTTCTGGCCAGAATTACTTGACTGGCGGCTTGAGTTCAAAAACTTCTGGCTGCTGAGCACTATGTGGGTGCTCGCTGCCACGGTAGATCTTGAGCTTCTTCAGCTGCGTACGGCCCAGCGTGTTCTTCGGAAGCATGCCCGCGATCGCCTTGTAAACGGCGCGTTCGGGGTTCTCTTCGAGGAGTTCAGCGTAGGACGTGGCCTTGAGTCCACCCGGGTAACCGGAGTGGCGGTAGGCCATCTTCTGCTCGTGCTTCATGCCGGTCAGGGCGACCTTTTCAGCGTTGATAATAATGACGTGGTCACCGCAGTCAACATTCGGCGTGAAGGTCGGCTTATGCTTCCCACGGAGCAGAGGGGCAACCTGAGCTGCCAAGCGGCCAAGAACGACGTCGGTGGCGTCGATGACGTACCACTTCGACTCGATGTCTCCAGCCTTCGGTGTAAAAGTGCGCACTTGCGTAGCCTTTTCTTCTATGTCTGGCTAGCGGGATGGCTTAACCGCTATATGCCAATGGTCAAATCTTGTTCGCCGCGCCCTGTGGAGTGGGAATTGCATCAGGGCACAACGGTTGTCAATTCTAATCGGCTCTCGGTAACGAGGTCAAAGGTCAATTGCTCTGTGTGGCAAGATTAACCCACGCATGCCCCTCAGCGCGTTCATATCGCGAAAATTTTAAGTCCATATCCCGAAATCTCTCGTGTGTACCGACTTCTTAGTTTATTGTCTAAGGACATCGTAAGGAGGCTCACATGTCACAGCAATCTAAGACAGCGCCACGCAAAGGTCTTCTCAACAGGTTCTTAAACTTCGTTGAATGGTCCGGCAATAAGCTCCCGGATCCCATTGTTATTTTCTTCCTCTTGTGCGTGGGTGTTCTCGGCCTATCCGCCGTCGCCGGGCTCGCCAACTGGAGTGCGGTCCACCCTGGAACTGGCGAAATAATCACGGCCGTCAATCTTCTATCAACTGACGGCATGCGCCTCGTGATCGGCGAATCCACAAAGAATTTCGGTGCGTTTCCGCCGCTTGGCATGGTGCTTATCGTCATGCTTGGCATCGGCGTGGCTGAACGTTCAGGGTGGTTTGAAGTCGCGTTGCAGAATGCGGCCACGTCCGCACCGAAGGTATTGATCATCCCGTCGATCGCGTTCATCGGCTTGCTCGGCAACATTGCTGGCGACGCCGCTCCCATCGTTTTGCCGCCGCTTGCCGCAATGATTTTCCTCAAGATGGGCTGGCACCCAGTGGCCGGTATCGCGCTCGGTTACGCGTCCGCCACCGGCGGCTTCGCAGCCAACCTGATGATCGGCATGTCCGACGCCCTCGTCCAAGGTTTCACACAGCCGGCCGCCGAAATGATCGACCCGACCATCACCACGAACGTGGCCATGAACTGGTACTTCATCGCAGCCTCCGTATTCGTACTACTGCCCGTGTTCTGGTTCGTCACCTCGAAAATCACGATCCCACGGCTTGGCGTCTACAACCCAGCCGACGGCGACGACGTCGGGTCCAGCTCCGTTGAGATCAATGCCGCGCAACGGTCTGGAAACCGGTGGGCCTTCGTGTCCATCGCGGTCATGGCCGTGATCCTCGTTGCCCTATGCATCCCGGAAAACTCGTTCATGCGCAATGCCGAAACCGGCTCGCTGACCACGAATTCGCCACTCATGAACGGTATCGCACTGCTGCTTGCCATCTTCTTCTTCGTCCCCGGCCTCATCTACGGCATCAAGGCAGGCACGATTAAGAAGTCTTCGGACGCCACCCGAATGATGACTGAATCCATGGCGCAGATGGCATCGTTCATCGTCATCGTGTTCTTCGCCTCGCAGATGCTCGCCTACATCACGGCCTCTAACATGGGCGCGATCTTGGCCGTTCACGGAGCCAACCTGCTCAAGGGCCAGCACGGGATTGTGCTCATCCTCGGGATTATCATCATCTCGTCTTTTATCAACATTTTCATCGGTTCGGCCTCGGCAAAGTGGGCAATCCTCGCGCCGATCTTCGTGCCGATGATGATGCTACTCGACTACCATCCGGCCTTCACGCAGATGATCTACCGGATCGGCGACGGCATCACGAACCCGATCACGCCGATGTTCCCCTACTTCGCACTGGTGCTGGCCGTCGCACAGCGCTACGTGAAGAAGATTGGCATGGGCACGTTCATCGCAACGCTACTGCCCTACTCGATCGCAGTGGGCGTGGTGTGGACTGCCATGATGATCGTGTGGTACCTGCTCGGCCTGCCACTGGGCCCGGGCGGACCGATCTATCTGTAGTAATGCCGCAAAGACTCCGGCCACGGGGGCTGCCAAGCGGCGGTATCATCGGAAGAAGAAAGGTGGACTCATGAGTGAAACAGCAAAATATGTACCCGACATGATTGCGTGGCGCAGGCATCTGCACATGTATCCGGAAGCTTCTTTTGAGGAGCACGAGACCGTCGCCTATTTGCGTGACGTGCTCACGAAGCGTGCCCCGAGCGCGAAGCTGTCGAACCCTACACCCACCTCTCTGCTCGCTACCTTTGATACCGGCAAGCCGGGCCCGACGATCGGGATCCGCTCGGACATTGACGGGCTCGTCATGCAAGAAGACCGCCCCGATCTTGAGTTCGCATCGCGCAACGAGAATCGGATGCACGGCTGCGGGCATGACGGGCACATGGCCGTTGTGCTGTCTGCTATGGCCTGGGTGGAAGACAACCTGGCCGATCTTAACGGCCAGGTCGTCGGCATCTTCCAGCACGCTGAAGAAACCCCGCCAGGCGGCGCTAAGGAAATGGTGGCAACCGGCCTGTTCAATGATTTCGACTTCATTTTCGGGTTCCACCTGTGGTCGACCATGCCCACCGGCCTGATCGACATCAAGGAAGGCCCGGCGTCAGCCAATTCCGATCTGTGGCAGATGACGTTCACCGGCAAGGGCGCACACGCGTCCACGCCGGAGGATTCGATCTCGCCGGTTATTGCCGCCGCCAACATGACCAGTCAGCTCATGAGCATCGCCGCGGTACGCGTGAACGGACTGCAGCCCGCCGTCGTCACCACCACCTACATGGAAGCCGGGAGTGCTAACGCGCTCAACGTCATCCCACCGACCGCAAAAATCGGTGGCGTGGTACGCACACACTCCGACGACGTGCAGGCGAAGGTCCGCGACGTGATGGGCGACCTGATTGCCGGCGCGGAGCGAGCCAACCCTGGCATGGAGATCGAGCTCGACTACCTTGTGGGATACCCGATGGTATGGAACGATCCTGCACGCACCGCGATCGTCCACGAGCTTGCCGAGGAGCGTTTCCCAGGCAAGATCGTCACCGAGCCGGCCATGCTTGGCGGTGAAGACTTCGCCGAGTTCTCCCGCGTGGCCCCGTCTACTTACGTGTTCGTGGGGGCGGGCAACCCGGATAAGGGGTTCGATGCGGGCCATCACAACCCGCGTTTCGGGATTGACGAGGACTCGCTAGAAATTGCATTGCAATTGACCATTGACGTGCTGAAGAATCGCGAGCGCCTCGCCTCCGGCTAGGCGCCCGCACGCTAAGCAAAAAGCCGGGGTGGGAAGTGTGTACTTCCCGCCCCGGCAGTTCTTTGTTGGCCGCCTCTTAGATGACTGCTTGCTCGGCCTGGTCGATCACGGCGTAAGGATCGCGCATCTGCGGGTTGTACAGTGCACGTTCATAGCCGTCTTCGTAGAACAGCGGGCTGCCGACGAGGATGTCGGCGGTTGCGCGGTTCATCGCGACCGGGATGTTGTATTGGGTAGCAAGGCGTAGCAACGCCTTGACGTCAGGATCGTGCGGCTGTGCCGCTTCGGGATCCCAGAAGAAGAACAGCGCGTCTAGGCGGTCTTCTACGATTCGTGCGCCGATCTGGGCGTCGCCACCCTTCGGGCCGGATTTCAAGATTTCAACGTCGAGGCCTGTCTCGTTGCGAATCAGCGTCGCCGTCGTTCCCGTACCGCACAAAATGTGCTCCTTGAGCACGGGGAAATTGTACTGCGTCCATTCCAGCAGTTCCTGCTTCTTACCATCGTGGGCAACAAGCGCGATTCTCATATGACACCTCTTTCCTTTTCTTGTGTCAGCCTTACGGCCGAGCCAGGCGGATGCCCGGCAGGGTTCGCGGGCTGTGCCGCGGGCAAGACGAAACCCCTCGGCTTTGTGCCGAGGGGCTTCCTTGCGCAGACCACACTACCGCCGGTGGCGCGCAGACGTAAGTTCTGATCCGGTGATTCTCGCCACCACCGGCCCAGCCGCGCTGGCTCCCACCCTGTGCCCGGCCCCTTGCCGAGCTTCAGATTGAGATTTTCGCCTGTCTTGCACATAGTTGCAGCGAAACGCAAAATCTCAATTTGAATCTCGCTCAACCCCTGTTACCTCGGTATCGGCGAGCCGCGCGGGCCTGTTGTGCGTAGTTTGCCGGATCCGGATAGCCAACTTCCTCCAAGGTGAGCGGGTGAGCCGGTGCCACAATCACTTCTCCAGTGCGAGCAGCCTCCGCAAGCCTGTGTGCTGGCCAGTCTTCGCTACGGGCTCCCCTGCCGACCTCGATCAGAGTGCCCATGAGCGTACGCACCTGCGAGTGGCAGAACGCATCACCCTTCGCATAACCGACAATCAACCCGCCACCGCCAGTCTCACAACTAGCCCCACCGGCTGCGCTCCCAGCGCTTTCTCGGCGAAAGCCGAGGTCTAACAGCGTCCGCACGGTGGACGCTCCTTCGCGTGGCTTACAAAAGGACAAAAAGTCATGTTCACCTAGTAGTGGCTGGGCTGCCCGGTTCATTGCGTCGACATCGAGCTCGCTCTCCAGCCACAGCACGTCTGAGCGGCGGGGATCCCAGTTCGCCACGCCGTCGGCGATCCGGTAGGAATAGCTGCGCCACAGCGCGGAAAAGCGGGCGTCAAAATCGCTACTTACCTCTATTGCACGTTTGACGACGACGTCCGTATACCCGGGCGGCCCATCCGCGCCCCGGGCGGTGATCGCGTTGAGTTTGCGCACGAGCGACTCCCCCGGCTCCCGGTCGGAACGCCCGGGAAGCCTAGCCCATGCGCTTTCGGCCACGTCGAAGTGTGCGGTCTGCCCGGCGGCATGCACGCCCGCGTCGGTACGCCCGGCCACGGTGAGAACAATTGGCTCCTGCAACACCATCGAGAGAGCTTCTTCGAGCACGCCTTGCACGGTGCGCAGGCCGGGTTGGGCGGCCCAGCCGTGAAAGCCCGCGCCGTCGTAACTGAGGTCAATCCGAATTCGCATGTTCCCAGCCTACGGCGCGCCCGGAGATTATCCCAGATCGGCGTTTTTGCGCTACCGTCTAACGTATGGAACAAGAAGGGACACTGGTGACGCTGTCCGTTGATTGCGGCGGGGGCGGCATTAAGTCGACCCTGTTGGATGCGGGCGGCTTCCAGATCAGTGGCGTGGTGCGCACGCCTGTTCCATACCCGTTCTCACCAGCTGATTTGCTGCACGTGGTGGAAGATCAGCTCGCACAAATTGGGGAAGGAACCCCGGCTCACATTGACCGGATTACTCTGGGAATGCCCGGGATGATTCGCCGCGGAGTGGTCGTCTATACCCCGCATTACATTCGCCGAGCCGGGCCGCACACACGGATTTTGCCGAATCTCGAGCATGCCTGGACTGGTCAGGATATGCAGGCCGCTCTCGAAGCACGCTTCGGCGTCCCAGCGCTTGTTCTCAACGACGCCGAAGTTGCCGCAGCAGGTATTGTGTCCGGGCGCGGACTGGAACTCGTGCTCACGTTGGGCACCGGGCTTGGTTCTGCTTTTCTTGACGACGGCGTGCTCGCACCTCACTTAGAGATTTCACACGCTCCGATGCGGTGGGGTCTCGTTTACGACGACGTCGTGGGCGAACATGAACGGATCCGGCTTGGTGATTCGGCGTGGTCGCGTCGCGTGCTTAAGGCGGTGGAGTCGCTGTGGCCGGTGTTCCGCTGGGATGCCCTCTACATTGGCGGTGGTAATGCCTGCCGTATTTCAGATTCGGTGCGTGCGCGTATGCCAGAAGTTAATTTTGTGCCGAACATGGCGGGCATGCAGGGCGGGGTGCGCGCTTGGTCGATGGTCAGCCGTGAGGATCGCGCACTTTAAAATTATCGCGCTTCGCGTAGGCGTTGTGGCTCCGTTAGACATCTCACGCGAACCACCTTGAATAGTTATACGCGCCTGCGCATATACTTGGGGTTAGTTTCGCGCCGTTGGCGCCTGCACACTTTGGAGGAAAAATGAAGCGCATCGCAGCGGCCATCACGGCCGCAACACTCGCACTAGCACTGGCCGCCTGTTCTGACAGCGATTCCGGTTCTGGCAACACGGGATCCGAGGCACCTCAGGAAGGCTACCTCGCCACCGATCTTTCCGGCGTGAAGAAGGTCGACGAGATCGCGGCCATGGTCCCCGAATCGGTAGCTGCCGATGGCAAGCTCACAGTGGGCACGAATATTTTCTTTGCCCCCGCCGAATTCTATGCCCCTGACGGCGTGACTCCGCAGGGCTACGACATCGACATGGGCAAGGCAATCGCCCAGGTGCTCGGTCTTGAATACGAGGTTCAGCAGGCCGAGTTCGCCTCGATCATTCCGGGTATCGGCACCCGCTACGAGATCGGTATCGCGAACTTTACGATCAATGCCGAACGTCAAGAGACTGTCAACATGCTCCAGTATTTCGAGGCCGGATCCGCATGGGCAGTCCCCCAAGGGAACCCGAAGGGCTTCGACCCTGCTGACGTGTGCGGCAAGGTCATCGGAGTCCAGTCCGGCACCTACCAAGACGAGGTGCTTGCCGAGATGAACACGACGACGTGCGCGAGCAACCCGATCCAGGTTCAGCAACTGTCCGAACAGTCGGCTGTGACGATGCGCGTGGCCTCAGGTCAGATCGATGCCATGTACACCGATTCGCCCGTCGCCGATTACGCCGCATCCATCACGGATGGCAAGGTGGAACGTGTTGGCGAAGTGGAAGACTCGGCGGGCTTCGGCGTCGTCGTCGCTAAAGACGATGCTGAACTGACTGCCGCTATCGAAGCCGCAATGAACCACCTGATGGAAGAAGGCCACATGGCTGACATCTTCGCAACCTGGGGTATCACCGAGGGCGTGTCGACGAAGGTGGCTGTCAACCCGGCAAGCTAACCGGAGCCTGCCCACCAAAGGAGAATTCATGCACCGCAAGAAAGGCGAGTCGATCGAGCTTATCGACGCCGTACCCGTTCGCCACTGGGGCCGCTACATTTCGGCGCTCATCGCCGCAATCGTGGCCGTCATGATCGCCAACGCGCTGATCACCAACCCTAACTGGCATTGGGACGTCGTGTGGGAGAACCTGTTCCGCCCCGAAGTCATGCGGGCCGTGGGCTGGACCCTCGCCCTGACGGTCGGAGCCATGGTGCTCGGCATCATCATGGCGGTGACGATGGCGATCATGCGCCGCTCCACCAATCCCGTTCTACGTGGGGTGGCGATGGCCTACATCTGGTTCTTCCGCGGCACGCCAATCTACACGCAGCTGATCTTCTGGGGTTTGATCGGAACCCTGTACACGACGATCACCGTGGGCATTCCGTGGACGAGCGTCGAGTTCTTCACGATCGACCCGAACCGGCTCGTACCCGGTGATCTGCAGCGCACCATGTTCATCTACGCTGTGCTTGGCCTCGGGCTGAACGAGGGCGCCTACCTGTCGGAGATCGTGCGCTCCGGGCTCAACTCGGTCGACGCCGGCCAAGAAGAGGCCGCACGAGCGCTCGGCATGTCGCGTTCTCAGGTGTTGCGCCGGATCATTTTCCCGCAGGCGATGCGCGTGATCATTCCGCCTACGGGCAACGAGACGATTTCGATGCTGAAGACGACGTCGCTCGTCTCGGCCGTCCCTTTCACTCTCGACCTCACGTACGTTACGAACGCCATGGGCTTCGCCGCGCTGCGGCCTATCCCCTGGCTACTGATCGCCGTGATCTGGTACCTCGTGATCACATCTGTGCTCATGGTTGGCCAGCATTTCATCGAACAGTACTACGGTAAGGGCGTGAAAGACGCGAACGTTGACACCCTGTCCCGGCGAGGCAAGGCGCGGCTGCGCAAGTCGCGCCAGGCTGCGATCAACTCGGCAGGTACTACCTCCGACGACCCGTTCATCGAGTACACCCCGTAAGGAAGGGCGAAGCAATGCAGAACATGGTAGAAGTGCGTGACGTTCACAAGTTTTTTGGGGACCTGCACGTGCTGCGCGGGGTGAGTTTCGACGTCGCACGAGGATCAGTCACCACGATTCTCGGCCCGTCTGGATCTGGTAAATCCACGATCTTGCGTTGTATCAACGTGCTCGAACCGATTCAGGCCGGGTCGATCGTCGTCGACGGCGAACTTATGGGTTACGAAGAACGTAACGGTAAGCTTTACGAGCTGAGTGACAAGGCAATCGCGAAGCAGCGCAGCCATATCGGCATGGTGTTCCAACGGTTCAACCTGTTTCCACACATGACAGCGTTGGAGAACGTTATGGAGGCTCCGGTCCAGGTCAAGGGGTTGAGCCAAGACGAGGCGAAAGCCGCGGCGAACGAGTTGCTGGCGCAGGTCGGCCTGGCGGATCGTGCCGAACACTATCCCAGTGAGCTTTCTGGCGGCCAGCAGCAACGCGTGGCGATCGCCCGGGCGTTGGCCATGGAGCCAGAGCTCATGCTTTTTGACGAGCCTACATCTGCACTTGACCCGGAGCTCGTCGGTGAGGTTCTTGCTGTCATGAAGAACCTGGCAGCTCAGGGTATGACGATGGTGGTGGTCACCCACGAAGTGGGCTTCGCCCGCGAAGTCTCCGATCAGGTGATTCTCATGGACGAGGGAATGATCGTCGAGGCCGGATCGCCTGCAGACATTTTTGATAATCCGAAGAACCCGCGTACGAAGGATTTCCTCGGCAAGGTGCTCTAAAAGATACACAGCAGCAGGTGGCCCGGTGTTTTTCAAACACCGGGCCACCTGTATGTCAGCGAGCGCTATCGCGCCTAATTACTTGCTGTCAGCCTCGTCAGCGGAATCAGCGCTTGGAGCCGAGTCAGCCGACTCAGCGGAGTCTGCCGACTCCGGTGAATCAGCACTCGGCGCCGACTCAGCGCTCTCGGCGCTCTCGGCACTTTCAGCAGACTCTGCCGACTGTGCAGCCTCTTCCTCAGCGGCAGCAGCCTTCTGTGCAGCCTTCTCCGCTTCCTTAACAACTGCCTGCTTCGGCGACACCGGCTCAAGCACGAGCTCAACCATCGCCATCGGCGCGTTGTCGCCCTTACGGTGCGGAAGCTTCGTCAGGCGAGTGTAGCCGCCGTTACGCTCCGCAAACTTCGGAGCGAGCTCCTCGAATAGAATGTAGGCGCTCTCGCGGTCACCGAGAACCTTGAGGGCCAGACGACGATTGTACGTGTCACCCTTCTTAGCCTTAGTGATGAGCTTTTCCATGTGCGGACGCACCCGGCGTGCACGAGCCTCCGTGGTCACCACGGCCTCATTGTGGATGAGAGCCTTGCACAGGTTAGCAATAATCTTACGCTCGTTGGCCGGGCTGCCTCCGAGACGTGGACCCTTCGCGGGTTTGGGCATGATTTCTCCTAAAATTTTCCATGCGGCTAGACGCTAAGCCATCGCCGCCACCCCATGGGGCGAATCCAGACTTATGCGTCGTCGCTGAACTGCATGCCGTAGGATTCTTCACCGAACCCGGACATGTAGCCGGCAGGCGAATCCTTCAAACGCAGATCAAGCTTGGCAAGCTCGTCCTTAACATCCTCGATTGACTTCGCACCGAAGTTACGAATATCAAGAAGATCAGCTTCAGAACGCATCACAAGTTCACCGATCGTGTGAATACCTTCACGCTGCAGACAGTTCTGCGAACGAGCAGGCAGATTCAAGATCGTGATCGGGTGCTGCAGGTCCGAGGACTGCTGCTCGACAACCGGGGCTTCCTTCAGTTCGAGGCCTTCGACTTCTTCGTTCAGCTCGGTGGTCAGCCCGAACAGTTCGACGAGCGTCTTACCGGCTGACGCAAACGCGTCACGAGGCGCAGTGGACGGCTTGGTCTCGACGTCGACGATCAGCTTGTCGAAATCGGTACGCTGGCCCACACGGGTGGCCTCCACCTTGTAGGAAACCTTGACGACAGGCGAGTAGATCGAATCAATCGGGATCCGACCGATCTCGTAGTCCGGGGAGTTGTTCTGCGCGGCAGAGACATACCCGCGGCCACGCTCGACAGTCAGGTCAACCTCGATCTTGCCCTTGTCATTCAACGTGGCAATAACCAGATCCGGGTTGTGGATTTCCACGCCCGACGGCGGGGTGATATCCGAAGCCAGCACTTCGCCTGGCCCTTGCTTACGCAGATACATGAGAACCGGTTCGTCGTGCTCAGAGGTCACAACGAGTTCCTTCAGGTTCAAAATGATCTCGGCAACATCTTCTTTGCAGCCAGCAATCGTCGAAAACTCGTGCAGGACGCCGTCGATATGTACCGACGTGACAGCTGCACCTGGAATCGACGAAAGCAGCGTACGGCGCAGGGAGTTACCCAGCGTGTAGCCGAAACCCGGCTCGAGCGGATCGAGCGTGAAACGCGAACGCGTATCGGAAATCTTCTCTTCCGTGAGAGTGGGTCGCTGTTCAATGATCACTGGTGATGTCCTTTCATCGGGTGCCCGCTATATGACACCCAAACCTTTTTAACGTGGGGATCATCCCCCTGAAAGCCATGCGGCTTTCGGTGCTGAATCGATCAAACGCGACGACGCTTCGGCGGGCGGGTACCGTTGTGCGGCTGAGGGGTGACGTCGGAAATGGACGTCACTTCAAGACCGGAAGCGGTGAGCGAACGAATCGCCGTCTCGCGGCCGGAACCCGGTCCTTTAACGAAGACGTCAACCTTCTTCAGGCCCTGATCCATGGCACGGCGTGCAGCGTTCTCAGCGGCAAGCTGAGCAGCATATGGGGTCGACTTACGCGATCCCTTGAACCCGACCATTCCAGCCGACGCCTGAGCGATGACCTCGCCCTTCGAATCGGTGATCGAGACGATCGTGTTGTTAAACGTTGACTTGATGTGCGCCTGTCCATTAAGGACGTTCTTACGGCCGGTACGGCGCGGACGGCGCGATTGAGACTTTGGTGGCATTGATACTCCTGAACCTACTAGGCCTTCTTCTTACCTGCGACAGTGCGCTTCGGACCCTTACGGGTGCGCGCGTTCGTCTTTGTGCGCTGGCCGTGCACTGGCAGGCCCCTGCGGTGGCGCAAGCCCTGGTAGCAGCCGATCTCAACCTTGCGGCGAATATCAGCCTGAATTGAGCGGCGCAGATCGCCTTCTACCTTGTAGTTGTCATCGATATGGTTCTTGAGCTTGACCAGATCTTCTTCTGTCAGATCACGCACGCGCGTATCCGGGTTCACTCCTGTTGCTTCGAGCGACTCCCGGGCACGGGTGCGGCCAATGCCGAAAATGTATGTGAGCGCAACCTCGACGCGCTTGTCGCGCGGGAGGTCAACGCCTGAAAGACGTGCCATTCTTGGCTCCCTTGTCTTATTCCGAAGGTGTGGAGCACTACCGCCCCGGCGGGAACGCCCGGGCCTCAGCCTCCGGACTGAGGGTTGTGCTTTCGCACTGGTAATGCAATTTACTGCGATTCGTGTCAGTGCCACATGCTGAGCCACTGACGATTCTGGGATAACGCTGGTTAACCCTGACGCTGCTTGTGCCGCGGGTTATCACAGATAACCATGACGCGACCGGAGCGCCGGATGATCTTGCAGTTATCGCAGATCTTCTTAACGCTAGGCTTGACCTTCATATACGGTGTTTCCTATGCCGGATATCCGGCGGTCGATTGCGGGTTACTTGTAGCGATAGACAATCCGGCCACGGTTGAGGTCGTAGGGCGTGAGCTCGACGACGACGCGGTCTTCCGGAAGGATCCTGATGTAGTGCTGACGCATCTTGCCAGAGATATGCGCGAGCACAACGTGCCCGTTTTCCAACTCGACTCGAAACATTGCATTCGGCAGGGCCTCTTGGACCGTGCCTTCTACTTCTATGACGCCTTCTTTCGCCATGTCCCCCGCTTTGTTGATGTGTTCCATGTAAGGGTTCTTACAAGGAGGGCCCTATGGGCACCACCGATCTAGTGTACGGGAAAGAACCCACGGATTTAAAGGCGTATCGTGGTGGATCGCGTCACGAACCCGCCTGGCTCACAGTAGCTCGGTTACACCATAAGTGGATGAGTGTGGGGCGGCAAGTGCTCTTGCCGCCCCACACGTTTATGGGTTCACTTCCCGATTAGGCGTCCTTACCGCGCCGAATCATCAGCGCGCCTGCACCCATTGCCAGAAGCGAGATGAGTGCGAGACCGCGGGTGTCGATACCCGTGCGCACCAGCTTCGGGGCCTCTGCCTGGGCAACCGGCTTGCCCTGGTTGGCGCCTTGCGATGCGGGATCCGGCGAGGTGAGCTTGCCCAAGAGCGTCAGCACCTCAAACTCGTAGGCGCTTGTACGCTTGGTGGACAAGCCTGTGGCCACCACCTTGTGCATGCCTACAGCAAAATCCTCTGGGATCGTCCACTCGAGGGTGGCAGTACCAGTGTCATCTGCACGTGCTTGGCCCGCGTAGACCGGGTTGGAGTACACGTGGAAGTCCACGAGCTCCCCGGGGTCGAAACCAGTTGCCACAAACGTGATGGTTCCGCCTTGCGCGTACTGAGCCCTATCGGTCTTCACTGCGACCGGATGGAACGTGTTGTACACCTCTTGCGCGGCATCCACCTTCGTCCGCAGCTGCGCAACGAGGTCTTGCGCAGGTGCACGGTCATGCTCGGCGTCGGCAAGATCCGCGGCGGCGTCCGTAGCAGCTGCACGCGCGTTGGTGGCATCCGCCTTCAGACTTTCCACTGCATTGAACAGCTCGGGCAGGTTGTAGGCGTTGAGCACGTCGTCGTCAGTGGGCATGCCATCTGCGAGCGCCTGAGCGCCGTCGATGTCTGCCAGCTTGTCGGCAACAGCCTTGGCGCTGTCACGTGCAGCTTGTGCGTCATCACGAGCCGTTTCAGCGGAGTTTCGTGCTTCTTGTGCTGCCGCCAGCTCGGCCTGAACGTCCGCAAGCGCCTGGGCTGCAGCTTCTTGCTGTGCCAGAGTCTCTGCGACGTCCGCATGCTCGGCTTCCGCCTGCTCGAGTGTGGCCTTCGCCTGCTCGAGCACAGCGTTAGCAGCGGCAAGATCAGCCTCCACGCTCACCTTTTCTGCCTCAGCTACATCACGCTCAGCTTGGGCGGCCGCGACGTCGTCAGCTGCCTTCTGCGCGTTTTCTGCCGCTTCAGCATGAGCCGTGCTTGCCGTATCCTGCGCCTGCATAGCCGCCTGTGTTTCTTTAGTGAGCTCATCGAATTCCTCGTAGCACTTCTGAAGCTCAGCGGCGTCAGTCTTTGCCACATAGGCGTCGTAGAGATTCTTCTCATTCTCCTCAGCAGCTGCAACTGCAGCTTGCTGAGCGGTGAGTGCACTATCCGCACTCTCTGCTCGCGACCGGGCCGTCTCTACATTACGTGCGTACTGGCCGACCTTATCCGCCTGCGTATTCTTCGCGTCGGTTAACCGTGTGACCTCGGCTTCTGCCTTTTCACGGCTATCCACAGCCGAATCACGAGCGGCCTCTTCTGCTGCTACAGCCTGCTGAGCTTCCTGTGCCTCCTGCTGTGCCGCGTCTGCCGCCTCCTTGGTCTGCGTGACCAGCTTCTGAGCCTCTTGTTGCGCAGACGTCAGCTCCGTCACGAGATTGTTGGCAGCAGTAACCTCTGCTTCAGCTTGTTCACGCTTAGCGACGGCGTCGGCGTGAGCCTGCTTGAGAGCCGCATCTCCATTCGTGCGCGCCTCATTGAGCTCGTTGTAGTACGTCATGAAGCGCTGCTCGTAATCGGCAACCGAGTAGGAGGTACCCGTGTGCTCGGGAGAAAGAACAACGGACTGCACGTAGTGTTCGAAGTCCCAGTCTGGCATGTCTCCGGAACGAACGGCGTAGCCAGCCACAACGCTATCTTTCGCCGAAAAAGCTTCCGGCCACATGAGGTGATCGACGAGATTGGTGTAATGACCCACAGACATTACGTCGTTGACAGGATTCGCCTTGAGTTCCGCGTCCATCTGGGTGCGAGACGTCACGCCTTCAGCGCGCAGCCGGTCAAACTGGGCCTTTTCGGCGTCCCACCAGCCTTCAAGAGCGTCGCTCGCCGTGTTCGACCCCCAATGGAGATTCTCGTAGGGCGGACTATAGGCACTAGCATGCCCGAGCTTATTATGGGACCAGTTCGCGTTCGCCTGAGCCACGGCCATCACATAGTCGTTGACTCCAACCACTGACAGCTGCCGGCCATCAATGCCCCCATCAGACTGCCGCTTATCGTTGATCGTATTAATCTGCGCGATCGAGTGCTTCATATTATCGAGCGACGTAGCGCTTTCAGCAGGGGTAGCATCGAACGTCGGCTGCAGATAGCTCGAACCATCGCTAGCCTGGCGATCCTTCGTCAGCACGTCCACAGCTGCCTGCGATCCGTTTTCTTCGAAGAATGCGAGTGATCCACGATCCCACTTCTTCTGAGCTTCACCCTTCGACGCGTCCGACGCTTCACGCGCACTCTTTTCCTCATCCTGCGCACTCGTCAGCGCCTGCTGAGCGTCCGTTAAAGCCGTCTCAGCATCAGCGAGCTTCTGATCAGCGGTGCCTTTCGTTGCGACTGCTGAATCGTGCGCGTTCTTGGCTTCGCTTGCTTTGTCTGCACTAGCACTTGCTTTTGACGTCGCCTCATCGAATTTGGTCTGCGCCGCAGCTTCGGCATTCCGGGCCTCAGTCAGTTTTGCCTCGCCTGCCGCAAGTGCGGCTTCCAGATCGTCAAGTTCTGCCTTAGCCTCATCAAGTCCCTTTTGCAGATCGGTGAGCGCGGCCTGTGCCGACGTCTGCTCTGCTTCGAGTTCATCGAGCTTAGTTTTCTCGAATGCGGTGACCGCCTGAGCGTTCTGCCACGCAGAGCGAGCATCCTTGGTGGCCTCGCTCAACTCGTCATATTTGGCCGTGCACTGGACGTCCTTGTCGTAGAGCTTGACACGGAGCGCATCAAGCGCTTCCGTAGCTTCAGTCAGCTCGGTAAGAGCCGTTGCCGCGGTGGCATCCGCCTGCTCCTTGTGAGCTTGCTTCTGCTCAAGTTCTGCCTGCTTGTCCGCCGCGGTAGCCTGAGCCGCCTGTGCGGCACTTGCTGCGGCCTCTTGCTTTTGCGTAGCTTCGTCCACATCCGCCTGAGCTTCGGTGACAGCCGTTTGCGCGTCAGCCGGCAGGGCGTCCACGGCGGCGTCTGCCGCATCCTTGTCGGCTTGTGCTTGTGCGACCTTGCCGTCAAGCTCCGTGATCGTGTTCTCGGCAGCGGAAAGTTGTTCCTTCGCGGCGTCCAATTTTTCCTGAGCCGCAGCCGCCTTCTCCTTGGCGTCTGCCTGCGCGTCGGCAAGAGCATTCAACGCTGCCGATTCACCTTGAGTAACGGCACCCTCGGCGGTAGCCGCTTTGGCCTCGGCGTCCGCAGCAATAGAGGACATCTCTTGGATGTCCTCTTCTAACGCCGCAAGTGCGGCCTCCGCGTCAGCTAACTCTTCTTTTGCAGCTGCGAGATTCTCTTCGCTTTGCTTGACCTGACGTGCGTGGTCGTCCCCGGGATCAGCAGCGACGCCGCCGACAACACCGAGCGTCATCGCTCCAGTAACAAGTAGGGCAACACCTGCTTTTTTTCAGTAGCCCCACACCATTCTTCCTCATTTGTTTGGCTCCCTTCCAAAGTCAGCAATGAGGCAAACGTGCGATTTAAGAGTACCATTTAACGGCATGTAAAACGATCCACTGTGCCAAAAGGCAAGACTCATTCTGAGTCCAGCAACAAAAGCGCAGGTAGCGCGATCACCAGATGTTAAGAAAGCGGAACTGGCGTGACACCGAACGGGGCAAGCCCTTCCGCACCGCCGTCTTTAGCGGTGAGCACCCAGATACCACCGGAATGTTTAGCGACCATGTGTTCCCAGTGCGCGGCGTCCGAGCCGTCGCGAGTGATGACCGTCCACTCATCGGCAAGCACCGTGTTGGCCTGGTCCCCCGCCGTCAGCATCGGCTCAATGCACAGGACCATGCCGTTCTTCAGCCGCGGGCTACGACCACGGGCACGATAGTTGAGCACGTCGGGTTCTTGATGCATCGCAGTTCCGATACCGTGGCCCACGTAATCACGCACGATGTCCGGGCGGCCATCTTCAGGAAGGTCGCTCACGTAGTCGTCAATAGCTGCACCAATATCGTTCACACGTTTTCCGCGAGCCATCGCGGCAATGCCCGCCCACATCGCACCCCGGGTAGCTTCGGACAGCCGCTCGCGAGTCGCGCGAACCTCGGGATCACCACCCGGGAGCACCACGCTGAACGCGGCGTCGCCATGCCAACCATCAACAACAGCGCCGCAATCGAGTGATACCAAATCCCCCGGCTCAAGCACGCGCTCGCCAGGAATGCCGTGCACTATGACCTCGTTGACCGATGTGCAAATCTGCCCGGGATAGCCGTAGTAGCCATAAAAATTCGAGACGGCCCCAGCAGATTCCAAGACCTCAAGAGCGACGGCGTCGAGATCGGCCGTGGTCATCCCAACCTCGATCTGCTCCCGAAGCGCGTCGTGAATATCGGCGACCACGAGGCCAGCACGGCGCATCCGCCGAATCTGTTCCGGCGACTTATATTCGATCATTGATTCTTCGACGCGAGGAACGCTTCACACTTGGTCACAAGACGCTCGCGGACCTCATCGATCGTGCCCATGCCGTCGATTCCTACAAGCAAACCACGTTCGCGGTAGACCGCTAGCAACGGCTCAGTGCTTTCGTGATAGACCTCGATCCGATGGCGGATGACATCCTCGGTGTCGTCCTCACGGCCTTCCTTCTCAGCCCGAAGCAACAGGCGAGAAACGATTTCGTCGTCGGGAATCTCCAATTCAATGACGGCGTCTAGCGGAGCATCGTACTCGGCAAGAATCCGATCCAAAGCCCCAACCTGGGATAGGGTACGCGGATATCCATCAAGCAGGAAACCGTTAACCCGCGGGTCGAGAGCACGCAGATGATCAGCGACCATGCGGTCAGTCACCTCGTCAGGAACCAGATTACCGTTGTTGATATAGGACGCAATCTGTTCGCCAAGTTCGGAACCAGAACGAATGGTTTGGCGGAATAGCTCGCCAGAGGAAATCCAGGCTATACCCAGATCGGCACTGACGTTCTTCGCCTGCGTGCCCTTGCCCGCTCCCGGCGGGCCCATGATGAGAAGACGATATGTCATCGTAGGAATCCTTCATAGTGACGCTGCTGGAGCTGAGCGTCAACATCCTTGACGGTCTGCAAGCCAACGCCCACGAGAATAATAATCGACGTACCACCAAACGACATGGACTGAATACCCATAGCGTTGAACACGAGTTGCGGGATGAGCGCAATCGTCGCAAGGTACAGGGCACCCACCCAGTTGATCCGGTTGATGACGTACCTCAGGTAGTCAGCTGTTGGCTGCCCGGCGCGAATTCCGGGTACGAAACCGCCGTAGCGTTTCATGTTGTCAGCAATTTCCTCAGGGTTGAACGTGATCGACGTGTAGAAGAACGCGAAGAACACGATGAGGAGGAAGTACGTGGCCAAATACCACGGAGAGCTTGCCACATAATTACGGGCCAGCCACTGCACCCAACCGGCGTTCTGATCACCAAACTGCATGATCATTTGTGGAAGAGCCAAGATCGAGGATGCGAAGATCACGGGGATCACGTTCGCCATGTTGATCTTGATCGGAATGTAGGTGGAGGTACCACCGTACGTGCGCCGGCCAATCACTCGCTTCGCATACTGCACTGGAATACGGCGCTGAGACTGTTCCACGAAGACGACGACGAGCGTGATCGCCAAGAACATTGCGAGCACGATGAGCAGACGGCTCAGACCGCCGTCCGACTGGTAGACGTTGACCAGCATGCTCGGGAACGACGCCGCAATACCGGTGAAGATCAGGAGCGACATGCCGTTGCCAATACCGCGCTCGGTGATCTGCTCGCCCAACCACATGACGAGCGCCGTGCCCGCAGTGATCGTACAAATAGCGATCAAGTACTTGCCTGGCGTGGCATTCGGGATTGGATCAACCGTGCACAGCTGGAACAACAGGCTGTTCGCCGTCGTCACCATGACGGAGGCCTGCAAAATAGCCAAGAAAATGGTGAGGTAACGCGTGTACTCGGTGAGCTTGGCTTGACCAGTCTGGCCTTCCTTATGGAGCTCTTCAAAACGCGGAATAACCACCCTCATGAGCTGGACAATAATCGACGCCGTAATATACGGCATGATTCCAAGCGCAAATACGGATAGCTGGAGGAGCGCTCCACCCGAGAACATGTTCATCATCGTCAGCAAGTTAGCTTCACCTTGCTGATCCAAACACACCTTCACGTTCGAGTACGAAACGAACGGTGCAGGTAAAAAGGTACCCAGGCGATAGATCGCCATGATCAACATGGTGAACAGAAGCTTGCGTCTCAGATCCGGCGTCCGGAAAGCTGATACTAGTGCTCTAAACAAGACGTTCCTCCATTGCCGGCCCTCGTGGCCGTCCCGTGTGTGCTCGCAAGCGAGCTGTCACTACCCAGCAGCTCGGTAACTACCAGGTATGTATCGTGCCGCACGGCACCTGCGGTGCGCATACGACACCGTTACACTATACCCCGATACTCGAGCATTCCAAGCCTTCGATTGGTGCCATATATGCCACACAATCGCGAGAATCGGGAAAAATGAGGTCGGCTCCCATCTCAACGATGAGAGCCGACCACCATACTAGAAACTAGGCATCCCGCTTCGTCAGCGATCCGCCAGCCGCTTCAATCTTCTGCTGTGCCGAGCTCGACCAGGCGTCCACGGTCACGTTGACCTTGACGTTGATCTCGCCAGAACCAAGCACCTTAACCGGGCGGTTCTTACGCACCGCGCCCTTGGCAACCAGATCAGCAACGGTAACATCGCCGCCCTCTGGGAACAGCTCACCAAGAGCATCAAGGTTGACTACCTGGTAGTAGACCTTCGCAGGGTTCTTGAAACCACGCAGCTTCGGAAGGCGCATGTGCAACGGCATCTGCCCACCTTCGAAGCCCGGACGCACCGTGTTACGAGCACGGGTGCCCTTCGTGCCACGGCCGGCAGTCTTGCCGCCCTTGCCACCTTCGCCGCGTCCGACCCGCTTACGCGGCCTGTTCGAACCCGGAGCTGGGCGCAGGTCGTGGAGCTTGATCGGCCCCGCAGCCTGAGTCTCAGGCGTGTTTGTCGAATCAGCCATTAGTCGACCTCCTCCACTTCAACCAGATGCGCAACGGTACGAACCATGCCGCGCACGGCAGGGTTATCCGGCAACGTGACGGTCTGGTGAATCTTCTTCAAACCGAGCGAACGCATCGTCTCACGTTGGTTCTTCTTGGTGCCAATAAGGCCCTTTTTCTGAGTAATCTTCAGCATTACGCACCAACTCCTGCCGCGGCAGCTTCATTTTCTTCGCGCTGCGCTTCAAGTTCGGCGTCCTGCCGTTCCTTCTCTTCATGTTCGGCGCGGGCACGCAGCATCGCATGAGGTGCGACCTCGGTGAGCGGAAGACCGCGGCGTGCTGCCACTGCTTCCGGCTGCTCCAACTGCTTG
This sequence comes from Trueperella bialowiezensis, assembly GCF_900637955.1. Classification (NCBI taxonomy): domain Bacteria; kingdom Bacillati; phylum Actinomycetota; class Actinomycetes; order Actinomycetales; family Actinomycetaceae; genus Trueperella; species Trueperella bialowiezensis. The sequence goes on from NZ_LR134476.1 coordinate 569,441, forward strand.
AGCCCAGCAATCGTTGCGCGAACAATGTTGATCGCGTTCGACGAGCCCAGCGACTTGGTCAGGATGTCGTGAATACCTGCTGCCTCCATGACGGCACGAACCGGACCGCCGGCAATTACACCGGTACCGGGGGATGCCGGACGCAGAAGAACAACTCCTGCAGCATCCTCGCCCTGAACCAGGTGCGGGATCGTGGTGCCGATACGCGGAACCTTAAAGAAGTTCCGCTTCGCCTTTTCGGTGCCCTTGGCAATAGCGGCAGGAACTTCTTTAGCCTTGCCGTATCCCACGCCAACAGTGCCGTTGCCATCGCCGACCACGACGAGTGCCGTGAACGACATGTTGCGTCCGCCCTTGACGGTCTTAGCAACACGATTAATGGTCACGACACGCTCAATGTATGCGTTCCTGTCATCTTGACGACGATCGGAACGACGCTCATTGCGACGCCCATCGCGGCGGCGGTCTTCGCCGTCGCCCTCGGAGCGGCGTCCACGCTGCTCTGCAGCCATGTCTATATCCTCTCGTTCCAGATCACAGGGTCAGGCCAGCTTCGCGGGCGCCGTCGGCAACCGCGGCCACTCGACCGTGATACTTGTTTCCAGCGCGGTCGAAAACGACGGCGGAAATGCCGGCATCAACCGCACGCTTACCAATTCGCAGACCAACTTCGTGAGCTGCAGCAACCTTCGAGTCGAATTCGGACGGGAAGTCCTTCTCCAGGCTCGACGCGTATGCGAGCGTCACACCTTTCGAATCGTCGATCACCTGGGCGATCATGTGGCGATTCGAACGGGAAACCGCGAGCCGCGGACGTTCGGGGGTGCCAGCAATACGCTTGCGTAGACGCTGGTGGCGGCGCTTGCGCGCTGCAAACTTTGCCTTGGTAGCCATTACTTACCAGCCTTTCCAGCCTTACGGCGCACGTGTTCACCCGCGTACCGGATGCCCTTACCCTTGTAAGGTTCTGGCTTGCGGAGCTTTCGGATGCTTGCGGCGGTTTCGCCGACCTGCTGCTTGTCGATACCGGACACGGAGAACTTGGTGGGGCCATCGACCGCGAAGGTGATACCTTCCGGGGCTTTCACCGTGATCGTGTGCGAGTAGCCGAGCGAGAACTCGAGGTCCGTGCCCTTAGCCAGTACACGATATCCCGTGCCGTTAATTTCGAGGTCTTTCTTGTAACCCTCGGTGACGCCGACGATGTTGTTGTAGATCAGCGTGCGGGTCAGCCCGTGCAACGAACGCGACTCGCGTTCTTCGTTGGGGCGCTTGACCAGGATCTGTTCGCCGTCGAGTTCAACAGTGATCGGGCTTGGCACCGAGTGGCTCAGTTCGCCCTTCGGGCCCTTGACGACGACGGTATCGCCGTCGATCTTGACCTCAACACCAGCCGGAATCGCAATCGGGAGCTTTCCAATACGAGACATTGTTTAAACTCCTTTCGCTTACCAGACGTAGGCGAGGACTTCCCCACCTACACCCTTGTCCTTAGCTTCCTTATCGGTGAGCAGGCCCGACGACGTGGACAGAATAGCCACGCCAAGGCCGCCAAGCACCTGGGGAAGGTTGGTGGACTTTGCGTACACGCGAAGTCCCGGCTTCGAGATACGGCGCAAACCAGCGAGCGAACGCTCACGGTTCGGACCGTACTTCAGTTTGAGGGTAAGGGTCTTACCCACTTTCGCTTCTTCGACGTCGAATCCGTCGATGTATCCCTCACGCTTAAGGATGTCAGCAATGGATGCTTTCATCTTCGAGTACGGCATATCTACCGTCTCGTGAAACGCCGAGTTGGCGTTGCGCAGACGCGTGAGCATGTCTGCAATTGGGTCTGTCATAGACATCGGGCCTCAGCCCTTCCTCGTCGTGGTTTCCTCCGCGGACCTTCGACGTAGTTTCTTACCAGCTTGCCTTCTTAACGCCTGGGAGTTCACCCGCAAGGGCCATCTCGCGCAGGCAGATTCGGCACAGGCCGAACTTGCGATATACGGAATGCGGACGACCGCAGCGCTGGCAGCGCGTGTATGCGCGCACCGCGTACTTCGGCTTGCGTGCCGCCTTTTGCTTCAGAGCAGTCTTTGCCATTGTCAGTTCTCCTTGAACGGGAAACCGAGATGCTTGAGCAGAGCTCGCCCCTCGTCGTCGGTCTTCGCAGTGGTGACCACGGTGATATCCATACCACGGACGCGATCCATCTTGTCCATGTCGATCTCGTGGAACACTGTTTGCTCGGTCAGGCCGAACGTGTAGTTGCCATTGCCGTCAAACTGCTTCGGGCTCAGTCCGCGGAAATCGCGGATGCGCGGCAGGGCTGTCGACAGTAGGCGGTCGAGGAACTCCCACATGCGATCACCACGCAGCGTGACGTGGCAGCCGATCGGCTGGCCCTCGCGTAGCTTGAATTGGGCGATCGACTTGCGGGCCTTCGTCACCTGCGGCTTTTGGCCGGTGATTGCCGTGATATCAGCAATTGCGCCGTCGAGAATCTTCGAGTCGCGTGCGGCTTCGCCCACGCCCATGTTGACGACGATCTTGTCTAGACCACCGACGGTGTGCACATTAGCGTGGTTGAATTCTTCGCGCAGCGCCGGGAGGATCTCCTCGCGGTACTTGATCTTCAGACGAGGCTGAGTCACAGTTCGATCTCCTTCCCGCCACGGCGACCAACACGTTCGCGCATGATCTTCTTACGGCCGTTGCGCTCCACTTCAACTTCCCGGAAGCCAACACGAACCGGCTTCTTATCCGGGCCCACGAGCATCACGTTGGACACGTGGATGGGGGCTTCAACGGTTTCAATTCCGCCGGTGACTGCGCCACGATCGGTGCGGCCTACACGGGTATGCTTCTTGACTCGCTGCACGCCTTCAACGATCACACGATCCTTGGCGGTGTCGACAGCCAGGACGCGGCCCTGCAGGCCCTTATCGCGGCCAGCAATGACCTGGACCAGGTCGCCTTTCTTAATCTTCGCCATTAGATCACCTCCGGTGCGAGCGAAACGATACGCATGAACTGCTTGTCGCGTAGTTCACGAGCAACGGGCCCGAAAATACGGGTACCGCGCGGCTCGCTATCGTTCTTCAGAATGACAGCTGCGTTTTCATCAAACTTGATGTACGAGCCGTCAGGACGGCGCGTACTCTTCTTTGCGCGGACGATGACTGCCTTAACAACATCGCCCTTCTTTACACTTCCGCCAGGGCTTGCGTCCTTGACGGTGGCGACGATGACGTCGCCAATTCCGGCGTAGCGCCGGCCTGAACCGCCGAGCACGGAAATGCACAAGATTTCCTTGGCACCCGTGTTGTCGGCGACTTTAAGCCGCGACTCCTGCTGGATCATTTACATATCTCCTGTCGTCGTGCCGGTTCTCATTGCTGAGCCTTGCCGAACGGATGGGTTGTCTTCCTCGGGGCGTACCCCAAGAATCACTTGGCCTTCTCGATTACCTCGACCACGCGGAAATGCTTGGTCGCGGAAAGCGGTCGGGTTTCCATGATGCGAACGAGATCGCCAACGCGAACCTCGTTAGTTTCGTCGTGAGCCTTGAACCGCTTGCTGCGGGTCATCACCTTACCGTACAGGCCGTGCTTGCGGCGGTCTTCGACCTCAACCACGACGGTCTTGTCCATTTTGTCACTGACGACGTAGCCGGTGCGAACCTTGCGGTTTCCACGCTTGGGGGCCTCCGGCGTCGTCTTCGTTTCCTCGCTCATTAGCGACCTCACTTCTTCTTAGCCGTCGGGGCGGTACGGATTCCGAGTTCACGTTCCCGTGCCACGGTGTAGATGCGTGCAATGTTGCGCCGCACCTCTTTGAGCCTGCCGGAATCTTCCAGACGATGGGTCACAGCGGAGAAGCGAAGGTTGAACAGTTCTTCCTTCGACTCCTTCAGGAGCTCTGCCAGCTCGGCATCGGTGAGCTTATCCAGCTCGTCGGCGGTCATGCCCTTAGCCATTATTCACCATCCTCACGGGAGATAAAACGTGTCTTCATCGGGAGCTTGTGCTGGGCGCGGGAAAGCGCCTCACGGGCCAGCCCCTCGTCGACGCCGGCCAGTTCGAACAGAACTCGGCCAGGCTTAACATTTGCGACCCACCATTCGACCGAGCCCTTACCGGACCCCATACGGGTTTCGGCAGGCTTCTTCGTGAGCGGACGGTCCGGGAAAATGTTGATCCAGACCTTGCCACCACGCTTGACGTGGCGGGTCATTGCGATACGTGCAGCTTCAATCTGGCGGTTGGTAACGTAGGCCGGCTCAAGAGCCTGGATACCGTACTCACCGAAAGCCAGGTTGTTGCCGCCCTTGGACATGCCCTTACGGTTTGGGCGATGCTGTTTGCGGTGCTTTGTCCGGCGGGGAATGAGCATGCTCAGGCCTCCGTTTCCTGGGTAGCTGGCGCAGCCGGTTCAGCCTGTGCGGCCGGGGCGGCTGGCGCCTGGGTTGCGGCCTGCTTGGCCTGCTGATTCTGACGTCCACGGCGGTCACCACCGCGACCACCGCGACCACGGCGTTCGCCGCCACGGCCACCGCGACCACGCGGAGCTTCGGTCAGCGAACGGTAGTATTCGGCGTCGGTGATGTCTCCACGGTAGATCCACACCTTGACGCCAAGACGGCCGAACGTGGTGCGGGCCTCGTAGAAGCCGTAGTCAATGTTTGCACGAAGGGTGTGCAGCGGCACGCGGCCCTCGTGGTAGAACTCGGAACGCGACATTTCTGCGCCACCGAGGCGGCCAGAGACCTGCACGCGAATACCCTTGGCGCCTGCGCGCTGCGCGGACTGGATGCCCTTACGCATGGCGCGGCGGAAAGACACACGCGAAGCAAGCTGCTCGGCGATACCCTGGGCAACAAGCTGGGCGTCAGCTTCAGGATTCTGCACGTTGAGCACGTTGAGCTGAATGGCCTTGCCCGTCAGCTTCTCCAGATCCTGGCGGACACGATCGGCTTCCACGCCACGCCGCCCGATAACGATGCCCGGACGGGCCGTGTAGATGTCGACGATCACGCGTTCGCTGCTGCGCTCAATGTTCACCCGGGAGATGCCGGCGCGTTCAAGATTCTTGCGCAGCATGTCACGGATCTTGATGTCTTCACCGATGTAATCGGCGTAGGTCTGACCCTTCTTGGTGGAATCCGTGAACCACTTGGACCGGTGTTCGGTGGTGATTCCCAGACGGAACCCAATCGGGTTAACTTTCTGTCCCATTCTTAGGCTCCCTTTCCGTTTCCAACGATCACGGTGATGTGGCTCGTACGCTTGAGGATCCGGTTCGCGCGCCCCTGGGCTCGCGGACGGATACGCTTCATCGTTGGGCCTTCATCAACGTAGGTTTCAACGATCTTCAGTTCGCCCTCGTCAAAACGTTCACCGGCCTGCTCACTTGTGTAGCGAGCATTCGCGATAGCGCTTTGAACGATCTTGCGAATATCCCTGGCGGCCGCCTGCGGTGCAAACTCAAGCAAGTCCAGGGCATCGGATGCATTCATTCCACGGATCTCGTTGATCACGCGGCGTGCCTTCATGGGCGTGACGCGGACGTAGCGCGCCTGTGCCTTGGCTTCCATTTTCCTGCCTCTCCTGCCTTACCGGCGACGACCCTTGCGATCGTCCTTATCGTGACCCTTAAAGGTACGAGTCGGAGCGAATTCGCCGAGCTTGTGGCCAACCATCGATTCGGTGACGAACACCGGCACGTGCTTGCGTCCGTCGTGGACTGCGAATGTGTGACCGAGGAAGTCCGGGGTGATAACCGACCGGCGCGACCAGGTCTTGATGACGTTCTTCGTGCCCTTCTCGTTCTGCTCATCGACCTTCTTCTGAAGGTGATCGTCAACGAAAGGACCCTTCTTCAAACTACGTGGCATAGCGAACTACTCCTATCAGTGCTTCTTGCCAGTCTTGCGACGGCGCACAATGAGCTTGTCGCTGGGCTTGTTTGGATGACGGGTACGCTTTTCCTTCTGACCCCACGGGGAGACAGGGTGACGTCCGCCGGACGTCTTGCCCTCGCCACCGCCGTGCGGGTGGTCGAACGGGTTCATGACAACACCGCGGACTGTTGGGCGGACGCCCTTCCAGCGCTTACGGCCTGCCTTACCCCAGTTGATGTTGATCTGTTCGGCGTTGCCGACCTCGCCAATGGTGGCGCGGCAGCGTGCGTCAACGTTGCGGATTTCACCGGAGGGCATCTTCAGCTGTGCGAGCTTGCCTTCTTTAGCAACAAGCTGCACGGAGGCACCTGCGGAGCGAGCAATCTTGGCGCCACCGCCCGGACGCAGTTCAACCGCGTGGATGACGGTACCGACCGGAATGTTGCGCAGCGGAAGGTTGTTGCCCGGCTTGATGTCAGCAGATGGTCCGTTTTCCAGGATCGTGCCCTGCTTGACGTTTTCCGGTGCGAGAATGTAGCGCTTCTCCCCGTCCGCGTAGTGCAGCAGTGCGATGCGAGCGGTACGGTTCGGATCGTATTCGATGTGCGCAACCTTGGCTGGCACGCCGTCCTTGTCGTGACGACGGAAGTCAATCACGCGGTAGCGGCGCTTGTGGCCACCACCAATGTGACGGGTGGTGATACGGCCGTTGTTGTTACGGCCGCCTGTCTTAGGCAACGGGCGCAGCAGCGACTTTTCCGGCGTAGATCGGGTGATCTCGACGAAGTCGGCTACGCTCGAACCGCGACGACCCGGGGTCGTCGGCTTGTACTTGCGAATTCCCATGAGTTCTTATTCCTCAATCTTTGCGTCGGACTAGCCGACGATGTCGCCGTAGATGTCGATGTGGCCTTCACGCAAGGTAACGATCGCGCGCTTGGTGTTCTTGCGCCGACCAAGGCCGTCGCGGGTGCGGCGAGTCTTACCCTTGCGGTTCTGAGTGTTGACGGATTCCACCTTGACGCCAAAGATCTTTTCGATGGCGATCTTGATTTCCGTCTTGTTCGCGGAGGGGTGCACGATGAACGTGTACTTGCCCTCATCTTCGAGACGAGCTGCCTTTTCGGAGGCGACCGGCTCGAGGATTACGTCGCGAGGATCCTTGTTGTGAAAGATTGGGTCTGTCACTTCGTCTCCTTCTTCGCGGTCCATGCCTCGTAGGCAGCTTCGGTGAACACGACGTCGTCAGACGCGAGGACGTCGTAAGCGTTCAGCTGATCGAAGTAAATAATGTGTGCTTCCTGTGCGTTGCGCAGGGACAGGATCGACATCTCGTCGCTGCGATCAACGACGACGAGCGCCTTCGTACGCCCTTCCGTCACGTCGAGCAGAAGCTTGAGCGCGGTCTTGGTGGACGGCTTGTCGCCTTCAACAAAACCCTTGACGATGTGGATGCGGCCGTGTGCGGCGCGATCCGACAGCGACTGTACGAGTGCAGCCTTGATCATCTTCTTGGGCGTGCGCTGCGAGTAGTCGCGCGGCTGCGGGCCATGAACGACACCGCCACCTACCCACTGGGGCGCGCGGATTGAGCCCTGGCGCGCGCGGCCGGTACCCTTCTGACGCCACGGCTTGATGCCGCCACCGCGGACTTCGCCGCGGGTCTTCGTCTTGTGCGTGCCCGCACGGCGTGCGGCGAGCTGCGCGTTCACAACCTGGTGCAAGAGCGCGATGTTGGCCTTCTCGACGCCGAACACGGACTCGTCGAGAGTCACGTCGCCAGCCTTCTTGCCAGAGTAATCGATAACGTCAACCTTCAGGTTTGCCATTGCTTAGGCTCCCTTCACGGCAGTACGGATCACGACGGCGCCGCCCTTGTTACCCGGGATGGCACCAGACACGAGGAGAACGTCGTTCTCGGTGTCGATTGCGTGAATGGTCAAATTCTGGACGGTGACGCGTGCGTTGCCCATGCGCCCTGCCATGCGCTGGCCGCGGAAAACACGACCCGGCGTGGATGCGCCACCAATGGAGCCAGGCTTGCGGTGGTTGCGGTGCGCACCGTGCGATGCACTGATACCTGCGAAACCGTGACGCTTCATGGTTCCAGCGAAGCCCTTGCCCTTCGACTTGCCGACGACGTCCACGAGCTGGCCGACCTCGAACGTGTCAACGCCGAGCTCCTGGCCGAGCTCATAGGAGTCGGCATCGGAGGTGCGGATTTCAGCAACGAAGCGGCGCGGAGTCACACCGGCCTTTTCGAAGTGACCCGCAAGCGGCTTGGTGACGTTCTTGTTCTTCAACTCGCCCGAAGCAATCTGAACAGCGCTGTAGCCGTCGTTTTCTTCGGTGCGGATCTGGGTGACAACGTTCTTGCCAACCTTGACCACGGTGACGGGAACGAGCTTAGCGTTCTCGTCCCACACCTGAGTCATTCCTACCTTTACGCCGAGCAGCGCCTTCACGGGCCTGGCGGCGGTCTTGTTCTTCGTCATGATGCGTTACCTCAGAGCTTGATCTCGACGCTGACATCAGCCGGGAGATCCAGGCGACGCAGGGTGTCAATTGTCTTCAGAGTCGGATCGACAATGTCGATCAGTCGCTTATGCGTGCGCATTTCGAACTGCTCTCGACTGTCCTTGTACTTGTGGGGCGAGCGAATAACGGTGAAAACACTGCGTTTGGTTGGCAGCGGCACCGGCCCCACGACCGACGCTCCGGTACGGGTAACTTCGTCGACGAGCTTTTTCGCTGCGTTGTCGATGACCTCGTGGTCATATGACTTCAGACGGATGCGGATCTTTTGTCCCGCCATGGCGTCGTCTCCCTCTCTCTACCTCGGTGTTCACGTCCCCCGCACCCGGGCGTGTCGCACCTCTAGCGAGGTAGTAACGAAGCCCTATGCGATTGTTGTGAACCCATTAATGTGCCGAGGGCTTTTTGCTCCTCGGCCAAGTTCTTCAGCCCGCTTGCTGCGAGCAACTTGTTCAGTATGGCAAAACCTGCGGCATCTCGCCAGTTCGGCGCGATGATGGTGGTCAATCACACTGATTCTTAGCTGCCTTTGACGGCAATCACGTGCCAGAACCCGTTCTGGCTCGGCCACCTACTTTACCTAAAAACGGCCGGCTCGGTCTAGTCGAAGCTCCTGTGAAGCGAAACACGGGTGGGGAGGCTTGTAGTGCCTCCCCACCCGTGTTTTGGTTTCTTGCTTGCTCAGCTACCTGGCGGCGAGCATGAGCCCAGCAAGTTCCCACGGTTCGATACGCTCAGGCCAACTCGGCAGCGCACCGTCAGGGGTCCATGCTATGACCCAGGACTCGCGTTCGGCGTCGCTCGCACCGCCGTGTCCGCCTTCGTCACGGTGCCCGTGATCGGTGGTCACCACTACCAGCCACTCTTCGGCAGGATTGTCTTCCGCGCGTTGCGCAATGATCGACACGAGCCGTTCGACATGCTTGTCCACTCGCCTGATTGCCGCGCGATATTCCTCGCCGAGCAGTCCGTAGACGTGTCCGGCGTCGTCGACGTCGCAAAAATAGACGAAGCCGACGTCGAAGGCGCGCGCCGAACGTAACTTGGCTGCGGCAATATCCGCAATCTGGGCGTCGACGAGCTCGTAGCCGAATGTTTCGCCGTCGCGAACAATCACGTTATGCAAGCCTGCATACTGCTGTTCCATACGCGGGTGGATAATCGGGCCGAGGCCATGCGGATCCACCAGTACCGGCCAGCCGGCGGCTGCGAACGTGTGCGTGCTCTGATCGGCATAGAAGGCTTGAGAAAGGAAGTCGGGATAGTTCCACGTCCGCCCACCCACGCACGAATTATCACGCAAGCCATGCTCAGCATGGGTAGCCCCAGTGAGGATCGATCCCCAACCGGGCGCCGAAATTGTGGGCACTTCCATCTCCATGCGATGCCACGAGCCCTCGCGAGCAAGACGGCTCATCGCCTCGCCCACGCCGTCTTCCGCGACAATCGACCAGCGAGTACCATCCACGCCGATCAGTAACAGGCGCCGTTTGGGATCGCCGGGCTGTGCAGGTAGCTGCGTTTGCCTCGGAGCGATCGCGGCTCCTGTGTGCTCGTTACGCGCGAAGGCGTTCACGCCGATGCCCACCTTTCTTCCAAGCGCCGGTAGACCGCAACCTCGTCCTCAGTTGGCACGTCAACCACCGTGTCATGGCGGGCAATGTGCAACGCAACCTTGTCGCCGACCGAAAACTCGGCAGCATCGCGGGCGAGCAGGTCGATACGCAGGTAGCCCTTACCCAGTTCGCCTTGCACCGTGATCGAGGAAAACATTCCGCGCAACTGACTATCAATCACCGTGTAGCGCGCACTGTTATCCCGGGTCATGACGATTTGTTCCGGGCGAATCAGCGCGGTGGCCAATTCTCCGCGCGCGGCTTCCGAGCCGGCGTTAACAATCTGCAGATCGGTGTCGAGCACCCGCAGGGTGTCTGCCTTCACTTTGCCGATCACGCGATTGGCAACACCCACAAACTGCGAAATGAACGGCGAACGCGGGTGGAGATACAGATCTTCCGGAGTGCCGATCTGCTCGATCTGCCCGTTGCTCATCACACCCACGCGGTCGGCCATGACGATGGCCTCTTCCTGATCGTGGGTCACCATGAGAGTGGCGATTCCTGCTGACTGCTGGATTCTACGAATCTCATCACGCAGCTGTACGCGCACTTTCGCATCGAGCGCGGACAGCGGTTCATCAAGAAGGAGCACGTCAGGTTCGATGGCCAGTGCGCGCGCAAGCGCCACGCGCTGCTGCTGACCGCCGGACATCTGACTGGGGAACTTATCCATCTGGTCTTCAAGGCCCACCAGTTCCAACAGTTCTTGTGCCCGCGAGCGCCGTTCCTTCGTATCCTTGCCTCGGATTTTGAGCCCGTATGCAACGTTGTCGGTGGCGCTCAAATGCGGGAACAGCGAATAGGCTTGGAAGACGATGCCCATGTTGCGCTCCCGGGTTGGCTTGTCTGCCACATCTACGCCATTGATGAGCACTTCACCGGAGTCCGCGGTTTCCAGCCCGGCAAGCACGCGCAAGCACGTGGACTTTCCGGAACCGGACGGGCCGAGTAATGCTACGAGCTCGCCTTCCTCGATGTCGAGGTTGAGGCCGTCAAGCACCGTAACATCACCGAAAGATTTGACGATTTGTCGAAGTTGAACGTGTGGCTGTGCCATGTCACGCTTTCCTTTCTGCGGGATGTGCCCGCATTATTTTTGCTGGCGCCGCTTTGTTTGGTTGGCAAGCGCTGAGATCGCGACGAGCAGCAGCCAAGTAATGATTGTGACAATGAAGGACAGCGCCGCCACGCCCTTCGGTGAATTCGAGGAGACCTCCACCATGTACACCGGGAAGGTGTAGTGGCCAAGGAGGGACGCCATCGCAAATTCGCCGAGCACGCCCGAAATGCACAGCAGCGCTGCTGACAGCATTGCTACGCGCAGGTTCGGGATGACGGCTTCGCGGAGCGTCGTCAACGTGTTGGCTCCCAACGACGACGAGGCGGCGAATATCGTACGCAGGTCCAGTGATTTCACGCCGGCGTCGATCGCCCGGTAGCACAGGGGCATGACGATGACGACGTACAGCGGCACGAGCGACCACAGCGACGTGATGAAACCTGGGACGAGCGTCCGATACAGCTCGGACACGCCAGAAACGAGCGCCACCGCGGGAACCACCATCGGCAGAATCGACAGCACTTCAGCAAGTTTCGCCAAGCGCGGGGCCTTGATGTTGAGGAACACGATGGTCGGCACGAGGAGCACAAGCATGAGGATGGTGGTAGCTGCTGTAAGTAGCAGCGTGTTCACCAACGCTTCGCTCGCCCTACCCTGCCCGAACACTTCAATCAGCGGATCGAATGTGAAGGGCTGGCCCGGCCGTGAAAAACCATAGGTCGCCGCCGCGATCCACGGCAGTAACAGCCCGCACAATGACACGGCGAGGATAGCTAAGGACGCCCAGTTGTAGTCTCCTGAGGCGGCCAGCCCCCGAGCCTTGCCGGCGGGCCGTTTCGCCGAAGCGGGGGTGGTCACTAGTTGCTCAGCCATTGATCACTCTTTCTCGTGAGGTAGAAGCGCAAGCCCATCGCCGCCAAGATGATGATCATCATCCAGGTGACGAGGCCGGCTGCCAGACCCGGGTTGAGGAGGACGTTGCCGCTGATGTAGAAGCCGATGAGGATCGGCACGAGGTTCAACGAGCCACCTGCGAGCGCGTAGGCGGTCGCATACGCGGCGAAGGCATTCGCGAACAGCAGCAGGAACGATCCCAGAATGGACGGCCAGAGCACTGGGATGACGACGTCGCGCAGGTACTGCGACTTCGTCGCACCCAACGATTGTGCGGCTTCCGCCCACTGTTTCTTAATTCCACCCAGCGCGGGCAGCTTCAAGATCGCCATGAGCGGGATCTGGAAATACAGGTACACGAGGGCAACTCCGGAGAAGCCGGTTAACGAGAAGTTGTCCAGCAGCCCGGGGAAGATCTTGTTAACCGCCGTCGTCATGATTCCGTACGTGCCCAGCAAGGCCACGAACGCGTAGGCCAAGTTGACACCACCCGATTGCGAGGCAAGCGCCGAGAAGCTGTTGACCAGCGAGGTCAGCCACTTCGGCTTACGCGCGGTTTGTAGCGCCCACGCCAACGGGACACCCAAAACAGCACCAATGAACGCGGTGATAACGGACAGGTTCGCCGTCGTGATAAACGCCGAACGATGAGTCTCATCCATCGCCTGCGCCATGGTCTGAAGCGAAAAACCGCCCGTAGGACCTTGGAAAGCCGTGATGAGATTGGCGATCAGCGGGAATATGAGGAAGAAGGCCATGAAGAGAAGGAACGGCAGAGCGCCTGCCCACGAGCCGGTGGTCACCGACTTCCACGGCAGGCGCCTACGCCGCTTTCCATGAGCCTTCTCCTGCTCAGCAGGATGGGCTATGGATGTCATTTTAGTACTTCACCTTCTGCGCCCACTGGGTTGCGATCACCTGGTTGGCTGCGTCACCCTGCTCGGCAGTCGGCAGCTTAACCTTCTCGATGATCTTCGGATCCGGCAGCGACGCCAGAGCTTCGTCAGAGAGCTTGCCAGCCTCGGCTAGTTCGTTGAAACGAGCTGGGATAGCACCACCCAGTGCGTACTGTTCGGCGCCTTCATCCGAGGTCAGCCAGTCCACCCACAGGCGTGCAGCGTTCGGTTGCGGAGAGTTGATCGTGACCGGCTGAGCGTAGTAGTTACCGAACACGCCGTCTTCAAGCACGAAGTACTCGAAGTTCACGCCGTCAGCCTTCAGCTGCTCCTCGCGGCCAAGCCAGTTGTAGTTCCAGTCGAAGATGATGGCAGCTTCACCCTGCGTCATGCCGGCAGCCGCACTGGAGACGGACACGAGGTTTCCGCTTTCCGCCAGCTCAGCAAAGAAGTCAATACCAGGTTCGATGTCGTCCAGCGACCCACCGTTAGCCAGCGACGCCGCGAACACCGCAGCAATCGAGGAAGCACCCTGACGCGGGTCACCCGGGATAGCAATCTGGCCCTTGTACTTCGGATCACGCAGATCGTCGAACGTCTTCGGCACCTCGTCTACGAGGTCCATGTTCACACCAATCGAGATCACACCATAGTAGGCGCCCACCCAATTGCCATCCGGATCCTTCAGGTTGTCCGGGATCGAATCCCAGTTCGACGGCTTGTACGGCTCCACGAGACCACGCTGAATCGCCGCGTTCGTGAACGAGTATCCAATATCGAGAACGTCAGGCTGCGTGCTCTGCCCCTTGAGGTTCTCCACCGCCTGCAACTCTTCAGCAGACGACGCATCCGGAGAATCGACGACAACCTCGACCCCGTACTTTTCTTCGAAACCTGCAAAGTGGCCAGCGTAGTTTGCCCACGTCTCAGGGTAAGCAATGAGGCGGACCTGGCCCTCTTCCTTCGCCTTTGCTGCGATCTCGTCAAAATCCTTGCCGATCTTGTCAGAATCCGTGGCACCGCCGTCGTCGCCACCACATGCTGCTAGCGAGAATGCCATGACAGCTGCGACACCGAGGCTCAGAGTACGCTTCAAACCTTTACGCGTATGTGTGAAAGACATGAGTTTCCTTTCCAGAGGCGATTCTGTTCGCCGTCTAGTAGGGAGTGTGTCAAGGTGAAACAACACGCTGGTTTCGCGAAAGTAAATAAAAAGAAATTTGAGCTAGACCTTTAGAAAATGTTGCCAATCACTCACTTGGCTCGGTGCGCACGATAATCCTGCCAGCCCCAAATCGCATGAGATCCTCAGAATATTCGACAACCGCGCCGCTCTTATCCCGCGCCACCCGTTGGATTCTCAGTAGCTGGCGGGCGTAATTGACTCCCATGAGTTCTTTTTCCGCGGCCGAGCAACGGGCCACCACCAGCTCCTCCACTTTCGACACCGGGCGCCTGTCATATTCGCCTAGCAACTCGTAGATCGACATCGAGAGGTCGCGTTCCAACAGGTCCGGAAATAGGGACGCCGGAAAATACGAGTTTTCTAGGAGGGTGGGTACGCCTCGCACGCTTCTGAGGCGGACGACGTTGAACACGCCGCTGCCTTCCGCGATCTCGAGCGCATGGCTGACTTCGGGGCTCGCGTCTTCTTCTGCCGCGTGCATGACCACCGATTCCACACGCTGGCCGCGCTTTCTCAGTTGAGGCAAAATCCCGTCGATACGGTTGAGTTCAATTCGTGGCGGAGCCGCACACACGAACGTGCCACCACCGCGCCCACGTTTGCGTTCGATGAGACCTTCGGACTCTAGTACATCGAGCGCTTGGCGCAATGTCATTCTAGCGACGCCGTACATGGCAGCCAGGTCGACTTCGGGCGGGAGCTGGTCGCCCGGGCGAATATCGCCGTCGTCAATTCTGGTGCGTAAATCTTCAGCTATCCGCACGTAAACGGGTTTGCCTGCACCCGTGGGTTCCAGTCTTTTCTTGACGCTCACAAGAAGGCAGCCAGTTTAACCAACGGCGTCTCGTTCACGTTCACCACGTGAGCCCCGCTAGCTCGCGCTGCAGCGAGTCCCGTCTTGGAGTCTTCGAACGCTAGGCAACGCTCCGGATCTGCCGCTAAACGCTGCGCACCCAGCAGATACGGCGCCGGATCGGGCTTGCCCGGCACGTCGTCGGTACCGGTCACGACGGCGTTGAAGTACGTGTCGTCCAGCGCGCCGAGGGCGACGTCGACGAGCTCCTTTTCCGTCGCGGTCACGAGCGCCTGTGGGATGCCCGCCATGCGGAACGCGGTCAGGAGCTCGTGGGCGCCCGGCAGCAGCTGGGCGCAGGAGTAGACCTCGTTCTTGAGCCGCTCGGACAGCACGGCGAAAATCTGGTGCGGGTCCGGGCGCGTGCCCGTGCCGCGCTCGACGGCGTCGGCCATCCGCATCGAGTGGTTATGACTGTTGGCTCCGGCGATGTATACCGAATCGTCGTCGTCCCACACGCCGCCGACGGCGAGCACCACTTCGGCCGTCATCTCCACCCATTCGGCCTCGCTGTCCATGATCGTTCCGTCCATGTCCCATAAGACGGCAGCGGGCGTTCCTTCAAACCCAAGTTGGGCAAACACGTCGTTGACAGCCATGGCTTCAGCCTATCAAGCAGTGCGCACTTTCCCACGGCCTGTTTAAGCCGTGGCTGAGGAACAGCGCCTAGCGCAACTGAGCATAGCAACCACTTGACGTGATGTAGTAGGTCTACTACATTTAGTAGCGTTGCTTAGTTGTTTTGGATTACACACAGAGAGGCTTGCCATGGTAGTAGCGCTCGAAAATATCTCGTTCTCCTACGGCAATCACGAGGTGATTACCGACCTGTCCATGTCGATCGACCCCGGCGAGATCGTCGTCTTACTGGGCCCGAATGGCGCTGGCAAAACCACCCTCATCGAGCTCATCGTCGGCTTTCTACGCCCCGCCCGCGGAAGCGTCCGGGTCTTAAACCACGATCCGCGCGCTGGCGGCACCGACTTTTGGAAGAAGATCGGCCTCGTGCAACAGCAGTGGCGCGATCATCCGAAGTGGACGGCACGCCAACAGCTCGAATGGATTGCCAGCGCCCATCGCACCACCGGAGATCCCGTGGCCTCCGCTCACGACGCTTTAGAAAAAGTAGGCCTCGCCGACTTCGCCGACCACCAACTCGGGAAACTCTCCGGCGGGCAACGCCGCCGAGTAGATTTCGCCGCCGCCACACTCACCCACCCACAATTCCTCATTCTCGATGAGCCCACTACCGGGCTCGATCCCGTCGCACGAAACGACGTCCACGAACTCATCGACTCCGTTCAACTATCCGGCGCAACCGTCCTCATGACCACACACGACCTGGCCGAAGCTGAAAAGATCGGTTCCCGCATTCTCATCCTCAAAGACGGCGCAATCATCGCCAACGGTTCCGCCGAAGAATTACGCGCAGGGCTCGACACGCGCTCCGAAATCCGGTGGCGCGACGACGCCGGAGAACGCCACGTCCACGTGACCGATCAGCCCCTCGCGTTCGTTCGCACACTCCCCGATTCGACAGCCGATCTCACGATCAGCCGTCACACCCTGGAAGATTCCTACCTCGCATTGATTGGAGACCGCTCATGATCCGCAACATTGTGTCCACCGGACTACGGCAAGCCAAAGCTGACATCCGGCCGAACCTCATGGGCATCGGCCTAGTCAATTTCATTTTCACACCGGCACTACTGCTCATCATCGCTAAATTCCTCGATGGCCGGCAGCTAGCTGAAACTCAGACCACCGTCGGTAGCTTCCTCATATCCGGGCTTATCGGCGCATTTGGCACGATCCTTATCATGCAGGTCGCAAGCGAAGTGTACATGGAACACCTCAATGGCACTCTCTTGCGGGTCAAGACACTTCCGCACGGCGTGCCAAGCTGGATGATCGGCAAAGCCCTATCCGCTGGCGCACTCGTATTTTTGCAGGCTCTCATTGTGGGAACCGTGGGCGTCGTCGTGCTCATTGGTGATTCAAGCAAAATTCCGGCGGTCATCGCAGTCTCCATCATCAGCATCCTGGCCCATATACCGCTCGCATTTATCGTCTCCACCTGGGCGCGCGGGATCTGGACAGCCCTCCTCGCCTACGCGGCCGGACTGGTGCTGCTGTTGATCTCGGGGGGCCTTATATCCGCTGTCATTACTGCCCGACTGGGTCACGCCAGTAGCGATGATCTTCCCCGGCTATTGGTCCACGCAGCTCTCCCACCAAGCGCTTTTTGACGAGGCGGTAGTGGCCAGTTTCGGCTCGACGGTCCATTCCCCATGGATTGCGATTGCTGTGATCGCCCTCTGGTTCGTCGTCGGCTCTGTTGTGGCTGCATGGCTCACCGAAAAATCCTTCACCAAGGAAACTATCGGCACGCTGATAGTATCCAATGCACGAATGGAAAAGTACATGGGGATGAGCTGACGTGGCTAACAAGAACACCTCACAGGCCGGTAACCCGGAGATTTACAACAGGCTACCCGTGCTCCGTGCAGACCGGAAAATTTCCCGGCGAGACCTCGCAGATGCACTCGGCGTGCACTACCAAACTATTGGTTATCTCGAGCGCGGCGAATACCTGCCCTCCCTCCCCCTTGCGTTGAAAATCGGCGCCTACTTTGGAGTCCCCGTCGAGTCGGTGTTCAGCCTCGAACCATTCGATCCCATCGGCTAACCTGCGCTGGCTCTACCGGATGGTCGCCAGCAAGCCTGCGTTTCTGCTTATATAGCAATAACGCCGGGCTCGAGGGGCTTAAAGTGCCGCGTTTCTGCTTATATGGCAATAACGCCGGACTCGCGGCCTCAAAACGCTCTCATTATTGATGTGGTAGCAGAAACGGGGAGGGACCCTCCCCAGGTAACCGACTCCCTGCTCCCACACGCAGACACGAGGGAGCCCCGAGCAGTACGCCCGGGGCTCCCTCCATGATCTCTAGATCAACAAGTTACTTGATGATCTTGGTGACACGACCGGAACCGACCGTGTGGCCACCCTCGCGGATAGCGAAGCCGAGGCCCTCTTCCATAGCGATCGGCTGGATGAGCTCGACCGTCATCTCGGTGTTATCACCAGGCATGACCATCTCGGTGCCTTCAGGCAGCGTGATGACGCCGGTGACGTCCGTGGTACGGAAGTAGAACTGCGGACGGTAGTTAGAGAAGAACGGGTTGTGACGGCCGCCTTCTTCCTTCTTCAGGATGTAGACCTGAGCCTCGAAGTTGGTGTGCGGGGTGATCGTACCCGGCTTAGCAACAACCTGGCCGCGCTCCACATCCTCACGGCGGGTGCCGCGAAGCAGCAGACCACAGTTCTCGCCGGCGTCGGCGTGATCCATCTGCTTGTGGAACATTTCAATACCGGTCACGGTGGTCTTCTGCGGAGCGCGGATGCCGAGAATTTCGACTTCCTCGTTCAGGTTGAGCTGACCACGCTCGACACGGCCGGTCACAACGGTGCCACGGCCGGTAATGGTGAAGACGTCCTCAATCGGCATGAGGAACGGCTTGTCCATGTCACGGACCGGATCCGGGAAGTAGTTGTCAACCTGATCCATGAGCTCTTCGATAGCAGCAACCCACTTGGCGTCGCCTTCGAGAGCCTTCAGAGCGGAGATCTGGACGACCGGAGCGTCGTCGCCGTCGTAGCCCTGCGAGGACAGGAGGTCACGGACCTCCATTTCGACGAGCTCGAGGAGCTCCTCGTCGTCAACCATGTCGGACTTGTTGAGTGCAACGATGATGTCCGGCACACCAACCTGACGGGCGAGCAGGACGTGCTCACGGGTCTGAGCCATCGGGCCGTCGGTAGCAGCAACCACGAGGATCGCGCCATCCATCTGAGCGGCACCGGTAATCATGTTCTTGATGTAGTCCGCGTGTCCGGGAGCATCGACGTGAGCGTAGTGACGCTTCTCCGTCTGGTACTCGACGTGCGAGACGTTAATGGTAATACCACGCTGACGCTCTTCCGGAGCGTTGTCGATCGTGGAGAAGTCACGGCTCTCGTTGATCTCCGGGTACTTGTCCGCAAGAACCTTCGAGATAGCGGCGGTCGTCGTCGTCTTTCCGTGATCGACGTGACCGATCGTGCCGATGTTCATGTGCGGCTTGGACTTGTCGTACTTGGCCTTGGCCACTTGCGCCCTCCTGGGACTAGATTTCTAAGATTCGTTCCTATGAATCTTAACTGTCTGATGTTTTCTTGTAAATTTTGACAGCGAGTTATTCGCCGTGAGCTTTCGCAATGATCTCGTCCGAGACGTTCTTAGGAACCTCTTGGTACTTCGCGAACTGCATGGTGTACACTGCACGACCCTGCGTCTTCGAACGCAGATCGCCAACGTAACCAAACATTTCGGAAAGCGGGACCAGGGCACGAACGATCTTGATGCCGGTGGCATCTTCCATCGACGAGATCTGGCCGCGGCGAGAATTGAGATCGCCGATGACGTCGCCCATGTACTCTTCCGGAGTACGGACTTCGACATCCATAAGCGGTTCAAGGATAACCGGCTTGGCACGCTTGATGCCCTCGCGGAACACCATTTGGCCTGCGATCTTGAATGCCATTTCCGAAGAGTCGACGTCGTGGTACGCGCCGTCTTCGAGCGTGGCCTTCACGTTCACCATCGGGTAACCAGCGAGAGTACCATTTTCCATCGCGGACTGAATACCTTCAGACACGGACGGGATGTACTCGCGCGGCACACGCCCACCGGTGACCGAATCGACGAATTCGTAGATGTCGCCTTCTTCATTTTCCGGGAGCGGTTCGAAGGTCACGATAACCTTTGCGAACTGGCCCGAACCACCGGTCTGCTTCTTGTGGGTGTACTCGACGGACTGCGCGGTACCGGTAATGGTCTCGCGGTAAGCAACCATCGGTGCACCAACGTTCGCGTCCACCTTGAATTCGCGCTTCATGCGGTCAACAAGGATGTCGAGGTGGAGTTCGCCCATACCGCCGATGACGGTCTGGCCGGACTCCTCGTCGAGGCGAACGGTGAACGTAGGATCTTCTTCGGCAAGCTTCTGGATCGCGGTGCCGAGTTTCTCCTGATCGGCCTTCGACTTCGGCTCGATGGCCACGTGAATAACCGGATCAGGGAAGGTCATCGATTCGAGCAGGATCGGGGCGTCCTGTGCGGACAGCGAGTCGCCCGTCGTCGTGTCTTTCAGACCAACGACGGCGTAAATATTACCCGCTGACGCGTGATCAACCGGCTGCTCCTTGTTGGAGTGCATCTGGAAGATCTTTGAGACGCGCTCGCGCTTGCCCTTGGTAGCGTTCAGGATCTGGTCGCCGGCGTCGATCTTGCCCGAGTAGACGCGAACGTACGTCAGGCGGCCGAAGAACGGGTGCGCAGCGATCTTGAATGCGAGTGCCGAGAACGGCTCGTCGACTGCCGGCTTACGCTTGAGTTCAACGGTTTCGTCCTTGACGTCCGTGCCGAGCACGTATTCCACGTCCACTGGCGACGGCAGGTAGTCAATGACGGCGTCAAGCACCGGCTGCACACCAATGTTGCGGTATGCGGAGCCCGCGTAGACCGGGAACAGTTCGCCGTCGATCGTCAGGCGGCGAATGACCTTCTTGAGTTCGGGGATCGAGATTTCTTCGCCGCCGAGGTACTTGTCAAGAAGTTCCTCGTCGTTTTCTGCGACGGTCTCGATGAGCTCGTTGCGGTACTCTTCAGCCTTGGCGACGAGGTCTTCCGGGATGTCTTCGGTGACGACGAGCGCGCCCAACGTGGGGTTACCCTTGTCGTCCTTCGCCGGGAAGCGGTAGGCCTTCATTTCTAGGACGTCGACGACGCCGGCCAGCTGATCTTCAGCACCGATCGGGAACGCCATGACGAGCGGCTTAGCCTTCAGACGATCCTTGATCGTCTGGATGGCATGGTCGAAATCGGCGCCCATCTTGTCCATCTTGTTGATGAAGCAGACGCGCGGAACGTTGTACTTGTCGGCCTGACGCCACACGGTTTCAGACTGCGGTTCAACGCCTTCCTTACCATCGAACACGGCAACAGCGCCGTCGAGGACGCGCAGCGAACGCTCCACCTCAACAGTGAAGTCCACGTGTCCGGGGGTGTCGATGATGTTGATCTGGTTCTGCTTCCAGAAGGTGGTCACGGCAGCCGACGTAATCGTAATGCCGCGCTCCTTCTCCTGCTCCATCCAGTCGGTCGTTGACGCGCCGTCGTGGGTTTCACCGAGCTTGTAGTTCAGACCGGTGTAGAACAGGATGCGCTCCGTCGTCGTGGTTTTACCCGCGTCGATGTGCGCCATGATGCCAATGTTACGGACCTTACGCAGATCCTTTTGTGGTTCGTGTGCCACTGATTACTTTCCTTGTCCAGGCCTTGCCGGCCTTGTAAACGACTTACCAGCGATAGTGAGCGAAGGCGCGGTTGGCCTCAGCCATACGGTGAACGTCTTCACGGCGCTTAACAGCGGCACCCAGGCCGTTGGAAGCGTCCATGATCTCGTTCTGGAGACGTTCAAGCATCGTGTTCTCACGACGGTCACGTGCATAGTCCACAAGCCAGCGGATCGCGAGAGCGTTCGCACGGTGGGGCTTGACTTCGGTCGGAACCTGGTAGGTAGCACCACCCACACGGCGGGAGCGGACTTCAAGCGACGGGCGAATGTTGTCAAGAGCGCGCTTCAAAACGGTGAGGGCGTCCTGACCAGTCTTTTCTTCCACTGCGCCAAGTGCGCCGTAGACGATACGTTCAGCCACGGACTTCTTGCCATCGCGAAGCACACGGTTGATCACCTGTGTGACGATGGGCGAACCGTAGACCGGATCGTTAACAAGCGGGCGCTTGCGGATTGGGCCTTTACGTGGCATCTTACTTCTCCTTCTTCGCACCGTACTTGGAACGACCCTGACCGCGGGACTTCACGCCCTGCGTGTCGAGTGCGCCACGGACAATGTGGTAGCGAACACCGGGAAGATCCTTCACACGGCCACCGCGGACGAGCACGATCGAGTGCTCCTGAAGGTTGTGACCTTCGCCGGGGATGTACGCCGTGACTTCGATGCCAGTCGACAGACGGACACGAGCAACCTTACGAAGAGCGGAGTTCGGCTTCTTCGGTGTAGTGGTGTAAACACGCGTGCACACGCCTCGACGCTGCGGGCCTCCCTTGAGGCCAGGGGTCGAGGTAGCGCTCTTCTTGCGTGAGCGGCCCTTGCGGACCAACTGCTGAATAGTAGGCACTATTTCTCCTGTTTTTGAGTTCAGATCGTCGAACTGCCCGCCTGTTCACGAGGAACCTGCGTTTCGGAAGCACACCGTATCTTCCTAGCGTCCGCGAGTCGTTAGCCAAAAGCGCTGTGCAACTACGTGGCTTTTCGGCAAAGCAACGCGACCCACGGAACGGGCACCGTGTAATAGATTAACGTTTCGAAGCGCCCGATGTCCAAGTTTGTGAGGTAAATGGGCAGTGGCACTACCCACAAACAGTGTCTGCGCCCGTTAAAGCAAATCGTGAGCGAGCGCCTTTTGCATTTCCTCGTCGATATGCGCCGTTGCCTTGAACATACGCCAGCGGGCATCGCCGTCTCGATGCTCTAAGAAGCCGAATTTGTCACTGTAATATTTTCTGAGACTCTCGTGCTGAGCGTCCAGAAGTAATAACATGGCATCCACCTTCTGAGCAGCCTCGAGATTGACGAGCATCACACCGCATGAAGCGCTCTGATGGCATCGACGAAAGGTTGATGGACCGCCTCTTGGCGTTCGGCGTCTCGGAGTAGTTCTTCAGGCACAGTTACACGGCGAGGCGCAGGCATGCCCGGGGCCTCACCCTCTTTAGGAGCTCTCTGCAGGAAATAGCTCACAAGTTCAGACTGCGTAAGATCGCAACGCTTGCTGTCATCCGGTCTAGACTCCCAGGAGCTTTGCCAAATGGCCTCCCCGCGGGAATATTCCGCTAGCTCGAAGCTATCCATGCTTCCGTAAAAGTCCCAGACTTCATCAAGAATCGCCGTGACATAGCCGGTCATCGACTCTCGGTCTACATCGCGCTCCTCAAGCTGAGTTTGCATCATGGAGGCGTCTACTTCCTTTTTACCAGCGTGGGCGCTGAGCAACTCTCCGACGACGGGGCCATATTGCATTGCGTAAAACCGCTCTCCAAACAGGGGTTCCCCGGTCAGATGTGCGAACCATCCATAGGCGTAGAAACACAGTTTCTGCAGCTTAACTGCGTTAACTTTTCCACCTGCGCGATCTAAAAACTCACTTGCGATATCGAATACGGTAATCATTTCTACACTCCTCCTTCAATCTCATCTCTTCCTGTCGCGCT
Organism: Trueperella bialowiezensis; assembly: GCF_900637955.1. Taxonomy (NCBI): domain Bacteria; kingdom Bacillati; phylum Actinomycetota; class Actinomycetes; order Actinomycetales; family Actinomycetaceae; genus Trueperella; species Trueperella bialowiezensis. The sequence goes on from NZ_LR134476.1 coordinate 592,708, forward strand.
TAACGGGATGCCGCCATTTGCACTGCGCGCACTACGTAGACCGATCCATGCGACTTCCTGCAATACAGAACGTTGAATTAATAAAAGAAAACCCTACCACATTGTGACCCTTCACACTATAATCAGATTATGGGCGTGGCTCGCGGACGTGACATCTCGAGCTATCCCTAAAGCACGATCCAAGATCCTGGAGGTGATTTCCATGAAAACCATCACCGCACTTATTTGTGCCACTACGCTTTCACTCGCCTACCTCACATCGGATCCCCACACGGACTCTACTGGGGACTCACCAACACTTGACGCTCTCGAGCAAGAAGTGACACTACACACTCAAGACACGCTTTCGCTATCAAATCCTTCAGAGCTTGCCGTAGGCCCGCCTAACCTCTTCGAGCTCATTTCTGAGGACGGAGATCTCAAACAGTTCTACGTCTACGATGATGACCGCGGACAGGCCTTACTCACTATTCCAGTAGACCGTGCTGTGCTCACACATCAATTCGGAAACAACCATCCCGAAATCGCTGGTATTCCCTTCTCAGCTCAGACCGATTCTGATCCGGATCAGACCGTGCTAAGGGTTTCCCAATTCACGGGTGAGGAGATAGAAGCTAGTTTGGACGCTATTCAGGATTATCTGGAAGCTGAGGGAATTTCGGGCGCGCTCGAATATGACGGATGGACGGATACCATCGTTTTGTTGGGAGATCCTCAGGACATCGATGTTTCCGCTCTACCACCGACTTCACTCCCTATTGTATTTGAGGGCGCCGTAGTGTCGTCCGCTACTAGCGGGAGTGAATGATGATTGTTAAACGTGCTATTACGCTGGTCGCGGCATTCTTTCTTGCAGGATGTTCCGCCTCGCTGAAAGCGCCCCATATGGCTCCCGAGCGTGAATGGAACACCATTGCCATTTCCAGCACAATTGAACGATTGGATGTCGGAGACGGCGAGGTCTGCCCCATCATCGAGCCAGACACACTCGTGATCTTTTCCGATAAAGCCTCCTCATCCGACGACGGGGCCACCCTCGATGTCGATGGCATCAAGCTAAAGGTCGGTTCCACTTTCGAAACGTCCGACCTCAAACCACTCGAGGGCGGCTACGACTGCGGCGGTAACCACTACGACTCCGCTGTACACGTGGTCTTCAAAGGCGTAACTCTCTTAGAGGCCCACTAAGCCAAACACCCAATAATCCTGGGTAAGAAGTGGGCGGGCGGTGAAGTTTTCACCGCCCGCCCACTTTCGACGAGTTCACTACCTGCTAGGTAGTCACTGCCAGGTTAGAAGTCGAGGCCGTAGCCATAGCCCATGGACGTGTCATAGTCGTCCATCTGGCCATAGCCATAGATGTCATCAAAAGCATCCAGCCCTGCGAACGTGTTGAGCTGATCGTACTCAGCACGAGCCTCAGCAGTCGGCTCCACCTTCGGCTTACGCAGCTGCTCCAAGCCAGTACCGGCCGGGATGAGCTTACCGAGGATGACGTTCTCCTTCAGCCCCTCAAGCGGATCGGACTTCGCGTTCAGTGCCGCCTCAGTCAACACCTTCGTGGTCTCCTGGAACGACGCGGCCGACAGCCACGAATCCGTGGCAAGCGACGCCTTCGTGATACCCATGAGCTCCGGACGGCCCGACGCCGGCTTACCGCCCTCGGCCATCGCTGCACGGTTCGCGGTCTCGAACTTCGACACATCCACAAGCTCACCCGGAAGCAGCGATGTGGTGCCCGAGTCGAGCACGGTCACGCGGCGCAACATCTGGCGCACGATAACCTCGATGTGCTTGTCGTGGATTTCCACGCCCTGCGAGCGGTACACGTTCTGCACTTCACGCACAAGGTGCAGCTGCGCAACGCGCCGACCAGAGATACGCAGGACCTTCTTCGGGTCCACCGAACCTTCAACGAGCTGCTGGCCGACTTGCACGTGCGAATTCTCAGGCACGAGCAGCTTGGCACGCTTGCCCACGAGGTACGTGAGGTCTTCGTCGCCGTCGTCACGCTTGATGATCAGCCTACGCGAACGCTCCAACTCCTCAGTTTCGAGACGGCCGGACGCTTCCGCGATCGGTGCCTCACCCTTCGGCGTACGAGCTTCGAAAAGCTCCTGGACACGCGGCAGACCCTGAGTGATATCCTCTGCCGACGCCGCACCACCAGTGTGGAAGGTACGCATCGTCAGCTGGGTACCCGGCTCACCAATCGACTGGGCGGCCACAATGCCGACAGCCTCGCCGATATCGACGAGCTTGCCCGTGGCAAGCGAACGGCCATAGCACTTGGCACACGTACCAACGCGCGAGTCACAGGTCAGCACGGAACGCACGGTGATCTCGATAATGCCCGCGTCAAGCAGCGTCTCGAGTGCGACGTCGCCAATATCAACACCGGCCTCAACAAGCACGTTGCCGTCCGCGTCGGTCACGTCCTTCGCCAACGTACGCGCGTACACCGATGTGTCGATGTCGGCGGCACGCAGCACCTCAGCGCTCGCCCACACGTCCTCAGACACTTCGGCTTGCGCAACCTCACGTGCGACGCCGTCAACGTCTGCCATACGCAACTCGTTGCCCTCGGCGTCAGTCAACGCGATCGTCTTCTTCAGCCCGCGCGACGTTCCGCAATCAGACTCGCGCACGATCACGTCCTGAGCCACGTCAACAAGACGACGGGTCAAGTAACCCGAGTCGGCTGTACGCAGAGCCGTATCGGCCAGACCCTTACGCGCACCGTGGGTCGCCGTAAAGTACTCGAGCGCCGACAGACCTTCACGGTAGTTCGACTTGATCGGACGCGGAATAATCTCGCCCTTCGGATCAGCCACAAGGCCACGCATACCGGCAACCTGACGAATCTGCATCCAGTTACCACGAGCACCCGAGCTCACCATCTGGTTGATGTTGTTCAGGTCGTCGAAGTTCTTCCGCATCTCATCGGCGACGACGTCGGTCACTTCAGACCACAGCGCCACCAGGTCGCGGCGGCGATCCTCGTCACGAATGTTACCTTCTTGGAAGTCCTGTTCGATCTTCGCGGCACGCTCTTCGGCCTTCTCCAGGATCTCTGCCTTGGTATCGGGTGCGACGACGTCGGACACGGCGATCGTCACACCAGAACGACCACCCCAGTAGAAGCCGATTTCCTTCAGCGCATCGAGCGAGGCCGCTGCGTCTACCTTCGGGTAACGCTCGGCAAGCTCGTTAACAATGTTGCCGAGAACCTTCTTGTCAACAGTCTTGTTAACGAACGGGAACGTCGTCGGAAGCGCGTCATTGAACAGGGCGCGTCCGAGCGTCGTCGTCAACAGGACAGAATCGCCTTCTTCGTAGCCTTCGGGAGCCTTCCACCCGCGTGGCAGAACGATCTCGTCGGCCTTCCAGCGAATATGGCACGGCGCGTTCAGGTGCAAATCACCCAGGTCGTAGGCCATCTGGGCTTCCGCAACCGACGTGAAGTAACGCCCGGCGCCTTCCTCATCATCACGCTGGCTCGTCAAATGGTACAGGCCGATAATCATGTCCTGCGAAGGAACCGTAACCGGGCGGCCATCCGACGGCTTGAGAATATTATTCGCCGACAGCATGAGGATACGAGCCTCAGCCTGCGCTTCAACCGACAGCGGCAGGTGAACTGCCATCTGATCGCCGTCAAAGTCAGCATTGAACGCTGCACACACAAGCGGGTGCAAGCGGATGGCCTTACCTTCAATCAGCTTCGGTTCAAACGCCTGAATACCAAGGCGGTGCAGCGTGGGTGCGCGGTTAAGCAGCACCGGGTGCTCTTGAATAATCTCTTCGAGCACGTCGAACACTTCGTCGCGCTGACGCTCAATCAGGCGCTTGGCAGCCTTGATATTCTTCGCCAACTCGAGATCCACCAGGCGCTTTTGCACGAACGGCTTAAACAGTTCGAGGGCCATCGTCTTCGGCAGACCACACTGGTGAAGCTTGAGGGTCGGGCCAATCACGATCACGGAACGGCCAGAGTAGTCCACACGCTTACCGAGCAGATTCTGACGGAAACGCCCCTGCTTACCCTTAAGCATGTCGGACAGCGACTTCAGCGGACGGTTACCCGCACCCTGAACTGGACGGCCACGGCGACCGTTGTCGAACAGCGCGTCCACGGCCTCCTGCAGCATCCGCTTTTCGTTGTTGACCATGATCTCCGGCGCGTTCAGGTCGATCATGCGCTGGAGGCGGTTGTTGCGGTTAATGACGCGACGGTACAGGTCGTTGAGGTCCGACGTCGCGAAACGTCCGCCGTCAAGCTGCACCATCGGGCGCAGATCCGGCGGAATAACCGGAATCGCATCCAGAACCATTGCCTCTGGCGGAGTCTTCGAATGCAGGAAGGCGTTGACCACCTTGATCCGCTTCAGAGCGCGCGTCTTACGCTGAGCCGTACCGTTTTCGATTTGGTCAACGAGCAGATCGTGCTCAGCCTGTAGATCGAAATTCCGCAGACGACGCTGGATCGCTTCAGCACCACGGTAGGCAGCAAAGTAGTCGCCCCAACGAGCTTCCATCTCCCGGTAGGCGATCTCGTCACCTTCCAAGTCGCCCACCTTCATCTTGGTGAACTTGTCCCAAATCTCTTCGAGACTCTTCAGGTCGTTCTCGTAACGAGTACGCACCCGGCGCGTGTTAGCCTGCAGCGTCCGCTTGATCTTTGCGATCGACGCCGCATCCTCCCCCGCTTTTTCGGCCTCGGCGAGCGTACGCTCTTCCTCTTTGAGCGATTCTTCGACGGCGGCGTCGCGTTCCTTTTCTAGGTTGTCCCGCTCGAGCTCGTACTCGGCGGTCAGCGTTGCCATGTCGTCGTGACGGCGCTGCTCATCGACGTCGGTCACCATGTATGCAGCGAAGTAAATGACCTTTTCCAGGTCCTTCGGCGCGATATCCAACAGGTAACCCAAACGCGAGGGCACACCCTTGAAGTACCAAATGTGAGTCACCGGCGCGGCCAGCTCAATGTGGCCCATCCGCTCCCTGCGCACCTTGGCACGCGTGACCTCAACGCCACAACGTTCACACACAATGCCCTTGTAACGCGGACGCTTGTACTTGCCGCAAGCACACTCCCAGTCGCGAGTGGGACCAAAAATCTGTTCGCCGAACAAGCCGTCCTTCTCCGGCTTGAGCGTACGGTAATTAATCGTTTCAGGCTTGGTAACTGTGCCGTGCGACCACGCACGCACGTCATCCGACGTCGCGAGAGAGATCGACAGCTGGTCAAAAAGATTGACGTCGAGCAAGATTCCTACTTCCTCTGTTCTTACGCCTATTACTATTCGCGTCTGGGGCGGCGGGCGCGCGCCGCCCCACACACGGTTTAGTTGTTAGAAGTCTGCGCCGGTCTCGAGTTCTTCAAGGCCGGTGGTGACGCCCGCCGACTGCGGGGCACGGAACGCATCCTCGTCTGAATCCTGCAGCGAGATGGCATTGCCTCCCGCGTCCAGAGCCTCAACGTTCAAGCACAGCGAACGCATTTCCTGAACCAGAACCTTAAACGATTCCGGCAGCCCAGGTTCGGGAACGTTATCGCCCTTGACGATCGCCTCATAAACCTTGACTCGGCCGACCGTGTCATCAGACTTGATCGTCAGCATCTCCTGCAGGGTGTGAGCCGCACCGTAAGCTTCGAGTGCCCACACCTCCATCTCGCCGAAACGCTGACCACCGAACTGAGCCTTACCACCCAGCGGCTGCTGGGTGACCATCGAGTACGGGCCAGTGGAACGCGCGTGAATCTTGTCATCCACAAGATGGTGCAGCTTGAGCATGTACATGTAGCCCACCGACACCGGCTCCGGGAACGGATCGCCGGTACGGCCATCGAACAGGCGAGCCTTACCGGTTTCGTCAACCAGCCTGTCGCCGTCGCGATTCGGGTTGGTCACGCCCAATAGACCCTTGAGCTCATCGGACTGCACGCCGTCAAACACCGGGGTCGCTACCGTACGTTCGGCATCGGCCTTCACAGCGTTCTCAGGCAGGCGCACAGCCCACTCTTCGCCGGCTTCACGAGCCTCGGTAGCATCCCAGCCGTGCTTGGCAACCCAGCCCAAGTGCAGTTCAAAGACCTGGCCGAGGTTCATACGGGAAGGCACACCCAGCGGGTTGAGCACGATGTCAACCGGAGTGCCATCTTCCATGAACGGCATGTCCTCAATCGGCAAAATACGAGAGATGACACCCTTGTTGCCGTGACGGCCAGCCATCTTGTCACCAATCGCGATCTTGCGGCGCTGCGCGATATGTACGCGCACCGACTGGCGAATATCCGACGGCAGTTCGTCATGATTCTCTTCCGAGAACTCCTTGACATCAATAACAATGCCGGACTGACCGTGCGGCACACGCATCGACGTGTCGCGTACTTCCTTCGCCTTTTCACCAAAGATTGCGCGCAACAGACGTTCTTCGGACGTCAGTTCCGTTTCACCCTTCGGCGTGATCTTGCCAACCAGAATGTCGCCGGCGGTCACTTCCGCGCCCACGCGAATAATTCCGCGTTCATCTAGGTGAGCGAGCATTTCCTCGGACACGTTCGGAATATCCCGCGTGATTTCCTCCGGGCCAAGCTTCGTATCGCGAGCATCAATCTCGTGTTCCTCAATGTGGATCGAGGTCAGCAGATCCTCCGACTGGCAACGCTGAGACACGATAATCGCGTCCTCAAAGTTGTAGCCGTTCCATGCCATGAACGCGACGAGCAGGTTCTGGCCAAGCGCCAACTCACCATTTTCGGTAGCCGGGCCGTCCGCAATCAACGAGCCTTCTTCTAGGCGGTCGCCTTCGGAGACCATCACCTTCTGGTTCGTCGAATTACCCGGGTTCGACCGTTCGAACTTCGCCAGACGGTAGGTACGGTACGTGCCGTCGTCCTGTTCCACAGTCACGTGATCCGCATCAACTTCGATGACGACGCCGGGCGCTTCAGCCACGAGCACGTCGCCAGCATCCACAGCGGCACGCGTCTCAATACCCGTGCCAACAAGTGGAGCCACCGGCTTAATCAGCGGCACTGCCTGACGCTGCATGTTCGCACCCATCAACGCACGGTTCGCGTCGTCGTGCTCGAGGAACGGAATCGCAGCCGTACCGACGGACACCATCTGACGTGCAGACACATCCATGTAGTCCACGTCCGCTGCCGGGATCAGCGCAGGCTCACCACCAGGCAGGCGCACGAGCACCTCATCCTCAATAAAGTTGCCATCAGCGTCCATCGGAGCCGAGGCCTGAGCGACCGTGTAGCGGTCCTCGTCAGCGGCGTCCAAATAATCAATCTGATCGGTCACACGCCCGTTATCAACCTTGCGGTACGGGGTCTCAATGAAACCAAACGAGTTAACACGCCCGTAGGTAGCCAGCGAGCCGATCAGACCAATGTTCGGACCTTCCGGCGTCTCGATCGGACACATACGGCCATAGTGCGACGGGTGAACGTCACGCACCTCCATCGAGGCACGATCACGCGACAGACCACCCGGACCAAGAGCCGACAGCCTGCGCTTGTGGGTCAGCCCCGCAAGCGGATTGTTCTGATCCATGAACTGCGACAGCTGCGACGTTCCGAAGAACTCCTTAATCGCCGCCACAATCGGACGGATGTTAATCAGCGACGACGGCGTAATAGCTTCGGCATCCTGAGTCGTCATCCGCTCACGGACCATACGATCAAGGCGCGCCAAACCGGTACGCACCTGATTCTGAATCAACTCACCAACAGCGCGAATACGACGATTGCCAAAGTGGTCGATATCATCATCTTCCACGAACACTTCACGGCCGCCGTCGATCGTCGTCGTTTCCTTCTCCCCCGCATGCAGCGCAAGCAGGTAGCGGATGGTTGCCGTAATATCGTTCAGCGTCAGCTGACGATCCGTGATCTCTTCCGGAAGCCCCAGCTTCTTGTTGACCTTGTAGCGGCCCACCTTCGCCAAATCGTAACGCTTCGGATTCAGGTAGAAGTTGTTGATCAGCGTACGGCCAGCCTCCGCCGTCGGAGGTTCACCCGGACGCAACTTACGGTACAGATCCTGCAGCGAATCTTCCTGGTTGTGAACCGTGTCCTTCTCGAGCGTGTCAATAAGAATCGGGTAGTCCGCGAACTCTTCACGGATCTCTGACTCAGTCATCCCCAGCGCTTTGAGGAACACGGTGACCGACTGCTTACGCTTACGGTCCACACGCACACCGACCATGTCACGCTTATCGATCTCAAACTCGAGCCACGCACCCCGCGACGGAATGATCTTAACGTTATAGATCAGCTTGTCCGACGTCGGATCCGCAGTCTGCTCATAGTACACGCCAGGCGAACGCACCATCTGCGAGACCACCACACGCTCAGTGCCGTTGATAATGAACGTACCCTGCGGAGTCATCAACGGAAAATCACCAATGAAGGTGGTCTGCGACTTAATCTCACCAGTCTCATAGTTCTGGAACTCGGCAGTCACATACAGCGCCGCCGAATAGGTGAGATCCTTCTCTTTGCACTCGGCGATCGACGCCTTCGGTTCTTCCAAGTGCGGATTAGACAACACGAGCCCCATCGTGTCAGCCGTATTCTGGATGGGAGAAACCTCGTCAAAAATCTCTTCCAGGCCGGACTTTTCACCGGGGGCAGCGCTTGCACGCCATTCTTCAGAGCCGATCAGCCACCCATAAGAGGAGGTCTGCAGCCCAAGAAGATCAGGAACCGGAAGCGGTTCCTCAATCTTCGCGAATGACACGCGATCAGAGGTCAGCTTACCGTTAACAACGGTGGTATTAGAGGTGCGCGAAGCAGCCAAAGGGCGATCCTTCCCGAAAACTTGGTTGGGCCAGCGCGGCTCACACCTGCACAAACGCCAAAGTTCGGGTAACGCCTGCTACGCAACCGCACGAACTTGGGTACGGCAAATGAGAGTTCACGCAATTTTCTAATTTACTCTGCAGGCAAGAGGAAGTCTAGCCCCGGCCATGTGGAAGGGGTCACGACACCTGATAACATTCGTGATCCTCGAATCACCTGGGCGGGTGTGTAGCTGCCCAGGGTTCCTCGATACACGAAGCCTTTTTCCACCATTGACTTTCGCACACAAAACCGATCATTGCAAGTATGGCGCGCAAGGCGGACATGACGAAGGCCCCCGGGTGAACCCCGAGGGCCTTCGCATGGAGCTTTAGGTTACTTGAGCTCGACGGTCGCGCCAGCTTCCTCAAGCTTAGCCTTCGCCTCATCAGCAGCTTCCTTAGCAGCGCCTTCGAGGACCGGCTTCGGAGCTTCGTCAACGAGAGCCTTAGCTTCCTTCAGGCCAAGACCCGTGATCTCACGGACAGCCTTGATGACAGCAATCTTGGTGCCGCCAACCTCAGCGAGGACGACGTCGAATTCCGACTTCTCTTCCTCAGCCGGGGCGTCGCCACCAGCAGCCGGAGCAGCAGCCGCAACAGCAACCGGAGCCGCAGCTTCGACATCGAACTCTTCCTCAAACTTCTTCACGAAGTCATTGAGCTCAACGAGGGTGAGCTCCTTAAACGCTTCAATAAGCTCTTCAGCAGTGAGCTTGGCCATGATGACCTTCCTTCCTTATGCCTACTTGCGAGGCAGTTACTTAGTGGTTTGTGCTGCCTTTTAGGCAGCGGCTTCCTGCTTCGCACGCAGGGCGTCAACGGTACGAACAGTCTTCGTGGCGGGAGCCTTGAAGACGAATGCAGCCTTGACCAGCGAAGCCTTGAGGGCTCCAGCTGCCTTCGCGAGGAGGACTTCACGCGATTCGAGATCAGCGAGTGCCTTGACGCCGTCGGCGTCAAGTCGCGTACCTTCCATCACGCCAGCCTTGACAATGAGCTTGTCATTTTCCTTGGCGAAGTTCTTGAGAGTCTTAGCTGCGGAAGCGACGTCACCGGTGACGAAAGCCAGGGCGGTCGGGCCCGTCAGGTCATCTGCGATGGCCTCGAGTCCTGCCTCCTTAGCTGCGATCTTGGCAAGCGTGTTCTTTGCGACGTGGTAACGCACTCCGGCACCAAGCGCGCGGCGCAGAGATTTCATCTGCTCCACGGTCAGGCCGCGGTACTCAGTCAGCAGAACAGCGTCAGCCTCGCGGAACGATTCCGTGAGGGCCGCGATCTCAGCCTGCTTTTCGGTCCTTTTCATGGGACCTCCTTCCGATGTTGTGCCGCAGTTTCGAGCAATAAAAAACCTCGCACGCACAGGTACGAGGTCAACACAACCAGCGACATGCTTGAGCTGGATTGATTAAGTTCTCTCACCTGCGCTGGCTTCGATTGCTCGAATTATCTCCGAAGAGACCTGCGGTCTTGGGCATCCCCTACTGTAGTGGCGGCCTTGGTCTGCTTTCAAGACCAAGGCCGCCAACGTGCGCGAGTTCACGGCGCAGGCTTAAGATTCAGTCTCCCGCACAAGTGCCGGTGACTTTGTTTGGCGAGTCGGATTCTTCCGGTGGCGAGCGTAGATCATCCATCCCAGCGCAATCACTCCGATGCCAACACCACCTGCCAGATCAAAGACAGCATCGGAATTGGTCATTGCTGACTGCACAAGGAGAACGATGGCTGCAACACAGAATAGCGCCACACTTGACACGAGAAATCTCCACGCCACTGGATTCGGTGAGGTGTCTGCCCGGAAAGCGAACAGCAGCAGCCCGATGTCACAGGCGATGGTCATGACAATAACCAGCCAATGCCAGTGGTGATTAGTTACCTCGAGCGTCCGCCCAGTTATGAAGGGACTCAGGACAACCATGAGTAATGGCAGAAAACGAATTCTGTCCCACCACATAATCGATTCACTCGTCGACATCTTCGCCTCCTAACATATTCGGATAGGCGGATACGCGTGATAGCGCACTCGCCTACCACCTCTTGGTGAGAACAACCCCACATCGTTGTGGTGTTAGGCACTAAATTACGCAGGTGGGTAAAGTGTGTCAATAGGTTTCGGAAAATCTATCTTGTGCGTTATTGCTGTGGTAGCAGAAACGATGAGGTTCAGGGCCCTCGACCCCGGCAGAATTGCTATATAAGCAGAAACGAGCCCGTTTGGCGGCGTCGAGTCCGGCAGAATTGCTATATAAGCAGAAACGGGCGAGCACCGGCCTGAAACCGGCCGAAAAAGCAGGTGGGTGCGACCCTTACGAGTCGCACCCACCTGCCACTAGCTTTGCGCACGAGCGCAGCAGTTAAATCTACTTCTCTTCTTCGAGATCCTTGCGGGTCTTCGAAGCGTCAAGGCGAATGCCCGGGCCCATCGTGGTGGACACGGTGGCCTTGCGAATGTACTTGCCCTTGGCCGATGCCGGCTTCAGGCGCAGAACTTCTTCCTGGACAGCTGCATAGTTGTCGAGCAGCTGGTCGAGTTCGAAGCTCGTGTTGCCAACGATGAAGGCGAGGTTACCGTGCTTATCAACACGGAACTCGATCCGGCCACCCTTGATGTCAGACACGGCCTTGGCCACGTCCATCGTCACGGTGCCAGTCTTCGGGTTCGGCATGAGACCACGCGGACCAAGCACACGGCCAAGACGGCCCACCTTGCCCATCATGTCCGGGGTTGCCACTGCGGCATCGAAGTCGGTCCAGCCGGCTTCAACTTTGGCGATCAGGTCGTCGTCGCCAACCTCGTCGGCTCCGGCGTCGAGTGCCGCCTGGGCGTTCGCGCCCTGTGCGAACACGACGACGCGCGAGGTCTTACCCGTACCGTGCGGCAGGTTGACCGTGCCGCGAACAAGCTGGTCTGCCTTGCGCGGATCAACGCCGAGGCGGAACATCACTTCGACAGTCGAGTCGAACTTGGTCACGGAGGTCTTCTTAGCGAGGTCGAACGCCTCGCGAGGGGTGTACACTTCGCCGCGCTGAACAAGTTCAGCGGCCTTGCGATAGTTCTTTGAGCGCTTTGCCATTCTGCTTTCTCCTTCGGCAGTCGTGGGAAACGAGCCAGCTCCAGGCTCTACCACGGCAACTTGGTAGTCGCGATTTAAATCTCGTCGGTGGTCACGCCCATCGAGCGCGCGGTGCCGGCGATGATGCGGGCGGCGTTGTCGATGTCGTTGGCGTTGAGGTCCGGCTCTTTCGTCTTGGCGATCTCACGCAGCTGGTCTGCGGTGAGGTGCCCAACCTTGTCGGTGTGCGGCACGCCGGAACCCTTCTTGATGCCCGCGTACTTCTTGATGAGGTCAGCGGCCGGAGGGGTCTTCGTGATGAAGTCGAACGAGCGATCCTCGTACACGGTGATCTCGACCGGGATGACGTTTCCACGCATGGACTCGGTAGCAGCGTTGTACGCCTTGACGAAGTCCATGATGTTCACGCCGTGCTGACCCAGAGCGGGGCCAATCGGCGGTGCAGGAGATGCAGCACCAGCTTCGATCTGGAGCTTGATCAGACCTGCAACCTTCTTCTTGGGAGGCATAATTTGATCCTTCTTTTTACTAGGGAACCATCATCATGGCAACGATGATGGGCGTCCAACAGTGATCAAGAGGTGGCGCCGCGGCCGAAGCCGCCAGCAGTTCGGGTGGAGTGCCCGAACTAGTCCATCTTCTTAACCTGGCTGAAGGACAGGTCGACCGGGGTTTCCTGGCCGACAAGAGTCATGAGCACGGTGAGCCTCTGGTTCGCCGCGTCAACTTGTGAAATTGTAGCTGGCATTCCAACCCACGGCTCGGTGGTGAGCGTCACGGTTTCGCCAACCTCGTAGTCTGCGACCACCTGCGGGGCGCCAGAAACAACCGGCTTACCTGCAGCCTTGGCCGCTTCAGCAGCTTCTTGTTCGACGACGGGCGTGAGCATTTGCACGACTTCACGCTCCGTGAGCGCAACCGGATCGCGGCCGTTACCAACGAAGCCAGTCACACCGTTCGTGTCTTGAACGGCACGCCACGAGTCGTCCGTCATCTCCATACGCACAATCGCGTAGCCGGGCATCCGCACGCGGGAAACGAGCTTGCGCTGGCCCTTCTTCACCTCGTAGACCTGCTCCATCGGCACCTGTACTTCGAAGATGTAATCTTCCATGTTCAGGGTGTGGATACGGTATTCGAGATCCTGCTTGACGCGCTTTTCGTAGCCGGCGTACGTGTGCAGCACATACCAGTCGCCAGGTAGGCCCTTGATACGCTTGCGCACCGTTTCTTCGGTGACCACGCCGTCGTCTTCCTCAGCGGATTCAGCTTCGTCAGCGACGCCGTCTGCCTCGGCTTCAGCCGTATCTTCAGCGACGTCGTCCGCAGCCTCGGACTCGTCAACTTCGGGAGCGTCAGGCAGTTCCACTTCCTCCGAGGCGTCAGCTACCTCACCCACAGGCGTGGTGTCGGCCGTTTCGGCGTCGGAAAAGAGCTCGTTGACTGCGAATTCTTCCTCAGACATTCTCCCTACTTTCAGTTAGCACCGGCGTTAGCCGAAGATCCAGAACATCGACTGGTTGAAGACGACGTCGAGAATCGTCACGAAAATCATCACAATCGTCACAAAGAAAATGACGGTGAGGAACAGGTTCCACAACTCCTTACGGGTTGGGCGCTGCACCTTTTTGAACTCGGCGATGACTTCCTTAAAGAACGTGACGATGCGCTGCCACAGGCTCTTCTTCTCAACGGACTCACGCCCGCGAGATGATCCGCTTGCTGCACGGCTCATCGGTTGTCTCCTCTCGGTCTATGTGGAAAACGGCCCATCGATTGGGCCGCCTTCTGAGCAGGGTAGGAGGGACTCGAACCCACAACCGCCGGTTTTGGAGACCGGTGCGCTACCAATTGCGCCACTACCCTATGGCCTGTCACTTCATTATGCCTGACGAAGCCTTAGGATTGCCAGACTGGCAACTCGCACAATTGTAGTCAGAAGAATCCCAAAACTCTAGGCACGGTGGGGCTCGAGCTTGTAATTCTCACCACGTTCATCTGCGGACACATGCCGGACGTCCGTGCACGAACCGGCGATTTCTGCCACGATACAAGCATGGCACAAGAACCAAAGAACAGAGTTTCCCAGCGCCTCGCCGCGCTGCAACCATCGGCCACTCTCGCGGTTGACGCGAAAGCGAAAGCGCTCAAAGCGCAGGGTAAGCCGGTTATTGGTTTCGGCGCGGGCGAGCCAAATTTCCCGACGCCGGCGCACATCGTCGATGCTGCAGTCGCAGCGGCGGTCGATCCGAAGAACCACAAGTACACCGTGGCTAAGGGACTGCCCGAACTGCGCGCGGCCATTGCGGCCAAGACGAAGGCGGACAGCGGCGTCGTCGTTGATCCGGACAACATTATCGTCACGAACGGCGGCAAGCAGGCCGTCTATCAGGCGTTCGTCTCGCTGCTTGACGACGGCGACGAAGCAATCCTGCCGGCCCCGTACTGGACCACCTACCCGGAGGCGATCCGCCTGGCTGGCGGCGTGCCCGTCGAAGTGCTGGCTGGTTCGGATCAGGACTACAAGGTCACCGTTGCCCAGCTCGATGCGGCCCTCACCGAACGTACGAAGGTGCTGCTTATGTGCTCGCCGTCGAACCCGACGGGCGCGGTCTACTCCCCCGCCGAGCTGCGGGAGATCGGCCAGTGGGCGCTCGATAACGGCGTGTGGGTGATCTCCGATGAAATTTACGAGCACCTCGTCTACGAAGGCGAGATGTCCTACATCCTCGCCGAAGTACCGGAGCTACAGAACCAGACGATCGTGGTCAACGGCGTGGCCAAGACGTACGCGATGACGGGTTGGCGCGTGGGCTGGATGCATGGTCCGGCCGACGTCATGAAGAAGGTGGCGAACTTCCAGTCGCATATCACCTCCAACGTGTCCAACGTCTCTCAGCGTGCGGCGATCGCCGCTCTGGAAGGTGACCAAGAGGTTGTGGCAGACATGAAGCAGGCCTTCGATCGGCGTCGTCGCAAGCTCGTCGAGATGCTCCGCGAGATCGACGGTTTCGAGGTCCCCATGCCCACCGGCGCTTTCTACGTGTACCCCAACGTGCAGGCCCTGCTCGGCAAGGAGATCAACGGCAAGGTGGCTAACACCACCTCGGAGCTTGCCGAGTTGATCCTCGACGAGGCCGAAGTGGCAGTCGTACCCGGGGAGGCTTTCGGCGCCCCCGGCTACATTCGAATGGGTTACGCGCTGTCCGACGACGACCTCGTCGAAGGAGCCCAGCGCCTGCAAAAGCTCTTCGGCTAGGCGCAGCGCACGCCCGCGCGTGCCAGCCAGCTATCAACAACGTCCATACGCGCCAGCGCCTGTTTCTTCCAATTGGTGCTGGCGCGTTGGCGTGCTGAGGCCACGAGTGAGAGCACGACGCCGGCTGAGGAGGCCGCGAGCGCAACCGGATCAACCTCGCGACGAGCTCGAGCAAACCACGTCTGAGCTAGTGCGCCAAGCCCTGCGTATTTAGGGTTGAGGCTGGGCAGAACTGATAGGTGTCCGAGCAGGCAGCCCCAGTCGTCGGCGCGGTATCCCGGGCCGAACGAGTCAAGATCGAGCAGGCCGGTCACCTGCCCGGTGGCGGGTGAGACGAGGATGTTGGCTTCGTAGAAGTCGCCGTGTGTGGCGGTGAGCGGGCCGAGGTCTGCGTCTGCGCGGAGCTGGGTGATGTCTGCGGCGGCTTGCCGTGCCCGGCTGGCGAGCTCCGGTGCTGACGCTGCGATCGATCTTGCGTACTGGTCGGCTCGCTCGGACCATGCGGGCCGGCGTTTCAGGCCGCGTCCGATGAGTGGCAGGGAATCGAGAGTGGTTGACAGCGATTCGAAGGTGGCGTCAAGGTTCTCACCGCGCACGTAAGCGGCAGAGAGCGCCCTACCCGTGACCGCGCTTGTCAAAATGAGCCCCTCAGGAGTGGAGCCAACCAGCCGCGGGGTCGGTAACTGTGCCGCCTCACAGATGTGCAGGCGCTGGACGTGCTGCGCCACATCTACCGGGCGGATCACTTTCGCGTAAATATCGTGGTCAGATGTGCTCGCGCGGACGACTGCCCTGCGTGTTGGGCGGTAACTGAGTAGCTCAACTTCGACGTCGTCGTTCACGTGCTTGCCAAGCTTCTCAGGATCGCAAGCGAGTTCGAGTGCGGGCAGTTCGGGATCGTGCGGGAACTGCCACACATGGACCGGCAGGTTATCGGCATACAGGGTTTGAGCGCCTGCCAGTTTGAGCAGATCCGGCGCAATACGGGCGGTTGAGGCGACGACGTAGAGGTCGCCACGGATGCGTTCATTGCGGTTTGTTCCCGTGAACTCGTCCCACACCACCGAATAACCCACGGATATTCCTGCGCCGGGGCGGTGATTGACAGCATGAACGTGCCACGAGCGCACGATGCCAAGGTCGGACAATCCGAGGCGTAGCATTTCTCCTGCGGACTGGCCGGTGAGTAGCCTGAGCGCCCGGGTCTCCTCACTCCGTGTTCCTGCCATATGTCTTTTATAGAAGGTCTTCCGGCTCCGTTCAAACCGCCGGAGTGTATGGGCAGGTAGGGCGTGGCTAGAATGAGGCCATGCGGGATTTGAAAACCTTGCCAAAAGCGCATGTCCATTTGCACTTCACAGGATCAATGAGGGTGTCCACGCTTGTTGATCTTGCAGCGGAGCAGGACATCCGTTTGCCGGCGAATCTCACCGACGCCACGGCACTTCAAGTTCCCGCGAACGAACGCGGCTGGTTCCGTTTCCAACGTTCTTACGACGCCGCCCGCAAAGTGGTCCGCAGCGAAGAAGCAATGCGCCGGATCGTCCGGGAGGCCGCTGCCGACGACGCCGCAGAAGGCTCCCGCCGTCTCGAATTACAGATCGACCCGACGTCGTACGCTCCTTTCGTTGGCGGTATCACGCCCGCTCTTGAGATCGTGTTAGACGAGGCGGCGTCGGCGTCGCAGGCAACCGGAGTTGAGGTGGCAATTATTGTGGCTGCCTCGCGGATCAAGCACCCGCTTGATGCTCGTACACTCGCACGCCTCGCAGCAAAACATGCCGGGGATGGGCCCGGCCAAGTGGTCGGCTTTGGGCTGTCCAACGACGAACGGCGCGGCCAGACGTCCCAATGGGCCGGAGCTTTCCAGATTGCACGCCGGGCCGGGCTCGCCTCCGTGCCACATGCCGGTGAACTGCTGGGGCCCGACCACATCCGCGAAGTTGTCACCCACCTCCAGCCCACGAGGCTCGGGCATGGCGTACGCGCCGCAGAAGACCCCGAGCTTCTTGCCCGCATTGTTGACGCCGGGATCGCGCTCGAAGTGTGCCCGACGTCGAACGTGCAGCTCGGCGTTTACGATTCACCAGGCGACGTGCCACTACGCCGCCTTGCTGACGCCGGCGCACAGGTAGCCCTCGGAGCCGACGATCCGTTGCTGTTCCTGTCTCGGCTCACCGACCAGTACCAGATTGCACGCGATCAGGGCTTTTCCGACGCCGAACTCGCCGGTTTTGCGAAAGCCTCCATTACGGCGTCGCTGGCAAGTGCCGAGTCGAAACAGTGCTGGCTCAGCGAGGTTGACGACTGGCTGGCAGTCAATCCATCTGCGGATTAAATCTCTAGACCGACCAGCACCGGCTCAGGCACAAGCCGCACGCCAAACCGGGCCTGCACGCCGTCGCGAACCTCACGGGCAAGCCGCACAATATCAGCGGCACTCGCCCCGCCCCGATTTGTCAGTGCAAGGCAGTGCTTCGTGGACAGGGCGGCCGGGCCGGGCATGTTGTAGCCCGCGTGGAATCCAGCATGATCAATAAGCCACGCCGCTGAGGTTTTCACCTGGCCGGGAATCTGCGGCGCGGCCGCACCGATCTGGTTGACCGCATCATGTTTGGCCACCCCGAAGCGCGGAGCTTCCTCCGGCAGCTGCGCCGCCTCAGCTTCGGTCAACACTGGGTTAGTAAAAAACGAGCCCAGAGAATACGTGTCGCGATCGGCGTCTTCGAGAACCATCCCCTTCGAACGCCGCAACTCCAACACGGCTGCCCGCACGTCGCTACTGGGGGCGCGCTCACCAAGGTCGATACCGAGCTTGCCCGCAAGCTGCGAGTAACCCACCGGGCGGGACAGCGTGGCCCTACGCAGGTGCAACTCCACCGACAGCACGATATAGCGCGGCGAAGCCCCAAACTTGCCAATCGAGCGTTTCAGTATCGAATCGCGATACCCGAACTTGAGGTCCGACAGGAATAGGGTGCGGATGCGCTTCTCCGCTCTGTCATACACGCGCACCGACGCCAGCGTTTCCGCAATTTCTTGCCCGTATGCCCCGATATTTTGCACGGGCGCAGCCCCAACCGAACCGGGAATCCCCGACAGCGCCTCTACACCCATCCATCCGTGCTCAACAGCGTAAACGACGACGTCGTCCCACGGCGTTCCCGCAGTCGCCCGCAGTTGCGCTCCCCCGCATCCGTCGTCGCCCAGTGTGGTGATCTCACGCCGGCCATCACGCACGACGACGCCGTCGAACGGTTCGTCGGATGCCAGCACATTCGAACCGCCGCCGAGTACTAAAACGGGCGTGCCCTCGTGGTCGGCTTGTGCGATCGTGTCCACGAGCTCGTCTTCAGTCGTAGCAGTGACGACGCGCGCGGCTTTCCCGCCCACGGCGATCGTCGTCATCTGAGCAAGGCTCTCCTCGCCGGTCATACGGCTGGACGGGACGGGCGGAACGGTAGAGGTTGGTTCAGACGGTTCAGGTATCGAGCAGGACATGTGGCTCCTATCTGCGGGTATACACGTCAATCGCGCGAGCAATAAGCGGGCGCAACGCCAATTGGAATTCGCCAATCTTTTCAAAAATCTTCGGGTTGAAACGGGACTTAAAGCGCATGAGCGAATCGTCCAACGTGCCATCAACCCCGCCAAGCGACACGGCCTGAATCCCATCTGCAAACCCATCGCTCAGCGCTTCCACCCACAGCAGATGCTGCGCGGGGATATTACCGTAATCCCGATTGGTTCCCGCATAAAGCATTTCCGCAGACGGCCCGTAACGCACCATGAGCACACCCGCGAGCGTAACAACATCCCCGTCAATCGGATGGCGTTCTTCCAATTCAGCAAGCCGCTTCGTGGTGCCCGCTATCTGATCACGCAGCCGATTAACCGTCTTAGCGGCGCTGGTGTTCTCGAGCTGCTCTTCGGCCTGGCGGATATCCGAACGATATTTGTTGATCGTCGCCACGATATCCAGCTTGGCGAGGTAAATCCGGGCATCATCCCCGTAAGCGCTCAAAATCTTTTCGTAATACGGCTTGGCACGCAGATTGATCTGCTTCGCTTTCTCGGTGTCAGCTATAACATCCACGAAGTCATCCAACAGTTCAACACCCCCGTGGATGACCTCAACGTGACGGTTTCTCGCATTGTTCGCCATCGTGCGCGAACGCTTAGGAAGGCTAGCGAAAAAGTCGCCATCCGGAGCATAGGCCACCGGAATATGGCGCGGCTGGAAAGACTCAGAAAAACTCATCGTGAACCCGCGATGCCTATAGTTCTCCGCCTCGATTCGCTTCAATATTGCAAGTGCGCGCTCATCACGTTCTTCAGGTAGCTCATCAACGGGTGCGTGGCGTACGGGAATCAGCGGATCAATTCGCACGGCAACAGCCCGCGCCTTTTTAGCGTAGACGCCAAGCTCACGCAGATACGTCTCCAAGGCCTGGGGGCGCTCATAGTCAAGAATCGGGCCATGGGGCAGATACCAAAAACTAAAGCCGAACGGCAGCCGGCGGCGAAGTACCAGACCGGCGGCGACCAGCGCGCCGTCGTCGTCACGCAACCCGGTGAGCAGATGCGTCCAGCCTGACTTGACCTGCGCCCACTGCGGCGACTGCAACACGTTACACTGCGGCTGCGCCGTCACAAAGGCATCATATTCGCCCGTGCTGACCTGGGGATCAAACTGCACCTGTGCCCTCCTTCATTACCGCCTGTAAGTCTACCCGAGCCCGGCCAGCCACTCGCCGAGCCCAACCACTCGCCCAGCCCGAATACGAAAAAGACCCCCGCGATGCGGAGGTCTTCCTGATCCACGCCCAACGCCGGGTTGACCGGGCTCGTTGCGCAGTGGAATCGCCGCGCGAACTAGCGCGTTTCACGGTGCACTGTCGACGAGTTGCACCGCGGGCAGTACTTCTTCATTTCGAGACGATCCGGCGTGTTGCGACGGTTCTTCTTCGTAATGTAGTTGCGCTCCTTGCAATCCTCGCATGCGAGGGTGATCTTGGGGCGAACGTCTGCAGACTTAGTAGCCACTGTGTTTTCCTCACGTTCGGTTGGATTGAAGCGGGATTGCTTCTCGGCTAGGCACCCTGCCCTGCCGGTCGTAGCGAGAGCGGGGTTTGAACCCGCGACCTCACGATTATGAGTCGTGCGCTCTGACCAACTGAGCTACCTCGCCAAAAACATTCCTGGATAGGAATCCTTCCAAGAATGGTTTGAGCCCCGAGAGGGAATCGAACCCTCGACCTTCTCCTTACCATGGAGACACTCTGCCGACTGAGCTATCGGGGCGGCGTTGGCAAGCCTACCAGTGTTGGCATGCTTTCCAACATTTACGGATGGAAATCACCATTCGCGTGACTACTTTCGTAGCTGTGGCGGATGAGGGATTCGAACCCCCGTAGCTTTCGCGTCTGATTTACAGTCAGATACCATTGGCCGCTCGGTCAATCCGCCTCGCTATGGAATGATCCATATGCGACTATTGAGATTAGCAAACTCACCCGTGTCGGTGTCAAACCAAAAAGCGCTTTACGGCTGCCGTGCTGGTCACACTTTCACGGGGCGGCTTTCTCAGTAGAGTTTGCCGTCGTGCTCTTCGCCGCGGGAAATCGCCGTCATCGTCTCTCGTTCCACAACCTTGATCCGTTCGCGTCCCTGTTCGGCACCGAGTGCTTTCTCGTATTCTTCGAGCAACTCCCAGCCGTGCCACGTGGTGTATCGCACGCCGCGCTCTTCGAGCACCTTGCGGGTTTCTTCCCAACCCACGGCGTCCGTGGTCGCGTGAAGAACACCGGCTTCGTAATCTTCAATGAGGTGCCCGATGGTTTCCTGGGCGTCCGACTTGGTTGAGCCGATCAGGCCGACCGGCCCGCGCTTAATCCAGCCAGTGGCATACATGCCCGGCACAACATCGCCGCCTGGGCCGTCGGTGACGCGGCCTTCGACGTTCGGGACGATACCGCGCTCGTCGTCAAACGGCGCACCCGGAATCGGGGAGGAGAAATAGCCGACGGCACGGTAGACGGCTTGCACCGGGTAGTCGATGTATTCGCCGGTCCCCTTCACCGAGCCGTCACCTTGCAACGCGGTGCGTTCCATGCGGATGCCTTCCACTTTGCCGTTGCCGAGGATTTCGTGGGGTGCCTGCAGCATGTGAATGTGGATTCGACGCGACGCCGTCAGGTCCTCTTCTTCTTGGAACACCCATTCCGTGAGTTGCTCGACTACTTGGCGGGTCATCTTCGAAGCTTCCATGGCTTGTTCTGAACCTTCGTCGTAGTCGAAGTCTTCGGGGTAGACGATGATATCGACGTCGTTGAGCTGGCCGAGTTCGCGCAGTTCCATAGGCGTGAACTTCACTTGGGCGGGCCCACGCCGGCCGAACACGTGCACGTCAGTCACCGGTGAGGCACGGAAGCCGTCTTCCACGTTCTTCGGGATCTCGGTGACCATGAGGTCGTCCGGATGCTTGGCGAGCATACGTGCCACGTCGAGAGCCACGTTACCCACGCCCAGCACGGCAATCTGTTCGGCTTCCAACGGCCACGTGCGCGGGTAATCGGGGTGGCCGTCATACCAGTACACGAAATCGGCGGCACCATACACGCCGGGCAGGTCCGAACCGGGAATGCTGAACGGGGCGTCCCGATCGGCTCCGGTGGCGAACACGACGGCGTCGTAATGCTCGTGAATCTCATCAAGATCGAGATCAGCGCCGATCTCCACGTTACCAACCAGGCGGATATCGCCGCGCTTGAGCACGTTGTAAAGTGCCCTGATGATCGCTTTGATACGGGGATGATCCGGGGCGACGCCGTAGCGCACTAAACCATAGGGGGCAGGCAGTTTCTCATACAGGTCAATCTTCACGTCAATCCCCGATTTGGACAGGATGTCTGACGCGTAGATGCCAGCCGGGCCGGCCCCAATGACTGCTACATGGAGTGAACGTTTGGCCACGTAAACCTCTTCCGATCGTAAGCACCGAATGTTCGGCACGTGCCGGGCAAGCCGGCGGGACACCGGACGCTAAGTGAGCCGCCCGGTCTAGACCCTCATATCCTAGTTGGCACGATATGTTCTGCCTATGACATGGCGGTGGCGGGTGACCAAATCGTCACCCGCCACCGCGGTTCTCACATAGCGTTTCTTACGATTCCGCACCAGGCCCGTAGTCTGATGTGGTGGCATCTAGTCGGATGACGCCGTACGTCCATCCGCGACGCCGATAGGCGGCACAGGGCTGTTTCGTCTCTTCGTCGATGAAGAGGTAGAACGGGTGGCCGATCAGTTCCATTTCGTCGATCGCTTGCTCAACCGACATGGGCTTAGCTTCGTAAAGCTTTTGACGTACCACGGCCGGTGAATCGCCGAGCTGGCTCTCAACAGCTTCACCAACTTCGGCTGGTACTCGCCGTTCGTCTTCTGGCTCCGGCTCCGGTGCCGGCTTTGCCAACAATTCTTCGATGGGTAGATCTGCCACGGGCTGTTCGCGCCGGTCTCCCTTGCGCCGATTCTTCTTCTTTTCGTGCTTGCGACGTAGCCGTTCAAACAGTTTTTGGGCGGCTAGATCGAGCGCCCCGTACTTGTCTGAGGCGGACGCTTCTGCGCGCACCACCGGCCCCTTATCGCGAACCGTGATCTCGATCCGCTCCGACGTTTCCACCTGGGAAGGATTCGCTTCGTGCGTGATCTCCACCTCGACTCGTTGAGTGTGGGGCGCAAACTGTTCGATCTTCGCAAGCTTGTCTTCAACGTGTGCGCGGAAGCTACCCTTGACCTCGGTGTTCCTACCGGTGACTACGATTTCCATGATGACCTCCTATGGCCATTGTTGAATGTGGGTCTCAACCCCGAAACATGTTCTCGCTCCAAGCGAGCTATTCATCACCTCCACCAGCAGTTTTGACCTTCTGGTTACCGAAAGTTTTAATGACATTAGTATACGAGAAATACGCTATTTTTGTGACTCAACGCACGAACTCATCGTGGGTTGGGAGTGGCTGCGAGCGCGAAGCTAGCGATCACGCGCCCTCCTGCAGATTTCACCGCTCGCGAAGCCCCGGCGAGTGTGGCACCGGTGGTGACGACGTCGTCGACGATGACGACGTCGCGTCCGCGTAACTGCGCTCCGTGAACGACGGCCACGTTTCGTGTTTTGTGCCCGCGCGCCTCTAGTCCTCGCACACGCCCGGTCCGGCCGCGGCGGAGCACGTTCACGTAGTTTGCTCCCGTGTGATCCGCGAGCGCTTGGGCAATCACGCCCGCGACGAAGCGACCTTGCCGGGTTCGTTTTCCCGACGACGGAGCCGCGACGATCGTAGCGGGTCCGCGTTGGGCAGGAATCTGCGGTACGCCGGTTCTTCCAATCACGTCCGAAAAGGCGCGGTCAAGCCGCTGGTCGGCGACGTTTTTCCAGCGAACGATAGCCTGGGCTACGGCGCCCGCGTAGTCAGCTAGCGCGAAAACCGGGAAGGGCGAGATGTCCGGTCCTCCTTCGGGGTCGACGTGGCTGAGATAGGGCAGTTGCTCATCCACCCGGTACCACGTGGTTGAAAACAGTGCAGCGCATTGCGCGCAGAGGTCTTCATCCCACTGTCCGCATCCCGCACATGATCGTGGGAAGACAATATCCAGCGCGTCATTCCATACGTCGCGCAGCCGCGTGAGCCATTCCGTTGTCTCCATGGGATAACCGTGGCATGACCCGCACTCTTCCCGCACGGCGATCCGGCGAGCTGTGGATAGGGGTCACGTCTACCGCATTCCGGGGGTACATGTTTCGTTCCCGGGGTACCGAATCCGGCGAATTGTCTACCCCGGCAAGCAAACGTGTACCCCGGGAATGCAAGAAGCTATGCAGGCTCGCTCAGCCGGGATAGGCCGGCGCCGTCACGTCTTCGGCAATGACTCGCCAGCCTGCGCCGTCGTAGGAGAGCAGGTCGTTGTTGGCGTTTTGGATGACGACGGAGTCGGTGCCTCTACCCGCTGCGATCGCCACCACGTTATCTGCGCTTGCCAGCGGAGCGCCGGGCACTCCCAGCCCCACGGTGACGACCCCGCTCGTGCTCGTCCCCTGATTACGCGCGAGCGCTGCCACGCGAACCTCTGACGTCCATGCAACATCTGCCACATCGTATTGGGATTGGCCAAACCGCAATGGTTCACCGATCTCGATCGGAACCCCTGCGGTGTCGCGGGCGATCGCCGCGGCAATCATCTGAGCTTGGCCGTCACGTTCGGCCACAACCACCATCCGGGCACCTTCCCGTGATACGGCGATGTCACGGACCGTTAAGCCTTGCAACCAGGACACGTCGAACACCACGTGTTGCCCGCTGTCACGGTGGAAAGCTTGCATCTTCGCGTTAGCTTCACGCTCGGTCGTCCACACCCAGCCGTGCCGATCAACAGAGGGCGCCACTAAGTTGGTACCTTGAATCATCGGGCTCGCGCCGTCGCCGCTAAGGCTCACGTTGTAAATCGTCTGGCCGCCGTTACCAAGGCCGGCTGCCCAGGACGCCGGATCGGAATACGACGGCGCAATGGCCGTGAGCGCTAGGCCTTCTGGAGCGGAGATCTGCGTGACTGTTCCACTGCTGACCGTGGCGGGTAGTCCGTTGGACAACCCGGTCAGCGTGTACGACGAATAGGGGTATGAACTCAGATCACGCTTTTCTGGGATATCAAGTTCTGCCCCCTGCGACGTTAACTTCACAGACTGCACTCCGGAAACGTTCATCAACGTTTTGGATACTTGCGCTTCCATAGCGATGCGATCAGCTTCTGGGAGCGTTGCTACATCGGCTGAAAAATCGACATGGGCAACCCCGTCGGTGATGGTCACGCCTCGGGTGGTGAGCGAGGCTTCTGCGGGAAGTGCGCTGTGCGCGCCAGTGGCCAACCACTGCGAGGGGCCTCCTATCAGACCTTCTACCGCGGAAACAGCTTGGCTCGAATTCAAATACCAGCGTGCTTCGGGAACGAGTGCGGCGCGATCCGGTGTCAAAAAGTACAGGATCGTTTCGGCGTACAGGGATTGGAAAATCGAGGAGGGAATCATGATGCCATCGTCAAGCGTGGCTATTCGCCACTGGCCTTCCGCGTTCTTGACGAGGGAGAACTCCGCGTTGAGGATCGCATCCGGGGTGGCGCTCGTGTAGCGGCCGCGGTCGTCGAGTGTGCCAGCTGCGGCCGCGCTTACTCGGATTGCACCGTTGCGGGTTTGCGATACTGCCGGGTTTTGGGTGTCTTGGTAGATGCGTAACTCCGTGGCCGGATTCCACCGTGCTGCAGCCTCGGGTGTGAGGAATTGGCGGGCGACCGAAAAGTCTCCGGCCACACTTGCACCGGAGGCTCGTAGGAAGTCCGTCACAAGATTTTCGGGAGATGAATCCTGTGCCGGGCCTTGCGGGTCGATGATCACGCCGGCGTTTGGGCTATCTGGACGTGACACACGCTGTGGTTCTCCTGACACCGGTAGCCCTGCACATCCGGCAAGAGCGATCACCAGCGCGACCAGAGTGCAGATCCACCGTGTTTTGCGTGACGTCATCACAGCGCACCTCCGCTCACCTGGTCTTCTTCGGGTACAGGCTCGCTTTCCGGTGCGGGTTCATCTTCTGCAAGTGGCTCGCAGGCAGCGGGAGGCGTGAGCGGTATTGGCGGCACGAAAGAGCTGTGTGGAACTTTCGGCAGCGTGAGCAGGAAGGTTGCTCCCACACCCAGTTCACCTGCCACTTCGAGCGTTCCCCCGTGGATTTGGGCGTCTTCACGTGCGATTGTCAGCCCCAGGCCCGTGCCTCCCGACTTTCGTACGCGCGAGGCGTCCGCTCGCCAGAACCGTTCAAAAACGTGTTCGATCTGGTCTGATGAGATTCCGATTCCGTGGTCTTGGACCATGACGGCGACAGCGGTGTCGTTAGCTTGCACGACGACGTCGACTGGCTTTTCTTCCGCGTGTTCAAGCGCGTTGACAAGCAGGTTTCGTACGAGGCGCCGGATCCTGCGTGGCTCCACCTCTGCTTGCGTGTCCCCGTGGATAGTAAAACTCACTTGCACCGAGTTCGATTGGGCGAGCGGTTCGGCGGCCTCGATCACTTCAGCCACGAGATCGCCTACATCCGCTGATTCGGTGGCCAAGGTCATGCCGCCGGCGTCATATCGGGATATCTCTAACAAGTCCGCTAGCGTGGCATCCAGGTTGAGCAGCTGACTGTACTGCAGCTCAACGGCACGTTTCAGGTTGGCAGGCAGTTCCTCGCGTTTGTCGTAGATGAGCTGGCCGGCCATACGCACGGTCGTCACCGGGGAGCGTAGCTCGTGCGAGACCGCCGAGACGAACTCGGTTTGCACCTTCGATAGCCGCTCCATTTGAGTGAACTGTGTTTCTAAGGATTCCGCCATCTGATTGAACGATTCTGCCAACTGGGCGATCTCATCTGATCCTTTGACTTCCATGCGCGTGTGGAATTCGCCGTCGGCAAGCTGGCGCGCATTTTCTGACGCTTCGCGCACTGGGGAGAGCACCCAGCGCATCACTGCCCACGTCACCACGCCCAGCAGGAAGAGCAGCACGGCAACAGAAATCCACATCACCCGGGTGGTGCTTGATATGAGCTCTTCTTGGTTGGCCATCGAATAAGCCGCGTAGATTTCGTACAGACCAGCACCGGGGATGTCGATCGTGGTGCCAATAATGATGCCGGGCTGAATCGAATCGCCATCGGGAATACCTACTGATTGCCAGCCGATCTCGGAACTTTCAAGCACAAGCTCGCGTAACTCTGGGGTGATGAGCGACCGCACACGTGTTGCTGACGCGGTGGCCGGTTCGAAAATCTGGGTTGCCATCGCTGGCTGATCGGGAGCGCGCAATAGCACGGCACCCAACACTCCGCGCGTCGGATCGTACATGGAAGCTACGAGCGTGTTGGCTACTTCTTGGGTGCGCCCAGCGGATGGCGCAGAAGCACCAAAGCGATCTTGTGCGAGCTGGACGTCTGTTGAAAACTGTTCGACATCGGCGTCGACTGCGGCGTCAAAAACAGATGCACGCACTTGTGCGGTGATCGCGAATCCCATGATGACGATTCCCATCACACCGGCCGCAACGATGCTGACGATCACCCGCAGTGATAGGGACGAATACCACCGTTCTCGCAGCCCACCGATACGGCGAGTAAGTGAACGGAACCTCCCGCCAGCCGGCGCTGGCAAGTTCACTGCTCTGTAGATCCTGCTCGGTACCCAACCCCGCGCACGGTCAACACGACCTCGGGGTTTTCCGGATCCTTTTCCACCTTGGCGCGCAGGCGCTGAATGTGGACGTTGACTAGGCGCGTGTCAGATGAATGCCGGTATCCCCACACCTGTTCAAGCAGCTCCTCACGTGTGAACACCTGGTAGGGCTTGCTCGCGAGCACCTTGAGCAGATCAAATTCCAGCGGGGTCAAATGTAAAACTTCATCGCCGCGGCGAACCTCGTGAGCCTTCGGATCGATGACGAGATCGGCGATCTTCAGCGTGTCTGACTCAGGTTCTTGGCGGCGCAGGCGCGCCTTAATGCGCGCTAACAGCACGGAGTTTTCGAAAGGTTTGGTCACGTAATCGTCCGCGCCAGCTTCCAGCCCCGCGATCACGTCAACCGAGTCAGTTTTCGCGCTCATCATAATGATCGGCACGTCAGATTCTTCACGCAGGGCACGAGCCACCGACACGCCGTCCATGCCGGGCAACATGACATCCAAGAGCACAAGATCAGGGCGCTGTGCTCGATACAGCGGTAGGACGGCGTCGCCATGCGCACACGCAGATACTTCGTAGCCGTCGGTTTCCAACAGGATCGCAACCATTTCGGTGATCGCCGGGTCGTCGTCTACGACAAGAATGTGCATGTTAGCCCCTACCTCGCGCTGCCAAACATCGCCATTATACCAGTTAAAGATCTCATTCTTGCGAATGATAGACGGCGGGGATTTACGATTACTATTCGGGTAAATTAACACTAGAACGACGACGAAAGGTATCCGCATGTCAGCCTGGGCTAACGATCCTGATTCCGTGAAGGTCAATCCGCATACATTCGTCAGCGGCTGGCGCACAGTCATCCCGATGCGCCCGCTGTCAGTCGGCGAAACTCTCGATGCTGCGCTGCGGCTCGTGCGTTTCAATCCGGCGCCGTTTATCGTCTTCCCGATCATCGTCAACGTGCTGGCTAGCGCCATCGAGGTTCTCGCTATGGCGCTGTTCCTGAACGGCCCCGTCGATCTGGTGGTGGTGACCGACCCGACCCGCAGCGCTATCAACGCCTCGCTTAACGGTACGCTTGGTTTGCTTATCATCCTGGGGCTTATTGGAGGGATTTCCTACCTCATCGTCCTGATCGCTGGCGTCCGGGTCACGATAGCGTCAGTTCAGGGGAAAAAGCTGACGATTGGTGAGACGTTCCGTATGGCCACCAATCAGATCGGGCGGATTTTCCTGCGCCTGATCGGGCTAGTCGTTATCACGTTCCTGTTGACGAGTGGGCTCGTC
The DNA here is from genome assembly GCF_900637955.1 of Trueperella bialowiezensis. NCBI lineage: Bacteria > Bacillati > Actinomycetota > Actinomycetes > Actinomycetales > Actinomycetaceae > Trueperella > Trueperella bialowiezensis. Next base: position 621,448 of record NZ_LR134476.1, read on the forward strand.
CTTGGTTTCGCGCTCATCGGCTACCTGCTTCTTAGTGGCGAATCGGGCAGCGTGATGCGGCTCTTGCTGTTTTTGGCGATCGTGTTCGTGACCCTTTTCGTGTTCATGTACCGCCTCATGTGTACCGTGCCGGCGATGATCGCCGAGGATATTGGGCCAGGCGCTGCGCTTGTACGCTCGTGGAAGCTGACGAAGGGCCAGCTGGGATATTTCATCTTGCTCTACTTGGCGCTCGGCGCGATCGTTTTCTTTTTCAGCGTTGCGATGGCGATAATCCTCGGGCTGGTGACGGGTATGGGCCTGAACTCGGGAGGTTCCATGCCGTCAACGATTGTGTCGTCGCTGGTCACGTCGCTCGCGGCGTCGGTGATCATTACCCCGGTTTTGACGGCGACCACGAACCTCGTCTACGTCAACATGCGGATGAAGCGCGAAAACTTCCATCAGCGCCCTGAGTTCCACGTCCCAACAGATATCGGCGCGAATGCTGAGCACAGCCCCGGCAGCGCTTCCACCGCGCCAGCCGCGCAGCAGGCGCCGAGCTCTCAGGCGCCAGACAACCCGCCGTCGTCAGCGGGCTCCTATGGCCAATATGGCGGCTACGGGCAGTTCGATGCGGAACCGTGGGATGGGCGGCCGCAGTGGTATTCAGGCGACGACGACAAGACGGCGTACTAGCATGATCCCCCTGTTGACGCCGTACGGTTTCACTCCGCTTACTCCGGATTCGGATGAGGCTCGCCGCCTTGCTGAACGAGAGTTGTCGAAGAGGATGTACCTCGGCGAAGACACGCTGCTGACCAAGTTCTTCACCTGGCTTGGCGAGATTTTTGAAGACATCGTCATCAACCTTGATCCCACCGAGCGCGGTACCGGAAATTACATCGTGATTGGCGTGATCCTCTTTCTGATCGCGCTCGTCATCGTGCTAGCAGTTCGCCGCGGACGCGTTGGTTCGGCTCGCGCAAGCCGCACCGCTCGGGTTGCCCTGTTCGACGACGATCGGACCTCGGCACAACTTTTTGCCGCGGCTGAGGCTGCCGAGCGTGCTGGCGATCTGAACCTCGCCGTCGTCGAACTATATCGCGGGATTGTTCGCCTGCTTGATGAACGTGAGCTGATCACGGTTATCCCGGGAATGACGGCGTTCGAAGCGGCCCGCGCCGGCGGTGACACGCTGGGCAACATGCCGTTGTTTACCAGGTGTGCGACGACGTTCAACGAGATCTACTACTGGCATGGCAAGGCGGGCGGCGACGACGTACGGGCATTACACGAGTTGCATCGCCAGGTCACACAGGCGCAGGTGGTGGCATGACAAAGCGGAGGTCAACAGGTTCGACCATCGTGATTGCGGTGATCGTGATCGTCAGCATCCTCGTGATCGCCGTGGTGCGTTTGCCGTCTCAAGGCAGGCGCCTGTCACCGGAGTCGGCGGCGCCAGATGGCACGCATGCGCTCGCTCAGATTCTGCGCGATCACGGCGTTAAAGTGTCTGAGGTGACCCCGCTTGAGGCGCTCACATTGGCCACGCCGGAGACGACGCTGCTCATCGACCCTGAGGCCATGGTGGGTGACACGCTCGCAAAAGATCTGATCGCCACCCGCGCGAACATCATTGTGACTGCCGATATGTTACTTAAAATGTGGGGATTCGAGGGTGATGTGAATTATCTTCAGCCCACCTTGCTCACGCCGAAATGTGATGATCCAGATGCGCTGGCAGCTGGCACGATTGGGCCGATCTCCTCCGTGTTCGTCCCCGATGATCCACGCTCTGTGACCGGGTGTTTCCCCGCTGATGGCGGCTTTGCGTGGGTACAGTCGGCAGACAACCCGCACGTGACCCTCGTGGCGGACACCTCGATTTTGACTAACGCGAAGCTCGCGCAGGCGGGCAATACGGCGTTCTTGATGCGCAAGCTCGGCGCGCACCCGCACGTGTATTGGGTGTCCGGCAGCGGCGACGAGGACGCCCCCAGGCGCTCGAGAATGTCTGCGGGACTTCCTGACTGGTTTTATCCCGTGGCCGGAGCCCTGGCACTGAGCTTGGGATGGTGGGCGCTTTACCGCAGTAGACGCTTTGGCAAACTCGTGGCCGAACCGCTTCCCGTTGTGGTTCCCGCCGCGGAAACCACGCGCGGGCGCTCGATCCTCTACCAGCGAGGCAAGAACCATCAGCACGCGGCTCAAGCACTACGTGCGGGAACGATCGCGCGGGTGGGAAGCGGCCGCGGAATCCGCGCCGAGGCGAACCCCGACGTCGTCATCTCAACGCTCGCTCAGGCAAGCGGTTACCCGCCGGACGTCGTCGCCGATCTGTTCTACGAACGGCGCGTCAACAACGATAGAGAACTTACAGACCTCGCTACCGATTTACGTAGATTCGAAAGGGATCTCAATGTCCAATAGTTTCATGCCCCACGGCTCGTTCCGTCCCGTGCCCAGCCAGCCTGAACCGGACGGGCCTGCCCAGTCAGCTAGCGCAGAAAAGTTTGGTGCGTTGCGCACCGAGATTGCCAAGGCTGTGGTTGGTCAAGATCATGCCGTCACCAGTTTGCTCATTGGTCTGCTGTGTGAAGGGCACGTGTTGCTGGAAGGTGTGCCGGGCACGGCAAAAACACTGCTCGTGCGCACGCTCGCCGCTACCCTCGACCTGGATGCGAAACGGGTTCAGTTCACTCCAGATCTCATGCCTGGCGATCTTACTGGTTCGCTCATCTACAGTTCGTCGGATGGGAAGTTCACGTTCCGGCCCGGACCAGTGTTTACAAACCTGCTGATCGCTGATGAAATCAACCGCACACCGCCCAAAACACAGGCGGCTCTGCTGGAAGCGATGGCTGAACACCAGGTGTCGGTTGACGGCGATCCGCGAGCGCTGCCCGAGCCGTTCATGGTGGTTGCTACGCAAAACCCGGTCGAATACGAGGGCACCTATCCCCTTCCCGAGGCGCAGTTGGATCGGTTCATGCTGAAAGTGTCGCTGCCGTTGCCGAGCCGTGAGGCTGAGGTAGAGGTGTTGCGCCGGCACGCCGCGAATTTCGATCCGACTGATCTCACGTCTGCTCAGGTGGAAACTGTGGCCACGGCAAGCGACGTGCTGGCTGCCCGTGGCGAGGTTGCTGGCGTGGAGGCAAGCATTCAGATTCTTGACTACATTGTTGATTTGGTGCGGGCTACGCGGGAAGCGCCGGCGGTCGCCTTGGGCGTGTCACCGCGTGGTGCGACGGCGCTTTTGCACGGCGCGCGAGCCTGGGCATGGCTATCCGGGCGCGCGTACGTTACCCCCGACGACGTCAAAGCACTTGCCCAGCCTGCTCTCAATCATCGGATCAAGATGCATGCCGAGGCCGAGCTCGATGGAATTTCGGCGCCCGACGTCATCGAATCAGTGCTCAATTCTGTGCCGGTGCCGCGCTGATGTTTATTCGCCTTCCCGCCGTCATCGCCTCGCTTATCGGGGTGATTCTTGCCGGCGCGCTCAACGATTTTTCTGCCGCGGTGATGGTGAGCATTATTGTTGCGGCGCTGTGCGTGCTGGACGCCGCGCTCGCCCCGTCGCCGACGCGCCTGAACGTGACGCGCACGGGCGCGGCCAGCACGCGGGTCGGCCAGGAGGCGCGCGCCGAACTCACGATCGTTAACCCTACGAGGCGCACGATCACCGGGCACTTACGTGATGCCTGGCCGCCGTCGGTGAACGTTTCCCCATCCCGTCATTATTTTCGGTTGCGAGCACAAAGCAGTCAGACGTTTCCGGTTGTGTACTCGCCATCCCGGCGGGGTACCGCCCATTCTGATGCTGTGACGATCCGCACGAACGGGCCACTCGGTTTTGCCGGGCGCCAGTGGTCTATGCCCACCGACTGGCAGCTGACCGTGCTGCCGCCGTTTACAGCGCGGCGGCACATCCCGTCTCGAGTACGTCAGCTGCGTGAGATGGACGGGCGTGCCTTGTTGCTTGTGCGCGGGGAGGGCACCGAGTTTGATTCGCTGCGTGAATACGTGGCTGGCGACGACGTGCGGGCGATCGACTGGCGGTCAACCGCCCGGCTTGGCGAGACCGTAGTGCGCACGTGGCGCCCGGAACGTGATCGGCACGTGATCGTGGTCTTAGACGCCGGGCGGGCCGGTGCTTTGCGGGTATCGGACGCGCCCGCGTTTGACGCGTTCATTGAAGCGGCGCTCTTGCAGTGTGCGATTGCCCAGCGTGCTGGCGATCGGGTGAGCGTTGTGGCGCTGTCCGACGCCGTTCAGGCCCGGCTGCTCAGCCAGCGTTCGGCCACGATCACTCACCACGTGGCACGCGCTCTTGCCGATGTTGAACCGAGCCTGCATGCTACTGACTGGACTGGTCTTCCCCACCAGATTGCGACGATGACGAACAGGCCCGCGTTCGTGGTTATTCTGACGACTCTCGGCGGTGGCACCCCGGCATCCGGGCTCATCGACGCCGTAGCGCAGCTCGATCAGTCGCACACCGTGCTTATTGGCTCGGCGCAGGCTGAGCCTTTTAAGTGGCCAGACAAACCCGAAGCTAAAGACGCGTTCGACCAAGCCGCCTACGAGCGTTCCCAGATCGAGGCGAAGAATCTTATGCGCACGATCGAACGTGCAGGGGGCTTCGTGGTACGGGCGGAGGCGGACAAGCTGCCGACCGCCGTCGTCGACACCTATATCGAACTCAAAGCGCGCGGACGGCTCTAAGACGCTGCCGCCGCCCAGCGCTACGCGGCGTACTGGACCAGCTCGCGTTCGGCTACCGTTTCTTGGTTGCGACTGGCCTCCCTGCCAAAGATGTATACCCACGTCCAAAATGTGCCAAGCACAGCCGCGCCAATCATGATTTTCACTTGCCACGGCAGGTAGCTTGGGGTGATGCCCGCTTCGACGAGAGCTGAGATGAAGAGCACGGCAATCAGCCCAAATGCTACATGCATCGTCCACTTAGCTTCCCGGGCAAGCGAACGTGAACGCGGCAGATCACCGGGCATGAGGAGTGCCCAAAAGAGCCGTATCCCGGCTGCTCCGGCCACGAAAACTGCGGTCAGCTCCATGAGTCCATGCGGCAGGATGAGTTTGAAGAACACGTCCAGGTTGTCGGCGTAGTTCATGACGGCTGCTGATTGCCCAATGGAAACCGCGTTCTGGAACAGTATCCACACCGGATAGATACCCGTCACGCCACCGCCGATGGCCTGTAGCGCGATCCACGCGTTGTTCGTCCACACCATCCCGCCGAAATCGAATCCCGGGTATTCGCGATAGTAGGCGGCGAAAGCTTCGTCAGCATAACGGCGCAGTGCGGTGTCGGTTCCCAGCAGGTTGATCTGATCTGGATTCGTGGCGAAATAAAAGAAAACGATCGCGGCGACGGCGAGGAACGCCAGCGTCACACCGTGAATCCACCACCGGATCCGATAGAACGCATACGGCATCGTTTCCGTGATTTCTCGCCACAAGCTACGAAGGGTTGCGCCTCGCGGTTCGGTGAGTTGGCCGCGAGCTTTCGACACGGTTGCCGATAATGTGAGCACCACATCCGGATCCGGAGCCTGCGTGCGAATCGTAGCTAAATGGGAGGCGGCAGCCTGATACAGCTGTACGAACTCGTCGGCTTCGGCGCCCGTCAGCGAGCGTTTGTCCGTCAAGTAGCGCAGCCTTTCCCACTGGTCTTCGTGGGCTTTGGCGAACGCGAGAGAATCCATACCACTACAGTGCCACAAGTTCGGCCCCAGATGCAGGTAGTCTTGGAGGGTGACGGTTAACAGTAGCGCACCCCCTGATGCGATTATCACCGGTGAAGGCGTGGCCCTGGAACTTCCTGCGGCAACTGCCCTCACCCGCGTTGGTAGTGCCATCATCGACTACGGCCTGCTCGTCATTGGCTGGATCATCTTCCTGATCAACCTGATTCCCTTCTTTTGGAGCATGACCGAAGCGCTCGCGATGGCGATCGTCATTGGCTCGATCGCCGTCTTCTTCTGGCTGACGCCCGCCCTCATCACCGGAATTACTGGGGGTTCGTCGCTAGGGAAAGCAATAGCGAAAACGCGCGTTGTGACGATCGACGGCGGCACGGTCACCATGCAACAATCATTCATTCGTGCCACTGTGGGGATTGCCGAAGTGCTCCTGACGTTCGGCACGCTGGCAACGATCGTTTCTTTCGCGTCCAAGCGTGGGCAACGCCTTGGCGACATGGCAGCGGGCACCTATGTGGTGCGGTGGCCGAAGGGTAAAACGTGGGAGCCGGACGTGACGATGCCAGAGCAGCTGGCCGAATGGGCCTCCCTGGCACAGACCCGCCCGCTACCTACCGCGCTTTCGCTTAACGTCACTGATTTTCTCAGGAACCGCGAGCGTCTGCTGCCCGACTACCGGGCCAAACACGCGCGTACCCTTGCCGCAGCTTGCGAAAAGTACGTCTCGCCACCACCGCCGTGGGGTACGAATCCGGAGCACTTCCTTGAAGCAGTCACCGTCGTCCGCTATGACGTGGAACGACGCCGGCACGAACGGCTAAGCGAGCGGCGTATGAGACTGCACAGGCACGTCACTCACCTGCCCTACGGACTAACCGGATAGTCACAGATAGTCGATCTCCTCAGGTGGCACCTCGAGTGCGCTTGCTATCTGGCTGGTCACAATCACGTGGATGAACATGCGCGGATCGGGTTCTTTGTTCATCGCACGCAGGATGGGCATGCGATAGAACACGATCCGTCCGTGAATTTTTGCTGGTCGTTCAAACGGTAGGAAGCGTGCTAGGGGTACGCCACGTTCCCAGGGTGCAGGCTCGCTGCCGGGCACGTCGATCACCCCGAAGTCGAGCCTGTCGATCCGCCGGCCGAGGTGTTTTTTGAACTCGCCGATTTCCCAGGCTATCAGATCGTCGAACTGGTCGGCTCGCGTGCGCCAAGCGGGAACGGACATGGGCAGGAGTGGTCCGCGCGGCCCACGCCCATGCCGGTCCCTGCGTGGGGCGTGTGATCTGCGTGGAATATCCATACCCTCCACCCTAGCGCCTCGCCCGATTTTTACACGTAAGCGATTAAGGTTAACCACGTGAGTCCCATCCGAAAATGCTCCCGTGATCGCTGTTCGAATCCCGCCGTCGCCACCATGACGTACGGGTATAAAGAAGCAACAGCAGTGATCGGCCCGCTCGCGCCCGTCGCCCAACCGGGCGCACTCGACCTGTGTAAGGAGCATGCCCAAACCGTGACCGTTCCGGTGGGCTGGCAGATGGTGCGTTTGCAAACCGAGTTTGATGATCCCCCGCCGTCGGATAATGATCTGCTTGCCCTTGCGGATGCGATCCGGGCGGCCTCACAGCGCGATGTTCCCCCTCCCAAGCCTGCACAGCGTGAGATTCGCCGGCCAGCTGACGTCAACCGGCGCCCGCATGCGCGCCCGCGGTTTACGGTCATTCCCGGTGGGGAGTCACATTCGGCCCAGTCTGCCGAATCTGCTGACTAGCTGACTAGCGGGAGAATCTGCCGAGAAACATGCCGACGTTTTAGTTGCCGACCGTGAGCCTGACCGAGCTGCTTGCACTCATATCTTGGATGAGCGGAACTGAGGCGATGCCATGTTCGGTCGTAATCCACAGGCTGGCGTAGACGTCGTCGGCGTCGACTGACACGAAGGCTGCCTGCTCGGGCATCTGCACCACCGTTGTGCCGTCGATGGTGACCTGTTCACGGGTAAGTTCGTTTCCGGCGTCGTCGTAAGCAATCCACGTGGCCTGTTGCCCAACGAGCACGAGGCTGGCTGGAAGAGGGCCGAACGCGGCAGCGCCCGTGCCGCTTACGGGTTCGGTGGCGGCAAGCCATGCGACATCCTTGCCGGCCTCGTCTGTTCGTGTGACGTTGACGGCTGCGGTGACGCCGCGATTTGCCGTGACGTCGATCGCGTAGGCGCCCGGTGCGATCCCGTCCAGTGACAGGTCGAGGACGGATTGGGCTGCGACGACGACGTCGGTTCCCCCTGTCAGCGGCTCAGTGCCGCCCGTGCCGCGCACGCCAACACTGACCGTGGCAGGCTCGTCATTCGGGTTAACCACGCGCAAGGTGGCGCTGTATGCCGGGTCTGGCAGCGTGGAGTCTTCTTGACCCGCGGCAGCGTTGATGACCAGGCCGGGGATGACCAGCTTGGTTCCCGCCTCGGACTGAGTGATCGTGTCGATCCCCGCAGGGGTCACGCCCTCGAGGGTTGCTGTTTGCATGGTGGCAGAAAACGCCCCGCCGGCACTCGCCAGCCGGAGGGCGATCCGCGGATCGGCGGGGATCAGCCCATCCAAGACCACGCTCTGGGTCGATTCAGGAGCGAGAACCACCTGCGAATTTGCGCCTAGGTCGAGTATGCCTCGTGACGACAGCGCCGTCATGTCCACGGTGATCGGGGTCTTACCCGGGTTGGCGATCGTCACCCTCAGCGAAGAGCCGACGTCGGATGCCCCGCCCACAAGCCACACCGTGTTTGCCGGCCACTGACACGGATTCACGCTCACTCCGCGCAGGTCGCCTGCTGCCGCGCTGTGCGTGTTCGCGCCGGTCACCACAGTGCCACCGGTGTGGATCGCACCCGTTAGTGCGGGCACTCCCAAGTCTGAGGTATGTAGCGCATCAGCTGGTAACACGCCCGTGAACTCAGCGCTGGTAGGTGCGCCGTCGGTATCTGATCCGCCACCGAGGGGCTTCGCTGCCGCACTGTGTGAGCTGTAGGCACCGGCCCAGCCGGTGATCGCTTCGTCGACGTCGCTCACGTTGATTCCGCCCTGCACGGCCCGGATCACGCCACCCGTACACACGATTGCGCCGTCTGTGTGCGGTACTTCGGCTCGCGGTGCGGCAATGAACTCAGGGGCCTGCCTGTCGGCGCGATATCCGGCCGTTGCAGCTCCGGCGGCCAAGCCGAGCGCGAGCGCACCCGTCACAGCTGCCACCAACTGTTTAGTCAGTTTGTTGACCCAGCTCATTCAACACCGCCTTTACGCCGTCGTATCGGCAAGGACATCACGAAACTCGCTACCAGCACAGCCATGTGGCTGAAGGTGAGTGCACGGTGGAGCGGATCGTTGTAGCTCACCACGAGCGGGCCGTGTGTGCCGGCTGGAATGTGCCAGGCCTGATACCACGCGGTACCTACCGGTTCGAGTTTCTGGCCGGCCACGGTTGCCTGCCACCGCGGATTAGCCCGTTCAGATAGGCGAAGTTCTCGGGCCTGGCCTGCCATGATCTCTCCGCTACCACCGACCACGCCGGAGGCCGTGATGGCATCCTCGGCATACACTCGGTCCGTGGGAGCTGTGACCCGCCAAAATGCGCCCGTTTCCCCGTCGGACACATATTGGAGCCCGGGCACGGCTTGCAAACGCCCCACAAGCTCATTGCGTGCCTGCTCAGAGGAATGTTCAGCCGGCACGAGCACTACAGAAATTGAGTGCTGAGCAAGCTCGCTCGCGGCCGTCTCCGAGCCGCCTAATAAACCAAGGACTGCTGTTTCTAGGTGCTCGGTCGCCAGATCAGAGTCTGGCTGAGCCACCTGTTCCGTGCCAGCCGCCGGTTCCGGCCCTGTCAGCTGTAGCGTGGCAAGCTGCCGTGCGGGAGCGTATTCGTGCAGGTCATAGCCTTGGCCGCGCCACACGTGAGCCTGCACGGCGTCGTCCATCGTCAGTGCCAGCACACGTTCGTGTTTGGTGGTTGCTTCGACGGCGAGGGCCGGCACGCCCGGGCCGTGATCGCCAAGTACCTGTTCGGCGTCGTAAACGGCGGTGAGCCAGCGCCCGCCGAGCACAACAGTAGCCACCGGTAAGGCGAGCATCGTCAGCCCGCCAATAATCTGGGTGGCGCCGAAGTTTCGTTTCCGCATGGCTGTGCGAAGGGCGTGGGCGGCATACCCGGTGGCAAGCCAAATACCCAGCCACGCTAGCGATAGACCGATTGTTGGTGATCCTGCCACGGTTTCCCATCCGCCTGACACCGGGCGGGTGGCGATCGTGGTCGACGCCGCAGCTGAGGCGTGCAGGATGCCTGCAGTAGCTATGAGCCATCCGAACCGTATCCACCACATCCGGTGGATACGCAAGAGCGCTAACACTGCACCACCGCAGATGATTGCCAGCGGTATCCACGCCCACTGGTCTGCCAGTATCGCGTCGATCATCGCCGTACTACTACCGGCGCCCACCGGCACGCCCGACTGGGCGAACAGCAGCTGGCGTACCAGGGCGCTAGGGACGTCGTCGCACGAGTGTCTAAGCACTGCGCTCAATGTAGGAGCGAGTGCAAGCAGAGCCGGCACGGGGAGCCACAGCCACCGCAGTCTGCGCCCAGAATGGAATGCCACGCCAGCAAGTGCCACCGCGAGCGCCACCAGCGCGTAGACCGGTACGGCGCTTGCCACCACGCCGAACGTGAGCGTGGCAAGCCCAAGTGCTGACGCGCTGCCACGCCAGGCTCCCACCACGGACCAGACAACGAGCGGGAGGAGCGTGTGCGCGGTGATGGCGCCGATTTGGCCGGTGTGTAGGGCGTCGATGAACGACGGCGCAACCATCCACACGCCTGCGGCAACCGTGCGTACAATCCACGATTTGCTCAGCCTGCCCGCGCCTAGGTAGGCAAACATGGCGGCTAGTGGGATGGCTGCGTAGACCATGGCGGTTGCTAGCGCGCCGAGAGTGAGCCCGAAGGGTTGGCCAAGAAGGAGTACGGGTAGGGTGGTCACCCACAGCGGGTCGAGTGGTGCGGGGTATCCGGCGCCGGAATCTAGCCAGCCGCGCCAGGCAAGGCGTGCCAGTTCGGTGCCCACGATCGGATCCTCTGCCAGCCCGCCACCGGATAGCACTCCCGAGGAGGCGGTGGGCAGATGGAAGACGATGGCGAAGGCGACCGCAATGAAGGCGGTGAGCACTGCTCCGCGCCGGGTGTGCATCGCAAGGTCTGCACGTGCTTTGAGGGTAAGCGGATCTGGCTGTTCGGCCATCATTTTCGCTTCTTTGCGCGAACGCCGCGACTGCCTGCGTGCCGCACGGATGTCTGCCGGTTTTGCTTCAAGTTCGGCAAGCGCGTCCGGGCCGACCGTGGCCACCTTGGCGATTCGACGTCGGCCCTGTCTGACCGCGGGTAGCAAGCCGAGCATTCCGGCAACGGCCTTCAGCTCTGCCCATGCTAGGCCTGGCTCTTTGAACACGAGCCGGGCAACTGCCCGCCCAAGGCCGGCAATCAGGTAGTACACCACCATGAACACAAGTGCCGGGCCGGGTGCTGCAAGGAGCGCGTTGTACAGCTGTGCCGCTCTGCGCGGTGCAAAGGATTCGTCCGCTTCGCCTAAACCTGCACGTGCGTGGCGCACCACGGCCTGCGGCTCAACAACCACCCGGTAGCCGGCTCTGCGGGCTCGGCGGGAAAATTCGAGGCCATCACCGAAAGGGCCGAGGTGCGGATCGAGCCCGCCGAGCTTTTCCCACGCTTCGGCGCGCACGAGCATTCCCGCGGTTCCCACGGCGAGCACGTCCGTACGCGAATCGTATTGGCCCTGATCGCGTTCGTCCGGTTCGATCTCCGGTACTCGGCGTGCGGTGCGAGTGGCACGGATTCCAACTTCTAAGACGATCGGCGCGTCGGCATCCTCCCAAGCGATCTGCTTTGGCCCAACGATGGCAACACGTTTCGAGGACTCTCCGGTGCGTAGTAGCGCGTCGAGTGCGTCTGGTTCCGGAGCGCTATCTGCGTGCACGAGCCACAGCCAGTCCGCATCACCGGTATCAACCTCGGCGGTGATCTGGGCGAGGTTGTCGCCGCTAGCCGTTTTAATCGACACGTGTTCCGAATCCGTGTCCAGATGCGTGTGAACAGGCTGGACGGCGTCGGCGTCAAGATTCGGAAGCACGACGACGATCTCATCCGGCTCGTGCGTTTGCGCAGCCAAGGCGGCCAGTGTTCGATCCAAATAAGAAAGGTCACGGGCGTGGCTAACCACGATAGCCGTGACCTTTTCACGTGCCAGGTTCACTTACCGGCCTCCGCCACGCGCCGCCTTACGTTCACGTGCCATACGCTTGCGATCGTTATCGGACGTGCCGCCCCAAATGCCGTGGCGGATGTCATTGGACACCGCGTACTCGAGGCATTCGGCTCGCACCGCGCAGTTCTTGCAAATTGACGTAGCCGGAGCAGTAGATCCGCCCTTTTCGGGATAGAAAATATCGGGATCCGTCTGTGCACACAGGGCGTGTTCCATCCAACCGAGCGCGCCCTGATCGGCAAAGCCGTAGCCGAGATCGAAAATCCCTTCCATTAGCGCCTGTGCTAATTTGGGATCTTCCCCCGCCCCGGCAGGCTGGAGCGAGGATGCGGCTTTCGACAGCCTCATGTGGACCTCCAATGTCATTAATGTCTATGTAAATTACAACGATGTAAGCCGATAAAGTCAAGACGGTTTGAACACTTTGCCACGCTTACCGGCGTGTTGCCGCGTGTTTTTCGAGCAAAGTGTGAGATAACTCCACAACCGTTCAACGGTTCTCACAGCCGGGAAGTTGCGTGGGCATTTCGCACGTCGGGGAAAAGTTTACCGCTTTCATCTCAGGCGTGACACCATGGGGCTATGACTTTTTCTCCTGCGGATCTGACGGCGTCGGCGCTCGCTGACATCGCACAGCACGCTGCCCGTGCGGTAGGCCCGCAGCTTCTAGCCGCCTTCGCTGATCCCGGCCCGGTTGAGTACAAGCGTGACTTCCACGATCCCGTCACGGTTCACGACAGGCGTGCCGAACAACGCATCCGCGAGATCATTTTTGAGTCCGCTCCCGGCTCGCTGCTGCTGGGTGAAGAAGAAGGCCGGCTCATCGACGCCAGCGGCACGCCAGCTGTTGCCGGGCCTGACGACGTCGTCTGGCTCGTTGATCCGATAGACGGCACGGCGAACTTCACATCCGGCTTGCCGTGGTGGTGCATATCGATCGCGGCTGTGCGTGGAGACCGCGCGATCATGGGTGTTATCTATCAGCCGACCACCGGTGACATGTACCGCGCTGATGAGACCGGCGCCTATGAGAACGGTGAGCCGATCCGGGTCACAGACCAGCCGCCGCACCGCACGCTTGTTGCCACCGGGCTACCCGCCGACCGGATCGACGATTACGACGGCGCAATGCGCGGCTTCGAAGTACTCCTGCGGGGCACGAAATCGGTACGCCGCCTCGGCTCAACAGCCCTGCACCTGGCCGGGGTTGCAGATGGCACTTTCGGCGCCACCTGCGGCATGGCCACTCAGCCGTGGGATATCGGCGCTGGTATCGCACTCATTGAGGCGGCTGGCGGGATCGTCGTCGGGCTGAATGCCGACCACACGCGTGCCACCTCGCGTGTGTTCGCCTGCCCGCACTATGTTGGTGCCGCGCATCAAGAGGCCGCCCAGCTCGCCCTCGACGCACTTAATCACGTTCAACCGCAAGACTTCGACCATGTTGGGAGTAACTCATGACCCACGCCTCACCGACCACCCTCTACGAATCGCTCGTTGCGCTTGGCACCTCGCCCGCCCTCGTCTGGTATGGCGAGGATGGGCGCACCGAACTATCCGGGAAAGTGTTTGCTAACCACGTCGCCAAAATCGCGAACTACCTCGAACAGGAATGCGATCTTTTCCCCGGCAACCGGATCGTCCTCGACCTGCCCCCGCACTGGAAGGCGCTCACATGGGCACTTGGCGGGCTGGTGGCTGGCGGCTTCGTCGTCGTGGGGCGCGAAAAAGTCGACGACGGCGAACCGGGCACCATTATCGTCACAAACGAACCGGCCGCGGTCAGTGCGGACGATCCGGGAGACCTCGTCGTCGCCCTTAACTTGGATAGTTTCGGATTCGCGTGGGAGGGCGACCTGCCGGACGGGGTTGCCGACGGGACTGCCGACGTCATGGGCCAGGCCGATGCGCTGCTGGTCGAAGGTGTGGACGGCGATTCGAACTATTCGTTCTGGGCACACGTGCTTCACGACGTGCCCACGACCGACCGGGTGGTCGTCAAGGATGCCACGCTCTCACAGGCAATCGCGCTGACCTATCTAGCTTTCGAACGCGAGATTTCCGTGGTTTTCGTCGCAGACGGTCGTGACGCGGCCGAAGTGGCCGCCGCGGAAAAGGGCACGGTGCTCGAGCTCTAGCTCGCGTGGTCTGGCGCGGCCTGGGTGCGCGCCTGTGCCTCTGCCCGGCGGCGATAGATGAGCGCGATGAGCGCGCCTGAAATGTTATGCCACACGGAGAAGATCACGCCCGGTAAGGCAGCTTCGGGCGTGGCTGGGAAATGGGTCTTTGCGAGCGTGGCCGCCAGCCCGGAGTTTTGCATGCCCACTTCGATCGACACGGTGCGGCATGTGCGTGCTTCCTGCCCGGTCAGTTTGCTCACGCCGTAGCCGAAGGCCAGACCTGCCAGGTTGTGCAAGATGACCGCGGCGAACACGACGCCGACGGCCGTGCGGAGGGCGTCCACCGAGCCGGGTACGAGCGCTGCCACCACGAGGGTGATCCCCACTGTCGATATCCATGGCAGCACGGGCAGCAGCCTGTCGATCACCCGCGGGATGAGTAGGCGCAACAGCACGCCGCCAACCACGGGGATGACCACGGTTTTCAAGATCGAAATAGCCATTGCTCCGCCGTCGATCTCGGTGAGTGTGCCAGCCAGCCACTGTACGAGCAGCGGGGTAAACACCGGCGCTAGTAAGGTTGACACGGTGGTCAGCGTGACGGACAGTGCGACGTCGGCTTTCGCCAGATAGGCCACGACGTTCGACGCCGTACCTCCAGGAGCCGTACCGACAAGAATCACTCCGATCGCGATCCCAGCGGGCAGGTTCAACAGATGCACCAGCCCAATCGCGGCCAGCGGCATGATTACGTATTGCGCGGCCACGCCGAGTGCCACTGCGAGCGGGCGCTCAGCTACCCGCCGGAAGTCCTCCAGTGTGAGCGTGAGACCCATCGTGAACATGATGAACCCCAGACCGGGTGACACGTACGGGGTTAGGTGCGCTGCCGTCGTCGGGAAATGATACGCCCACACCGCACCAATGACGATGATGGCCGGGAACACTGTGACTGCTACGAGCGCCGACCGATCCTCCGCACTCAGCCGCGCCGCACGTTCTTTTTTCACGCCCACGCCATTCCTCTCAAGTTCGATCACTTCCGCTACAGAATAAGCCATAATGTGTTCATGCGTGGAATTATTTTAGCTGGTGGATCCGGCACTCGTCTTCATCCGATTACTCAAGGCACGTCGAAGCAGCTCGTGCCCGTCTATGACAAGCCGATGATCTACTACCCGATGAGTACGCTCATGCTCGCCGGTATCCAAGACATCCTGGTCATTACAACTCCGGAAGATGCTCCGCAGTTCCACCGTCTCCTTGGCGATGGCTCGCAGTTCGGTATCAACCTGCAGTTCACGGTTCAAGAGGTGCCGAACGGGCTAGCGCAGGCGTTCGTGCTCGGCGCCGACTTCGTTGGCAGTTCCCCGGCCTCGCTCATTCTTGGGGACAACATTTTCTATGGCCCGGGCATGGGCACCAAGCTGCGGCGTAACACGAATCCGGATGGCGGGGCCGTGTTCGCCTATCATGTGCACGATCCGGAGCGTTACGGCGTCGTTGAATTTGACGAGAACTTCAAGGCGCTCTCTATCGAGGAAAAGCCGGCAAAGCCGAAGTCGAATTACGCGGTGCCCGGCCTGTACTTCTATGACAACGACGTGGTTGAGATCGCGAAGAACCTCAAGCCGTCCGCGCGCGGCGAATACGAGATTACCGACGTCAACAAGGTCTACCTCGAGGCCGGCAAGCTCTCCGTTGAGGTTCTGCCGCGTGGCACCGCCTGGCTCGACACCGGCACGTTCGACTCGCTTGCGGATGCCACCTCGTATGTGCGTACGGTTGAAGCCCGGCAGGGGCTGAAGATCGGCGCACCCGAAGAGGTTGCTTGGCGGATGGGTTTCCTCGACGACGCCGAACTCGCGGCCCGCGCCGAACCGCTCGTCAAGTCCGGGTATGGCGACTACCTGCTCGGCCTGCTCGAGTATGGAAAGTAGGCTTCCCACGAGCATTCCCGGGGTACACGTTTGCTTCCGGGGGTACCAAATCCGGCGATTTGTCTACCCCGGGAACGAAACAGGTACCCCCGGAAGTTCAACGACGACGTCGGAAGCATTCGAGAACCAGACAAACCGCCCGCACGCTCCGCAGGCCGAGCCTTCCGAGCATGTAAAACATATCCACAGCAATAGAACTGCACTTATAGTCCACAAACCGCAGCGCCTAGCATCAAAACACGCGTAACAATGCATACGATCGTGGCATGCAAACTGAGTTCGGTCGATTCACATTTACACCCAAGAGGACCTCTTCTGCTGCCCAAGTGAACACTTCTGCCCTGCTACCCAGCTGGGTTGCTCGACGTGAAACTCATTTTGAACAAGTGCGCTCGCGTGGCGTTCGGTTTAAGGACTCCGGCTTTTCTAGTCGCTCTGATTTCAAGGAGCATGTTTTCAAACGTGGCCTCGGATTTATCTTGCCTGGTTACGCCGGTCCGGGCATTGCCCCAGACGCACCGCAGTGGGACAGGGAACAGCTGCTCACGCTCATGACAGTGGACTATCTGGAGCGTCGCCGCGACGACACGCACGTTCATGTTCCCGCTCCGTACGCCGGACACACCGCCGCGCATTTACTTGGTTTGCCGACGACGTCGCCCCACCCTCCAGAACTTGTTCGCCAAGTTCCACCCGGGTTTTGGCATAACAAAACTAGAAACGTGAAGACCTATCGTGCACCCACGACGCCTGAAACCGTGACGATCTGCGGGATTGAGGTGTCAAGCCCGCCGCAAACCGTGATAGACCTCGCCCGGCTCGCCAGCACAGAGGACGCTTTGGCGTGCGCGAATTTCGCACTGCACGAAGGTTTGGCGACTCGCGAAGAAATCACCAGTATCTATGAGCGCATGCCACGGTTTATTGGTGCTAACCGAGTGCGTGATGTTTTGGCCCTGATGGATAGCCGCGTGGAATCTGTGGGCGAGTCTCTGACGAGGTTAAGAATCCACCAGTTTGGTTTGCCGCAGGTCGAACCGCAGGTGTCTTTCATGTCTGACAAGCATGTAGATCGGGTCGACTTCCTAGATCGCAAGAACAAGATCGCCTACGAGTTCGACGGCAACATAAAACTACTTGACCCGCGCATGCTTGACGACCTCGACTACCGCAAATCTATCGCCAACGAAGGAAATCGAGACCGGCGCCTGCGCCAGCATGGTATTCACCCATTCCACCTTGTATGGAACGACGTGAAAACAGAGCGCGGTTTTGAAGACTGGCTAAGACAAGCCCGGATCAATGGATTCCCCTTGTAGTACGGGGTAAACGTATTCCCGGCGGGCTATGTGCGAAGCTTGGCGGCCGACACGCATTCCGGGGGTACACGTTCGCTTCCGGGGGTACCAAATCCGGCGATTTGTCTACCCCGGGAACGGAACAGGTACCCCCGGAAGCCCGTGTTTGCGCTAGGCGGCCGGTTCCTTGGCGATTGGTTCCTTTTCGGCTGAGCGCCGGTAGAACATCGACAGGAATGCGCCTGACAGGTTGTGCCACACCGAGAAGATCACGGCCGGCAGAGCGGTTTCGGGCGTGAAGTACGTCTTCGACAGGGTGGCCGCCAGGCCTGAGTTCTGCATACCAACTTCGCTGGACACGGTACGTGCCACACGGTTGTCGAAGCGGAACAGTTTCGCAGCCCAGTAGCCGAGCAAGTATCCGAACAGGTTGTGCAGAATAACAGCGGCGAAGATGGTAGCACCGGCGGTCTTGAGCGCTCCAGCAGATCCAGGAACGACGCCGATGACGACGGCGCAGATGCCGAACGTGGAAATCCACGGCAGCACGGGCAGAATCCGGTCGATGACCGTGGGGATGAGGAGTCGCAGCACAAGGCCGGCGATCACGGGGATCAGCACGGTCTGGACGATCGACCATGCCATGGCGCCGCCGTCGATGTCCATGTAGGTGCCGGCAAGCCAGCTCACGAGGAGCGGGGTCATGATCGGTGCGATCAGCGTGGAGATCGAGGTCATGGTGACGGACAGGGCGACGTCGGCCTTTGCAAGGTAGGAGATCACGTTCGACGACGTTCCACCCGGCGCGCATCCGACGAGGATGACGCCAACTGCGACGGCGTCTGGCAGGTTCAACACCTTCGTGAGGACGACGGCAATGCCCGGCATAATGACGTATTGTGCGACGACGCCGAGCAGGATCGGCAGTGGGCGTGTGAATACGAGTTTGAAGTCCGGGATCGTGAGCGTGAGGCCCATGCCGAACATGATGATGCCCAACATGATGGACACGTGTGGTGAGACGTTCGACGCGACGTTCGGGAATGCGAACGCGAAAATCGTAGCGATGATGATAAGAGCTGGAAAGACGGTGACGGCTACGAGTGCCGCCCGGTCTTCAGCTGAACGTTGAGGTTGTGCATTTTCAGACATGCAGGTTATTGTCTCGCCAATCGTCCAACATGCGAAATTGTATTCCACATGGTGAAACGATAGTGGTGGAGAGCACGTGCAGGTCAGCGTTGATCGCGCCGATGCCGGCGCGCGAAGCCATTCTGAACCCCGCTGTTATCCGAGGTAGGCCAGCACGGCCGGAGCGGCCGCCTGCCAGCGTTCTTTCCAATCGCCGATCGGCTCCACACCGATTGCGGATAGGTTATCGTGTCCGAGTACTGAGTAGGACGGCCGGGGTGCCGGCCGGTTGAACGCGGCGGCCGTCGTCTCCCCTACGATCGCGGGATCTTTGCCGTAGGCCGCAATGATCTCTTTGGTGAAGCCGTGCCAGTTGGTTTGTCCGGAGGATGTGCCGTGGTACGTGCCAGAGGGAGCGCCTGCGGCGATGAGCCGGTAGATGAGATCGGCGAGGTCGCGGGTCCACGTGGGCTGGCCGACTTCATCGGTCACCACCTGCAACTTGGGGTGCTGGTCGGAGAGTTTAGCCATTGTTTTCGGGAAGCATTTGCCGTGTTCGCCATACAGCCAGGCGGTGCGGACAATAAGGTGGTTGTTCGTTTCGGTACGAACAGCCCACTCCCCTGCTGCTTTGGTGCGGCCGTAGGCGCTGGCGGGTGCGAGCGGGCCGTATTCGGCGTAGGGTTCGGTGGCGGTGCCGGAGAACACGTAGTCCGTGGAGATGTGTACGAGGCGGGCGCCCATGTCGCGGGTTTTGCGCGCGAGCAGTTGTGGCCCGACAGCGTTCACGGCGAAGGCTGTGGCCTCGTTTTCTTCAGCGGCGTCGACTGCCGTGTATGCGGCGCAGTTGACGACGACGTCGGAGCTCGGAATAGTGCGCACGCTCGCCACGTCCGTGATGTCGATGTCGGGTTGGTCAAGTTCAACAACCTCTTCGCCGCGTTCACGAAGCATCGTGACGACGTCGGTCCCCAGCATGCCGTTGGCCCCAATGATTGTCCAGCGCATGTTCCTCCTTTTGCTTGCCCTCCAGCTTACCTGCCGACAATTACCCGCGCACGGTCTATCCGAGTTGAATGTTCGGCACTCT
The DNA here is from genome assembly GCF_900637955.1 of Trueperella bialowiezensis. NCBI lineage: Bacteria > Bacillati > Actinomycetota > Actinomycetes > Actinomycetales > Actinomycetaceae > Trueperella > Trueperella bialowiezensis. Next base: position 641,063 of record NZ_LR134476.1, read on the forward strand.
CGCTACCTTGGTTTTGAGAACGCCTCCAGCTACCGTCCCTCTATTCAGGGTGGTTTTAGGTTGCGGGCTCGCCGCGGACGTAGATCGAGTACACCCCGATTCGCTCGGTCAGTTCGAATTCGGATCCGGCTACGTATTCGTCGAACGAGTCACCGGGTAGTACCACTACGTCTATCGGGTATTCGTCCAATACTTCTCGTTCTAGAACGTCAAACTGGTATTCGCTTGGATTGCGAATCACATTGTCATAGGCAGCTTGCTGGTCGAGTCCGTAGCTAGCGAAGTCTGGATCGGTCCCGGATCCGAAGCGAGGAATCGCGGAAATTGAGCGGACGTGTGGAGCATAAACTCGCACGATCGTTGCCACATAGTGCCGCCGATGTTTGATCTCCACCCATTCCGGCGTCATCACGTTCAGCGGCTCGCCGCCTGACATCTCTTCGAGCCGCTTCGAAAGTTGGACCGTGTCCTCGGGCATAATGCGTGGGTTATCTGCCATGTAGGAAAGTGTGCTAACCGGATTTCCGTTGACGGGGACCGTTGATGCTACTGAGCTTGCACCAATCGCCGCCGCGAGCACGAATTGAACGAGCACGTAGCTTTGGCGCGCATACACAAATAACAGTAGTGACAATGACACGAAGCCGGCGATAATTAACGCGTAATAGCAGGCCGTTTGGGCTCGAGACGCCACGAAACTGATCATGGACGCATTTTCGAAAATGTCATTCAGCTCCGGCACGTGTATCAGAGCAAAGAGTGTTATCAAGATGATGGCGAACCGGGTAATTTCCAGCTTTCGCAACACGAACACTGCGAGGGTGACAAAGACGGCACTGATCCATAGTAGGGGCGAGGTACGGTTGACCACACCTAGGTGGGCGGATACCTCGCTAAGTTCGGGCCGATCTGCGAGAGCTATCCCGACGCCGATGAGTATCACGATGAACGCTGACGCCCTGAGCCACGGCCTGCTCCCGCTCGTTGCAAAAAACGCCAGAAGGTAGGCGATCACGGTCAACACGATGATCGGCAGCACTGCCACAGCTTTGCTGATCAGAACAACGGAGATGACGCCTACTTGCGCCACGACTCTAAAATCGATTTTCCGCGCGGACAGATAGAGGCTGACCAGCCACAGGATTCCTACAACTCTTACCAGTGTTCCGCCGTACCACATCGCGGTATTAAACTGCCACAGATCCTGGGCGCGTAGCAGATTCCAGTTTTCGATCGTGGGGTAGGCGAACGAGAGGATGAGCAGAGCGCTGGCCATGTATTGGACGTGAGTTGAGGGCACATTAAGTTGTTTGGCCATCTGACGGCCAAACACGGCCACGGTGACCGCCGCAATGAAGTAATGGAAAATGTTCAGGAACCCGCGCATCGCGATGAGGGGATCAAGCCGGAATAGGTAGGTGTACACCGCCATTTCAGACTGAATCGAACTCAAATGGTAGGTATTCAAACCGGTGTTGGCCGCGGTGAAACCAGTTCCGAAGATAACGTTGTAGGGATCATCTTCGTAGGGCATATTCGACACCGACAGCAGATAGTAGCCGTCGTCGGTGTGGTTGTTGTTCCAGATAATGTGCGTCTGCAGTAAGAAAATGAGGAACAGTGCCAGTGCGATAAGGACAAGAAAATAGTGGTCTTTAACTGCGGTAATCAACGACGGCGCCGTCCTCCACAGGCGGTGCCTGTACCAGCCGATGATGCTAGCGGCAATGGTCAGAAACGCCACCCCAACCACTGCGATCACCACCGGCGTGAAGGATAGCCGCAATAACTGCATCGGGATCACGAAAACAGCGACAAGGAAGCTGTGCGCAATATATCCGATGAGGAAATTCCCCGAAACATCGCTGGCGTCCCGGCGAAGAGCACTACCGAACGCATAAAACAGGACGGTGAACAGGGCAATGAGGATCGCGCCGAGAACGTAGGTCATAACCTTCCCTGAATCTTACCGACGACTTTACGAACAGTGGGCTGCACGCCCTCCGTCCGTAACGAGTGCACACCTTTTTGGGCTAACTGCCGTACGCGTACTAGCGCGGGGATTCCCGCCGGGCCAGAGCGCTGTGCACTGAGCGTGTAGGGCTCGACGCCGGCAGTCGGGTCAGCCAATTCGTCGTCGACAACCGGAGGGAACGTGCTCGATTCCTTGTGCCCGTGCTCAGCGACGTGCAGCCACGCGTCAATGAGGATGTTGAGATATGCCCACCCCTGCATGTCTGGAGAGCGTTCAAGGAGCGCTTGCCTTTTGGCGGCGCGCCCCATTCGATCGCGTAGTGCGGGATCGTCCAAAAGAGTGGTCAGGGCGTCCACCCATTCGTCTTCCGTGGCGGCGATCATTCCCGTTTCCCTCGGCCTGATTGCTTCGACGAATGGCTGGCTGGGGCTCGCCACCGTTGGGGTTTCGACGAGCGCGGCCTCGAGCCATTTGATCGCGGACTTAGCCTCGTTGAAGTGGGACTCCGTGGTCAGCGGCGCAAGGCAAACGTCAACATCGCGTAGCAGGGCCGGTAGTTCGTGCCATGGCACGAACGGGAACCGCTTAATCCTGTTCTCATACGGCGCGAGAACCTCGGTCGGTTCGACGAGCCCGCCCAGCCACAGTTCAACATCGGGATGGCTGTCAAGGACTCGCGCGATGGCACCTTCGATAGATGCCCAGTCGGCGTCGTGTGTATCGGTTCCGGAAAAGAAGCCGATCCGCGGCGGGCCCTCAGAGCGCGGCTGGTTCAGCGCCCGCTCACTTACTCGAGCCAGTAGGGCGCCGACGCCGTTGTGGAAACGTTGCGCTGGAACGCCCAGCAAGCGCTCCGCTTCGGCAGATATGAGCTCGGTTGAGCCGATGAAGTAGTCGCACTGTTCGAACGTCGTCCTGTATCGGTGAACTCCGCGTATCCAAAGCTCACGTTCGGCGTCGTCTAAACGGTTGAGGTTATCGAGTGTGGACACAATATCTGGGTCGAAAATGAGGTCGTCCACGTCGCCGACGATGGGGATGATCCGATCGCTCTCCCGAATCTTTTTGATGACGTCAAGAACACGATACGTGGCCGGCACCCGGTAGAAGACGACGGCGTCGGCATCCAGCGCTTCCTGTTCAAGGAGTGGGCTGTTGAAGTGCAGGATCGTCGGCTCAACTCCGCGCATTCGAAGTCCCTCTGCAGGAAAGTGGGCGCGATATCGGCCGGCCGCACCTTGAATCCCGATCACGATGAGCACATTGCGGATGAGGGTCCGCACGCCGTCGCGGACGGCGGCCTTGCTTGTGCCCTCCCCGGCGAGGAGATCGGTATACAAATCTTCGATCTGGTCGATTTGTTCGTCCACAGACACGATCTTTGATGCCGATCCTTGGTTGAGCATCGGCCGCGTAACTTCCGGATCTGACATTTTCTCGATTGCGCGTGCCAGGTCAACCGGGTCTGCGGATCGTACGATCATCCCGTTTGTGCCATGGTTGATGGCTTCTTCGGGGCCGATGGAATCGGTGGCGATAACAGCCAAGCCAGCTCGTAAAGCTTCACGGGTGACGATCGAGTGTGATTCACGCATGACCGAGGGCAGGATCAACACGTCATGGCCGGCGAATACTTCTGGCAGCTCGTCACGGTCGTAACGCGGCTGATGCTGAGCCCACGAAGGGAACCCCTCGGCGGGAGTGTTATACAGATCGAGCACGGTGCCAGGTGCAACCTTGGCTAGCTGTGCAGCCTTCTTCAGGACCCCATAGCCTTTCATCTCGGCGTCCCCACCGGTATACATAAAGTGCACGTACGGTAGTTCCTCTCGCTTCACGTCGGATTCGGTGACGTCGATACCGTTTTCGTTGACGGCGGTCTTTTCCAGAGGAACGCCGTTCGCTACCAAGACGTCACGCGCGGACGCGGAAGGAAAGAGCACGAGGTCCGCCGATTCCAGCCGCTTGGCAAGCCATTCGTTCCGGTTCTCGAGATGCTCTCGGCCGGCTTCACATTCGCATTCACCACACGAGACGACGAGCGGGCAGGGCTCGCCGTCCCGATCAACGAGAAACTGCCGGGCACACACCCACCAAAAGTCGTGCATCGTGACAACTGTGGGATACCCGTGCGATTTTGCGATGTCTAACATCTGCGCGCCGAGGGTTTGAATGGAGTGGAAGTGCACGATATCCGGGTCCACCTCAAGGAGGTATTCTTCGAAGCGGCTGGCAATTGCCGGGTGGTCGAAGTTCTTCCTATCACCCCAACCAATGAACGCCGAATTTCCAATCCAGCGCACGGGGACGCCGTCGTCGTCTTCGTCGCGTACTTCAAGCGGCGCCAGATCGTTGAGTCGACCGGCGAAAACAAATGATTCGTGGCCGCGCTTGCGCAGTTCGTGTGCGAACCGGTGCGGTACGAGCGCCCCTCCGGATACGAAATCGGGTGGAAGATGCGCGCTGACCTGAAGAATCCTCATGTTTGAATCCTAACAACACATGAACTCCGATTCGACGTACGATGGGGACATGACCGACGACCTGCGCAATCGTGACGAGATCTTTCGTGAGAAGCTCAAGGAAGTTCAAGACCAACGCCTCTCTCAATCTCGCCCAATACTAGACGCCGAACTGACCGCAAAGCTCGAACAGGCGTCCGCGGAAATCGCGGCTCGTGACTCAGAAATTCTCGTTCGAGATGCCATCATCGCAGAGATGAGTCAAAAGTATCGCGAACTTGACGAGCGTCACGCCGAGCTTCTCGCGAATCCACCTATCCCACCAGTGCGGACTCAAGTGGGTCAACACGCGCGGGTAGCGCTCGGTAAGCTTCCTAGTCCGGTACAAACTCCCATACGCGGAGCTGTGCGCCGGATACGCTCACTGGGCGGGCAAAACTCATGATCGTTCTTCTTCCCGCTGGTAGCTCGTCTATTAATCCGTACATCACTGAGGATCTGACGGAACGGATTGAGGTTGTGTTCTACGAGCCTGGCCTCTACGGGGAACCTGACCTCTCACTGATTCCGCACGATGGATACGTGTGGGTTTTCCTGCCAGGTGCCTATCCGGCGGTGGGAGCACTAGATGCGGTGCAAGGGTGGCTCGAGCAGCGCTCACCTGCCGGTATTTACGGATACACCGTGACGAACGACGGCCTGTTCGGCCGCCCGCGGATGAATCGGCTGGGACTGTGGGTGGCTCCGTCGATCGGATCATCCCTCGTGGTTAGGGCCGAGCTGCTGAGAAAAGTTCTGAGTGATCCGATCGTGCCGCAGGAATGGTGGTACCAACTTCGGGTGGAAGCAACTGAAACCGGGCTGGATCATATGCCCGTGAAATTTGAGTATCGCGAGGCCCTCGACCTGCAACCAGCTACGGAGCGTCCTCGCGTCCTCAAAGAAATAACGGGTGTGAACGCCACTGTTCAAGGCTCAGCGCTCGTGCCACAGGGCTCCACCGACAACACCAGCGTGTCAGTGGTGATCCCCTCGATCGGAGCGGAAATTGACACACCGGACGGCTCCGAACCAGCCATCCTGCGGTGCGTCCGCTCCCTGCGGGCCACAGCCGATGTTGCCGAAATAATTGTGGTGGCGGGCCCGCGCATGCCAGATTCCGTCCTCGAGGAGGTCACGCAGCTAGCCGGCGATCTTTTCCGTGTTGTGCGTGTATCCGACCCGTTTAATTTTTCGACCTCATGTAACACTGGCGTGTTAGCCGCCACCGGATCGCATGTGTTGCTGTTGAACGACGACGTCGAAGCCACTGAGCCCGGATGGCTCGACACGATGTTGGGCACGGCGGTCTTGCCCGGTGTGGGCGCGGTGGGCGCGCAACTGCTCTTCCCAGACGGAACAATCCAGCATGCCGGGGTGATCGTCAGTCCGCGCACGCTCGAACCGAATCACCTGTACATGCACCATGATCCTGACCAGATCGCCGATCCGATCGTGCGTTCCACCGCCGAGTTTTTGGTTGTGACGGGAGCATGCTTGCTCGTTGATCGCGAGCTTTATCTCAGCGTTGGCGGACTCACTGAAGAGCTGCCGCTGAACTACAACGACGTCGATTTCTGCCTCAAACTCATCGCTGAAGGGTACACGAATCTCCAGTGCAACACGGTCAGCCTCATTCACCGTGAATCCACGTCACGAGACCCGCAGCTGACTGAGAAAGAAGCCGCGTGGATGGATCGCTGGGAGCCGTGGATCGCGCTTGATCCTTACGTGAACGTGTGGCTTTAGCGGCGAAACTTCAGATAGTTGCGCACCCTCGCCGCCGTGTGCCGTATCCCCTGTTCGCGAACCGTACGTACAGCCTTACGTGCCAACATCGCTACGGTGGGCCGCACAGGAGCGGAGACTTCTTCGGCGTCGGCGCTCTGGGTGATCTCCCGGTCTGCAGCGAACCACGGATCAGAGCAGTAGTCGACAAGCGCACGCAACGTGCTCTCCCAGTGGAACCTCACTGCAATGTCGCGCACGCGTTGTGCGCACGCTGCTCGTTCGGCGTCGTCGGACAGTAACGACACGAAAGCAACGGCCATCGCGTCCGCGTCCTCCATCGGAACTGTGGCTCCCAAATCTTCCGTGTCGATCAGGTCAGCGAAGAAATCGCCGGCCGTTGACACCATCGGCAAGCCCGCCCACAGGTAATCCAGCATGCGAGTACGGAAACTGAAATCCGTCTCCAGCCCCGGCAGGTGAGCGCTCACCCCCAGATCGGCATCAAGCAGATAGTTGTGCCGATCCGCGTAGTCCACCCACTGTTCGTTGAAGAACACATGGGTGCCCGTCAGCCCGAGGTCGTCGGCAAGTTTCCGGGCGTCGCGCAGCATTTGCATCTCGGGAACATCAGGATTGGGATGTTGCGCTCCCATGAAGAACAGACGGATGTTGGGAATCTGCTCGCGAGCCTGATCAACGGCACGGATCACGGTGAGAGGATCGAACCAGTTGTAGACTCCCCCACCCCAAATGATGACCTTATCGTCAGCCTCAATGCCAGGTACTGCCCCGCGGATCGCAGAGCGGGTCTTCACAGGTGGAGTCGACGAAATACCAAAGGACGCCACGTCAATCAGCTTGCGCATGCTCGCATCTGCATCGAACGTGTACGGATTGAGCCGCTTGCACGCACCTAGGTAGCCCAACCACATGTCACGCTGCTTGTCTGAGGCACACAGAAAAAAATCTCCTCGGCTCACCTGCGCCGTCAGCTCCCCGGTCGCATACTGGAACGATTGAAGGCGTTCGTCCATCGGAAGAAAACGCTGCACAAGCAGGCTCTCAATGTGGAAAGGATCGTAAAGGTCAACCACGGTGTACCAGTCACTGGTCAACAACCACGGGAACGTCTGAGCAAGATAACCTTGGAAGATTACGATATCTGGCGTGCCAAGATCATTTTGAAAGTTCTCCACCTGGGTTTCTCGCAGCTCGAATCCATTCCCTGCCCGGGTGACCGAGCCGAAAGAAAACACTGTCACATCATGATCGTGGCAGAGTACACCGGCCATTTCCCACACTCGGATGGCTGGCCCGGCCATCTTCTTGCCGAACGTATCGAGCGTAATAATTGCGATCTTCACCGCTCGTCCCTTCCCCACGGGTCGTGTTCAGGCTGGCCAGGCCGTGACCAACGGCCATCAAGGATCATGTAGCCGCCCGATTCGAACGGAACACCGCTTTTGACCGCGAATCCGTTGACGTCACGCATATAGTCATACACATGCTCGGTGGTCGTATTCACGATCGACGCGTCAATCGTGAACAGCCCCGGCTGCAGCCGCAGGTTTGGGATCCGCAAATCCACGTAGCCCGGCCCGTCAATGTAATCCACCTCAAAGCGCAGATCACGCGAGTTGTTTGCCCACAGGTAGGCGCCGTCGTTAGCGGTCATCGAGAAGCCGAATACTGGCTTGTCGATCCGTTCGTACGCTTCGTAGTGGAGCCGGAAGATAATTTCAGCTCCAGTGGGCAGTGCTTCCGTGACGGGCGAACCATCCGTGTGGAGAATCTCGACATTCTGGATGCGAGCTTCCCCGCTTCCCCACCGGACCTTCCCAGATTCATCAACGTCTGTGAACTCTCGTGTGGAGTCCGCATAGGCGTCGAGCACCTCGTGGGCGTCGCCTACCATTTCCAGATCGCCGTTGTTAATCCACGCGGCGTAGTCAGCCATGTTCTTCAGTTGGGGAACAGAATGCGACACGACGACGACAGTGCGGCCTTCCTTCTTTAAATCGACGAACTTGCGTGCGCACTTTTCTTGGAATGCAGCATCGCCCACGGCAAGAATCTCATCAACAAGAAGAATCTCCGGATCGGTGTGGATCGCCACTGAGAACCCAAGCCGCACATACATTCCCGAGGAATAGTTTTTAACCGGCTGGTCAATAAACTCTTCCACTCCAGAAAAGGCGAGGATCTCGTCGTAGCGAGCATCGATCTCCTGTTTCGACATGCCCAGAATTGAACCGTTGAGGTACACGTTGTCACGCCCGGACAGCTCTGGATGGAAGCCTGACCCGACTTCCAACATCGCCGCGATCCGGCCGTTTCGTTTGATCGTGCCCTTATTGGGTACCAAGATTTTTGCGATGCACTTGAGCAGGGTTGATTTTCCCGAGCCGTTGTCACCGACGAGGGCGAACGTTGAACCCGCAGGAATATCCAACGTGATTCCGTTCAGCGCGTGGAACTCTTCAGATATTGACCGGCGACCACGCATGATGGCAGCTTTCAGCGTGTTATTGCGTTCGTGGTAAATCTTGAAGGATTTATGCACGTCGCGCACTTCAACAGCAACCATTACAACACCTCCGCCAGATAATCCTGCCTGCGGGTGAACACTCTCCAACCTGCCGCGAACGTGACGATCGATATGACGGCGATGATGCCGAACGTCGACCAGTCCGGCCAACGCCCGTCGTAAATCAAATTCCGGAATATCTCCGCGAAATGAACGAACGGGTTGAGGTTGTAGATGTCCGCCACCGAGATGCCCAGGAAAAGATCCCCTACCTTGTCGGACATTTCTTGAACGTAGGTGACCGGATAGACGATCGGGCTGGCATAGAAACCTAGCTGGAAAAGAATTCCAATGAAGTGCTGGGTGTCCCGGAAGTACACATTTCCGATCGCAGCAAAGAACGCGAGACCGGTTCCGAACAGTGCGAGCAGGATCGTCGTTACAGCGACCATCGGCAAATACACGAGAATATTTGACCCCACCGCTAGCACGACGAGCACGAGGACGAGGATTTCCCACACGTGTTGGTAAAGCGCCGACAGCGTGTTTGCCACCACGAGCACCCACCGCGGGAAGTAGACCTTTTTAATAAGGTTTTCGTTACCCGTCACCGCACCCATCGCTCCGGTGACCACTGCCGAGAAGAACGTCCACGGCAGCAGGCCACACATGAGCCAGATGAAAAAGTAGTGCACCCCCGAAGGGTCACCTGGCGGAACTTGCACCCGGATCACGATCGCGAACACGAAACTGTACGTGAGCATGAGCGCTATCGGGTTAGCAAGCGACCACAACTGGCCAAGGGCTGTTCTCTTATACTTGCCCTTGACTTCCCTCAGCGTAAGATTGCGTAAGAGTTCTTTCGACTCTCGAAACTCTTTGAGAATATTCATCTCACAGGCGAGCCGCGTCCCCGATCACGAGGCGAGGTGTCCCTTTCCACAGCTCGGGGTTCGTGATTCTACGGCCGTCGAACAGCAACTTGATTCCCGGGAAGTCCGCAGGAGTAACCTCCGCGTATTCCTTGTGGTCGGCCTGCACAATGACCGCGTCGACGTCGTCGCCCAAGTCATAAACGTCCCAACCGTATCCGGCAAGATCGTCGGCGCTGAACATCGGGTCGTGGACTTTGACCTGCGCACCTCGTTCCTTGAGCCCATCAACCGTGGCGAAAATGCCGGAGAACGCCGTCTCCTTCACGCCCCCACGGTAAGAAGCACCGAGAACGGCAATCTTTTGGTCTTTCAGATCGCCGAGTACTTCTTCGACGCGGCCGATCACGTACTCGGGCATGCCCGCATTGAACTGGCGTGCCGTGCGAACGATGGAGGCGTCCGGATCAGTGGACAGGTACAGGCGCGGATAGACCGGGATGCAGTGCCCGCCCACTGCGATACCTGGGCGGTGGATGTGCGAGTACGGTTGGCTATTCGACGCGTCAATCACGCGCTGGATGTCAATACCCTCTTTGTCCGCGTACACGGCGAACTGGTTGGCAAGCCCAATGTTGACATCCCGGTACGTGGTTTCGGCAAGCTTGGCCATTTCGGCTGCTTCCGCCGAGCCAAGATCCCACACGCCGTTGGGCTCGGCAAGGTCGGGGCGCTCATCAAACGTGAGCACGGCTTCATAGAAGTCAATCGCCTTCTGCGTGCCTTCCTCAGACAGGCCGCCAACGAGCTTCGGGTACTTGCGAAGGTCTTCAAACACCCGCCCTGTGAGCACGCGCTCCGGTGAGAATACGAGGTGGAAGTCTTTGCCTTCTTTCAAGCCAGAGATTTCTTCGATCATCGGCTTCCAGCGCCCGCGCGTCGTGCCAACGGGGAGCGTGGTTTCGTATGCGATGAGCGTATCTGGGGTGAGGTTTTCAGCCAACGACCGCGTCGCAGCGTCCATCCATTCAAAGTCCGGTTCCCACGTCTCGTCATTGACAAATAGCGGCACAACGACGACGACGGCGTCCGCTCCCGGCACCGCCTCAGCATAGTTGGTGGTCGCTTTGAAACGGCCTGCAGGGACGAGCTCGGAGAGCTTGTCTTGAAGGTGAGCTTCCCCGGGGAAAGGTTCCGTGGCTTCGTTGATCAGCCGGACGGTCTGTTCATTCACGTCCACACCGATGACGTCGTGGCCGGCGTCGGCAAACTGGACGGCCAGCGGCAGGCCGATCTTCCCCATGGCGACTACTGCAATACGCATTCATGCTCCTATCCGAAAGTCTGTACCTAGAATACTCCCTCATGCCAGCGAATTCACGATCTCGATGCAGCCTGAGCGTGAGATCCCGCTCGCTTGCCAGCTACTCGGCACTCGGTGTGGTTGGCAGAGGCGTACGTCGAGCTTGGATGTCCCACCAGTCAGGTTCGGGGATTGGGCCGCAGGCGTCGATCTGCCACAGGCTTCCGCCGTCGGTCTCGGCTATCTTTGTAAATCCTCGAGCTGTGTCCACCTCGTAGAAGCCCGGCCAGGTTTCCGACCGGTCGCGCTTCTGGTACACGAGCGGATCATCTTCGTAGTAGTAGCGAATACCGTAGTTGGTAAGAATCGTGCACACGTGCGGATCGGTGTGAATGTCAGAAAAATTGGCGATAAGGTACTGACCATCTGCATCTTTGGGATGAGAATTAACCTGCGGAAACACCACGTTCACATCGCCATATGCGGGTGCATAGCCAATGCCAGTGGTTGGATCACCAACGACGAGCGAGCCTGGCGGCACGAGACTATCCAGATTCTTCAACAGGTCGAGCTCCTCTTGCGAATCGATGGGGTGGCCTTCCCCGATCGCGGGTTGAGCGTCTTGATAGACGTTTCCAATACGAAGCACTATCCCCAACGCGATCGTTGCTACAGCGCCGCACGCAAACACGGCTACGGGATTTAGCTTGGAAGACGCCCGCTCGATCCATAGCGCCACGATGAGCCCGGTAATCAACCCTTGGACGGCCATGATGCGTTTCGGATCGTGGTACCAGATTCCAGCGATCGCCGAGAAGATACTGGAATCAACATATGCGCCAATGAGAGCCAACCATTGTGCTGTCCACGCGAGCACGAGCCACCGGCCAGTAGATATCTGCCAGACCTGAACAACGACGGCGGCACAAGCAACGAGTAGCCCAACACAGACAACCACACCGGCCACCACGAGCGGCGTCGAAAAACTGGCCAGTTCATCGCCGAGCGTGGCGAAGCGTTCGGCGAAATCCCACGACCGAGGATTTGACCTGCCGAAAAAATCACGCACTTTTTCCGAACTGAACAACGCGAGTACGAGGAGGGCGAAAGCGCCGGCGCCGGTCATCGCAAGACGATCGTCTCGGCTGAAGGTATGGAACCGAATAGCTGTGAAGATTGCTAACCCCGCACGGATTGCGAGCGGGAGAGTCACCGGCCACAACAACGCAAAAACAGCTCCCGGATGGGCTAGCCCCAATCCGAGAAGCGATACCCCGAAGATAGCGATACCTGCGAGCGCTGTTTGAACGATTGATTGACGCGGTTGAGTTCTGAGAATGCGAAGCCAAGCAATAACAACGCCGGCGGCTGCGGGCATCGCTGCGAGCGCGAGCGAATTGGGCCAAAAGCCACGGGAGACCGTTAAAAAGTTTGGGAAGTAGGGTAAGACTGCGATAGTGAGTGGCGCGGCCACCCACACGCGTGGTCGCGTGGGGAAAAGCTGACGGGTGAGGTAATCGGCGCCAAACACCCAGATAGTAGGTACCACAACATAGGCCAGCAGATGTGATGCCGGCATGATCAGCTGTTCACCCGTGAGTGCAACGATGGCGTGCCAGACGGTTGGATACACGGTTGGTAGCGCAGTAATCCCGTAGCTTGGCGCTATTGCCGAGAGCATCGATGCATCGCCAGTTTTCACTACAGCGTTGGCCGTGTTGTAGTGGAACATGGGATCGGCTTGCACCGACGGCGCCCACGGATCTGCCAACCAGACAATGGGCACGATCAAAAATAACAGTGTCAGTGCAAGTGAGATCCGGTGAGCGCGGGTAGCCCTAGGCGCAACATCAATCTCAGGCAACCGGCCAAGTTCGAGCCGCACAAACAGGGGTCGCAGAGTCAACGCAACCAGGAGCGACATGACGGTGGCCCCCACAAAGACGGCCCATCCCCATCTCAGGCCGGCCAGCCCAGCCACCATAGCTGACACGCCGACTATCGCAAAGGTGACAGCCGGTGCCACGTTAGCGGCAGTTGCGCGCGATAGACCCAGGATGCGTAGCGAGCCGTAGCCTGGCAGATAAACGACGGCGAACAGCACAGCTACCAGAGGTAAGTAAGGTATCCAACTTGTGATCATCGGCCTCCTGACCCCAACCGAAACCTGCCACCACGGCACACGCCTGTTTGACGTGTCAATCATATACCTGCAGTAGCTGGCACGATCCGACGCTCGGGCTGTTTTACCTGCGTGCTAGAATCCGGCTATGAAGGTATGCGTCGTAACATCTTGGTTCCCCACTGATGTCAAGCCGGGTGCGGGTAGCTTCGTCGCCACCGACGCCCGGGCGCTGGCCCACGATCACGACGTACGGATAGTCCATTTTGTTGACCCGCATCTCGACGACGGGCGCCGCACCATCAATCTCGATGGAATCCCGGGGATTCGGGTGCCTCTCCAACTCACGAACCCGCTTTCGTGGATACGTGCAATTCGGCGGGCTTACCCGTACTTGAAGAACGCCGACGTCGTCCATACCATGGCTTTTTCGTCGCTTCTAAAAATTCTCCCCGTTCCCTTTTCTGCACCGGTTGTGCACACCGAGCACTGGCACGGAATGATGCGGATTCGTAGCTCGCGGTTTGCCAGGCTTGAAAAACTGGCCGTTAAAATCACGATGGCCCGCCCCACAGTCGCATCCGGCGTATCAAGCTATCTTGCCAGCGAAGTTGAGGCACTATCTGGTCGCGACGTGCGCGTGATTCCAAACATTGTAGATGCGCCGCCACTCCTTGATCCGCCACAACCAGAACCGTCCCCGCAACTCCGCATTCTCAGTGTTGGATACCTGAGCCCGATTAAGGATCCACTGATGGCTGTACGTGCCCTGGGAGTGCTCCGCGAGCGCGGGGTTGACGCACATCTCGCGTGGGCCGGAACCGGTGATATGGAAGCCGACGTGCTCGAACTGGCCGAACAACTCGGCGTCGCACAATCTCTCACTCTTCTCGGACACGTGAGCAGGCAGGAGCTATTCCGCCAGTTGGAGATGTGCAACGTCGTGTTACATACCTCCACAGAAGAGACTTTTTCACTGGTAGCAGCCGAAGCGTTAGTTGCTGGCCGGCCGCTCGTTATCCAAGAACGTGGCGGACACACAGATTTTGCCCGTGAACCCTACACAACGTTCGTACATACACGCACACCAGAAGCTTTCGCAGACGCGATCGAACGGGCGGGCGAAATTGGTCGCACGGTAGACTTCACCGACGTTTCCCGCCAATTGCGGCATAACTTTTCGGAGGATGCATTCCGCGAACGCTGGTCGCAGGTCTACCGTGAGGTCACCGCATGAGAGTCGACGTCATCATTGCCGCACACAATCCCGCACGGCCTGTTGCGAGGGCTGCGCGTTCCATCGTGGAAGGAAATCCGGAAGCTCGCACCGTCGTCGTCTGCCACAACGTAGGGGTTGCCGAGATTCGCGATACATTTCCGCCCGACTTGGCAGACCAGGTCACGTTCCTTGAGCTTGCCGATAACATTCCCTCACCTTCTGGGCCGTTCATGCACGGGATCGAAACATCAACGGCCGATTTCGTGTCCATTATGGGCTCAGATGATTTCCTCGAACCTGGCGCTATCCGCGCCTGGCTCGATTTGGCCGCACAGCATGAGGCAGATGCCGTCATCGCTCGCGTTATGCGTGGCGACGAGCGGACGCTGGTGCGCTCCCCGGCCGTGCGGCCATGGCGCCGCGGATATCTAGATATTTTGAACGATCGTCTGCCGTATCGTAGCGCTCCGCTTGGAATCGTCAAACGCGACGCCGTAGATCGGCTCGGACTGAGGCTCACGCCTGGAGCTCGCAACGGCGGTGACCTCGAGTTCGTGTCAAAACTATGGGCCGGCGGTAAAGTTGTCTACGCGGGCGCATGTCCAGGCTATGTGGAAATGTCAGATGCCTCAGACCGCGTCACATGGGTGGCCAAGCCCGTAGCCGAAGAGCTCGGCACGTGCGAACAGCTCTTGACCTCAAAGTGGTTCGCAAAGCAAAGCAACAAGGTCCGGCTATCTATTGGCGTGAAGATTTTCCGGCGCAACGTGATCGATTCCGTGTACAAGCGCAGGGAACAGACTTCCTGGGAACGGGCAGACCTCGACTCGCTCGTACGTATCAGCCGGCTTGCGTTGGGCGAGGCCGGCCATCAGCTCCTGTCCTTTTCAGAACTTCAGCTACTCAGGGTTATCATCGCCAAAGACAGCGCTCGTTTTCCCGCTGTACTGTCCGCAGCGAAAAACTATCGATCGCCACGTAGCCTCGTGGGGCCACACCCTAGGTCATGGCTGAACGCAGCTGGCTCGCTTCGTTTTACGGTCGCCTCGGCTCTCATGCGCTAGATGCTTACATCTGCACAGTGTTCTAGACTTATCCCATGGCGAGCGAACCACGGATTTTACATTTTCATGATTGCGCTGATGTCGGCGGAGCTCTCGTCCGAGCAGCGAAAAGGCACGGCCTCCACTGGGATTACCTCTCAGCCGAAGCCGTCCGCCCATCAAACCGGCCCAATAATCCGCTGGTGTCAAAAGGGTTCACTGCCAAGCTACTTCTGCGAAATCGTCGCGCGATCGCCAAAGCAGATATTGTGCACATCCATTACGCGATGGTGGTCCCCAACGCGCAAAACAAATTCATGCCCGAACGCCCCTATTTTCTCCATTTACACGGCACTGACATCCGCAAGCACTGGGCTAATGGGCGCAGGAAGAGCAAAGTGCAGCCGTGGATCGAAGGCGCTGAACGGGTCTATTACACGAATCTAGACACGCGTGAAAACGCTGAGGAAGCATTCCCGGGTGCCGAGTTCATGCCAGCGTTCATTGAACCGGATCGCCTTGTCCCCTGGGCATACACAGACCAGCAGCCACAGAAGATCGTGTTTCTTTCCCGCTGGGAAGATATCAAAGGCGCACCCGCGAATATTGCTCTCGCACGGGAATTGCGCCGTGCTTTTCCCGGCGTCGCACTCGAAGGACTCGACTGGGGCGACCAGACCGAGCAGGCACGGCAAGCCGGAGTCAACCTCGTTCCTAAAATGGGCCACAGCGATTACGTGCGGTGGATATCAGAGGCCACTATCGCCATCGGACAAGCCCAACCCATGCTCGGCGTCTCCGAATTCGAAGCCATGGCCATCGGTCTTCCGGTCGCTGTTCTTGGTTCTCGCATTCCCCGTCCAACCGACGGCGCCACTCCGCCCGTGATCGAAGGAGACCTCGACGCGGTAGTTGAAGGAATCCGCCTCGCGTTGGACGATCCTTTCTCAGCGACCGAAGAATTAGGTGCCAAACAGTGGGTGTTAGATCGGCACTTAGCAGACAGCTACGTGCCGGGCCTCCAACGAGCCTACCGCGAAACCCTCGGTTTGGATCCGAGCGGCGTCTAGCCCCGAATAGCCCTGATCCGGCCGCGTTCGCGGGCTGCAATTCCGGTGAACGCGTTGCGTAGCGGAGCATCGTGTTCAAAGAAAGTACCCGTCAGGCTCGATGTGAGCACACGCGAGACAATCCCAGCTTCTCCGTAGGATTCCACCGCTTTGAGCATCCGCGGTAAGTCTCCAGCTTCGGCAGCTGATACCACTGCGGCATCACGCCGCGAAAGTGGCCTATCGAATGTCGGATCGAAGTTACGCAGTTTCTTCACATATCTGGACAGCCAGTTAAAATCACCCTCGCGCCAATCACTCAGATTCGGACGCAACCGGGCAAGATCAATGACGTGCACGCGAGCCATCTTGACTGCGAGCGCATGCTTTTGCCGTTCCGTGAACGCCAGCACGCCTGGTTCTTCGAGGAGATTGTCATACGGAGCCCCGGTCTGGGCTAGCGGTCTAGGCGTGAAGGTTACGCGGGTCTTCGCATCTTTACCCACCACATACGCCGGATCGTTCCAGTAATAAGAAAAGTTTCGCCCCGACGTCCACATCAGCGCGGAGACTCGCTGGTCTGATCCAGCCGGGAACACTGCGCCAAAGCGTAGGTGCGGGTCTTGCATCATCTCAGTCCGGTAGATTCCCAGTGGAGCGGTCCGATAGAACAGGCGATCACGCACCGCGTCCAATTTGCTGGTGCGCCAGGTCAGCGGCTTGAGCGTATTGATGTCGGTGAGCTGGTGGCGAAGCGGAGCAATTACGCCGTCGGAACCATCGGCTTTCTGGCGTTCCCGCATAGCTTCCAAGGCTCCGGCGTCATACCAATCGTCTGATCCCATGATGCCCACCCACGGAGCTGTTGCTGCCGCGATTCCCGCGTCAAAGGTCGCACCCGGCATCCCCTTTGCACCCTCGAGCGGAACAACCTCCAGCCGATCGTGTTCAGGAATGTCAAGAATCTCTGGATCGATGTTGTGAGCGATCACAATGACTCCGCTGAGCGGGTCAGCCAACACGGACTCGGCCGCACGCCGAATGGGCCGTGTTTCATCGTGTACCGGAATGACGATCTGAGTATGAATACCCCTCACGCGCTCTTCACTCTCCTCTTGTTCGCAACATAGTTCTTGATCCGCCACCGCAACGGGCTCTCCGCTTCCAAAATCTGATCGAAAGCACGCCGTGGCCCCTGGTCGGACCATCCGCGCTGGTTCAGCTCGAGCGCTTCGTCGAGATCGCCAGCGCAGATCGCACGGATTAATTCGCTCTGGCCGTGCGGAAGTGGTCTATCCGCATGGGGATCCTCGGCCATCAGCCTCCGGGTAGCCTCAACAAGCCAATCGAACTCGCCCTCATTCCACATCTCTTCGTTCGGCCGCGCAGCTACCGCGTCTGTCACGTGGATACGCGCAACCTTAACCGCATAGGCGTGGCGGACGGCGTTACTCCAGTTTTTAACAAACGGCTCGTCCCACAACTCGTGCCAACCTTGCCCCGACTCGCGCAGGTCCATCGGAGTCGTGGTTATTCGGTCGTTTTGATCTGCTTCCAACACGTAGGCCGGATCTTTCCAAAAATGGCAGATTCCGCGCTTCCGGCTCCACAGGTCTGTGGAGACTCGGATGTCCTCACCCGTGCGCACATCTTCCCTATAGGCCATGCCATCGAGAGCTGCGTGCCTAAAAAGACCAAATGGCGCAGTCCTGTAAAACAGGCCGTCTGATTGCGGCCGAAGCCCATGAGTTCGGTGCGTGGGCAGCCAGGATTTCGTTCGCTTTCCCACTTTAAAAAATGGTGCTATCACATACTGGGAATCTGTTTGCTGCCCGCGCTTACGCATCGCCGCGAGCGCATTCGGCTGAAAATAATCATCTGAATCGAGAAAACTCACCCAATCAGACGTCGCCGCGGCCAAACCCGTATTCCGCGGCGCGCCGGGCATCCCCTTCTCCCCTGTGTGCTCGATAACGGTGACTCGATCGTCGTCGGGAATATCTAACAAGCTCGGCGCCACATTATGGGCGACGACAATGACGGCTGCTTCTTCGTCGGCAAGCACCGAATCGATGGCTCGGCGTACGGGACGCTGCGGGGAATGCACCGCAATAACTACTTGGGTAGTCGGGTTCATGCTAATTAGCCTCTTCATGTTCTGGAACGTACAGACCGGCCAAACGGGCTTGCATCGCAAACCGAGGAGCCGTGGCTACCACTTCGTCGAATGTTCCGCTTGTCACCACGCGGCCATCTTCCATGTAGAACAGCACGTCCGAATCCTTAACAGTCGATAACCGGTGAGCGATAGAAATGAGGGTCAATTCCCCGCGCAGGCCAGCAATCGCGCTCGCAACCTCAGCCTCAGTCTCAGTATCTAACGCGGATGTTGCCTCATCCAAGATCAAGATCGCAGGATCAGAATACAGCGCGCGTGCGATGCCGAGCCGTTGGCGCTGCCCGCCCGACAGCCCCATGCCTCTCTCACCGATTCGAGCCTGTAAGCCGCCAGGGCGTTCCTGCGTGGTTTCCCACATTTGGGCCTTCTTCAGGCACTCGATCACCTTGTCCCGATCGATTTCGCCCTTCCACGTGAGAGCCACGTTCTGCTCGATCGTGCCATCAAACAAGGAAACATCTTGTGGCACATATCCAATAAGCGAACGCCAGTGGGCGAGCACGTCGTCGATATCGTGCCCATCAACCTTAATTGTTCCCTGCTGCGGTTCAAGCAAACCCAATATCACGTCAACGAGCGTAGACTTTCCTGATCCCGATTCACCGACGAAGGCTACCGACGTGCCCATCTGGATTGTCATCGAAATATCACGCACCGCAGGATCTTCCCTGGTCGGATAGGTGAAACTGACGTTATCCAACACGAGCTCCCGCGGGGCGTGTTCAAGGCGCTGTTTGCCCGCAATCTTCTTGCGAGCCAGATACCCCTGGGCGTCTTCGATATCCCGCAAAATTGCGCGCACCTGCGACGCATTCGAATTCAGCACATTCACTGTGCTCTGGAAACCTGTTAACGCCGGAATGAGCCGGATTGCCGCTGCAGCAAACAACACGATCGCGTTGATAGCATCCGTGAAATCACCCGACATGAGGAACTGCGACGCGCCGATAAGAACAAGGCCCCCAATGAGCGCGAAGTCCATAACGAAGCGTGGAACCGAACCGAGGAACTGAATGTTCGCGCGTGCCCGAGTCGCATGATAACGAGCGTCCTGAACTACAGAGGAGACCTCGTCGAACTTGTCGCGAAGCGTCACCTCTTTCAACGCGCCCACCATGTCCGTCATCAGGCCAGCCGCCTTGTACGAATACCGGCGATTAACGCGCCCCGCTTCCACCGTTCGCCTCGACAGCAAAACGTAAATAAAAGCTGCGATTAATCCCAAATAAGCCATTGTCACAACGGCTGTCAAAGGTTCAGCCGCCAATAGGATCGCCACCACTGTGATCGCAGAAATCATCATCGACGGCAACCCCATAAACGGCATGATCAGACCCGAGTTAATAGCTGCCACACCGACGTCGGCCATCCTCACCAATTCCGACGACGACCGGCTCAGCCGATCCACCCACGGGGCTCCCAAATACGCGTTAAACAGCGTTGTGCCCAACTCGAGCTCGAAATTAGCGAATTTACGGGTAGCAAACCACTGCTGGATAAGCGAAAGAACGGCTTTCAACAAAATGAGGGAGGAGATAACGATGATGACCCACACGTAGCTCTCAGGCCCAAAACGCCACCCCACCACGGGAATCACGATGTCATTGCCCGCAATGATCGCCGTCGCAGCCAACGCCAACGCCATCAATGCGGCAACATCAAGAATCGAAAGAATCGAAGCTACGACCATGTAAATGATCATGTATTGCCCGGCTCCAGCCGGCAGATACGGCAACACGCGCTTCAGATTGTTGTAGCCGTCTTTCATAGCCTCATCTTTCACCTTGGAAACAACGATAAAACCGACCTAGCGTGCCGTTTTACGAAATAATCCTACTCCACTAGACTACTAACATCTTGGGGAGGATCTATGAAAGTTGCCATTGCGAGCCGAATATTTATGCCCGAACCAGCGGCTGCGTCCTTTCGGCTTGCAGCACTCGCCCAGGCTCTCCACGACACCGGACACGACGTCGAGGTCCTCACAGTCACACCTCCCGCAGGGATGAGCGTGGCGAATCCGCCCTACATGATTCGGCGTTCGCCAGTCATCCGTGATTCGAATGATTATGTGCGCGGGTACATTCCCTACTTAAGTTTCGACATTCCGCTTTTCTTTCGCCTTTTACGACGCCGGTACGACGTCGTCGTGATTGAACCTCCGCCAACCACCGGATTCGTCGGGCGGCTCGCGAACGCGCTGAAACGCACGCCGTACGTGTACTACGCGGCCGACGTGTGGGCAGACGCTGCCACCCAAACCGAGGCACCTACAATCGTGACGGGCATCGTACGGGCCATTGAGAAATTCGCGTGGAACGGAGCTGCCGCGATCCTGTCCGTGTCAGAAGGCGTAGAATCCCGCCTGACTGACTTGGGCGTACGTTCCCAAGTGGTCACGGTCGGAAATGGTGTGGCTGCCGACGATCTCGCCCGCGGACTCCCTGACCCGTCAGAGAGCGGTGAATCTTTTCAGCCGCATCACGCCGAGTTCGTCTACGCCGGAACCGCCTCCGAGTGGCATGGCGCTGACATTTTCGTTGAGGCACTTGCTCAGATCGTGCCTGATATTCCTGATGCGCGAATCCGCTTCATCGGCGGCGGCTCTCAACATGAAATCATCCGTGAAAAAGCCAAGAAACATGGGATTGAAGATCACATCAGCATCGAACCTGTTCTCCCACCCGACCAGCTAGCACCCATTCTCTATACGAGCACGGCCGCGCTCGCCAGTGTGCTTCCCGGGGTTGGGTATGATTTTGCTTTCCCGACGAAACTCTACTCGGCAGCCGTATGCGGGGCGCCGCTCGTCTATGCCGGAATCGGGCCAGGCAGGGAATTCGTAAATACGCAGGTTAGCGGTTTGCAGCCGCTCCGCCTCGGAACCGCAGCAGATTACGACGTCGCCGACGTCGCTCAAGCCCTTTGGAAGACAATCGAAGAACCACGAGATACCTCGGAACGCAACGCGGTTAGCCAGTGGGCGCGAGACAACGTCTCGCTTAACGCCGTCGCTCGCCGTGCCGTCACAGTGATCGAAGACGCCGCGTCGGCAAAATCTAAGCCGCGCAGCTCTACCACCTAGCCAGCTACGTCAAAAGCTCTGGAGGAGTAGCATTTAAAAAAAGATGCTATAAAAATCGTATGAAAGATACACCGGCCATGAAACGTATCATCCTGACTATCGTTACATCACTCGCACTAGTCTTCGGACTGCTTGTTCCAGCACATGCAAGCACAATCAAGCAAGGCTATTCGATGTCACTGCTGGCCCGTCAAGAAGGCACAAACCACCTCTATTCCTACGGCGGTGGCCGCTCAGAACTTTTTGCACGCGGGCGTCACATGGGCAACGGCTGGGGCGGATTCGACTACGGATTCCAGATCGACTCACTATCGGGCGGCACGTACGGCGATGTGATCGTCCGCTCCCCTGACGGGTTACTACGCATCTACCATTCCACCGGGTCTGCTCTGTATGGCGGTTACCAGATCGGCAAAGGGTGGCACTCCATGACAGCGATGGTGCCGGTTTCCGACTGGGACGGCGATGGCAGGCCAGACATCTTGGCTCGCACATCTGACGGACGGCTCCTGCTCTATCCCACGCGCGGCGCCGGATCATGGGGCACGGTTCGCCAAATCGGGCAGCGGTGGAACGGGATGGACATCATCCTCTCTCCCGGAGACCTCACCAGCGATCGTCATGCTGACGTTATTGCCCGCGAAAAAGATACCGGACTCCTCTACCTGTATCCAGGCAACGGCCGCGGCGGATTCTTGCCACCGCAAAAGATTGGCTACGGCTGGACTGACTTCGTCAATATTGCCTCTTTCGGAGACATGAATGGTGACGGTATCCCCGACATCATCGGACAGCACAACAACGGCCGCCTTTACCTTTATCCCGGAATGGGAAATGGCTACTTCCGGTCCGCACGGCAAATCGGCCACGGCTGGCAGAACATGACCCTGCCTGGGCCATGGGAGGTGACGGCCAAAGCAGGCCCGCCTGCTCCACGTCCGCGCCCGAAGCCTGCTCCGCGCCCGAAATTGCGTCAACCGTTCGTTTACGGCACGCTGCGAACCGGCGACATCGGCTATCACATGGTTAAAGGACGCACAGTCTCTGAACGCTACGCCACCGTTCCCGGCTACCAACTGTGGGTAACCCACAGCGGTAAATGGCCGTGGGCGGTCAAGGGAGCGGCCTCACGCCCACTTCTTGGGCAGGTTATGGAGTTCCCTGCGAGCACCTTGGACGCGAATCTCCGCCGCCTCGACGTCTACGAAGGCTACTATCCAGATCGCCCACGTAACAGCATGCGATACTGGCGTGCACCAGCCACCACCTCGGATGGGGCGCCCGTGTGGATCTACCAGACCACGGATCGGCAAGCCCGATGGGTTACGCGAAACGGGTACCTGGTACATACCGGCGATTGGTTTGCTCAGGGCAGGTCGGGATTCCGCTCCACGCCAAAGCTCGGCGCTGCAAGCATTGCCACCGACATTCCCGTCACGGTCACGCAGGCTACGCCAAGCGTTGGCTGCACGTCCGATCTTGGAACCCTTACAGACGGCGACTTCCTCGAGGTGGACTTCACCGTCACAGCCCCCGATTCCACGGAGGAAGGATACGTGTCCGTTCCAGCCGAAAGCTTCGTGGCAATCGATTCGCGTGGCTTCCCTGTCAACACGTTCGATGAGGATGCTAAATTCTGTTCAGCTCGCGAAGATGATTCACTGATCTCGTTCGTTGACGACGGCACCACGGCATCCGGCACGCTCACCCTGTCTGGGCGTATCGCACAGCTGTACTGGATCGACGATTCCGGCACTGCACACCTGATCTGGGCAAATAACCTACCCACACCGAGCCCGGCGCCTGCGACCACGGAACCTGCAGACGATCCCACTCCGCTGGAAAGCTCAGAGCCGTTGGAGCCGATCGCAGAGCCTACTGACGCCCCTGCAAGCGCCACACCTGACGGATCGGCAAACGCTCCGGACGAACCGGCTATCCCAAGCCCGTCAGCTGGGCCTCAACCGCCAGAACGTGTAGCGACACGAGAGGAGTAGCGGAACGCATCTCCGCGTAGAACTGCTACTACAGCAATAAGGTCGGGTTCGACGCTGTCGAACCCGACCTTATTCGTACAGGAAGCGAGAACGTCAGAACGTGACTGCTCGGCCGTCGTCAGCAGCCGAATCGAGCATGCCCTGCACAACCTTCATCGTCTTGAGAGCCTCACGCATAGTTACGTGATCGCTACCCTTACCGAGGATCGCGTCACGGAAATTCTCGTGCTCAACAGCCAGCGGCTCACGCTTCTCAAACGCGTACCGGATCACCTGGCCCTCCGAAACTCCCCGGAACGCGCGTAGCTGATCCCAACCCAGTGGCAACGAGCCGTTCTCGTAGAACGTCAGATCACCCATCGCGGTGTCAGCAACAAGAGCGCCATGCTCACCGAGCACTACGGTCTGGCGTTCCTTGTACGGAGTCAGCCAGTTCACCAGATGGTTGACGAGCACGCCGTTCTTCAGCTTGCCAGAGGCAGTCACCAGATCCTCGTATTCCCGATCAGCGCGGTAGGCGGTCTGCGCGGAAATCGCCGCATAATCAGAACCTGCCACCCACGCTGTGAGATCAACATCATGAGTAGCCAAATCCTTGACCACACCCACGTCCGCAATACGCGCAGGGAACGGGGACTGCCGCCGTGTCGTCACCTGGTAGACCTTGCCGAGCTGGCCGTCAGCCAAGCGGCGGCGCATCTCGAGCAGTGCCGGGTTGCAGCGCTCCACGTATCCGACGGCGCCAATCAAGCCCGCCGATTCGAACGCCTCAACCAGTTGCTCGCCCTCCTCAATCGTGGAGGCCAGCGGCTTTTCCACCATCGTATGCACGCCGGCTTCAGCCAGTTTGAGCGCCACTTCAGCATGTTGGCCGGTAGGCACGGCCACCATGGCGGCGTCAATCCCCGCGTCGATCAGCGCCTCGACGTCGTTGAGCACCTCGAGATCGCCAGCCACCCCGAACTTGTCACCATAGGGATCGGCGACGGCGACGAGCTCGGCACCCTCCAGCGCCCGAATGTTGCGCGCGTGGTGGCGCCCCATCGAGCCTAGGCCAATGAGTCCGTAGCGGATAGTCATTACGCACCTGCCTTCGCAACCGCGTTGACAGCTTCCACAATCCGATCCAAATCCTCCTGGCTAAGCGAGGGGTGAACCGGCAGAGAAATAACTTCTTGCGCGGCACGTTCGGTTTCCGGCAGGTCCAGACCCGGCGCGTACGGAGCCAGCGACGGCAGGCGGTGGTTCGGGATTGGATAGTAAACTCCGCAGCCCACCTTGTACTCTTCGCGCAGCGCGTTCGCGAAACCATCGCGGTCATCGCTCACGCGGATCGTGTACTGGTGGTACACGTGTACCGCACCATCAGCGACGGGCGGGGTCACAACGCCGGTGAGGTTCTCATTCAAGAACTTGGCGTTCGCCTGGCGGGTGGCCGTCCAGTCAGCAAGCTTGGTCAATTGCACGCGGCCAATCGCAGCGTGAATGTTCGTCATCCGGTTGTTCAGGCCCACGAGCTCGTTCTGGTACTGAACCTCCATGCCCTGGTTACGCAGCAGACGCGAGCGGCGTGCAACCTCGGCATCCGGGGTGGAGATCATGCCGCCCTCACCGGAGGTCATGTTCTTCGTCGGGTACAACGAGAACGCAGCAAACGTGCCAAACGTACCGACCATCTGGCCGTCCAGGGACGAGCCGTGTGCCTGGGCGGCATCTTCGAAGATCATCAGATCGTGCTCGTCGGCAATCTTGCGCAGCTCAGCCATGTTAGCTGGGTGGCCGTACAGGTGAACGGGCATGATCGCCTTTGTCTTATCCGTGATCGACGCACGCACCGAATCCGGGTCAAGGCAGAAGTAGTCGGGCTCAATGTCTGCAAACACCGGGGTTGCACCAGTCAGCGCCACCGAATTACCGGTTGCCGCGAAGGTGAACGACGGCACGATCACCTCGTCGCCGGCACCAATGCCGGAGGCCAGCAGACCGATGTGCAGCGCGGACGTTCCGGAGTTAACCGCAACAACCTGTGCGCCCGGGGTGAGCTGCTTGGAAAACTCTTCCTCGAATGAGGCAACTTCAGCGCCTTGGGCGAGCATGCCCGAGGCTAGGACGGCGTCAACCGCCTTGCGTTCCTCGTCGCCCACAATTGGCTTAGCAGCCGGGATCATCTCAACCATTACTTAGCAACCTTTCGAATTGTGTTGTCGAATTTTTCATACACATCGCCTGTTTGAGGGCAACGCAGCGTTCCGTTTTCTTGTTCTTCGAGTTTGACGCCGGCATGGCCAACCCAGCCAATCTGCTTGGCTGGCACGCCTGCAACGAGTGCGTGAGCCGGCACATCCTTAGTAACCACAGCACCAGCAGCAACCAGAGCCCACGCCCCAATCGTCACGGGAGCCACGCACACCGAGCGCGCACCAATCGCCGCGCCCGTCTCAATCGTGACCCCCACTTGCTCCCAGTCGGAAGCCGACTTCAGCGTGCCATCCGGGTTAATCGCACGCGGATAGTGATCGTTGGTGAGCACCACGGCCGGGCCGATGAACACGCCGTCCGCTAACTTCGCCGGCTCATAGACCAGTGCATAGTTTTGGATCTTGCAGTTATCACCAACCTCAACGCCGGTGCCGATATAGGCTCCGCGCCCGACCACGCAGTTGTGACCAAGCACCGCATCTTCGCGGACTTGAGCGAGGTGCCACACACTGGAGCCTTCCCCGATCTGAGCCTGTTGCGATACGTCTGCTGATGGGGCGATCCGTGGACCAGTTGTCATCCATCTCTCCTAGAGTGTTGAGGCCTCAAAAAGCGGTGTAAACCTTATGTAATAATATAACCTATGCAAGCCGGTGCTTTTCACAACCTTTCGCGGGTGAGTTGGCTCGTCGTGCCACTCTATAACGAAGCCACGGTGATCTCTGACGTGATCACGAATGCGAAAAGAACTTTCCCCAATATCGTGTGCGTGAATGACGGTTCGCACGACGACGGGGCTGAGCTTGCGCGATCTGCCGGCGCGATCGTCGTCGACCATCCCATTAACCTTGGCCAAGGTGCCGCCCTACAGACGGGAATTACCTGGGCACTCACGTACACGGATGCCAAATACCTCGTCACGTTCGACGCCGATGGGCAGCATCGCACGACCGACGCGATGCGAATGATTGAACGCGCCGAAGCAGAAGACCTGTCTTTCGTCCTCGGCTCCCGTTTCCTTGGTGAATCCCACCAAGCTGGCTGGTTGAAGAAGCTCGTGCTGTCCACCGCCGCGAAAGTTACCCGGCTACGCACCGGCATGAACCTCACCGACGCTCACAACGGCCTGCGCGTACTACGGCGCGACGCCGCAGCACGGCTCGATCTCACCATGCACCGCATGGCCCACGCCTCCCAAATCATCAACCAGCTCGCCTCCATGAACCTGCGCTGGGCTGAAGAATCTGTGACCATTGATTACACTGACTATTCCCGATCTAAAGGGCAAAGCCTGTTGAACGGGGTCAACATTATGACCGACATGATATTCGCACCGAGCGAGAGCCGATAAGTATGCTGATCAAGATTATCCTTCTCACTGTCATCCTCATCGTCGCAGGGATTCTCATTCGAGGTACGCAAAACACGAAAAACGTGGCCTTGCGTCGCGTGCTACTCGTGCTGTTCGTCATCCTGGCTGCCGTCTCGATCTTCTTCCCCGAACTCACCACGAAAGTCGCCCACGCCGTGGGAGTCGGCCGCGGCACCGACCTGCTGCTCTACCTGCTTATCATCGCGTTCCTGTCCTACGCCGTCGTCTCCTACCGGCGTATGGTTATTCTCGAAAACCGGCTCGTCGAGCTTTCCCGGGAGCTTGCGATTGCTCGCACGCATCCGGACACGATCACTCGAGCGGACACTTTCGTACCAACTGCTGACCCCTCGCAAGCAGTACTCCACGGCGAGGAAGCAACCCCAACAGAAAAGGAAGAGGAAGAATGAAAATTCTCGTCACCGGCGGAGCCGGTTTCATTGGCGCCAACTTCGTCAACTACACCGCATCTGAGGTTGCCGACGCCGAGGTTACTGTCGTCGACAAGCTCACCTACGCCGGTAATAAGGATTCCATTGAGGAACTCGGCTCGAAGGTCACGCTCGTCGAGGGTGATATCGCTGATCGCGATGTCATCGATCCGCTGGTGGAGCAGGCCGACGTCGTCGTTCACTTTGCCGCCGAGTCACACAACGATAACTCGTTGCGTGACCCGTGGCCGTTCATCCAGTCAAACATTATCGGCACCTATCAGATCCTCGAAGCGTTGCGCCGTCACGGTGGGCGCCTCCACCACATCTCGACCGACGAGGTCTACGGCGATCTCGAGCTCGGCTCCCCGCGCAAGTTCCTACCGGGCGATCCCTACGTGCCGTCTTCGCCGTATTCGGCATCCAAGGCCTCCTCCGATCACCTTGTGCGGGCGTGGGTGCGCTCGTTCGGGATCGAAGCAACCATCTCGAATTGCTCAAACAACTACGGGCCCTACCAGCACGTGGAAAAGTTCATCCCGCGCACGATCACGAACATGATCGACGGGGTCAAACCCCGCGTCTACGGCACGGGCGAGCAGGTACGCGACTGGATTCACGTCCACGACCACAACACGGCCGTGTGGGACATCATCAACAAGGGCCGCATCGGCGAAACCTACCTCATCGGCGCCGACGGCGAAAAGACCAACCTTGAAGTCACGCAGCTGATTCTCGAAGAGTTCGGCTACGACAAGGACGACTTCGACCACGTTGCTGACCGCCCCGGCCACGACCAGCGCTACGCCATCGACAACACGATGCTTGTGGAAGAACTTGGCTGGCAGCCCCAATACACGTCTTTCCGTGACGGCCTGCGTGCCACGATCGCGTGGTACCGCGACAACGAAGCTTGGTGGCGTCCGCAGAAGGAAGAGGTGGAGGCGAAGTACCGGCAGGCAGGTCAGTGACCAGCGTTGTCGCCGTCGTCGTCACCTACGGGCCGGACGAACGTACCGCTCAGCTACTGCGGGCGCTGGCGCCGCAAGTGGCGCGGATCGTCGTCGTTGACAACGGTTCGCCGCCGGCCGCGCTGGCACAGATCAAGGCTGCGATCGACGACGTCGGGGCTCAGCTTGTCGAGTTGGGCGAGAACACGGGGATCGCTAACGCGCAGAACGTTGGAATCGTGCGCGCTCGGGAGCTTGGGGCTACGCACGTGTTGCTGTCCGATCAAGACTCCCTACCGGCACCGGATATGGTGGAGCGCCTGCTCGATACCCTCCAGTACTACGGCCAAACAGAAAACGGCGCCGCGGAACCTATCGGTGCGGTTGGCCCGTACATCGCTGAGGCGAAGCCGGGCGGTGACGAGCTCGTCTACGTCGATCGGCGGTGGGGCCCGCGCAGAGCCAGCGCCGCGGAGCTCTCCGAACCGCACGTGGACGCCGCGTTTTTGTTGGCGTCCGGCTGCCTGATTCCCGTCGATGTGCTGGCCGACGTCGGGCCGATGAACGCCAACTATTTCATCGATCACGTTGATCTTGAATGGTGCCTGCGCGCCCGCACGAAGGGTTACCGGCTGGTCGTGGACACACGCGCGCGCATCGATCATTCGCTGGGCGATCAGACGGTCCAGCTTCCCGGGCGAGCCCAGCCGGTCCACGTACACGGCCCTGTCCGCTGCTATTACTTAGCACGCAACACTATTTTTCTTCTGCGCTCTGGGTTGCTGCCAGGCGCCTGGCGTGTGGGCTACCTCGTGTGGCTCGCCAAGTTCGCCGCTTTCCACGCGCTTCTTGCAGATCGGAAGCGGGATCGGATTCGCCAGCTCGCAGCAGGTCTGCGGGACGGGATCATGGGCCGCGGCGGGCCGCGCTAAGACGTACCGGTTAGTCCCCAAGCGTGGTGGTCAGCGCTGGGGTCTGTTCGCGCGCGAGCCAGCAATCTGAATGGCCAGCCGGGCTTTCAAACCGGCTTTTAATACGAGCCGCACGGGCGCATAACACGGACCCGAATAGACCCGCGCCAAATATTTATATGCAGATTCGTGATGGGCGCGCAGCATGGGCGCAGGCCGGTCACGCCAAGACGCACCCTGGTCGTGGGTGATGAGCGCGTCGTGGACGAACACTCGCTCCCGCCCGGCGCGTTCCATCGCCTCCCCCAGCATCGTGTCTTCAAAAAACATGAAGAACTCGCGGTCAAAACCGCCCACCGCGAAAAAGTCCTGCGCCCTGACCAGCAGGCATGATCCGGACAGCCAGTCTGCGGTATGGGTAGTGTTGGCATCTCCCACCGCCCGATATTTTGCCGACCACGGGTTGTCCGGCCACACGTTGGCAAACAGTGCGTGCCCCGTACCCGCTACCAGGCGCGGGAACCTGCGGGCAGAAGGATAAACGGCCCCCTGCGGAGTCAAAATCTTCGGGCCAAATACGCCCGCTTGTGGGTAGTGGTCAGCGACCTCGAGCAGCCGCTGCACGCAACCCGGGTGGAATGTCACGTCCGGATTGACGAAAAGCAGCCATTCGCCGTCGTGCCCGCGTGCCCCCAAGTTGTTGCCGCCACCGTAGCCGAGGTTTGCTCCGGCATCGATAATCCGGGCCCGATCGGACAGTTCGTCGAGCACGTGCGCGCTATCGCCGTTATTGACGACGACGAGCTCCCAACTCACCTTCGAATCTGCAAAAGCTGCAGGTAGGGAGTCGGCCATCTGCTCGATCTCTTGGCCGGGGTTGAACGCGACGGTCACCACGCGGACGTCGACCACATGCACCTCCCTGCAACTAATGGGATCTATTTTCCCACACGGCTGATCTTTCCACACGCCACCTAGTCGAGCGAACGTGACTCGCGCACAATCTACCCGCTTAGCCCCGCCTTATGCGGTATATCCCACCGCGTAATGACTCCATCACACAAAAGAGCCGGTTATGATCTTAGGCATGGACGTCGCAACGCCGCCAGAGCGCAGGTCGCCTGCTCATCGGAAACGCCCGCCAGTATGGGGCGCGGTTTTGCGCATCCTTATCCTCGCACTCATCGGAGCGTTAGTCACCGGCGCGAGTGCGGCAGCCATGATGTATCACAATATTTCTACGAACCTGGTACGTCACGACATCAGCGACTTCGTCCCGGCCGGCGAACGGCCGACCACACCGCCCCCAGTCGATGGGGCGCGCGGCAGGCCGATCAACATTCTCGTCATGGGCTCCGATGCGCGTACAGGAGCCTCCGATATTGACGGCTCGGGCGCGGCAGGTGAAGTCACCGGCATGCGCTCCGACACCACGATGCTCGTACACATCAGTGCAGATCGGCGGCGCGCCGACGTCGTCTCCATCCCCCGCGACACCCTCGTAGATATCCCCTCGTGCGTCCTCCCCGACGGCACGCGCACCCGCGCTCAATACGAGGCCATGTTCAATTCGGCGTTCGAGATCGGTGGGCGTACCGGCGACGTCGGAGCTGCAGCCAGCTGCACGGTCCGCACCGTCGAAGAGCTCACTAACATTTACATTGACGGGTTCGTTGTGGTCGACTTTGCGTCTTTCCAAGACGTTGTCAACACGCTCGGCGGAGTGGACGTGTGTCTATCCGAACCCGTTAGCGATTCCTATGCTGGCCTTGAGCTCGACGCCGGATGCCAAACCCTCAACGGGGAGCAGGCCCTCGGCCTAGCACGGGCCCGCAAGTCTCTAGGTGACGGCTCGGACATCAGCCGCATCAACCGTCAACAACAGATCGTTGGCGCGATCGTCACCAAAGCGCTGTCGCTCAACCTTGTTGGCGACCTGCCCGCTTTGTACGGCATGGTGGAAAGCCTCAGTGCACACGTCGAAACGTCCACAAGCCTCGGTTCAATCTCCGAGTTGGCAGGCCTGGCGTACTCGCTACGCAATATCTCCCTCGACGACATCACGATGGTGACCATGCCCTTCGAGCCTGCTGGCCACCGTGTCGTGCCCGCATATGCGGCCGGCGAGGTGTGGGAAGCGATCATCCACGACCAACCACTTCCTGATATTCAGACCCAAAATTCTGCGCAGAGCCCTATCCTAGAGGGGACGAAAACCGAAATTGAGCAGTTCCAATCCGCTGTGGGAGGCGGAGTGCGTCTGGAGGATTCATGACCCAGCCACCTTCTTTCGAGCCGCGTCGCCGCGGAACACGCCCGTCAGCCGACGGCGCTCGTGAAGTGGGCAGGCGCTCTCCAGAACAGTCCGGCGCGCCACGGCGGCGCCCTGTTCGCAAGTCAGTTTTCGACCAGCACGAATCGGCTGCCTCGTCAGGGATTGACGGTACACAAGTACAGCCTGTTCCCGGGCCAGCCAACGCTGAACGGCCGCCTGCCTATCCCCCAGCTCGGCGCCAGCAGGCCGCTCCTGCCGCTCCTGCCGCACATGCCACGCCACCACCGGCCGCGCCCGCTCACCGCCCGCCTAGCACCCCGCCACCTGCGGCTCCCGCGAAGGCTCGCAAGCGGCCCTCAATCGGCAAAACGATCCTGCTTTTGCTTCTCATCCTGCTCGTCAGCGGACTTGCGTGGGGTTTTTACCTGTACAGCTACGGAAACGATCGGCTCACCAAAGTTGCCGCACTATCCGGCAAACCAGCCACCCCGGGAACCACGTTTTTAATTGTTGGTTCTGATCGGCGCGACGACGCCGTCACAGACGGCACCGAAGGGCAGCGAGCCGACACGATCATGCTCCTGCACAAACCAGAATCGGGCAAGACTGCGCTCGTCTCACTTCCACGTGACACGCTCATCACCTACCCGGACAGCGAGAACCGAGGAAAACTCAACGGCACGTATTCCTATGGCGGGCCCGAATACCTCGTGCAAGCCGTCGAAGACCTCACCGGGCTCACAGTCGATCACTATGTAGAAATCGGCATGGGCGGAGTACAAAACCTCACCGACGCCGTGGGCGGAGTTGAACTCTGCCTTGACTACGACGTGTCCGACGAACTCTCCGGCCTCGAATGGACTGCCGGATGCCACCACGCAGACGGCGCCACCGCACTCGCATTTTCCCGGATGCGCTACTCCGATCCGTTAGGCGACATCGGACGGAACGAACGCCAACGCCAAGTCGTCTCCAAAATTATCGGCAAAGCGCTCTCGCCGTCGATCCTGCTCAACCCGATAGCCCAGCGCAACCTCGTCGGCTCCACAGCCGACGTGCTCACCGTCAACGAGGGTGCAAACCTCATGACCGTCGCCCGCGCCGGCCTCGCCCTACGCTCGGCGATCGGCCCGAACGGCCTTATGGGCTCCCCACCCATCGAATCACTCAACCACCCCGGGCCAGGAGGCAGCTCAACCGTGCTCCTCGCCCCCGAATCCGAACAATTCTGGGCGGACCTGCGCGCCGGCACGCTGACACACGAATCTTTTGCGAGCTTCTAGGTGGACCGCCTGATCGAACGCCTGCTACGCGGGCAAACCTGGCGCGAATGGCTCATCGAG
Source organism: Trueperella bialowiezensis (assembly GCF_900637955.1). Taxonomy (NCBI): domain Bacteria; kingdom Bacillati; phylum Actinomycetota; class Actinomycetes; order Actinomycetales; family Actinomycetaceae; genus Trueperella; species Trueperella bialowiezensis. The sequence goes on from NZ_LR134476.1 coordinate 674,147, forward strand.
TTCCTCCAGTTCATCACTGTCGGACTCGGCTCGTACGTCGTCGACGTCGGCCTATTCAACCTGCTCGCCTACTCCGGGATTGTGAACCTTCCCGGTGACGCGCCGATGGTTGCCAAAACGATCTCCGTAGCGATCTCCATCGTCTTTTCGTGGGTGATGAATAGAGCGTGGACGTTCCGCAACAAGTCAGATAAATCCACGGGCCGCGAGTTCATCCTCTTCTTACTCGTTAACATTGGCGGCATGCTCATCGCCCTGGGCTGCCTGTGGGTGTCCAGATTCCTACTCAATTTCGATAGCCAACTAGCCGACAACATTGCGGCCAACGGCGTGGGGCTCGTACTCGGCACGGCGTTCCGCTACGTGTGCTACCGGTACGTCGTCTTCACCAAATAACCGGGACGACATGCGGAGCCCGGCTAACAGCGTTAGCCAGCACTCGTTAAGCTAACGCCGGCCTCGGCGTGCGCCAAGTGCAACGAGCGCGCCCTGCGGAAGCACCCGATCGGGATCAAGAGATTTAGGTAGCGCGGACAGCGTGAGCGTAAACTCGGCCGGTTTCTTGTTCGTCAGTTCTAACCGTCCGCCATCCAACTCGGCGAGCTCTTTCGCCACGGCAAGCCCAATCCCAGTGGAGCCCCCGGTCGAAAAGCCCTTGTCGAAGATTTCGTCGTCGACGTCGTCGTCCACGCCCTCACCTTCATCACGCACCTTGATAATGACCGACTTACCCGACTGGACGGCCGTCACCGTGGTTTCCCCCGCACCATATTTGAGCGAATTTTCGATCAGAGTCGCGAGCACTTGTGAAAGCGACCCCGGCGTGGCGAGCACAGCGCCGTCAAATTCCGGGGCGAAGGTGAGCGTGCGCCCGGCACGTTCGAAAGGTTTACTCCACTCGTCGCGCTGCCGGCGGAACGCGCGACTCAACGGGATCGCTTCAGTGGTACCACCGGCCTCAGATTGCGAGGTTGCCATAAGTTCTTGAACGACGCCGCCCAAGCGGTCGATCTGCTCGAGAGCCTTTTCGGCCTCTTCGGTGATCGCGTCGTCGTCGCTGAGGTATTGGATCTCTTCTAACCGCATGGATAGTGCGGTCAGCGGGGTACGCAACTGGTGGGCCGCATCCGCCGCAAACTGGCGTTCCTTCGCCAACCTGCCAGCCATCCGGTCAGCACTGCGCACGATCTCATCGGAAATCAAATCAATTTCCTCGATGCCCGACTGTTTGACGTGCGGGCGCACCCGGCCGGCACCCAACTGTTCGGCCGCCGCCGCAATATAGATAAGCGGCGCAGAAATTCGCCGCGACTGACGCATCGCCAACAACACGCCCACGAGGAACGCGGTGAGAATCAACCCCAGCGCACCCACAACCATGAGCGCAAGAGTTTTCACGACGTCGCCCCGCGGGCTCGACACCGTCACCAACACACCAGACGCACTCACCACAGACTGCGATATCGGATCATCAGGCTCGGGCGTGTCGGACGTGACGTCGTGGCCATCCGGATACGACACGTCAATATACGCCGACTCCGGATTACCATTTTCCGCAAGCCTGGTCAGCAACGTTTCGCCAATATAAATATCTTCAGACGCAAACCGGTCAACGATCGTCGCCACCGCAGTCGCCCGATCATTCAGCTCCGTGTGCGCCTGCTGCCACGCCAGCGACAGGGCGAAAATCATTCCCGGTATCCCCAAGATCAACACGGATACGGCGACCGCCGCCGTCGTCATCGAAATCGCACGACGACGCATTGGCTACTCCTCGAAGCGGAAACCCATTCCCCGCACGGTCGTAATGTAGTGGGGGTCATTGACGTCGTCGCCAAGTTTGCGGCGCAACCACGAAATGTGCATGTCCAGCTTCTTCGTGGACGAATCCGAATCACTGCCCCACACTTCTGCCATGAGAGCTTCACGGGAGACCACGTTGCCGGCCTCCCTGAGCAGCACGGTCAACAGATCAAACTCTTTGCCCGTCAGCTGCAGTTCCTTCGAGCCAACATAGGCGCGGTGGGCGTCGATGTCGATCGTGACGTCCTGAGCCTGCAACGTTTCAGAATCGTCCTCGCCAGCCGCCGCGCGCCGCAACAGCGCCCGCACCCGAGCCATAAGCTCAGCCAGGCGGAAAGGCTTAGTCACGTAGTCGTCAGCACCCGCATCGAGGCCGACGACCATGTCGATCTCTTCTGACCTGGCCGTCAAAATGAGGATCGGAAACTCCTTACCCTGACTGCGTGCAGTACGAGCCACCTCCAGGCCGTCCATGTCCGGTAAACCGAGGTCAAGGATGACGAGGTCTACTCCCCTATCCATGGCAGCCAGCGCCGCCTTACCCGTTTCGACCGGCTCGACATCATAGCCCTCGCGCGACAGCGCACGAACCAACGGTGCCGAAATTGCTGAGTCATCTTCGACCAGTAAAATCTTTGCCATGTCGTATCCTTTGTTCGCGTTGATCCCAGATCACAATCAGTTTAGTAAAGAAACATTCAAACCGGTAGACAATCGCTACCTCAATTGCCGAAATTCTTGCGCGGCAGTGGCGGGCAGATCGGCGTCGGGAATCACCCGCAAGATCGCCGATTCTATGTAACCAATCCCCTGCAGTTCAGAGCCGACGTTCTCCACCAGCTGATACTTATCCCGGTTCAGCTCCTGTAACGCCTCTGCGGTAGCCCTATCCACCACGATCTCCCCCTCCGGCGCAATCGCTGTGAGCCGGGAAGCCAGATTAACGTTGGGCCCGAACACGTCGCCAAAACGCGAGACGATCCCGCCCCACACCAGCGAGGCCCGCACCTCTGGCATGTTCGGCGTGGCATGCAAGGCGTTCACGATCTCCGAGACCACTTCCGCACCCGTTTCTAGATCGTCGGCAATGTAAAGCACGGCGTCGCCTACCATCTTCACCACCCGCGCACCCAGCGATGAGATGACATCCCGGCACGTGAACTCAAACGTCTGAATAAAATCCACCAGCTGATGCGGGGACAACTGCCCGGAACGATCGGTAAACGCCACGAGATCAACGAAACCGAGGGCGCGCATAAGAGGCATCCCTTCCGAATCCACCCGCATATCATCAAGCTCAACCTCGGTACGCCGCAAGAACGCCGCCAGATGCCGCCGCCACGCGTACTTCATCTGATAGACGAGGAACTCTTCATACTCGTCAATATGGTCGAGCACCCAGTACCGCGCAGAAATCTCATCAAGCCCATAGCGCGACTCAGCCTCTTCCACGAGTGCCTCGTACTGCCACAGCACAAGCCTGTCCGCTAAATGCGACTGGGCTCGGATGAGCGAGTTTTGCGTATCCTCATCGGTGCGGCCGCGATCTACCATGTCCTGGTGGGCGCGCATAACGTCCACGTCGTATTCGGTGAACAGCCGGGTGAGCGGATCTTGAATGTAGGGAAAACCCATTGCACGCCAAAAGCGGCGTGCAGAATCGGTGTCCATATTCGCCAGGTCGGCAGCCTCGCGCAGGTTATATTTGGCAGGCCCGTCCAACAGTCGACGAACATGCTTTTCGACTGTTGTTGGAACGTCCTCAGGGCCACCCTGCCCTGCTGTGCGCTGGCTCACACACCAACCCTAACAATATAAACAGATTTTTCCAATAGAAAGCGCACTTCCCGCACAAGCACGCTCCGCGCTGACCTCGCACTTCGCTAACGCGGCAGCCTGCGTTCGCACGAGGTGTGCAAAAAAGTCTACTCTACTCCTATGAGCAGTATCGATACCGGCCGCCCGGCCCGCCCCGACACCCCGATAGACGAGTGCGCAAACCGTTACGTCGCCAACCTTCTTGCCTGCACGCCAGAGCTCGTGACGAGCCTTGGCCGCGGCACGGCTGACGAGCGGGACTACACCGACTATTCACCCGACGGCGAAGCCGCAATGGCTGACCTTAACCGTTCCACGTTGCGGGAAATCACGGCGCTCGCCCCGCATGACGACGTCGACGCCGTCACCAAGGCCGCGCTCATCGACGATCTGGAGCGATCCGTGGAGTTTTACGATCGCGGCGAATACGGAGACATCAACGTGATTGCAACCCCGCTGCAGTCCGTGCACGAGATTTTTGACAACATGGCCCAAGACACCGCGGAGGATTGGGAGATCATCCTCAGCCGTCTGCGCAATGTGGATAAGGCGCTGAGCGGGTGGAGTCAGAGCCTTACCGCGCGTGCCGACGCCGGCCCTCCGCTTGCGACCAAGCAGATCGAGTTGGCAATCGATCAGGCCGAGTCCATCGCCGGCGCGGATTCTCCCCTAGCAAGCCTTGCTCTGCACGGAGCCGGCATGTTCGCCGACCTGGGAGACGACCTGGTCGAGGCCGCGGACCAAGCGCGCGGGGCCTATTCGACGCTGGCCGACTTCCTGCGCACCAACGTCTTGCCCGTGGGCGTGGGCAACGAAGCTTTCGGCCGCGAGCGATACGAGCTGCGCATCCGCTCCTCCACGGGCGCCACACTGGACCTGGACGAGACCTACGAGTGGGGCGTACACGAATTAGCGCGGATCGTGGCTGAACAGGAATCGATCGCGCGCGAATTGTACGGGCCGGGCGTGTCGGTGACTGAGGCGATGGAACGGCTGAACGCCGATCCGGCCTACCAGATACACGGCTCGGATAACTTGCAAGCCTGGATGCAGGAGGTGTCCGATCAGGCGCTTAGCGACCTGCATGGCACACATTTCGATATTCCCGATCCGCTGCGCGCCTTGGAGTGCATGATCGCTCCGTCGGGTACGGGCGCGATCTATTACACGGGCCCAACGGACGACTTTTCGCGTGGCGGGCGCATGTGGTGGTCCGTCCCCGACGGCACGGACGTGTTCCACACGTGGCAAGAAAAGACCACCGTCTACCACGAAGGCGTACCCGGCCACCACCTTCAAATTGGCATGGCCACCTACATGAAAGACTCGCTCAACGACTGGCGGCGCAACATCAGTTGGAACTCCGGGCATGGTGAGGGTTGGGCGCTGTATGCCGAAGGGCTCATGGCAGAGCTCGGCTACCACAACGATCCAGCCGACTACATGGGCGTACTCGATTCAGAGCGCCTGCGCGCCACCCGCGTAGTCCTCGACATCGGCTTCCACCTCGGCAAGCCCTCCCCGGCAGGCTACGAGCACATCAGCCCTGTGTGGAACCGTGAGGTTGCCTGGCAGTTCTTACAGGACAACGTGGCCATGGATCGTTCCTTCCTCGCCTTCGAACTCAACCGCTACCTGGGATGGGCAGGCCAAGCCCCTTCGTACAAGGTTGGCCACCGGCTGTGGAAACAGTTGCGTGCAGAGGCCGAAGCGCGCCCAGGTTTCAACCTCAAAGACTGGCACATGAAAGCGTTGCAGATCGGTTCGGTTGGCCTGGACGTCATGCGCGACGCACTCGCAGGCCCGGCGGAGGCATGATGAGCAAAACGCTTCTCCTTGCGTCAGCATCACCAGCACGCAAAGCCACCCTCATATCGGCGGGCATCACTCCCTCGGTGGCGGTTGCAGATGTTGACGAAGACGGGCTGCTCGCCGCACACCCGGGGCTTGGCGCGGAAGCTCAAGTTGAGTTGCTCGCCACTGCGAAGGCTGAGGCGATTGCGCGCCAACTTCTGGACGGCGAGGTCGCAGCCGGCAACAGTGCAGGTGGCGCAGATTCCAGGGAGTTGCCGAGCGTCGTCGTCGGATGCGATTCCATGCTCGAGATGAACGGCCAGGTGGTCGGCAAACCGCACACCCCCGATGTTGCTCGCGAACGCTTGCGGGCCATGAGCGGCAATCCGGGCAAGTTGCACACCGGGCACTGCGTCATTGACATGGCAAGCGGAGCACGCGCCACCGGAACATCAACGACGACGGTCCACATCGGCGAACTCTCCGAGCAAGAAATCGAGGCGTACATTGCCACGGGCGAACCCCTGCGCGTGGCTGGATCGTTCACGATCGACGGGTACGGTGGGCCGTTCGTCGACGGCATCGAGGGTGACCACCACGGCGTCGTCGGAATATCCCTGCCGCTACTACGCCGCTTGCTACGCGAACTCGGCCACTCGATCACGGATTTTTGGGATGCGTGACAAGCGCGCCGAACGGCTGTATCGCGGCGAAGCGTTCGTTGACTGCGGGTGCGGAGCCCGGCACTGGGGCCTATTCGGCGCCGCGGGAATCGCCGCGTGGCGCCCAGCAGCCACCGAACCGGAAATGCTCCTCCAACTGCGCGTGGCATGGTCACACCACGGCGGCACGTGGGCGGTGCCCGGCGGTGCGATCAACCGGGGCGAAACACCGTGGCAAGGCGCCCTACGCGAATTTTCCGAAGAAGCAGGCTTCCACGACCTCGCCGATCCCTCCGGACACAGCGTACTTCAACACCCAGACTGGTCGTACACAACATTCGTGGCACAGGTGGCCGACCCGCACGTGCGCGTGGTCGCCAACAAAGAATCCGACCAGCTCATCTGGGTTCCACTATCCAGGCTTACCGACTATGAGCTGCTGCCCGCCTTCCGCAACGCACTGCCCGATCTGCTACAGCTCATACCGTAAACAGACCGGCAGCGTCACAAACGAGTAAACGTCACTCGGGCAGAACCACCCGAGCAGCGTTAGACCGCGTAGCGTTAGACGATGAAGTCCATGTCCTCTTCAAACAGGCGGTTTTGCTTACTGCGCTCAGACATGGGAATCCACGACCGTTCAGATTTGCCCACATACACTTGCCGCGGCCGGCCGATCTTCTGGGTGGGATCAAGCACGAGCTCACGATACTGGGCGATCCACCCGGGAAGACGCCCGAGCGCGAAGAGCGGAGTGAACATCTTCGTGGGGAAACCCATCGCCTTGTAAAGCAGCCCAGTGTAGAAATCCACGTTCGGATACAGGTTGCGCTCCACAAAGTAATCATCTTCGAGAGCGATCTGCTCAAGCTCCATCGCCATATCGAACAGCTCCGTATCACCCTTGAGGCGCCCAAGGATGTCGTGAGCCAGCTCCTTGACCACTTTCGCCCGCGGATCGTACGACTTGTAGACGCGGTGGCCAAAGCCCATGAGCTTAACGTTATTCCGCTTGTCTTTCACTTGCTGCACGAACTCGGTGATCTCCGTATCCGATTCACGCAGGTTATCAAGCATGACGAGCACGGCCTCATTCGCACCACCGTGCAACGGGCCAGACAGCGCACCCACACCCGCAGCAACCGACGCGTAGATCGACGCCTGCGACGAACCGACCAAACGCACCGTAGACGTAGAGCAATTCTGTTCGTGATCCGCATGCAAGATCAGCAACTTATCCAACGCGTTGACGATCGTGGGATCGACGTCGTGCGTTTGGTAGGGCAACCCGAACGTCATACGCAGGAAGTCTTCCGTGTAGGACTTCGTGGAGTCCGGATACAGCAACGGAAAACCCGTGGCCCGCTTGGAGATGAACGCGATCATCGTGGGCACTTTAGCGATGAGCAAGATCGACGCCAAATCGCGCTGCTCAGGATCAAGCGGATCAAGCGTATCTTCGTAGTACGTGCCAAGACCGGCGATGCCCGCCTGCAGGATCGACATGGGATGACCCGATGACGGGAAAGACGTAAAGAAGCTCCGGAAATCCTCATGGAGGAGCGTGTGCTTTTTGATCCGCCGCGTAAAATTCGCCAGCGACGACGCATCCGGCAGCTCACCATAGATCAGCAGATACGCGACCTCCAAGAACGAGGCTTTCTCTGCCAGCTGCTCAATGGGGTATCCGCGGTAACGCAGAATACCGGCCGCGCCGTCGATATACGTGATCTCCGATTCACACGATGCTGTGTTCGTGTACCCCGGATCGAGGGTTGTGGTTCCCGTCTGCCCAAGCATGTGGCCGATTCGGAATCCATCATTGCCTTCTACAGCTTTGACGCGTTCAAGCTCTAATTCTTTGCCGTCGATAATCACCCGTGCATTGCTAGACATGGCTTCTCCTTCATGTTGTACGCCCGCAAGCGGGCAAAGATGCAACATACGTCACACTACCTGATATCAACTCAGGATAACCATCTTAAAGTCAAGATATCTCAGGTGAAATTCTTTTCAGCGCCTCTGGGAGATTTTCCAGCCGCTGGGCTGCTTCGTTAATCACCGCATCAGGAGCAGTGAGCGCCATGCGAACATAGCCATCGCCCGCCTCACCGTAGAAAGTTCCCGGCGCCACCACAATCCCTAACTCGGCACACGCGTTCACAACATCCCACGACGACGCCCCCTCGGCACGCGCCCACAGGTACAGGCCGGCCACCGAATCGGGATCGTTGTGCAGACCCGCGCCATCTAACGCACTCAATAACGTGGTTCGGCGCGCTTCGTAAACCTCGCGCTGGGAGCGCACGTGCTCGTCATCCCCGAGCGCGGCGACCATCGCCTGCTGCACGGGCGCAGGCACCATGAACCCCAGATGCTTGCGCAACTCAATCATCGGCGTCACAATCTGCGGATCACCAGCCAAGAAAGCACCGCGGTACCCGGCCATATTCGACTGCTTCGACAGCGAATACACCATCAGCAGCCCGCGCACTGACTCGGCGTCGTTGCCGCCGCACACCTCGTCAGCTAACAACGACGGCGCACTACTCCCCTGCCAACACAGCTCGGCATAACATTCGTCCGACGCCACGATCACGTCGTGCTCCCGCGCCCACGCCACAATCGCCCGCAACTGATCCGCACTCAGCACGTGACCAGTGGGATTGGCTGGCGAGTTGAGCCACAGCATGTCCAGATCGGTCGGCCAACCAGCCACATCCGGACCCGTGTCAACTAACACCGGTTCGGCTCCAGCCAGCCGCGCCCCGACGTCGTACGTTGGATACGCAACATGCGGAAAACCAATTCGCGAACCCGGCCCCAACCCAATAAGCGACGGAAGCAGGCCAACCATTTCTTTCGAGCCGATCGTGGGCAGGATCTCCACCGGCGCGGTAATCCCCCTGCGGCGCGCCATCCAGTCGCGGATTGCAGTTCGAAGTTCAGGTGTTCCAACAACCAGCGGGTAGCCGTGCGCGTTCGTGGCCGCACCCAGCGCGGACTGAACGACGCCCGGAGTGTCATCAACCGGCGTACCAATCGTCAGATCGCAGACCCCGCCCGGATGCGCCGCCGCCCGCTTGCGCGCGGGCACCAGTTTGTCCCACGGGAAATCAGGCAGCGAATCAGTATAGAACGCCACAGCTAATCGTTAATACCTTCCGGCAACGCGGCAATAAGCGGGTGATCCTTCCCGATTGGTCCCATCTGCGAAGCACCACCAGGCGAACCTATGTCATCGAAGAACTCAGCATTCGCCGCGAAGTACATCGACCACTCTTCCGGAGTGTCATCCTCATAGTAAATAGCTTCCACAGGGCACACCGGCTCACAGGCGCCGCAATCCACACACTCGTCGGGGTGGATATAGAGCATGCGCTCGCCTTCGTAAATGCAGTCGACTGGGCACTCATCAACGCAAGCCCGATCCTTCACATCGACGCACGGTTGCGCGATAATGTACGTCACACTCAACCTCCCTAAGTTTTAACGTTTTCTAGAACCAATCTAATACATATCTGTTGTGCTCACCGTGACCGGCTTAACCGCAGGTCACAGCATGAACAGGTTCGTACGTCCAGGAGTAGCTGGAATCCTCCTTGACTTCCCCGTTCAACGACACCTTACGGCCAACCGTGATCGAAAAACCCGACTCGCCAGCGCCGTGCGGCTCACAATCAGCAGCGGTGTTCACTCGCGACTGTGGGCGAACATAAGAGTGGCGTTCACCCTGCCACACTTCCACATCCCAATACTTGGTCGACCACAAGCGGGTATGGACCTGACCGCCCTCAACCCACGCCTCAACGAGCGCGCCATACGGGGTGTTGTTTTCCCAGATCATCGGAATCTGCTCGCCCCACAAAGTAGCCTCAAGACCGGCCGGGTAGCGGGAAAAGTATTTCGTGTGCGGGCGGTGTGCCACGTCAACCATCCCGGCACGGTAACCAATATTGAACGTGTTCGTGGACAACTGAGATAGGCCTCCGCCCATCGCCGTCGAATTAAACCCGTTCGCCACCACGCCAGACGATACGAATCCGTGCTCGGCATCAACCGGGCCAAGCGCATCGCCAAGATTGAACTGCTCACCCGGCTTGACCAGCGTGTTATTAATCTTTGCCGTGCCGACCACAAGATTCGTGGTACGCACCGAATCGGACGTGAGCGGAGTCGAAATCGAGGAGACGACCTCTTTAATCCCGAGCGCTTCGGCATCAGCCGTAGAAAATTCGGCCTCTTGCGTGATGATCTCAGCGACGACGGTACGATCACCGCTGTTAGCCACGCCCAGCAGGCCCTCCGACAGCTTCGCAAAATCAACCGTTTCGCCGTCTTGCGACGGGGTAATAACCGGTGCGCCCGCTTCAATCGCGATGGTCGCATCCTTTGCGACCGAAAGCACCTCGCCCGTGTGTTCACCGACCAGCTGGGCGAACGATTCCTCATTGACGGTCAGCGACGGCGTGCCACCTTCCGCACTGAACTGGATAAGCTGACCCGTCTGCTCCGGTGAGAGCTCAATGAGCGTCTCTTTCACCGTGATCGAAATAGGCCCAGACAGCAGCGGCGCCACAGCTTCCGCCACGAAGTCTTCCATCTCTTTCGTGGTCAGCTCGGGCTCAACCGCACTTGTGGGGAGCTGGATCGGCGCATCACCGGCCAACCACTGGGACGTGATCGCCTTTCCGGCGTCGTCTTTCACCACGTCAACACCCAAGCTCGCCGGTTGGACGCTCGCCGCGGCACCCGAAATTGTGAGCCCCGCGTCCTGTGCAGGCAGAGCCAGCTCTGTGGCTAGACGATCCACCTCGCTGTTGAGCGCGGCCTCATCCGTGGCCAGCACGGCATCAATGTTCGCTCCGCCCATGACGTGCGCGAGCATCTTCTTCGGATGGAGAGAAAAACCCACGAGGCCATCAAACGTTTCATCAAGATCCACAGCCAAACTAATCGTGGCCGGATCAACCTCGGCGGTAGGCGCGTGGTCTGGAGCCGGCTGCTCATCAGTGCCGGCGACCGGCGCTGGAGTTACCTGACGCGGGGTGGTCACAGCTTCTGCCAAGCCGGTATCCACCGCGGCATACGCTTCGTCTTTCGACATCCCGCCAACCGGCACTCCTGAGACCGTGATCCCCTTGGGAATCTGGTCTTGCAACGCATAGGCAGCACCAACATAGCCAAGCCCAAGGAGAGCAACAACAGCGCCCACAACAATCGGCCAGCGGCGCTTCTTCTTCGCCTTCACGCCCTCACCCGTGCCGTTCTCATCGCCAGACTCGCCTTCGTCACCCGAGCCGCTCTGTTCATCCGAGCTGCCCGAGCTGCCTGAGCCGCCCTGTTCATCCGAGCCAGCCTCGACAACCTGCGTAGCTGGCCCTTCCGGCGTCGTCTGCTTAGCTGCGGCATCGCCGGCAAGGATCTGCGTGTCCGGCTCCTCCGGCGTATCACCTGCACCGCCAACTGGCGCCTGCGAAGCCGTTTCGGGCTCGGAAGGCTCACCGCCAAGGCGTTTGTTCAACGCATCGAGCAGGTTGTCATCCTCATGGGGCTTGTGTGGCACGTACTATCTCCTTATAAGGTGTCACATTAAATTTTACCGGCCGCCACCGACACTTTCGATAAAGGCCGCCAATATCACCTTGGATCACGCCGTGATATCCGTGACGTCCGTGCCCTCCGGCGTCGCATAGAGTTGAGCACGAACACGGGCAGCACCGCCGCGAGCGCAGACAGCACGATCCACAACTCGGCGTATGGAGAGGTGCCGATGAGGAGGTCATCACTTGGGGGTGCGTAGAAGAAAACGATCGTCACCGCGAAAACTCCGAGCACATACGGCACCCAAGTTCGCACCCCACACCATTCCCACATCGCCCACGCCCCGCTCGCCACGATGACGAACGCCAGCACCAGCCCCACCACGGGCAAACCCAGCGGACCGGAATACACCACCGTGCACAACAAGCCCGTAGCCGCACCAGCAAGCGTGCCAAGAGCAACGCGAACAATACCCATGGCGTGAGTGTATAGCCGCATGCGCGTGCCGCGCCAACCTCACCTACCGGCGAGTGTAGATTTTCAGCCCGCCGGTAAAGCCTGCAAGAATATGCCCATGACCCTCGTACTACGCGCCAAGTCCACCCGGCTGTTTACGTTCCTGTTCATTTTCCTGGCAGGTGCCACACTCATCGCATCCACCATCAACGGCGGCGTGCGCGAGTTGCTGTGGGCAACCCCCGTGTGCGGGCTTATTGTTGCCATTGGTTGGGCCGTGTTTTGGAATCCGCGCGTGGAAGTGGGCCCTTCCGGGGTGCGCGTCGTCAACATCGTGCGCGAATACCTCGTGCCGTGGACTGACCTGCGCCTAGCCGAAAACCGTTGGGGACTCTACATTTACACGCGCCATGATTCTCGCAAGATCAGCGCGTGGGCAGTGCCGTCCAATGTTGGGTTGCTGTCTAACTCGTGGCGCGACCGGAAGAAAACCCCGGAAAGCCCCGCCTCTATTAACTGGGAGGACGGCGGGCGGGTCACCAAATTCGCTCACGTCCGCTTCGTCACCGATCTCATCCAATCGCGCGCCGGCCACCTGCGTAAGAATCCGCGTCTGCGCGCCGAGCTCGCCAGCCAGAACGGCGAGCAGTGGCCAGATCGCACGACTGTCAACGTGCAAGTTGCGCCCATCGCCGCCGTCGGTACGCTCTTCGCGCTGACGGCCCTCATGTTTGCTACGAACTAGTCGCTTCGCCAGGCTCGAGGACTCCCTCCCTCTGCGTTTCTGCTTATTTAGTAGTTTTGGCGAGGTCAAGGCCTCCCAACCCGCCCGTTTCTGCTTATTTAGCAATTCTGCCGGGGTCGAGGCCGGATACAAAAGCGCTGGGCCGACCCGCATTGCGAGCCGGCCCAGCGCCGATTAACAGTTCTGACCTTAGTCAGAAGCCGTTACTTGATGTAGCCAATGTTCTCCACGAGCAGCGTCTCAAACGCGGTGGAACCGTAGTTCGCGAGGTTGCTCGGGATTGCCGTGATGTTTGCACGGTAGTAGAGCGGAAGAACCATGACGTTGTCCCACACGAGCTTGTCGGCTTCGTTCGTGAGCTCGCGACGCTTCGCGTCGTCGGTCTCGGAAGCGATCTGCGGGATCAGGGCGTCAATCTCCGGAACTTCAAGACCCGTGAAGTTCGAGTTCAGCTGCCTACCTTCGTCATCGAGCGGCTTGCCGTAGATCTGGCCAACGTTCGCCATCGGGTACGGGGTACCCTGCCATGCGAACGAGGTCGATTCGTACTCGCCGTTCTGGATCTGCGTGAAGAAGTCCTTCGGCTCGGTGTCCGTGTAGGTCACGCGAACGCCGACCTTCTGCATCTGCTCCGTGAGCATTGCGCCTTCGTTTTCAGAGGCGTGGTTGCCCGGCAGGCGCAGGTAACGGAACGCAAGCTCCTGGCCGTCCTTCTCGTAGTAGCCAGTGGATTCGTTCATGACGTAGCCAGCTTCTTCAAACTTTTCCTTCGCCAGTTCTTCGCTGAACTCAACCGAGTTATCAACGTAGCCGTCCTGGTTCGGCATGAAGAAGTGGTTACCCAGGTGCAGGTTGAGTTCTGCAGACGGCAGACCAGCAAGATCCGACGCCGCAATATCAGCGGTGTCGATAGCGTGCTGGATGCCCTGGCGGACCAGCTTGTCCTGCAGCACGCCTGCACGCGAATTGAACGTGAAGTGACGCCACTGCACCGAGCTCGACATCTTGATGTCAACATCCTGGCGCTTGTTAGCCGTCTCGTAGGAGGCGGCGTCCACGATGAAGTTCAGGGCGTCGATCTCCGAGTTTGCGAAGGCGGCTGCTGCCGGCTCCTGCTCGAGCGCGGAGAACGTCACCGTGTCAAGCTTCGGGGTGGGACCCCACCAGTTCGGGTTACGCTCGAGCGTGAGCACGCCCTGAGCGGTGTTCGAGTTCGTCGGGATGAACGGACCAGCCATGTACTTGGCCGATTCGACGGCGTCCTTCCAGCCTTCGTTGAAGGTCGCGGCGTCCGACAGGCCTTCAGCCGGGCCAATCTCGGACATGTTTGCCGACCAGTCCGGGTAGACCGTGTTGTACTTGACGACAACCTGGAATTCGTTCTCGCCCTTTTCGATCGACTCGATCTCGTTCCAGCCGTCAGGCGACGGGCAGGTCACGTCTTCAATCTGACCCGAGCAGGCCTTCCACGTGGCCTCGTAATCGGCGTAAGTGATCGGGGTGCCGCTGTTCCACTTCGCGTTCGGGTTCAGATTCATCGTCAGAATCATGGCGCTCTCGCCGTCACCCTTGTCGTTCATCGTGTAAGACTCGACGTAGTTCGGGTTGACGTCGAAGTTGCCGTTCTCGTCGTAAATCCAGTTGACCGGGTTAACGAAAGAACCGATCTTGCTGGCCAGATCGACGGTGTTGCCGTCGAGGTGCCACCTGTTCCAGTTCTCCGGGTAGGCACCGATGGTCAGCGAGAGCTTGCCGCCATCCTGGAGCTCTGCCGGATCAACCTTGTTGTAATCCGACGCGGGAAGGTCCGAGCCGCCGTCGCCGCCGTCGCCCTTGTTAGAGCCGCCGGTGGAGCAGGCGCTCAGTGCAAGAGCTGCCGCAGCAAGTAGTGCAATGCTTGCTTTCTTCAATTGCATAAATGTCCTCCTTCAGGACCAGACTTTTGCGGACGTGCAAAAGTTACATGAACATTAGGTTAAACGATATTTCCTCGATGTGGAAACTTAAGGCGCCCTCGTTACCGTTCCGTTACAGAGCAGACTCAAATTGTCCGGATATACCGCCGCTTCACGGTTGCCACGGCCCGCTATGCCAGCGAGCGTGCTCCACTTAGAGAACGTCAGCTCCACCTAGAAAACGTCAATCTGCTGAGGGAAGTAGCACGCCACGTTGTGATCGGCGCCGACGAGCGAATACTCCGGATGAGCCGATTCGCACTTCTTCTTATCAGCTGCCCCAAGCGTCTCATACACCGGACACCTCGTGACGAAACGGCACCCCGCGGGCGGATTCGCCGGCGAGGGCAAATCGCCCTTGAGCAAGATTCGCTTACGGCCGCGTTCCTTGGCCGGATCCGGAATCGGAATCGCAGACAGCAGGGCTTGCGTGTACGGGTGGCGCGGCGATTCGAAAACGGCGTCGACGTCGCCGATCTCCACCAGTTTGCCCAGGTACATGACGGCCACTCGATCGGCAATATGACGGATAACCGACAGGTCGTGAGCCACGAACAGGTAGGACAGGTTGAGTTTGGCGCGCAGCTCGTCAAGCAGGTTGATGACGCCGGCCTGGATCGACACGTCAAGTGCCGAGACCGGCTCGTCCAAGATCAACAGCTTCGGCTGCACTGCAAGCGCCCGGGCGATGCCGATGCGCTGGCGCTGGCCACCAGAGAAGTTGCGCGGATAGCGGTTGACGTGCGCGGGCTCCAAGCCCACCATCGTCATGAGCTCTTTGACTCGCGGCTCGATGTCCTTCTTGTCCCATCCGGAATACTTGAGCGGTTCGGCGATGATGTCGTAGACCGGCATACGCGGGTCGAGCGAGGCCATCGGATCCTGGAAAACCACTTGCAGGTCAGTGCGTACGCGTTTGCGATCCGCGCGCGTCATCTTTGCCGTGTTCTCCCCGAGTACCACGATCTTGCCGTCGATGGGCTCCACAAGGTCGAGGACCTGCATGAGCGTCGTCGTTTTTCCAGAACCTGATTCGCCCACAAGGCCGAGCGTTTCGCCCGCGCGGATGTCGAAGGAGATGCCGTCGACGGCGTGCACGGTTCCCACTCGACGCCGGAAAACCGCACCTTTCATGAGCGGGAAGTGCCGCTTCATATTCTCTACCCGCAGCACCTCTTCACGTTCGGCACGCGGGGTACCATCGAGCGGGGCGATGATCGGATCGGGCAGCGGATAGATGTCGCTGTACGAGCGTGATTCGTCGCGGATTTCGTGGGCGCGCCGGCAAGCCACCTGATGCGGAATGTTCGGCGTATCAGACTTGACGTCCATAAGCTCCGGTTCGCCCTTCAAACATTCGAGTTCGGCCACCGGGCAGCGAGCCGCAAACGGGCAGCCGGTTTGTTCGTAGAGCATCGAGGGCGGATTACCTTCGACGACGGCGAGCTGGTTCTCCTTACGAGCATCGAGCCGCGGTAGCGAGCCGAGCAGGCCGATCGTGTACGGCATCGCCGAATGGCCGATCGTGTACGGCATCGCCGAATGGTAGAAAATTTCGTCAACCGCGCCGCGCTCAACGATCCGGCCGGCGTACATGACGGCCACCTTGTCGGCAATACCTGCCACGACGCCGAGGTCGTGGGTAATCATGATGACCGCGGCGCCCGTCTCCTTTTGTGCTTTACGCAGCACGTCAAGAATCTGGGCCTGGATCGTCACGTCGAGGGCCGTGGTCGGCTCGTCCGCAATAATCAAATCCGGATCATTGGCAATCGCCATGGCGATCATCGCACGCTGGCGCATACCACCGGAAAACTCGTGTGGGAAGGACTTCACGCGGATTTCCGGGTTAGGAATACCCACGATGTCGAGCAGCTCAACGGCTCGCGCCTCGGCGTCGGCTTGCGACATGTTCTTGTTGTGTGCCTGCAAGGCCTCAACAATCTGGGAGCCGATCGTGTACACGGGCGTGAGCGCGGACAGCGGGTCCTGGAAGACCATGCCCACCGTCTTGCCGCGAATTTTGGACATGTACGCATCGGACGTGCCGAGCACTTCCACACCGTGCAGTTTCACAGACCCGGTCACGTTCGCAGACGGGTCCAGCAACCCCATGATCGACATCGAGGTCACCGACTTGCCTGAGCCAGATTCGCCCACGATGCCAAGCACTTCGCCGGATTCGACAGTGAGGTTCACGCCACGCACCGCGTGTACCACGCCGTCTTCGGACGGGAAGCGCACGTTCAAATCATTAACTTCGACGACGGGAACGCCCGGCTTGGCTTCGGGTAGCTCCTGCGGGTCGACCACCTTGGCCGCCTTCGTGGATGTGTCCTTCTTCTTAATAAGCGGGCTCATACCTGTCCTCCTGACTTCGACGAGGGATCGATGGCGTCACGCAAGCCGTCTCCGATGAAGTTCACTGATAGGAGCATCAACACGAGCGCCAGCGCGGGTGGAAGGAACAGCCACGAATGTGTAAGGGCAGATGACTGGCCTGCACCGATCAACGAGCCGAGCGAAACCTGCGGATCCTTCACGCCGAACCCGAAGTAGGACAGCGAGGTTTCCGACAGCACCGCAGAAGCCACGTTGAGTGTGAAATCCACGATGAGTAGCGAGGAAATGTTCGGCAAAATGTGCCGCATGATGATCGTGCCAGAGGGCACGGACATGTATTTCGCGGCCGTCACGTAATCGAGTGATTTCACGGACATCGTCATTGCTCGCACCACGCGTGCGGTGAGCATCCAGCCGAAGGCCGCCAGTAGGAAGATGAAGATGACGACGCCGGCGCCTTCCGATCCGAACCGGTTCGAGATGATTGCGATCATGAGGAAGGACGGGATAACGAGCATGAGGTCGATGATCCAGGTGGCGACCTTGTCTACCCAACCGCCGAAGTAGGCAGCGGCGGAACCGAACAGGGCTGCCCACCCGGTTTGGATGAGAGCCACCGAGAAGCCGATGATGAGCGACTTGCGCAAGCCTTCGAGCGTCATCGCAAAGATGTCACGCCCGCGCTTGTCCGTACCAAAGAGGTGCTCGGCGTCGGGCGGCTGCAAGTAGTGGCCGCGGTCGCGGTCTAAATAGTCCCACTCGGCAAGCATCGGGCCGAAAATCGCGAGCGCGAGCACAATAATCAGGCCGACGACGCCGATGACGGCGGTCTTGTTACGCCAGAACCGGCGCGCGATGATCTGCCTGCGCGTGTAACGCTTGGTTTGGGCCATACGCTCTTCGGTTTGCTTCGCGAGCTTGTCTTTCACTGCGGCGAGTTCCGCGGCGTCGGCCATCGGGGAAATGTTCTTGGTCATTTAGCTCACCCTCACTCGCGGATCGGCGACGGCGATCAGCACGTCTGAGAGGAAAGCGCCGGTTAGTGTGGCCACGCCAGAGAAGGCCACGACTGCTGCCGTTCCGTTGATGTCTTGCGCTTGGATCGTGCGAATACCGTAGATGCCCATGCCTTCCCAGCCGAAGATTTGTTCAGTCACGGCGGCGCCGAGCACGAGGCCGGTGATACCGAAAGCAAAGTAGGTGGCAATCGGGATGAGCGAGGTGCGTAGCGCGTGGCGGCGCACGGCGGTGGAGTACCGCAGGCCTTTGGCGCGGGCGGTGCGCACGTAGTCCGATCCCAGCGTGTCAAGCATGAGGTTGCGCTGGTAGCGCGAATAGGTGGCCAGGCCGCCCGCGGAGATCGAGATGGTCGGCAACAACAAGTGTTGCAACCTGTCGAGAAGATTCGGCCAGAATTCATCTGGAGGGGTTGTTGACTGTGGGCCGATGAATTGGAAGAAGCTTGAATCGAACGTGTTGTTGAACCACACCGCACCCATCTGCAGGCCGATGCCGATCACCATCGACGGCGTGGAAATGATGATCATTGCGACGATCGTGATGATCCGGTCTGGGATCGAGTACTGGCGCACTGCCGCCCACGCACCGATCGCGACGCCGCCGATAATTCCGATGAAGAAACCGAGGAAGACGAGCTGGAGCGAGAGCCACACCCGGTTCGAGACCTGTTCGTTGACCGATGCACCAAGCGGAGAATAGCCCCAGTCCCATTCCGAGATCATGCGCAACCATTCCACATACCGTTCCACGATCGGTACTTGCGGGTTGATATTCCAGCCGTTGAGGCGCGCGTCCACGGATTGCACGACGTCGGCGTACGTGCGATTTGCTGACTGGGTGAGCTCATTTTCGATGAGCATCGAACGCGGATCAAGCTGCGTTCCCGCCAGGAAATAGGCGATGGTGACGGCGACGAACAGCAGAATTAAGTAATTCAGCAATCGCCGGATCAAATACTTAGTCATGCGAGGCCTTCTCTTTTCGGTGCCCTCCGCCTCGCCGGCCGTGAGACCACCACACTAATACCGGTTAGGCACCTTGCCCAACCACTACTCCTACCGCTTTCGGTGTGTACGTCTCTTGCATAGTAGTGCAAGAACCCCCGCTGGTGCGAAACGAGACGACACGACGTCACACTTTGTGACAATCCAGCAACCAAACTAGGCTGGCAGAGTGCAGGTAGTCAATTTTCTCAACTATGGTCCGCTGGATTACATGGCTATGGATTCGATCCAGCGAATCGTCCACGACGACGTGGCCCATCTGCGTATGCCCGACACCCTACTCGTGTGGGAGGCAGACCACGTGTATACGGCAGGGCGGCGTACGGCCGCGGAAGATATTCCTGATTCGTCGATACCGGTGATCCGGATGGATCGCGGCGGTTCCGTCACGTATCACGGGCCTGGCCAGCTGGTGGTCTACCCGGTGGTTAAGGTGCGACCGCCCAAAGACGTGGTGGGTTTCGTGCGGGCAACTGAACGCGCGATCATGGCGGCGATGGCTGGGTTCAGTTTGCATACCGAACAAGTGGAGGGTCGCTCCGGGGTGTGGGTGTGCGGCGATGGCGAGGATCGCAAACTGTGTGCGATCGGGATCAAATTCGCTGAGGATGCCACGATGCATGGGCTCGCCCTCAACGTGTCAACCGATATCGAGCGCTTCAACAGGATCGTGCCGTGCGGGATCACGGACGCCGGGGTGACCTCGCTGGATGCGGAAGGTATTGCGGTGCGGCTCGACGACGTCGTGCCCGCCGTCGTGAGCGAACTTGCCGCAGCCTACGAACCGTTCCTGCTACGAAACGACGAGGCGATCACGCACGCGGACGCCGGGGACATCATCACCCGGGTACAACAGGTGGAACCGGTGGAATTACCGGCCGTAACCGGCTCGCGGTGGGACGCGGCGAGCGTATCACCCGTCCATGTGAGTGGATAGAGCGTTAAGATAGACCTTGTTCAAGGAGGAATAAACGTGACCGACACACTTGTAGGCGGGCGAGTAACCCCGGGCGAACGTAAGTTGCTACGCGTCGAGGCGCGCAACGCGCAGACCCCGATTGAAACCAAGCCCGAGTGGATTAAAACCAAAGCCACGGTTGGTAAAGAGTATTCGGACATGCGCGAACGGGTCAACGGCGCATCCCTGCACACGGTGTGTAAAGAAGCGAACTGTCCGAACATTTACGAGTGTTGGGAAGACCGCGAGGCCTCCTTCCTCATCGGCGGCGACATCTGTACCCGCCGATGCGATTTCTGCTTTATCAAAACGGGCAAGCCCACCGACTACGATCGCGACGAGCCACGCCGAGTGGCACAATCCGTGAAAGAGATGGAACTCAACTACGCCACGATCACGGGCGTCACACGCGACGACCTCGACGACGGCGCCTCCTGGCTGTATGCCGAAACGTGCCGCCTCATCCACGAAACGTGCCCAAACACGGGTGTTGAGCTCTTGATTGACGACATGCGAGGCGGGGCGCCCGCCCTCCAGCAGGTTTTTGACGCCCGCCCGGAAGTGCTCGCACACAACCTCGAAACGGTGCCCCGGATTTTTAAGAAGATCCGCCCGGCCTTCCGCTACGAACGCTCCCTCGATCTCATCACGTTCGCTTCAGAAAATAATCTCATCACCAAGTCGAACCTGATTTTGGGCATGGGCGAAACGAAAGACGAGGTCTTGCAGGCGATGCAAGACCTCGTGGATGCCGGCTGTGACATCTTGACGATCACCCAATACCTGCGGCCCTCGCCCCTGCACCACCCGATTGATCGGTGGGTCAAGCCCAACGAGTTCGTCGAGCTGTCCAAGATCGGCTACGAGATGGGCTTCGCCGGGATCATGGCCGGGCCGCTCGTGCGTTCCTCGTACCGGTCGGGTTCGCTGTGGGCGCGGGCGATGAAGCACAAGGGCTGGCCGATCCCCGACCACCTGCGCAACATCGCGGGCGCGGCAGAGAAGTCACCGTTTGCGGCTCAAGAAGCCCAGTCGGTAGTTAACCGTATGGGTGGCTGCCACAGCTAACATCACCTGTCCGCCACCGCGGGCGGCTGCCCGCGCTACTCTTGCTCCGCCGCTGCGAACAGTTCGGCAAGCGCTACCCGGTCGGCTTTGCCGTTGGCGTTCGTTGGCAGCCCATCAACGACGACGACGCGGCGCGGCAGCTTGAACCGCGCTAGCACCTGGCTGGCAAAAGCCTGAATCTCCGCAAGGCTCGGGGCTGCGAAACCGGCCTGCATGACGATCGCTGCCGACACCGCTTCACCCCACACCTCGTGCGGCGTGCCAATAACCGCGCAATCTGAGACGCCCGGGAACTGAGCGAGCACGGCTTGGACTTCCTCGGCTTGGATGTTTTCTCCCCCGGAGTTGATGACGTTGTGTTTGCGCCCGGTGATCCACAGGAAGCCGCCCTCGTCTTGGCGTACAAGATCGCCGGTGTGTAGCCATCCGCCGCGGAAAGCTGCAGCGCTCGAGTCCGGATCGTGCCAGTAAGAGTTCGCCACGTTCGGGCCGCGCACAAGCAACTCTCCTGCGGTGGCGTCCTCCCCCGCCTCGTTCACTATTCGTGCCTCCACGTGTGCGAACGGACGTCCGATGGAACCGGCACGCTCGTCCAGGTGCTCGGCCGGCAGGTAGGCACCCGAGGCGGCCGTTTCCGTCATCCCCCACACATTCAATGGTTCCAAACCGGCCTCGCGCATTCGGCTCAGCAACGGTGGCGGAACCGGCGCACCGCCAATGAGCGGCAGGCGGAAATTGGAAAGATCATAGCTGGAAAATTCCGGGTCGTTGAGCAGCGCCGCATACATGGTGGGCACGCCAAACATGATCGCCACCTTGTGCTCCGCAAGGGCGGCCAGCACGCGGGTCGGATTAAACTCGCGCACGATCACCACTGTGCCGCCGTGCGAAAACAGATCCAGGGTTGTGCCGTTGAAACCGCCAATGTGGGTGAGCGGGGCGACTGTGAGTACCGTGTCGTGATTGGAGTATTCGAAGCCTTCCCGGAAATTGCGCGCACCCCACCACAACTGTTCGTGGGTCAGTTCCACGCCCTTCGGTTTGCCAGCGCTCGCCGAGGTGAACAGCAAGGCGGCAGGGCCTTCCGGATAGGAGCGCGAATTAAGCGCGGTGCTCCCGGATTTTTCGGTGGTGATGAATTTCCCGTTGTGCGCTTGCGCTGCCGCGCTGAGCCCGAAGTACCCCTGGGAAATGGCTGCCGAGACGGATGGGGCGTGATCGTCGTCGTCGATTACGAAATGTGTGATTGTGCCGAGCGATTCGAACACCCCATCCTCGGCAACTTCCACGTCTGCAACCAGCACGCGCGGGGCGCAGAAGTCGACGAGCGCGAGGTGGTCGGCGCGGGTGAGCCGGTGCGATACCGGCACGAAAACCGCTCCGATGCGTGCGCAGGCCACGTGAAAGAGCATGTGGTAGGGCGAGTTGCGAGCGATGAGCATGACGCGGTCGCCGGCGCTCACTCCCGTGGCACCCAGCAACTGTGCCAGCTGGCGGGTACGCTCCGCGGCCTCCAGCACCGTCATCGTTTGCGAACCATAGACCAGCGACGTGCGATCCGGATGCGCTTTCGCCGCCCGGTCCAGGCTATGCGCGGAATTGAATGTCGGTTTACTATGCACCAACCCAGTATCCTTCACAGACCTTAGCCAGCGCTAGTACATCGGCTGGGCATGAGATTTCCCGCACCGAATGCATTGACAGCAGCGGAATCCCGACGTCGACGGTCGTCATCCCAAGGCGCGTGGCTGTTAGCGGGCCGATCGTTGACCCGCAAGGGACGTCATTGTTTGACACGAAGGTCTGCGTGGCGACGCCGTGGCACGCCGCCGCCCGCCGCCACAGCGCGCTACCTTTCGCTTCGGTTGCGTAACGCTGGTTCGCGTTGACTTTGAGGAGTGGGCCAGCGCCGAGGGCCACCTGATGGTTCGGATCGTGCTTGGCCGGCATGTTCGGATTGATTGAATGCCCGGCGTCGGCAGAGATGCACGACGAGCGAGCCAGCATCTGGGCGAAAGCGTCATAGCTTGCCGCACCCAGGCTTTCCGCGATTCTGCGCAGCGTGTTTTCTAAGAACGGCCCGGCTGCACCGGCGTATGTCGACGATCCCACTTCTTCGTGGTCGAAGGCCGCGAACACGGCGATATCTTCGCCCGGCAGGCCCGCCGTCGTCGTCAAAAACGCCTTCAGCGAAGCAAACACGGACGAGAGGTTATCCTGCCTGCCCGCAGCGAAGAACGCATCCCCGTCCGCACCGCCAAACACGGCGGGCGCCTGCACGTCGTAGGCAAACAGGTCATGGCCAGCGATCTCCTCAGGGGCGATCCCTGCGCTGTCGGCAAGGTAGCCGGCAAGATCGGCCGCACCTAAAGCCCAGATCGGGTGGTAGTCGGCCTGCCGGGACAGCTCCAGCCTGTCGTTGACCGACCTATCCAGATGCGGAGCGGTCTGCGGGATGACCATGATCGCCGGCGTCTTGACCAGATGAGCCTCACCGTGGATATCGGTAATAATGCCGGCGATACCCAGATCTCGGTTGAGCCACGAGTTGAGCAGCGGGCCGCCGTAGACCTCCACGTTAACTTGGCCGAACCCGAAGGCCGAGCTGCCCGGCGTCGGCTTAACTTTGAACGACGGCGAATCCGTATGCGAACCGACAATCCGGAAACCACCATCGCTACCCGCGTACCCCAGCTGCCAGGCAATCACCGCCCCGCCGCGCACCACGTAGCCGCGATCGTGGCCTGCCCACGGAGCGGCTTCGTCTTGGTGGGAAAAACCGGCGTCACCCAACGCCTGCACGATCTGCTGGGCAGCGTGAAAAGAAGATGGAGAATCGCTGATGAACCGGGCATACGCCTCGGTGAAGTCTGTGGTCATGGCTATAGTTTAGGCGAGCGCGCCAAGCAGGTACACCCACGCATCATGGCCGGGCTGAATCACATCAATATGGTTCGCACCTTCGACCACCGCCAGGTTGAACGGCTCGGATCGCAAATCTCGCGAACGTGCCACCGGCACACTCTGGTCCGCCGTGCCGTGAATGATGTTCACGCTCAGTTCCCGCCCGCGGAACTTCGCCTCCCCCAACTGGTAGTAGTTGAACAGGGGATCATACAGCGCGTAGCGATCCGCGCGCTCCTCGAGCGTGCCACCAATCCATACGGCGGCATGCCCGTGTTCGCCAGCCGGGTCTTCCCGCACTTCACGAGCCAGATCAATAATGGGTGCGAGCAGCACGGCAGAAGCAGGTTCTAGCTCCGAGGCCAACACGACGTTCAGGGCGAAGAGAGCTCCGGCGTCGTGCCCAACCCACACCGCACTAGCCAGCTGTGGGTGCATGGCGAGCCGTTGGGCGTCGTTCGCTGCCAATTCCGGGCGGCCCGGTTCAAAACGCATTTGAGGTAACGCCACCCGGTATCCGGTTTGGGCAAGCGCACTGGCTGCTGGGCGGGTGGCAGCAAGCAAACCGTTGCCGGAGAATTTCCCGCCGTGCAGGAAGCAAATCGTGCGGGCCGCATCGGCGTCACCGTACCATTCGATGACTTGGCGGTCGTCGTCGCCATAACGTTCCACCGAGCTGGGGAATACGAGCTGGCGGGCGAGTCTGTCCGCTGCTTGGGCTTCGCCCTGCGCGGTCACCTGCATATGGCTGTTATCAGTTGGCTTGTGCATCGGCATAATACTGGCGTTCGCCACTAGTTTCGTTCCGCGCCCATATCTCGCACGAAAGCGCGTTGCGCCGGGGTCTCCACGGCGTCGTGCGCATAGTTCTGTTTAATGAAGTCAATCGCTTCTTGGGGATCCATACCTTCCAACACAGCGATGATGGCAAGGGCCGTGCCCGTTCGCCCAACGCCGCCGCGGCACACGATTTCTACCCGTTCGCTAGCGGAACGTTCCCAGGCGGTCTTGAGCACGTCGTGAGCTTGGGAAGTGCGGCGTGGCAACCGGTAGTCTGGCCAGTCAATAGCAATGGTCTCGTTCGCACTCGAGGTCACAAAATTACCGCCCAGGCGCGAACCCACTCCGGTGGTTAACATGATGCACAAGTCGGCTGGTTCTTCGGCTTGTTGACGCCATGACCGCCCACGGATACGCCGACCAGAGGGGAACTCGACGACGCCGGGTGCGGCCTTCCACCGCTGCTCCTTGCGCACCTGTTCCATCTGCACCTCCAACCATCGGCGCTCCATTGCAGCTTTCACCGTACCAACCTTGAGGTAAAACTAGCCAGAAAATCTCACGGATTTTTGGCTTTCCGGGGTAATCTCACATCCGCCACCCAGCAAGATCAACTCTTGTGCGAACTACCTCACATGCGCTCGCATTTTCAGATAATCTTGAAGTCGAGACAATAACGTCTGGAACGCTCGAGCGTGACTGAGGAGCATACATTGGCAAAGATCATCTACACCCACACTGACGAAGCGCCCATGCTGGCAACCGCCTCCCTCCTGCCCATCATCGAAGGCTTTACTAAGCAGGCAGGCATTGACGTTGAGCTACGCGACATCTCCCTTGCAGGGCGTATCATCGCAGCTTTTTCCGATCTACTTCCCGCCGAGCAGCGGTGCAGTGACGCACTGGCTGAACTAGGCGAACTGGCCACCAAGCCCGAGGCGAACATTATTAAGCTGCCCAACATTTCGGCGTCGATCCCCCAGCTCAAAGCGGCAATTGCGGAACTGCAAGAGCTCGGCTATGACCTTCCCGATTACCCGGAAGAGCCCGCTACGGAGGCTGAGCGTGACTGGCGGCGGCGCTACGATTCCGTCAAAGGTTCGGCGGTCAACCCCGTGTTGCGTGAGGGCAATTCGGATCGCCGTGCTCCACAGGCGGTCAAGAACTTTGCGAAGAACAATCCGCATTCGATGAAGCCGTGGGCGGCGGATTCGAAGACCCGCGTGGCCACGATGGGCGGTAAGGATTTCCGCGCGAACGAGGTTTCCACCGTCGTTCCCGAATCGGGCACGGCACAGATCGTGCACGTCGCACCCGATGGTACCGAGACCGTGCTGCGCGCCGAACTTCCCGTGAGCGTGGGCGAAGTGCTCGACGCGACCAAATTAGATGTGGCGGTGCTCGGCGACTTCCTCACCGAGCAGGTGGCGGCAGCCAAACGCGACGACGTGCTGTTCTCCCTCCACCTGAAAGCCACGATGATGAAGGTCTCCGACCCGATCATCTTCGGCCACGCCGTGCGCGCATTCTTCCCTGAAACGTTCGCGCAGTACGGGCAGGTGCTCGACGACGCCGGACTCAGCGCAAACGACGGCCTCGGCTCGATCTTCGCCGGGCTTGACGCCCTCGAGGGCGGCGCGCAGATCCGTGAATCCTTCGCGCGCGAGATGGCGGACGGACCGCGCCTATCCATGGTGAACTCCGACCGCGGAATCACGAACTTGCACGTGCCCTCCGACGTGATCGTTGACGCGTCGATGCCGGCGATGATCCGCAACGGAGGCCAACTGTGGGGTCCGGACGGCGAGGCTGACGACACGGTAGCAGTAATCCCTGATTCTTCCTACGCTGGGATCTACCAAGCCGTGATCGAGGACTGCCAGGCACGCGGCGCGTTCGACCCGACCACCATGGGAACCGTGCCCAACGTTGGGCTCATGGCACAGAAAGCCGAAGAATACGGTTCGCACGATAAGACGTTCGAGATCGAGGCCGATGGCACGGTGGAGGTGCGCCTGCGCGGCCAAGTGTTGCTGTCAGTGCCCGTAAGCGCGGGCGACATTTTCCGGTCCTGCCAGACCAAGGACGCCCCAATCCGCGATTGGGTGAGCCTGGCCGTCCGCCGCAGCCGTATCTCCGGCATGCCGGCCATCTTCTGGCTCGACCCCACGCGCGAACACGACCAGCAAATCCGCGCCAAGGTCGAGACCTATCTGGCAGATGAGGACACCTCCGGGCTCGACATCAAGATTCTGGCTCCGGTGGACGCCATGCGTGAAACGCTCCAGCGGGTGCGAGCTGGCCAGGACACGATCTCGGTGACGGGCAACGTGCTACGCGACTACCTGACCGACCTGTTCCCGATCATGGAGCTCGGCACGTCCGCCAAGATGCTCTCCGTGGTACCACTCATGGCCGGCGGCGGGCTCTTCGAAACTGGTGCCGGCGGTTCGGCGCCCAGGCACGTCGAACAGCTCGTGAAAGAAAACCACCTGCGCTGGGACTCACTCGGCGAGTTCCTCGCGCTCGCCGAATCGCTACGCCACCTGGCACGTTTTGCGGATAACCCGCGCGCCGGCGTCGTCGCTGACTGCCTCGACCGGGCCACCGAAACGCTACTGAACGAAGGGCGTTCCCCGCAGCGGCGCACCGGCCAGCCGGATAACCGGTCCTCGCACGCGTGGCTTGCCACCTACTGGGCGGACGAACTGGCAAAGCAACCCGACAACCCCGAACTTGCAGCTCGCTTCGCCCCGGTGGCCACTGAGCTTGCAGATGGCGCTGAGACGATCCAGCAGGAGCTGCTGGCCGTGCAAGGATCTCACTCGGGGATCACTGGCTACTATCGTCCAGATCCCGAGCAGGTCGAGGCGGCCATGCGCCCGTCGGCAACACTCAACAAGATTATCGACGCGCTGCATTAACGCATGTTCACGCTGCGGCCGCTGCCGGGCTACTGATACGAGACGAAGTCCGGCAGCGGCTCTACTTGGTAGGTTCCGGCCGGGTCGAGCATGGGCACGTCTTCGTCGTAGAAGTTCTTCCACCCCCAGCGGGTCACGTTCGGCGCGTTGTTGACGAGCGTGCGCCACGTGTCCTGTTTCGCTGCTTGACTGCCCTGGCCGTCCACGTGAATAAGGATCGCGAGCTCAGACCTGCTTTGGTCGAGCTGGTCGATGTCGCGCAGCATTTGCACTTGAAACTGGTGCAAGATGAGCATCTTTTGCGGCAGGTTGTGTTCGCGCGTGAAGTCGGCCAGGTAGTTCACTACTTCGTTGACTTCGGCAATCTCCACGTGCCCGATCCGCGTGAGCGGCATGTCGTTTGGGCCAAGCCGCCATTCCGGGTCCAAGGCCAAGCCCACGTGCGGATACGCGAGCAGTTGCTCGTATGCTTTGGCCTGGCTGACAAAGTCTGCTCGGCCTGGTTGCAGGTCGATCACCACGTACTGACCTGCTTCTTGCGCGGCTTCGATGAGCGGGATGAAACTTTCTGGTGCCCACTCATTCGAGTAGTTGCCGTCATCGCCCGGGCCGCCCGCGGCCACGGTGACGATGATTTCGAGTGCGGGGATCACCTGATCGTCCGTGAATTCGCGATAGGGCTGAGCGTGCTGCTCCGCCCGCGCCACCGTTTCCGCCACGCCTTGCTCGCCGAGCACACCCAACG
This sequence comes from Trueperella bialowiezensis, assembly GCF_900637955.1. Classification (NCBI taxonomy): domain Bacteria; kingdom Bacillati; phylum Actinomycetota; class Actinomycetes; order Actinomycetales; family Actinomycetaceae; genus Trueperella; species Trueperella bialowiezensis. Next base: position 702,670 of record NZ_LR134476.1, read on the forward strand.
TGGTGGTGTGCGGGGAACCGTAGAGTGCCACATACCGCTTCCCGTCAAACACGCGCTGCCCGCCACCGGGCAGCTGGATGCCGGTGTGTGCTGTGGCTAGTTGCCAGCTCAGATCCGGGTTGTCTTCGGCAAAGAGCCCGACGACGCCGTCGGCACCAGCCACCGCTTCGATGACGGCGCTCGAGCTGCGCGGATCAGCAGGAGAAAGTTGCACGCTCGCCCCGGCGGCCACGGCCGTGCCAAGGGCGGCGCGGTGGGCGGCGTCGGTGACGACGACCGCAGCCGAAAGCCGCTGCGCCGGAAGGTAACTGAACGTGAACTCCTCGCTGTCAAGCGGAGCCTGCGCGGGAGACCCGTAAATTTTGCTGCCAAGGCCTTCTATGGCCGCGTCCGTGTCGGCCGGTTCGGCGCTGTACTCAAGCTGTAAGCCGAGATCGCTGGCAAGCGCCGGCGCGGCCGCGGCGAGCTCGTGCACATCCAGGTCTTTTTCGAAAAGCTGGGCTGGCACGCCGTTGGCAAGAACCGTTCGGGTACCCAGGCGCTTCAGTTCGTCGGCAACCTCGGCCGGTAGCTCTGCGGCGCCACCCGTAAGCAGCACGGGCACGCCAAGAACGGCTCCGTACGAGGCCGCTTCCCACGAATCACTATCGGCCACAATCACCACGGGCGCAGAAGAAAACAGCTGGGAGGTCCCGAGCGCGGCGCTCGAGGCAGACGAATCCGCTACGACGACGGGCGAATCCAGGCTCGCCGCAGCCACCGGCACGTCGCTCTCACCGCTATCTTCTGGTTCAGTTGTGGTGAGCGCCAGGCCGAGAACAATGCCGACGGCAACCGCAACCAGTGCCGCCGCTATCGTGCGCTTCGAAACAGAAATGTTGGCCTCCTCCTTGTCAGGTTCCTACCCTAACAAGGAGGAGGCTAAGCCCGCTCACACGATTCTTGTGTGGTTAACCCTGTACGCTGGCCGCCTTAGCGCTCGGAGCTGGCAGACCGGCCGCCGCGTAGGCTTGTGCCTCGTCGAGGGTTTCGTGCTCCATGAGCGCGTCAACGATCGCATCCAGCTTGTCCCGGTTATCTTCCAGCGTCTGCAGCGCCTCGGCCTGGCATTCGGCGATGATCCGCCGGGCTTCGTCGTCCACATCCTTGAGCGTCTGCTCGGAAATACCCAGCTGGCGCGGGTCCACGTCCTGCTGCAACACGGACATGGCGCCGACTTTCTCGGACATGCCCCAACGGCCAACCATCGTGCGCGCAATCTTGGTGACTTGCTCCAGATCGTTGTCGACGCCCGACGTCGTCACGCCATACACCGTCTTTTCGGCAGCCCAGCCGCCAAGCGCGCCGATGATACGCCCGCGCAGGTAGTGCTCGTCGAAGCCGTAGCGATCCTTCTCCGGCGTGGAAACCGTAACGCCAAGCGCCCGGCCACGTGGAATGATCGAAATCTTACGTACCGGATCGGCGCCTTCGCGCAGCATTCCGAGCAGTGCGTGCCCGGCCTCGTGGTAGGCCGTTTTACGTAGCTCGTCCGGGTCGATGAGCACGTCGCGTGCCGGGCCCATCTGCACCTTTTCGAGTGCCTCCATAAGATCGCGTTGGCTCACTGCGTCGGCTTCCCTCTTGGCCGCACCGATCGCCGCCTCGTTGACGAGGTTCGCAAGCGCCGCACCCGTCATACCGGGCGTCACGGCTGCTACGGCGTGCAGGTCGACGTCGTCGGCAAGCGGAACGTTACGCACGTGCACCTTGAGAATCTGTTCGCGCCCATCCGCGTCCGGCGCGTGCACCTGGATCGTGCGGTCAAAACGACCGGGGCGCGTAAGCGCCGGATCGAGCACGTCCGCCCGGTTCGTCGCAGCCATGACGACCACGCCTTCCGAACCGTCAAAGCCGTCCATTTCGGTCAGGATCTGGTTGAGAGTCTGTTCGCGTTCGTCGTGACCTCCGATCGAGTTCGCTCCCCCGCGAGCGCGGCCGATCGTATCGATCTCGTCAATAAAGATGATCGAGGGCGCAACCTTACGGGCTTCCTCGAACAGTTGCCGCACTCGCTGGGCACCCACGCCCACCACCATTTCGATGAACTCCGAGGCGCTTGCCGAGAAGAACGGCACCTCAGCCTCGCCGGCTGTTGCCCGAGCGAGCAGAGTCTTACCCGTGCCCGGCTCACCGGTGAGGAGCACGCCGCGCGGCGGCTTCGCACCCAGCTTGGCGTACTTGTCCGGGTTTTTAAGGAAGTCGACCACTTCGGCCACTTCGTTTTCCACTTCGTCGATGCCGGCGACGTCGTCGAACGTCACCCGTGTGGGCTCGGCCGCGGCAAACTTCTTCTTACCCGCACCAAACATTCCCATCCCGCCGGCGTTCTTCAGCGCGCGGCGAGACATCCACCACCAGAACAGCATGAAAATGATGAGCGGACCGAAAGCGAGCAGGAAGTTACCGAGGAAGCCTCTCTGCTGCACGAGCGGAGTGGCGCGCACGTCAGCGCCCGAGCTTTCGAGCTCGGCCAGCAGGTCGTCGTCGGCGAACGTGGGACGCTCGGTGGTGAACGACTGGAACTTCACTTTGCTGTTATCGGGGTGTGCCACCGGTTCCTTCAGTTTTCCCTCAATAGAATCACCGCGCGAATACACTTCAGCAACGTTCGAATTTTCTACCTGCTCTTTAAAATCGGTGTACGACAGCGAGACGGGCTGGGTCGAGATATCTTGTATAGAAAACAGTGCGAAAAATGCGCCCCACACCGCCATCATGACCAGCAGGACCTGCCACCACGGGCGCCCTCCGCTCGTGCCCGCCGATCCGGAGGCGATCTTTCGCCCGTCTCCGGCGCTTAACCCTTCTACGCGCCACGGCTTTGGCGCCTCTTCCTTCTTATCTTCCATTCGTGTCCGCCTGTCTGTTTTAGTCACTAAAAATGCGGCGTCGCGCCACGCCGCTGTTACGTTCAGTATGTCGGAATTTCCACCGTTTTCAGCCGCTTTCTCAACGCCTTTTACCGTTGGTGAACATTGTTAGCCGACGGCATAAGGCGCATCGGCAGGCAAGGCGGGCATAGAGGCGGGCATAGGTGGAATAATTGGCACCGAACAAACGTCTATGAGGGAGGCTCCCGTGAAGATCGCACTCGTGCTCGGTTCCGGAGGTGCTCGCGGCTGGGCACACATCGGAGTCCTCGACGAACTTGAAGCCCGCGGCCACGAAGTAGTGGCGATCTCGGGTGCTTCGATTGGTTCGCTCGTCGGCGGAGTGTACGGAGCCGGTAAGCTCGCCGAGCTCAAAGAATGGGTGCTCGGCCTGAGCAAATCCGACGTCCGCTCCCTGCTCGACTTCACCATCGGCGAGCCCGGGCTCATCAAAGGTAAGCGGGTGCTCGCCGAGATCGAAAAGGTGACCGGCTCACCCGATATCGAAGATTTGCGGGTCCCGTTCACCGCCGTCGCCGTCGACATCATCTCCGGGCGGGAAGTCTGGTTCCAACGTGGCCCGTTATTCCGGGCCGTGCGCGCCTCGATCTCGATTCCTACCGCGTTCACGCCGGTACGGATAGGAAATCGCTTGTTGGTCGACGGCGGTCTGCTCAACCCGCTGCCGGTCGAACCGACACTATCCGTTGCAGCTGACGCCACGGTCGCCGTCGACCTGCGCGGCCCAGCAGCCACTCATCCCCGCGAAGTGCTCTCCCGTGACGACCTCAAACTCGGCGCAGAAGGCGAAGACTCCTGGATGACGAAGAGCTGGGAACGCGCCAAACGCTCACTGCTGGAAACCGAGTTTTTCCACCGGCTAGAAGAAAGCTGGGGCGCCCGATTCGGCGACGCCGCCAGCGCCTCAGATAACACCTCGGGTAGTGAACCACTGCCCGAAAGCCTACGCACGATGGAAGTAATGGCACTATCTTTGCGCGTCATGCAAGATGCGATCAACCGCTACCGCGCCGCACCCAACCCCGTGCCCGCCACGGTCCGCATCCCCAAGGACGCCGTCGGCGATCTCGACTACCACCGGGCCGCCGAACTCATCGACATGGGGCGCACAGCGGCGATCAAGGTCTTCGACGAGACGGGAATCTAGCCGCTGCCACAGCCCTATACTGGCCTCGTGTGGCTCATCGTGATCGCGTGTGCGCTTGCCTGCGAAGTGTGGGCACGGCGTGAACCCCGCGCTGCCATCCTCCCGTGGCTGGCTGCTGGCACGCTTTCCGCGCTCGCCATCGCCACGCTCCACAGCGTCTTCCACGTTCCATTTGGCGACGCCGTCACCGCGGCAGGCGCACTCGCACATATTGCTTTCGGCGCGTGGCTCCTCGTGGCCGCACTCACCCCGTACGTGCACAGGAAACCCACTCAAAAACTGTTCTCCGGCCTGCTCGGCGGGGCGATCGTCTCCATCTCTTGCGGCCTGAGTATTCTCAACCCGTCCGTGAACGCGCTGATCGCCACACCCTTACGAGCGGTGATCGCCGCGGCCGGCATTAACGGTGTCCTGTTCTATGGTTACGTCACCTATTCGATTCGCTACCTGCACATTGCCGGCCAGCACGCGGATTTAGCGCCAACCCCCGGGGCAGTCATCGTGCTCGGAGCCCGCACAATCAACGGCAAACCCAGCCGCCTCCTTCGGCGCCGGATCGACCACGGCGTGCGGCTCGTACGCGAATACTGGAATCACGGCGCAGACATCGCGTTAGTGTTCACCGGCGGCTCGCCCAGTGGAGGCCTGGCAGAGGCTCACATCATGGCCGACGCCGCTGTGGCGGATGGGGTGCCACCGCAGCGAATTCTCATCGAAGACCGCTCAACCACGACAGCCGAAAACTTCCTCTACACACAGGCGCTCTTGCGTAACGCGGGGGTCGCCGCGCCGTACGTGGGCGTGACTAACGATTTTCACGCCTATCGAGCAGGAATCCTCATGCATCGTGCAGGCCTGCCCGGTATCTGTGTGGGCGGGCGGGCAGGATCGGCCTCGGTTGCGTTAATCGTGCGCGAATACGGCGCCTACTGCCTCGAAACTATTGCCGCGCTACGGCGTCGTCAGCCATCTTGACGTGCACGAACCACATGAACAACCCCACAAAGATGCCACCGCCCACGATGTTACCCAGCGTGACGGGGAGCAGGTTATCGAAGAAGAACGCGGGAGCAGTGAGTGTAGATTGCGCGTCGGCTTTCGTGAGATCGGCCGCGAGCGCTGGCACAGACTCCCAGAACTGCGGGCCTGCGACCTCGGTGATGAGGCGCGCCGCGGGGATGAGGAACATGTTCGCCACCGAATGCTCAAAACCAGTGGCCACGAACAGGGCAATCGGCCCGACGATACCTAAAATCTTGTCGGTAACAGTGCGCCCCGCATATGCGAGCACCACAGCCAAACAGACCATGACGTTGCAGAACATCCCCAGCAGGAATGCTTGCGGCCACGTGTGCGAAACCTTCGCCATCGCCGTCTGGATCGCGGCCACGCCCCACGCACCCCCGCCTTGCATGTACGTGCCCGCGCCTACCAAGCAGGCCGCGAGCGCTAGGCCGCCCAGGAAGTTGCCGCCGTAGACGACGGCCCAGTGGCCAGCGAACCGGCCAGGTGATATCTGCTTGCGAGTCAGCGGTACGAGGGTCATTGTGGTGGACGTGAACAGGTCCATTCCCGTCAGCACCACGAGGATGAGCCCTACGGAAAAGGCGACGCCACCCAAAAACTTCGCTTCGCCGATCCACGGGGCACCAGCCGCGCCTTGCTGGGTAGTGATGTAAAAGGCGAAACCCAGACCAATCATCACGCCCGCGGCGACCGCGAGCACGAACATCCTGCCCCACCGGTTCGTTGCCTTACCGAGCATCTGCTCGGCCAAATACTCGGCAGTCTCCTGGGGGCTGCGCGCGCGGGTAAGATCCATTATTGCCTTTCTTCAAGGTTCGCAACAGCACGCTCGAAAGCGGCAGTGGCACGCTCACCAAAAGGAACAAAGATGACGGTGATGTTCATCTCCGATTCGCTGAGGGTCTCAGTGACGGTCTCGACGGCAATGCGTGCGGCGTCGTCCATTGGCCAACCATACACGCCCGCCGAGATCGCAGGAAACGCCACCGTGGTAGCGCCCAGATCCGCGGCCACCTTCAACGATTCCCGATAGGCGGAGGCCAAAATATGTGAACGATCTTCGCTGGTCGAATACACCGGCCCCACGGTGTGAATCACCCAGCGTGCCGGAAGCTTGCCCGCCGTCGTCGCTACCGCCTGCCCAGCCGGAAGACCGTCGGGCAAAACCGTTGCTCGCAGCTCCTTCGTCGCGGCAAGGATCTCCGGTCCGCCCACGCGGTGAATCGCGCCGTCCACTCCCCCGCCGCCGAGCAACGTCGAGTTAGCAGCGTTCACGATCGCGTCCGCCTCAACCTGCGTAATATCCCCCGGCTGAATCTTGATCTCCACTGTTCCCCCTCACCTGGCTGTAACTCACTCTTTAGCCCACTCTACGCGAGCACCTCGAGCGTTCACGCTGCCCGAAAAAGCTGAACAAACGTGCAGGAATTTGGGCGATTATATTGATATGGTCAAGATTGCATGAGGCTCAAGCCTTACCACCTATCTCACGAAAGGAATTACGTTGCGCACGTTAATCATCCGGGCACATCCACTCGAAGCTAACGCTTCCCGTTCAATGCAGATGACTGACGCGTTTGTAGCGGCATTCAAAGAAGCCCATCCCGAAGCTCAGGTCCAAGAGCTGCGCCTGTACGAAGTGGCGATCCCGGAAATCGATCTCGATCTGTTGACCGGCTGGTCGGCCCTCGGCTCCGGCGAACACTTCGCGCACCTGACCAACGCACAGCAAAACAAGATCACACTTTTCAACACGTACACCCAACAGTTCCTCGACGCCGACGTGGTGGTTATCGCCAACCCGCTGTGGAACCTGTCGATCCCCACGCGTTTGAAGGCGTGGGTTGACACCGTCGTCGTCTCGGGCACCACGTTCCGCTACAACGAACAGGGCGAAGCCGAAGGGCTTGCCCGCGGTAAGCGCGTGATTCACCTGCAGGCATCCGGCGGTCACTTCAACGCGCAGGATCCCGCCTGCCGCTACATCAAGGGCGTATTCAGCTTCATCGGCTGCGAGGTCGATCAGATCGTGGCCGAAGGCATGGATCACGAACCGGACCGCGCCGACGACATCATGGCCGGCGTATTCGACAAGATCCGCGAACTCGCACGCAGCATCTAAACTAACGACGACGCGAATAGGGCGCCCTGTCAGTAGGGCGCCCTTTGCGCTATCTCAACGCACTATTCGTAGGGCGAGTCCTCACCGGGCGTCCACGTCACGCCGGGGCCGCCCCACTTTTCGCCCTTCATCACGTGAGCAACCCGCTTGGCAAGCTTGCCGTGTAGCCGGTCAACAAAAATCCGCCCCTTGAGGTGGTCGTATTCGTGTTGCAAAATCCGCGCGAACCAGCCGCGTGCTTCGAGCTCGTACCACTCACCGTTTTCATCTTGCGCGCGCAACAGCGCGTAGGGTGACCTGCGCAGCGGGAAAGGGTAACCAGGAAACGACAGGCATCCTTCCGACTCCTCATACTTATCGGGCTCCCCGATCTCGACCGGCTCTATGAGCAGGCTCGGATTAATCGCCACCCCGCGTTCGGGCCCGTCGTGGTCGTCGTACACCCACACAAACATCGCCTTATCAAGCCCGATCTGCGGAGCGGCAAGCCCCACGCCGGGTGCCGCCACCGTGGTTTCGTACATGTCATCAACCAGCTGCTTCAGGTCGTCGTCGAACACTGTGACCGGTTCAGACACCTTATGCAACACCGGGGAACCATAAACGTGAATGGGATAGATCATGGTCTTAGACTATGTCATCTTTCACCCAATTCACGACACTCGTACTACACTTGCCGCTTTGGTATAAACGAAAGGACCATCATGAAACAAGCACTGAACGGTTTTAAGGATTTCATCGCACGCGGCAATGTCGTCGACCTGGCGGTCGGCGTCATCATCGCCGGCGCGTTCAGCTCTATCGTCACGGCGCTCAACGAGTCGGTGCTCATGCCGCTCATCGCCGCGGTGTTCGGCAAACCCAACTTCGACCGCATCTGGACCATCCATCTCAACGGCGCAACGATCCTGCCCGGCACGCTCATCACCACGGGCGTGAACTTCCTTATCATCGCCGGAGCACTCTATTTCTTCGTCGTGTTACCGATGGGCAAGCTCAGCAAGTCGAAGGCCGACGACGACGCCGAACCAGAACAGCCCGTCAAGACCGACGAAGCACTTTTGCTCACGGAAATCCGCGACCTGCTCAAGCAAAACCAGGGCTAGATCACGACGACGTCGGCGGCGCTACGGCGTCGTCGTAACTATGCCGCTGTCAACACGTCGGCGACTGCCTTGTCTACTTTCCGGTCGGCAGGCCAGAGCTTACGCCCGATGAACGCGATGAGCAGGCCGGCCACGGCGCTCATGACGATCGTGCCACCGGGGCGTACGTCCACCGTGTACGAGATCGTCAGGCCGGTCATCATGTAGAGCACGCCGAGCGCGACCGAAACGATCATAGCGCTGCGGTAGCTGCGGCACACGATCAGGGCAGTCGCCACCGGCAAGACCATGAGGGACACGACGAGCAGCGCGCCCACGACCTTGGCCGACATCGCAACCGTCACGGCGGCGAGAGTGGTGAACGCCCAGTTGACCAGGTAGACGTTGGTTCCGGATAGACGGGCAAGCGTCGGGTCGACGGCGATATCCAGCTGGCTGCCGTAGAACATGATCGACATGATGACGACCAGGACGAACACGACCGCCGTCGCGTTCTGATCAAACATGGTGACCGCCGTGATCGAACCGAACAGGTACGATTCAAAACTGCGCCCGGATGGTGCCAGATCGGATAGGAGCACGGCCGTTCCCAGGCCGGCTGACAGGGTGACGGCGGTTGCCATGTCACCGTATTGCGGCCACTTATGCCGAATGATCTCAATGAGGTAGGCGCCCAAGACCGCAGTAATAATGGCGCCCGTCACCGGATTAAAGCCGGCGATGAGCCCCAGCGCAACGCCCGCAAGCGACGTGTGCGACAGCGCGTCCGACATCATCGACGTCCGCCGGTTCACCATGACCACACCAATCAACGGGATCGCAACCGCGAGCATCGCGCCGACGGCGAACGTGCGGCGCACGAACTCCAGCTCGATAAGCAGATCAATCATCTAACAAGACCCCTTCTTCCATGCGGTACGTGGCAGCCACGTCCAGGTGACGTTCGACCAGCGCGACATCGTGGGTGACAACAAAAATCGCGATCCCGCGGGTGCGGCCCAAATCGCGTAACAGCTCGAGGAACCCAACCCGGCTCTCGCGATCCACGCCAGCGGTAGGCTCATCGAGCACCACGAGCTTCGGATCAGCGAGCAGCGCCCGGGTGATCATGACGCGCTGCTGCAAGCCACCAGAAAGCTCCCCGAACGGCACGTCCAAATATTCTTCAAGCCCCATGGTGGCAAACAATTCGCGGGTTGCTTCCAGGTGACGCTTGCGCGGAATCTTAATCGGCCCGAAATCACGTGCGAGGCCTTGGACGGCGAGCTCTTCCGAAGTGATCGGGAACGAAATTTTGGACACGACGTTCGTCTGCGGAACGTAACCAACATGCTCAAGGCCCCTCCGCGTGCTAACCTCCTGGCCCAGCACACTCAGTTCACCGCCTGAACGTGCCAGCTCGCCAATCACCACTTTGACCAGCGTTGACTTGCCACAACCGTTATCACCGGTCAGCACCACGGTCTCACCGGGCTTCACCCGAAGGCTCACCCCGCGCAGCACTTCGAAACGGCCATACGAAAAAGTGATGTCCTGAGCGTAAATAGCATCACTGGATGACATTGTCATACTGTCCTTACTTGATAGATTCGGCGAGGTTAGCCAAATTCATTTCCATATAGGCGATGTAGCCGCCCTCGTAAAGCTCGTCCCTCGGATTGGTGTGCTCCATCGATGCCAGTGGCAGCACACGGCCGTCGACTTCTTCAACGACGATCTGAATCCCCGGATCTTGCACGCCATACTCTTGATAGACCGTGTCAATACCGGCCTCGCGTACGTACCTGATCGAATAGACGAGCGAATACAAACTCGGCGCCTCGTTCGTCGTCAACCCCTGCAAACTCAACTGTTGCAAACCGAAATCGCGGGCAAGGTAGCCAAACGCGTTATGACTGACCACGAACTCTTTCTGCTCGGCCTCACTAAACTTTTCTTTGTACTCGGCTTGCAACGCCGTAATTTCACGGACGGTGTCGAAGCGGTTCTTGGAAAATGTTTTCGCATGCTCGGGGAACTGTTCGCTCAGCGTACTCTCGATCGCGTTACAGTAACGCTTCGCGTTGATGACGGACATCCACGAATGCGGATCGAACGTGATCGTGTCAGTTCCCGACGACGAACCATCAATCACCGGCACGGTCGGCATTTCCGTGCCATCTTCTTCGACGATCCGATAGCTCAAAATATCTTGTGACACCCGGTCGGCAGCGAAATACCAATTCGCATCCCCCTCGGGCACTTTAAAACTCACTGTGCCCGATTCGTGGCCCATCGCGATGTCGAGCACTTCGCCGTCGACGAGTTCAAAATCTTCCTTTTGCGCAACCGGAGTGCCTTCGCTCTCCATGGTCTTCCTGCCAAGCTTGACCAAGTCGTCTTGAGAGGTTCCCTCCGGCGCGGTGAAGAACACGGCGCGCATATTCTTCTCATGCGTGTGGCCAAACACGAGCCGGTAATTATCACCCGGAACCAGCGGCGAGGCAGCCAAATACTGGAACTCGCCGATCGCGGCAGCACCCTTATAGGTAATAAGATCCACGTATTCGCTGAGCTTAAGAATCGGCAAATCCGGGAAATTCTGCTCAACCTGCGGCAACCATGCTTCCATGTTCGCGCCGTTAACAACGAGCAGATCAGCCTCTGCCAACCCCTTCATCGCCTGCGGCGACGGCTCCCACATGTGGGGATCATGCCCGTCCGGCATGAAAGAGCGAACCTCGATCTCATCGCCGGCGACTTCCTCGACAAGGCTGCGAATAGGGTAAAACGATGCATAAACGACCGGGCGGCCATCAGATGGGCCATGCTCCGTGTCTACCCCGCCGGGCGAACACGAAGCCGCCGCGGCGGCAAGTGCCGCCGCGGCGATCCCGAGAAATGCTCTACGTGAAAGAGACATCTCAGTAACTTCTGCCTCCGTTTGGCTTATCAGTGATCGTGGTGGAAGATCACTTCAGCAAGCTGCTCGTCGGTGCCTTCCTTCGGGTTCACGAAAGTCGGGAACCAGTGGTCGTTGTCCGGGTTGACAACGGCATCCAGATCATCGCCGTAGCGCATGTGGAAGTGCGCCAGCGATTCCTCACCGTGCAGCTCCATCAGAGCAACGTACTTGTACTTGGCGCCTTCGCCACCTTCGAAGATGAACCAGGAGAACTCGTGGTCATCATGCTTACCAACCTTGACCTCGGTGAACTTGTATTCGCCACCGTCAGCAGCCTTGGTTGCATCGGCGTCGTCAAGTCCGTCGAAGAAGTTGATGCGCTCGGCGTCAACAACGAAGCCAGCGAAATCGGTTTCGAGCGTTTCACCGACTTCTTCCATAATCTCTTCGTAGGTTTCGCCGTGCTCCTTCGCAGCTTCTTCTGCGTGCGGCTTCATGGAATCCTTCTTGGAAATCGCATCGAGCGACACCCAGGTGCCTTCCCAATCAGCAAGCGTGGCCTCGGCCTTGTCACCGCCGTTGCCGTCGGTGGCCTCGGTCGTCTCTTCAGTTGCCGGCGCGCTGGTCTCCGGCGCCGTCGTCTCTTCCTTACCGCCGTCGTCGTTCGAGCAGGCGGTCATGCCAAGCGCGAGAGCCGCCGCGAAAAACGCTGCTGCGGCCGCGCGTAGTGGTCGGCGAGTAGTCATTCATACCTCCGTTTTTATCAGTAACCGGTTGGTTACCATCAGTCCGGCGAACGAATAGTCCGCCATGCGTGTACACCGGCAGGCTTATGATGAGTCAGCCGCCGATGTATTTAGGTTAGCCTAACCTTTTCTAATTAAACAAGGTTAAAACCAAAGAATTACCTACCTCACCAAAACAGGGCGAACCGCGCACACCGCCGACGTCCACAAAATGAAACGGGCGTTCCACGCTGTGGATGGTTGGTATCATCAATAACCACGCGGCAAAGTGGCCACGCGCCACGTGCCCCAGATTTTCGCACGAAGGATCATGATGAAGAAGAAGCTCGTTGCTCTGGCGGCGGCTGCCACACTTGCGCTGGCAGCGTGCGGCTCAGATTCGAAAGATAACTCCGGCGCCTCAGGCGCAGATTCGTACAACATTGGCGTCACCCAGATCGTCACCCATGCCGCACTTGACGCGGCGGTCGACGGGTTTAAGGCCGCGATCTCCGACGCCGGCTTGGACGTCACGTATAACGAGCAGAACGCGAACAACGACCAGACCGTCGTCGCGTCCATCGCCGGATCAATGGCCGGTGGCGACTACGACCTGGTGCTCGGCGTCGGCACACCCATGGCCCAAGGGCTCGCACAAGCAATCACCACGACGCCGGTGCTCTTCACCGCCGTCACGGATCCGGTAGGCGCCGGGCTGGTTGCAAACGCCGACGCCCCGGGAGCAAACATTACGGGCACGACGGACGCCAACCCGGTACGCGAACAACTTGAGCTGGTCAAGGAAATCGTGCCGGACGCCAAAACGGTCGGCATCATCTACCACTCGGGCGAAGCAAACTCCCAGGTGCAAGCCGACTGGGTCGCCGAAGCCGCTGGCCCCCTCGGCCTCACGGTGAAGGAAGCCACCGTCATCAACACCTCCGAAGTGCAGCAGGCAGCCGACTCGCTCGACGTCGACGCCATCTACATCCCCACCGACAACACGGTCATCTCCGCACTCGACTCCGTCCTCCAAGTGGGCGAAACGAAGAAGATCCCCGTCTTCGTCGGCGAAGGCGACTCCGTCAAGAGCGGTGCGCTTGCCACCTACGGCATCGCCTACTACGAACTTGGCTACCAGACCGGCGAAATGGCCGTGCGCATCCTTACCGAGGGCGCCGACCCGGCCACGATGGCAGTCGAAGCACAAAAGGAACCAGTGCTGTACATCAACACGTCCGCCGCCGAGCGCATGGGCGTCACCTTCCCAGATTCGGTGCTCGAGCGCGCCAAACCGGAAAACACCTTCAAATAAGGCGCGCCCGGGTGATTCGGCTCGTGCGTGCCGGTGACCTCGCGCGTGCTGGTCATCAGGCCTGGCGCGTGCGAGCGGTTCGGCGGGGCGATCTGGCCCTCCTGCGCGAAACTCGGCCGCGCACCGCGGAAAAACACTGCTGAAACAGATAGAAGGAACACTATGGTAACTGCCATCGAACTTGGCTTGCTCTACGCGATCATGGCGCTCGGCGTCTATCTGACGTTTCGCATCCTTGAATTCGCTGACCTCACCGTGGATGGCAGCTTCGCCACCGGCGCGGCCGTCTCCGCGATCACGATCGTCAACGGGGTGGATCCGATACTCGCCACGATCGCCGGCTTCGTATCCGGCATGATCGCCGGTGCGATCACCGGTATTTTGCACACGAAAGCTAACATCGACGGGCTTCTTGCCGGCATCCTCACGCAGATCGGCCTGTACTCGATCAACCTGCGCATCATGGGCGCAGCCAACATTTCGCTGCTGCGCGAAGACTCCCTGCTGTCAGGATTGCGCGACGCCGGCCACCTCGGCACCGGCTCGTGGACGGGAACGCTCATCCTGCTGCCCGTCGTCGTCATTGTGCTTGCCATCATTGTCTGGTTCTTACACACGAGCCTCGGCCTGGCCATGCGCGCTACCGGCGACAATCCCGAAATGATCCAATCCTTCGGCGTCTCTACTGACGTGCAAAAGATCCTCGGCCTATCGATCTCCAACGGCTTGGTGGCGCTGTCCGGCTCGCTCATCGCGCAATACCAAGGCTTTGCCGACGTCTCGATGGGTATCGGCATCATCGTGGCCGGGCTCGCATCTGTGATTATTGGGCAGGCCATCATCGGCCGGCTCACCGTGCCACGGGCCGCCACCGCCGTCGTCCTCGGCGCGGTCCTCTACCGGGTAGTTATCTACCTCGCCATCGAAGCCGGCCTCAACCCGAACGACACGAAGCTGATCTCCGCGGTTCTCGTCGTGCTCGCCCTCGTGTTGCCGCAGTGGTCGGTCCTCAAACGGGTTCCGCGCGCGTTCCGCCCCAAGCACGAGGACGCGTTGCAAAACCCTGAGATTTTACCCGACGACGTCGTCGCGGCAAGCGTCGCAGGCGGTTCCGAAAACGTGGTGGGCGGCGGACGTGACGGCGGCCAGACTGATGGTGCGAGCCGGGCGGATGGTACGAGCCGGGCGGACGGCGTCGTCGAAAAGGCAAGGAATAAACATGCTGAAGCTACGGAACATTAACAAAACTTTCTTTCCGGGCACGGTGAATGAGCGGAAGGCCGTGGTCGACGTCAATCTTGACCTGCCCGAACGCGATTTCGTGACGATCATCGGCTCGAACGGTGCGGGAAAGTCGACGCTGCTCAACCTGATCTCGGGGTCGTACCCAGCGGACTCGGGCACTGTGCAGATCGGCGGCAAGGACGTGTCGAAGCTGACCGATTTTCAGCGGGCCGCCTATGTGGGGCGTGTGTTTCAGAACCCGTCGGCGGGGACTGCGCCGCACATGACGATCGAGGAAAACCTGGCGATTGCCTACGAGCGCGGCAAGAAGCGTGGCCTGCGTAGGGCGGTCAATAAGAAGCGTCGCGAATTCTTCCGCGAGCAGCTGGCGATTCTCGAACAGGGCCTGGAAGATCGGCTCGACGATTGGGTGGGGCTGCTGTCGGGCGGGCAGCGGCAATCGCTGTCGCTGCTCATGGCCACGTTCACGCACCCGCAAGTGCTCCTGCTCGACGAACACACGGCCGCACTCGACCCGCAACGAGGCGAGCTCGTCACACGGCTGACGGAGGAACTCGTCGCGCAAAATAATCTGACGACCCTCATGGTCACACACAACATGGAACAAGCACTCAGCCTCGGCAACCGCCTCATCATGATGCACGAAGGACGGATCATCATGGACGTGTCCGGAGCCGAGAAACAGTCCATGACCGTACCCGACCTGCTCGAACGATTCGCATCATTCAGCGGTGGCGCCGGGCTGTCCGATCGGACGATGCTGCAGTAAGGGCTAGTGCTGGCGGTGGTGGCTGCTGGTGCTGGTGTTGCTCGTGCCGGTGGTGGTGTGCTGGCTGGTGGTGGCTGGCGGTGGTGGCCGTGGTGGCCGTGGTCGAAAACTTTTCCACAGCGTGCTTAGCGGGAAGTTCTCCACGTGATCGAACACATACAGAACGCGCGTTCGAAAATTGGTAGGATAGTGCTAAGCCGTTCGAGAGACGGCAAAAGTATCGTCTACCCGCGTTGGAGCGCTGGTGTTTGGCACGGAGGAGGTGCGCTATGGCTGCCGCAGCACTTGATTTGTTTTCGGCTTCGGAAGAGCCGGATGGCGGGGCGCCTCGTTCTGTGTCTGGGAAGTGTCCTGTAGGTGGCGCGGGCTCGGGTGATCGTGCCGTAGAGGGTGCGGGTTCGGGTGATAGTGCCGTAAACGGCGCGGGGTCCGGGCGTCGGTCCGATTCTTTGGGCGCGGCTGATTCGCTTAGGAAGCTGCAGGCTGTCGTCGATTTGCTTGATGAGTTATGCCAAGAGAAGGTCAGCGATCTCTCGGGCGCAGAGCTGCTTCAGTTCTCCGAGTTGCTCGCGTCCGTTCGCGCCCGGACCGACGCCCTGCACTCCACCACATTGGTCAGGGTAAAGGATACCGGTGATTTTAGGTCTACCGGATCGCGCACGCTCGCCGAGTTTGAGCGCAAGATTAGTCGCACCAGCCTCGCAAACTCACGGACTACGGTCAAGCGCGCCGAAGCTCTTCATGATCATCTTGCTGACTTCAATGCCGATCTCCAGCAGGGCAAGATTTCTACGGGTCATATTGATGTGCTCACCCGTGCAACGCAGGATCCCCAGCTTAAGGAGAAGCTTCTCGATCCCGAGGATGGCGCCGCACAGCTCCTTGTCGCGGCACGCTCGATGGACGCCGGGCGGTTCACCAAGCGTGTGCGAGCCTGGGCAACCAAGCACGCTCCTTCACGTGCCGAGCGTGAAGCCCAGGCGCAGTTTGAGGAGCAAACGTTAGCCTTCGTCGAGACTGAGGGTGGCTGGAAGATCAAGGGCCAGCTTGATTCGCTTAACGGCCAGATTGTCAACAATGTTTTGACGAGCGCCATGGGAGTGCCCACCGCCGGCGATCCGCGCGGGCCGCTCGAGAGGCGGGCCGCCGCACTGGTCGAGATCTGCCAGCGTGTAGCCCAAGATAAGGATGTCGCATCCCTTGGCAACGGTGCTGCCCACATTACGGTACAGATTCCCTTCGACACCCTGGTCACCGCCGAAGCCCGAGCAAAGATCGCCAGCCGGTCAGCCTCCGTTCAAGGTACCGCGGCGCAAGACCGCGAAAGCGGTGCTACCGGTGGGTACGGTGTTGTCCGTGGTCACGGTGCTGTCGATCGCAGCGGTCGGGCCAGTGACGGTCGGGCCAGTGACGGTCGGGCCAGTGGCGTTCAGGTCGTCGGTGGCGAGGTTATCGGTGGCGAGGTTATCGGTGGCGAGGTTGCCGGCCGTCACGGCGGCGCCGGCGAACTTACCGGCGGCGAGGTCACCAGCTCCGCGCATCCCGATCCGGAAACGTTAGGTTGCGTCATTGCCGAGATTCGTGCCGGGATTGATCCCGATTTGTTTGCGGGTCTCGAGCCGGCGACTCTCGACGACGGCACGCCCCTCGTCCCAAGTCAACTCCTCACCCTACTTTGTGGTTCGCGATTATCGCGGCAGATTTTCACACCGGATGGAATTGTTCTCGATCACGGTCAGGCAACCCGATTATGCACAAATGGCCAACGAAGAGCAGTGATCGCCCGCGATGGGACCTGCCGGTTCCCCGGCTGCGACCACACTCACCAAGCCTCCGAAATCCACCATGCCATCCCATGGCATCAAGGTGGCCCCACCGACATCGGCAACCTCATCATGCTCTGCTGGTATCACCATCAGTTCGTACACCAGAATGACATCACGATTTATCGGCACGAAAACGGGGTGTCGTTCCGTGACGACGCCGGATACTGGTACACCGAACGAGGGCGGGAACGGCGTTAGCCCGGAAACGAGGTTAGCCTTCGGGAATGCTGTTCGTCGTCGGCGCTAAGAGCGGTCCGTCAACGGCGCCCGCATCGCGACGTTGCCGAACTCAGCGAAACTGAGCCCCTCGTAGATCGGCCGCCCGGCCGGCGTCGCCAACAACTCGGCGCGGGTCGCGCCCCGGCTGCGCCCCCAGTCGAGCACCGCCTGCGTCACGGCGCGGGCGAAACCCCGGCCGCGCGCCTCCTCCCGGGTCACCACCGTATTGACGTAGACATCGACACCCGAAGGATTGCCCGCCGACGGGATCGTACGCCGAATCTGCCCCACGCCACACGACACCACACGGCCCTTCCACTCGATGAAGAAAATACCCAGATCGGGATCATCGAAATTGGCGGCAAACCAGGCCCGAGCCGGCTCCAGCCACGACTCATCAACCTTTGCGCCCATCGCCGCGAACATCACCGCCCGCATCTCGACCACCATCTCCAGATCAGCAGGCGTGGCCCGGCGGAGCCTTCCTTCCACGGCTTCCACGGCTTCCACGGCCGACATCAACGGCGCGGCGGATGGCCCGACACGATCGACAACCGGTTCATCGCACCGATCATGATCGTATTCCACGCGATCGCTGACACCTGCTCGGGCGTAAACGCGTCGCCAGCGATCTCGAGCGCACGATCCATCGCCAACGTGTCATCCACGCGGGTCACCTCTTCGGCCAACGCCAACGCCGCCCGCTCCTCGTCCGTAAACGGCGACTTCTTCTCCTGCCACGACGTGAGCAAATCGAGCTTGCGCTGCGGCACCCCCGCCTCACGCGCCACATCCATATGAATCGACAAACAAATCAAACACCCGTTAATCTGCGAGGCGCGCACCTTGACGAGCTCAACCAGATCGAGCCCCAGCCCCGCCTCCTCGGCCGCATCCGATGCTGCCTGCGACGCCGCCGCGAGCGCCTTAAAAACCTCCGGATGCACCTTGTCGATATACAGCCTCTTCATAACAGCGATTCCTTTTCTCCTCTACGCCGATGGCTTCGACGGCCACGGCCCACAAACATCTTCGACGACACTATACTGTAACTGCAATAATAAAAGATTCAACGATTTTGTTTGTAGGAGTTTATATGACGACCCTGTCCGACCTCATCCATGCCCGCCGCTCCGTCTACCACATCGGCACCAACACCGAACATACCGCCGAGTCCGTTGCCGACGCGCTCCGTGGCATCATCACCCGCCTCCCTTCGGCGATGAACAGCCAGACCACCCGCCTCGTCGTCGTCAGCGGCGACAACAACACGAAGGTGTGGGATTCGATCCACTCCGACCAAAAAGGAGCCCTCTCCCCCGACATGTACGAACGCTTCGCCCCACGCTTCACGCAAGCCAAACAGGGCCTCGGTACCGTGCTCCTCTTCGAAAGCCGCACCGCGGTTGAGAACATGGGCCTCAACCCCGCTCGCAGCGAAATCTACAAAGAGAACAACCATGCGATCACAGCCCTCGCCGTCTGGCTGCAACTCACCGAACTCGGCCTTGGAACCTCGCTGCAACACTTCAACGTCGGCTACGAATCGGGCATCCGCGAACTGCTCGGCCTGCCTGACGACTTCGAGATGCTCGCCCAAATGCCCTTCGGCTCCATCGAGACTCCCGGAGCCGACAAGCCTGCCCTCGATCCGAACGAACGGGTGATTCTGGCCTAACTGACCGTCTCGAAATGGCGCACGCGGCGCCGCGGCGGGCTAAAGTGTATCCGGAACCTATTTTCACAAAGGAGGTACACGTGAGCACAACTCCCACGCCTTACGACGACGCGAAGGCGCAGCTCAAGCGTGCACAGGAAATCCTCGGATTTTCTGACGACGATTATGACCTTTTAGCAACCCCGCGCCGCGAGGTGACCGTTGCGGTACCCGTCCAGCGCGACGACGGCACCGTCGAAGTGCTGCAGGGCTACCGGATTCAGCACAACTGGAGCCGCGGGCCGGGCAAGGGCGGCATCCGCTACGCGGCCAACGTGGACATGGAAGAAGTTCGCGCGCTTGCAATGCTCATGACCTGGAAGGCGGCCCTGCTCAACCTGCCCTACGGCGGCGCGAAGGGCGGCATCGCCTTCGACCCGGCCGACTATTCGCAGGCCGAGATCGAGCGGATCACCCGCCGCTACGTCCATGAACTCCTGCCCGTTATCGGCCCCGAAATCGACATTCCGGCCCCCGATATTGGCACCAACGAACAGACGATGGCCTGGTTCATGGACACGTACTCGCAGGCCGTGGGCTACACGAGCCCCGGCGTCGTCACCGGCAAACCCGTCTCGCTTGGCGGCTCGCTCGGCCGCGCGGAAGCAACCTCACTCGGCGTCTACATCACCACACGTGCCGCCCTCGAACAGCTGGGCATCGCCGAAAAAGACGCCACGGTTGCCGTACAGGGCTTCGGTAAGGTCGGGCGTGGCGCGGCCCGCTTCATGGACGACGCCGGCATGAAGGTCGTCGCCGTTTCCGACGTCTTCGGCGCGGTCTACAACGCCGACGGCATCGACACGGCAGCCCTTGCCGATCACGTTGATGAGACCGGGAAGGTCGTCGGTTTCGCCGGCGCCGAGGCGATGGATCCCGCCGAACTGTTGCTACTCGATGTCGACGCCGTCGTCCCGGCCGCCGTCGAAGCGGTCATCACCGGCGACAACGCGGCCAAGGTCAAGGCAAAGATCGTGGTTGAGGGTGCGAACGGGCCGACCACGGCCGCCGGTGACGAGATCCTCAACGCGAACGGCGTGCTCGTCGTGCCCGACATCCTCGCAAACTCGGGCGGCGTGCTCGTCTCCTACTACGAATGGGTACAGTCGCGCGACAACTTCTTCTGGGACCTCGACCGGGTCCGCGAGTCGCAAGAAACGGCCATGCTCGCCGTGTGGGACGACGTCGTCGCCTTCGCGAAAGAACACGACATCAACCTGCGCGAAGCCGCCGTGTCGATGGCCGTGAAGCGGGTCCTCGACGCGCACAATATGCGCGGCCTGTTCCCGTGATCGGACCGCTAACTTAGCGTCGGCGGGGCTTGTTGCACCTTGGTGTGGCAGGCCCCGCCTTCTTTTTAAACGTTGAACACGAAAAGGCCACATAGGGCAAAGTAAGCCAGATAGATTCACAAATCTGAACCGTTGATATGGCGGGCACGGTCACAGCCAAGGCAGCGAATTCTCGGTTCGCGCGTACTTAAATCTCTCAGGCGTAAAGTACCCGATATGATGTCCGCCCCACCACAACAAGAACTCTGCGGCCGTTTCACCGTTGTGTTCATACTTGAACGCACAGTCTTCCGAGGCTCGCACCCACTGTCAGGGAACTTGAAGTGGCTTGATTTCGGCCACCTCTCCCGCGATGCGATCCTCGGCGACCTCGAGGTCGTACCGGCTCTGCAGATTAAGCCAGAACTGTGGCTCGACCCCAAAGTACTTTCCGAGCCGAAGCGCAGTATCCGCCGTGATCCCGCGCTTGCCGTGGACGATCTCGTTAATCCGGCGAGGCGGCACGCCGATCGACACAGCAAGCTTGTGCTGGGTGATTTCGAATCCCTCAATAAAATCCTTCATCAAGATCTCACCCGGATGAATGGGGGCATAAAGTTTTTCAGTCATCGCTCGCCTCAGTGATAGTCCTCGATTTTAACGTTTTCGGGTCCAGCTTCGGTGCACGCTCACGTCACCACACGAGCTCCGTGTCACGGTCGCCAAATGATCTGATCACACAACCAGTATCGCAAAACTTAACGCATCGCGTCAATAACGCTAAACGTTAAACGCGAACTTGACAACGTCGAACCTGTAGCGCAGTTAGTACGAGGCCCCTCGACGACTCGAATTGAGTCATAAACATCGCGTTGCAAGTGGGTCTCTGCTGAAACTTAGAGGTGCGTCTTTCTAATGAAACGAAGCCTAGCCTGCAATTCGTCCCCTAGACGTTGAACATGAATTCGACGACGTCGCCGTCGGCCATGACGTAATCCTTGCCTTCCATACGGACGCGGCCGTGCGCACGGGCTTCGGCGATCGAACCGTATTCGTCCAGCTCGTCGAACGACACCACCTGCGCCTTGATGAAGCCGCGCTCGAAATCGGTGTGAATGACGCCGGCCGCCTGGGGTGCCGTCCACCCCTTGTGGATCGTCCAAGCGCGGGCTTCCTTCGGGCCGGCCGTCAGGTAGGTTTGCAGGCCGAGCGTGTCGAAGCCGACGCGGGCCAGCTTGTCGAGCCCCGCCTCCTCTTGGCCGGTAGATTCCAGTAGCTCGCGGGCCTCGTCGTCGTCCAACTCGACAAGCTCCGACTCGAACTTCGCATCCAAGAAGATCGCCTCAGCCGGCGCCACAAGCTCGCGCAGCTCGGCCTGCATCTGTTCGTTGGCGAGGCCGTCCTCGTCGGTGTTGAACACGTAGATGAACGGCTTGGTGGTCATCAGATTGAACGACTTGAGAATCTGCTGATCGAGGTGCCGCCCGGCCGCATACAGGGTTGTGCCCTCACCGAGGATGTCGAGGGCCTCTTTAGCGGTGTCGACGACGTCGGCGCTGATCTTCTTGCCCGTCAGCTCCTTTTGGAGGCGCGGCAGCTGCTTTTCGAGGGTCTGCATGTCGGCGAGCACGAGTTCGGTGGTGATCGTGTCGATGTCCGACTTCGGATCGACCTTGCCGTCCACGTGGGTCACGTCCGGATCCGCGAACGCGCGCGTCACCTGGCAGATCGCGTCCGCCTCGCGAATGTTAGCCAAGAACTGGTTACCCAGCCCCTCCCCCTCCGAGGCCCCACGCACAATGCCAGCAATATCAACGAAAGACACGGTGGCCGGCAAAATCTTTTCAGAGCCGAAAATCTCCGCCAGCCGTTCCAGCCGCGGGTCGGGTAACGGCACCACGCCCACGTTGGGCTCAATCGTGGCAAACGGATAGTTCGCCGCCAAAACGTTCGCGCGGGTGAGCGCGTTAAACAAAGTCGACTTGCCAACGTTAGGCAATCCAGCAATTCCAATGGTTAAAGACACGCGCCCATTGTACGGGCAATGTCCGCACTTTTCCGAACTGGACCCCACGCCGACGGCGTGCGCGGCGAGGCTCCGCTGGGCGCCGCCAGAGCTCAGCCGGGCGATACGGCAAGGCTCTGCCGGGCGAAATGGCGTCGTAGTCCTGTACTGTTAACTTTGTGGTGCGAGAAATCAAATCTTTCATTTTCTTCAGCGTCGGCGTTGCCATGTTGGCAATCGGCCTGGCATTCATCACGCAAAGTGGACTGGGGACGTCGGCGATTGGCTCGCCCATGTGGGTGTTCTCGGTGCTCACCTCGTTGAGCTTTGGAATGTGGAATTTCATTTTCAACGTGGCCTTCGTGGTGCTCCAATGGGTGCTGCTACGCAAAGATTTTCCGCTGTGGTATTGGATTCAAATACCGATCGCCATGTTCTTCTCCGGCATCCTCGACCTGACGATGAACCTGCTCGCCCCATACGTCCCGCAACAATACCAAGCTCGCCTGCTCTTCCTATTCGCCGGCGTGTTTATTGTGGCCGTTGGCGTGGCATTCGAGGTTGCGACCTCGAAATATTTTCTACCCGGCGAAGGGATCGTGAGCGCGATCGCGAAAGTGGGCGGCTGGCCGTTCCCCAAGGTGAAGGTAATCTTCGACGTCTCACTCGTCGCATTCGCAATCGTCGCCTCGCTCCTACTTTTCGGGCGCGTTGAAGGTGTGCGTGAGGGAACCGTGATTGCCGCCGTGTTCACGGGCGTGATCGTCGGCTGGATTCAACGGCCCATCGACGCCGCGTACGCGTGGTTCGTAGGGGCGCCGCCGAGCGACGCCGAAAGCCGGTAAGGCTGGCGTGACGGCGAGAGCCGGCAGGGCTGGCACGGCGGCCGATTTTGTCGGAGGCCTGTTTTAGGCTTCGATTATGACGATTTCTCTTGTTGCTTTGATGTGCGTCATCATGGTTTGCCTGGCGGTGGGCGCAGCAGCCGGGTTCTACGTGGGACGTGGGCGGGCACGCGACGCCGAGGCTCGGGCGAACGACGCCGCCGCGAAGCTTGCCGGCGCCGAGGTACGGGCCGCTGCCGCCGAAGCCCGCTCCGACCAGCTGCTCGCCGAAAACGAAGGGCTTATTAAACGCGCACGCGATGACGCCGACGTCCTCCGCGCCCTGACCCCCATCACGAAGCAACTCGACCAAGTCGATGCTCACATGCGCCGCCTCGAGTCGGCCACGGCCGCGCGGCATTCGGAGGTCGTCACACAGTTGAAGCGAGAAGCGGAAGTCACGAAAGAACTGTCGGATACCACGACGTCACTCAACGCGGCCCTACGTTCCACGAGCGCTCGCGGCCGTTGGGGTGAGGTACAGCTGCGCCGCCTCATCGAAGCGGCGGGCATGGTCGAACACGTCGACTTCGATACCCAGGTAGGGTCGGCGCGCTTTACAAACGGGGCGGAAACGGCCCTACGCCCCGACGTCATCATCCACCTGCCTGGCGATGGGCATATTGCAGTCGACGCGAAAGTGCCCATGGATTCGTACCTGGAGGCGATGGAACTACCCGCTGGGGATTCGGCCCACGCAAAGCAGCGCGCCGACTTGTTAACACGGCACGCGCGTGCGATGCGCGGGCACGTAGACGCGCTCATCAAACGCAACTATCCAGCCGACTTCCCAGATTCGCCGCAAGTAACCGTCATGTTCCTCCCGGCGGAATCACTTTTAGCTGAGGCCGTCCAAGCCGATCCCACGCTACTCGACCACGCCCTGACCAACGGAATCCTGCTCGCCGCCCCGTCCTCGCTGCTCGCCCTGCTGCGGTCGATCGCTTCGGTGTGGAGCTCGTCGGCCACCTCGGCCGAGGCCCGCGAAGTAGTGCGGCTCGGGCGAGAACTCGTCGACAGGCTCTCCGTGTTCGTCGGGCACATGGACCGGCTCGGACGTTCCCTCGGCGCCTCCGTCAACCACTACAACAAAGCGGTGAGTTCACTCGAAACCCGGCTCCTCACAAAGGCGCGCCAGCTCGGATCACTATCCGCCGAAGGCCTCGAATCACCCACGGACATATCTGGCGACTCCGGGCAGATACGCGAGTTTAGGGCACCGGAAGTCGCAGGCGTCGAGAGCCCGGCCGAACCGTCAGGAAACTAGCGAGCCAACGACCGACGGCGCGCATCAGAGCGATGGTGGCCGCACGGCGTCAGCTGGCCGTGACAGCGGCGCGGCGTCAGCGGGCCGGCAACGGGCGGCGCGGCGTCAGCGGGCCGACGACTTACGCCCCGCGATATTGCCCGTCCCGCGCGCGTTCGAGACCCGGCCCTTCTCGGCTGCCGGCCGGGCTCGATGCGGCCTGTCCGGCTCCACGCCGACGGCCTTCAGATCCGCACGCAGATTCTTCGGCAGCGAGAACTGGACGTCCTCCTGCACCGTCTCCACAGGAACCACTTCAGTAAAACCTTGCGTCTTGAGCGCCTCGACTACGTCACGCACCAAAATTTCGGGCACCGACGCCCCCGACGTCACCCCGATCGTCTTCGCACCCTCAAACCACTCGGGCCGCAACTCCTCAGCCTTATCAACCCGATACGACGCCCCCGCACCCGCCTCGAGCGCCACCTCCATAAGCCGCACCGAATTCGACGAATTCGCCGAACCGACCGTAATCACCACGTCCGACTCCGGCGCCATCTTCTTCACCGCCACCTGGCGGTTCTGCGTGGCATAACAAATATTGTCCGACGGCGGATCCTGCAAATTCGGGAAACGCTCCCGGAGCATCTCCACGATCTGCATCGTCTCATCAACCGACAGCGTGGTCTGCGAAATCCACGCCACCTTATCCGGATCGCGCACCTGCACACTATCGACGTCCTCCGGACCATTCACGATCTGAATATGGTCGGGCGCCTCGCCCTGCGTGCCCTCGACCTCTTCGTGCCCCTCGTGGCCAATAAGCAAAATGTCGTAGTCGCCACCCGCAAACCGAACCGCCTGCTTATGCACCTTCGTCACCAGCGGACAGGTCGCATCGATCGTGTCCAAACCGCGCGCCGCCGCCTCCGCATGCACGGCCGGCGACACCCCGTGCGCCGAAAACACCACGCGCGCCCCCTCGGGCACCTCGTGCGTCTCCTCCACGAAAATCGCGCCCCGCTTACTCAGCGTCTCTACCACAAACTTGTTATGCACGATCTCTTTACGAACGTACACGGGCGGACCATACAGTTCGAGCGCCTTCTCAACCGCATCCACCGCCCGATCAACACCGGCACAATAGCCGCGCGGCGTCGCCACCAAAATCCGCTTACCCTCAGCGTTCGGTTCCGACGGGATGTCTTGCGGAAACGCTGACGCCCCCGCAAGGGTCGCCGGCGCTCCAACACTCGGAGTTGGAAGCATGATCGTAGAAGCACCTGTTTTTGTCACAGTTCCAGAGTACCCGTAGTTCCCGCCCCTCGCACTGAGAGGTTAATCCCCACGGCGGCCGCCGACTAGTAGGCTATCCGATGTGAGCACACCAATTCCGCCGGATCTTCCCCAGATGGCCCATTTGACCACCCCGGACCAGCCGTGGCCGCTTCGCCTGCTGTCCGCCAAAATATCCGAATATGTTGCCAAAATGTCTCGGCTCTGGGTCGAAGGCGAAGTCATCCAACTTGTCCGGCGGCCCAACGCGCGCGTCCAGTTCTTCACGCTCGCCGACCTCGAAGAAAAGGCGTCCATCACCGTCAAAATCTGGTCGCACGCCCTGCCGGCGGCGATCACGGAAGGCTCCCGCGTCGTCGTCGCCGCCAAACCCGACTTTTGGACCGGCAACGGCTCGCTCACCCTACAGGCCGACGAAGTGCGTGCCGTCGGCGTCGGCGACCTCCTCGCCCGGATCGAAGCCCTCAAAACCAAACTCGCCGCCGAAGGCCTCTTCGCCCCCGAACGCAAACAACCCCTCCCCTTCCTGCCCCGCAAAATCGGCCTCATCTGCGGACGCAACACGAAAGCCATGCACGACGTCGTCAACAACGCCACCCGCCGCTGGCCGGCCGTCCGTTTCGAGATTCGCGAAGTACAAGTACAAGGCGCGGGAGCGGTCGACCAAATGATCCCGGCCCTCGAAGAACTCGACACTATTGACGACGTCGACGTCATCGTCCTCGCCCGCGGCGGCGGCTCCGTTGAAGATCTCTTCCCGTTTTCCGACGAGCGGCTCGTCCGGGCCGCAGCCGCTGCTCGTACGCCCGTCGTCTCCGCGATCGGCCACGAAACCGACTCCCCGGTGCTCGACCTCGTCGCCGACTACCGCGCTTCCACCCCCACCGATGCTGCCAAGGCGATCGTTCCCGACGTCGGCGAAGAAAAACAGGGGCTAGCCACCACGGTGCGCCGCGGCCGGATCGCCGTCGACAACCTGCTCCACGGCGCCCAAGTCGAACTCGATGCACTTCGCGAACGCCCCGTCATGGCAACCCCACACCTACTCGTCGACGACCGCGCCGAAGACCTTACCAACCTGCGCTCCTGGCTCACCCACCACATTGAACGGATCGTCGATACACACGCCACCTCCCTGACCAGCGATCTTGGGCGTCTTCGGACTTTATCCCCACTTCAGACCCTCAAAAGGGGCTACGCTGTGTTAAGAACAGAGGAAGGACTGATTGGCAGCGTTACCGACGCCGTCGCGAACACAGGAGCCCAAGCGATCCTGCACGACGGCCACCTCGACCTGACGATCAACGCCGCCCACAGCGCGGCACGCCCGTAGCCGACAGCCGACACGGAGGAACGACATGGCAGACACCACACAGCAGTCAGCGACGACGCCCGCGGAACTCGACAAGAAAGTCGCAGGCCTGTCGTACGAGGACGCCCGCTCACGCCTCGTAGAAATCGTGACCCGGCTCGAACAGGGAAACCTTCCCCTCGACGAAGCGCTCACCATGTGGGAGCTCGGCGAAGCGCTCGCCCGGCGCTGCGAAGCCTGGCTCGACGGCGCACGCGAACGGTTACGTGCCGCGCAGGCGCACATCGATAAGGAGGCCTCCCAATGAGTTGCCTCGTCATCGGCGAATCCCTCATCGACGTCGTCAAACGCGCCGACGGCACAGCCAGCCGACACCCGGGTGGCTCACCTATGAACGTCGCCGTCGGGCTTGCACGCCTCGGCCGCCGCGTCCACCTGCTCACCCGGTTCGGCGACGACGCCGACGGCAGCCAACTACGCGAATATATTGAATCAGCAGGAGTGAGCCTCTACCCCGGCACCGTCGATTCCGATGCCACCTCAATCGCGATCGCCTCCATCAACGAGGCCGGCTCACCCGCCTACCATTTCGACGTCAACTCCGCCTACGTGGAACCGCCGGCCAGCGTGGACCAGCTCGTCGACATCATCGGCGAACTTCCCACGCATGTTCACATCGGTTCGATCGGCGCCCACTTGCGCCCCGGTTCGCACACGGTGCGCCGCTGGCTTGAACTCCTCCACGAGCATGCCACGATTTCCTACGATCCGAACGTCCGGCTATCGATCCTCGGCTCAGCCCAGTCTGTCATTGACGACATGACGCAGATTCTACCGTTCGTCGACATCGTCAAAGCCTCCACCGAAGACCTCGAAGAACTGACCGGGCACCCCGTCGATCCCGACGCCGCCGCCCACGAGTTTCTCGCGGCAGGAGCCACCTTCGTGGCAATTTCGATGGGTAGCCGCGGCGTCAAATTCTTCACCCCGACCGAATCGGTAGCCCTGCCCGCCCTGCAAGTCAAGGTAGTCGACTCCGTGGGTGCCGGTGATGCCATGATGTCCGCGCTTATCGACTCGCTCGCCCGCATCTCCGTGCTTGGCGACGAACGCGCCGGGCTCGCCTCGATCTCGCCATCACTGCTGACCTCAGTTGGCAAGTTTGCGGTGACGGCGGCCGCAATCACAGTATCGCGCAGCGGCGCCAACCCGCCCACTCGCGACGAAGTCAACGAACTACTCGCGAGCGCCCAGCTGTAACGCGCCGCCGACGGCTGCGCCGCAGCTTCGCGACTAACGCCCCATCCTCCGTTCGCGCGCACTGTAATCACGCAACGCGCGCAACAAGTCCGTACGGCGGAACTCCGGCCAGTAGGCTTCGCAAAAATACAGTTCGGTGTGAACGGTCTGCCATAGCAAGAAGCCGCTCATGCGCTGTTCGCCCGACGTGCGAATGATGAGATCCGGATCGGGTTGCCCGCTCGTGTACATGTTTGCGGTAATCGCGGCCACGTTCAGGCCGTCGGCCGCCTCGTTGAGCGACGCCCCGTCGGCGGCCTTGTCACGCAAATATTTACGTACGGCGTCCGTAATCTCGTGGCGGCCACCATAGCCGACGGCGATATTCACTGTCATCGCCTCGCCGCCCCCGCTACTGCGTGCACCGACGCTTCGCTGCGCCGCTGCTCGTAGCCGCTCCCCGGCGTCGTCGGGAAGCAAACTCAAATCGCCGATGATCTTGATCTGCCAGCGCCCGGTACTCGCAAGGTTTTCGACGGTGTCCGCAATAATGCCGATGAGTTCGCGTAGCTCGTCGGCGCTACGGCTCAGGTTGTCGGTAGACAGCATCCACAATGTGACGATTTCGATGCCCGCCTGCTCGCACCAACCCAACACTTCGTGCACGTGATCGGCGCCCTTACGATGCCCGGCTGCCGCCGACGAGCCAAGCTCGCGCGCCCAGCGCCGGTTGCCATCGAGGATGATGCCCACGTGCCGCGGGATCCGCGCCTCGTCAATCTCGCGCATAAGGCGCCGTTCATACAGCGAATAGAGAAACTCCGGGATGCGCATCTGCCCGCCTTTCTACACCAGGTGCGGCCTAGGCCACCATTCTAGCCCCATGACCGGCCATGGAACTCCACCTGAACGACTACTACGATAAAGATGGAACCAACGTGTGACCGGAAGGGGAATCAATGGTCGTTTCGACACGCGCCGAACGCAAAGCCTATTTCGCTTCGCTTCCCAAGCCGAAAGCCCGCGGCTGGATTCACACGATCATGGCCCCGCTCGCGCTCGCGAACGGGATTTTGCTCATCATTTTCGCGCCCACCGTGCCGGCCCGGATCGGCACGCTCATCTTCGCGCTGTCGGCCGTGCTGCTGTTTGGCAATTCGGGGATCTACCATCGCGGCAACTGGTCGGCCCGAGTGAATGCGGTGTTGCGCCGGATCGACCACGCGAATATTTTCCTGCTCATTGCCGGCACGTATACGCCGCTGTCGATCATGCTGTTAGAACCTGCGCGGGCCGCCCTCGTGCTCGGGATCGTGTGGACGGGCGCCCTCGTGGGAACGTTCATCCATGTGTTCCACATCGACGCCCCGCGCTGGTTCCAAACCTTACTCTACGTGGCGTTGGGCTGGGTGGCCGTCTGGTTCCTGCCCGACTTTTGGCGCTCCGGCGGGCCAGCCATTTTCTTCCTGCTGCTCGCCGGCGGGCTCGCCTACACGATCGGCGCCCTGTTCTATGCAATGCGCTGGCCCAATCCGTGGCCGAAATATTTTGGCTTCCACGAATTCTTCCACGTCGGCACCGTCATCGGCTACGCCTGCCATTCGGTGTCCGTCTGGCTGGCGATCTTCAGGTAACGGAGGTAGGCGATGACGACGACGAACTGGACCACACACCCAACAGTTGCGCTACGCGCAGGAGCAGGCTTCGACCTTTCCACGCTCGACCACCGCGCCACCCCGGGCTGGCCGGGCGATAAAGCCGACGGCGTCGCTCACATGGCCGCCCGCGAAGAACAACTCGATGACCTCCAAGAGCGCCTGTTCGCAAACGGACGGGTCGGCGACAAACGCCGGGTGCTGCTCATCTTGCAAGGGCTCGACACCTCGGGCAAGGGCGGGATCGTCCGCCACGTGCTCGGCATGGTTGACCCACAAGGCGTCCATGTAGCCAACTTTGGGGTTCCTACGAAAGAAGAGCTCTCCCATCATTTCCTGTGGCGCGTAATCCGCAAACTGCCACCTCCCGGGAAGATCTGCGTGTTTGACCGTTCGCATTACGAGGACGTGCTCGTCGCCCGAGTCGACGGCCTAGTCAGCGCTGCCGAACTCGAAACCCGCTACGAGGAAATCAACAACTTCGAAGAAACACTCACCCGCGAAGGCTACGCCCTCATCAAGGTGGCGCTCATGCACTCGCATCGCGAACAAGGGTTACGCCTCGCCGAACGGCTCGCTCGAGGTGACAAATGGTGGAAGTATTCACCCAGCGACGTTGACACCCGGCTCAAATGGGACGCCTATCAGGAGGCCTATCAGGCGATGTTCGACCGCACGTCCACCGACCACGCACCCTGGTACGTCGTGCTGGCCGACCGCAAGTGGTATGCGCGCCTGGCCGTCACCGAGCTGCTCATTCACACGCTCGCCGGCCTCAACCAGGAATGGCCGACACCCACGTGGAATCTCGACGCCGAACGGGAACGCCTGCTCGCGACCATGCATCCCGACGACGTCGCCGCAGCTCAGGAAGCCCTATCGGCTGAGCGCAAGCTCTAGTCCAACGGCGTCGGCCTTAAACTAACGGTTCAACTCCGGGCACTCGCTCGAACAAGTCCTGCTCAACTCCGCGCGCCGTTCCAACGTTCGTCATTGCCAAACGGAACTCCTCCCACGGCCACACCTCAGCTTCGATATCGCGCGGCATCGCAAAGAAGAAGCCCTTCGGATCGATCTGAGTAGCATGAGCACGCAGGGCACCATCGCGCTGGGCGAAGAAATCGGCCACATGAATACGCGCCGACGCTCGAGTCACCGGCATGCCCTTACGCCGCTCCAGCCAATCCGCGAACGGACTATGCCCTACCCGTTCAAGAAGCGTGTCGTGGAAGGTTTGCATACGCGCCGCGTTGAAACTGATGTCGTAGTACACCTTCGACACCATCCACGGCTCACCCTCCTCCGGATACGCCTGCGGGTCACGGGCCGCCGTCACCGCCGCGATGGAGGCCGTATGCACCCGAATATGGTCAGGGTGTGGATAGCCACCGTTCTCGTCGTACGTCGTCACAACTTGCGGACGAAACTCGCGGATTTCCCGAACAAGCGCGCGCACGACGTCGTCGAACGGCTCGAGTGCGAAACAGCCCGCAGGCAAGGGCGGCAACGGATCGCCTTCGGGCAAGCCCGAGTCCACGAATCCGAGCCACGAATGTTCCACTCCGAGCGCGGCGACGGCGGCCGCCATCTCAGCGCGCCGCACCTGCGCCATGTTGGCGAGGATATCGGCGTCGCCAGCCAGCGCCGGGTTCAAAATAGAGCCGCGCTCTCCGCCCGTCGCCGTCACAACCTTCACGCGACCCGCCGTGGCATATTTCGCCATCATCCCAGCGCCCTTGGACGCTTCGTCGTCCGGGTGGGCGTGAATGGCCATGAGTCTACGTTCGTCGGTCATGCTTCTCCTCGTTACGGGTACACCGGCGATTATATGCACACTTTCAACTACTTTGCGATGATGCGCCGCCAGCTAACATTCGTGAGATTTATTGAAACGCCGCGAATTTCGGTGCTATCCTCTGGCAAAGACCATGCCGGAGTGGCATGTTATCGACGGGTGTGCCACCGGCGTACACCCCACAAGGAGGATTCTCATGGCAAACACCACGTGGCTCTCTCAGGAATCGTACGACCGGCTAACCAACGAGCTCAACACCTTGAAGACCACCGGGCGTCAAGAGATTGCCGAACGCATCGAGGCCGCCCGCTCCGAAGGCGACCTGAAAGAAAACGGCGGCTACCATGCGGCCCGCGAGGAGCAGTCGAAGATGGAAGGCCGCATCCAAGAGCTCACCTATCTGCTCGAACACGCCGAAGTGGGCGACGCCCCCGAGAACACGGACGTCGTCGCACCCGGCCTAATCATTACGGCAACCGTGAATGGCAAAGAGAAAGTGTTCATGCTCGGCTCGCGCGAAGCGAACGACTGGGTGGACGTGGACGTCTACCCCGAATCAGCCCCGCTTGGCGAGGCAGTCATGGGTAAGAAGGTCGGCGAAAACACATCCTACGTGGCACCGAACGGTAAAGAGTTCGCGGTTGAGATCATCAAGATTGAGCCTGCCCGATGACCACACATGCTGGTGGGCTACCCGGGCGCTCCACGCCCGTGCTCGTCAATCCGCACGCCCATCTTGCGCTTGGCACGGACATGCTCGCGCCCGCCGGGCCCGGCGAGGAAGAAATCTTCCTGGCGGCCGGCTGCTATTGGGGTGTTGAGGAAATTATGTGGGCCCTGCCGGGAGTGGTGACGACCTCGGTGGGCTTCATGGGAGGAGCCACCCCGAACCCCACCTACTTCGAGGTGACCACGGGCCTGACCGGCCACACTGAGACCGTGCGCGTGGTCTACCGCGCCGGCGGCAACACGCTGGCACACATCCTGAAAACGTTTTGGGAGTGCCACGATCCGACCACGCTCAACCGGCAGGGGAACGACGTCGGCCCCCAGTATCGTTCCGCTATTTTTCCGACGACGCCGGGGCAGGCCGATCTCGCACTTTCCTCTCGGGAGGCGTACCAGGCCGTGCTCACCGAGGCCGGACTTGGCGAGATCGTCACCGAGATTGTGGACGCGGCCGACACCACCGGATATTTCCCGGCCGAAGTGGAACACCAACAGTATTTGATCAAGGTGCCGAACGGGTACCGGTGTCATGCGCGTTCCGGGCTGGCCTGCCCGATGCCGGGCGCTGGGCTGA
The DNA here is from genome assembly GCF_900637955.1 of Trueperella bialowiezensis. Classification (NCBI taxonomy): domain Bacteria; kingdom Bacillati; phylum Actinomycetota; class Actinomycetes; order Actinomycetales; family Actinomycetaceae; genus Trueperella; species Trueperella bialowiezensis. Next base: position 735,710 of record NZ_LR134476.1, read on the forward strand.
CCGCAGGCTAGGCAGCGAGCTAGACGCAACGAGCTAGGCAGCGAGCCGGCGGGCGCCGGGTTGGCAGGCGCTGGCCCGGCCGCAGGCTAGGCAGCGAGCCGGCGGCGCCGGTAGGATAGGCACGAACCTACACTTTCGAAAGGCTGGTTATGGACGTCATTCTTCCCACCGTCGAGGGCGAATTCGGCGAGATACCCGAGATCATTTTCCCGGAGGATGTGGAACCCCCCAAGGGTTTGCGCGTTAAGGTTCTCAAGGAAGGCGACGGGCGCGTGGTGCGCGCCGGCGACGAAATCGAATGCGAGTACCACGGCCAGATCTGGGGCGGAGCCATTTTCGACTCGTCCTACTACCGTGAGGGCAAGGCCGTGTTCCCGATCGGCGTGGGCATGGTGATCGAAGCGTGGGATGAGGCGCTGGTTGGCCGCCAGATCGGCACCCGCCTCCTCATCTCGGTACCCCCGTTCAAGGGCTACGGGGCCGCCGGCAACCCGCGTGCAGGTATTAAGGGCGACGACACGCTCGTCTTCGTCGTCGACATCACCGGCATCCAAGATTCGGCGTTCAACTTCAACACGCTACACGACAACTAAACCGGCGCTCCGGCTGGGAAGCAGTCAGCACACCGGTTGAGAATGATCCGGGAGACCAGCCAGGCAGCGACGGCGCGACGGCAGGCGGGACGGCGCTGGCACACAGGCGCCCCGGCGTGCGTGACGAATCCGGCCAACATCCAAGACGCCTTAACAGACCCACAAAAGGTTTCGGGTTGTGGCCACTGACCACAACCCGAAACCTTTACGCGACAAGCGACTTTTGGGCCCGTTACTTCGGTAGCTCCATTTCGCCGCCGTCCTCGGTGCGTAGAGTCGCTGATCGCGGCTTGTATCCGTCCGGGTTGTTGCGGCGGAACTCGATCATCTGCGCCTCGTATTCGGCGTGCTTGGACCAATCCTTGGCCAGTTCGGCCGCCATGTCGAACTCGCGCTCGATGATCGCGTTCGGACGGTAGGTCACCAGCGAGACGACCATCGTGACGACGAGGTTGACGATGAAGCCCGGCACGATCTCGTATAGGTCGAACATACCGCCGTCGATGTTGCCCCACACGGCCACGGTCACCGCGCCCATCGCCATGCCGGATAGCGCACCGAAGCCGGTGAGCTTGCGCCAGAACAGCGATAGCAGGATCGTCGGCCCGAAGGACGCGCCGAACCCGGCCCATGCGAAGGCGACAAGTCCGAGGATCGTGTCGTTCGGCGTCCACGCGAGCCCGGCCGCCAACACGGCAATGCCACCCACGGCGAGGCGGGAGAGCATGACGCCCTTCTTCGCGTCGAGCTTGCGGTTCGTGAACGTCATGTAGACGTCCTCGATAAGTGCGGACGAGCTGACCAGCAGCTGGGACGAGACCGTGGACATGATTGCCGCGAGGATCGCAGCCAGCATGAATCCGGCAATGAACGGGTGGAACAGCAGCTGGCCGAGCACGATAAATACCTGCTCCGGGTTGGCGAGCGGGTTGTTTTCGTACCGGAAGATCGCGATGCCAACAAAGGCGGTGCCGAGCGCGCCGAACACGGCGAGCAGCATCCAGCCGATGCCGATACGCCGGGCCGAGACGGCTTCCTTCGGATTCCGTAGCGCCATGAAGCGCACGATGATGTGCGGCTGGCCGAAGTATCCCAAGCCCCAGGCGAGTGCCGAGATGAGCCCGACGGCGGTGAGGCCTGCGAACGGTGAGAGCAGGTCGGGATCGACCGCGCGCGCCTTGTCGATCATTGAGTTCCAACCGCCAACATGTGCGATGCCCACGGCCGGCACCAAGACCAGTGCGGCCATCATCATGAGCCCCTGCACGACGTCGGTGTATGACACGGCGAGGAAGCCGCCCACGAGCGTATAGAACAGTGTGATCGCAGCGATGAGGATCATGCCCGCACGGTAGTCCACGCCGAACGCGCCCTCGAAGAAGGTGCCGCCGGCGACCATGCCAGACGAGACGTAGAAGGTGAAGTAGAACAGGATGATCAGGCCGGCCACGATGCGTAGCGCGTGCGTGGAATCGCGCAGACGTGAGTCAAGGAAGGACGGCACCGTGATCGAATTGTTCGATACTTCCGTGTAGGAGCGCAGGCGCGGCGCCACGAACTTCCAGTTGAGCCAGGCGCCGGCGGTCAGGCCGATCGCAATCCAAAATTCTACGAGGCCGGATACGTAGAGTGCGCCGGGCAGGCCCATGAGGAGCCAGCCGGACATGTCTGACGCGCCGGCAGAAAGTGCGGCCACCAGCGGGTTGAGTTGCCGGCCGCCAAGCATGTAGTCGTCGACGTCCGTGGTGCGCTTGTACGCCCACAGACCAATGCCGATCATGACGAGGAAGTAGATCACCATCGTAATGATCTGCCACGTGGTATCGCTCATAATATCCCCTTTGCGTTAGATGCCGCGCGGACTGGCGCCATTACCAGTTCCCGCAGTGCGTAGCGACTTACCAGTTATGTAGAACACTACAACATTTCCTTTTGACGTCAAGACTTTTAAAGAAAAACTTGAAATTCGCGACGGCGGTCTGGCCTCGGCTGGCGGCGGCTCCCGACGGCGGGCTGGCCTCGGCCTCGTGGGTAGGCCGCGACGGCTGCGGCCGTGGGCAGACGGAGGGCTTCCGGTTACGATCCCGCCTGTTTCAGCTGAGGCTGTCCGAGGCTGTCGTCGTCCAAAGCTTTTGCTGTGTGATTTCACGACATCGTTCCGGGGGTACGCGTTCACTTCCTGGGGTACCTAATCCGGCGATTTGTCTACCCCAGGAACGAAACAGGTACCCCGGGAATGCGTTGTACTGCTCCCGTTTGTCCTCTAACCCTATGGTGGGCTTGGCTCTTCGGTGCGGGGATATCGCACCGAGTCCGCGTAACAGGTGACCTAGCGTAATCTCATTGCCAAAAAGCACGAAAATCAGCGTTTTTTCACCTGCTACGCGGAGTGCACCGAGTATGGGTCATGCCGCAGGCGCTCCTTCTCACGCGCTATTGCTACCACAGCAATCAATCCAGACTCGAAGGCTGTCGCATCCGTTTTCATTGCTACTAAAGCAGAAACCCACCACACGACCGGTCAACACTTGCCTCAACCCGCACCCGCTCATGCGTTCTATCTCCCCTGGCAAAAACGCCGCAACAAGCCACCCGTGGTAAGCCACTAAGAGAGCCCGCAGCGGGGCTTATACTCGGCACACTCCGCATAACACATGAGAAAAGGGCCAATTTCCTGCTTTTCAGCAATGAGATTACGCCTGGTCATGTGTTACGCGGACTCGGTGAAGTATCCCCGCATTAAACACCCGAACCAGCCTGCCATTAACCCCATATTTGTCCACCAACACCGGAACGATGTCCCGAGACACCCCCGCGCCAAAAACAACAAAAAATATCTCGCGACACAGGAACTATGTCGCGAGACATCACAGTCCAAAGCTTTTGCCCTTCGAACCTATTGCTCAGGCCCGAAATACACTACACTGTAAACATTCCAGCGGTGCCAAGGGCGGCACGCTGCCAACGATGGCATGCTAGCGATCTGGAATGGCCACCCGATTAAGTTGAGGGAGATATATGTCAGCTGTGAAAAACGACGTCGATTTCGCGCAGATCGCCAACGAGGCGATCAGGCAGGCTCGCATGTGGGCTAAACGCTCGGCCGACTTTCCGGAGGATCGTTCCGGCAAGCTTTTATCGCAAGTGTTGTCCGACGACGGCGGGCTCGACTTCACGGTTCAGTTCGTCGACGGCGTGATACGGCCCGAGGACCCGGCTACTCGTGCGAAGAATTTGCGTAAACTCACCACGCGCGGCACCGGATTCTTGCCCATGTGGCTGTCTGCTCCGGCGAAGATTGGTGGCACTCTTGCGCCGGTCTCTCCCACGTTCATCACCGAGGCTGCGTTCCGCGTGTTTCGGATGCTCGTGGGCAATCTTGTTCTTGACACGACGCCGAAGAAGCTCGGCCCGGCAGTCCGTAAGCTGCGGTCCGATGGCTCGCGGCTCAACCTGAACCTGCTCGGTGAGGCCGTGTTGGGCAAGAAGGAAGCCAGCGCCCGGCTTGCCGCCGTGAAAGAACTGTTGGAATACGATTTCGTCGACTACGTGTCGATCAAGGTCTCGTCGGTGCTTGGTGTGCATAACCCGTGGGGGTACGATCAGGCGGTCGACCAGGCTGTTGAAGGCCTGTTGCCGCTGTTTAACACGGCGAAGGACGGCGGCAAGTTCGTCAACCTGGACATGGAGGAATACCACGATCTGCACCTGACGATCGACGTGTTCACGAAGCTGCTGGATCGGCCCGAGTTCCGTGATCTGACGGCCGGTATCGTGTTGCAGGCCTACCTGCCCGACGCCCTCCCGGCCATGGAGCGCCTGCAGGAGTGGGCAGCCAAGCGTGTGGCCGGTGGCGGCGCCCCGATCAAGGTGCGGCTGGTCAAGGGTGCGAACCTGCCGATGGAGCGGGTCGACGCCGCGATGCACGGCTGGAAGCTGGCCGTGCAACCCACGAAGGCGGCGACGGACGCGAACTACATGCGCGTCCTCGAATATGCTCTGCGCCCCGAACACATCGCGAACGTCCACTTGGGTATCGCCGGGCAGAACCTGTTCACGCTCGCCTTCGGACTCAAGCTTGCCAAGGCCCGTGGGATCACGGAGGGTTTCGACGTCGAAATGCTCAAGGGTATGGCCACGAATCAGGCGCGGGCAATCCGCGAGGACGTCGGCCAGATCCTGTACTACGTGCCCGTCGTCGACCCGAACAATTACGACGTCGCCATCTCGTATTTGGTGCGGCGCCTCGAAGAGTCGGCCGCCCCGGAGAATTTCATGTCCGGCGTCTTCGATATTGCGGGCGACGACACGGTGTTTGCTCGCGAGCGGAATCGTTTTGCTACGGGTGTTGTGGGCGCGTTCCCGGATGCGAAGCTCGATAATACGAACGACGACGTCCCCGATCTTCACTTCGGTCCGAACCGCACGCAAAACCGGTCGACCGATTCGGTGCCTAAGCTCGAGAGCTTTGCGAACACACCCGATTCGGATCCGTCGCTGCCGGCGAACGTCGAGTGGGCGAAAGAGATTTTTGCGAAGATGGCCGATTCTGATCTTGGCACCGAGACCGCCGATGCGGCTCGTGTGCGTAGCGCCAAGGAGATGAAGGAGATCATTGCGAAGGCGCGCGAGAACAGTACGGCGTGGGCGGATCGGCCTGCGGCGGAGCGAGCCGATATTTTGCGGCGTGCCGGGCAGATTCTTGGCGAGCGCCGCGCCCAACTCATTGAGGTGGCTGCGTCCGAATGCGGGAAGGTTGTGGGTGAAGCCGACGTCGAGGTCTCCGAAGCGATCGATTTCGCGAACTACTATGCCGATCTGGCGGAGGAGCTCGATCAGCTCGACGGCGTCGCTGTGACTCCCGAGCAGCTGACGGCCGCGATTCCGCCGTGGAACTTCCCGCTGGCGATCCCGGCCGGGTCGGCGCTCGCGCCGCTGGCCACCGGGTCGGTCGTCTTGTTTAAGCCGGCCGAGCAGGCACGCCGCTGTGGCGCCGTTATCGCCGAAGCGCTGTGGGACGCCGGGGTGCCGCGCGAGGCGCTCATTCTTGTGGACGTGCATCCCGATGACATGGACGAGGTGGGCACCGAACTCGTCACCGGCTCCGACCAGGTGATCCTCACCGGCTCGATTGATACGGCGAAGCTGTTCCGCTCTTGGCAGCCCGACCTGAAGATTTCGGCCGAAACCTCGGGTAAGAACGCGATCGTCGTCACCCCGCAGGCCGACATTGATTTGGCCGCGAAAGACGTGGTCAATTCTGCGTTCGGTCACGCCGGGCAGAAGTGTTCGGCGGCGTCGCTCGCGATCTTGGTTGGTCCGATGGGCGAGTCGAAGCGGCTGCTGGATCAGATTGTGGATGCGGCGAATTCGCTCGTGGTCGACTATCCCACCAATCCGACCGCGGAAATGGGGCCGATTATCGAACCGGCGGCTGGCAAGCTTAAGCGCGGGCTCACAGAGTTGGCACCTGGCGAAAAGTGGCTGCTTAAGCCGCGCCAGCTGGATGACACGGGCCGGCTGTGGTCGCCCGGCATTCGCGACGGCGTCAAGCCCGGCGCCGACGCGCACATGACCGAATACTTCGGCCCGGTGCTGGCGATCATGCGGGTGGACACGCTCGATGAGGCGCTCGCCGTGCAGAACGCCGTCGAATTCGGGTTGACCGCCGGAATCCACTCCCTGGATTCAGAAGAAATTGCTTACTGGCTCGAACGGGTCGAAGCCGGCAATGTTTACATTAACCGCGGGATCACGGGGGCGATCGTGCGCCGCCAGCCGTTTGGCGGGTGGAAGCGTTCGCAGGTGGGTACAGGGTCGAAAGCCGGCGGGCCAAACCACCTGATCGGCCTGGTTAACGTGGCACCCGCCCCGCGCACGCAGCCCGACCAGCTCGGCGCCCTGCACCTACCAGGGTTCACCGCCCTCGACGAGCTGCACAGCAAGATCGACGACGCCGCGGCGGTGGCCGACTTCCGGCACGCCCTGCGTTCGGTGCAGCAAGCCGTGGACGACATCTACCTGGCTGAGGTTGACGTGAGCGGACTGGGCGTTGAGAAGAACGTGTTCCGCTACCGGCCCACCGACGTGCTCGTGCGCATCGAGGATCCGGAAGACTGGTGGCAGGCGGCCCCGATGATTGCCGGCGCTGCTGCTGGCGGGACGAAGGTGACCGTGTCGGTCGGCGATGACCTACGCGACACGGTAGCCCAGGCGCTACGCGGGGTCGGCGCCGTCGTCGACACCGTAGACCGCGACACCTGGTTGGCCGATCTGGAAGCCGATCCGACCGCCGTCCGGAAGATCCGCTACTTTGGTGATGATCCGGCTGAGGTCGCGCGGGCTGTGGGCGGCTCAGTCGACGTGGCGATCTATTCCGATCCGGCTACGTTTAACGGCCGGGTGGACCTGCGTCCGTTCTTCCTTGAGCAGGCCGTGGCTGCCACGAACCACAGGTTCGGCGACCACACGCCGCTGCTTGACAGGGTGATCTAATCGGATGCGGGTGATCTCACCCGCGCATAGTAAAGCCGGGGTATCGTCGATACCCCGGCTTTACTATGAGAGAGGTTAGTCGTTCGACGCGAAAATTGCGAGGATACGCAGCACCTCAACGTAGATCCACAGGATCGTCATGACGATAGCGATACCGGTGGTCCAGGCGAACTCCTTGGGAGCACCGTTGACGATCGCCGTGTTGATGTCTTCAAAATCGGCGATGAGCACGTAGGCAGCCACGAGGATCATGACTGCGCCGAGCACCACGCCGAGCGGGATACCTGCGATCTCGTATCCGCGTGCGCCCCAGGCTTGGTTGTCGAAAACACCCAGAACCATGAGGAGGATGTTGACGAGCGAGAAGACCAGGTAGCCGAGCATGACGGCCAGAACAATTTTGCGCCCCTTTGATGACGTGCGCACCGCGCCCGAATAGTGCAGGGCCACGGTCACGCCCACGATGATCGCGGTGGCCAGGATCGTCTGGAATGCGATACCCGGGAAAATGAGCTCGAAAGCCGCGGTAATCCCGCCGAGCGCCACGCCTTCCATCACGGCGTAAGCGATGGCTAGGCCCGGTTTGACCATGCGCTGGAACGCGAGGATAAGGCCAACGACGAACGCGACGACCGTGGCGCCCACGGCCACCGGGGTCCACAGGGTCGGAGGCAAGAGCACTGCCGTGGCCACACCAGAGATGACGGTCAGCCCAAGCAAGATAGCAATCTTGTTAAGAGCGTCCTGGTACGTCATGCGCTCTACGGGCGCGGAGAAGGCCTGAGCGCCGTATGGTTGGCCACCGAACTGCTGGCCGCCGAACTGCTGACCGCCGTGTTGCTGACCCGCGTACGGATCACCGCCGTACGGTTGACCGCCGTATGGTTGGCCACCATACTGTTGACCGCCATACGGCTGGCCGCCATATGGTTGTTCCCCGTAAGGCTGGCCGGTGTACTGTTGCGGCGCCTGGTTGGGGCGCTGCTGACCCGTCTTGAAATACGGGTTGTTACTGATAATCGGATTGCTCATAGGAGCCTCCTGGATTGTTTAGGATCACAACTTACTCGTGTCTCATCCTAACGGAGCCGTAAGTTAAGGCAAGAGTACGCGCTACGTTTTCCGCGCTAGGAAAAAAGTCCCAGCCTCCGCCTTGTGGGTGCCCGCACTGTGATGTTCTCAGGCTACGGGGCTGAGTGGCTTCAACAGAAAATCCCGCCCGAGTATGACCGCCCTCACCTGCGCGGACTTCTACGATCGAAATTAAAGCACTACACAGGGAGGTTCCCATGATCACCGTCGAAAATCTGACGAAGGATTATGGCAAAACACGCGCCGTTGACAATCTTTCGTTTTCTTTGCGCCCGGGAGCCGTGACGGGCTTTCTTGGCCCGAACGGCTCCGGTAAATCCACCACGATGCGCTGTATCGTTGGCCTTGACCGCCCCACGAGCGGCCGGGTTCTCATCCGCGGAGTGGAGTACGGCAAGCTTCGTTCTCCGCTGACCATGGTCGGCGCCCTGCTGGACGGCAAGGCATTCCACCCCGGTCGTACGGCACGCCAGCACTTGCAGATCGTTGCAGCCACGCACGGTTTCCCGAAAGGCCGCGTGGACGAAGTGATCGCCATGACCGGCCTAGCCTCCGTGGCGAAGAAGAAGATTGGCGGCTTTTCGCTCGGCATGGGCCAGCGCCTTGGCATCGCGACGGCGTTGCTCGGCGATCCCCAAGTTTTGATTTTCGACGAGCCCGTCAACGGCCTTGATCCCGACGGCGTACGCTGGGTACGTCACATGATGCGCGAGCTAGCTCGCGAAGGGCGCACGGTTCTCGTCTCCTCGCACCTGATGAGCGAGATGTCGCAGACCGCCGATGATCTCATCATTATCGGCCGCGGCCGTTTCATCGACGCCGGCCCGATCACCCGGTTCACCGAATCGGATCGCGGCGTGCGGGTCCGGGTGCAAGGCCCGGACATGGCAGCGCTCCACGCCGCCCTGACCGAGGCGAACTGGCAGGTGACCAACCTTCCGGCGTCGAACTCCTTCCCCACCGGAGCTTTCGAAGTGCCGGGCGCCCAACGCGAACAGATCGGCAACCTCCTCTACACCAAGGGCCTGGAAGTCCACGAGCTGACTGAGATTCATTCCTCGCTCGAGGACGTCTTTATGGAGCTGACCTCCGGCGCCGTCGAGTTTAATGCCGGCGGCCCCGCCCAGTTCGGACCGCACAACGGCCCCACCAACTTCGGACCGCACAACTAGGAGTTAACGATGACCACCGAACAAGCACTCGCAACTTTCGCCGGCCGCTTCGGCGCCAGCACGTTCCGCCCCACGTTTGGCCGCTCGTTCGTGAGCGAAATGAAGAAGCTGAACACGCGCGCCATCACGATCACGTGCGCACTCGCGCTCGTCATGTATTTGAGCATCCAAACCTTGTCCGCTACCCGCGGCAACGTCCCGTACACCACATCGGATTCGATCGTGGGTGGCACCTCGCTCATCATGCTCTTCGTCATCATTATCGGCAGCCTTGCCGTCACCAGCGAGTACTCGCACAACACGATGCGCACCACCGCACTCGCCGACTCGAACCGCACCCGGGCCTTCTTTGCGAAGATGTCCGCCTCGGCCACGGTCAGCGCATTGCTCACACTCACACTTATCGTGTTCAGCGCGCTCATCCAGACGTTGGCACCACCCCGGTTCGACGCGCTCGACGAAGGCTGGCGCCCCTACATCGCCATGTTCCTCTGCCTCGTCATGGTTTCGATCATGGCAACCGCCTTCGGATATATTCTGCGTTCGACCGCGGGCACGATCTCACTCATGGTGGGTTTGCTCTACGTCATCGACCTGTTCAGAGTCATCCCTATGGATTTCTTCCGCGAGGTCTACCCGCAGATCACGCCCTCGGGCCTGCTGCAGATGGGGATTATGCGCTACACCGACATCCCTGAAGAGCTACGGCTGTTTACCGAACCGTGGATTGCCGTCGCGATCTTCGCAGCTTACACGACCGTCGTCGTGGTTCTCGGCTGGCTCGCATACCGTAGGCGCGACATCTAAGCGGTCACCGTTCTGACACCCGTACGTTCGAACTTGTTCCACTTGCTCTCCACGCCCCTGATCTCTGCGATCAGGCCCGCAAGGGCGACGCAGGATAGGAAGATCGAGAACGGCAACAGTAGCGGAATGACCCACAGGAAGGCGAAGCGATCCCAGGCACGATCGAGGATCAGTGCGATCACGATGTTAACCAGGGTGACGCTCACACCGGCCACCACCCATAGGCTGGGCAAGGTGGCCGTCCAGTCTCCAAAGTCGGCGATTCCCACGGCCACTAAGATGGGCAGCCCGATCAGTGCAAGAAGCTGCAGAATCGGCTGGACGAGCTGCAAGAGCAAATTGATCGGCAGGTAAAGGTGGAACATTGATGCCGACGGGCGGAAGAACTCACGCCAGTGCAGGCGCGTGGTCTGAATAAGGCCGCGCGTCCACCGCACGCGTTGCTTCCACAAGGAGCGCAGGTTGTCTGGCACTTCGGCGAGCACGACGGCGTCGGGCGCGAATTCAACCTCGTAGCCGGCCTCTTGTACGCGCCACGTGAGCTCGAGGTCTTCGCCGAGCGTGTCCTCGCGCAGGCCGCCAATTTGGCGGATGACCGACGCGCGGAAAGCACCCGAGTTGCCCGCCACGATCGGGAGCATGCCGAGCAGGGCGAGCCCACGGCGTGCGAGCCCGGTTCCCGTGTGCGTCATCAACGCCAAAATTTTCGTTAGCACGTTGTGCGTGTTGATCGGCTGATCGTTTCCGCACACGGCGCCCACGTTCTTGTGCCGGAACCCGGCAAGCATGTTCGGGATCGTGTGCTTGGTGAACACGCCGTCGGCGTCGACGAACACCAAAATCTCCCCTGTTGCGTGCCGGATGCCCTCGTTGAGCGCTGATCCTTTACCGCCGTTCGGCTTATTAATAATGATCGCCCGATTCTCGTAACCGGCCAGGATCTCGGCCGTGTCGTCCGTCGAACCGTCGTTGACGACGATGAGCTCCAAGTTTTCGTATTCGCATTCCAAAATCGAATCCAAACACGGCCGGAGTACCACGGCCTCGTTGTAGGCCGGAATGATCACGGACACTTTCGGATTGGGTGAACTCGTTGCCGGCTCGACCCGCGGGCGAAGCTGAGAAAGCAGCGCACCCGCTGTGATCATCATGCCCACGACCGCCGAGATCGCGAACGGAATCGCCACAAGTACATAAAGCCACGTCACTGGCTGTCAACCCCCTCGCCGGCCGGCGCGCTCATCGCAGCCTGCGCATCAAGCCAGCGTCCAATCTCGTCCTTATCCAGATCATGTTCGGGCATGCGGCGCAGATTCGGCTGCGCGTTAGCCAACAGTTCGAGTGCGGCCTCGACGATCACTGGCGCTTTCGCCGAGTTCGCGCCAAAGCGCGCGTTGATTTCCAACACAACCGGTGTTCCATCCCGACGACGCCGGATATCGACATCCACCGGACCGCGCAAGTTAAGCGCCCGCGCGGCGTCGATCGCCAACTGCGCGATCCCCGGTTCGTCAACCACTTCCGTGGCCACCGCATTACCGTGATGTCCATAAGCCAGGGCGGTCTTCCGCAGCACGACGCACTCGGTACGCTCGTTTGAGACGAACACGTTCGGCGCGTATTCCTCACCGGGAGCGAACTCTTGAATAATCGAATCCTCCGGGAGTGTAGCCAGCTCGTCGGCTCGCGGATTTTCGTGCACGATCACGCCACGCCCGCCGCGCGAACGGCGCGGCTTAGAAATAACGCGATCCCCGAGCCAGCCGAGCGTCCGAGTATCGAGCGCACCCGGCGTCGTCGACCGTGGAACCGACACCCCTGCGCGATTCAGCGCATGATAGGTCAGCCACTTGTCGTCAGCGATCGCCACCGCGTTCGGCTCCGAAATCAACACCGGCACAAACATTGTTGCTGCCGCGAAAACCGGGAGCTCTTCTTGCACTGTTGGGATGACGGCGTCGATCCCCTCCGTATCAACCAGCTCGTTAATGAACGAAATAAAATTCTTGTGCCGAGCCGGCGGAACGGCCACGATACCCTCGCCACCCGCCATGTCCACTCGAACCACGTCCACGCCGCGGTCGACCAGCTGCGGATACAGTGCGCGGCCAGCCGGACCACCAGCGCCAGTTAACAAGATTTTCATGTTTAAAACGTCCCCTTAAAAGCATCAAAACGAACCGGTTCGAACCCTTCGGCGTGCGTCATCTTCGCCTGGTCGCCCCGGAAATGGGCCATGCCCGTTACGCGTTCCTCCGTCATATACGGCTTACCCGCCTGGTTTTCGTGGATGGCAACCGCCGAGGCCTTCACGCCCACATAGTCATCAATATCCACGAACACCTTCGGCGAAAAATCGAGGGTGACCGACGGCGACTCGAAGCACAGGATCGCCGGATGGCGCCGCCCCGCACGCACCGTTGCCATGTGCACAGCATGGTGGTCTTGATGTTGGTCGTGCTTCGAATGCGTGAAAATAATGTCCGGATTAAACGAGCGAATCTTACGTTCGATCACTTGGATCATCTCGTTCATGTCCGACTCCAGATCCGTGTCGGTGAAATCGTGGACATCCACATGCTTAACCCCGAGGAACTTCGAACCGTTCTTCGCCTCTTCACGGCGGATCGCAGGATCGCCACCCACCTTGCCAGCAGTCATGACGATCGAATGGATCTCATGACCAGAATCAGCCAGCCGCGCGAGCGTGCCACCGACGGCGAGCTCAAGATCGTCCGGGTGAGCACCAATCGCCAGGATGCGCCGCGGCAACGTCGTCTCCGTGCGGCGAATCGAAAACACGAAATACAGAGCGATCACAGCGAGCACGGCAGCCGCCGACCCCGCGATGATCAGCTTCGATACCGTCGGGCTCACATTCCCCATCGCCGCCCACACGTTTGCCGGCGTGAGAAGAATCCCGGCAAACGCTGCCAAAATCTGAGTGGGACGGTAATTAGTCAGCTTCCTGCGCAGCGCGCTTTCCGCCGCCACGCTCACGATGGCCACCGCGGCGAGCAGCGCCGCGAGCCCCCAATGGATGGTCTCCATGATGTCCTTTCCGCGCCGGGTGCTGTTGCCGCGCCTTCCGTCGAGCGGGCGCTTCCCGGCCTCGCTTCCATGATCGGCAACGAAAAGTAAAGAAGACCTCGGGTAAAGATGAGTATTTTTTAATCTCGGGCAGCGGCATCTTCGCGCGCCCGCTTGCGCCGGCCCTCCGCATAGCCAGCACGCCACACGTAGACGGGCGCCGCAACAAGGGATACTCCAGCTATGACCGCCCACCATGGGAACCCTGGAATATCGGGCGAGCGGCCCGCGGCGGCAAGGTCGGCCTCAGGTGTGGGATACACTCGTTCGCCCGTCACCAAAATCCTGTGCGTGTTGACCCCCAGCGGAGTACACGTAATCAGCGATAACAAATCTTTGCCCTGCTCCACCGAAATCGATTCCGTGTCATCAGGTTCGATCACTTGCGTGTCAATGATTCTGTACGTGAGCACTTCGCCAAAAACTTCGACGACGACGTCGTCGCCAATCTCCACCTTGTCTAGGTCATTGAAAAGTGTGGCTTCCGGTAGGCCTCGGTGGGCGGTGAGAACCGAACGCTGTGAGGGGCCACCCACTGGTAGTGCGGTTCCGCGTAGGTGCCCGACCCCCTTGCGTAGCGTGTCATCGGCCGTGCCGTGGTAGATCGGAAGGTCGACGTCGATGGACTCTATTCGCAGGCGAGCCATGATCCCCGACTCGGTGGCCGTGAGCAGTGAGTGGTAGTCGAACGGGCCTTCTTTTTCGACTTGGCCGGTAGCCTTGTGACGATCCGCTTCAACGATCACCCCGCCAACCAGTAGCCGGTTGTATTCGCGTGCGTCCAAAATGTGCTCGTTAGGGACGGGAATATCCCGGTGCGTACTGTTGAGTTCCTCGATGAGCTTCGATTGATTGTGTTGGGAAAACCACGATGCCACGGACGGATAGAGTGCAAGGCTCAGCCCGAGAAGAAAGATGAGCGCGCCGAGGGCGGACAGCGAGGGGAACGCCCACGTGGCCGCCCTGCTCCGGGCTCGATGCTTGGCTGACATTGGGGTCCTTATGATAAGAAGGCGGGCCACCGGGTGTTCCGGGGCCCGCCTTCAATACTAGGTGTTAGCGTTGACGACGCCGAGCGACGTAAACCGTGCCCGCACCCGCGGCAAGTAGGACGAGGCCTACGCCCGTGATGAGAGCGGTGCCCTGAGCACCCGTAAGCGGGAGGTCAGGACCGTCAACCTTGACGTTCTCAAACGTCAGAACGACGTCGGTCGTTGTGCCGGAGAGCGTGACGTCACGGCCAACGTCGTCGAGGATGTAACCGGAGGGAGCAGCCGTCTCCTTCAAGCAGTAATCCTTCGTGTCAGCCTCGGTCTTGCCGACGTAAAGCACCTGGGAGATCTTGCCGTTCATGTCAGTGGTCAGACCATCCGCCACGAGCGCGCCGTTATCGGCACACTTGCCCTCGTAGATCGAGAACACGGCGTCCTTCAACGGAGAGTTGTTGGACTTGTCGACCTTGCTCACCTCGAGCTTGCCCCACACCGTGGTACCGGTACCAGGTTCGCCCGGCTTGGCGTTGAGGTCCATCTTGACTTCGTTGGTGACCTGGCCGGCGATGGTATCGAGCACCTTGGTCTCGAGAACAACTTCGACGTCCGCAGCGTTGCCGGTGCCAACAACCAGAGCGTTGAGCTTGGCTAGGCCGTCAGCGGTCAGCTTGATGGTTGCTCCATCGTTGTAGTCAGCGCCCTTGACCAGCTCGGTTGTACCAACCTTGACGGACTTTACTTGGGTGAACTCGAGCCCGGCAGGGATCGTATCGGTGATAGTGACGTCCGTGTAAGCGAGCGCCGCTGCCGGAACGTTGGCCTTGATCGTCCAGTCGATCAGCGCGCCCGGGGTGAACTTGTCCGGGTCGGCTGCTTCCTTGGTGGGCTTTGTGGGCTCGTCAGCCAGCGTGTTCTTCGGGTATGCGTCAACCGAGTAATCCCACGTGTTGGGCTGAACCGGCATCGGCAGAGTAACGAGGAACGGCACCGATGTTTCCTTAATGAGGTTCGGACCAGGGTTGGTTTCCGTCACCTTGTACATGCCGTGGGCGAGTGTCTGGCTAATGCTGCCGTCCGCTTGGGTTGTCACGGTAACTGGGCTGCCGATGTCACACACGTTGTCGACCGTGGCAGCAGAGATTGCTTCCCAGCCGGCGGGAGTGGCAAGGTCGGGAGCCATACAGGTGCCGCCCACGTCCGTGCCCACCTGCTGGATCGTGAACTCGACGCCCGCGAGCGGAGTACCAAGACCAGTAGGAGCCTGGCCGGTGTATTCGCCAAGGTCCCCCGTGCCGGTACCTTCATGCTTGTGAATGGTGAGAGTAGCTTCCTGCGTTGAATCAGGCGCCTCGAAACCTGTAGCGCCGGCGCCGGTAGCAAGCCCGAGTGAGGCCAGCGTGAGCGCCCCAACGAGGGCTACTGCACGCCCTAACTTCGTTGTTTTCATTATTTTTCCTTCTTTTTCGGGTGTGTTTGTTTGACTGTTAACTGGTTGCTGTGTGGGTCTGATCAGGCGTTCTCCTCACTCATCTTGCGCCGGATGGAGTGAGTTCCTGCCGCAGCAAGACCAGCTACCATGACGACGAGTCCGACATACATGTAGGTGTCACGACTAATCCCACCTGTCAGTGGAATATTCGGCCCGACCACCTTGACGTTGACGACGGGATCGAGCACGACGTTCAAGCCGTCGGTGTTGTCGACGTCGCCAACCCGGAACGTGATAGGTGTTTCATCGAGCATGTGCCCGGCAGGTGCCAGGGTTTCGACGAGCGTGTACTCGCCCCACGCAAGATTGTTTACGGTGAATTGCCCGTTGTTACCGACGTCTTGAACAGCTTGCCCCTGGGTCGGCAGTCCGGGACCTTTCAGGACCCATTCGGAGCCGCCCAAGCCGGCTCCCGCGTCGTCGACCTTGGTCCACGCCACGCTTCCGGCGTTCTTGTTAATGGTGTTCGTGACGACGACGTTCGCGGCCTGGTCTTTCGTGATCGTCACCGGCGCGCCGATCTGCTGGCTTGAGCTGTAGTATTCGCCGTCGACGCCGGTAAGCGCATTTTCAGTGACAGAGCACGTGTAGTTCACCGGCACATCAACGTGTTCGACGCCGGTGGTTTGCCCACTCGGTGTCAGCAGGGCTTGGCCTGCACCTTGCTTCTGCCACGTGCCCGTGATGTCTGGCTTCGTGGCGTGCTCACAGGTGTAGGTGCCCGAATATGTCAGTTCCGCAGCCTTCTCGGTGGCATCGCCGTCGAGAGCTTTCTCGATCGTCAGCGTTCCGGTAGCGGGACGGTTGTGGATGACGATCGTATGCTCCACACCTTCCGTGACCGTGAACGTTGCAAGATCCTTGCCGTCGTTGCCGGTGGGCACGCCATTAACCTCGTAGGTGGTGGAATAGTCCGGGTGGTCTTCTTCCTCGACCGTGTAGTTGCCCTGCACTTTGAGGTCGGTGATCACACGCCCGTCGGCATCTGACGCATTGAGAATAACTTCACGAGCATACGGCTGGACACTGTCAAGACCTGGCCCAGTCACGTTGACTTTGAAGTCCATGTCTGTGTTCACGACCGCTCCGGCGTCGTCGTACAGCACTTTCTTCACGACGTACAGGGTCGGCTTCACCGTTGGAACAGGGAACGGAACGCTCTGCGGCTGCCAGTCAGCGTCCGTGTAAGTAATCTTGGCTTCGCCGTTCGTCGGGTAATTTCCGGACGCATCCGGCGTGGCGGCCAAAATCTTATCGTTGATGCTGATGCGGTATTTCAATTCCGCATACTTCACGTCCGATCCAGGTACGATCGGCCTGGTCAGCGAACCGGGCTTCCAGTTGATCGTATTGTTCTCGTAGGTCGGCGCTGGGTTCGCGGGTGTGGCAGAGATTTTTTGGACGTCAGCGATCGGGATTTCGAAGCCCTGACCCATCGGGTCAACTGCTTGAGCGTCTCTCACAGCGGCGTCGATGTAGCCCGCAATCGCCTGATAGACGGGCGTTAACTGATTGACATCTTGCACGTCCGTGAAGCTATCCGGAGACGCCATGGACTGCATGATGCTATTACCCGTGGTGCTCATCTGAAGCCCGACTGTCCAGAGCCGAGTACCTTCGTTCTTCGTGAAACCAGCTTCAGCGATCGCCGAATTTCCGTGGTTGTAGTACCGCTTCCTCCATGCGCGTTGGCGGTTATATTGCGTATGGAGGTCAGTGCCATCTCCCACTGCTACGTTATACCTGTACGCCGATTCCGGCGCGTTCGCAGTAGTTTCCCAATGCCTACCGTTGTAGGGCTGAAGATAATTACCTGGATTGTTTAATGCGTACGAGTATGTTGGCACGCCATCAGAGAGCAACACGATATGCTTGTAGTCCGCCGTCGACGACTCGAGCATGTTGCGAGCCTGCCGCACTCCCGCCTGCGTAAACGTGCCTCCATCAGCTCGCAGACCGTTGATGGCGCTCCGCAGCGCTGTTGGATCATTTGTCAGGCCGCTGTGTACGGTCACGTTAGTTTCGTAGGATACGACCGCGATACGAGTGTTGTCCGAGGGCAAGAGCGTATCAACAAAGGCCTTAGCAGCATCTTTCGCAGCATCCATCCGGCCGTAATACCTCATGGATCCAGAAGTGTCGATCACAAGTACGATGTCGGAGGTCCGCTTCTTATCTTTGCCCTCTACGCGCAGCGTCACGTCCCACATGTTGACCATGCCGGGAACCGGCTCGGCCTTCTTGAAAACTTTGACTTCGCCCGGTTGGGTGGGATGCGCGTAAGCGGAGCGAAAGGCTCGCGGTGCGAACATGAGGCGGGCAGACGATTCGAGTGGTGGAGCTTCGACGTCTACCAGCCCGGTGTACGGCTCGTCATATCCTTCTGGTAAGCCATCGGGATTGTGCGACTCGTCGTCGGAACTTTCATTTCTTGGCTCTGCGGTGGGATTGTGATCGTCGCTCGGCGCTGATGCTGCGCTCGTTGATTGCCCTACGTTCGGGGCTTGATCCTTAGTCGGGGCCGGATCCTCAGCTAACGAGCCCCCCCGGAAGCGGATGTTCCGGGCGCGGAGTTCTCTAGTTGATCGGGAGCGCTGGACTCGGGCGTGTGATCGGCGTCGGCGTCGTCTGCAGGTGAGGCTTGAGATTGTTCTAACGGGGGAAGCGGATCGGGTTCGCCAGCGTCGCTAGCCTGTTCGACGTCGGACACCTGCGTTCCGAAAGCGCTCTCGTTATCGAAGCCAAGCCATGACAGCATGAGCAAGGCGATACATATCGCCAAGACCTTATATGCCTTGCGTGTCAGTGTGGCTACCATAGCCAGTTTTCCTTTCAGTGCACGAACCCGCTCAAGCAACTTGCCATAGGCCTGCCCAACCTTCAAAGGAAAATGGGGCGCATGTTCCTTGCGCGGTGATCGCTTTGATGTTTAATAAGCTGTCGGGCTCATTGTACCGCGGCTCACAGTCGAGTGCAAAATTACGCAACACGCCGTATGACCTCGTGAAATAATGGTCATGCTGTTTTCGCGCGTGTCATCAAAAGAGCGGTTCGCGACAAGAGCTAGTCGCAACAGCGTAGGCGGGCGGTGCCCCCAGTGGGATTCGAACCCACACTGTATCGATTTTAAGTCGACTGCCTCTGCCGGTTGGGCTATGGGGGCGCAAGCCCTAGATTACCCGCCTGCCACCCGTTGCCAAAATATGGAACGTTCCGCAAGCTTAAAAATCCTGCAATCGGTGGCAAATCTTTACACGTAGGCTACGAAAGGCACTAAGCTTGGGGGATAGTCACTGCACAGCTAATCGTGACAACACGCAGCAATCGACCTGAATGGGGACAAAATGGGTGTCATTTCAAGGTATCGCGAATCGCTCAAGAACGAGACGATCGCGGGTGTCGTACTTATTATCGGAGCGGTAGTAGCGCTTACCTGGGCGAACTTTCCGGTCAAGGCCGCTCGCGACGCATACGACACGCTCGCCTTCACCGAATTATTTACTTTCCAAGGCCACTCGATCACGGCATCGCTCATCGCCTCCGATTTCCTGCTCGCACTGTTCTTCTTCATCGTGGGCATGGAGCTGAAGCAGGAGTTCGTGATCGGTTCTCTTCGCGATCCGAAGCGTGCGCTCGTGCCGATTATTGCGGCCGTCTTCGGTATGGCCGGCCCGGTTGCCGTGTACTCGGTCGTGCAGCTCCTTTCCGATACTCCCAACTGGGACGGTTGGGCCGTGCCGGTGGCCACGGATATTGCTTTCGCGCTCGGCGTGCTCGGCCTGTTCGGCAAGGGTTTGCCGATCGCGATGCGCACCTTCCTCATGACCCTCGCCGTTGTTGACGACCTGCTCGGCATCACGATCATTGCCGTCTTCTTCTCGTCGAACCTGAACTTCGTTTACCTCGCCCTGTCGCTGGTGACGATCGCCGTCTTTGGTTTCATGGTCCAGCGCCGCATAATCAAGTGGTACATCCTGTGGCCGCTCGGCCTGTTGGCCTGGTTCTTCATGTTCGCATCCGGCATTCATGCGACCATCGCGGGGGTCGCGCTCGGCATGACAGTCCCAGCCATCCAGCGCGCCAGCGAACCGCTCCCCCTCACCGAGGAGCTCACCGAAAAGCTCAACTTCTACTCCGCGGGCATCATCCTGCCGATCTTCGCCTTCTTCGCGGCCGGCGTGAACATCGTCGACTCGGGTGGTATCGGCGCCATGCTGACCGACCCGGCCGCAATGGGTATCTACCTTGGTCTGCCCGTGGGCAAGACCATCGGCATCACGCTTGGCGTGGCCATCCTCGTCTACGTTTTCCGCCTCAAGCTCGGCAAGGGACTCAGCCTGCCAGACATTTTGGCGGTCTCCATGACGGCCGGTATCGGCTTTACGGTGTCACTGCTGATCGCCACGCTGTCCTTCAGCGCCGGCGTCCCGGCCGGCCCGCACGCCCGCGTCGCCGTGCTCCTGGGCACGTTCATTTCGCTCATCCTCGGCGCGATCCTGCTGCGCTGGCGCGCCGCTTGGCACGCACGTCACCCCGAGGTAGCCGCAGCTGCCGACGCTGCCGACGACGCCGAAGCCCCGGCTGGCTCTGCTGATCCGGCACGCTCTGGTGTTCCGGAGAGCGCCGACGATCGCACCTGGGGTGAAGTCCCCGGCGGCGAACCCGAGGTCGGGCCGAATCACTACGACCGCTAGAGGCTACGACCCTTCAAGGCCGACAGAGTCTGTAGGGTCTGGTCGACAGTGCCGGGGGTGGTGCGAATATCCGCACCACCCCCGGCTTTTACATCAACTCTTTACCGCACTAACGCGGGCTTCTACCGCACCCACGCCGGCGGATTAGGCTCACGCGCCGCCCACAGCGCCATCCCATCCAAGATGTCATGCTCAGACGTGATCGTATGAGTCAGCGGGATAGTTTCCGCGGTCGCACTTGCCACACGCCGGATCACTTCCTGCCATACGAGCGCACCCGCATGAATCACATCCACACGCCCCGGATGCATGAACGGTAGCCTTGCCCGTTCTTCCGCCGTCGACCTAATAAACCACTCGCACGCGCCGTCTGCCTCCGCCAAAGACATTTGCGCACCGTGAATCCTCTTCGCATCGTATTCCCGAAGATCAAGCACCTTCGCGGTGATCGTCGTGATCGTGCCCGCAAGCCCAATGAGCGTACGAGTCTGGGAAAGATCAATCCCCGTAGTGTCCAGCGCCTCCTGCACGTCGGCACGCGCCGCCGCTATCTCGCCGTCGGTGAGCGGATCAGAATGCAAGTGCCGTTCCCTCATCCGCACGCATCCCACGTCCATCGACGCCGCCCCAAGGATCGTGCCATCCGCACGCCCAAGCACCAGCTCCGTCGAACCGCCGCCCAGGTCAACCGTCAAAAACGGCTCCTCGGTCGAACCCGCCAGCACAGAAGTAGCACCAGCAAACGACGCCCGCGCCTCCTCCTGACCCGACAGCACTTGCACATCCACCCCGAGCCTCTCCCGTACGCCCGCCACAAACAGCTCGCGGTTAGCCGCATCCCGGGTGGCCGACGTCGCCGCAAAACGAATCGACTCCACCCCGTGCTCCCGGCATTGTTCACCATACTCGTCCACGAACGCCAACGTCCGCTCGAGCGCTACCGGATCAAACTGGCCTGTGCGATCCACGCCCTGCCCCAGACGTGCGATCTCCATTCGCCGAACCACGTCCGTGAGCGGCCCGTCCTCGTCGGGCACGTCCGCAATTAACAGGCGGATCGAGTTCGTTCCGCAATCAATTCCTGCAACCCTCATTGTTGGCCTCCATCCGACTGGGCTTGATCCCGCCGATCCACACACCGGCACACGGCCGGATCCCAACCGGCGATCGCCAGCGCGTCATCACCAGCAGGCACCACGCCCGGCCCAACCGCGAGCGCATACCCTGCCAGCGCATGCAAACACTTCACACGATCCGGCATCCCGCCCGCTGAACGGTCATCAATCTCCGGCACGTCCGCCAGTATTTCCCGACGCTCCACATAGATACGATGGGCGCGCTCGTGAGCGGCACGATAATCGGCATCATTTGCCAGCCTCTCGTTGAAATCCACCATCTGACCGGCGCTTTCAATCCGCGAAATCTCTTTCACCAAGGAAGGCAGCGACAGGTAGAACAGAGTCGGGAACGGGCTACCATCCGGCAGGCGCGGATAAGTGATCGTCACAGCCGGAGCACCGCACGCGCACCGCGCACCTATCCCGACCAGCCCGCGCGGATAACGCCCGAGCTGTTCAGTAATGACGGCGTGGTCCGATTCGCGAATCTCCGTGGCGTTTGCCGCCACCTGCCTCAGCGTTTCCAGCGCAATCGTAGGGGTTTCACTCATGGTTACAGCCTACAACGTGGCTCGTTGACGACGCCCATCGAACACCTTACGCGCCGACTCCTCATCGCTTATTCGGCGTCGCCGTCGGGTGCGCCGCCATCAGAGGTGTCGCTATCACCGGCGTCGTCGCTGGCCTCGTCGCCGGACGTATCGCCGTCGGGACTGTCACTTGCCGGTTCGCTGCTACCTGGCGACGTCGTATCCTCAGCCGGCGTCTGCCCGATCAGCGGCACGTTCGACGGATTCGTCTCCTCTCCGGCCCCACCCGCGATCACGATCGAATCCCACATCGTCACATAGAACGGGGTAGCCTGACGACGCCGGTCATTCATCTCCTTGGTCCGCTCGGCAAGCTGCTGCTCGTGCGTGCCCTCGTCCGGATCGGACACCAAGTAGAGCGTCTCCCCGGGCATCACATAGCCGAGCCGTTCGCGGGCTTGGCTGCGCACGAAGTCGTCGTCTTGCCAGCGCGCCAACTCCTGCTCAAGAAGGGCCACGCGTTCTGTAGCGTCTTCCAACTGCTGAGTGAGTTGGCGCTTTTCTTGCTGCTGCTCAAGGTAGCGGTTCATCGGCGGCGCCACAATGGCGATCGCAACTAGCACGAAAAATACGATGGCAAGACCCCGCAGAGAAAACTGCCGGGTCTTCTCCCCCATCGTGAACCGGATGTGGCGTTTCTTATTAAAGCGTTCGATTCCACGCGCCGAGGATTCAGGGGCACGGCGCGTTGCCGCAGGCCGCGAGTTCTCACTGGGTTTGCTCCGCGAGGCCCGACTCTGCCCAGGCGGCCGCGGATTGTGTACCGGCCGTGGGGACTTACCGGACGAGTTTTGGTTTCGCTGCCCGCCTGTACCAGCCCTGTTCGCAGCCTGGCTATTCGCGGCGGTCACTTTCCTTGGAGCTTGCTCGGCCGCTTGGCTCCCGGAGTCGGCGCGCTGTGGGCGCATGGGAGCTGCACTGTCGCGACGCCGGGCCGCTGCCGCCGCCGAATCCTTGCGGGCACGCGGACGCGAGCCCGACCGTTCCGGACCGGGCCGACCAGTAGGGCGACGCGAACTCATACCCACCAGTCTAAAGCTGGCCGGCATCAATGGCGGGCAGCGCAACGGGTGAGCCACAGCGCACCGCCGCCCAGGTATCCCGCCCACGCGGCACGCCCAGGTATCCCACCCAGCCATTTCTGCTTATATAGCAGTTCTGGCGAACTCGAGGGCCCCAAACCTCCCCGTTTCTGCTTATATAGCGGAAACGAATGGCACGAACCCAGCATTGGCCCGCTCGCCTAACCGGTTTACCCTGTCACACTGAGCGATTTACCCGAAAAGGGGCGCGAGCCGGAGCTTTCCTGCTCCGGCCCGCGCCCTTTTCGAGGTTACTTGTTTAGAGGTTACGCCTTGAACCGCGGGAAAGCGGATGCGCCGGCGTAGACTGCTGCGTCGTCGAGTTCTTCCTCGATGCGCAGCAGCTGGTTGTACTTGTTGACGCGCTCGCCACGTGCGGGTGCACCCGTCTTGATCTGTCCGGAGTTGGTGGCAACCGCTAGGTCGGCGATGGTCGTGTCTTCGGTCTCGCCCGAACGGTGCGAGGTCATCGACGTGTAGCCGGAACGGTGTGCCAGCTCCACGGCCTCGAGCGTCTCGGAGAGCGTGCCGATCTGGTTCACCTTGACCAGCAGCGAGTTAGCTGCACCAAGTTCGATGCCCTTGCGCAGGCGTTCCGGGTTGGTGACGAACAGGTCGTCGCCCACCAGCTGCACCTTGTCACCCAGCGCGGCCGTCATTTCAACCCACGAATCCCACTCGTCTTCCGACAGCGGATCCTCAATCGAGACGATCGGGTAGTCGGACACGAGCTTCTCGTAGTACGCGATCATTTCGGCCGGGCTCTTCTTGCCGCCTTCGAACTGGTAGGCGCCGTCCTTGAAGAACTCGGTGGACGCAACGTCAAGTGCGAGCGCGACGTCGGCACCCGGCTTGTAGCCAGCCTTCTCGATGGCTTCCACGATGAGGTCGAGGGCAGCGGCGTTCGTCTCAAGGTTCGGGGCGAAGCCGCCCTCGTCGCCCAGGCCGGTGTTCAGGCCGCGATCCTTAAGGACTGCCTTGAGTGCGTGGTAGACCTCGGCCCCCATGCGCAGCGCTTCCTTGAACGTGGGAGCACCGATCGGAGCGATCATGAACTCTTGGATGTCGACGTCGGTGTCAGCGTGTTCGCCACCGTTGAGGATGTTCATCATCGGGACGGGGAGAATGTGAGCGTTCGGGCCGCCCAGGTAGGAGTACAGCGACAGGCCAGCCGATTCCGCCGAAGCCTTCGCAATCGCCAGCGACACGCCCAGGATGCCGTTCGCACCGAGCTTGCCCTTGTTGTCCGTGCCGTCAAGATCGCGCAGCACCTGGTCGATGTAACGCTGTTCGGAGGCGTCCAGGCCGAGGATTTCTTCTTCCATTTCCTCGATCACGTTAGCGACGGCGTTGGCAACGCCCTTGCCGAGGTAACGCGAATCGTCGCCGTCACGCAGCTCAACAGCCTCAAATGCGCCCGTGGAGGCACCGGAGGGAACGCCGGCGCGGCCGAAGTGACCGTCGTCGAGAAGAACCTCAACCTCGACGGTGGGGTTACCACGCGAATCCAGAATCTCACGTGCATGTACGGCTTCAATGTTTGCCACAAGAACTCCTTCTATAGGTTATTCACCGGCGAAGCGTTACCGTTCGCCGCCACCTACCATTGTCCTACGAATCTCCGACAATTAACACCGCCGTCCGCGCCTAACTTGCGAATTTTGCTCACGGGGCAATTTCCTTGTGTGACACGCGCCGCTTGTGGGCGGCTTTCGTCCCGCCCGCAGCGACGACGGCGATCAACATTCCAATAGGCCTCCCAGAATTAGGAACGATTCGATAACGGCACTACGCCGCTGAGGCGACCGTTTATCATTATCTTACGAAGTTCGTATGGGCATACCAGTCTCTAAAACTGTTGTGTTTTTGCGTTTTAACGCCTAGTATTTTAAATAAGAGCAATCGAGTGGCTCGCTCGAATGTCTGGCGTTTGTTAACCCAACGCACTCCTTAGGTGGATCAGCTTCGAGGGGTCACTCGATTGCTCTTTCAAAATCGATTACGCACAATATCGACAAACCAGTCAAACTCGTCAACTACATTATATTCAGGTAAGGGCGTAAACCCCAGCGGGGTTCTAGATTTTTCTTCCGACGTTTCGCAAGGCTCACTTTTATTCACAAGAGGCCAAACATTACGCAGATACGCGCCCTCACGATTTCCATATTCGTCCTGATTAATAGCAGCATAGAGACAGCCGGCAAAAAGATCTGCTAAATCTGATTCCTTAAAATTACGAGCATCGACCCATTTAATATCCAGCGGCAAGATTTCGCTCAGATTCGGCAGAATATATTTTTCAAAGTACGGCTTTGTTGCACCATTGTGATCCAGATTCTTCACGTGAGAATACCTTATGGATAGTGGTGCCTCTCGGTTCCACTCCCGCGCTGCCCAACATAGGCTTTTCAACATTTCACCCGCGACGTAGTTATAGAGGCGGGCACGCTCGTTCACGTATTCGCCGTTAAGGCGGTCTTTATCGGTGAAAACATAAATGACCTGAATATTTTCCAGCTCTCCCATTCGCTGGGAAATGTACTTTCTTCTCTCGTGCTTCCGAACATGTTCTTTCCACGAAAAATTTTTCCAATCAGGAACATTGAATTCATCTTTAAGGTTCTCGATAAACTCGCGTGCCTCGCCTGCTCCTTTTTCGTCTAGCAGTATTCCGGCCATCCCGAAATACCGACTAGCTTTGCCGGGTCTGGCGCCCAAATCGCCAGTCTCATCGACATAGGCGTATAGCTGGGACGTTTGAGAAGAATGCGGTGAGCTCATGGCAAGTAACTTTACCTTGTCGCACCGACACTAAATTGATTCAGGTGTCTGATTTTCAGGCCTAGGAATACGCCTAAACTGGACAGAAAAAATTCGGTCAACACCCCGGAACACCGGCGAAAACGTCACAGACCCGGCCTAACTACCGATAGAAGCAAGGAACACCGAGTCGATCACCTGGTTGACGAACTCGACCATCTCTTCGTTGTCGATCGGTTTTTGTGCGCCGAGCTTGCGTGGATCAGCGACGGGCGTCGGCACGAGCAACGTCCGGATCGCCGGCTTCGCAATCGCCTTCGGATAGAGTCGGCGCAGCCGGGCCTGCCGCGAATCCGGCAGCACCACCGGCGCGAACCGCACGTTGCGCCCCTGCATGGTGATCTCCTCGATCCCTGCCCGCCCGGCCTTTTCCCGCAGGCGTGCCAGCTCGAACAGCCGGTCCACTTCCACGGGCACCGGTCCGTACCGGTCCACGAGTTCCGCCCGCACGTCGGCCCGCTGGGGTTCCGACGTCGTCGCCGCAATCTTCGTGTAAATCTCCAGCCGCAGCCGCTCCGACGTCACCCACGTCTCCGGCACGTAAGCTTCCACCGGGATCTCGATCCGGATCTCGCCCGCCTTCTCGGCGTCCGTACGCTCGTCCTGCCCGGTAATGTTCGCAACCGCCTCGGAAATCATCCGAATGTAGAGGTCGAAGCCAACTCCGGCGATATGCCCGGACTGTTCGCCGCCCAACAGGTTGCCAGCCCCGCGGATCTCCAGATCCTTGAGCGCCACCTGGAAACCTGCGCCCAGCTCCGTGTTGGAGGCGATCGTGCGCAGGCGCTCCAGGGCCGTCTCCGTCATCGTCCCATCACGCGGATACAAGAAGTAGGCATAAGCACGATCCCGCCCGCGGCCCACGCGCCCGCGCAACTGGTGGAGCTGCGACAGGCCGAGCTTGTGCGCGTTCTCCACGATCAGCGTGTTCGCATTCGAAATGTCGAGCCCGGTTTCGATGATCGTGGTGGACACGAGCACGTCGATCTCTTTGTTCCAGAACTGGTCGATGATGAGCTCGAGCTGGTATTCGCTCATCTTGCCGTGGGCGACGCCGATCCGCGCGTCCGGCACCAGCTCCTGTAGCTCCGCCGCCACCCGGTTGATCGACTGGGTACGGTTGTGCACGTAGAACACCTGCCCGTCGCGCAGCAGCTCGCGCTTGATCGCGGCCGCCACCTGCTGGGATTCGTGCACGCCCACGTACGTCAAAATCGGGTGGCGTTCCTCGGGCGGGGTAGCCAGCGTCGACATCTGCCGCAGGCCGGTCACGGCCATTTCGAGCGTACGCGGGATCGGCGTTGCGGACATGGACAGCACGTCCACCGCCGGATACAACTGTTTGAGTGTTTCCTTATGTTCGACGCCGAAGCGCTGCTCCTCGTCAATCACAACGAGCCCGAGGTCCTTAAACCGCACGTCACCCGTGATGAGCTTGTGCGTGCCGATGACGACGTCGACGCTCCCGTCGCGCAGCCCCTTCTTCACCTCGTCGGCCTCGCGATCGGTCTGGAAACGCGACAGTTGCGCCACGTTCACCGGGAAGCCCGCGTAGCGCTCCTTGAAGGTCTCCACGTGCTGCCCAACGAGCAGCGTGGTCGGCGCTAGCACGGCCACCTGCTTGCCGTCCTGCACGGCCTTGAACGCGGCCCTCACCGCGATCTCGGTTTTGCCGTAGCCGACGTCGCCGGAAATCAGCCGATCCATCGGCTCCGGGGCCTCCATGTCCCGCTTGACCTCTTCGATCGTCGCCAACTGATCCGGAGTTTCCACGTGCTCGAAGGCGTCCTCAAGCTCGCGCTGCCACGGCGTATCGGGCGAAAACGCGTGCCCCTTCGTGGCCCGGCGCTGCGCATACAGCCGCACGAGCTCCTTCGCGATCTGCTTGACGGCCGCCCGCGCCTTCGCCTTCGTCTTAGCCCAATCAGCCCCGCCCATCTTGTTGAGCGTCGGAGAATCGCCGCCGGAATATTTGGAGATCTGGTCGAGCTGGTCGGTGGGCACCCACAGCTGATCGCGCGCCCCGCCCCGCTTGGACGGCGCGTATTCGAGCACTACGTAGTCGCGTTGCGCCCCGTTCGGCCCGCCCAGCCGCCGCTTGGCCAGTTGCACGAATTGAGCGACGCCGTGGCGTGCGTGCACCACATAGTCGCCCGGCTTGAGCTGGAGCGGGTCGACGGCGTTCTTACGCCGCTTAGGCATCTGGCGCTGCTGCGCCGAGCGCGCCCGCTTACGCCCCACCAGGTCGTTACTGCCCAGAAGCGCGAACTTGGAACCTTCAGCAACGAAGCCCGACTGCACGGGAGCCGTCACCACGCTGACGACGCCGGGGGTCACTTCGCCCAGATCCTCGCTGAACCGGGCGGGAACGTCCACGTCACCCAGCTGGTCGACGATACGCCGTCCCAGCCCGGCGCCCTCCACGGCCACGACCACGCGCCACTGCTCACGAGCCAGCTTGCCCACCTGGCGCAAGGCCGCATCCACATTGCCCGCAAAATTCTGCGGCTCTCGCAACGCCAGGCGCACCGAATCGGCGCCCGCGAATCCGCCAATCGTCCACCAGCCGAGCCCGCGCCCGGTGGCCGCGCGTTCGACGTCGTCGATCTCCTCAAACGACGCACTCGACACCGAGATCGGGATCTGCCCGCCCGCAGCCGCCGCCGACCATGCCGCCGCCAAAAACTCCTGCGTGGTTTCATGCAAGGACTCGGCCCGCTGGGCGAGGCGCTCCGGCTCGGCCATGATGATCCGTGCCCCGGCGGGTAACTCGTCGACCAGCAAGTGCATCTTGTCCACGAGCACCGGCTGCAGGGATTCCATGCCCTCCACCGCGATCCCGTTCGCGATCTTGGCCAGCATCTCCTCCGCGCCCGGCAGGTCCTCGATCGCTTTCGAGGCTCGCGAGCGCACGTCGTCCGTAAGCAGGATTTCCCGGCATGGCGGCGCGTATAGTTCGTCGACGTTGTCCATCGAGCGCTGGTCTGCGACGGCGAACGAACGGATTTCGTCAACTTCGTCGCCGAAGAACTCCACGCGCAGCGGGTGGTCGGCGGTGGGCGGAAAGATGTCAATGATTCCGCCGCGCACGGCGAACTGCCCGCGGCTTTCGATCATGTCAACCCGCGTGTATGCAGCCCGCACGAGGCGTTCTTGCACCTGCTCGAAGTCGACGACGTCGCCCACCTTGAGCGTCACCGGCTCCAGTTCCCCGAGCCCTGCCGCGATCGGCTGCAAGAATGCGCGAAGCGGCACGAGCAACACCTTGAGCGGCACAAACTCCTCTGGGTGTGCGAGCCGGCGTAGCGTGGTTAGCCGCTCAGCCACGGTGTCGGCGCGCGGAGAGAGCCGCTCATGCGGGAGGGTTTCCCACGCGGGGAACAACGCCATATTCTCTGCCGGAATGTAGGCACGCAGCGCCGAGCGCAGGTCTTCGGCTTCGCTGCCCGACGTCGTCACCACCACCTGCAGGCCGCGGGGATGTTTGCCGCTGCCGGGCTCGGCCGTGTGGGCACCGGCTTCGCCCGTCTCGGAGCCGCGAACCAGCTCGGCAATAACAGGCGCGAAGGCGCCACGTGGCATGGCGAAGTCGCCGAAACGATCGGCGGCATACGGGGCGATGGACGCTCCGGCGTCGTCCCGAAGAATGTTGAGAACTGGGCGCAGATCCATAAGTTCCTAGCTACTTGTGCGTGCAGGCTACTTGCCGGTGTGCAGACGCTGTGTGGCCTTCTCGAGGCCGAGGGTGAGCACGTCTTCGACGGCGTCGGCCGCCTCGTCAATCAAGACGTCGATCTGCCGATCTTCGGCCGCCGAAAACTTGGCAAGCACGAAGTCGGACGGGTCTTGCCGGCCGGGCGGGCGCCCGATTCCGAAACGTAGGCGCACGTAGTCCTGTGTGCCGAGCGCCTTCGTGATGTCTTTCAGCCCGTTGTGACCGCCCGATCCTCCGCCGCGCTTGAGCCGCAGCGTGCCAAATGGCAGGTCGAGTTCGTCGTGGACGACGATCAGGTTCTCCGGCGCGATCTTAAAGTATTTCATGAGCGCCGACACCGGACCACCGGAGACGTTCATGTATGCGTTCGAAATTCCCAGGATCACCTGCTCACCCAGCTCCCCCGGAGCCACGCCCACCCGCACGGATGCGGCGTGCGTGTTCGTCTGCTTGTGGAGCGCCAACTCCGTGCCCGCGCGGCGCGCCAGCAAGTGCACGACGTGCTGGCCAATGTTGTGGCGGGTTGCCTCGTATCGCGGCCCGGGATTACCAAGGCCAACAACTGCAAACATAGGTTTCCTTCAGATCTCCGGTTGGACTTACAGGTGGTCGGACCCGGCCAAGTCTATCAACCGTGTCCGTCACAAACCGATGCATGAAGTGAGGGCCCGACCCGCCCAGTAGGCGAATCCGGCCCTCCTCCACGCTAACGGCAGCAGCTGGTTACTCTTCTTCGCCAGCTTCGTCAGCGTCAGCTTCAGCGGCGCCTTCGCCTTCTTCTTCAGCGCCTTCTTCAGGTTCAGGAAGTTCGACTTCTTGCGGTTCTGCAACCACGACGACGACCTCGTCGGCTTCAAGTTCGGTCGTGACACCCTCGGGGAACTTCATGTCAGCGATCGTCACGTTCTCGCCGTCCTTGAGGTCTTCGACGTCGACGACGATCGTCTCCGGAATGTCGGTAACAGGAGCTTCGACGGGCAGGGTCATAAGCTCGAGGGTGGCGATCGCGATGCCGAACGGTTCGCCCACGATTTCGACAGGCACCTCGACGAGGACCTTCTCGTCCGCCTTCACGCGTAGCAGGTCGAGGTGCTCGACGAGACGGGTAAGCGGGTTGCGCTGAATGTCTTTGACGATGACGAGCTGCTTGTCGCCGTCGATCAGAAGGTGCATGAGCGCGTTCGGGTTACCGCGCACGATGAGGAACGCATCGTGGTAATTGACCGTGAGGTGAATCGGGTCTTCTCCGTGGCCGTACACAACCACGGGAAGAAGGCCGTCGCGGCGAAGGCGGCGCGAAGCGCCCTTACCAAATTCATTGCGTGCTGTGGTTTCCAGCTGCGGCGTCTTAGATGCCATGTTTTCTCCTTGTCGTTAAACGCTCGCGATTTGCGAGCACGCCCCGATACGGAGACTATGCAGGCATAGACACCGCGTCGATAACGGAACTGGTGCCACCAGCTTGTGGCTGGCACACGTTCCCTCGCCGAGGCAACTCCACCACTATAGCGCCGCGGTAGCTGCGCGAAAAGCGCGCGTGCAAAGATCACACGGGATTCCTCAGTAGGCGTCCGACTCGCTCCATCTCTTTCACAAATCTTTGACGTAACGGATTTGTGTCATCTTTCCGCCACACCATTGCAACCTGCGTCATAATTCCATTCTTGCACTCAACATGAGTAATGCCCTTCAAACCAACGATGCGCCGAGTGGACAGAGGCATAATTGACACACCCATACCTGCTGCAACAAGACCCACTCCCGTGAGAGTTTCATAGATTTCGATTGTTTTTCGCGGCTCATAGCCAGCTTCCCGGCACATGCGCATAGCTTGGTCTGCAACTACAGAACCTTCCCTTTGTGGGAAAACAATATGCGTTTCATCTTTAACTGAGTTCAGATCCACTTTTTGAGCCTTTGCCAATCGGTGCGTTGCGGGAACTAGTAAAACAAGCGGATCATCGTAGAGTGGTCGCCATTCGAGAGCTGCGGATCGAACCGGTGTGCGCACAATACCCAAATCAGTTCGGCGAAGCTCCAATAGCTCCTCGATTTTTCTTGTAAAAGCGTGGCTGCCGAATTCAAGAGCCATATTCGGCAAGTTCGCAGATACCCGTCCCACTAATTCAGGTAGCACCACTGGCCCAACCGAGCCGATGAAAGAAATGTGTAGCCGACCGCTACTGCCCGAGGCCCTCGCTTGAACCCTTCTTTTAGCTGCGGACATCTGATCAAGCAACACTGTTGCCTCGTTGAGTAGAAAGTGCCCTAGATCGGTCAGCACTAGACTGCGAGTCGAGCGATCTGCGAGCTTACCGCCGATCCGCTTTTCGAGTTGCGCTAACCTTTGCGAGATTGTTGCAGGAGAAACGTGCAGACGGTCAGCCGTCTTCCCAATGTGAAGCTCTTCAGCGAGAACAATGAATGTTTCAAGCAAACGCGTTTCCATAGCCTTTTCCATTCAGTTTTTCTAAACAATCTGATTGATTATTTGATTTTAGATGATTCGTTGTCGTATTCGATACACACTTGGCTTTAACGATGCTGAGCACCGAGATCGCAACGTTGCATTGATCCCGGTCAAGCATCCGATCGTCAACAATCTCAACAAAGGCATTTAAATGGCGAAGTTTATGGACTCCGTAGAAGAAGCTTTATCTGACACCCCTGATGGTTCGACAATTCTTATTGGCGGTTTTGGTTCAGCTGGACAGCCGGTAGAACTCATCGACGCGCTCATCGATTCAGGTGCGTGTGACCTGACTGTTGTCAATAACAACGCGGGCAACGGAGACGTGGGATTAGCTCGGCTCATCAAGCTTGGTCGCGTCCGCAAAATAATCTGCTCATTTCCACGCCAATCAGATTCTTGGCATTTCGATGAAAAATATCGTCGAGGCGAAATCGAACTAGAGGTAGTTCCTCAAGGAAATCTTGCTGAAAGGATCCGCGCAGCTGGTGCAGGAATCGGCGCTTTCTATACTCATACAGGCTATGGAACCCTCCTAGCTGAGGGCAAAGAGACCCGAACAATAAACGGCCGTCCCTACATTCTTGAATATCCAATCTTCGGCGATATTGCTTTGATCAAAGCGCAAGCCTCTGACCGCCTTGGAAACTTGCAGTACCGCAAAACGGCGCGGAACTTCGGGCCGATAATGGCGACTGCCGCCAAGCGGACAATTGTCCAAGTCTCGCACATTGTCCAGACCGGTCAGATCGATCCCGAAAACGTCATCACGCCATGTATTTACGTTGACACCGTGGTGAAGGTTGATTCACCGAATGGAGCTCAATCATGAAAAACTCTGCATCCCCATTGACTCGGGAAGGTATTGCACAGCGAGCAGCAAAGGATGTCCCATCAGGAACCTTTGCCAATCTCGGCATAGGTATGCCCACCCTGATTTCTAATTTCCTAGCCCCCTCACAACAGGTGATTCTCCACACTGAGAACGGCATGCTCAACATGGGTCCGGAAGCCAAGGGAGACGAAATAGATTTAGAACTCATCAACGCAGGAAAAATCCCGGTTACAGAATTGCCAGGGTGCTCGTACTTTCATCATGCCGACTCATTCGCGATGATGCGGGGAGGCCATTTAGATCTATGCGTCATGGGGGCTTTCCAGGTTGCAGTGAACGGAGATCTTGCAAACTGGCATTCTGGTAAAGATGACGCGATCCCAGCTGTAGGCGGAGCAATGGATCTCGCTGTCGGAGCCAAAGAAGTCTGGGTCATGATGACCATGTTCTCCAAGAAAGGACACCCAAAACTCCTTTCGGAACTCACTATGCCGGTAACTGGTTTGGGGTGTGTCAAACGGATCTACACCGATTTGGCAACGGTTGAGCTGACAGACGGTACTCCCATCATTCATGACACTCACGGAATCACGGTTGCTGAGCTAGCCGACAAGCTCGAGCTCGATCTTGTAGATGCAACGGAGGTTAACTAATGTCAGCTTTCATTTATGACGCTGTACGTACACCATTTGGAAAGTTTGGCAGGGCGCTGGCAACGGTACGGCCTGACGACATGCTCGCCACCACACTTTCTCAACTTTTAGCGCGGCACCCAGATCTTGATCCAGCGCGTGTCGATGAAGTTATCGCGGGAAATGCTAATGGTGCCGGGGAAGAAAACCGCGATGTAGCACGCATGTCATGGCTCTTAGCAGGTCTTCCCGTGTCAGTGCCGGGCGTGACGGTTAATCGTTTATGCGGATCGGGTGTTGAGTCAGTCATTCAAGCTGCTCGCGCAGTTGAAACCGGTGATGCAACTACTGTCATCGCTTGTGGAGTCGAGTCCATGACCCGCGCACCGTGGGTCATGCTCAAGCCCGAACGCGCTTACCCAGCCGGGGGCGCAACCCTTGAATCAACTTCATTGGGATGGCGTCTAGTAAATCCCAATATGCCTAAGCAGTACACCGTTGCACTTGGCGAAGGCGCTGAAATTCTGGCGGAACGCTATGCCATATCACGAACAGAACAGGATGAATTTGCAACGCGTTCCCACCGCCTTGCTACCGAAGCCTGGGATGCAGGACGTTACGATGCCGAGATTGTTTCAGCCGGTGTTGACCTAGAGCGCGACGAGACAATCCGGCCGGACACCTCTGTTGAGGGCTTGGCTAAACTACGTACTGCGTTTCGTAAAGAAAACGGCACTGTAACAGCAGGAAATGCTTCCTCCCTCAACGACGGCGCCGCCGCAATGATCGTTGGGGACGAAAGTCTCGCGGACACTCTTGGTACACCGCTAGCACGTATCGTATCTCGAGGCGCATCCGGAGTGTCGCCGGAAATCTTCGGCATCGGTCCTGTTGAGTCAGCAAATATCGCGCTCAAGCGAGCAGGGTTGACTTGGGACGATATCGACCTCGTCGAACTCAACGAAGCTTTTGCAGCACAGGCGCTCGCATGTCTGCGGGAGTGGAAGGATCTCGATCCTGAAAAAGTCAACGTTGACGGCGGCGCTATTGCCATCGGTCATCCGTTAGGCGCATCGGGTGGACGTATTGTCGGTCATCTCGCACATTCACTTAAGGCACGCGGCTTACGTTATGGGTTGGCTTCAATCTGTATCGGGGTCGGACAGGGCTTATCCATCATCATCGAAAGAGCATGACGCTAGCGCCCTCGCTAGCGCAATACTCAAAAAAGATTCTCTCCATTATTTAAACAACATTCTCAAAATCCTCCCCGAAAGAGAAAGGTAAATCCGATGAATACGACCTCAGAGAAAAAGGAGACAACGAAGCCTCCAAAGAGGAAGCGGACATCGCCTTACATGGTGCTCGCTCAGGTATTTCAGCGCTGGACTCCTGGAGCTACTGTTTTCGCTGTACTTCTTACCTTTATAGTTATGGTTGCTGCGCTTCTCTTCACAGATGCAGGACCACGCGAAACTGTTGACGCCTGGGGAGAAGGGCTATCCGGTCTCCTTGCGTTCATGGGGCAAATAGCGTTGGCGCTTTTCTTCGGAAATATGCTGACTCACACAAGGCCTGTACAACGAGTGCTACGGAAAGTCTTTGATCTCCCTAAAACTGCCCCGCAAGCCTATGCGATGGTGTTCTTAACATCCGTTGCATTGACAATCTTCCAGTGGGCAGTCGGCCTCGTTGCAGGTGCTATTCTTGCGAAGGGAATTGCTGGGTCGATGGCGCGCCGCGGCATCAAAGTAGATTTTCCTTTACTCGTTGCATCAGCCTATTCAGCTTTTGTTGTGGCTGGTCTCGTGTATAACGGAACTATTCCGCTCACTTCTGCTTCTCGAGGGTCTTTTGTTGAAGAACAACTTGGGCATACCATCCCACTGAGCGAAACGGTCATGACGCCGTGGAATCTTGCTGCGCTCGCTGGATTCATTATTCTCACAACTTTCGCTCTCCATTTTGTGCGCCCTCGAACCGACGAAGAAATCCAGGAAATCTCATACTCGGAAGAACTCGAGCGAGACGTATCGACGGTGATACCTAGAAGCTCTGAGACACCCGTAGATTGGATCGAAACACGCTCTATCACAACCAAATTTATTGGTATCTTACTTATCGCTTTTCTCATCAGCCACTTCGCGAGAAACGGCTTCGACCTAAGCTTGAATATCGTCAACTGGGCGATGCTTGCTGGCATTATGCTGTTCGTGGGATCACCTCGCGAACTCGGCGTTTTAGTTAAAAATGCAACAAGCTCAGTGGGCGATGTTCTGCTTCAGTTCCCTTTGTATGCAGGGATTCTTGGTGTCGCAACCGGAACCGGATTAATCAATGTTCTCTCTGACGCTTTCATTTCAATTTCCAACACTGAGACACTGCCGTTGTTCGCATTTGTCTCAGCAATGATTGTCAATTTGGCTGTACCAAGCGCCGGTGGACAATTCATTATCCAAGGCCCGATTATGCTTCAAGCGGGCGCCGAACTTGGGGTAGATCCGGCACTCACTGTCATGACTATTTCTTATGGCGACACCTTGACGAATATGATTCAGCCATTCTTTGCACTACCAGTGCTTGCAATAGCTGGAATCAGTGTGCGAGAAGTTTTCAAGTACACGTTCGTCACGTTCCTCGTTGGTCTTGTTGTCTTCAGCGCGGCACTAGCTGGCTGGAGTTATCTCGGCTAGGTATTGATATGAACGATATTGATTTTGCTACCTCTGTCCAATCTGCCCGTGCTGAGCTCGGCTCCGGGAGCAACAGTTTCGTATTCGTTACGAAGAATAACTCCTCCGCCGTCAGCAATGGTTCCTTAGCTGGCTTACCAATCGCCGTCAAGGATGTCATCGATTGTGTAGACATGCCGACCGCCTATGGAGCTTACAACTTCATACACTATCCAGATACATCTGCAACAGTCGTCCAAAGACTCGTTGATGCCGGAGCCGTCGTCGTTGGAAAAACGAACACCCATCAGTTCGCTTTTGGAACAACCGGTGATGTGTCCTCAGCTGGTCCGGTCACACACCCTGAAGACAGGTCGCGAATGGCTGGCGGCTCGAGTAGCGGTTCTGGTACGGCTGTCGCACGTGGGATTGTCCCTGTCGCACTCGGAACAGACACAGCGGGTTCAGTGAGAATTCCTGCCGCAATGGTTGGTTGCGTCGGGTTCAAACCGACATGGAACCGGCTACCGCTAGACGGGGTCATGCCCCTATCGCCGACTCTCGATGTCGTTGGAGTCCTGGCATCTTCAGTTGAGCAATTGAAAAAGACGTGGCCCGTTCTCTCAGCCAATGAGAGCCGAGTCCAGACGTCAACTGGTGAGTTACCGATTCGCTTTGCAAACTTGGCCGACCATCCCCAGGTCCGCCTCAGTTCCCGTATACGTGAGCAGTGGAGGATCACCTGCAAATCTCTGTCAGACCAAGGCGTCGAACTTTCAGACTGTCGTGAGGGCATCGATCTTGAAAAGCTCCGTTCCCTCTACCTGACCATTATTGGATACGAGAGTATCCAGATACATGATCCCCTCTTATCATCACGGCCAGATATTTATGATCCCCAGATCCGCGAACGAATTGAGAATCTGCGTGGAGTAACAGATGAACAATACGAAGCAGCTCTTGATGCCCGCAATAGAGAACGCGAATCTGTCGAGCAGGCCTTCGAGGCATATGACGCGATCATTTTGCCTACTGTCGGAATAGAGACCCCTGCCATCGGACAGCGGGATATCCAGGACGATTCGGGAGTTAGCAATGCGTGGGGCGGTCTTGCGGAGTTGACGAATCCGTGGAACGTGCTCGGGTTCCCTGCAATTTCAGTTCCAATTCCGGTCACTCGCGGACTTCCGCTGGGACTTCAAATAGTTGGCAAACTGAACGAAGACGAAAAAGTGATCGCTCTGGCTGAGACTGTCACCAAAATTTTAGGTGTTAGCCTCTCAGCTCAAAAAGCGACCACTATTTCTGAATAAGCTGGGCCTTTGTCGGCGGCGTTAGAAAGCGCCGTCGAACAGGCTTGTCACCGAGCCGTCGTTGAACACTTCACGGATCGCCGAGGCGAGCACGGGCGCGATCGGCAGCACGGTGAGCTGCGGGAAGCGCTTTTCTACCGGGATCGGCATCGTGTCTGTGATGACCACTTCGCGCACACCGCATTCGGATAGGCGCTTGACAGCCGGGTCGGAAAGCACGCCGTGAGTGGCGGCGATGATCACGTCTTTCGCGCCGGCCTCGAGCACTACTCGCACAGCCCCCGCAATTGTGCCGGCCGTGTCAATAAGGTCGTCCACGATCACCGCCGTCAGGCCTTCAACTCCGCCAACGACGCGGTTCGCCGTCGCCTCGTTCGGGCGCGTGATGTCGCGCGTCTTGTGGACGAACGCGAGCGGCACGCCGCCCAGGCGGTCGCCCCACTGTTCGGCCACCTTGATTCGGCCCGCATCCGGGGACACGACCACGGAATTAGCCGTGTCGATCCGCGTGCGCACGTACTCGACGAGGGTCGGCATCGCCCACAGGTGATCGACCGGCCCGTCAAAAAAGCCCTGGGTTTGCGCCGCGTGCAAATCGACCGACATGATGCGATCCGCGCCGGCCGTCTTAAACAGATCCGCGAGCAGGCGCGCCGAAATCGGCTCACGCCCCTTATGCTTCTTATCCTGACGCGCATACGGGTAGTTCGGCAGCACCACGGTGATCCGCTTGGCCGAAGCACGCTTAGCGGCGTCGACCATAATGAGCGCCTCCATGATCCACTTGTTCACCGGCACGGTGATCGACTGGAGGATGAACACGTCCGAGCCACGCACCGACTCGTCGAACCGCACATACACTTCCGAGTTAGCGAAATCGTAGGCTGTGACCGGCAACAGGTCGATCCCTAGTTCTGCGGCCACCGCCTTCGCCAGTTCGGGGTGTGCTCGTCCGCTTGCTAAAACCAGATGCTTCTCACCGTGGGTGTGGATGCCCGTCATTACACTACTTTCTCCCGTGACAACAGGTGGCTCTTGCGTTTCCTACCCTACCCCCGATTGCGGGGGAAGATTTGCGATTTGCGCACATTCGGCTGCCTTTACCCAAGGTCACAGGCTTAGAGCACGCTAAACGGTGCGACGTTTTGGCCAGCTTCAATCCGCGATCCATTCGCGACGACGTAAGGCGCCTGCGCATGTTCGCCCACTTCGGTGTCCGTGAGCGTCGAGTGTGGGCCGACGACGGCGAACGCGCCCACGTGCGTATTTCCGCGCAGGATGGTTCCCGGTTCGACGACGGCGTCTGGCTCGAGTGTGACTCCCACGTCGATCTGCGTGGTGGCCGGGTCAATGACGCGCACGCCCGTCAACATCCATTCGTCAATAATGCGCCGATTCTTTTCTGCGCTCAGTTCAGCCAGCTGGACGAGCGTGTTCACCCCGGAGGCTTCGGCGCCGTCGGGAAGTACGAACGAACCGACCCCGCGACCGGAGTTATGTGCGGCCGCGATCGCGTCGGTCAAATATACCTCGCCCTGTGCGTTATCCGTGCCGAGGGTGTCCAAGATTTCCCGCAGGAAAGCGATGTCAAAAACATAGGTGGACGTGCCGACTTCGTTAATTCCCAGCTGGTTCTCACTCGCATCGGAGTGCTCAACGATCCCGATGACCGAGCCGGTAGCACCCTTGTTACCCGCAACTTCACCCGGGCCTGCGGCGTCGCGCATGATGCGCCCGTAGCCCGTCGCATCGTCCAACACGGCCGATAGGACGGTGACGGCGTTACCGCCGTCGGCATGCACCCGCGCCAGTTCGGCAAGCGAGGCAGCGGTAAACATCGGGCTGTCACCAGCGATCACCAACACGGATCCCTCAAGATCGGCCGGGAGTGCCTGCAACCCGCACCACGCGGCCCGGCCCGTTCCCTTCACGTCGTCCTGATCAGCAATCAGCGCACCCGGATTAATCTCCTGAATATGAGCGGCCACCTTTTCGCGTTCGTGGCGCACCACAAACACCGTATGCTCAGCGCCAGCTGCGGTGACGGCGTCGTTCACATGACCAACCAAAGAACGCCCGCACATCGGGAGTAAAACTTTGGGGATCGCGGATTTAATACGGGTACCTTTGCCTGCTGCCAGAACGATTGCGGCCGTCAATGTTGACACGGTTCCTCCTTTGACCGCTCCGCCACTAGGACTCGAACCTAGACTAAGGGTTCCAAAGACCCGTGTGCTGCCATTACACCATGGCGGAATTCCCCTATATTGTGCCAGCCCCAGCCGCCTAATTTCCAATCGGATCGCGAAATCGCGGCGCTCCCGGCGTGGGTGGTTCACCACTTTTGAGTATCAGCGCGGCGATCTTGCAATAATGGAGCCATGACGAAGCACACTGTCCCACCTGAACAGCCCTCCCCTCCGAAGCGTGCCCGGATGACGCGCGTTCAACGCCGCGAACAGCTCATCGGCATCGGCCGCAAACTTTTCGCTGCACACGGTTTCGATGCCGTGTCGGTCGAGGAAATCGCAAACGCCGCCAGCGTGTCCAAACCCGTGATATACGAACATTTCGGCGGCAAAGAGGGCCTTTACCAGGTGATCGTCGACCGTGAGACCACACGCCTGAACGAGATCCTCGAATCGCAGATCCGGCCAGATTTGCATCCGCGCCAAGCGCTGGAGGGGACGATCGTTGGGCTACTCGATTACATCGAAGTCAACCCGGACGGCTTCGGCCTCATGGTTCACCAATCACCAGACGTGCTCACCGGCTCCCAGTTCTCCACCATCATGTCGGACATGGGCGAACACCTCACCGAACTACTCGGCGCATACTTTGAACAGCTCGGCTTCAACGTGGAATCCGCGCCCTTGTACGGGCAAATGCTCGCAGGCATGATGGGCACGATGGGTCAATCTTGGGCCAAACACAAAGAACCAAGCAAAGAGGTACTCGCCGCCCATCTGGTCAACATCATGTGGAACGGGCTGCGCGGCTTAGAACGCGATCCCAAACTCGAATACGGCGCGCAAGAGAACTAAGAGTTCACGTAAAAGAGCTAGATGCCGCGCGGAGCAACGAGGGCCGTGCGACGGCGTCGTCAATCTACAGACCTACCAACCAGGTCTCCATCTCGCGTACCCTGTAAGTGTTGCGCGCCACTCGGCGCAGTGTTTACCGAGGGAGAAGCTGGATGAGTCTCGAGATAAACCAACTGTATAAGTCGTTCGGATCCACGACGGCGCTCGACGGCATGGACTTCACGGTTCACCCGGGCGAGTTGTACGGTTTCGTCGGGTCGAACGGCGCGGGCAAAACGACGACGATGCGGATCATGCTCGGCGTGCTCAAAGCCGATTCTGGCGACGTGCGAATGAACGGCAAACCGCTCACGTTCGAAGATCGCCAACGCTTCGGCTACATGCCCGAAGAACGCGGCCTCTACCCCAAGATGAAGGTGGGCGAACAGCTCGTCTACTTTGCGCGTTTGCATGGCAAGTCGCGCAGCGAGGCGACGGCGGCAATGGAGTATTGGACCGAGCGCCTCGGCGTTCACATGCGTCGGGGTGACGAAGTGCAGGCCCTCTCGCTCGGCAACCAGCAGCGCGTCCAGTTGGCCGCCGCGCTCGTCCACGACCCGCAAGTGCTGGTACTCGACGAACCATTCTCCGGCCTCGACCCACTCGCGGTTCGCGACATGAGCCAGGTTCTCCGCGAAAAAGCACAGCAGGGCGCGACCGTCGTGTTCTCCTCCCATCAGCTGGACCTTGTGGAGCGCCTGTGCGACCGGGTGGGAATTTCTTCGCTTGGCAAGATCGCCGCGGAAGGAACGATCGACGAGCTACGGGCGAAGGGCTCGGACGCCGTCGTCGAAATTGAAGCTGAAGACGCCCGTGCGGTTGCCGGCGCGTTAGCCCCGCTCGGGATCGCCGCGGAACTCAGCGACGAACGCAAACTCCGCTTCCGGTTACCGGCCGGGGTCTCGGACCAGCAGGCCCTGCGGGCGGCACTCGAAGTCAGCCCGGTGCACGGCTTTAGTCACGTACGCCCGTCGCTGACGGACCTGTTCGGCGACATCGTGGAAGTTCCGCAGCCTGCCGCAGACACTAGCGCTAAGAAACCCGGATTCTTCGCCCGCATTTTCGGAGGTAAGAAAGCATGATCATTCAGATTATTCGCCGTGAACTTGCAATGCTGCTGCGTAATCGGGCGATGATTATTTCGACGGTGGTCGTCGTTGCGTTGATCTTGATCGCCGGCGTCGCGGGGCGCATATTTTTAGGTGGCGACGACGACGCCGAGGACACCCCGGTCGCTCCGGCCCCTGCCGTGATCGCGGTGGAAGCGCAGATGGCTGACTACGCCGAACACCTTGAAGGAGCGAGCGGCGGACTGGCAGATGTGCAGATGATCGACGAGGGTACGGGTGAGTCCTTCCTCGAAGCCAACGCACAGGCCGAGGATACCGGCCCTGCCGCGGTGCTCGCTGGCATTCCGGGCGACCCGCTCGTACTCATGGGATCGGACGGCGCTGGCGGGCCAGATCAGCGCCTGCAGAACATCGTCAACGCGGCCGCCACCGCGTGGTACACCGAAAGCCTCGGCCATGATCTCAGCGCAGACCAACTCGACGCCTTACAAGCACACGTGTCAGTACAAGTGCAGCTCGTAACCATCGGCAGCGCAAACCTCATCATGACGAACCCCATCGGCTACTTCTCCTCGCTCATCGGGCTGTTCCTCATGTTCATGATGATCATCATGGGAATCACGACGATCGCCAACGGGGTGGTCGAAGAAAAGTCCTCGCGCGTCGTCGAAATCCTGCTCACCACGATCAAGCCCCGCACGATGCTGCTTGGCAAAGTGCTCGGAATTGGGATCTTCATCATCGGCCAGTTCGCACTGTTTGTGCTTGC
The DNA here is from genome assembly GCF_900637955.1 of Trueperella bialowiezensis. Lineage (NCBI taxonomy): Bacteria > Bacillati > Actinomycetota > Actinomycetes > Actinomycetales > Actinomycetaceae > Trueperella > Trueperella bialowiezensis. The sequence goes on from NZ_LR134476.1 coordinate 778,303, forward strand.
CGCATTCGTCGCGCTCGAGATCGCCGACGTGTTCATCCCACTCGACGTGTCCAGCCTGCTCGGCTGGATGCTCGTGTGGCTCGTGCTGGGTTTCTTCTTCTACGCCATGCTGACCGGCGCGCTGGCGTCCACGGCCTCCCGCCAGGAGGATCTCGCAGCCGTCACCACGCCGATCTCGCTGGTGTTGCTGGTGCCGTTCTATGCGGCGCTGTTCCTCGTGCCATCTGCACCGGATTCGACGCTGACGAAAGTTCTTTCGCAGATTCCCGGTTTCGGCCCGTTCCTCATGCCGGCCCGGCAAGCCTACGAGACTGTCACGACGCCGGAGCTCATTCTTTCGGCCGTACTCAGCACGCTCGCTATTCCGGCTGTCGCGGTCGTGGCTGGCAAGATTTACGAAAACTCGATCCTGCACACGGGCCGCAAACTCAAGGTTCTCGACGCCCTGCGCGGCGGGCGGAACTAGGCCTGCCAGCTGCCCCGGGCATGCTGCGGGTGGGAGTTTGCGGTCAGCTGCGGGCTGCTAGCACCCGGTTAGTTGCGGACTGCCAGGGCGCGGGAGCAAACCTGTAATCGTTGTGCTAGCTGCGGGTTTAAATGATCAGCTGCGGGCCGCAAGCGCTTGGAGGATTGCGCTGAGGTAGTCGGCGGCTGCGGCGGTGCGCTCGGGGCCGACCTCGCTGAGGATTTCTCGCTCCACCTCGAGGATCTCGCCCATCGCCCCGTCAACCGCTTCGATACCTTTCGGGGTTGCGCACACCTGAACGACGCGGCCGTCCTCCGGGGCGGCCGCGCGCGTGACCAGCCCATTTTTCTGCATGCGGTCAATCCGATTGGTGATGGTTCCTGAGGAGACGAACGTGTCCTTCATGAGCTGCCCGGCTGTCATTGTGTGGCCCGGTGCGCGGCGTAGCGCGGCAAGCATTTCGAACTCCCACGTCTCAAGACCGTGGTTGGCGTAGATCGCCCGGCGAAATTTGGTGAAGTGCCGGTTGATCCGTAACAGGCGCGAAAACACTTCGAGTGGTTCAACATCGAAATCGGGGCGTTGCTGCTTCCATGCGGCTACGACCTCGTCCACTTCATCGCGCTCAGTAGTCATATTCCGATATTACTCGACATCAAGATACACGATGTGTAATTTGCGCTACTTTTCCGGTGCAGCGCCCCGGCCAAGCCAGCCCGCCGCCGTTCCGGGGGTACCTGTTGCGTTCCCGGGGTAGACAAATCGCCGGATTTGATACCCCCGGAAGTAAACGCATACCCCGGGAAGCGAAACTTGACCAGCGACGCCGGCGCGGTTGCACCTGACGGGACTAGCTGTAACGCTCCGCGTCCTCCGCGGCATCTAGCCATTGCAGCTCGAGCTCGTCGAGCTCATCCTTGAGCTGGGCGATCTGCCGGCCGAGATCTGCAAGGCGTTCGTACTCTTCGGTCTCGCTCACGGTCGCGGCCACGTCCGCCTGCTCGATGCCGAGCTTGTCGATGTTGCCTCGCACGCGGGTCATACGCCGCTCGGCACGCTCCATCGCCTTGCGTGCCTCACGGTGTTTCGCGGCGTTCGACGTCGTTTTCGCAGCGTGCTGGTCGGCACCAGGTTCCTTAGCCTCAGGCTTGTCCGCCACGCGCTGCCGCACGATGTCCATGTACTGGTCGACGCCGCCGGGCAGGTCTCGCACGCGCCCGTCGATGACGGCAATCTGCCGATCCGTCGTGCGTTCGAGCAGGTAGCGGTCATGCGAGACGACCACAAGCGTGCCCGGCCAGGAGTCGAGCAGATCCTCGATGGCTGCCAGCGTGTCCGTATCCAAGTCGTTGGTCGGCTCATCAAGCAACAGCAGATTCGGCTCACCCATGAGCAGGCGGAGGAACTGCAGACGGCGTCGCTCTCCTCCCGACAGTTCGCCGACCACAGTCCACGCCCGCTCCCTCGTAAACCCAAGCTGTTCTACGAGCTGGCTGGCACTCACCGGTTTGCCGCCAATCTCCACGTGCGGCTTGATGTCGGCCACTGATTCCACGACGCGCCGGTGCGCAACCTCGTCCAACTCTCGCGTGTTCTGCGAGAGCACGGCCACGTTGACAGTCTTGCCGATTTTGACCGTGCCAGCAGTTGGCTCAATGCGACCCGCAAGCAGGCCCAACAACGTGGACTTTCCAGCGCCATTCGCACCGAGAATACCAATACGTTCACCTGGGGCAAGCCGCAACGTCACCCCCTCCAAAACCGGCCGATCCGCGCCCGGCCACGAAAACGCCGCGTCTTCCAGATCAACCACGCGCTTGCCGAGCCTCTGAGTTGCCATCCGCGCGAGCTCCACCGTGTCACGCGGCGGGGGTTCGTTTGCGATGAGTGCGTTAGCTGCCTCGATGCGGAACTTTGGTTTGGACGTGCGAGCCGGCGCCCCGCGGCGCAACCAGGCCAACTCTTTGCGCAGCAGGTTAGCCCGCTTTTCGGCAGCCTGTTGGGCGAGCCGCTGGCGCTCGGCGCGCTGCAAAATATAAGCCGCATATCCGCCGTCGTAGGTCTCCACATGCCCGGCCACGGGGTTGCGCCCGCCGGCGCCGTCGTGCCCCGGAACCACCTCCCACAGCCGGTTGCACACGGCGTCCAAAAACCACCTGTCATGAGTAACGACGACGAGCGCGCCCTGCCCCGAACCAAACCGCTCGTTGAGGTACTTCGCAAGATACGTGACGCCCTCGATATCCAGGTGGTTGGTGGGTTCGTCGAGCACGACGACGTCGGCCGGCTTCACGAGCGTCGCAGCAAGTGCAACCCGGCGGCGCTGCCCACCTGACAGTTCGCTGACCTGGGCGTCTAAGTCGATGTCGGGGATGAGGCCAGCGTGCAGTTCGCGGATGGCGGCGTCCGACGCCCACTCGTACGTGGCGGCCTCGCCGTGGATTGCGGCGCGTACGGGCTGGTTCGGCATGGAGTCCCTCTGGGTAAGCACGGCGAAATGCGTGTCTGCGACCATCGTGACTCGCCCGGTGTCCGGTTCCAGATCGCGCGTGAGCAGGCGCAGCAGCGTGGACTTTCCACCGCCGTTCGGACCGACGACTCCGATGCGGCTGCCGTCTTCCAGGCCGAGATTGAGGTCTGCGAGGATCGGCCGGGTGCCAAGCGAGATGGCAACGTCTTCCATCCCAAGAATATGTGCCATTACTCTGCCTCTCGCACGTGTGCGCCGGCGGCGGGACCGTAGGCGGTCAGCACTGAGCAGGCCGGGTAGCGGGCGGCCAGGTCAGCCGCCAGGCCAGGAAGTTGCGCTGGCTCGGCGAGCACCGCGATGGTCGGGCCCGAACCGGAGAGCAGGGCGTGTAGGCCGCCTGCGCGCAACTCGCTGAGCATCGCACCAAGTTCGGGCTTGAGCGAGGCTGCCGCCGGTTCCAGATCGTTGACCGCGAGCGCGGCCACGTCGTCGAGCGTGCCGCGGCTGAGCGCCTCGCGCAGGTCGGCCGTTGAGGCGGGTTCGCCGGCATCGGGGTTGAGGCGATCAAACTCGCGGAATACCGCGGGCGTCGACAGTCCGTCGCTGCGGGTGATCAGCGCCCAGCCGTGTAGTGCGAGCACTGGGACCTCGTCTAAGTGTTCACCGCGACCTTGCCCGTGGGCGATCCCGCCCTTGAGTGCGAAGGGCACGTCCGAACCAAGATCAGCGCCGATGTGCGAGAGTTGGTGGTCGCTCAGCCCGAGATCCCACAGTTTGTTGAGTGCCACCAGTGTGGCTGCCGCGTCGGCTGAACCGCCGGCCATCCCGCCGGCCACCGGGATCCTCTTCGTAATAGATATGTGCGCGCCGCTGGGCCCCTCCGAGCGCTGCCGCGCGTGCAGGGCACGCGCGGCCCGCATCGCTAGGTTCGTCTCATCGGTCGGCAGGTCTTCGCCCAGTCCGGTGATCTCGCAGGTCAGTTCGTCGGCAGCGGTGACCTCGACGTCATCAAAAATATCGAGCGCTACAAACACCGTATCGAGCGGATGGAAACCATCAGGGCGCGGGCCTCCCACGCGGAGAGCCAAATTGACCTTTGCCGGAGCTGAAACTAAAACGCGTTGCACGCCCACTATCGTAACGCCTCAGGCAAGGGCTAGGCCGAATCGCTCCCGGGCGGCGCGGGCGATCTGCACATAGTCATCCACGCCGAGCCGCTCCCCGCGCAGCGTCGGATCCACTTCCGCAGCGCGCAGTATCTCTTCGGCCTCATCAGCGCCGCCAGCCCATGGGGCAAGTGCCGCGCGCAGAGTTTTCCTGCGTTGTGCGAAGGCGGCGTCCACGATCTCGAAGGTCAGATCGCGCAAGTCGGGGTTGGTGGCGGCATGGGCGCCCTCGTGTACGTCGAGGTGCACGAGCGCCGAGTCCACGTTGGGAACCGGCCAGAACACGGAGCGCGAAATCTTGGCGCCGCGCCGCACCTTCCCATACCAGTTCGCCTTCACCGAGGGCACGCCATACGTGCGCGAGCCCGGCTGGGCGGCCAGCCGATCTGCTACTTCGAGCTGGACCATCACGGTCACAGACCGCAGGCTAGGAAACTCTGCCAACGCGGTCAGCAACACGGGTACAGCGACGTTATAGGGCAGGTTTGCCACGAGGTGGGTGGGGTCGAGCGTGCCTTCGCTGACCGGGCCGTCGCTCGCGCCAGCCGAACTCTCGCCTGTACCAGCACCCGCCAGTTCGCCAGCCGATACACCCGCCAGTTCCGGCGGTACCGCCAAATCGCCTCGGCGCACCTGCAGCGCATCACATTCCAGCACCGCGAACCGGGCCGCGGCGGCCTCAGGCGCAAACTCGGCAATCGTATCCGGTAGCGCGCCCGCCAACACCGGATCAATTTCAACGGCGGACACGTAGGCTCCTGCCTCGAGCAGTGCGAGCGTCAGCGAGCCAAGACCCGGGCCAACCTCGAGCACAACATCACCGTCGGCCACACCAGCATCGCGGACGATACGCCGCACCGTTCCGGCGTCGTGAACAAAATTCTGGCCCCGCGTTTTCGTGGGCTGCACCCCGAGTCGATCAGCGAGCTCGCGAATCTGAACCGGGCCGAGCACTAGTACCAGCCGCGCGACTGCGAATGACCCCACGCCCCACACGGGCTGCCGTAACGGCCTTGGATGTAGCCCAAGCCCCAGCGGATTTGGGTGGCGGGGTTCGTCTGCCAGTCCGCGCCGGCCGAGGCCATCTTCGATCCTGGCAGGGCTTGCGGAATGCCGTAGGCGCCCGACGACGGATTCGCGGCGTACGTGTTCCAGTTCGACTCGCGCTGCCACAGGGCGTCCAAGCAGGACCACTGATCCATGCCCCAACCGTAGGACGCGAGCATGCCTTGAGCGATTTCGCGGGCCGAGCCGGCTGGGACCGGCGCGCTGGCCGGCACGGGAACGCTGTGCGATCCGCTTGCTGGTGCGGCCTCCGGCTCCACGACCTCCTTGGTACCCACTCGCACGACGTGCGTGACGGGCTCCGTGCGAACCGCTTCAATCAGCAGGGTACGGCTGGATTCCTGGCCATCGCGGTAGGTCACTTCGTAGCTGCGCGTGCCGGTACCGTCCGCGCCCTGCGTTTCAACGACTTCCTCGCCCTTAGCAAGATCAGGATCGTCCACGCGTTCCGTTTCGTGTTCGGTGGTGAAATCTTCTGTCACAGTAGCCGTGGTCACCCGCACGATGGTAACGGGAGCCGCCGTGATCTGGTCGGTGAGCGCAACCGACACCTCGTCGTTCGGGCCGATTTCGATACCAGCTTCGGCGAACGCGCCGGCGTAGGTGGATCCTGCCGGTGCGGTGACCGGCGTCGTCGTGCCGTCTACAGTGACGTCAAACGTAATCTTGGCAGCCGCTACCGGGGTTTCGTCCTGCACAGGGTTCGCGACCGCTGCTACCGCAAGCTCGGCTGGAGCATGCCGGGTGGGCATGAGTGGGGCCGCAATCGCTGCGCCCGTAGCGACGACGAGCACGGAGGTCGCACTCAACAGTTGGCGTGACTTCGAGTACTGGCGCGGAGCCGCAACTGGCGCCGCGTTCACCCGGCTGGTCACGAGCAGGTAGTTCATCGTCTCCGCATAGGGCGTGCCACCCTTGACGGTGACCCGCTTGACCTGCGGAATCTCTGCCGTATCTGGAGTAGCGGTAATGGGTGCGCGGAAAGCTGCGCCCCTGATTGCCGTCTCCTTGGTTGCCGTGGCCGCACCCTCGTTTGCCGTGGTGGCTTCAGCGGCGGCCCGTGCCGCCTCTCGTTCCGCTAGACGGCGGGCCCTACGTGAACCCGGTTTGGGCGGCTCGTTCATGCCGCTCCAGTCGAAGGTAACTGCGGTGTCAGCACCTGCTGATGAGCGTGCCTCAGTTCGCGAGGCGGGCTGCTTGCTCGGCGTGTTACTCGTCAAGAAATTCTCCAGTACATTATCCCGTGGTCGCATTGACGACGGGCCCTGTAACATTGCTGAGATCGATTGTAATCAAATTGTTATCTTTCGCAACTGCGATGTAGGCGATTCCACAACCTGGACGCCCGGCGTCGGCGAACCACCGCACTGGATCACGGCCGAAAGCCAACGGCTCAGCACCGGCAAGACGGCCACTAAATCCCGTAAACGTCCGCCGTGTTCCGATCGATCACAGCACACCACTCGTCAGCCGGTATTCCGCGCAGATCGGCCAGATAGCGGGCCGTATAGATCACCGACCACACCGCGTTCGGCTGACCCCGATATGGCTCCGGCGTGAGGTAGGGCGCGTCCGTCTCCACGAGCACCAGCTCGTCGGGCAACACCTCAAAACCCTCCCGCAAGTCCCCGTTCGCTTTGTACGTGACGTTGCCCGCAAATGACGCATACCATCCGTTCTCTGCCAAAATCTGCGCCAGCTCGGCGTCGCCAGAAAAGCAATGGAACACGGTTCGCTCCGGAGCGCCGTCCGCGAGCAGGATCTCGACGACGTCGGCATGCGCCTCGCGATCGTGGATCTGCATCGGCTTGCCAAGCTCTTTCGCGAGCGCAATGTGGTCGCGGAACGAACGCTTCTGCGCCGCCTTCCCGGCCTCGCCGGTGCGGAAATAGTCGAGCCCGGTTTCTCCGATGGCGACGACGGCGTCGTCGGCGGCTAACTCCGCCACTTTCGCAACCGCCTCGTCCAGGGAATACTGCTCGTGGTGAGCATCCACTCGCGGCTCGTTGCCGTCAGGGGCCACCTCGCGCACACCCGCATGCAGTGGCGCCTCGTTCGGGTGGATCGCAAGTGCCGCCCACAGCTCATCGACCTCGCGGGCCAGATCGCGCGTCCATTCGAGCATCGGCACGTCGCAGCCCGAGGAGATCGCCGCTCGCACGCCCGCCTCGCGCATGCCCGTCAGGTGATTGTGCAGCAGCAGCGGCGGCTTCCACGAGCCCTCAAGGTTGACATTTTGCACCGGTTCCCCGCCGTCTGCGGGCACCGGATCGGGATAAAAGTGCGTGTGGTTGTCCACGATCGGCACCGCGCACGGCTCCGGGATCTGCGGGAAGGCACGCTTGCGGTCCTTCTTCGAGCCCGGCTGCGGCGGGATCGCCTGCCCGGGAATCCCCTTGCCGATGATCTTGCGTTTGGCGGGCTTCACGTCGTGCATGCTTATGCCTCGAGCGGGTTGCCGTCGACGTCGTAGCCCAAGCGAGCCAGTTCGTCGGCCACCACGGACTCGTCGAGCTTGACGAATGCGGGCTTCGGCTTCGAAATCGGCGTGCCGGGCGTGACGATGCGGCGCTCCCACGTGCGTACGCTTCCGTAGTCGCCGGTGATGATCGGGTAGGCGTAGCCGTTGTCGAGGTCGGTGACCTCTTCGATGCGCGGCATCGGCGCAATATCCCCAGTACCGCCGAGGATCGCATCGATCGTGTTCGACGAGTGCGGCAAGAACACGCACATCATCGTGTTCAAATCGGACACGGCTTGGATAAGCGTGTTGAGGATCGTGCCCAGGCGTTCGCGCTGCTCGGGCGCCTTGAGTTTGAACGGCTCGGTACGCGCCACGTAGGCATTCGCCTCCCCCACCAAGCGCATGATCTCCGCGAGCGCCGCCCGCTGCTGATGGCTCCCGATCAAATCGCCGACCGTATCGAAACCGGCAGCCACCGCGTCAAGCAGAGCCGCGTCGACGTCGTCGAGCTCGCCAGCTGGCGGAATCTCGCCAAAATTCTTGGCGATCATGGCAGCCGTGCGGTTAACAAGATTGCCCCAACCGGCCACGAGCTCCGAATTGTTGCGGCGCACGAACTCACTCCACGTGAAATCCGAATCCTGGCTTTCCGGGCCGGCGATCGAAATGAAGTAGCGCAGCGCGTCGGGCTGGTAGCGTTCCAGCACGTCGCGAACGTAGATCACGATGCCCTTCGACGAGGAGAACTTCTTGCCCTCCATCGTGAGAAACTCGGAGGCCACCACCTGCGTGGGCAGATTGAGCGTGCCGAACTCGCCTGGCTGCCCGCCCTTGCTGCCCTCGCCGTTGTAGGCGAGCAGTTCGGCCGGCCAGATCTGGCTGTGGAACACGATGTTGTCTTTGCCCATGAAGTAATAGGACAGGGCCTGCGGGTCGTTCCACCACAGTTTCCAGTCGTCCTTCGAGCCGGTTCCCGCTTTTTCGCGGCGGCGCGCCCACTCGATGGCTGCCGAAAGGTAGCCGACGACGGCGTCGAACCACACGTACAGCCGCTTGTTCGGCCGGTCCTCCCAACCCGGGACGGGAATGCCCCACGTGATATCGCGGCTCATCGCCCGCGGGCGGATATCTTCGAGCAGGTGCTTGGAAAACGCGATGACGTTCGGACGCCACTTGCCGTCTTCTTCCACGCGGTCCAGCCAGGAACCCAGCGCGTCGGCGAGTGCGGGCAGGTCGAGGAAGTAGTGCTCGGTCTTCTTGAACTCCGGGGTAAGGCCGGAGACTTTCGACACCGGGTCGATCAGGTCGTGCGGATCGAGCTGGTTACCGCAGGCGTCACACTGGTCGCCGCGCGCTCCGGCCGCCCCACACAACGGGCACGTGCCCTCGATGTAGCGGTCCGGAAGCGTGTTGCCCGTTTCCGGATCGATCGCCACGGGTGTTTCTTCCACGATCATGTAACCGTTATCGCGGCAGCCTTCGAACAGGTGCATGACCACGTCCTCGTGGTTCTTCGTCGTCGTACGCGTAAACAAATCGTAGGACAGGCCGAGCTTGACGAGGTCTTCCACAATGATCCGGTTGTTCGTGTCAGCCAACTCTTGGGGTGAGACGCCCTGCTGTTCCGCGGCCACCAGAATCGGGGTGCCGTGTTCGTCCGTGCCAGAGACCATCAGCACGTCGTGCCCGCGCATTCGCATGTAGCGCGAAAAAACATCCGAGGGCACACCAAAACCGGCAACGTGGCCGATGTGGCGTGGTCCGTTTGCATAGGGCCAAGCGACAGCTGAAAGGATTCTAGACATGCCTCTAGGGTATGCGTTTTCGGCGCCAGACGTGAAACTTGCCCGGAATCGGCTCGCCCTGCGGCGCTCCGCGACCGGCGATACCCGGGCGGATCCGCATAAAACATGACCAGGCGTAATCTCATTGCCAAAAAGCATGTAAAACAGCCCTTTTTTCATGTGCTACGCGGAGTGGGCCGAGTATAAGCCCGAGTTAGAAAGCCAAGTATCAAAGTGCGCGTATAGCGAGTAAAATAGCGGCAACGACGACCGGAGCCACCAAGGAGGTAGCCTCATGTCCGAATCTCGCGCACTGATCATCGTTGACGTACAGCCCACTTTCACAGAAGGTGGGGCGCTGGGCGTGGAGGGCGGCAACGCCGTCGCCGAACGAATCGCCGATTTCGTGACGGATAACGCCGACGAATACGACCTCATCGTCACCACCCAGGACTGGCATATTGATCCGGGTAGCCACTTTTCTGACGAGCCCGATTTCGTGGATTCTTGGCCGCCGCACGGCGTGGCTGGCACGGCCGAGGCCGAGCTGCACGACGCCATCGCCTCCCTCCCCCTCGACGACGGGGTGAAGAAGGGCGAATACTCTGCCGCTTACTCCGGTTTTGAAGGCAAGAACGCGGCCGGCGACACCCTTGAAATTATCTTGCGCAAGGCGGACGTCTCCACCGTTGACGTGGTGGGCATCGCCGAATCGCACTGCGTGAAAGAGACGGCGTTGGACGCCCTGCGTTCCGGGTGGAAGGTGCGGGTTTTCTCGGATCTGACCGTGCCGACGTCGGAAGAGCTCGGCGCGGCCGCCCGCGTGGAAATGGACGAGGCCGGCGTGGAACAGCTCGATTCGCGCGAGGCTTTCGGCTTCTACGAGGAGGGCGAGGACGCGCCGATCCCCGGTTTTGACGACGACGGCGACGACGGCTGGGAATCCGGCGCCGACTGGAACGAGGGCTGGCAGGCTGACGACGACCACTGGAACGACACCGACTGGGACGACATGCAGACCGGCGACCTCGACGGCGACGGGATTGCCGACGACTTCGAAGACGACGAATACGGCGCGGCCGACTATCGCGACGACGAACCGGTTCGCGGCAAGCCGCTCATCGCCGCGGAGGACTCCTATAACCTCGACGACTATGGTGAAGAATCCGACGCCGAACTGACTTCAGACGGCGAAGAAGAGGAGCTTGACACGCTCGCCAACCGCGTGGAGCTAGACGAAGACCTCTCGGACTACGACCTATCCGACTTCGACCTCGACGATTTCGACATCGACGACGAGATCGATTTTTCCGGCGACGCCGACGACTCCGACTTTGACTTCTCGGACATCGACTACAAGCCGCAAGGCTAGCGACTACGCAGCGTCAGGCCGAAGCCGGCCCAAGCTAACGTTATTGAGCTGAGCGGGCTGAACAGACGGTGAGCGATCTGAGCGGGTAGCTAGCGAGCCGAGCGCGCGGCTAGCGCAAGATCGTATAGCTCGTTCTTCCGTAGGCCTTCGCGTTTGGCGACGTGTGCGGCGGCATCTTTGAGGCGCAGTCCGGCGGCGGCCAACTCGAGCACTTCGGGCACATGCGACCGGGCGTCGCGTGCTTGTGGGCTGGCGCCTTCGACGACGATGACAATCTCGCCGCGTACGTCGTGCGCCCACTCGGCGAGTTCTGCCAGCGTGCCACGCCGGATTTCCTCGTGGGTTTTCGTGAGCTCCCTGCAGACGGCAGCCCGCCTGTCGGCGCCGAACTCGTCGGCCATGACGGCTAGGGTTTGCTCGAGGCGGCGCGGGCTTTCGAAGTAGATTGTGGTGCGCGGCTCGGCAGCAAGGGCTGCGAAGAAGCTGCGGCGCTCGCCGTCTTTGCGCGGCGGGAAGCCCTCGAAGGCGAACCTGTCTGAGGCTAGCCCCGAGACCGCGAGCGCAGTCAAGACCGCCGACGGGCCTGGCACCACCGTCACGGCGACCCCCTGTTCGGCAGCCAGCGACACCAGCCTGTAACCGGGATCGGAGATCGCAGGCATTCCGGCATCGGTTACCACGACCACCCGCTTGCCCTGGCTGGCGGCGGCAACTAGGGACTGCGCGGCGTCGCGCTCATTGTGCTCGTGGTAGGCGGTGACGGGCGCCGAGATCTGCACGCCGAGGCGGCCAGCAAGATTGAGGAGCCTGCGGGTGTCTTCGGCTGCGATGAGGTCGGCTCCCGCTAGTTCGGCGCGTAGGCGGGGTGAGGCGTCGTCGTCGTTACCGAGCGGGGTGCCAGCTAAAACAATCATGGAGCCAGACTACCGCCGCATAGCGCAGGTTGGCACCCAACATGGGCGCGAGCATGAGCGCGTGGGCTGCCCAAAAGTCGAGCCAAGTGCCGCCCGGAATGCGGACAGGTGTTCCAATATGTGATGATGAGCAACAAATTTTATATACGTACATCTCAATGTTAAGATTTAGACGTGACCAACCGGGTCACAGTGCCAGCGAAAGCTGGTTTTTCTATGTGAGGAGAAAGGAAAGGAGGGACGCACTGATGAAGAACTGGAAGCTGTTTTCGAACATGAAGGTTACCCGCAACGCTCTCATGAACGCTGCTCGCGCACACGAGCACGTGGTTCAGGCTGAGCTGCTCGGCAACCGATAACAGATAACAATCGGCATAGTGGCCGGTAGGAAAGGCGGACAACGGGGTCCGCGTTTTTTATGCCCAAAACCGGGGTAAATTGGGGTTTATGCGAGGTTTTACGCGCGTAAGAGCGTGTCGGCGGGCGGCGGCTCTCCCCCTTCTGACCCTGCCTTCGTGCGTTTCTGCTACCACAGCAATAATGCGGGACTCGACGGCCTCAAACCCCTTCAAAACTGCTTATATAGCAGAAACGCGAGAGTGGACGCCCCCGAAGCCGAGCGAGCCCGCGAAACTCGCCAAACCCGCCGGAACCTATGCCCAGCCAACCTATGCCCAGCCCATGTCCCATAGGGCGTCTTCCTCGATCCCGAAATGGTGGGCGACCTCGTGGAAGACGGTGATGATTACCTCCTCCGCGACCTCTTCCTCGGTTTCGCACATGCGCAGGGTTGGCCCGCGGAAAATCCAGATCCGATTGGGTTCGGCGTAGCCGAAAAAGTCCCCGTCGGTCAGCGCGATCCCCTCGTACAGGCCGAGTAGTTCTTCCCCGTCGGATTCTTTGAGCTGCTCCTCGGTTGGCTCGTCGTCGATGAGGAACACGAGGTTCTCAAGCTGGGAGGCGAAGTGCTCTGGGATTTCGTCAAGCGCATCGGCAACGAGTTCTTCGAACCGTTCGGGGCTCATCTCCACTGCCACGGGATCTACTTCCCCTCCCGCGACTGCACCGCGCGCTCGGCTAGTTCGGCGTCAGCCCCGCGCGGTTCGCTATCAGCCCCGCGCGGTTCGCTATCAGCCCCGCGCGGTTCGGCATCAACTCCCGAGCTGCGCCCCACGAAATCGTCCATCGTCTGGTTAATACCGAAAAAGTCGAGTAGCTTATCGAGCACCGGTACGGGCAGGGCCTGCGCCACCTGAGCCGCTCGCACGAACGGCGGATCGACTTTCATCTGGCACCCGGCCTCGAGGGCGTCCAGCACGTGCCGCGCAGCGGTGTCGGGGGTGATGATCGGCAACACCAAACGGAATTTCGTTTTCACGCCCTCGAACATGCCGGTCGAAATATAGTACGGACAGTACAGAAGCGTGTGAACGTTCGATCCGCGATGGCGCAGCTCGGCGCGCAGCGATTGCGCGAAGCCCACGGCCCCGAATTTCGACGGCGAATAATCGGCCTGACGCGCCACACCAACCAGCCCTGCCGCCGACGCGATAGTCACAATCGCCCCGCGGTCCCGCTCGAGCATTCCGGGCAGGAACGCCTTTACAGTTCGATAGTGGGAGGTCGTGTTGACGGCGAACGTACGCTCCACGTCGGCCTCTGTGACGGAAAGGAAATCCTTGCCGGTCACGATGCCCGCATTGTTGATCAAAATGTCAACCCTGCCGAACTCCTCGAGCGCTTGCTCTGCGGCGGCAGCAACGGATTCATTGCTCGTCACGTCAACGCACACCGCCCGCGCCTGCTGGCCGATCTCCTCGGCAACCGCACGCGCCGCGTCCTGGCTCAGATCCCAAACCAGCACGGCTTTCGCCCCGCGTGCCGCCGCACCTTTCGCCATGAGCCGCCCGATTCCCGAACCGCCGCCGGTCACGACGACGACCGCGCCCGCAATCGGCACCCTACGTTTCAGCACACTCATCACCTAGCTTCCTACTTCCCAGTCAGCCACGGGTTCCTACTTCCCGGCCAGCCACGGCGGCAGCTTTCGCATCGCCGTAAGAAAACCGCCCATCACCTTTGCCCAGCCCTTATTGCCAAGCCCGGGCGGCGCGGCCACGGGCATCACCCGCTGCGATACGACGAGGCGCGCGTCCGTGTACTTAGTGATACCTTCAGGGCCGTGCCGGTGCCCCATGCCGGATTCCTTCATCCCGCCGTTGATCCCACCGATCGATCCCCAGCCGGCCGCATACCCGTCATTAATGTTCACCATGCCAGCGTCCAGCCGCCGGGCCAGCGCCTCGGCGCCCGCGACATCCCTGGTCCAGATTGCCGCGTTCAACCCGTACCGCCTTTCGTTCGCTAGCCGCACGGCGTCGTCGTCGGAACTCACCCGATACAACGAGACGACCGGCCCGAACGTTTCCTCGGCAAAAACTTCCATGTCGGGTGTCACGCCTGTCAACACCGTTGGTGCATACCCCCACAGCCCGACGCCGCGAAGCTCCTCGCCGCCAGCCAGCACGGTGGCGCCTTTCGCGCGGGCGTCACTGACGTGGGCTTTAACTTTTTCGAGTTGCGCCTGCGAAATCAGCGGCCCCATGTCCGCTTCCCAGCGCATTGAGCCCTCCACGCGTATCGCCTTGACCTTGCGAAGGAACGCCGGCACGAAGGTATCCCATGCGCGCTCGTGCACGTAGATTCGCTCAATCGAAATACACAGCTGGCCAGCATTTGAAAAGCACGCTTTCACCGCGCCCGCTGCTGCTTTCCCGGGCGGGGCATCCGCGCGCACGATCATCGCGTTCTTCCCACCTAGCTCGGCAGAAAAACCGATGAGCCGCTCGCCCGCCTGCCGCGAGATATGCCTGCCCGTAGCGGTAGACCCCGTGAACATCACGTAATCCGCCCGCTCGATCATCGGCGTCCCCAGATCTGAGCCGCGCCCGATCACCACCTGAAACAGATCCTTAGGCAAGCCCGCCCGCTCAAACAACGCCTTGACGGCGAGCGCCGTGAGCGGCGTGAGCGAATCCGGCTTCAGCACCACCGCGTTGCCAGCCATGAGCGCAGCAAGGGCATCAGACGCCGTGAGCGTAAGCGGATAATTCCACGGAGAAATAACAGCGACGACGCCCTTCGGCTGCCGGGTGACCACCGCTTTCGTCAGGATCGGCATCGCCCCTTGTACGCGCTGATCGGCAAGCGCCGACTTTGCACTTCGGGCGTAATAGCGGGCGTTGATGGCAACATCTGCGATTTCTTCGAAGGCCGCGCCGCGGGATTTTCCCGTCTCCCACTGGACGAGGTCGAGCAGGGCCTCCTGCTCCGCGAACACGAGATCGTGAAAGGCAAGCATTGCTTGTTTACGACTCTCGAAGTCGGCGGCTGCCCAGCGCTTTTGCACGCGTCTGGCCACGGCGAACACGGAGTCTAGCTCGGCCACCGGAGTGGTGCTCAGCGCGGCAATCTCGCTGCCCGTCAGCGGCGAACGCACGACCAACTTCCCAGATTGCGCGCCGGTTTGCCCTGGGTCAGCGGTTTGCCCTGGGCTGCTGTCGACGCCCGGAAGTGTGCTGGCGACGCCGGGAAGCAGGCGCTGCAGGGCGAGGCGGCCGCGGCGATCGAGTTCGTTCATGCGCTCGATTCTACGCGTTCGCTCCGACATTCTCGGACGCCGTCCACGGCCGGTAGACTCATGCGCGTGACCACGATCCACCTCACTCCCGCTAAGCGCGCCCAATACGAAGACGAGCTGCGCGGCCGCCTCGGCCTTTTCCCGAAAGGCGCCACGCTCCCCGCACAGATACGACTACGCGGCTGGATCGTCACATGCCTGGCGGCGCTGCTCGCCGCGGTCACGCGCCTGACCCGGCTTACCTATCCGCACGAGATGGTGTTCGACGAAACCTACTACGTCAAAGGCGCATACTCGCTGCTGAATTTCGGCTACGAACGCGCGTGGGAAGGCGATGACCAGAACGAGCTGTTCGTGGCAGGTGACCTCTCCGCACTTAAAGACGACCCCGACCGCTGGGTTCACCCTCCGTTCGGCAAGTGGCTGATGGGCCTGGGCATGCGCATCTTCGGCGACGACAACGGCGTCGGCTGGCGGTTCACGACGGCGTTGCTCGGCGTACTGGCCGTGGCACTCGTCGTCCGGATCGCCTTGCGGCTGTTTAACTCGGTGGTGCTCGCTGGATTCGCCGGCGTCGCGATGGCGCTCGACGGGATGGGGATCGTCATGGCCCGCACGGGCCTGCTCGACAACATCTTGATGTTCTTCGTCCTAGCCGGCTTTTGGGCACTGCTCAAGGACCGCGACCATTCGCGGGCGAAGCTCGCCCACGCCGTCGCCAGCAATAAGCTACGGATTCACGACGACGGGCGGCTGGTTCCCGCCGACCCGTGGGCCCCGCGCACCGGCTGGCGCCCCTGGCTCATCGCGGCAGGGGTGCTGCTCGGGCTGTCGTGCGGGGTGAAGTGGTCGGGTGCGTATGCGGTTGCCGCGTTCGGAATCTTCGCATTCGCGTGGGGCGTGGCCGCCCGCAAAGAGGTCGGCGCAAAGCTGTGGGCGGGCGCGGGCTTTTGGCGCGAGGGCGTGCCCGCATTCTTCCAGCTCGTGCCGACGGCTCTACTTGCCTACATCGCCGCGTGGATTCCATGGTTAGCCCACCCCGTGGGCTGGGATCGCCAATGGGCGCGCGACCAGCAGGCACGCAACGCGAACTTGCCCGCCGCAGAGCAGGTGCCGATGCCGATAGACGGCGCGCCCGCCGTCGTCAATTCCTGGCTCCACTACCACGCCGAAACGATGAAGTTCCATACCGGACTGGACTCCGAACACACCTATCAGTCGTTGCCGTGGGCGTGGCCGCTGCAACTGCGGCCCGTGAGCTTCTACTGGCGTGCGGGCGAGGATTTACCGGCCGGGTCGTGCCCAGCTGACGACTGCGTCTCTGCCATCACCTCGGTGGGCAACCCGTTCGTATGGTGGCTGGCGGCGGCCGCGCTCGTCGTCGTGCTATGGGCGGCGATTCGGCTCCGCGACTGGCGTGCTTGGGCGATCCTCGCCGGATACCTGGCCATGTATGCGCCGTGGTTCATGTACCTGGATCGCACGATCTACCAGTTCTATGCCATTGCGTTCCTGCCGTTTACCGTTCTTGCGCTCACGTTCGGACTGGCGTGGCTCACCGGGATGCTGCGGCCGCCGCGCGCCTACCCCCGCCCACTGAATGCGGTGTTCACCCGGATCGGCACTGAGCAAACCGGACCGCACGAGCTGCGCCCCGCCGTCGTCGACATCCGCCCAGCTGGCCGCCGGCAATGGATCATGGTGGGTGCGGTGACCGGGCTGATCGTAGCCGCAGCTATTTTCTGGATGCCGCTATGGTGGGGCACCCCGGTTCCGCGCTGGTTCTGGCGGATCCACATGTGGATGCCCAGCTGGATCTAGCCTACCCACCGCGGGCTACTCCATCAGAGTTCGGCAAAAAGCGACTCTAACCCACTGAGTGGAATTCAACAAGGCTCTCGATGGCAATATCGCCCGTCCTTACGGGGTGCGGAGTACTTCGACAGGATCTCGGAAAGCCGCCAAAATCGCGGATGGCGTTTGGGCGATGATACTGCCGAATACGAGAGTTCCGGCTAATCCAAAGCAAAACGCCGGGGTCGGTAACCCAAGCGGCCAGATGACTGCAACAATGATGGCAGCCAAGGCAATTCCAAGAATAGCAGCGAGAGCGACTGTGAGTACGATCTGGACTGTGACCAAGCCGAGAAGAAACTTTCTTGAAGCTCCTAAGGCACGTCTACGGCCAAATTCAACCTTTCGTGAGTTCACCATCATCGCTGAGATGAGACTAACAATGAGTGTCGCTACGATTAGAGCCGTCCCGACGGTAAGGATGGTGTGGTTCTGTTGGGAATCGTTAATCTTCCGACCTATCTCAGCGATGGCCTCGGACTTTGAAATACTCGTGGTAGCAGGGTTCAATTCGAGAATTTTCAGAGTACTCGTAACCGCCTTGTCAATTGTATCGACGTCTTCTACTTCTAGCCAAATGGACCGGATCTTTGGCGCTTTACAGCCATATACCAAAATGGATTGGGGAGCCCTCTTGTGTTCCGGTTCAAAGTAGCCGACGACAGTGAATTGCTGGCCGCCAGCTGTTGATATCAAGCCTCCGCTCTCATCTAGCCCTAAATTCTGTTTGCTTATACGCGGAGCGATCGCTTCGCACGTGCGATTCGGTATTCGACCCGATGTCAGAGTAATAGGCAGATCATCGAAGTCTCCTGTCAAGTAAACAGCTGAGAATCGTCCGCGATCCGGTAGCACTGGATTCTTTACATCGAAACTTGGTGATAGCGACCACACCCGTTGGACAGCGGAGATTCTCAGCGGTAGTTCCATACGATCTACTTGCAAAGGATACGACTCTCGTTCATCTACTAGTTCGACCGTGCGGAACTCGGGTTGGTGGAAAGTTTCTTGGATTTCTTTGACACGATTGCTCGCCTGACCATACTGAAGTACAACAGCCATCGTCGCAACAAGAATTGTGAAGATAAGCAGCCCTGTATGAAGAAGTGACTGATTCATAGATCGGAAAGCTTCACGTAACACGTTCCAACCCCACTACATGGTCAGCACGCTCAGCGACACGGTCGTCGTGGGTCACAACGATAACTGAAGTACCTTGTGTTGTTAGGTCATGCAGAACATCCAGAACAATTTTTGCCGAATCTTTATCTAAATTACCTGTTGGTTCATCAGCGAATATTACGGATGGATCGAGCAAAACAGCACGAGCGAGTGCAACTCGCTGTGCTTGCCCACCGGAAATCTCCAAAGGCGTGGCAGTTTCCGGCGCAAGCACACCGAAAGAATCGAGCAAATGGCGCGCACGAGCCTTAAAAGAATTTTCATCGTAGTTCGCGTAGATACACGGCTCGAGAACAGCATCAAGAATGGATCGGTTCGGGTCGAGCACGAAATCTTGAAACACAAAACCCGTTTGGGTTGCACGAAACCTAGAGCATTCCCTATCTGTCATATTGAGGATTTCTACACCGTCTACGGTTATCGACCCTGCATATGGACGTAGAAGTCCCGCAATAATATAAAGTAGCGTCGATTTTCCACATCCGGATGGACCAGTAATAGCTGTCATTTTCCCTTTCGGGATTGACATGTCAAAGTCGGTGAAAAGTGGAGCTCTTTTTCTATATCCGAAGCGGATATGCTCCAACACTACCGCTGTTTCTTCAAATTCAGTCACGTTTGCTCGCTCGATTCTGCCAATTCATCGTCACAGCTCTCTAGATATCTCCCGCTAATACTCGCCTAACTTCATTCTGTCTCATCCGCGACGAGGCCATCCTCCCCGACAAGATCCTCAGATTCTGTCTTGCCCGACCTCGCGGATCTGGTTGACTCTGGCGTCGATGAAGCTTCTCCGGTAAGCCTAATTAAGTCACCCTCCACAAGTCCTTCAACTAGGCTTATTCCACCAGCACTCGCAAGCACTGTGACTGATTTACGCTCGCCGTCAGATAACGTGACATACGTCGAACCATCTGCAGAGGACATGACAGCTGTTGTCGGCACGCCTAGCCCTTCTTGCTGGGGAATTGTCTGGATGTCAATGTTTGCAATGACGCTTTCCTGCCCCGCCAAGAGTTCTTCGCACAGCGGCTCTTCATGACAGATAGATTCGGCACCATCCTCCGAAAGAAGTGGAGCCACATACCCATCAGCTTCGCCTGTAGATGAAAAGGTTGGGGTGAATTCACCTACGACACCCGATAACTTGCCTTCGAGCGTGAAGGGGGAGCCTGATGGAATGATCGCCAGCTGCTCTTCAGATGCTTTGATCTCCACATAAGGCTCACCTGATCGGATCATAATGGGACGATCGGTAGCTGTGACCGCGCTCCCTACCGCAATGTCTTTATTGACATGCACGTACACAGGAGCCTTACTAAACCACATAATGTCGCCTTTGAGAACGATCCCCGTCTCAGCGTTGCCTAGTGTTTTCTGCCAGGCGCGCACAGCTTTCGACATCGCCGGAGTGAAGACCTCATTTTCTGCGCACACGCCGTAGCCATTGCGACACAAGAAGTCACGCAGTTGCTGCACATCTGCTCCGGCCTCCCCTTCAACAAGGTCACGGAAGGCAGGAATGTTACCTTGGCCGACGACAATGGTCTTAAGGTTGACCTCAAGAATTGGCGCCCCCTCATTGAGGGTATCGCCAGAACCGAGAATTGCTGTAATGACGCCATCATTATGAACCAACGGCCCGTCGACCATGCGCGAGGAAATTGTTGCACTGTAGTTAATCGTCCGGCCAATTTGCTCGGGTTTGACCGTCCAATACATTTCTCCTTCAACCGTTTCGGCAGTTGGGGAGCCCGCTTCCATAGCCTCATGCATCGTCCAGCGTCCTAAACCAAATGCCGTTACGATCAGAAGAAGTACAGCTCCTCCGAGCCCCACGACGGTTAAATATCTGTTCTTCATGAGAAAACTCCTAGCAAGCTAGTAAGGAGAAGAGACCTTAGCGTTATTACACTGCTCAATGATTTACACTAGATGAGCGGTCATGGAAGCGCCGCCATCTCATCAGGGCAAAGCTCTTCGAGCTGTTCGAAAGTCATCGGTTCTAGAGTGATTGGAACTGAATAGTCGCCATTGTTTTCGAGAAAAACTTCACGCGATGGCCATTCACCCACCGCAATTCCGTTAGCCGCAACACATTCCTGGACTTTCGTCATCTGATCATAAAGCGCATTTAGCTCATCGAGGTTGCTCGCGATCTGGGGATTTGCCGCTTCAATTTGTTCTTGACACGCAACATCAGCTGCCTCATAGAGGCTTGCCTGCTCATCGGTCTCCGCATTGTATGAAATCGCGCCGTCCTCCGAGATTATGGCAGGAACGCCTGCATCGACGAGACATTGATAGTAAGCGTTATTAATCGCAGCATCATCAACCGTGGGTGTTAGCGTCGGCTCAGCTTCGTTCGTCAGAGAGCATGCGGCGAGTCCAAGTACAATAACGGTAACGCAACAGATGAACGATCGACTCCTCATAATTTATTTCCTTTCAAAATTCGGTTTGTCTCAATAGAGCATTCGGATTTAGGGGTTCGTGTTTCACGTACCATGTCAGAAAAGCCGCCCCGGCAATCACCCTCACGAGATTCGAGTTCCTGCTTAAAGTCTGCTTGTGGAAACAGAATTTGGCTCGTAGCCGTCTGATATGCCACCTGCAGGTGAACAAACTCTGAGGTGGAGATATCAGAAAGGTTGGCTCCATTTGCACGTTTCTCAAGAATCTTCGAAAGGCGGAGCACGTCAGCATCCCCGGATGAGCCTTCTGCGGTATCAATCGCAAGGACTAATTTTGCAGTTATTGGGGCTACGACTTCTGGCTCTTCCTGTTCGAGTGTCTGGAAGGCCTCCTCTGATAGTCCAGGATAGGTGACTGCAACATCAAGCGTATGTGCTGTTTCGGCGATCGACATCCACATGAATGCGTCTTCAAGTTCGAGCTTTCCACCCGAATCAAACTGGAGCTGTGAGGATGCCCGCTCAATCACCGCAGAGCGCTCTTGATGATTAACCGAATCGGGATCAAGGTAG
This sequence comes from Trueperella bialowiezensis, assembly GCF_900637955.1. Lineage (NCBI taxonomy): Bacteria > Bacillati > Actinomycetota > Actinomycetes > Actinomycetales > Actinomycetaceae > Trueperella > Trueperella bialowiezensis. The sequence continues at coordinate 799,667 of NZ_LR134476.1, forward strand.
ACAAGTGATCCTGTGACTGCCAACTGAACTGAGGGATCATCAGATTTCGATTGTTCCAACGTCTCCTGAACAATGTCGCGTTCAGCCTCCGTTGTGAGTTTAGTTCCTGTTTCTTCTTCGTAGCGAAGTACACGATATGTGGAACCCTCTGAGCCCAAAAATTGAGGTTGGTCCAGCACTTCCACAGGAGAAAACACCCTTCTTTGGTCAAAATAGGTAAACAAGTTATGGGCATCGTCGTCCCTACCCCAGTCCTGTAAGGCAAATATTGTTTCTACAAACGCGTTGTCAGAAGTGGACGCATTCGCAATTGCCATCTCTACTAAGTCATGTGGAATTGAATCGTAGTCCACGCCAGATCGCTGCAGACTCGCAAGCGCCAACGGCGCATCGGATGGCTCAGCAATATTCGTCGGCAGGTCAGCGTATTCGAACTGGCTCGGAGCAAAATGCGACGCTAATTCAAACGCAACCGACGCCTGGAAAAGATCATCGGACCGGAAAGCCACTTCGATAGCCTCTAGATGGGCATCACTAAAGGGGAGTGAAAGATCTCGTTGTTGGGCAATGGCATGAATATACAACATACCGACAACTGGAAGATCATTGGTTGGAGCATCTTCCCATTGTTCAATTAAAGAGTCATCGCTAATACCAAAGGGCTGATCGGCGCCAGGCATTGACACGCCACGATCCAAAGCGTTTGCGACCAAGTAGTTCACGTAAACGTCGGTGAACTCAGGCATTTCTTCGCGGATTGCATGAATCGTTTCTTGAGGAGTGAGGTCCCAGCTCTGAGCTGTCGTTGCATCAAGCTGGGCATAGCTGAGTCTGGCAAGCGTCGTCGGCTCGATTGCACCCCATAACTCGGGTGGGTATAGAAGACCGTTCGCAGTAAGTAGGCTCTGTCCCGATGCCTTGGCTTGGTCTATGCTGTCGTGAGCATTATTTACAGTTGTCGTACACCCAACAATGAGACTAGCACTTGCTAGGAGCGCGAAGAAGGGCAAAGACCCCTTCTTCGCGCCCCTAACCGTTCGGATTATCACCACGTTGTCCAGCCCGTGGATACAGTTCGTCCCCCGGCTGTCAGTGAAGAACGAGCCGCAACACTCACGGAGAACAACGACGGCGTCGCCAAACCCTTATTTTGCGAATAGCGCCCATATCCGCGTTGCGTCGATGTCACAAGATTGGTGCTGTTTCCAGACAGGGTCGCGCCTGGAGATTTTGAGATTGTCACCTTGACTCCAAATCCGTTTGCTTTCACTCTTGAGGTGTGGGTGTACCTCATTGATTTACTGAGCGACGCAGTGGTGCTCCAATTGCAAGATCTCCAATAAAGATTACAAGAGTATGCCGACACCTTGTAGGTAACGCCATTCGCGGTGAGAGAGGAACTTGAACTAAACGCTTGCGCGGGTACGGTTCCTGCAAAAATTCCAGTGACAGCCAAAGCGAGTGCTGCCAATGCTGCTTTGATTTTATTCTTGGTATGCATTTGCGTCCCCCTTTGTCAATGGGGCGGGATGGGAGATAATCCCACTTATATTCCTTTGGTGAAAAATGAAACGGTTGTCTCATTAGCGCCAAATCTACGCACGTTAGTTCTCGCCGTCAATGAGTTTTTCAAGTTTGGGATACTGCACCGTCAATGACGACAGCAGTGAACAGCCGCACGCCCGGTCAGTTTAAGGATTCCCGGGGTACCCGTTGCGTTCCGGGGGTAGACAAATCGCCGGATTTGGTACCCCGCGAAGCAAACAGGTACCCCCGGAACAGCGAAACTACCGAGCCCGCCCACCGCGGACACTTCTGCGCCTTGCCGCTTGGCAGATTAGGATACTTCCAAGAGCGCTGACCGCGCAGTAACCGCCCAGCTCAAGGAGGCACTGTGAAGGACGAAACGAAATACATTCACGCTGGCTACCAGCCCGGAAACGGCGAGCCACGCCAGCTGCCCATCGTGCAGTCAACCACCTACACCTATGATTCGTCGGATGCGATCGCAGCCGTGTTTGACGAACCAACCCACGCGCTCATTTACTCGCGCTTCGCGAATCCGACGGTGATGGCGGTCGAGCAGAAGGTCGCCGACCTTGAGGGCGGGGCGGCGGCGATGGCGACGTCGTCGGGTCAAGCCGCAACGATGATCTCCATCATGAACCTGTGCTCGGCTGGCGATTCCTTCGTCACCTCCTCGGAAATCTACGGTGGCACGCTCAACCTGTTCACCGTCACGCTCAAGCGCTTCGGCATCGAAGCGATCTATGTGGACCAGGACGCCTCGGAAGAAGAGATCAAGGCAGCGTTCAAGGACAACACGAAGCTGATGTTCGGCGAGACGATCTCCAACCCGTCGATGGCCGTCCTCGACTTGGAAAAGTTCGCGAAGATCGCCCACGACATGGGCGTGCCGTTCATCGTCGATTCCACGTTTGCCACGCCGGTGCTGTGCAAGCCAATCGAATATGGCGCTGATATCGTCATCCACTCCACGTCCAAATACATGGACGGGCACGCGGTCCAGGTGGGCGGCATGATCGTCGATTCGGGCACGTTCGACTACACCAACGGCAAGTTCCCGGACTTCACCACACCAGACGAGTCGTACCACGGCGTCGTCTACACGAAGGACTACGCGGCCGCGCCGAACGTCATCAAGGCACGCATGCAGCTCATGCGCGATTTCGGAATGTACCCGGCCGCGCACTCGGCGTTCATGCTCAACCTCAGCCTCGAAAGCTTGCACGTGCGCATGCGCCGGCACTGCGACAACGCGCTCAAAGTTGCGCAGTACCTCGACACACGCACGGACGTCATCGGCGAAGTGCGCTACCCCGGCCTGCCCAGCTCCCCCTACCACGAGCTGGCGAAGAAATACCTCGACGGCGGGTTCTCCGGCGTGATCGCCATCGACGTCGGCACGCGCGAGGCTGGCACCACGTTCATGGACGCGCTCAAACTGGTTTCGCGTGAAGTTCACGTGGCCGATTCGCGTTCGTGCGTGCTGCATCCGGCATCGATGACGCACCGGCAGGTCAGCGACGCCGGGCTCATCGAAGCGGGCATCACCCCGGGGCTCGTCCGTATTTCGGTGGGTCTGGAGGATGCCGACGACGTGATCGCAGATCTCGCCCAGGCGCTTGACCAGCTCAAATAACTGATCGGCGCACCAACAACTGAATAAAGGGACACGAACTTATTATCTTGACGTGAAAATATCCGCAGGGCGCGGTAATGTGGCTAGCAACACTAAATTGTGCTCCGAATTTTCAAAGGAGAAAATCATGTCGAACTACAAGCTCGTGTTCCACATCAACGAAAACGACCGCTGGCCATTCACGCTGCGTTCGGTACGCAACTTCGTGCGCTCGGACGCCAGCAACCGCGCCGTCGTCGTCGCTAACGGCGGTGCGGTCAGGTCGTTCTCCCAGCTAGAAGCTGACCCGAACCGGATGGCACGCATCCGCGGCTTGGAAGCAGAAGGCGTTGACTTTGTCGTCTGCGAAGTCGCCTTGGATGAGCGGCAAGTCAAAGTGGAGTTAATCCCGGACTACGTGCGCGTCGTCGACGCCGGAATCGTAGAAATCGCCCGGCTTCAGGCTGAGGGCTACGGATACGTGAAGGCATAACTTACACCGGACAGCGCTCGCTGCGCATAAACCACGCAGTTAAAAATTTCCGCCGCATAATATTTTCACGACGCCATACACCGCCGGCGTCGTGAAAATCATGGCAACTTTGTTGCAATCCTCACCTCCGCGCGGCTTTTCGACTAGGCTTTATTCTGATGGCTAAATCCCTAGCTGGACAGCATTAATAAAGGAGGAAACATGTCACTGGTTGACCTCAAGGCAAACATTGAGGGCTTCAAGGACTGGCAAGAGGATCTATACATCCACTTGCATAAGACACCCGAACTATCCATGCAAGAGACGAACACGCTCAAGCGCATCGGCGAGGAGCTCGCCGCTATCGGATACGACACGGTGGAAGTCGGCGGCGGCGTCGTCGGCATTCTCGAAAACGGCGAAGGCCCAACAGTACTGTTCCGCGCGGACTTCGACGGCCTGCCTGTCAAAGAAGACACGGGCGTCGACTACGCTTCGACGGCGAAGCAAGTAGACCGCGACGGCGTTGAGCAGCCCGTCATGCACGCGTGCGGCCACGACATGCACGTCTCGTGTGCACTTGGTGCGGCGAAGATTTTGGCAGACAACAAGGACGCCTGGTCAGGCACCTACCTCGCACTCTTCCAGCCAGGCGAGGAGACCGCTGAAGGTGCGCAGTCGATGGTCGACGACGGCCTGGTCAACAAGATCCCGAAGCCCGACGTGGCACTCGGCCAGCACGTTCTTACCGCTCCGGTCTCCGGCAAGGTTGGCACGACGGCGGGTCCGGTACTCTCCACTGCGGCCTCGTTGAAGATCACCATTCACGGTAAGGGCTCGCACGGTTCGATGCCGCACCTGGGCATTGATCCCGTCGTCATCGCGTCCGCAGTCGTTCTGCGTCTGCAGACGATCGTGGCACGCGAAGTCTCGCCATTCGACTTCGGCGTCGTCACAGTTGGCGCCTTCCAGTCCGGTTCCAAGGCGAACATCATCCCGGCGTCGGCAGAGCTTTTGCTCAACGTCCGCGCCTACAAGGATGAAGTCCGCGAAGCAATCATCGACGCGATCAAGCGCATCACCATCGGTGAATGCCAGGCAGCCGGCGTCGAAAAGGAACCCGAGTTCGAAATCTTCGACCGCTTCCCCTCCACGATCAACGATCCCGAGGTGAACGAGAAGATTACAGCGTCGTTGAAGAAGTACCTCGGTGAAGATCGCGTAGTCAAACTTGACCCGATCACCGCATCCGAAGACTTCACGAACGTTCCACGCGCGTTCGACATCCCATACGCATACTTTGGGCTCGGCGGATTCCTCGAAGGTGAACCCACCTATCCGAACCACAATCCGAAGTTCCTGCCCGCAATGCAACCCACACTAACTACAGGTACGGAAGCCGCAGCAGCGGCAGCACTCGCGTACCTCGGCAAGGAGGACTAATGTCCACGCAAACTCAACAAAAGACGGAATTCAAGGGCAACGATAAGGTTCTCCTCGGTTTCGTTCTTGCCGTCGTCACCTACTGGCTCTTCGCCGGTACGATCGGCAACCTCGTTTCTACCATCGTTGATGACATCGGCACTGAATACATCAGCGAATCGATCATGTCGCTCGCAGCCCCGATCGCAGGCCTGTTCTCCGGTCTGTTCATCGTGGTGCTCGGCGGTATGGCCGACCGCGTTGGCCGCGTCAAGATGACGATGCTCGGCCTGATCCTGTCGGTTGTCGGCTCCGCACTGCTCGTGCTCGCTTCCGGCCCGCTGGCCACGCCGCTCATGCTGACCGGCCGTGTTCTTCAGGGCCTGTCGACCGCCATGATCATGCCGTCCACCATGGCACTGCTGAAGACATACTGGGAGGGCGAAGCACGTCAGCGCGCCGTGTCCATGTGGTCGATCGGTTCATGGGGCGGCTCGGGCTTTGCTGCCGTGTTTGGCGGTATTGTTGCCCAGCAGATCAACTGGCGTTGGATCTTCATCATCAACATCATCGTGTCGATCCTCGCCATGCTCCTCATCTGGGGCACGCCCGAGTCGAAGGTCGAGCAGAAGGGCCCGAAGAAGCGTTTCGACTGGCCTGGCCTGATCGTCTTCCTCATCACCCTGCTCTCGCTCATGGTTGCGCTGATCTTCGGCGCGCAAATGCCGCCGATCAACGAAGCCGGCGAACCTGCTGGTTGGACCTCGCCAATCACACTTGGCCTGGCCGCCGTCGCCGTCATCGGCATGTTCATCTTCGTACGTATCGAGCAGAAGGCCGACAACCCGTTCATTGACTTCGGACTGTTCAAGAACACCACCTTCACTGGTGCCACGATCTCGAACTTCCTCGCCAATGCAACGATCGGCCTGCTCAACGTGTCGCAGCTCGTTCTCATCGGTGCACGTCAGCCTGGTCAGGACGGCTACCTCGGCACGATGGGCGCTGGCCTGCTCACGCTCAGCTACGGCATCATGATCGTCACGTTCATCCGCTTCGGTGAAAAACTGCTTCAGCGCTTCGGCCCGCGTAAGCCGATGATTTGGGGCATGCTGATCGTCATCCTGTCGGCGCTGTTCCTGACCCCGACCTTCGTCTACCTTGACACCTACAAGATCCTCGCTGTTATCGGCTACGGTCTGTTCGGTCTGGGTCTGGCGTTCTACGCTACCCCGTCCACCGACGCCGCGCTCTCGAACCTGCCTGCCGACCAGGCCGGTGCCGGTTCGGGTATCTACAAGATGGCATCCTCGCTGGGTGGCGCTCTCGGTCTGGCGATTTCGCTGGCCGTGTTCAACGCGCTCAAGGCTGGCGAACCGATGGCTGTTGGCGTGGAGTACGTGGGCGTTCAGGATAACGTCTCGCTACGCTTCGCCGGCATGGTCGTCATGATCATTAATGCAGTGATGGCGCTCGCCGCGATCCTGTCGATCGTGATGACCGTTCCGAAGGGTGGCGGCAGCCGCGACGGCGGCAAGATGGCCGAGTCCGCAGCTCCGGCACCACAGCCGACCCTCGACGAGTCGAAGCAGCAGATCATCGATCACCTGTCTGCGTTGCCGCTCAAGGATCTGCAACGGATCGAGAAGCAAATCTTGGTCAACGAGCTCGCAGATCTCGACGACGACGTGCTACGCGACATGGTTCGCACCAAGCGCGGCGGCTAAGTCCTCCGCTCAAGCTGACTACAGCTAACAGGGGTGGGCAGACCTTCGGGTCTGCCCACCTTTTTTCGAGTCTTGTTATCGGGCCTGGGAGCTCGAAGGCCGGCCTGTTCTCTCGTTTCTGCTTATATAGCAGTTTTGGCGGACTCGAGCGCTCCGAACCTCTCCATTTCTGCTTATATAGCAATAACGCAGAGGCGGCGGCTAGGCCTGGGCACGCAACACCGTGAACTTCGGGTTGCGGGCCACTTGCTCGACGTTGGCGAAGCGCGCCTCCACCTCTGGCCGGTAGCGCAGATGGTTGTTGTGCACCATGAAAAGCAGGCCGCCGGGCGCGAGGAGTCGCCGCGCGGCATCCAGCAGACCGTGCACCAACGTGGCATCAATAGCATTGCCCGCATGGAAGGGCGGATTCAGCAGAACTGCGTGCGCGCTCGCTTCCGGTTCTTGGCCGGCCGCATCGTCCCACGTCACCCGAGCACGCCCAGCATCCACAAACTCACGCAAGGTCAACGACGCCGATACCACGGCATCCGCATGTGAATCGGTGGCCAACACGTGAGCGGCTGGCAACGCATCGAGCACCGCGAGCGCTACCGAGCCGTTACCGCAACCGAGATCGACGACGTTGAAAGCACTCAAGCCTGAATTTCCCAACGCCGAGTCCTCCGGCCGTTCCCAAGAATCCCACGGATTACTCGCTGCCCGATGGTCGCGTACTGCGGCCTCAAGTTCAGGCAGTGCTGCATCGACGAGCAGCCGCCCGCCATGATCTTCGGTAGCGCCGCTAAACACTCCACCTACGCCAAAGATCGGACCGGCGTCAGCGTTTCCGACAGCGGGAGCATAGGTGCGGCCGGTCGGTTTACCGCCCGCGACGAGTGCGCGGAACTTGCCACGGCCCCTGCTCGCCCGCACGTCAGAAAAGTACTCGGCAAGCGTGGCGTTATGACCACGATCCATGTGTTTGTTGTTCGCGCCGAGTACGAGGACGGCAGACTGATCCGGCTCGGAAGCGCCGGTAGTCTCACCGCTCGGGGTTCGGCTTGCGGCGGCACCAGCCACCGCGGCGGCAAGATAGGCCACCTCCTCGAGGGACTTTGGAGTATGGCCAAGGGCCAGGTCAATGCCTGGTGCGCTGTCGGCAGGTTCGCCGAGCTCACTACTTGCGGTCTCGCCGAGCTCACTACCAGCAGGATTGCCGGCGTTCGCCCCGGCGCGCTCACCCGCAAGCGTCTCAGCGAAGAAATCTCCGAGGCGTAGCGGCCCGTCAACACCCGCCACACGCACATTGTCAGCACCGGCCTGGTCGGCGATCTGCCGCGCAGCCCGCGCCTGGTCGATGGTTCGCGAGCCGACCAACACGGCGTCGACGCCATCCCACGACAGCACGGACCTTAGCAACGCACCGTGTGGGTCGTCGATGATAGCCACCCGCGCGGGCCGGGGCACCTCGTGTCGTGCGACGTCCAAAATTAACTGGTCCAAGGTTGAAATATTCACGGAGCCTCCTGTTTAACCCCACGTGTGCCTTTGTCCACGCACGCTTCTTTGTCCACACGCGCGTTTATGATCACATGCGTTTTGCCCGAGCTTGCGCGTCTTTGCCCGAGCCTGTTTTACGCCCGCGACTGGGTGGCACCCCACCAGCTGTTAATACCAGAGTCGACGGCGTGTTCGTCGATCTGCGCTAGCTCCTCAGCTGAAAACTCGGTGTTCTCCACGGCTCCGAGCGAGTCGGCGAGCTGGTCAACCGACGAGGCTCCCACCAGCGCGGTCGTCACGGTCCGCTCTCCCTGGTCGCGCAAAATCCACGCGATCGCCATCTGCGCTAGGGTCTGCCCGCGGCCAGCAGCAATCTCGTTGAGCGCCCGCACGTGCCCGAGCACCTCGTCGGTGAAATAGTCGCGCGTGACTTTGCCCTGGTCGAGGCGTGATCCCTCGGGCACGCCGTTTAAATACTTGTCGGTGAGCATGCCCTGCGCGAGCGGCGAAAACGCGATCACGCCCATGCCCTCGGCTGCAGCCGAGTCAAGCAGCGACGGTTCGCCGTCTTCCACCCACCGGTTGAGCATCGAATACGACGGCTGGTGAATCACCAGTGGCGTGCCCAGCTCGCGCATGATCGCCTGAGCCTCCTTCGTGGCACTGGCCGAGTACGACGAAATCCCAGCGTACCGCGCCTTGCCGGAGCGGACGGCGTCGTGCAGAGCAAGCATCGTTTCGGCAAGTGGGACGTCGGGGTCTGGCCGATGGTGATAGAAAATGTCCACGTAGTCGACGCCCATGCGAGCCAGTGATTCGTCGAGCGAAGTCAACAGATAGTTTCGTGAACCGCCGAAGCCCATCGGCCCGCGCCACATGTTCCAGCCCGCTTTCGTGGAAATCACGATCTCATGACGATACGGGCGCAGATCCTTGGCAATGATTCGCCCGAAGTTCTCCTCGGCAGAGCCTGCAGGCGGCCCATAGTTGTTCGCCAAGTCGAAGTGGATCACGCCGCGGTCGAAGGCGTAGCGCACGATATCCCGCTGGGTTTGGAACGGGCGGTCATCACCGAAGTTGTGCCACAGGCCAAGCGCAATTCGTGGCAGGTGCAGGCCGGAGTTCCCGCAGGGGACGATCGGCACGTCGTCGTAACGGGAGGCCGCGGGCGTCCAAAAATCATCCGAGGGCTGGAAGTTCTGAGGTTTCATACCCTCATTGTTTCACGGATAGCTCGCCGACGACGTTCGGCTCGGCTTGCGACGTTCAGCCCGGCTTTCAACGCCGGCCATCACCGTTGTTCGGCGCCCGCTGCACGCTTATGGTGCCCCGCTCGCCCACCGCGTTTGCGGCCTCGGGAACGGACCTCGCGCCGTCGTCGTCGTTCTTCTCGTTCTCGGCGATGCCTGCGTTCGATAGCCAGTTGGCGGCTGAACGCTTCTTGTTCGCGTTGGTCGAGGTAGACGACGTCGTTACGCAAATCCCGCACGATTGCGAACATGAGCGCTCCGATAATGAAAAGGAAGGGCGTGGCCGCCACGATCGTCACGTTTTGGATGTTGGACAGTGCGCGGTCGCCTCCTGAAATCAGCAGGGTAAGGCCGATCGCTGCCGTGAGCACGCCCCACATGCCGGTCAGCCACGGGGATGCTGTAGCGCGCCCACCCTGCGAAATTGAGCCCATCACGGTAGAAGCTGAATCGGCAGACGTAATAAAGAACGTGCCCAGCAAGATCACCGCGAAAATACTGAAGAACAAACCGGCCGGGAGCTGGTGGAGCAGGTTGAACAATTGCGATTCAGTACTGCCATCACCGTAAATCGAATTCCCGCTGTGCTCCATGCGGATCGCGGTGCCACCGAAAATGGTGAACCACACGAGCGAGAGCCCCGACGGGATCAGCATCACTCCGAGCGTGAACTCGCGGATCGTACGGCCACGCGAAATACGGGCGATGAACATACCCACGAATGGCGACCATGACACCCACCATGCCCAGTAGAAGATCGTCCAGCCAGACAGCCACACGCCTGCCGTGCCGTTTGCTGAGGCGGCCGTACGCCCGGCCATTTCGAAGAAGTTCGCTGCATACGTGCCAATCGCTTCGGGCAGGATGTTGAGCTGTGCGATCGTGGGGCCGAAAATGAACACGACGATCGCGAGCAGTGCCGCAATCGCCATGTTGAAGTTCGACAGGTAGCGAATGCCGCGGCCAACACCGGACATCGCAGAGATCAAGAAGGCTAGCGTGAGCACGAGCACGATGCCCAAGATCATTCCGTTACCGGGATTCTTCACCAGCCCGGAGGCTTCCAGACCTGCGCGGATTTGTAGTGCGCCAAGGCCGAGCGAACAGGCGGTTCCGAACACGGTGGCAAAAATAGACAGCGAATCGATCATTTTGCCGAGCAGCCCGTTCGCGCGTTTTTCGCCAATGAGCGGGGTGAACGCGGACGAAATGAGTTGACGGCGGCCGAGCCGGTAGGTGGAATAACCAATTGCTAGGCCAACAATGGCGTACATCGCCCACGGGTGTAACGTCCAGTGGAACATGGCTTGGGCCATCGCGGTGCCCACTTCTCCGGGTTCGTGGCCGGGCACGCCCTCGCGATAGAACGCCAGAGGTTCGGAGGCGCCGTAGAACATGAGGCCGATTCCCATGCCGGCTGCGAACATCATGGAAATCCACGATCCAGTGGAAAACTCGGGCGCTTCGTCTGGACTGCCAAGTTTAATTTTGCCGAACTTGGAGGCCGCGATGATGATCATAAACACCACGAACACGGTGGATAGCAGCACGAACGACCAGCCAAAGTTGGTGAGCACCCAGCCGAAGGCGTAGTTCGCGGCGGTTTCGAACTGGTCTGGCCACCCTAGGCCCCACACGGCAACAGCCAAAATAAGTGCGAGAGCCGGAAGTACAACGGCCCACGAAATCCGCTTATCGTCGGTCTCTGCTGCAAGTTCGATTGGTTCTTCAACGAGGTCTGCTGCGTTAATGGATTGCTCTTCGGCGAGCAGTGCGGCAAGCTCTGACGTAGCCGACGACGTCGCGTCTAAAGGTTCGCTGATCGCCGGTGACTTATCTCCCCCTGTAGCTTTCGTGTCGGACGTTGGTTCTGCAAGGTCACTTTTGTCAGCCATAAGGCCAGTCTTCGCGAAATTTAAAAATATTCCAGTTAAGGGCTGTTTTTTCGGCGGATTTCCTTATAATCTCACATTCGTTTTAAAAGCGCACGGATTCTTTGCCTTCATGATAAAAGGTTACTGTAGGCTGTTTCATTATGGGAATATTTGCGAGATTTCGGCGAAGCACTACACGCGACGACGACGCCCTGCTAGCTAAGCGGCAGGCTGAGCGGGATCGTGAGAAAGCTGGTATTCGCAGGATTACGACGGCGGACGTGGAGGCGATCGCCCAAGATAAAGAGCGTGGCACGTGGGGTGGCATGGTGGCACCGCCGAATGCTCGTGTGCATGCGCTTGGAATCCCGCACTGGCTAGCAAAATACGGGCTGGGCGCGTGGATGCTCATCGGAATGGCGATCGCACTGATCGGGATCACGACGGCGCTGTCTGCCGTGACCGAAGTGTTCCTGGCCGTGTTCCTCGGCTTCGTGTTGACCTCCGTGTTGCACCCGATGGTGGATTGGCTAAGCCGATACATGCCGCGCGCACTATCAACCGCGCTGGCTTTGGTTTTCGGCTTTTTAGTGTTCGGCGGCATGCTCACCTACGTGGTCTACTCGGTGGCGAACGAGTGGAATGCGCTGGCAGGCCAGTTCGAAGAGGGTGTGGAAAGTATTCTCGCATTCCTCACCGACGGCCCGCTTCCGATTGAGCTGACCCGCGAGGAGATCAATTCGGCGGTGTCGAACGCCGTCCAGGCTGGCACGCAATGGGTGCAAAGTAACGCGGGTACGATCGCGTCGACTGTGGCAACGAACGCCGGCCAGTTCGCCGTCATCGTCACCGTTCTAGCTCTCGCACTGTTCATAGCAGCGGTGCTGCTTGCGCAGGGTCCGAAAATGTGGCTGTGGGTGCTCAACCTACTGCCAGCGCGTAATCGCGAGCGTTTCAACCTTGGTGCGTTTGCTGCGTGGACAGCATTTTCTGGCTATTCGCGTGGCACGGTGATTATCTCGCTCATCAATGGCGTGCTGTCGTTTATTTTCCTCACGATCGTAGGCGTTCCGCTTGCTGCTCCCCTGGCGGTGCTCGTGCTCATTGGTACGTTCATTCCGCTGGTGGGTGCGCCTGCCGCGATGGTGGTGGCGATGGTCGTGGCACTGGCCTCCGGTGGAATCGTTGACTGCCTGATCGTCGGCGCCGGTATCGCTATCATCGGCCAGCTCGAGGGCGATCTGTTCCAGCCGCTCGTCATGGGCAAACAGGTCTCGCTACACCCTGTGGTCATCGCGGTGGGCGTGGCCGCAGGTGGTTTTGCTGGCGGGCTCATCGGCGCGGTCATCACCATTCCGATCATGGCGATTTGCTGGGCGGTTTTCCGCACGCTCAACGAGCCAGAAGAACCACTCACCGAGATTCCTTACGTGCCTAAAGAACGCGTGCTTCCCGAGGACGACTAGTTTTCCCGACGGCGACCAAGCGGCGTCGCCAGTTGGCCGCGGCTAGCCGTTGGCTATCGAAATCCGGTTGAACGCGTTGATGAGGATCGTCGTCCACTCAATCGCAGCGATTTGGTCGTCGGTGAAATAGTCGCGGGCTTCGTCGATGATCATGTCGCGATCCGTGGCATGATCCATGATTGTGAATGCTTCAGCCAGCCCTAACGCAACCCGTTGCTCGGGCGTGAACGGGGCTTCGACGTCGCGCCACGCCGGAATCAGATCGATGAGCTCGTCGGCCATGCCGGCCTCACGAAGTGCGGGAACGTGCGAGCGTAAGCAGGCCACGCAACCGTTAATCTGCGAAACCCGTACGTTGATCAGCTCGCGTAGCTCGTCGGAGATCCCATTGGCACGGCTTACTTTCGCTGATTCCATCGCCGCCTTATTGAGTGGCTTTTGCAGTTCGGGGAACTTTTTACTGATGTTAAAACGCGTCACTTTTATCACCCGCCCTCATCCTATCGAGCCGGGCAGGCCGTGGCAGCTCCGGCTTCAAGCACAGTCAGATCCGACTTGAAACGCCCGCAGATCCGCCGGTAAACACTGGCAACAACTTGAAAACCGGCCAAAAACGCTGGCAGATATGACAAAATAGAAATGTTATCTGGCACACTCACTTGATTGGAACTCGTATGTCTGATGTAAAGGACTATCAAGGCACTAAGTCAGACCTGCTCGCTCTTGTTCTCGCAGTTCTCACATTTTGGCTTTTCGGTCAATCGATGCTCAACGTTGGGCTCACGGTTGGCAATGATCTCGGCATGGCCCCAGGCCTGACCAATCTCGCCGTATCCATGGGCTCGCTCGTGTGCGGCATGTTGATCGTCATGTGGGGTTCGCTTGGCGATTCCCACGGGCGTCTCAAGATGCTTCGCCTGGGCTCGGTTCTCAACATTATTGGCTGTTTGCTCATGGTGTTCGCAGCCGGCGCGCTTGGCGGCTGGATGGTTCTCCTCGGCCGCGTCCTGCATGGGCTCGCCGGTGGTGCGATCACTCCGGCGGCGCTCGCGCTCGTGAATTCCTACTGGCATGGAGACAAGCGGGCACGTGCGATTTCCTACGTGTCGATGGGTACGTTCGGCGGTATGGCGCTGTCGTCGATCGTGGGCGGCCTCATCGCGGGCAGCCCGCTCACGTGGCGCGGTATTTTCGCGATCTCTGCCGTCTTCTCTGTGTTGGCCATCCTCATGTTGCGCAACACTCCCGACGTCGCACCGCTTGCCAACTCGGGCAAGAAACTCGACGTCGTCGGCATTCTTTCTCTTGCCGTGGCCATGCTGTCCCTACAACTGTTCATCACCCAAGGTCCAAGCTTGGGTTGGACGTCGCCTGCCACCATCGGGCTTGCCGCGGTGCTCGTCGTCGCTCTGATCGTGTTCATTCACAACGGGCGTACCGCCGCCGATCCGCTCATCAACTTTGCAGTGTTCAAGAATCGTACGTTCACCGGCGCCATCGTGGCTAACTTCTTGATCACGACGACAGCCGGCATGATCACGATCGCCCTGTGGGTGATGCAAGGCTCCGGCCAGGGTTACGACGCCACTCGGGCATCCTACTTGACGATCGGCTACGCGATCTGCGTGCTCGCCTTCATCACCACGGGTGAACGCATGATGAAAACGCTCGGCTTCCGCATTCCGATGCTGACCGGCGCTATACTTGTGGCGATCTCGGTTCTCATGCTCATGTTCACCAACTTGATGGTTGAACAGTACGTCGTTGTTGCGATCATTGCGTTCTCGCTGTACGGCGTTGGTTTGGCACTGTTTGCTACCCCGACGACGACCGCCGCCCTCAACTCGCTCCCCCAAGATATCGTTGGTGCGGGCTCGGGTATTTTGAAGATGGCCTCCTCGCTCGGCTCGGCCATCGGCCTTGCGATCGCGTCCACGGTGTTCACCATGTTCTCCCAGCGCGGTAGCGGTTCGGAGATCGTGGGCCGGATTATCGAGTACACGGGCGAACAGTCGAACGTGGCCGTTCGTGAGGCAGGAACGATCTCGCTATCGACCCTGCTGGTCGGCGCGATCATCGCAATCATCGCGATCTGGTTTCTCATTCCATCGCGCAAACAGCAGTTTTCCACGGACTCGTAAATTGCCCTACCTTTTCGGCCGCAGACGGTTTACAGTTGTAGCCGATGGCAGTTGAAGTGGTAGGTGTACGGCGTAGCGTGCAACGTGAAGCAAAACGTGGCGTGCCGTGTGAGCCAAAGCGCGGTGGGCGGCGGCGCGTCGTCCTCGTCGTTGTGGGGCTGTTGCTTGCCCTTAACTTGGTGTCCAAACTGACCCCGCTGTCCAGCTGGTTTTTTACCGTGCCGCTCGGAGTTGGCGTGCTCGTGTTCGTGGCACGGCGCATGGGCATGACCTGGCACGACATCGGGCTGTCCCGCGAAACGCTGAAAAAGGGACTGTGGTATGGAGCCGTCGCTTCCATACTCGTACTGCTGGGCGTGACGATCGGCCTGCTCATTCCGCTCACCCGGCCGCTGTTCTTAGACGAAGGATTCTCTTCAGTTCGTACCGCCCTGTTGAGCGCCTTCGTCATCATCCCGCTACAAACAGCACTTCCCGAAGAGCTCGCATTCCGCGGCGTGCTCCACAGCTCCCTACAGGAACTTGGCGGAATCAAAGCCGCCGTCCTCGTTGGGTCCGGCCTGTTTGGGTTATGGCACGTGACGTCGTCGTTCGGCCTGACCGCCGGCAACCAAGGACTCACCGCCATCCTTGGATCTGGCACATTCGCTCAACTCGCCGGCATCGGGCTCGCCGTGTTAGCGACATCGCTGGCCGGACTCGCATTCACCTGGCTGCGGCACCGTACCGGCTCGGTGCTCGCCCCGCTCGGCCTGCACTGCGCATTCAACGGGTTCGGCGCGCTCGCGGCCGCGGCTGCTTTCCATCTCTAAGTTCGCCGTCACCTCTAGGTGCCGAAACGACGCCGTGCGCCGAAGCGACAGCGGATATGTGCCGACCTACCTGCCGCGCGGGTTACGCGCACGGATCATCGCACCGGCCGGGATCTTGTGCTCGCACGGTAGCGAGAACACGCGTGCCGGATGGTTGATCTCGCTCACGGGCGCTCCGGCGTCGTCGAGAATTCCCTCGCTTGGAACCGTGAACGTGACGGGCGCCTGCCCAGGGAATAAAAACTCGATGTCCATGCCGGGCAATATTTTGTTTTTGGCGTGGAGGTAGAGCCGGCCGTCGGGGTCTTGCTGATCCACGACGCCGACCAGCAGCCAGTCGTTGATATAGCCGCCCACTTTGGTCTCCTCGCCTGCCGGCGATTCGGGATAGTAAAAACCTGTGGAGTACGCGCGGTGGGTGACCTTGTACGGTTCGTCTGCGAGCCACACGGGGAACGTAACCTCGGTAGCCGGGCGAGCCTGATCGCCTGCCGGCACGTGTACCTGATCGTGGAACGGTACGAGCTGGGCTCCGGCGTCGTCTTCAAACCCGCGCTGGACCATGTACTCGTTGACGGCGGTCTTGTAGGCGTTCGTCATTGCGGCCACATAGTAGGCGCTCTTCGCGCGACCCTCGATTTTGAGGCTGGTGACGCCGGCGTCGAGGATGTCGGCTACGTGCTCGACTGTGTTCATGTCGTGCGAATTGAACAGGAACGTGCCCTGGTCGGTGATTTCTACGGGGATGAACTCGTTTGGGCGGCGCTGTTCCACCACGTGATACTTGTACCGGCACGGCTGCGAGCAATCGCCCTGGTTGGCGTCCCGGCCCACGGTGTGCTGCGAAATCAGACACCGGCCCGAGAACGCCATGCACATGGAGCCGTGTACGAAAGCTTCGATCTCCAGATCTGCGGGAACGTTGGCGCGCAGCTCGCGAATGTCGGTGAGGGTGAGTTCGCGGGCGAGCACCACGCGGCTTGCGCCCAGCTGGGCGAGCGCGTTGGCTGCCTGATAGTTCGTCACCCCTGCTTGCGTGGAGATGTGGATTTCCGCGTTCGGCGCCACTTGCCGGGCAGCCATGAGTACACCAATATCGGAGACGATGAGCGCATCCACCCCGATGTCACCCAGTTGGCCCATGTAGCGGTTCATCTCGGCTACATCCTGCGACGACGGCAAAATATTGCACGTGACGAACACGCGAGCCCCGCGGGCGTGAGCGTAGTTCTTCGCTTCTTCGATCTGGTCAAGAGAAAAGTTCTTCGGCGCAGTCCGCATGCCGAATGCCTGCCCGCCGAAGTAGACGGCGTCGGCACCAAAATCGACAGCCGTCTTGAGAGTGTCCAGGCTTCCCGCGGGAGCGAGCACTTCCGGTTTTTGACGACGCCGCACGCCAGCAAATCTTTCCATCACGAAGGGTATTGTACGCGGTGGTGCACGGCGGTTGAGAAGTGATGGCGGCTTCAGATATGGCCACATGTTAAGACGACTCGTGGACAAGTTTGGGCTGAACTCAACAGCGAATTAGACTCGTAGTGGAACCACGCTATCCACATGCACTGTGGTCTTTCCGAGTGGAGGATAACCATGAGCGACGGCACGAACAACAACCCGTACGGTCCGGGAAACGGTGGCGGCTCAGCGCCACAACCCCAAGGCGGGCAAGGCGGTTATCCGCCGCAAAGCTATCCGCCGCAAGGCCAGAATCCTTACGGCCAGCCCGGCCAACAGGGGCAAGGTTACCCGCCACAGGGTCAGGCACCCTACGGGCAGCCAGGCTACCAGCAACAGGGTTACCCACCGCAGGGATATCCGCAACAGGGCTACGGGCAGCCAGGCTATCCGGGCCCGTATGGTCAGCCGCCTAAGAAGAAGGTGCCCACCGCGGCGATCGTCATTATTGCGATCATCGTGGTGGCCGCGATCGTCGTTGGCATTCTGTTCGCAACCGGTACGATCGGTGGGAAGGATGATCCGGATCCGTCGCCCACAGGAACGCATCAAACCGGCCAGCCGCTACCGACCGATGGTCCGCAGCCAACAGTTGGCCCGCTGCCAACGGTTGGTCCACTGCCGACCGATGGCCCGAATCCCTACCCAACTACGAATCCTTTCGGCGACCCGAAGGAACTACGCGATAAGTGTGGAGCCGGCGACTGGGTTGCTTGCGACCAGCTGTTCATCGTCGCCCCGTACGGTTCAGAGGATTCCAAGTTCGCAAGCACCTGCGGCAACACCGAAGCAGAAGAACAATTCGGCACCTGCCAGTTCATTAAAAATGGCTTTGGCGGCGATGATCCCGGCAACTACATTCCTGGTTTTGACGAAGAACTATGGGACAAGTGCATTAACGGCGACGTCGAGGCCTGCGACAAGATGTTCGAGAACTAACGGCAGACTCGGGTTGCTGTGGCAGCGCGCCGGCGCGGGCCTCACCGGCGTTGGCGCGGTGCGCGGGGCGCCCTTGGCGCGTTCCTGCTACCACAGCAACCCAATTGGCTTCGAGGCGTCCGAGGTCGGGTTATTTCGTAACCTCAGCAAGGATGCTCATACGATGCCGAATGCGGATCATGGCTTTACCCATTGTCTATCAGTACTTTATCGGCCTGCTCATTTTTTGCCTTGACTACGAGTCCCACGATCAGGCAGAGAACAGAGATGAGTACTGGGATGATGAAATATCCCTTATGCAAGTCTGCATCGGCGATGAGAATTCCCAGTACCGCTCCCAGACACATCGCAGCAAAAAGACCTGAGGTGTTCAGCCAGAAGCGGTACTTGCGCCAAAAACGTCTCTCGCGAAACATGATCACTTCAGCTCACTACAAGGCCGGTTAATTATCTTATATCCTGCAGGCGTGAAAGCTCCCCAGATGAGTTTCAATTCGCCGCATTGTCCAGCACTTGGACTCGCCTCGTAAGCTAGATAGCTGTAGATCGCCCCTACAATTACTGCGCACGCAGCTGCTCCCACACCCGACGGAGCGAGGAGAGCACACAAGCCATAACCGCTGGCACCCAAAGCACCGCCTGCAAAGACTGCAAAATCACTGGGATTCATATAAATATAAAGAAATTTCCCAGCTCCCACATGAAGGTTAGGACGAATTTCCCCAAAGCGACCGTTTTCAGAACTAATCCTGTAACGCAATCCATGTGATTCACGGATGCTATCTTGGGGTTTTATTTCTTCAAATCGAGTTTGCAGAGCTGTGTCGGCCACGAGGAAGTCATCACCTAAACTGCCCTCCTGCCATCGAGTAGGCTGGTTCTCATCTGAGCCTACTACGCCCGATAAATTGTTGGATTCAGCAGCGTGCACAACATTAGTGCTGGCAAAAAACATACCCAATGATACGAACAAACACAGTAGCATTTTCTTTTTCATTTTGTCCTCCTTGACAGATATGCAATGTGATTTCGTAAAGGTGTTGCACACGTTACATTCCTCAGGCGCGCCAGTCAATAGTTATGACTCATTCCAGAAAGACTTTCTTCTGTGCACGGATATTCTGCGCGACTAGCGGGCGGGCACGTTTTCCCACGATCGGCATCCGCCTTCTAAGCGTTGAGGCCTCCAAATCGGCAAAAGGGCAGGTCACGCCCCTACCTACAGCGCAGTGAAGGTTTGGCAGGCCGCCAAAAGTTCCGTCGTCTTGTAGTAGATTTAAGAAAGCCGCATCTTTTGTAAAACGTGCGCCTTTCGTAAATTAACACTGTTATTCCTACCAATGGAGCGAGGAGATACAACATGTACAGTGCAACACTCTCGGCTGAAACCCGAGAAGCGTCACTGAAGAAAATGGCCGACGCCGAACTAGACATTCTCGTCATCGGCGGCGGCGTGACCGGCGCTGGTATAGCGTTCGACGCCGCAACACGCGGACTGAAAACCGGGATCGTGGAAGCTCAAGACTGGGCGTCCGGAACGTCGTCGCGCTCGTCAAAGCTCGTCCACGGCGGCCTGCGCTACCTTTACCAGCTGAACTTCGCGCTCGTCGCCGAATCACTGCGGGAGCGCGGTTTGCTCCTCACAAAGACGGCGCCGCACCTCGTGAAGGCACAGCCGTTCCTGTGGCCGCTCAAGATGCGCCTCATTGAACGTACGTACTCGGCGGTCGGCGTCGGCATGTATGACGCCATCGCACAAACCGCCCACCGTGGCTCAGTGCCGATCCAAAAGCATCACTCGAAGAAGGGCTCGCTGGAACTTGCCCCGGCGCTCGATCCGAAGTCACTCATCGGTTCGCTCGTGTACTACGACGCGCGGGTCGACGACGCCCGCCTCGTCGTCAACCTTGTCCGGTCTGCCGCAGAATACGGCGCTCTTGCCGCTAACCGAACCCAGGTTGTTGAGCTAATCAACGAAGGTGGGCGCGTGCGCGGGGCCAAAGTGAAAGACCTGGAAGACGGCACGATCTACGAGGTGCGTGCCAAGTCGGTCATCAATGCGACGGGTGTATGGACGGAGAAGTCGCAGTCGCTGGCCGGAACCGGCGGGGGCCTGAAAGTGCTCGCATCAAAGGGCATTCACATCGTCATCCCGAAGGATCGGATCCGCTCCAAGGTCGGTATCTTCCTGCGTACTGAAAAGTCCGTGCTTTTCATTATTCCGTGGAAGCGCTACTGGGTGATTGGCACGACGGACACGGCCTACCACGAAAACCGGCTCGAGCCCGTTGCCAACCGGGAAGATATCGAATACATCCTGGATCAGGCGAACTCGGTGCTGCGTGACAAGCTGACGAAGGACGACATCATTGGCACGTTCGCGGGGCTCCGCCCGCTGCTGCAACCCGGCACGCTCGACGGCGATGAGTCGAAGTCGACGAAGGTCTCGCGTGAACACACGGTGACGGAAGCAGCGCCCGGTCTCACGGTGATCGCTGGCGGCAAGCTGACCTCTTACAGGCAGATGGCCGAAGACGCCGTCGATTTCGCGATCAAGACCTGCCGCCTGCCCGAGCGCGAGTGCCAGACGAAGAACACGCCTCTGACGGGTGGGGCCGGCTACCACGCGATGTGGGACAACCGGGCGAACCTGGCAAAGCTGTCTGGGCTGTCGGTTGACCAGGTCGAAGACCTTCTGGATCGCTACGGCACGGAGACGGTGAAGATTCTTGACATGATCAAGGAAGATCCCGAGCTCGCTCAGCCGGTCAAGGGCATCGAACCGTACCTTCGTGCGGAGATCGTATTCGGCGTCAAGGAAGAAGGCGCCCTGCACCTTGAAGACCTGCTGGCACGCCGCACGCGCGCACAGTACGAGTTCCGGGACCGTGGCCTATCCGCCGCCGAGGAAGTTGCGGCGATTGCCGGTGACATCCTGGGCTGGGACGAGGAAACCCGCAAGGCCGAAGTTGATCAGTACCGTGCTCGCTGCGAGGCGGAAGAAGAAGCTGAAGGTATCTTCTCTGAGGCTGAAGCGCAGAAGGTGCGTGAAAAGGTTGAACCGATCACCGAGTTCGTGGATGTAGCACCAGACATCGAAGGCTAATCAAGTCGGTGCACGGCGGCGGGGCTGCTGAAGCCTTGCCGCTGACGAACTGCGAAGCGGGCGGGGGAGTTCTCTGGACTCCCCCGCCCGTTTGGGTTTCACTTTCCGTTTGGTTTTACCTTCCGCACCGTTTTCGCGGGCCGCTCAAGCTCCATTCACTCCTTAATCGGGTTGAACTGTTTTTGGAATTTGTTCTGGCCCACGGTGAAAGTGTTTCCGGTGACTGGCTGGAGAAGCTCTTGAGATTCCACCGCCTCACGCGAAACGCGTGCAAGGAACTGGCGGTCTTTTTCTTCCACAAGATAATAGGCATCCCTATTCGAAAACGCGTCTATCGATTGAAACGTGCCGAAGATGGTTCCCTCGAGCAGGAAAGCGACCCATTCAAACAAGTTCTCTGCTTTCGTCTTTACCTTCGTCCGGTTGAGCGGGTGAATCGTGGTGGCACGGGGATGGGCGGCGAGCACCGCAGCGTGAGTCTTTCTCTTTAGGATCTTCCCCTTTGGTCGAACCGGGGTTAATGAGTCGACGTCGATGGGAACACGGACCTTGGGGGTCGGCGAGACCTCTATGTTGCCGAGGAGATAGTCGACTGACACGTCGAACAGTGCAGCCATCGCCTGAATATTGACAATATCTGGGGTTCCCCGCCCTGACTCCCATTTGGACACCGCTTGGCGTGACACCGAGAGCTTTTCAGCAAGCTCGGTTTGTGACAGCCCCGCCTTAGTGCGGAGCTCTTTGATTCTTGCGCTAATCTCCATGATCTTTCACTTCCTCGGCTCATGTACTCTGCTGACGTGCTGATACGTCCAGTTAAGCAACGCCAGCCGTATGAACCAAGCTTTTTCACGACACCAATCGGCACTACCCCGCTACTCTTCGTTGACGACCAACTCTTCGGCGAAATGACGGCCTCTACTAGCAGAAGTCGCCGGCAAGAACCCACAAGTTTTCGCGGTTGGGCGTGCCAACCAACGCGATCTGGTAGTCAGGATCAAGTTTGAGCACCCAATAGTCTCCGCTGGTGAACGGAATCCACCGAATAAATTTGGGCAGGAAGTCCACTTTGAGCTTGCCGACTTCGCCGTCCACCGGGGTAGCTTCGCCGATCGCTTGTTCGGGCGCGCCGTCAATTCAGCGTATCAGTCACGTGAGTTGGATATCGACGACGGCGGAGCACCGGCAAGCGACGAGCGAGCCTGCGTGAAAGTGACGAGTGAAACCACTTGAAATTGACGAGTGGAATCGCTTGAAAGTGACGAGTAGAATGGTTTGAAATTGACGAGTGGAGGTGTCAAAGTGCAGAATCCTCAGGAAAAAGAGACTTTCAAGTATCTTCCGAGGGTGGCAGATCGCGCGCTTTCAGAAGCTCTGCAGCGCGCTGGCGCTGTTCTTATTGAAGGTCCTAAAGGGTGCGGCAAAACTGAAACCGCTAGGCGAGTTGCCGCCTCTGAGGTGCGAGTGGATACTGACCCAAATGTCGCAACTGTCATTAATCTCGACCCAAATCTCGTCTTGAATGGATCCACCCCTCGATTACTCGATGAATGGCAAGCGTACCCCGTGCTGTGGAACACCGTTCGCAGAGCGGTTGACGACCGTCGCGAGAAGGGCCAATTCATTCTTACCGGATCGACAGCTCCGGCGGAAAGCGCTGGAAGACACTCGGGAGCGGGCAGATTCGCACGCATAACCATGCAGACAATGAGCTTGTGGGAGACAGGGCACTCCAGCGGAGAAGTATCAGTAGCTGCACTACTTCAGGGAGAACCCGCCGCGGCAGAACCTTCCAGTCTGAGTGTGGAGGAATTGGCAGAACGGATAAGTCGGGGCGGCTGGCCACACTATCAGTCCCTTACCGTGTCACAGGCGTTGGCAACCAACAGGGACTATATCCGTACTATTGCCGAGGTCGATATCGCCACGCCCGATGGCCGCACTCGAAATCCAATCCGAGTCCAAGCATTGTTAAGATCGTTGGCGCGAGGCGTGGGAACAGAAATGGCAGTGACAACAATCGCCGCCGATGCAGATCTCAGCCGTGACACTGTCCGGGACTATCTTGATGCTCTGGCCAGAATATATATCGCGCAAGATCAGCCCGCATGGTCATTAAGCATGCGATCCAGAACCCCTCTACGAAAAGCTCCGAAACGCCATCTCGCGGATCCTGCGCTAGCGTTGGCTGCGCTCAACAAGGGGCCAGCTGATCTGCTGCAAAATTTCGAGTATTTCGGGCAGCTATTTGAATCGCAAGTCGTCCATGACTTGGGCGTTCTTTCCGGCGAGCAGGTTAGCCATGCCCGCTTGCAGAACGGGTTGGAGGTTGACGCAATCATTGACCACCCGGATCAACGCGGACTTTTTGAAATAAAACTGGGCGCCAGCATGGAAGTCGTGAATCGGGCAGCTGATAACTTGAAAGCTTTTTCCGCAGAGATGGGCGGCAGTAATCGACTCATCGTCGTCACCGCGGGCGGCTACTCGTATTTGCGACCAGACGGTGTGCAAGTCGTTTCGATTGGAGCGCTGGGGCCCTGAGACCAACACTCAGCTTCCCAGATTCAGAGCTGGTCTTCATATTTCTAAGGTAAACAGTAAAACGATCTCGTGAAGACCTGATCTTGCGGTTACTTCATCGGCAGGGTATGTTCGGTGCTGATAGCCCCGGATAGGTCAATGTCGCGAAACATCGATATACCCCCGGGGCTAGCGCATTTCTTTAGGTTCACTATCCAATCGAAAATTCCCATTGTGTGCGGCGCTCCTCTTCTTTCGTGATGGTATATACGGCGTTGGTACAGTGCTACTCTTCTGCGGCCTGGGCGTAGAGCTCGAAGAGATGGGCAACGATGGCGGCTTCACGTGCGGAATCATCCATTTCTGAATAGTCGACGCCGTAGGCGGCTTCCACAGCGCGGTCCAGCTGTTCGTGGGCTCGCGTGAGCTCCGGATACAGCCAGCTATTATCCGGATCGTACAGATCAGCAAGCGTAGCCTCCGGATATTCCTCGCGGGCATCCAATACTGCCTGCGCTGCGTTCTCGATTGCTTCCCGCTGCTCGGCTGTGGGATCCGGGAACACGAAATTGTTGTAAACAATCGTGTTGGCATAGCGGTAACGAAGTTCAAGACGGCCGGCTACTGCCCTCATGAAAGAGTTATGAAATTGGGAGCACATTACTCCAAAAATAAACAGGGAGTTCGAAGGAATGAAATAGAGCTGGTTTC
Source organism: Trueperella bialowiezensis (assembly GCF_900637955.1). Lineage (NCBI taxonomy): Bacteria > Bacillati > Actinomycetota > Actinomycetes > Actinomycetales > Actinomycetaceae > Trueperella > Trueperella bialowiezensis. The sequence goes on from NZ_LR134476.1 coordinate 824,189, forward strand.
CCGGAATCATGCCATTAGCTACAAATCCAAGTGGGATATATCGCCGGCGTTCTGAGGACACCGCGGGCACTGCGATATATGGTTCACTGCCGGCATAGCGGATCTCGTCAAATAACCACGGTGTTTCAGCTTTCTTCTGGGTGGCTTTCTTGGTAGATGCAAGTCGCATATCTCGTACGCCTTGGACACGTTCACGGAGAATAGGTGATTTAGCTATAACGGATCGCGGAGTATCAACAAGCCAGAAGCAATAACGGTCTTTGCCATTAATGAATTCCTGACCCATAGAAAAGGGACGAATCCATTCTTCAAGATCGGGTTCTGCAGCGAGTACTTGAGCTTTTTCGTCCGGGCTAAGAAGCAGAAAATTGCCTTCGGTCGGTTTTCCGCCCGCTTTCATTTCTGGAACATCACTGAGCGGTTTACCCCGGCGTTGGATAAAAACGTCAGGAGCATCGGCGAGATAGGCATTAATATGATCCACCGCGCGGCGAGTGCCAATTTCACGCGCAGAACCCGCTGCACGCTCTTCCGCCGTCGCTCGCCGGTAATCCCAAAGGTATTTTTCTGTTCGTTCCTTATGAGAGAAACCGATAATGACACAGGTTACCTGCGCTTGGTCCGTTGCTTCATTCGCCCAGGAAAACGATCGATGCGCGAAGTTGATGGAAATACCCATCTCGAAGAGCGGTTCCCACAGCGGCGCAACCTGCTGGCCTTGGCAAATCGAGTTGGTGGATACCAGTGCGGCCTCGCACTCTGTACCTTCCATGTATTCCGCGGCTTTCCGATGCCAGCAGGCCACATAATCAAGTACGCTTCCACCTTTACCGAAGATTGCGAGGCGTTCTTCTTTCTGATCTGCATTCAGCCGTGAGTATCCCAAAAACGGCGGGTTGCCAATAATGTAGTCGCATTTTTCGGGCGGAAGAATCTCAGCCCAGTCAGTACGCAGGGCATTTCCTTGAACGATATGGGCGGAATCGGATAACGGTAAATCGTCAATCAGCTGGGTCACGATCGTCTGTGCCTCGATATTCGCCTGCAGTTCGGCAATCCACATGGCCGTTGAGGCGACCGATACCGCGAAGTCGTTAATTTCGATGCCGTAGAACTGATCGAGCGAGACTTTGAGCGGCGTGATATCACCAAAAGCTAGCTCGGTCTGATCGGTGAGTTCGGAGAGCACTTTGTTTTCCAGCCGACGCAGCGAGATGTAGGTTTCCGTCAAAAAATTTCCGGAGCCGCAAGCTGGATCAAAGAAAGTAAGGCCTGCGATTTTATCGTGGAAAGCACGCAGCCGATTCTTGCGTTTCACATCCTGCCCAGCGAATTCAGTGAGGATACTTTGCAGCTCGGCGGTGAGATCATCGAGGAACAACGGATCGATCACCTTGTGAATATTTTCCGGGCTTGTGTAGTGCATCCCGCCGCTGGCACGCGTTTCCGGGTTCAGTGTGGATTCAAAAACGCCGCCAAAAATCGTGGGCGAAATTTCCGCCCAGTTCGTATCCCGCGACACCCGATTGACCAAGAGATCATAGAGTTCTTCGGTGAACAGCGGAATCTCAATCGGGCCAGATGTTCGCGAATCGAACAGCCCACCGTTGACATAGGGGAAGGCTTTCAGATCCGCACTCAGATATGGATCGCGTTCATCTTCCGGGGTGTCGAGCACCTGGAAAAGTTCAAGAAGGCGGGTGCGAACCTGATCGTGCGGGGTATTGGCAAGGAAGTAGTGGAAAGAATCTTTGGCGAAAATTCCGGCGTCTTCCGCAAACAAGCAAAACACGAGCCGCACGCACAACACGTTGAGAGAGTGTTGACTGCGTTCACTATCCGGATCGATGTACTGCTCGCGCAAACCGTGATACAGCTCGCCGATAAGAACACCGGCATCCATCGAGACCTGTTCTTCCCGGTAGCGCCGCGTGTTAGCCGGGTTGATAAGAAAATCGAGGAGATGGTACTGCTCCGGGAGCTCCTCAAGCCGGAAAGAAAGATAGTTCTCTTCCGGTTTCACCTGATCCAGATTGTGGATGCGGAATTCCTCAAAATTACAGACGATAATGTAATCCGGCCGCTGCGAATTAGGAAGCGAATTCGCATAGTTCAAAGCCTGCTCAAAAGGTGTGACCATCTGGCCCTGGCGCATTTCTGGACGGTCAAGATCGACGCCGATCGATTTCTGTTCGATCAGAGTCTTCGCATCGGGGATGATCACGTCAATAAAACCGCGCCGGGAGGTTCCTTCCTCGTAGCGCACGCCCGTGACAGTTTGATCTTCCGGCACGCCCATCACTGAACGCAGCAGATTGCCCCAGAACTGCTGAGTATCGCCCTTCTCATAGCCGCGACCACGCCACGTTTGCGCAAATGCTTGCGCATTGTGGCGCCGCTGAGTTTCGGTGAGCGTTGAACCTGTAGCCTGTGCACTCATAGCCCCATGTTAACCGCAGGCTCCGACATTAATGTGCACCGCAGGACAACGTCGTTGTACTTTATCTGCTCTCAGTGGCGGATATCCTCACCGACATCGACGTCGAAAACACCTACCGCTATGACTAGCGCGGACATCAAATATTTGCCCTAGCTTTCCTCAACGATCTCAAACACATCGGGGTCGCTTGGCAGATACAGCACATCAACCGGGCCGCGGCGCAACTTATGCATATCAACCAGTGGCACAACCTCCCGCAGGGAGCGCTGCTTAATCTCCCCGCGCTGATCTAGGAACTGAACCGTCACGTTAACTTGCGGGTTTTCGTTTTTGTACACGCCCGTCTGGCGGTAATCAACAATCTCACCCGGACTCGCCACCCCATACAGCGTGAGCTCGTGGGCTTGGCGAGCGTTCTTCACGCTGGAAAGGCCGTTGCCGCCACTAAGGATAAGGATAAATAATACGAAGACCAAGAAAATGACCGGCGGCATGAGCCAATTCGATAGCGGACACAAAAAGCGCAGCCCGACCCCCTGTCCATAAAGGTGATACTCAACCAGGAACAGGCCCACGGAATAGGCAATGTTAAACACGGCCCACCTAAGGTAGCCGACCGAGAATTTAGGCGTAAATTCAGCGGTATCTACGACGTAGGGCGGATTGTATCCGTTTTGATTAAGCCGAAGATTAATCCGGTTTCCCCGGGCGTATCTGCGCAGTTGAGGTTGCTCATCGACGACGTCGAGATCCCGCTCTATCTTGGAGCCCGCAAGGTTCTGAAAGCGCACACGCAACCTGAACTTAGGCTTGCCCTTTTCATCACCGGCCTGTATAGATCTGATAATTTCCCCGATCACGGGAACGCCCGTTTCACGCAGCTTGCGATGAGCCTTGGCCTTCCTATACGGATCGAATCCCAACATCACGAGAAACACCGTGAAAATCGTCCACATCACCACCCCGATCACGAAAAGGACAACCGCGAATTCGGTGGTGGAATACGGCCGGTCATCCATCAGGAGAAAAAATAGCGGGAATATGTAGAGGAAAAAGAAGACGAGTAACACCTCAGTGAGCCCTTCCTCTCCTCGTATCTGCGCGATGCTGTTCGCGCCGATGCGGGGAGTCTTCTGTTCATACGCGCCATACGCGCCCCTTTGGGTGACGAGCTATTTGCCCATTCTCCACTTTGTAGTACTTCCAGTTTACTCGAGCGTTCACGCTAGGACTAGACCTCGGTTCACAACTCAGCGCAGAGCGTGCAGACTACTGTTCGTAGGGCAGGAAGTCATGCTCAGTAAACTCGAGAGGCCGGCCGGTGGCGTTATCAACGGTGAGGATCTCGCCGCTTTCGGTGCCGACGATCTGCACGTCCATACCCACCGGCTTGTCGATCAGTGGCATAACGGCTGGCTCGATGAGAATGATGCTCTCCCAAGCCACTACGGCAGAATTTCGCGGATCAGCTAAGTACGCGTCCGTGTCTCGCGAAGAAAGGAAGCGCCAACCGTTATCAGCCGAATTCATGGGTTCTTCCCGGAAACACCATTTCATGCGCGCATGTCCATCAAGAATGCTTTGCGAGATAATCGAAGCGCCCAGTTTAGCGATGTTCTGCCCGCGCATCGTGGCCTGATAGCGCTGGGCTTGCGAAGCGACTGGAACGCCGTCGTCGGAAAGCTGGTCCGCAGACCGACAGCCGTTGGCTGCCGGCTGTTGCGTGCCGCTCCCAAGTTCAGGATGGTACTTGTTGAGCGCAACTCGCAGTGCCTCTCCACCGCGATCTTCAATCACCTCTCGCACTGTCAGCCCTGCCGAGTTGGGCGTATCAACATCGGTCGCCGAGGCGATCGCCTGACCAAGAAAATCCATCACAGACCCGCCCGGCGCTGAAAGACCCCGGCTAACAAGCGAAAACAGCGCAGAATTATTCCATCGACTCTCGCGGTGTTCGAGTGATGTGCCTCGTTTCATCAAGGCGAGTCCGAGGTCACCGGCTTCTGGCGCGTCCATGAGTCGAGGTGCCAGGAGGTGAAACTCGTTATTGCCGGCATAATCAACGACGTTAACCGGCGCGCCGGCGTCGAGCATGTCGCAGGCCAGTTCAAAGTGGCGCCCGGCAATGGCATAGCGAAGGATGCTCGACCCACCACTTGTGCGAGCGGCAGCAATCTGCTCGAAATTCTTCCCCTCGCTGGCAAGCTTGGCCTCAAAATCAACGCGGCTACCCTCTGTGAGCACCGTGTAGTAATCAGCATTATGAATGTCGACCATCGTTTTGCTCTTTCGTTGCTACCACGGACTGAAGATTCGGATAAGTTCACATACGAGACTCAGTAGTGTGTAATTGAAGGCAGTTAGAGCCCCAGTGCCGATAGTGGGAAAGTGACGCATCCTGATCCCAAGTTCGCGATCGGACCGGTTCCGGTGATAACGGCACTGAATGCGGGAGCGGGACGGTCGATCTGCTTGATCGCCTTCTGGAGACTTTCGTAGCCAGTCTGAATCTGGCCGGCACCAAGTTTGACTTCGATCGCTGCCCAGCTATCGCCCGGCAGCTCAATGACGACGTCGATCTCGTGCCCATTAGAGTCGCGGTAGTGGGATACCTGGCCGTTGACTTCCTGCGCATAAACACGCAGATCATGGGTTACGGCCGATTCAAACAGAAACCCTAACGTTCTCGTGTCAGCTAACAAGTCAGCGCTTTCAGCACCAAGCAGTCGAGCCGCCAGACTTGGGTCAGCTAGATGATATTTCGCTGATTGCCTCAGCCTAGCCTTCGAACGTAAAGCAGTTGCCATTGCTGGTTGACGCTCAACAACAAATAGCCTTTCAAACAACTGCAAGAAATGACTGATTGTTTCGGGGGCTGGGCTCGACAATGTGGCGCTAATGTCTTTGCGTAACGTTGGGACGCTGACCTCGGTAGAAATATTACGCGCCAATGAAATCAGCAGGGTCTTCAGCACAATCGGTTCGCGTCGGATCTCCGCCAACCGGTGAACATCAACTTCGATGATGTTATTGATGTACTCGTCAAGAAGAGCATTTGTGGCTTCTCGAGGCATCGAAATTAAACCCGGAAAACCTGGAGTCAGCAACAGATCGACCACATCATCCAACGTGGGTCTGGCCAAATCTGCGGCCACTTCGGGTTCAGAAAGCAGATTCCGAAACGAGACCTGAGGCTGCAGCCCTGCCTTTTCTGCCCACGTCATGGTGTACTGGCGAATGCGAGCAAATCTGCCAGCGCCCGTGTGCCGCCGCACGTCGTCGGTTGGAGTTGCAGATCCGGCTAAAATGAATTGACCAGGCGTTCGGCCAAAGTCAACTTCTCTACGGACCATATTCCAAATCTGAGGGTATAACTGCCACTCGTCCAATAACCGAGGCCGTTCACCATTCAATAATTGCCGGAGGTCAATCTCGGCCAGAAGCGCGGTATCTGGGTCGTCAAAAAACACGGTGGACTGGGCAAATTGCATCCCCGTCGTCGTCTTCCCACTGGCGCGCGGCCCCTCAATGACCACTGCTCCCACGGATTTCAGCAGCCGACTGAGCCGCTGATCTATAACTCTAGGTAAGTAATCATCACTCATTGGTTGACGGACTTCCACATCCCGACCGTATCAAGTAAAACGGCTGGCAACAAGCTCTAGACCGTGATTTGCAGCGTGTCTAGACCGTGATTTGCAGCGTGTCTAGACCGTGATTTGCAGGATACCTAGACTGCATTTTGCAGGCACTTGCTGCGTCCAGAGCTTTCTTCCAGCCCAAAACCAACACCAAATAACCTATAGTCCCTGATTGAGAGGTTGTTTAACGGTTGTAGATCGCATCTCTTCGACCGATTGAGAAGACTTCAATCGTGATGATGTCGTCGTGGATGAGTGCAAGGATTCGATACGAGCCAACGCGGTAACGCCACTCGCCCGAGCGATTAGCGGTCAACCCTTTGCCGAAGGCACGCGGATCAGCGCATCCATCGAGGTTGTTCTTAATCCATGTTGCAAGAATCCTCGCATCGAACCGATGCATCTTCTTCAATTGTTTGCGCGCACGCGCAGTAAGCTCAACACGCCACACAACGTTCCGCGATTCCGTCATGAAAGCTCAGACAGGACCTCGTCAATGCTGAATCGTTCACCATTATCTTGAGCGATTGCCTCACGTAGCTCTTGAAGATCGTAGGCGTCCTCAATTTTCTCCAAAATCGCATTACGAACGAAGTCGGAAATCGTCACACCCTCGAACTGTGCGAACCTGCGCACTAGTTCCGCATCCTGCTCGCTCATACGGACAGTCATCGTGGCCATAACGTTCCTCCCCAACCTCTCCGCTTGAATACATCGTATTCACCAGCTAGTTGCTTCGCAAGAGAGAAAACAAAAAGACGCCCACCGTACATCAAAGTGAGCGTCCTAGTGGTGGAGCTAAGGGTGTGTGATTTCACGACATCGTTCCGGGGGTACACGTTCACTTCCTGGGGTACCAAATCCGGCGAATTGTCTACCCCAGGAACGAAACAGGTACCCCGGGAATACGTTGTACTGCTCCCCGTTTGTCCCTTAACCCTCAGCATCTCGTGGTGGGAGGGCTCGGGTCTTGGTTGCGGGGATACTTCACCGAGTCCGCGTAAGACATGACCTAGCGTAATCTCATTGCCAAAACAGCCGAAAACGGCCCTTTTCTCATGTGCTACACGGAGTGGGCCGAGTATAGGTCCTGCCGCAGGCACTCCTGCCTACTCGTCACGGTTAAGCTTCATGGCGCGTTCTTGCTTTTATAGCAACGAAAACGGATGCGGCAGCCCTCGAGTCTGGATTTATTGCTGTGGTAGCAATAGTGCGTGGAAAGAACTGTTAGAAGGGTCGGATAAGCGTTCTTTGTACGTGAGATCGGGCGAGCCATCACCGTGTCGGCTCGCCAGCCCGAAGCGAAACGATCTCGTGAGACTTCACCGGAACGATGTCGCGAGACATCACATGGTGGAGCTAAGGGGATTCGAACCCCTGACCTTTTCATTGCGAACGAAACGCGCTACCAACTGCGCCATAGCCCCAATGCGTACGATCTTAACAAACAGATCCCCACGAATACCCACTTAGTTTTCGTCTACTGCGTCACGATCACTCACACGGCAGATCGTCGCAACGCCAGCATGACGAACGGGCACATACACTACCCGCCTAGAGTTCGTGCTCCCCAACAAATCGCGTGATGTGAGCAGCAAACGCCGCCGGGGCGTATGTGAACCAGTCCCACTCAGCTTCGGGCACCAACGTAAAATCCCATCCGGCAGCACGCAACTGCCGTGAATCCGCGCGGCTCGGCCGATCATTCTCTGCGGCCAGTACTCGTTTCGGAACGGTCACCTCAGCAGCTTGCTCACGCACATCCACGCCCTTAAGTGCTGCCAGATAATCTCGCGTTTGCTCGCGGGTCGCTCCGCCATTCTTTCCAAAACGGCTCGCAGCCCGCATCGCGACGACATCAGCACCACGCAAATAGAGCCGCGGCCCAGAGACCACGAGGCCACCAACACGTTCCGGAAAGTCCAGCGCATAACGAATCGCCACAATCGCACCGGCACCCTCGGCCACCACAACAACCGGCTCCCCGATCCCGAGCTGGGCAAGGTCCTGATTGATCTGAGCAGCCAATTCACCAGCAGGTATACCCTCAACACCAGGCGAGCCCGCGCCGCTCACCCCACCACCAGCAGCACGCGCAAAGAAATTCGGGGCCACAACTGCCCAGTGCGCAGGTCGGTTATCGGCCACGTCCCGCCATGATTGCGGGCTGGTCGCATGCCCGTGCACGAACGCAACGGTAGTCATTAGGCGCGACGACGATCCAGCAGCGCATCCAAGGTCGAACCGCCACCAAGCACGTCCTGCCGCAGTTCTTCCGCACCAGTCATCTCGGATGCAGAATGCGCGGCCTGCACCGGTTCGCCGCCCATACGTTCGCCAACTCGTTTCGGCCGGTAGGGCACGTCGGCTTCCGCGGCTGCGGGCGCCTCGTATGGCTTCACCACACGGCGTTGGATTTCGGGCTTCAGGGTGTACGACGGCGCCTGCGCGCGGCTATCCGTATCAACACTCGCCGCGGGAACATGCGCGGCGGGCCGCACCTTCGGCTCTTCGCGTTCAACTTGCTTGTGCCTGACCTGCGTACGCTCCTGGCTAGCCTGCACGTTATCCACATCGGCCTGCACGCCCGCGGGTTCCACCTGCTTGTTCTTCAGATCGCTCGGCGCCTCAACACGTTGTTCACCGGATTCCACACCACGATCACGGCTCTCCACACGCTCAGCTTTCCGCGCGACCACTGCACGTTCGGCGTCGTCGGCCTTGAAACGCTTGCGCTGACGCGCCTTGACAGAACGGAGCGCCTGGTTAGCGCGCGAGATCCGCTGGGAATCTTCCTCGTCGAGTTTCGACCATTGAGAAACCGCCATACCAGCCCCCACGAGGTACAGGCCATCCAGGGCGGTCAGCGCGATCGCGAATCCCGCCGGGAAGGACGTCGCCACAGCCAAGATCCACACCACGACAGTAATGGCGATGAGCACCGCAGCACCAAACAGCACCCGCTGCCGGGCCGCGTTGCGCTGTGCGATTCGCGCCCGAGCCCGCGCACGATCTCGAGCAACGGCACGCATCTTCGCGGCGTCAGGGCCACGTTTGCCACGCTGTTGAGGTGTGCTCATCGTTCGCTCCATCGTAAAAATTCTTCCGTGTTCGCCGCTCGTCTTGCGTAGCGTGCGCCCGGTGATGATCCGCATGTCTTCGGAGTATTTGTCACCGATCGGCGCGTCCGCGAGAACGGCGCGACTGCGGGCTATATGAGGGATGACGTATGCCAAAAGGAGAAGTACGCCTATGGCAAGAACCGCCCCCTCAATTCCCATACCTCCAAGTTACGACGACGGCGGGGTTTCGCGAAGATTTACCGCTGGCGTGTTGCCGTTTTCCGCGTGTTTACGCGGATTGCCGCGAAAGAAATTCCGGCATTAGTCACAGCGTTCACGCCGTTAACATGTGATGTTGCAAACGACGCCTCCGACCGCACGCAGCTGTTACTCGCAACTACGCGTTGAGCACGATGCACTCAAGCGTATCGCCGACTTGCACGGCTCGTTGCTGTTCGGGAACCACCGCCAAGCAGTTCGCCTCCGCGAGCGCCTTGAGCAATGGCCGCCCGGGGTCTCCGAGGGCTTCTACTCTGTAGCCCTCGTGCGGATTTCCCACTACCCGCCCGCGCACGAACTCCCGCGTATCCGCAGGCGATTCCCACTTGTTTTGCACGGCAGCCGTGATCGATCGGCGATGAATGGTGGAGTATCCGGCCATGTGGCGTAGTGCTGGGCGGATGAAGACTTCGAAGGCTGTCATCGCTGCAACTGGGGATCCGGGCAGGCAGAACACCGTGGTGTCTTCTTCAATTTTGCCGACGCCGAGCTGGCGGCCTGGCGCCATCGCCACGTTGTCGAACCGTACAGTGCCCAGCGGTGAGAGGACTTCTTTGAGGGTGTCTCCCCCGCCGTATGAGAGTCCGCCGGTGGTGATGATGATGTCGGCGCGTACCAGTTGGTCTTCGAGCATTTCGCGTAGTTCGCGCTTGTCGTCGGACACCGCGCCTACTCGGAATACTTGCCCTCCGGCGTCGCGAACGGCGCTGGCGAGCGCGTGCGAGTTGGCGTCGTAAATTTTGCCGACGGCGGCGGGCATGCCGGGTTCTTGAATTTCGTCGCCGATTGACATGATGACCACTCGCGGCGCCGGATGCACCAAGACTGTGGAGTGGCCGGCAGATGCCAGCACCGCGATTTGGCGAGATCCGATACGTACGCCGGCGCGCAACAGTACCTCGCCGGCAGCAAAATCTTCGGCCTGCGCCCGCACGTTCTCCCCAGCTTCCGCACCAGCAAAAATTTTTACCTTGGCTCGGCCTTGGTCGGTGTCTTCGATGGGGATCACGGCCTCCGTGTCGGTCGGCAGCGTAGCACCCGACGAGATCCGCACAGTCGCCCCGGCCACGAGGCTGGAGGGATCAACCGTGTCAGCACGCACTTCCTCAACCACCGGCAGTTCTACCGGGGTGTCCCGGCTGGCTCCAGCGACGTCGGCGATCCGCACCGCATAGCCGTCGCGCGCTGCAAGATTGCCTTGCGGCACGTCAACGAGCGAGCGGACGTCTTCTGCGAGCACGCATCCTACGGCGTCCGAGAGTGCCACGGTGAACGGCGGTAATGGCTTGGCCACGGCCAGGCACTCTTCGAGGTGTTCGGCTACAGACTTCATTGGGCCTCCCTAGACTTGCAAGCTAGTTTACTAGCTGTGAAAGGTGGAGGCATTGAGCAACGGTTACATGAGAGAATGGCACCATGACAATTTCTTCGTTGACCCTTCCCGATATCTCCCAGTTGGAGGTTGAGGAAGGCAAGCAGGTGCTTCGTTCCGCGATCCGCGCTCACCGCAAACAGCGGGGACGGAAGATGCTGCACACGTATTCGCAGCAGTGGGTGGACACGGTTCTTCGTTTTGTTGGCGATCGCACGATTGTTGCCTGCTATGTGTCCGTGAATCAGGAGCCGCCGACTCGCGAGGTCATTGACGCCCTGTGCCGTGCCGGAAAGCGCGTGTTGCTTCCCAAGCTTGGGCCGGGGCTGACTCGCGCATGGGGTTTTTATGGTTTGGGTGACGAGCTTGTGGAGTTGGCGCCCGGTCGGCCGCCGGAGCCTGCGAGTGCGGCGTTGCAGTCGAACGTGTTGGATACCGTGGAGGCGCTGGTGATTCCGGCGTTGGCGGTTTCCTGGCGCGGAGCCCGGCTTGGCCAGGGCGGGGGCTGGTACGATCGCGCGCTCAAGCAAGTCAGCCCGGACGCGCTGATTGGCGCGATGGTCTATCCGGAAGAGTACATTTCTGAAAATATTCCGCAGGACGAAATGGACGTCTCTATCCCCTACGTCATTCATCCGACGCGCATTGAGATGACCGCCGCGGCCGACGAAAGTTGTCCACAGTTCGATTAACGACGCCGTCTTCCACAGCCCACGTTCGACGCTCGCCTGGCGTGTAGTGTGCGTTTCATAATCGGAGCATGACACTTTTAACCCGATCCTCAGCACGAACTGGTCACAACCTGAAAGGTAATTCTGACCCGCCGGCTACCTCGGCGCCTGCAGATTCTTCGCAGCGGCGAGGCAAGGCACGAGTCTTTGGGAGGCGGTCCCCCGAGTCGCGCACAGCACCTCGCACGGCCCGTTCCACCGCGTTGCGCGCCGTGTTGTGGCGGTGGCGGTGGGTTGGTGTGGCACTGTTCGCCGTCGTCGTGATTCACATGCTCATGCCAACACCGGCCGAGGCGCCGTCGTTTCCGATGGTGGTCACAACCCGGCAGATTGAGAGCGGTGAACGGTTAGAGGCAGACGACGTGGCGTTGCGCCACAATGTTGATGAACTTCCCGGGGCCGTGCCGGATCCGGGCGATGTGATTGGCGAATACCTTGTGGGGCCGTTGCCGGAAGGTGCACCCGTGTTGAGTACCCACTTGTTGACCTCCGAGTTTTTGGAAAACTCGCCGGCAGGCACGGTGATCGCACCCGTGACGATCGTGGACACCGGCGGTAACGCGCTCCTCCAACCCGGAGTCCACGTCGACTTGTACGCCATGCCCGACGAATTCACTGACAGCCACGACGCCGTTCTGCTTGCACCTGCCGTCCGAGTCGCTGGGATAGCGACGGAGAAGGGAACGTCCAACCTGCTTGCCACAACGGAAGACGTCCACGTGTTCTACCTCGAGATTCCCGACTCGGCGATCGACCAAGTGCTGGGAGCCAGCGCGCGTTCGCCGCTATACGCGGTGCTGTCCGGGCCGCGCTCCTAGCCGTTACAGATTGCCGAAATGTGGCGGGACCTCGTCGAGAATGTCGCGGTCGCGAGCACTCAACGTGCTACTCGACCGGCTGCGGCGTTTCTGGGAACTTGTGGGCTGCGCACCTCGGCCTTTAGCGCTTGGTGCGGGTGCGTCGCTCGCGTGCAAGACTTCCTCCACCGACTCGAACTCACCCGACTCGATGCGCCGCGCATCCACATCCGACACCATGACAACCCTGCGCGATCCTCGCCTTCGCACCGGTTTTCCAACAGCACGCACGGCCTCGTCCATCGCGCCGCCAGGCTTACTATCGCTCAAGGTCGCCCTCAATAAACGGATCATCGTCCCCCAGATCAAGCCCGTCCTCGACCTCAGCAACGATCTCATAGTCGACTTCCTCGGGCTGAGACTCGGGTTCTGGAGCTGGCTCCGGCTCTGGCTCAGCGATCAGCTCGGGTGCCGGTTCTGGATCTGGGTCAGCAGCGGGTTCAGGCTCAGCTTCCGGTTCAGCAACAGGCTCCGGCTCCGGTTCAAGCACAGACTCCGACTCGGGCTCCGGTTCGGCCACAGGATCAGGCTCAGCAATGGGCTCCGGCGCCTGCTTTGGCTCCGGTTCAGGTTCAGCCACAGGCTCTGGCTCTGCAACCGGAACGGCTGCTGTTTGCTCCGGAGTCGGGGCTACGGACACGCCAATCAAACCGGTACGCCGTGCCACGTTCCGCAAGATCACATCAATTTGTTCACCTCGGCGCTCGATGCCCAGCTCTGCGCGCAAGGCGGAAACTAGCTCGTCTTCGTCGCGCACCTGACCATCCGAAGCGATCCACGCGATCATGTCATCCAACTGGTCATCGGTATAAGCTGCCAGGCTCAACCCGGGCACGATCTGCGGACGCTCACCGCGCGGGCGCAGCTGATTGCCCACCCGACCAGTCGCATCAGGCTCTTGAGCCGGCACCGAATCAGCCCACTCGTCGGCGCTAAGGATCGGCACCTTCACCTCATCGCGCTGCGGCGCAAACCGCTCCTCCAACAGCTTCTCGATGGCAGCCGCTTCACCGGCAGGATCAATAAACAACGAACTGGAGAAGGTCTGGAACACAGACCAGCCACGAGCCTCCAACGCTTGAACCCAGAACCGATCCCTGCGCCGCAGCGACCGTTCGGCCACATAGTCGGCGTCATCAAGCAGCACGGCCACGGCATATTCATCATCACGGCCCGCAACAAGAGAGATCGCCGGGGAATCCTCATAGCCGTACGAGGCGCGCGTCGACCATCCCTTCGCCTCCAACCGCTGCGCGATATCAGCGAGAAGCGGGGCGACGTCGTCGTCGAAACGAACCCGCACGTCATCACCGCCACCCGCGCCCTCAATAAGCCTGGACAGCAGGCGCGGACCAGGAGTCGACACCCGGCGCATGTCAATATCGCCCGGGCCAAGCGCGGAAATAATCGTCAACTCCGAACCGGCCGCCGAAATCGCGTCGATCAAACCGGCAAGGCCGGCATCGGTGGCAAGCTCGCCAAACGAATGCAACACGCGCCCGTGAACCGTCTTACCGTAGCCAACCGAAAGGATCACGTGGTCGCGCTTCAAACCGGCAGCACGCGTAATATCCGTGATCACAAAATTCGCCAGCCGCTCGATATCCGACGACTGCGCCGCATTAATCGCCTCCCGCACGCGCTGCGCATGCGTGACCGACAGCGTGACCACGGCGAGCGTCTCATCCGGACGGTTCATCGCATGCTCAAGTACGGCGTCAACGACGGCGTCAACCTCAACCTGCGTCGACTCCACCGTGCCAGCCCGGAAACTACCGGGCACCCCGCGCCCATCAACATAAATCAGCCTCGACTGGCGCGACTCACGCACCGGCACAATCGCGGCCAAGTCGTAGCCGATTTCCTTCAACGCCGCAGTCGACAACGCGTCATGCTCCGCCTGGAACGTTGGAAGCTCGGCCACAGGCAACACCTGCTCGAACTCATTGATCGCCTGGGCGCCCGGGCGGCGCAAATCGCCCACCACAACCGCCTGCCGGCCACGCATCATCGGCGAAATCACGCTCGCCACACAATCCGTTGGCTCAACGATCACCAAGTCCGCCCACGGCATCGGGGGCACAAACTTCGCCAACACTGTTGGAGGCACCACCCACACCGGGCGGGCCGTCTGCACCAGACGCGGATGAGTAGCAATCGCGTCACGAAGCCCGCTCGTCGTATTGTGAGCAAGCGCAGAATCAAGATTCAACGTATCCTGCCGGCGCGCCTGCATCGCCAGCCGCGAATTATTCACCACCGCACGCAACACGGGCCCTGCCAACGACTCCGTATGTGCCTCGTCAAGCCTGCGCAGATCCGCGAGCAACTCAGCCAGATCACGCGGCCCACACGCCGCGAGAGTCGGCGACTTACTAATCATCCGCTCAAACAGCGCCGAACTATAGGCGAGCTCCAGTTCAGCAGAAATACGCTCGGGTGCGACGCCGCGCGCAACGACGTCGTCAAGGAACTCCCCAAAACCACGGTCACGCAGGCTTCCCAACACCTTGTTACGCGCCGGGAGCCGATCCATGTGATCGGCGTCGGCTGCAAGGGCTGCCAGCCGCTGCTCCAGCTCGTCAAACTCCATGTCGAAGAACGGCTCACCCGCCAAATGGCCCATGAGCGACTCGAGGTCACGCTGAACCTCGGCGCGCGTCGACCGGATCTGCGCCATACCATCCGGCAGAGTCGGCCAGCCGCCCTCCTGCGAATACCGTTTCCAAATCTCCCGGCGCTTTTGCACCTTGAGCAGCTCTTCATGCAAATTCGCAGTCGACTCCCCCGGACGCACCAGATCAAGAGCCTGCTTCTTGTAACGACGCCGATCCGACATCTTCATCGTATGCCCATGCGAATCACGCCACTCCCGCGGCGCACACGCAATCGCCATGTTCATCGGCGAACTTTCAAACACGCGTGGCAAGAACGTGTCAAGCGACTCGGCAATCCCGTCCAACACGTCAATCTGCTCAAACCACTGCGCGAGCGTGGTCGGCTGCTTCATCGACGTCTCACCGGCAGACCGCGACGACTGACTAATCGCCGCGGGAACCGTGATGTCCTTCAAACGGTTCACAGCCTCAAGCGCCTGCACACCCTCATCCGCGTCCGCAATAGTTGAACGTGCCCACGCAGACGTAGAAATACCCGGATCAAAAGCACCCAACTGGGCGGCTTCAGCGAAATCGGCACGGACGACGTCGTAGCCCTCACCTTTCATCGCCTCGATCGCCCGCGCTTCCAGACGCACGCGCGTACGCGGCGGTTCTTCCTGACTGGTCAGCTCCGCCAACTTCTCCAACAACCCGTGAACGGACACGCCCCACTCGTCGTCCTGCGTATGCAAGTCATCAACAAACGTTTCGAGCATGCGGCGGGTGTCCACCAGTTTCCCGCGCAACGCCAACGTTTCCTCTTCAGGCAACTCCGGACGCTCCAAACGCATGCCCGTCCGCAGGCGGCGCGCCACCTCGTCCACCCTCGAAAAATCGAGCACGAGATCGCCCAAGCCCAAGCGCTCGAGCTCATCAATAAGCTGCCGGCCGGCCGACAACCGCGGTGGCACCACAATAACCGACCTGTTCGACGCGGCCGCATCAGCACAAATCGACGCGATCGTCTGAACCTTATGCGACCCCGGCGGGCAATCCAACACGATCGACCGGCCCGACGCCACCGCCTCCACAGCATTCAATTCTTGGACGTCAAGATCACCCGCGCCGCGCTCCACTTCCGGCGCGCGATCCTCATCCCCACCCGGAGGCAACGGCGCCGCCGACAGCTTGCGCGTCTGCTCGTCTCTCGCGAGCGCCATCATAATCCCCGACGTGCGAATATAAGGCTCCATCGCCTCCAAATCGGCAAGCATGACCCGTTCGGCACGCTCAAAACACCCGAGCTGCACGGAATACTCGTGCGCAAAACCCGGCAGGTGCGTGCGAGCCAACGCAACGACGGCGGCATACACGTCTTCCACACGTTGCGCACTTTGCGCGTCCTGGCGTAGCTGCGCAAGCTCGTCGGCTGTAGCGCCGCTTTCCCGCAACGCGTTCAGCACCACCGGATTAATCTCGGTGCCACTGCCCTGCTGGATGACGGCGTCGTCATCAGCAAACTTAATCGTGACCGCACGGAAAATCGCGTAATCGGTCACCTCGGTGGCTTGACGCAACTCGCGTTCCGATGTCGTGCCACCACCCTGTTCGGCTGCGCTGGTTTCACTTGGCGCGGGCTCGCTGGAAGCCGGTGGCGCATCATCAGCCAAATCCACCATCGGGATCTCGCTCGTCATCTGCGTAGAATCAACATTCGCAGGCAGCGTTGCCCCGTCTTCATCAGGCAACTGCGTCCACGTCAACCGGCCAATCGCGAGCGACGCCGGAGCATGACCATGCGCCTCCGCGATCCGCTGCATCGTTAAACGAAGTCGGCGCACGTTCGTCAACGCACGCTGCTGAGCAAACTGCTCCCGCACAAGCGACGTAATCCGCACCGGCGAACCTGCCGCCAACTGGGCAGAACCAGTCGGATGCGGATGAGTAAGATCAATAATTCCGCGAGCCGCATCATCGACGTCGTCGTCAGCCTCACGAACCTTACGAGCCAACTCCCTATGCCATCCCTGGTAGGCGTCGCTAATCAGATCCTCCCTGGACCGCGACGGTTCAGGAGCTGGCACAGACTGCTCCTCCACGTGTGAACCGTTCGCACCATTTTCCGTATCGACGGCGTTCGCGGGCGACGGCGCAACCTCCGGCGAATCCGCTGAGACCGGAGGCGAGGACTGTTTTCTGCGTCTAAAGAAAGGGCTCACGTCTTAACCGTACCGAGAACCGGACGCCGAAAGGTGCAAGCGCGCCGCACACAATCACACCCAATCGTTCCGCTCTCGCGTGAGACAATGGAGACATGATTGCTCGCGAAGGATCCAAAGTATCAATCATCGGCGCGGGAGCAGTGGGCTCATCACTGGCCTACGCCTCGCTCATTCGCGGGGTCACCCGCCACCTCGTCCTCCAAGACATCAACGAAGCAAAAGTTAAAGCCGAAGCTCTCGACCTCATGCACGGCGGACAATTCATGCCCGAAGCTATCGTGCAAGGAACTGCCGACGTCGCCGTCACAGAAAATTCCGACGTCATCGTCATCACCGCAGGAGCCAAACAAAAACCCGGCCAAACCCGGCTCGACCTCGCCCAATCAACCGTGCGGCTCATGTCGACGATGCTACCGCCGTTAGCAGAGCGCTCCCCCGACGCCATTTTCCTCATGGTTACTAACCCGGTGGACGTTACTACGATGGCCGCCATCGACATCCTCGGCCTCCCGCCCGAGCGGGTATTCGGCTCGGGCACCGTGCTCGACTCAGCGCGGCTGCGGCAGCTGGTCGCTTCTCGGGTGGGCGTCTCGGTGTCGAACGTGCACGCCTATGTTGCCGGCGAACACGGCGATTCCGAAACACCCTTGTGGAGCACCGCCACCATCGGCGGCGTTCCGATCGAAGAGTGGGAATCACAGACCGGCCAGCTCGGATTCGACGAACGTGAAGACATCGCCAACCGGGTCATCAACGCCGCCTATGAAGTGATCGCCGGAAAGGGGGCCACGAACTATGCGATCGGCGTGGTGGGCGCACATATTTTGCGCACGATCCTCCGCGACGAGCAGGCCATTCTGCCCGTGAGCCGCCAGCTCAACAACTGGCACGGCATGTCCGACACGTGCATATCAGTGCCCACCTTGGTGGGAGCTTCGGGAGCCACCCGTCAGCTTGAACTGCCGCTGTCCGAGCACGAGAAGGCAGCGCTCGAGTACAGTGCGGACCAAGTGCACTCCACATACGACGATCTGAAGCATCTCCTCTAAGCCCTAGGCGGAAGACCCTCGCCACTGTCGGGGCTCAACCAGTTTGCTCTACGTATGAGGTGCTACAGTTTTCACTTCAATTTTCAACCCGAGCGCCGTGAGCACCTTTGTGATGGTCTGCCAGGACGGATTTCCGTTTTCGGACAGTGACTTATAAAGGGAAGCTCGACCAACATTAATTTCCCGCGCGATGTGCGTCATGCCTCGCGCCTTGGCGACATCACCGAGCGCTGCTTGCAGCAAAGCGGGGTCGCCATCCTCAAGTGCCGCATTCAGGTAAGCGGCAATGTCCTCATCCGTTTCCAGATAGTCACTGGCATCCCACGTGCTGACTTCTATGCCCATGTTCCCTCCCCCTTTGACGTCCACACCCAATTGTGTCCCACCGGATACAGCTGGGCAATACCCGAGCGCTGACACTAACCGTTCCCGGGGTACCTGTTTCGTTCCTGGGGTAGACAAATCGCCGGATTCGGTACCCCGGGAAGCGAACGTGTACCCCGGGAAGCGCCAATAGACACTGGCACGCCAACAAAAAGTGCCCTCGATAGGAATCGAACCTACGACACCGGCTTTAGGAGAGCCGTGCTCTATCCACTGAGCTACGAGGGCATGGAGGCTACCAGCTATAGCGGTAGCCAGCCTGTAAATCATACCTAATACTTGCCCGCTTACGAAAAGCACAGCACAGTTAGCCGACCACTTAGTCTGGCTGACCGAAAGCTGCTCTCGGCTCACTAGCAGCTACTCTCGGCTCACCGGCAGCTGCCGTGGCTCACCAACATTAGGGCAGCACTCGCAGAATTTGCGCTATTGCTCCCCGTCGGCGACGATACCTGGTTCGCCTTCGTCTACGAATTGCACGGGCTCGGGGCCGACGTCATCACCGATCCGCACTCGCCTAGGCACCACCATTGTGGGGCATGCGGAGTATCCAAGGAGGGTCTGCGACGTCGATCCGAGCAGCAATCCGGTGAAGCCGCCGCGTCCGCGAGTGCCGAGGACTATCAGGTCGGCGTCTTCGGATTCGGTGGCGAGAATGTGTGCGGGGCTACCTTCAACGGCGACGATCTCGACGTCGATCTTGCGGCCCTCGTCAACTTCAGCGAGTGCTTTTGCCATGGATTCTTCCATGTCCCGAAGGTGCTCTTCGCGGAATGCGTGCGCGGGCACCCAGCCGGCTGCGGCAGGGTTGACGGCGGTGATCACTTTGAGCTTTGCACCCCAACGGTCGGCCTCCCACACTGCGCGTTGCAGTGCCATCTTCGAGTGCCGTGAGCCATCCACGCCTACCACAACTCGTTTGATCGGCAGGTTCTCATCAGCGCTGCCCGTCGGTACTACGACGGTGGGGCAGTATGCGTTCGCCGGTACGGCAGAGGACACTGTGCGAAGGAGCCGATCTGCGAGCCTGTTCGTGTGCTGGGCCCGGCCGCCCACCACCATGAGCGCGGCACGCTTCGACAATTCCACGAGCACTTCGGTAGGATCCCCAAATTCGAGCGCGGAGGTCACTTCCACGCCTTGGCCTTCGTAGGATTTCACGGCGTCGTCAACGATCTTCTTCGCCGAATCAAACAGATGGTTCGTGTTGCCCTGCCCGGCTTGAAACTCCGGGGTCATATACTGCGAGGGCAATTCGTAGCCGCACACGATGTGCAGCCGTGCCTGCCGTGCTCGAGCTTGGGCATGCGCCCACTGCAAGGCGGTCTGCCCCGCCTCAGATCCATCAATTCCAACTACAACAATATTTTCGTGCGCCATTGCAACCTCCCAGCTTTATTATCGCACTACACGGCTTCGCGCGCACCAGCTTTTTTCGAGCCGGGGCACACGCCGAGGCGTTGGTTGACTGATGGCTAGTCGACTGCCGCGGCGAGGCGTGCCAGCGAAGGTGGGAGCGAAATTTCGTACGTGCCCACGTATTCTTCCACGTCCCCCACGAATTGGCGTTTGAAATGGACCACGCCGGCATCCGACGCATCCTCCGAAAAGTCGCCGGTCATCCCGTAGAAGTTGTACCAGCGAATCCCGTTTTCGGCCGCCCACTCGAACATTGCTCGGTGGATGAGGTAAATCCCGTAGTAACTGTTGAACTCGGCGTAGGCGCCAGAGACGAGGTAGGTCAGCTCGTTTGGCGAAGCCACAAAGAATGACGCCGCTAACACGACTTCGTCGCCATGTTCGGCACGCACTTGCTCGGTTTCCGCCGCGCGTTTGGCGAGCACCTCTAGCCGTGATTCCATTTCTTTGCCACGGTTGCGCTGCTTTTTACTGAGCTGCTTGCCCTCGGCCACAAGTTCTTCTTCGCGACATTTCAGATCGGCAAGGTCCTGGTGGATCTGGTCTTGTTCGGTGGCAATCTGACGCAAATATTCGGGCGCGTTCAACACGGCGACGGGAAAGAACGCCGCGTCTTCGCCCATGTTCGTCGCAAGCTGGCGATAGTACTCGATCTCGGCTGCTGACGGGGGAGGCTGTCCAGTACGCTCGGCGGTATGCTGCAGCACGTCCTCGAGCACGCCGATCTTATCCGGGGTGAGGAACTCGACGCTCACCCCGTTGGTTCCCCACCTATTGAACGCGGTGCGCACTTGTTGCGACACGCTCTTGGTAATCGCAGGGAAGTCCATGCCGGTGATGTCTTTGACGTAGACGAACTTCATCTGGATGTCGCTCGCATCGTTGAAGTCTTTGTCGAGGCGGTGGGCACCCAGCTCCTCTAGTAGGCCAGCCACGAACTGGCCGTGCTCGGTGGGGCCCTGACGCGTCACGTCGTCGTACGTGGCAGCGACAACCGGAGGGACGAAACGTGCCTCAACCACCCGCTTATCGCGGCGAAGGAAATCGAGTAGCCCCTCATAGAAGCATCGCTCAGCTTGTTGCGAATACGTCGTAAAAGTCGGCCCGAAAATCAAGTTAGCTTTCCGGAACACTTTCTTCCACGGTTGGAAGACGACGGCGCCCGCGGCTACGATCTGTTCCGGATCGCCGTCAACCACCCCGACTAGCTCAATCTGCAGTCCGTCTTGCCTCCGAGTAGTGACATAGGCGGGAAGCTGAGTGAACGACATCCGTTCTACCTGCGCTGCAAAGCGCGCATAGGAATCATCATCTAGCCGAACAAATCGCATTTTCCCTCACTTGCGTATCTCGCCACTCCACCCTATCGTGAGCTTCTTGAAGAAATAGTGAAAGGGAGCCGATTCTGTGAGAACCCGCTCCCTTCCCGCTATGTTTATGCGATTAGCCGAATACTCGGATGACGGTAGGCGTACCTCCGCCCCATGAATCTGGGCCGATCCTCGTGCCCATATTCGGATTCCACGAGCCAACATTCTGGCCGCCACCTACAGAAATCGCCACGTGGCCGGGCCAGTAGAGGATGTCGCCAGGCTGCGCCTGCGAGTACGGCACCTGACGGCCAACCGAGAGCACCGAAGTGGTGTATCCGCCGATGTGCACGCCGTGCTGGGCGTACACGTAGCGCACGAAACCGATGCAGTCCCAGCCGGACGGCGTGGTGCCACCCCAGCGGTACGGTGAACCAATGTAGGCCATTGCCGTGTTAGCTACCGAGCTGGACGACCCCGAGTAGACGGGCGCAGGCTCGGCCTCTTCGGTGTAGCTGGCTTCCGCGTTGGTTGCAGTGCCGGCGTCGTTGGATGCAGTTTGCTCGTAGCCGGTATCAGCCTGGGTTTCCTGCTCTTCCACCACGGGTTCTGGAGCCGCTTCGGCTTCCACAACCACGCGCTGCATTTCCCATTCGCCACCCGATACCGTGTTCAGCTCGAGCGACGTGGGCTCGGCCGACTCAGCCGCGGGCGTCTGAAGCGCCACAGCAGCAGCTTTCCGGGAATCAATGCTTTCGTTGTCCGGTGAGGCAAACGCGATCGGCGCACTCAGACCCACCAGCATACCTGCTGCTGATGCGGTGGCCGCTGTCGTCATGGTCTGCTTCGAGAAGGTCGCCCGAGGCTTGACCATTTCGTGACGTCCCGCCATAAAAATTCTCCGTAGTTATGCTTGACTGCCTGCTTGTTAGACACGCAGTTTCCTGTGCGTTTTTCGTACAGGGTTCATCGTAACGGAAGAATAACAATTTGTCACGATTTGATAACGATGGGGTTCGTCACTGTGATTCGTTCACGAAAATTCCGCGTGCCACTTCAGCTGACAGGCGTACAGAGTACCCCTCGCGACTCACCAGAGCGCTATCGGCGTCGATTGCGTCCACGGAGATATTAACACCGGGGCGCAGTTCTTCATAATCCAGCATGGCGAGCACGTCTTCGTGTAACTGCGCAATCTCCGCAAGACGGATGATCTCGTATTCAGTGCCGTCGCCTACCCGGCTCACATCCATCACTGACACCAGGCCGGCTTGCGCCACAGTCGCGATCTCCGTGGCGTCGGCGGCCGGAATCGGGTTGCCGAACGGATCGGTTTCCGGGTTGTCCAACAGTTCGGCGATCTTATCGGCGACGACGTCGGACACCACGTGCTCCCAACGGCACGCCTCCTCGTGAACGGCAGCCCAATCTAGTTTGATGACGTCGAACAGCAGCCGTTCCGCAAGACGGTGCCGACGCATGACCTGGATAGCCGCATTCTTCCCGGTCTCAGTCAACACAATCTGGCGGTTTGGTGCCATGGTCACAAGGCCGTCGCGCTCCAACCGGCCGACTGTTTCCGACACGGTCGGCCCCGACTGGCCGAGCCGCTCCACAATACGCGCCCGCAATGCCGGCACGCCTTCCTCATACAACTCGTAGATTGTCTTGAGATACATCTCAGTAGTATCGATTAACTGACTCACGCTGAACTCCTCCACCCTCTATTTCGATAATAATAACCGAGTTGCGAGAACCATATGGATACGACCGCGGTCTATTTGAGACGATGGGGGCATGACGAACACACACTCCGATCTTGACCAGCAGTTCCCCGCTCCTCGTGATGGCCGTTTTGGTTCTGGCCCGTCGAAAGTTCGCAGCCAGCAGCTCGCCGCGATTCAAAGTCCGCCGATGGGCACCTCGCATCGGCAGGCTGGCGTGCGTGACGTCGTCGGCTCTATTCAAGCGGGGCTCGCCGAGCTTTTCCGCCTGCCTGACGGCTACGAAGTGTTGCTTGGCAATGGCGGGGCGAGCGCGTTGTGGGATGCGATCACGTTCGCGCTCATTGAGGACCGCGCCCAGGCGGCTGTGATCGGTGAGTTCTCGGGCAAAGCGGCTCGTGCAGTGGAGCGCGCCCCATGGCTTGCTGACCCGGATATGCGCCGCGTGGAGCCCGGGCAAGTTATCGAGTGCGCCACCGTGCCGGGTATTGACACCTATATATACGCACACAACGAGACCTCGACGGGCGCGGCCGTGCCGCTCGTACGCTATGGAGACGACGGGGCGCTGACGGTAGTGGACGGCACGTCGATTGCCGGCGGAGTAAACGCGGACGTGTCTGCCGCCGACTTCTACTACTTCTCGCCACAAAAGTGTTTTGGGGCCGACGGCGGACTCTGGCTCGCCTTCGCATCTCCGGCAGCGTTGGAGCGTATTGAACGGCTGGCGGCCGAGCGGTGGATCCCCGATTTCCTTAATCTCCAACTGGCGGTCAACAACTCGCGCAAGTCGCAAACGCTCAACACTCCAGCGATCGCCACGCTCCTCATGTTGGATAACCAGGTTTCGTGGATGCTAGACAGCGGCGGGCTCGATGCTATGGAAGCCCGCTCGCGCGCCAGCTCGGATGCGGTCTACCAGTTGGCAGAGCAGCGCGAGTTTGCCAGCCCGTTTATTGCGCCCGAGTTCCGTTCGCCGGTGGTGTGCACGATTGATTTCACCGACGACGTCGATGCCGCCGGTATCGCCAAAGCACTACGGGCACGCGGGATCGTGGACATCGAACCCTACCGGTCGCTCGGGCGTAACCAGTTGCGGATCGCCACGTTCCCCGCGATCGACACGGAGGACGTGCGCGCACTCCTGGCCGCGATCGACCACGTCATAGCCGCACGTTAACGCCCCAGGAGCCGGGCTCGAGGGCGCCTCGAGGGCGCTAAACCTCCCCGTTTCTCCTTATATAGCAGTTCTGCCGGACTCGACGCCGCCCAACCCCGCCATTTCTGCTTATATAGCAATTCTGGCGCGGTATGGGCGGCGTGCAAGCAGGATTCCTAGGCGATTCCTAGCGCCCGCGTGATGGGATCCATGAGGAAGTAGATGACGAATAGCCCGGCGGTGATCCACATGAGTGGGTGCACGTTCTTGGCTTTGCCGATCACGGTTTGCATGAACGCGTAGGCAATGAAGCCCACACCAATACCTACGGTGATTGAGTAACCGAAGGGCATGAAGATGATCGTGATGAAAGCCGGGATAGCCACGGAGAGGTCTTCCCAGTCGATGTCCACCACTTGTTGCATCATCATGAATCCGACGACGACGAGCGCAGGCGCCGCAGCCTGCGAGGGCACGACGGCGAACAGCGGCGCGAGGAAGGTTGAGGCTAAGAATAGGATTCCGGTGAAGATCGCGGACAGGCCGGTGCGTGCGCCTTCACCCACGCCTGTTGCGGATTCCACGAAGGACGTGTTGGATGAGACGCCGCCCATACCGCCTGCGATGGCGCCGACAGAGTCGACGAGCAGGATTGCTTGGGTGCGCGGCGGGTTGCCGTCGTCGTCGAGGAGGTCACCTTCGGAGGCAACGGCCACCATGGTGCCCATCGTGTCGAAGAAGTCGGCGAGCATGACGGAAAAGGCGAGTACGGCGACGGCGAGCACGCCGAGTTTCTGGAAGGGCCCGACGATGGAGAACTCGCCGAGCGTGGAGAACTCGGGGATGTTGATGGGTGATCCGGTGAGTTTAGGTTCGGTGAGTCCCCAGCCGCCTACCTTGCCGACGGCTTCGACGACAACGGCGAGCACCGTGGAGATAACAATCGACCACAAGATTGCGCCCTTCACCCTGCGAGCTAGTAGCGCGATCGCGAGGAACAGACCGAAGATGAACACGACGAGCGGCCAGGTTGAAATCGAGCCGTTAACGCCGAACACGAGCGGGGTGCCTTCACCGCTGGAGACGATGCCGGCGTTGACGAGGCCCACCAGCGCAATGAACAGGCCGATGCCTACGGAGATGGCGGTGCGTAGCACTTGGGGGACGGCGCGGAAGATCGCTTCGCGCAGGCCCGTGATCACGAGCAGCACGATGACGATGCCTTCGATGACGATGATGCCCATGCCGTCGGCCCACGTCATCCCCGGCAACTGGACAACCGTGTAGGCGATGATCGAGTTCAGGCCGAGCCCGGCCGCGAGCGCGAGCGGGAAGTTGGCCACGGCGCCCATGAGGATCGTCATGATGCCGGCCACGAGAGCAGTGCCGGCCGCGATGGCTGCCACGTTGGGTTCGTTGCCGCCGCCGAGGAACGCGCCTGTTGAATCCGGGCCAGACAGGATGAGGGGGTTGAGGACGAGGATGTAGACCATGGAGAAGAACGTGACGAGGCCGCCGCGTAGTTCTTGGCCGATGGTTGAGCCACGTTCGGTGATGTGGAACGTGCGGTCGAGCCAGCCGGTGGGCGTGGACGTGCGTGTGGATGTCTGTTGTGTATTCACCTCTTGAGTCTCACACAGGAGAACAACCGGAGCAAATTTTGTCTCACCATTCGACCAAAAATACGCCGCCCCCATCTCGCCTTTTGGGATTCGTGGTCGACGGCTCATTATCAGGGCACGTCAGCTTGGACGAAGCGGCCAAACCCGCGGGCGCGGACTTTGCCGTCGTCGGCCCGCACGAACACTGCTTGGCCAGTGTTGAGAACGTGCTGCTGCCCGGACTCAGTCCACAGTTCACATGCCCCTTCGAGAGCGAGGATGATTCGCGGCCCGGCTCCACGTATCGACGCCGTCCGGTTGGCATGCCGCAGTTCGATGATGGACAGTTCGAAGTCGTCGACTGGCGCATAGTGGGTCGATTGGATGGGCGAGATGCGTTCGGGGGCGATCCTGATCGGTGGGGCGGCCACGGTTTCTACAATGTTAAGCAGTTCTGGCACGTTGACGTATTTGCTTGTGAGTCCGGCGCGCAGCACGTTGTCTGAATTGGCCATGATCTCCAGGCCAAGCCCGGAAGTGTAGGCATGGACGGTGCCGGCCGGGGTGAACATGGCTTCCCCCGGTTGCAGCGTGACGGGATTGAGTAGCAACGACGCCACGGCTCCCGGATCACCCGGATAGTTTGCGGCGAGTTTGGCGATGATCGCATCTGCACGAGGCGAGGGAGAATCATCCGCGGGCCGGTTCTGGCATGCGGCGACGACGTCGGCAACCGCCTGCGCGTCGGGGCGCGTGTCTTCTTGGAGGAGGGAAGCAAAGGCGTCGCGTACGCCACGGGCATCAGGCTGGGCTCGAATGCAGGCCGCGAGCGCGTCTGTCAGCTCGGTGTTCAGCCCTTCCAGCACGCCGAGGATCCGGCGCGGAGTACGGAAACCGACGAGCGCTTCGAATTGGGTCATCGCATAGACGAGTTCTGGTTTGTGGTTGCGGTCCTTGTAGGACCGCTCGGCCGCGTCGACGTCGATACCTGCCGCTTCTTCCCGGTCAAACCCGATGCGTGCCTGCTCCAGGGACGGATGGACTTGCAGTGATAGCGGCTTGGCCGGGGCGATCAGTTTGAGCAGATAGGGCAGTTGGCCACCGTGGTGATTAACGACGTCGGCGCCCAGGGTTCCTTCTGGGTCCGCGGCAATATATCCTCGCAAGTCGCTAGCCGCGCGCTCGCGTGCGTGCCTGCCTGCCTCGCCAGCAGCGAGATCGGCGTCGTTGAGCGCGATTGCACGAGAGTCGACGTCGCAACGCGCCGGGCCTGCCGGATGGGCGCCGAGCCACAGTTCAGCAACCGGGAAACTGGCGGCGGGTTTGCCGAACGTGCCCGGGATGAGGTGGGCGGCTCCCCAGTCGTAGTCCTTAACGCGCCCTTGGATGACGTGCATTGTTTCGGTTAGCTTTCGACGACGTCCATACTGATGTCGTTAACCACCGGCTCGGACTGGTCCCAGATTTTTTCTGGGGCGCGCACATCCGTTTCCGAGTGAGCGCCGCAGCCGTGATCGAGTGAGACCACGCGCCCGTCAAATTCCGACCATTCATTCGCACACACGCCGAAGAGTTGCCGGGCCGACCCGCCCATGTGCATGAGATACCCACACGCCGAACAGGTGGCTTTCGCAGCGCGAGTGGACCTGTTTTTTGGTCCGCCCGGACCTTCATACCAGCGTTGAAAAGCTGCGCTACGGCCCTGGTCCGATAGGACACGCGCCCTACCCAAGCCCATGTCATAGCCGGCGAGCTGATCGGCGTCAGCCCCCGTTTCTGAAAAACCCGGCATCAACTCTTCCGGGTCGTCATTGGGTTGAAGGTTCGCGTCGTCGGGATTGTAGGGAAGCCGGTCGGTACCGGACACGTCGTCGGGGCGCAGCCGATCCGCCCACGGCACCCAGTCGGGGGCGAGCAGGGCGTCGGGCCCGGGAAGGAGCGTCACCTCGTCAACTTTCGGGGTGCGCCCGCGAGGAACCCGCGATAGCGTCACAGTCCAGAACCAGCCGCGATATCCAGGCAGCTGGCACACGAACGCGTGAGTGATCACCCGCTCAGCTTCGTAGACGACGCCCGCATGCTCACCGATCGACGATTCGTGCGTAAGTTCAACGAGCGCTTGGCGAGCCACGTCAACAGTGCCCACGAGCGTTTTTTCTTTTGTGATGTTGTGGCTTGGGTTAATACGGTTAGACATCAAAATCCTCGGCGAGAGTGCGCAAGGCTCGTGCGATCCGCGGCCCGCCATCCGGGTAACGCCCGCGGCGAAGCGAATTTGAGGCGGAATCCAAAATCTTAATGAGATCTTCGATGATGGGCACCATATCTTCTGGCGAACGGCGGTTCGCCGCTGCCAACGACGGCGTCTTTTCCAGCACCGTCACTTGCAAGGCTGCCGGCCCGCGGCGCGTTTCTCCAACGCCATATTCCACGCGGGTTCCAGAGCGAAGCCGGGCACCGATCGGCACGGCGCTAGCAGGCAGGTAGACTTCCTGCCCGTCGTCGCCTGTAATGAATCCGAAGCCCTTCTTGTCGTCGAAGAACTTTACCCGTCCTGTAGGCACCTAGCGCTCTCTTTCGTCTGTTGATAATACTTTCCCCTATTATGGCACTTTCTTAGCGTCGCGGCCTACCATGCGTGCTTTACAGCATTTCTCACACGGTTGCCCTGCGATCTCAGGGGATACGCCCAGCGCGCAGAAATTATGCCGTGCCACCTGCATACCTGATATCTTGGTGGTGCGCGCCACACGTGCCGTTGTGGGTGGTTCGTAGGAGGAGGACGACGTGACATCGCACCGGTTTGTAGCCAGCCTGTTCACGCTCGGGATCGTGTGCACACCGGTCATCTTAGCTCCTGCGGCTCTCGCCAGCCCGGCTGGATCGAGCCTTTCGGCTGCTTCGGGTCTTTCGGTTGCCTCATCAGAGTTGCACACCGCGAACGGGGATAGCGTGGATCCGATGCGCTTGGATTCGCTGCTGACTGACGACGCCGGAGTGCTCGACAACGCGGGCGAAATCGAGGCGGTCTTGGAGGCGATTCCGAACGGGGAGCTACGGATCGCGATAGTTACTGATACCGGCCCTCATAACAGGCGAAAGTGGGCGTGGGATACTCACGATCTCAATAATTTTCCACGTACGACCGGCGTGATTGTTGTCAGCATTGACGATGAGGAGGTCGGCTGGTATGCGCCTGGCCCCGAACCCGGTGTGACTGACGCGGCGATCGACAAGGCGCTCACCGACGAGGTCCTTGACATGCTTGCCGCTGGCGATTGGAGCGGTGGAACTCTGGCGATCGCACAGAACGTGTCCTCAATCGCGGATGGTGGTAAGCCCGTGGTGGGCGGCCCGCCGGATATCCCGTGGCTTGCGATTGGTGGAGGCGTGTTCGTAGCCACCGGCGCAGTTGTTGGCGTGTCCGTGCTACGTAAGCGCCGGCGCGAAAGCAATCAGGAATCGGATGCCGACGACCGCGTGTCAGGCGCTTCTGCAGCGCTCATCAAGACCGACGACGAGCTGCGTTCTGCCACCGAAGAGCTCGAGTTTGCCCGCGCCGAGTTTGGGTTGGAAGCCACCCAGGATTTCCAAGAGACGCTTGCTACGGCCCGCGAGGCGATCAGTGAGGCTTTCCAGATTCACGGCGTGCTTCATGACGAGCATCCGGAAAGCGCGCAAGAAAAGATGCAACTGGCCGGGCGGATCGACGAGCTTGTCACGCAGGCCCGGCATGCGCTAACTGAGCACACGAAGAAGTTTTCGCAGCTGCGCGAACTGGCCTCGCGGGTGGAAGAGGTCATCGGCGAGATCACGATTCGTTGCGATGAGATCGCCGAACGCCTCGAGATTGGCGAACGCACGCTTGCCAATCTCGAGTTGAACTTCCCCGAATCGGCGCTTGGCACCCTGCGTACTTATCCGGGGCAGGTGTCTCGCCTCTTGACGGCTACGAAGGAATCGATTGCGACCGCTCGGGACAAGCTCGGGGCAGGCGACCGCAACGGTGCCGTTCCCTACGTCCGGATGGCCGAGGGCACGCTCAACCAGGCCTCCCAGCTTACCGATACCCTTGTTGAGGCTCCGCAGGCGCTCGCCGCTAAACAGGAGGAAGTGGCCCGGCAGATTGAATCGTTGCAGGCCGACGTCGCAGACGCCGCCCGGCTCGGAGCCAATGACCCCGCCGTCGAACCTCACCGTTCCCGTGCCGAGGACGTGCTACGGCGCGCCGTGACCGGCATGGCTGATCCGTACCTTATTTCTGCAGAGCTTCACGAC
This sequence comes from Trueperella bialowiezensis, assembly GCF_900637955.1. Classification (NCBI taxonomy): domain Bacteria; kingdom Bacillati; phylum Actinomycetota; class Actinomycetes; order Actinomycetales; family Actinomycetaceae; genus Trueperella; species Trueperella bialowiezensis. The sequence goes on from NZ_LR134476.1 coordinate 854,317, forward strand.
GCCGAAACGGCACTCGACCTCGCGCTCGCACCGCAGCGCAAAGCCGAGGACGTCCGCAAGAGGTTGAACTCTGACGTGAGCAAGGCTGAAGAGCTTGCAGCCCACGCGATCCGGGAGGCCGACGCGGCCCTTACCCGTTACCGGTACGTGGTCAATATTGGAGCGCGCATCCAGCTCTCGCGCGCAGAAAATGATTTCACCCGGGCACGCCAGGAAGATGATCCTCGCGAAAAGCTTCGCCTGTTTGAATCTGCGCGCAACGCCGCCGAGCGTACGAAGCAGGCGATCCTCAACGACGTCGACCCGCACCTGCACCAGCGCCGTTCAACATCGGCCGACGCGTTCGCTGGGGCACTATCGGGTTCGATCATCTCGAGTATTTTCGAGGAGGTCTTCGAACCTCGCAACATTCAGATCAACAACCGCGGCCGGCGCAGGTCTGGCCGGAGCTCCTCGGGCTTTGACGGTTCGTTTGGCGGCGGCGGTGGCAGCCGCGGTTTCGGAGGCAGCTCGGGAGGTAGCCGCAGCTTCGGCGGTGGCGGTGGCGGCAGCCGCAGCTTTGGTGGCGGCGGTAGCAAGAGTTTCGGAGGCCGGTAGCCGGCAACAAGCATTCCAGACAACAACTATAAAACCCAGAAAGGTCACAACTCATGGCAGAAAAGCAGTCGATCCTCGGGCGGATTTCCCAGCTCGCGCGGGCCAACATTAACGCACTTCTTGACCGGGCGGAAGACCCGCAAAAGATGCTCGATCAGATGGTTCGCGACTACACGAACTCCATCGCCGAGGCCGAAGACGCGGTGGCGGTCACGGTCGGCAACCTTCGGCTTGCTGAAGCTGACTACAACGAAGACATCCGCTCGGCTCGCGAATGGGGTCAGAAGGCCCAAGCCGCTGTCACCAAGGCCAAGCAGATGCGCGAGGCCGGCGATGAGAAGGGCGCCGAAAAGTTTGACAACCTCGCCCGCGTCGCCCTGGAGAGGCAGATCCAGTACGAGGGCGAAGCGCGTACCGCCGAGCCGATGATCACTTCCCAGCAGGAGGTCGTTGACAAGCTCAAGGACGGCCTGAACACGATGCGCAACAAGCTCGAAGAGCTCAAGACCAAGCGTGATCACCTGGTCGCCCGGCAAAAGACCGCGGAAGCACAAAACCGGGTCCAGGACGCGATCGGCTCGATCAACGTCCTCGATCCGACCTCCGAGCTGTCGCGCTTCGAAGACAAGGTGCGCCGCCAAGAAGCTATCGCTGCTGGCAAGGCCGAGGTGGCGGCGTCGTCGCTCGAAGACCAGTTTGCTGCACTGGAGTCGACCACGAACAGTGCCGAAGTCGAGGCACGCCTCGCAGCTTTGCAGGCTGGCGACGAGCCGAAGGAGATCGAAGGCAAGGAGTTCACCTCCTACTAAGCGTCTCGCGATCTGAGCGCAAGCGCCCCGCTTTTGGAACAAAACGTCTCGCAGTTCAAGACTTTTCTGAAGCGGGGCTGCTTTATGTCCGAATCGCGATATGCTTTCGGTATGTATTTACTTATTGACGGTGAAAATATTGACGCGACCCTGGGGGTCAACATCCTCAAACGTGCCCCGCACCCGGAGGAGCGGCCGCGGTGGGATCGCGTACTCAACTACAACCCGTGGGCACGCGGCGATTCGTCTGACGGCAGCGATTCGCAGCAGGATACGCCAGCGCCAGTGGGCCTGTTCTTCATGAACGCCAGCCAGCGCACTGCCATGACTTTCGTGCAAGCCCTCCTCGCGATCGGTTGGCAGCCCATCCTTCTTACCTCTGACGATCCGAACATTAAGATCGTGGACGCGGGCATCCAAAAAACGCTCACCGCGATCGGCACGCATCGGCCCGGCGCTGACATCATCATCGCTTCCCACGACGCCGACTACCTGCCCTACGTCTCCGACCTGCTCGCCGCCGGACACCGTGTGGCGATCATGTGTTTCCGCGAATACCTCTCCGTCCAGCTCGCCGAACTCGAAGACCGCGGTCTGCAGATCATCGACCTCGAATACGATGTGGGCGCATTCAACCAGACGCTCAATCGGATCTATCCGATCGAGATCGACGAGTTCGACCCGCTCCCCTACCTCTAAGCCACCGGCCTCCTGCTACCGGCCTTCTGCTACGGGCTCTAAGCCGCCGGTCGGAGCCGGTAGGCTATCGCGGCGGCACTTTTTACGGCAAGATGAAGATATGGTCGCACAGGTAGATAACGATAAGCCCGAAGCAAAGATTTTAGTGGTCGACGACGAGCCCACGATCCGTGAGCTGCTGTCGGCGTCGCTGAAATTCGCCGGTTTCGACGTCGCCACCGCCCAAGATGGTGCGGAGGCGATGCGCACCGAACGCGAATTTGGAGCCGACCTCGTGGTTCTCGACATCATGCTTCCGGACATGGACGGTTTCGCCGTGCTCGAAGCGCTCCGCGAACGCGAACCGGACCTGCCTGTTCTCTTTCTTACTGCGAAAGACGACGTCCGCGACCGGGTACACGGCCTGCAAATCGGGGCCGACGACTACGTGACCAAACCGTTCTCACTCGAAGAAGTCGTGGCTCGCATCCGAGCGATCTTGCGCCGCACCCAACCGGAGGACGACGCACCCGAAATCTTGCGCTATCACGACCTCGAGATCAACGAAGACTCGTACGAGGTGCGCCGAGCCGGGCGCGTCGTCGAACTCTCCCCCACCGAATACCAACTCCTGCGCTACCTGCTGATCAACGCCGAACGCGTGGTGTCGAAAATCCAGATCCTTGACCACGTGTGGGACTACAACTGGGAAGGCGAAGCGTCGATCGTCGAATCGTACATCTCCTACCTGCGCCGCAAGATCGACAGCGCAGAGGCGCTCGGCATCACCGATCCGGACGAGGCCGCAGCCCTCGAACCGCTTATCCACACCAAGCGCGGCATCGGCTACGTGCTGCGGCGGCCGAAATGACGCGCAACCACTTTGCAGATTCGCGGCCAGCGCCCAAACCGTGGCGCACCCTATCCGTGCGCATCGTGTTCGCATTCATGTTGCTCATGGCAGTGGTGCTCGTGGTCGTGTCCTGGCTGGCCACGGTCACACTGCGCTCCTCGCTCATTGAGGAAACCGACCGCAGCCTGCGCTCGTCCGGCCGGACCATCGCCACAGTCACGATTGAACAACTCCTCGACGATTCACGTTCCCAAGTTTTCCCATCCGAGTTCTACCTCTACATCACTTATGACGATCCGTACCGAGGCGAGCCCGCCTCCGAATTTTCCGTGGTCAACCCGGTGATCGCAGAGAAGAACGGCACGCCAGCCAATCCGCGCCAGCTTGCCGCTCACCCGACGTCGGGCCCCATCACCGTACCGTCCACGCTGGACGGACAAGAGTGGCGGATCATCACCACGGATCTCACGTATTCGCCCACGAACCTCACCTCGGTTGGCTCGGTGGTGATCGGACTGCCGCTCGAACAGATCGAAGAGACCGTGCGCAACCTTGCTGGCGCACTGGTCACGCTCGTCCTCATTACCCTCGTGCTCGGTGCGCTCACCGCCTACCTCATCGTCGATCAATCACTGACCGGCCTGCGTGACATCGAACGCGCCACCCACGAAGTGGCCGCCCGCAACCTATCCGTACGCGTGCCCACCGGCACCGACGGCTCCGAAGTCGCCCTGCTCGGCCAGTCCATCAACCGTATGCTCTCCCGCGTCGAAGAATCCTTCGAAGCCCAAGCCGCCTCCGAAAAGCGAATGCGCCAATTCGTCTCCGACGCCTCACACGAACTACGCACCCCACTGGCCACCATCCGCGGATACGCCGAACTGTACCGCCTCGGCGGCGTACCCGACGACGGCGTTGACCTCGCCATGTCCCGCATCGAATCTGAATCCCAGCGCATGGCACACCTCGTCGACGACCTTTTGCAGCTCGCCCGACTCGACGAACGGCGCAAAATCAACATGCAACGCGTGGACCTCACCGCCACCGCGTTCAACACCATGCAAGATTTCCACGTGCGCGCCCCGGACTGGCCCGCCCGCGTCATCGGGCTCGACGGCGAAGAACCGGAGTCCGTCGTCGTCATCGCCGACCAAGAAAAAGTCACCCAAGTCATCACCAACCTGCTCTCCAACGTGCTCACCCATACGCCTCAGAACACGCCACTCGAGGTAGCCGTGGGGACGGGAGCTGGCGGAGCCGGGATCGTGGAAGTACGCGACCACGGGCCGGGCATTTCACCCGAAGATTCTGAGCGGATCTTCGAACGTTTCTACCGCACGGACGCCTCCCGCTCGCGTGTCTCCGGCGGTTCCGGGCTCGGGCTCGCCATCGTATCGGCCATCATGCACATTCACGACGGCGAAGCGCACGTACGCGAAACACCCGGCGGCGGGCTCACCGTACGGCTAGAATTCCCCGCCGAACAAGCCGAGCCGGAGGCAAGCAAAAACTAGCCGGCTTGGCAGCTGGCGGGTCTTGGCAGCTGGCGGGTCTTGGTGTTCTAATCGCCGTTAGTCGGGTGAGCGGTACCCTGGTCGAGCATGGCAATAATGTGGTCGCGTACGCGCCCCATGAAATCCTCGGCGGTCTCGTCTTCCAGCGCCTTCATCGGCTTTCCAATGTACATGTCGATGGGTGGGCGGTTCGGGGTGGGCAAAACCGCACCCACCGGCATCGCCTCGTGCCCGCCACGCATCGCCAGCGGCACGATCGGAATATCGAACTTGATCGCGAGCGCCGCCGCACCCACCTTGAACTCCCCGATCTCGCCGGTGCGCGAACGGGTGCCCTCCGGGAAAATAAGAATCGGAATGCCATCTTTGAGCAGGCGGGACGTCATGCCTTTCGCCCGGCCCGCATTCGGATCGCGTGATTTGTGTTTGCGCTCGATCGGATACGTGTTGAAGAACACCGAGGTCAGCTTAGAGATTCCGGGGCGCCGATACCAGTAGTCGGCGGCCGCACCCGTGGCCAAGTTTTCCGTCATGTGCTCAGGCAGCAGCGTGAACACCATCGGCGCATCAAGATGCGACGTATGATTACACACCACAATATACGCGCCCGTCAGACCCTCCACGTTCTCCTGGCCTGTCACGGACGTTTTCAACACTGCCTTGATCACCGGGCGCGTCAAAAACTTGCGCACATTCCTGCGCACGTTCTTCTTTGACTCGGAATGGTAGTCGTCCAGCGGCTGCAGGTTCGTCATCGGCGCCCTTTATTCAGCTTCTTGACCACAACCTTCACCAGCGACGCCGGCGCATGCTTCGCCAAAAAGCCAATCACTTTGAAACGCTTCGACGGCGTGGACGTGGTTTTCCCGGCGTCGACGTCGGAAAGGCACTCGGCGACCACACGTTCGGCGTCCAACCACAGCCAGTTCGGGATCGACGACGTCGACACCCCCGAACGCTGGTGGAACTCGGTGCGCACCCAGCCCGGGATAAACGTGACCACGTGAACCCCGAACTTGCCGACCTCGATGGCCAGGGAATCAGACCACACCCGCACGAAAGCCTTAATCGCCGAATAGGCACCCATCGGAGCAGCACCCGCCATCGAGGAAGTATTAATAATCACGCCCGCGCCACGCTCCTTCATCGCCGCCGCGGCCGCCCCGCCGAGCACCATCGGCGCCCGCGCCATAAGCTGCGTGCCTTCAAGCAAGGCGGTCGGATCAGCGGTTGCCATCCGCGTGTAGAGTCCGGCACCAGCATTATTGACGAAAACGTTAATCGGAGACTCCTGCGAACCGAGCCGCTGCGCAACGCTGCGTACGCCGTCGTCGTCACCCAAATCGGCTGCCAGCACCTCGACGTCAACGCCACGGGCGCGCAAGTCGGTGGCCACCTCCTCAAGGCGCTGCTCGTTGCGAGCGACGAGGACCAGATCGAGGCCGCGGTCTGCAAGCTGGCGAGCAAAAGTAAGGCCAAGGCCAGACGACCCGCCTGTAATAAGTGCGCGTCCGTGTAACGGTGAGGGGTGATCAGCCATAGTACCTACGTTCATTTGCCACGCGTGCGGGCCGCACGCCTTAGTATCTAGATAATGCCATTGTAGGTAGAATCTCGGTCGTCCTCGAAATGTTGGAGTGAGATGTCTCGAATTGATGTTCCTTCGTGGGTCACGCGATCGTTCGCGCAGGCCGCAGTAGACGCGGGCGCCAGCGCCTCGCGCGCGGAACTCGACGTCGCCTGCCTCGATTTCATTGACCTGTGGTCCACCCCCGGCCGCCACTTCCACGACACCCGCCACCTGTTCGACCTGCTCACCCGCGTGGACCAACTCGCATCCGAAGCGCAAAACGCCAACGAAGTACGGCTCGCCGCCTGGGGACACGGCTGCGTGTTTTCCACCGATGAGCTCACCAGGTATCGGCGCAACGCAGGAGAAGACCGCGAAGCCTCCGCACGCGTCAGCGCCGACATCTACCGCGGGCTCGGGATTCCGCCCGAGGTGATCGACGCCGTGTGCGCGCTGATCCTCGACATGCGCCGCCACCCACTCCCCACCCCCGAATCAGGCAAGTTCGACTCCGCCGACATGGACCTACTCGTGCTCGCCGACGCCCACCTCGGCGTGCTCGCCAGCGAACCGCAAGCATACCGCTCCTACATGGCCGGCGTGCGCGCCGAATACGCCCACATACCTCCCGAAAAATTTGTGAGCGCACGGCTCGAAGTGGTCTCGCGGCTACTGGGGCGCCGCACGCTATTTTCCACTCCGCTTGCCGCCGACTGGGACGGGCCCGCCCGCCAAAATCTAGAATCCGAAAAAGCCCGGCTCACCGCCGAGCTCGAAGACCTTTCGGGTGGTGGCGATGCTGGTGGCGAGGGGGCACGTGAAGCAAGCGCGGGCGATGTGAGCGCGGGCGCAAGGGATCCGGGCGAGGGCGACGCTACCCGTGGCGCGGGTGATACGGGCGGGCAGACCGGCAACGATGCGCATGCCAGGAACGATGCCGCTGCGGCTTCTGGTCCGGTGACTGCCGAAGTCAGGGAACCCGAGCCGGGGGCGGCACCATCGCAGATCACCTACGGCAGGTCGTCGCTTGAGGAGCCGGCGGAGCACATGGATCCGGGGTCGCCGAACCGGGTGCTCACCCCGGAAGAAGCAAAACAGGCTCGCAGGGACGAAATCGCTAAATTAGCGCGAGAAAAGTCCGAGCGTGCCCGCAACGAGGCCGAGAAAAACGCTTCCACCTGACATCTGGGGAAACTTTTCCCGCCCTAGCCGGAGATCTTCGTATATGCCAAGATCGGCCGCTATAGCGTGAAAAGTTTCCTGTCGGAGCAACACAAAAGGCGCCGAACCGACTCAAAAAGGCGGGGAGCACCTTTTGGTGCTCCCCGCCTCTGTTACGGTTGCTAGCGGATCATCCGCCAGCACGCGCATTAGTACATGCCACCGCCTGCTGCTGCAGCTGCGGCATCATCTTGACCTGCCGGTTCCGGCTTGTTAGCCACAACCGCTTCGGTGGTCAGGAACAGGCCAGCAATCGATGCAGCGTTCTGCAGGGCCGAACGCGTCACCTTCACAGGATCGGCAATGCCAGCGGCGAGCAGATCGGTGTACTCACCGGTCTGCGCGTCAAGGCCTTCGCCTGCTGGGAGTGCGCGGACCTTCTCAGCCACGACTCCACCTTCAAGACCCGCGTTCTCAGCGATCTGCTTGAGCGGAGCCTCAACGGCGTAACGCACAATGTTCGCACCGGTTGCTTCGTCACCTTCGAGTTCGAGGTTCTCAAACGCCTTGTCAGCAGCCTGCAGGAGTGCAACGCCACCACCGGCAACGATGCCCTCTTCAACAGCAGCCTTCGCGTTGAGCACGGCGTCTTCGATGCGCTGCTTGCGCTCCTTGAGCTCAACCTCCGTTGCAGCACCCGACTTGATAACAGCCACGCCACCTGCGAGCTTGGCGAGGCGCTCCTGGAGCTTCTCGCGGTCGTAGTCGGAGGTGGAGTTCTCGATCTGCGTCTTGATAACAGCAACCCGGCCGTCGATGTCTTCCTTCGAACCAGCGCCATCGACGATGGTGGTGGAGTCCTTGGTCATGACGACCTTGCGTGCCTGGCCGAGCATCGGAATGTCGGCGTTCTCCAGCTTGAGGCCAACAGTCTCGGAGATGACCTGGCCGCCGGTCAGAACAGCCATGTCCTGCAGCATTTCCTTGCGTCGGTCGCCAAAGCCCGGTGCCTTGACGGCTGCGGACTTGAAGATGCCACGAATCTTGTTGACCACGAGGGTGGCCAGCGCTTCGCCTTCCACGTCTTCGGCGATAATGACGAGCGGCTTGCCCGTCTGCATGACCTTCTCCAGCAGCGGGAGCAGGTCCTTCATGTTCGACACCTTGGACTCAACGAACAGGATGTACGCGTCCTCGAGCACGACTTCCTGGCGCTCGGCGTCGGTCACAAAGTACGGGGAGAGGTAACCCTTGTCGAAGGACATGCCCTCGGTGAGCTCGAGCTCGGTGCCGAAGGTGTTGGACTCTTCAACGGTCACAACGCCTTCCTTGCCCACCTTGTCGAGAGCCTCGGCGATCAGCTCGCCGATCTCCTTGTCGCCAGCCGAAATCGCGGCCGTTGCGGCGATCTCTTCGGTGGTCTCAACTTCCTTTGCGTCCTCAAGAAGCTGCTTGACGACGGCGTCCACAGCCACGTCAATACCACGGCGCAGCGCGATCGGGTTAGCACCAGCAACCACGTTGCGTAGGCCTTCCTTCACAAGCGCCTGAGCGAGAACGGTTGCGGTGGTGGTGCCGTCACCAGCGACGTCGTCGGTCTTCTTCGCGACTTCCTTGACGAGCTCTGCACCAATCGACTCGAACGGATCCTCGAGCTCGATTTCCTTGGCGATCGAGACGCCGTCGTTGGTGATTGACGGTGCGCCCCACTGCTTGTCGAGCACCACGTTGCGACCCTTGGGGCCAAGCGTTACCTTGACGGTGTTCGCAAGGACGTCAAGCCCGCGCTCCATACCGCGGCGAGCCTCTTCATCAAAGTGAATGATCTTTGCCATGCGTTCCTAATTCCTTCATCTGTTTCCAGCCAATGCCCGCGACGGACGGCGTACCAGTGACCGCTCATGTCTCGGCCACGTGCACCCCTCATTGACTGCACAATTATCACTCTCACTGCAAGAGTGCCAATAAAGATTCTGGCACTCTCGGCTTGAGAGTGCAAATCTATCCGCGGAATGTTTAGCTGAGTTTCACCATCGGCCAAAAGTTGAGCGAGAGGGTGTCAACTTTGCCGGCGTGACGCTAGCGCATGACGGCGACAAGGCGAAACTAGCGCATGACGGCGACGATCGGCGCGCCATACGCGGCCGTCACCTCAGCATCGAGTTGCACGGCGTCAACGCCCAGCACTGCAGCGGCCGCCTGGGCGGTGCCGGCGTAGGCGTCGTCGCTGTAATAGATAGTGGACTGCGCGGGCTCGGCACCTCCACGATAGTCGGCTACATGGACGTTACCGTAGCCGTCGCCTTCCAAAATGGCCTGATTCTCAGCGGCAAAACCGGCTACCCCACGCCCGTTCAACACGAGAATCTGGTGGCTCTTGTCCGGCGCCGCCGGCTCTTCGGCAGGTTCTTCCTCCGGTGGCGTATTCGGATCAGGCTGGCCATCACCGGCATCAGGCGGCGTACTATCGGCGCCCTCTGATCCTGCCGCGCCCTCTCCGTCAGTGGGCTGCTCGGCGTCGGGTGCCTGCCCGTCGGTTGGCTCTTGGGAAACCTGCGTGGTCGCCGACGGCTCAGCGTTCGGCGCACGATCCCCCGACATGGCATTGCCGATGAGAAGACCTACCAATACCGCCACAAAGAGCACGCCTAGCAGAGTCCACAGCCACGTTCGCGATTTATGCGGGCGGCGGTGTGCGCCGACCGTCTTACGCTTCGCAGCTAGCCGATCGAATTCATCTTCCGGATATTTCTGAGCCACACGTATACCCTACCGCGAATAATCGGCAACGGAAGTGCGCAACTTCGCGTTTTCTGCCACGTGACGCCCGGCGGCACGGCGCCGGCTGGCAGTGTTCGGGTGCGGGTTGCAATCCCTGCCAGGCGGTTGCAATCCTTGCCAGCCGGATTGTAAGCCTACCGGTGGCGCTACTTGCTCTGCACTAATTGGCCGGCTTTACTCGCCGCGCCACTCTGCTAGTCGTGCGTCACGCAGACGGCGGAGCCGGTCAACAAGCGCAGGGTCGGCGTGCCACACCCGTTCTGAATCCAGCATGTGGGCGAGCATAAGGTGATAGCGCATCGGGGTCATGTTCATACGGTTGCGGATTGCGGCGTCACGAGTCTGGCCGTATTTCCACCAGCCGCGTTCAAACTCGAGGATAGACGCCTCCAGTTCAGACAGGCCCGCCGAAAGCTGTTCTTCAACTCCAGACTCTTCGCTCGCCGCCTGCTCGCCGTCGTTCACCTTCATACCCCTACTCTAGAACGCCACGCGGCGAGGCGCTCATCGCCGCTGTGGCTAAGCGCCGTCGCCGCTACAGCACTCGGTGCCGACCAGTACGATACCGTAGCCCTATGAGCGACTTGCATTCGATCATCGACCCGGAATGGGCGGAGGCACTGGAACCGGTAGCCGGCATCATCGCTGAGATGGGCGATTTCCTGCGCGCCGAAAACGCGGCAGGGCGCGGATACCTGCCTGCGGGGGTGAACGTGCTCCGCGCGTTCACCTATCCGCTGAGTGAGGTGCGGGTGCTGATCGTCGGGCAAGATCCTTACCCGACTCCCGGCCATCCGATTGGGCTGTCGTTTTCGGTGGAAGAGTCGGTGCGTCCGTTGCCGCGTTCCCTGAGCAATATTTATCGGGAGCTTCAGGACGACCTCGGCATTCCGCCCGCGCCTCACGGTGACCTGACCGCGTGGTCTGAGCGCGGGGTCATGCTGCTCAACCGGGTGCTGACGGTCCAGCCGGGTAAACCGGCATCCCACCGCGGAAAAGGTTGGGAGAAGGTGACCGACCACGCGATCCGAGTGCTCGCGTGCCGCGACCAGCCGCTTGTTGGGATCCTGTGGGGGCGAATGGCGCAGGAGTTGCAGCCGCTGTTGGGTACAACGCCGGTGGTTAAGTCAGCGCATCCGTCGCCGTTGTCGGCGAGCTGCGGCTTCTTCGGATCCAAGCCGTTTTCGCGCACGAACGCGCTGTTGGTGGAGCAGGGCGCGGAGCCGATTGACTGGTCGCTGGCGTAGCTCGACCTTACCGCCGACCACCGGAAACTTTTCACGCTATACCGGCCGATCTTGGCATATACGAAGATAACCGGCTAGGGGGTGAAAAGTTTCCGTTCGACCGGCCCGACTGAGGCAGCCGGCCCAAGCACACCCGCGCAAGCACACCCGCAAAAGGTGAAAGCTCCAGAACCTACACGTTCTGGAGCTTTCGCGGAGCCCCCTGTCAGACTCGAACTGACGACCTTCGCTTTACAAGAGCGGCGCTCTACCAACTGAGCTAAGGAGGCCTGCCCCTTACCGGGGCTTTTCATAGTGTGCCAGATTTCGGGGCGATAGCCAAAACTCCGTTCACACTACAGACGCGGCCGACAGGCTCTACTTGCCGGGCGCTCCCTCATCAACCACGCGCTGGATCACGGCGTCCACGCTGCCGCCTTCTTCGGCCCACGAGTTGTCGGCTACGCCGTTGACTTCGAGGGTCGGGGTGTATTGGTGGCCCTTGGCACGGAAGGATTCGGTGGCGTCAACAGCGACCTTCTGCCAGGCCTCGGAGGTGATTGATGCGGGCATGTCGGCGACCACGTCTGCGGGCACGCCCACCTTGGCAGCGATGTCCGCGATTCCTTTCGCGTCTGGCCCGCGGTTGCCGCCGAACACCACGCCGTTGGTCTCAGCGAAAAGCGCTTCGTTGAAGTCCAGGGCCTGGGCGGGCGCATAGGTGGCCACGTAATACATGGCGGCCGTCATGTTGTCAGAAATATGGTTACCGAGCGTTGCCACCGGGTAGAGCCGTAGCGAGAGTTTGCCCTCGTTCATCAGCGTACGGTACTGCTGTGAGTACTTGTTTTCGAGGTTGATGCACCCGCTACACGTGTAGTCGGAAAATACGGACAGGACGCCCGCGTCTGCCACGGTTTCGCCGGCGGCGCCGCTCGCACCGATATTGATGCCGTAGTCATCTGCCACGTTGGCGAGTTCGGCGGGGCGTGCTGTGCCTTCGTATTCTTGTCCGCCGGAGTCTTTGCCGAGGATCTGCAGGACGGCGAACACGACAAGCGCGAGTACGACCACGCCACCTGCGATGGCGAGAAACCTGTTCCGCTTCTTGCGCTTTTCTTCCTGTTCGCGCAGAATTCGCGCCTTTTCGCGCGCCATCTGCCGTTTTTCTTCTTTGGTGGCCGGGCGGCCTTTGGGCTTTCGATTGTTCGCCATTGTGTTCCCTTTGCTAGACCCTGCAAAAATTCAACCATAGGAGCGTGGTTTTATCTACGCTTAGATCGCCCACCGCCCGCGAGTGCGGCGTGCTATGGGTACTAGGATAAACCACCGCTCGCACCTTGTTGAAATCTAAATTACTACGTGGCCGCTTTGTGCGACGACGACGAGCGCCGCCATCGCCACCACGAGCAAGATCGCACACCAGAAGAGCCGGTATCCCGCGGTTGGTGCGAGCGCGTCCACCACTACTCTTGCTCCTTCGCGCGCCCTCCGGCTCGTGCCTAGGAACCATGCGAGTATCATGCCGACCGCGAGCGCTATTGCGTCTACGAAGGGGATGGCTGGCGGATAGTAGTGGTTGATCGTGGTCTGTACGAGCCATGCGCCGGCAGCGCCGAAGGCTATGGACACGGCACTGTTTGCCACCGCGCGCACGATCGCCACGGGCAGTGCAAGGACCGTGCGGAACACGTCGCCTTTGAAGGGGCCACCGTTGGCATAGCGGCGTTTTGTGAGGTCTGCTTTCGCTTCGCCGGTTACTGACATTGCAACGACGACGACGCCGAACGCCACCGCCGCTTGAACCGGCCAGACGACAGCGAAAGTTGCGATGATGATGCCAACCAAAAACACGTGGAGTCGCGCTTTGCGTGGCGGGATGAGCCACTGCGGTAGGCGCCCGGAGTGGTAGGCACCCGGATGTGGGTAAGCGTGCGCGGCGGGGGCCGCGATCGGGTAGCCCGCGGCCTGCGAATATCCGGGCTGCGGGTGTGCAGGCTGCGGGTGTGCAGGCTGCGCGACCGGGTCGTTTACTTGGTCGTAGATGGAGGTGCGGACCGGGCTTGGCGCCCTAGGCGCGGGAACTGCGAGCGGCACGGTTGGCGCGGCCTCCGCAGTGTGCTCGTTCGCGGGTTCTTGCCAGGTCGCCGGCGCAGAATCCATGTTCGATCCGGAAACCACCGCCGTGTCCCCGTCTTCCGCGCCAACATTCGCAGACTCCCGCAGCCCAGATTCGTACAGGCCCGCCTCACGCAGGCCAGCATCGTACCCGCTGCTTTCTGGCGAACCATATCCCGCACCTGGCCCTGCACCGAGGTCCGCACCCGGTCCCGCATCTGGCATCGGCTCAGCACCGTGCGGCAGAGCCGCGCTGTCCTGCAAAGCCGCGCTCCCCTGTGACGCCGCGCTCCCCTGCGAAGCCGCGCTCCCCTGCGACGCCGCGCTTCCGGCGTCGTCGATAATGTCCACAAGCTCGTCGAACGAAATCCGAACGTCTTCGAGCGGGTCGAGTGCACGCTGGAAAGCGTCCTGGACAACGGGGGTGAGTCCGGGTAGGTTGGCGTCGCCGATGAGTACCCGGTGCATGACGGCCGGGCTGTTGCCGGTGCCGAAGGGTGCCTCGCCGGTGGCGGCGTAGGCGAGGACGGCGGCGAGCGCCCACCAGTCGGCGGTTTCGTCGGGTGGTTCGCCGCGGATGACGCGCGGGTCGGCGAATCCGGGGGTGTGGGTGAGTGAGCCGGTTTGGGTGAGGCGTAGGTCGTCGCCGAGTTGGGCGATGCCGAAGTCGATGAGTACCGGTCCGTCGGCGCCCATCATCACGTTGGACGGTTTCAAATCCCGGTGTAGCACGCCAACCGCGTGGATGGACCGCAGTGCGGCTGCTAGTTCGCGGCCGAGTTCCACCAGGTCGGCGCCTTTATATGGGCCGTTGTGGAGGACGTCCGCGTCGAGTGTGGGCCCGTCGATGAGCTGGGTGACGATGAAGATTTCTGGGTCTTCGGTTTCGGCGTCGAGAATCTGGGCCACGTACGGTCCGCTCACTCGCTGCAACATGCGCACCTCGCGGCGCAACCGTTCCCGCGATTTCGGGTCGGCCGCCAGTTCTGGGTGTAGCAGTTTGAGTGCGACGGCGCGCTGGTCGGCGTCGATAGCCTTGTAAACGGTCGACATGCCGCCCGAGCCGATACGTTCGACGAGGCGGTATCCGCCGATCTCCGATCTCACGCCGCCTCCTTTGCAAGAATGTGGTGAACTCCGCTTTCAGGGTTTCTTAGCAACCATTGTAAATCGGGCGCAGTGTGTAAGAATACTAGGGATGCTCATACCTAGGCGGCATCGTGTCAGAGTTGACACACTCCGGCACCTTTCACAACGGATCGTCCGGCACGTACCTGCCGGTGGAGGGACCATTCATTATGGCTACTGTTACATTTGAGAATGCTACGCGCATATACCCGGGGTCGACGACGCCCGCTGTTGACGCACTAAATCTGGAAATTGAGGACGGGGAGTTTCTTGTGCTCGTGGGCCCGTCAGGCTGTGGGAAGTCGACGTCGTTGCGTATGCTTGCCGGGCTTGAGGACGTGAACTCTGGGCGTATTTATATTGGCGACCGGGATGTCACCGACGTGACGCCGAAGGATCGCGATATTGCGATGGTGTTCCAGAACTATGCGCTCTACCCGCACATGACGGTTGCGGACAACATGGGTTTTGCGCTGAAGATCGCAGGTGAAAGCAAGGAAGTGATTCGCGAGCGCGTGGAGGAAGCGGCCCGGATCCTCGACCTGACGGAGTATTTGGATCGTAAGCCGAAGGCGCTGTCGGGTGGGCAGCGTCAGCGTGTCGCGATGGGCCGGGCTATTGTGCGTAAGCCGCAGGTGTTTCTCATGGACGAGCCGCTGTCGAACCTAGATGCGAAGTTGCGTGTGCAGACACGTACGCAGATCGCGTCGTTGCAGCGTTCGCTTGGCGTGACCACGGTGTATGTGACGCACGATCAGACGGAGGCGCTCACAATGGGCGACCGTATTGCCGTGCTCAAGGATGGTGTGCTCCAGCAGGTGGCTTCACCGGCGGAGATGTTCTCGCGTCCGGCGAACGCGTTCGTGGCTGGCTTCATTGGTTCGCCGGCCATGAATCTTGGTGAGTGGCGGATCGATGGCGACGACGCCGTGTTCGGCGACGCCCGCTTCCCCCTCCCCGCCGACGTGCTGGCGGAGGCGAAGTCGGAGGGCAAGCTGATCGTGGGGTTGCGCCCGGAGGCGCTTGATATTTCCGACGACGAGGCGGCCGGCGACATCCCGGTCAAAGTGACGTTCGTGGAGTCGCTCGGCTCGGACGCCTACGTGTACGGCACGATCGTCGGCGCTGAGCGGGAGCCTGGCAACTTCGGCTCGGGCGATTCCTCGGACACGCTTGTTGTGCGGATCGAGCCGTATAGCGTGCCGGCGGCCGGGGAGATTATTCACGTGCGGCCGCGCGCGAAGCACACTCATTTCTTTGCGGCGTCGACGGGCACGCGGATCGACTCGTCGACGAACGGCGCGGTGATCGACGTCGTGAACAACGACGACGCCACACCCACCTCTGCTGCCGACGCGCAGTAGCGGCCGTCCGCCTATGTGTTCTGGGCGCCGGGGCTCAGCAGGAAGCCGAGCCCCGGCGTCGTCGATTTTGCGCTAGCTGCTCACAGTTAGCCCGGTCTGCGGTATGTTTGTGCAGGTAGGAGGGTCAAGATGCGGTCGATGCAGATCACGTCTGCGCAGGTGGAGCCTGCGCTGCTTGACCTGCCGTGGAACGTGCCGCTTGAGGAGTGGCCGGCGGACGTGATCGCCGCGCTCCCCCGCGGTATTTCCCGCCACGTGGTGCGGTTCGCCTATTTGAAGGGGCAGGTGGTAGCCGTCAAGGAGATCGGCGAGACGGTGGCCCACCACGAATACGAAACCTTGCGCGACCTGAAGCGGCTGGACGCCCCGTGCGTGGAGCCGCTGGCCGTGATCACCGGGCGCTTCGACGCGGCGGGCGAGCCGCTGAACGCCGCGCTGGTGACTCGGCATTTGGATTTTTCGCTGCCGTATCGTTCACTGTTCGGACAGAGCTCGATGCGCGCCGATACCGTGCGGCGCCTGATTGACGCGCTGGCCGTGCTCATGGTGCGGTTGCATTTGATTGGCTTCTTTTGGGGTGACGTCTCGCTGTCGAACACGCTATTTCGGCGAGACGCCGGCGAGTTTTCCGCCTATCTTGTGGACGCGGAGACGGGCGAGCTCGAGGATAACCTGTCCCAGCGCAAACGCCACTACGACATTGACGTGGCACGCACGAACATCATTGGCGAGCTCATGGACTTGCAGGCCGGCGAGATTCTCGATCCGGAGTTCGACTCGATAGCTGTGGGCGATCGGTTCTTCCAACGCTACGTGGAGTTGTGGGATGAGCTGACTGGCGAAGAGTCATTCGATTCGTCTGAGCGCTGGCGGGTGGACGCCCGGATTCGCCGGTTGAACGACCTCGGGTTCGAGGTGGGCGAACTGTCCATGGCCACCGATCTGGACGGCACCACGGTGTCCATCCAACCGAAAGTGGTGGATTCGGGGCATTACTCGCGTAAGATGATGCGCCTGACCGGCCTTGATGTGGAGGAGATGCAGGCGCGCCGGATGGTTAACGACATGGAGTCGTACCGGGCGATGATGGGCAAGTCGAACGTGCCGCTGGAGATTGTTACGCACGAGTGGATGATGAATGTTTACGAGCCGACCATCCAGGCTGTGCCCGCCGAGCTGCGCACGAAGCTTCAGCCGGCGCAGCTTTTCCACGAGATTCTTGAGCATCGCTGGTATACGAGCGAACGGCAAGGTCGCGACGTGCCCATGTTGGAGGCTGCCCGGCTCTACGCCGCGGACGTGTTGGCGCACCGCCGCGACGAGGAGCGCCTGTTGGAGCAAGACGTGGCCGACTAGCCCGCGCCAAGCCTGGCGTACGGCCACTCACACGATCGGATGGCGCGAGTAATAATCGGCGATACTCTGCTTGGTGATGATGTTGCTGCACGACTCATGCAGCGCAAGCCCTCCGCGTGCATCGATCCACGGCTTCTCAGAATGCGTGCGCTCACTGAGCTCGTTTCCGCTCAAACTCGCGAGCTTGCCTGCTGCACGGTCAACAATCTCGGCCTGCTCGGCAGAAAGCCCAGTTTCTGAATCAGCCGGATCTGCCCCGGTCTGATCAAGAAGAGTCCGCGGTGCTGCCGGTATAGCGCGAGGGATACAGGCCCTCCGCGCCATGCCTGAAAATCTTCCGAAAAGAGGGGCTGCCCGGTTGTTGCAAGGCTTTCAGCCTGGGCGTAAAAAACAAGCTTCTGGAGCTTCATCGTGCTCATCACTCCGTGGTTGTCCAGAATTCGCGCGGCGACGTCCGCAATGCCTGCCATTTTGTACCCCCTTAACTCCCCTAGACTGACAAGAACATCCTATAAGACTCTAGTATGCAAAAGTCTGATCGAGAAGAGAGTGCCATCACGCGCAATCAAGCAAAGAAGATCAGCAAACAGCTTCGAGAATCCCAAGGTCCGATCGGAAACATTGATCCGATTCCTCTCAACGGAGTGCAGCCTTGGAGGGCTCAACATTTCGACCCGACAATCTCGTGTTTCCAATCAGTCCTTGAAATAACCAAATCTTTCCCCGGCGCCGTCGCATCTTTTCGGATGAAAAGAATCCCCTCTATCATCAATAAGATAAGACGACCCGGCAAGAATTTCATGCTCAGCACACTGAACAACATCGGCGCTTGCCGACTGATCATAGACTCTATCGACGACGTTAATTCCGCCGCCGACAGAGGTCTAACATTACAGGTTACGCGACAAAACAAACGAACCCAGAGCACATAACCCGGGCGCGCCTCATGCTCCATGCACCTTCCAGCACGCCCACTTCATTCGCAAGGCAACAAATCACCTCGAGAGCGCCCCGAAGGCGTCAAACTCTCCACTCCAACCCTCGTAAATTGAATCACTCAAAACTATTGACGCAACTCGCCGTAAATGTTAGTCTCATCACACCTCAATAGCAACACGGATACTAGGAGCCAACATGCAACTCATAAATACACTAGCTTCTTTTTTGACTGCGACGAGTCTCGCAATTGCATCATCGGTGCCAATGTCTGACAGTTCGCCACCCGAATTCAACGATAGAGCTATTGCGTCAAATTCGGCTATAACATTGAACCAAGCGCATCTATCGAATTCACCGATCACAAAGCATCTCCAGGAGCGGGAAGCCCCTGATGGATTGTTTAAGACGCAGGGGGAAATAACACCGAATTGGATGAAACCAACTACGGAAGGAGGGGGGCGAATAATCAAAAACTACCCACGCGTTTCAAAATCTGCAGCCTGCAACAAAATCAAAGCAGGTGAAATGATTTTTACGATTGCTTGGAACGGATTAGTTTGCATGCCGCTTGGATTTATAAATCCGGGAATTTCCTATGTCTGCGGCCTTGCAGGTTCACTCGGAACAACGTATCTGGTTGACGACTCAAGTTGCAGGAGGTGACACTCATGAACCGAACGAAAACCCTTACTTTAGGGCTGGTCGCTACACTGGCCGCGATTGCCATTGCGCTACTGCCCGGCCTTACCGCCGGATTGACCCTCGGCGAAGCGTTCAACGCCAACCTATTTGAGGTCATCCTGGCTGGGGCGACGATGGCGATCCTCACGCTGTTCTTGGCCTTCGTTGTGCCCGCAGTCAAAGTTGACGAAAGCGGGAAGAGAAAACTCCTCATATTCAGTGGCATCAGCGCAGTTGTTCTCATCGCCGGACTAGCCGCATTTATTGCGTTCGCCTAACAGAAGCTACACACATTAGCGTTGGGGCGGCCTTGCTATAAGGCCGCCCCAACACGTGTTTAGTCTGCTCGCCGCTGTTAGCCGCGCAGCTCCTCGATCAGCAGTTCAGCGATCTGGATCGTGTTGAGTGCGGCGCCCTTGCGCAGGTTGTCGCCAACCACGAAGAGCGACAGGCCCTTGGCCTCATCGTCGGCGGCGTAGTTTTGCCGCACGCGGCCCACGAAGCACGCGTCCTTACCAGCACCCTCGAGCGGCGAAGGCACCTCGGTGTATTCCACGCCCGGAGCGTCCTTGAGCAGCTCGATCGCACGCTCCACCGAAATCTCACGTTCGAACTCGGCGGACACAGCCATCGAATGCCCAGAGAACACGGGCACGCGCACGCACGTTCCCGCCACCCGCAGGTCCGGGATCTCAAGGATCTTGCGCGATTCGTTGCGCAGCTTCTGCTCTTCGTCAGTCTCGAACGTACCGTCATCCACAACAGACCCGGCTACTGCTACCACGTTGAACGCAATCGGCTTCACGTAAGGCGCCGGATCGGCGGCGTGCTCAACGGCCTCGCCGTCCACGGCCAGCCCCTTCGCAGCCTCACCGTTGGCAAGCACAGCGGCGGTCTGGTTGTACAGCGCGTCAACGCCGGCCAGCCCGGAACCGGACACGGCCTGGTAGGACGACACGACCATCTTCTTCAGCCCGGCCTCCTCGTCCAGCACTTTCATGACCGGCATGATCGCCATCGTCGTACAGTTCGGATTCGCGATGATCCCCTTCGGGCGATTCTTGAGCGCATGCGGGTTAACCTCGGACACGACGAGCGGCACGTCCGGATCCTTACGCCACGCCGAGGAATTATCGACGACGACGGCGCCGGCCTCCACGAACTTCGGCGCGTACTCGAGCGAGGTGCCGCCGCCTGCCGAGAACAGCGCGATGTCAATACCAGAGAAATCGGCCTTGGCCACGTCTTCCACAACGATCTTTTCGCCGCGGAACTCGAGCTCTTTACCTGCCGAACGGTGGGAGGAGAAGAAGCGGACGGCGTCGATATCCGTGCCGCGCTTTTCCAACAGATCGCGCATGACTTCGCCAACCTGGCCGGTGGCTCCAACTAGTGCAAGGGTGATGCTCATCGCCCAGTACCTCCGTATACGATTGCTTCTTCTTCGGCGTCGAGGTCGAATGCGCTGTGTACGACGCGGACGGCCTCGGCGACGTCATCGGCGTCCAACACCGCGGAAATGCGGATCTCGGACGTCGAAATCATGTCAATGTTGATGCCTGCTTCGGCGAGTGCGGCGAAGAATTTCGCGGTGACGCCCGGGTGGGAGCGCATGCCCGTGCCGATCAGCGAGAGGATGCCCACGCCGTCGTCTTGGATGAGCTTGTCGTAGCCGAGCTCGGCCTTGTTGATGTCGAGGGCGGTGATTGTGCGCTTGACGTCGGCGATCGGCAAGGTGAAGGAGATCGTGGCGCTGCCGGGCATGTTGACGGGCACGTTTTGGACGATCATGTCGATGGACGAGCCGGCGTCGGCGACCGTCTGGAAAATGCGCGCCGCGGCACCGGGCTTATCCGGAACACCGGTGATGGTGATCTTGGCCTGCGAGGTGTCATGGCTGATGCCGGAGATGACGGGGGCTTCGTTGTTGCCGTCCCAGCGGCTACGTGCGGATTCGTTCACGATCCACGTCCCTTCTTTGGTTGAAAACGATGAGCGTACGTGTAGGGGTACGTCGTAGCGCCGAGCGTATTCGACAGCGCGTAGGTGCAAAATTTTTGTGCCGTGGGCGGCCATTTCGAGGGTTTCCTCGTAGGTGAGTGCCGGGATTTGGCGGGCGGCGGGTGCTACGCGTGGGTCGGCGGTGAATACGCCGTCGACGTCGGAGTAGATTTCGCACACGTCCGCGCGTAGGGCTGCGGCGAAGGCGACGGCGGTGGTGTCGGAGCCGCCGCGGCCGAGCGTGGTGACGTCGTTTTCCCGGTTAATGCCTTGGAATCCGGCGATGATGGCGATTTCGCCGTCTTGGATTGTGCGTGCGATGCGTTCGGGGACGACGCCGACGATCGAGGCTGCCCCGTATGCGGCGTCCGTGTGCAGGCCGGCCTGGCGGCCTGTGAACGCGTGTGCGGGCACGCCTAGGTCGGTGACGGCCATAGCAAGCAGAGCCATCGAAATGCGCTCGCCCGCCGTCAGCAAAATGTCCATTTCGCGGGCTGTCGGTTGGTCGGTGACGGACGCGGCCAGGTCGATGAGTTCGTCCGTGGTGTCCCCCATCGCGGAAACTACGACGACGACGTTATTACCCGCCTTGTGCGTGTCAACGATACGTTTGGCCACCCGGTGGATGCCTTCGGCGTCGGCAACGGATGAGCCTCCGAACTTTTGAACGATGAGCGACACTTCAACTCCTTGCTATACGTGCTGTTTATCGTAGTTCAGTGCGCGGGTGGCGACCAAAGTCTCTCAATTACTGGGCGTGTGAATCCGCTGACGTCCTTCGAGTGCGCGCGAGATGGTGACTTCGTCGGCGTATTCGAGGTCGCCGCCGACGGGCAGGCCGGAGGCGAGCCGGGAGACGATGACGTTCATGTGGGCGAGGTTGATGGACAGGTAGGTGGCGGTGGCTTCGCCTTCCACGTTTGGGTCCATGGCGAGGATGACTTCTTGGATGTCGCCGGAGCCGAGGCGTGCGTAGAGTTCGCGGATGCGTAGGTCGTCTGGGCCGACGCCGCCGATCGGGTCGATTGCTCCGCCGAGCACGTGGTAGCGCCCGCGGTATTCGCGGGAGCGTTCGATGGCGACGATGTCTTTGGCTTCTTCGACCACGCAGATGACGGAGTCGAGGCGGCGCGGATCGGCGCAGATGCGGCACGTGTCTTCTTCGGCGACGTTTCCGCACACGCTGCAGAACTTTACTTTTTGTTTGACGGCCTGCAGGGCGTTTACGAGGGCGTCGACGTCGGAGTCGTCGGCTTCGAGCAGGTGGAAGGCGATGCGTTGCGCGCTTTTGGGGCCGATGCCTGGCAGCCGCCCCAGTTCGTCGATCAGCGCTTGAACCGCGCCGTCATATACCCCGACCATGTTCCTCCCTCGTCACTGTTTCGCTTATGACCGTTGGTGCCGCTAGTGTGTAATCTCCTCGATTACCTTAGCGTCAAACTGGTTTAATACCACTTGGAGACCCACAAGGTTCGACTGTGATATTTCCGGGTCGTCTGCCGAGGCTCCTTCCCAGATTTCTTCTTCCGGGTCTGGTTCGGGTTCGTCTGGGAGGTCGTCGGGGTCGACGACGCCGTTGCCCGGTTCGCCGTCAAGCTCGGCTGGCGGGGGTGCCCACGTGCCGGTGACAGTGCTCGAGTAGGGATCTTCTGGTGCGAACGGGTCCTCGTGTGGGGGTGGCATCGGGAAGTCTTCAAAAACGCCCGAGCTTTCGAGATCCGGTTCGGAGAGTTGCTCGGCTGGCGCTGAGGGTTCGGGCGACGGGGCTGCCGGGGCCGGCGATGGGGCTGACGGGGCCGGCGGAGCCGGCGCTGCAGGCGGGGTCGGCGGGGCCACAGGCGGGGCCGCGGGTTGGGCGGGTGCCGCGGCCTGCGCGGCACTAGCTTTTGGGGCGGGCGGCTCGCCTCCCGCCCGGCCTTCCACTTGAAGGTTTAGCCCAAATTGAGCGTTGAGCACCTGTTGCACTTCGCGAGCGCCCCGCGCGGTGAATGCGTTCGCCACGCCCGGCTGTTCGAAACCAACCACGAGCACCCCGCCGTCCAAGGCGACTGGCCCTGTTGCCGCATCGAGCTGGGCGCGTGCAATCTTCGACAGGTTCGGATCCGCCACAATCGCCTGCCAGTTGTTAGCGATCGTGGCCAGGTCGGTTTCGCCGGTTTGCGGCTGCTGGGGGTCTGCCTGCTGCGCGGTTGCAGGCTGGTCTTGCGCCGGCTCACGTGCTGGTGGCGCGGGCCGCTTGTGCTCAGGTTCGGACACAGACGTCTGGGGGGCTGCTTGGACAGTTTCGACGGGCGGCTGCTGCGCGGCTGGAGCGGGCTGCACCTGCGAAGCCGGTACGGGCGGCACCTGCGAAACCGTGGCGCCGGGCATCGCCGGCATGGGCCTGTTGCGCGGGTCCGTGTTCGACTCGCTACGTGTTCGGGGTTCACTCGACCGGCGGGGCTCGCCGCGCACACCTTTCCCTTGCGGCATGCTTCCCGCACGCTTGGCCTGAGCGCGCGCTGCCTGCTCCGGATCCTCGCCCTGCAGGCGAGCAAGCTGCGAGGCCACTTCCGGGGTCGGCTCTGCCGGCTCATCACTCACTTCCGTTTGCGCGACCACCGGGCGCGTCACCACCAACCTCGCACACAGCAACTCCAACTGCAGGCGAGGTGCGGTGGCACCTACCATCTCGGTGAGTGCGTCGTTCGTCAGGTCGGCGGCCAATGAAGCGCGCTGTGCCCCCAACTGCTCGGCCTGCGCCACCATGCGCGCATACTGATCTTCGGGCACGGACACGAACACGTCCTTCGCCTCGTCACCCGCGAGCGCGATGATCACCAAGTCCCGCAGCCGCTGCAAGAGGTCTTCGACGAAACGGCGCGAATCATGACCAGATTTCACCACGGAGTCAACCACGCCGAACAGGGCCGCTCCATCGCGGGCGGCAATCGCGGCCACGGCGTCGTCAAGCAAATGCGCCGACGTGTAACCAAGCAGGGAAACAGCCCGTTCGTAGTCGAGTACGGTGCCGTCGGAGCCGCCGATGATTTGGTCGAGCACCGAAAGGGTGTCGCGGACCGAGCCCGTCCCCGCGCGCACCACAAGCGAGAGCAGGTCGTGCCCGGCCTTCACGCCCTCCGCTTCGGTGAGCTTCGCCAGGTACTCTTCCAGCACCTGCGGCGGCACGAGGCGGAACGGATAGTGGTGGGTGCGCGAGCGGATCGTGCCGATCACCTTCTCCGGCTCCGTAGTAGCGAAAATGAACTTGACGTGTGCCGGCGGCTCCTCCACCAGTTTCAGCAACGCGTTGAAGCCCTGGTTGGTGACCATGTGGGCCTCGTCAATAATGAAGATTTTGAACCGATCCCGCACGGGCGCGAACCCGGCCTGTTCGCGTAGTTCGCGTGCGTCATCCACGCCGCCGTGCGAGGCCGCGTCCATTTCTACGACGTCGAGCGACCCCGAGCCGTCCCGTGCCAACTCCACACACGAGGGGCACGTGCCGCACGGCGTGGCCGTCGGATACTCCACGCAGTTCAGGGCGCGCGCAAGGATGCGCGCCGACGTCGTCTTCCCGCATCCCCGCGGCCCAGAAAACAGGTAGGCGTGGGTGGTGCGGCCCGCGTCGAGGGCAGCCATGAGCGGCTGCACTACGTGATCTTGGCCGATCACTTCTTGGAACGTTTCGGGCCGGTAGCGGCGATACAGGGCAATACTCACGCCCACAGTCTACGCAAAGCGGCCGCCACTTTTCGCTGCTTACCCACAGGACCGCAGCGTTCGCCCGTTTGGCTGCCTGTGCATAACAAAAACGAAGAACACTATGGCAGGGATCACTACTATCTGGAAAGATGGGAGCAAATGTCTCAACTCGATTTCAGGAAGCACTTCCGCGCGGCGACGGCGTTTAACCCGCACAAGCGCCGCTGGCCACTCGCGCTCAAAGCAGGGCTCGCCATGTCCACGCTACTGGCGGGCTCGTACGTGTTGGGATATAAGGACGTCGGCTCGCTCGTCAGCTTCGGAACGTTCGTGGTTCTCTACGGGCATGACACGGCGGCGGGCCGCCGCTTCCGCACCGTGACCGGCGTGGCTGCGGCGATGACGATCTCGGCCACCGTGGGCGCCGTGGTGGCGCCGATCCCGTGGCTATGGGTGATGTCGCTAGCCGTAACCGCAGCCCTGCTCACCTTCCTGTTAAAAACCTTGCAGGTCGGCCCGCCCGGGGCGTTCTATATTGTGCTCGTCCAAGGCGCGGCTGGCAGTGCCGCGCTGTCTGGCAAAACACCGACCACGGTTTTTATCACCGTCGGCATCGGCGCGTTCGTGGCCGCCGCGATCGGAATGCTCGACCTGCTCTGGGATCCGCACGGGCCCCAACGCCGGGCCGTCAAAGCCGCGGTCAAAGCTACGGATGAGTTCGTCAAGGCGCTCGACGTCGTCGTCATCGGCCACCTGTCCGAAGAGTCCCCCGAATGGGAAACGCTCGCCGCTAAACGCCACGACGCCTCCATGTCCATCCACCACGCGTGGACCACCGTCACCGACGGCACCGACGTGCTCCAGTTCGCCGACGAGCTCAGCGCCATCGAACGCCGCTACATGCGCTACAACACGCGCGCCCTCGACTACGTGACCGGCCTGCGGGTAGCCAGTTTTAAGAATATTTCCGCCGAAACGGAGATCGGCGTGGACGAGGCCACCTTGCATTCGGCCGATCCGGAACGACGCCGGCAAGCCCGCCGCATCGCCACCGAACAGATCCGAGAAACCGCGCTGGGCCGCCCACAAGCCGTGCGGCTGCTCATGCGTGCGCTGCGCCCATATTCTGAGGAGCGGCTCGTAGCTTTGCGCGCCTTTATCGGCACGCTGCTCGCCGGATCGGTTGCACTCATTCTCGGCTCCAGCCACGTGTATTGGGCGGCCGCCTTCGCCACCCTGCTGCTCAACCGCGGCGGCACGCGTGATTCGCAGATCGTGCGCACGTTCCAACGCGTACTTGGCACGATTGGCGGCCTCGGTGTGTTCGCTATCTTGCAATATTTGGATTTGCGCGGGTGGGCACTGATTATTGTGGCCGGGCTGATGCAGGCCACTGTGGAAATGTTTATGGAGCGTAACTATGGCGTGGCCACCATGTTTATCACGCCGCTGGCGTTGACGCTAGCGGAGAAGGCTGCGTCTGGGGGCGTGACCGAAGTGCTAGTGCTGGATCGCCTGCTGGACACGTTTATTGCCGCTGCGTTTGTTATTGTGACGCTGTTTTTTGTGGGGCGCTCGCGGCGCGTGCCGATGATGCGCGCCTATGCCCGTAACGTGGTTGAGGGCATCGAAGAGGTGCTGGTGGATATTGCTGGGCATCGGCAGACGACGCCGAAGGGCCAAGAGCACCGGAGGATGTTGTATTACGCGCTGTTGCAGTCGCACGAGGTGTCGTCGTATGCGGAGGCCGACGAGCCGGACGCCTCTGAGGGGTATGTGGAGATGGAAGAGAGTCTGTCCAACCTCGGCTATCTCGTGTTGGCGATGGCTTGGCATCCGGATTTGCGTAACGCGCGCGATCTTGCCGCGCAGTGCCGCGAGCCTCTCGACCGTATTCTTGCTCATCCCGTTGACGGCTTGCGGCCGGCGAAGGCGATTCACGACGACGTCCGCGAACTCACCGATATTGTGCAGGCTTGGCGGCCTTAACGCTTGCGTTTCTGACTTGCATTCGTTCCGGGGGTACCTGTTGCGTTCTCGGGGTACCGAATCCGGCGTTTTGTCTACCCCGCGAAGTGAACGTGTACCCCGGGAAGTTCGAGGGGCATAGCGAAGGGCGGCTGGTGCGGGTTGTTTCCCGTACCAGCCGCCCTTGCGCGCTAGTTAGCGCTTAGCAGCTTTCAGCTTACTGGTTGCGACGACGCACGAGGAGCGCGCCAACGCCAGTGAGCAGACCTGCGATACCCAGCGTGCCGAGCACCGAAGCACCGGTGAACGACAGCTCCTTCTTGGCCGGCGGGTCAGCCTTGGCGACCACAGGGGCGTCCGGTTCAACGATCTTGACGGTGAATTCGTCAATCACGTTACCGTCCTTGTCCTTGACGGTCACCTTGATGACATCGCCTGGCTTCGCATCCGGGTTCGGGGTCACCGTGATGGTGCCGTCATCCTTCAGCGTTGCATCGCCTGGGCCAGTCACTTCGACAGTGGAGCCTTCCGGAACGTCGCCACCCGTGTTCGGGATGTCGATCGGCTTGCCAGGAGTGGTCTCCTTGTCCTCCCAGTTCGGGTTCGGAACGATGGTCACCGTGATCTCGTCGATCGGGTCGCCATCCTTATCCGTGATGGTCACCTTGATGACATCACCAGGCTTCGCATCCGGACCAGGGGTTACCGTGATCGAGCCATCCGGGTTGAGCGTACCTTCACCCGGGCCCTCGGTCGTAACCTCGGTGCCCTCCGGAACGTCGCCACCCGTGTTCGGAATGACGATCGGCTTGTTCGGAGTGGTCTCCTTGTCCTCCCAGTTCGGGTTCGGAACAATCTCCACCGTGAACTCGTCGATCGGGTCGCCATCCTTATCCGTGATGGTCACCTTGATGACATCACCAGGCTTCGCCTCCGGCTTCGGGGTCACCGTGATCGAACCATCCGGGTTGAGCGTAGCTTCGCCCGGACCCTCGGTCGTAACCTCGGTGCCCTCAGGCACGTCGCCACCCGTGTTCGGGATCGTGACGTCCTTACCGGGGCGAGTATTCTGATCGTCCCAGTTCGGGTTCTCCACGATGGTTACCGTGACTTCGTCGATCGGACGTCCGTCCTTATCCTTGATAGTCACCGTGATCTGCTGACCCGGCTCCGCATCAGGGTTCGGCGTCACCGTGATCGAACCATCCGGGTTCAGCGTTGCCGTACCCGGGCCGTCGGTCGTAACCTCGGTGTCCGCCGGAACGTCGCCACCCGTGTTCGGGATCGTGACGTCCTTGCCCGGACGCGTGGTCGTGTCGTCCCAGTTCGGGTTCGCAACGACTGTCACCTTCACGTCTTCGGGGTCTTCGGAACCATCCGGGTAGGTCACCTTCACCTTGACCGTAACGGTTGCACCGGCAGGGGCGTCCGCAGGAGGCGTCACGACGAGCTCGTCGCCGTTCTGCACCGTGCACGTCCATCCGGCCGGGCACTCTTCAACGGTTACTACCGAGCCGTTCGGCAGGTCGTCACCCGTGTTCGGGATAACAACCGGCACGCCCGGGCGGGTCTTGGAATCGTCCCACTTCGGAGTGGTGGTAGCAGCCTGCGTATCACCCACGTTGAACTGAGCGGTCGTCTCATCGACGCCACCGTTGTTCGGGTAGGTCACCACAACCGGGATGTTGAACGTCTGGTCGGCCTGATCGATCGTCGGCGTCATCGTAATGATACCGGTAGCCGAATCGATCGTTGCGTTTGCCGGAGCGCCAGCGCCGAGTGCGAACGTGGTGCCTGCGGGCGCAGGGTTCGTCTCGACTGCGTCGGTCTTCGGGTTGTCGAAGGTCGGAGCCTCAGAGGAGGTCGCCTGGCCAACCACAGCGTTCGTCGGCTTGTACTTCGGATCGTTCAGATCGTTGAGGGAGCAGCCCTCTTCGTTCACCGTTTCACCCGGCTTGGTGTCCGGGCACAGATCCTTATCGTTCGGGACGCCGTCGTTATCGTCGTCACCAACCGGGTTGATCGTGGCCGTCGTGTTCGTCACAACCGGATCGGTGTTCGGGTTATCCGTCTCCGGAGCCTTGTGCTCAACCGTGATCTTCACAGGCTGATCAGTAACCTCCGCAGTCGGAGTACCGGTGATAACACAGCCACCCTTAGCCTCGTCGTAAACGATATCAAGACCAGCAGGCAGACCCTCAGCCTTACACACCAGATCAGTATGCAGACCAGGATTATCAACCTTCACCACGATCTCAGTGATCGGCTCACCAACCGTACCCGTAATCGGACCAGGCTGCTCAACCGTCGGAGCAACAGAACAACCATTGCTATCGACCGTCGCACCAGAAGGAGTATCCGGGCACTTATCAAGATGGTTCGGAACACCATCGCCATCGTCATCCTTAGCCGGGTTGATCGTGGCCGTCGTGTTCGTCACAACCGGATCGGTGTTCGGGTTATCCGTCTCCGGAGCCTTGTGCTCAACCGTGATCTTCACAGGCTGATCAGTAACCTCCGCAGTCGGAGTACCGGTGATAACACAGCCACCCTTAGCCTCGTCGTAAACGATATCAAGACCAGCAGGCAGACCCTCAGCCTTACACACCAGATCAGTATGCAGACCAGGATTATCAACCTTCACCACGATCTCAGTGATCGGCTCACCAACCGTACCCGTAATCGGACCAGGCTGCTCAACCATCGGAGCAACAGAACAACCATTGCTATCGACCGTCGCACCAGAAGGAGTGTCGGGGCAGAGATCATCGCCAGGCTGCGGGTTGGCAGGATCGAGCGGATCGAGGTAGCCGTCGCCGTCGTCGTCCGTACGAACGGTAACGGTAGCGGTCACATCGTCGGGGGTTCCATCCTCGTAGGTCACGCGGACGGGAACGTCGATCTTCTGGCCGTTGGTGGCACCATTCGGAATCTCCACGGTGATGGAACCATCGGGGTTGATCGTCACGCCGGAGGGAACCGGATTGCCAGGCTGCTCGCCGTAGGTCACGTTGGCCGGGGTGGCAGTGTTGCCTTCGTTGTCGGTGAAGGTCGGCGAGTCGATGGTGACGGTCTCACCCGGCTTGCCTTCCTTACCTTCGTAGGACGGCTCGTACTTATCCCTATCTGCCTGAACCGTGATGAACTTTGCAGTTCCGCGAGAGCTAGAACCGTCCTCAAATTCAACACTGACCGGAACATCAAGTTCCGCACCAGGAGGAGTTCCCTCAGGGAAGGTAACGGTCACAACACCCGTATCAGGGTCAACATTCACGACATGATCCGCAGGAGTTGTGAACGAGGAGGCAAGTACGTAGGAGCCCGGCTTAACCTTCTTGCCGACCGGGAGGTCCGCAGCAGCAACCTTCTCTACGATGTCCACCGTAGAGTTGTCATCAAACAGCGGAGCAGCCGAAGAAGTTGCGACGCCGGCAATCGCCTGCGTGTCGTCGTACTTCGGATCCCATCCAAACTTCACAATGAAGCTATCGGCAGCGAGCGGCTGCGCAGAGCGCTTGCCGTCCGGATCCACCGAGTAGAGCTTCGCAGTGAAGATTGTATCTTCAGCGACGTCGTCACCAACCGTGTAATCACAGCTAGGGAGCTCACCTGTAGCAGTAGGCTCAATATTCGAGCACTTGTGAACAGACTTGAAAGTCTCGGTGTCAACTCCGAAAGACTCCCATTCGATTTCGTAACGCACGTTCTCCACGAACTTCGTGGGAACGTTGTACGCCGTTGTCTTGGCAGTATCGCCACGATGCGCCGGATTATCCGTCACATTGTAGGGGAAGACATCGAAGACAAGCTCACCGGGGTAAAGGCCCCAGAGGTAGCCATCTGCGGAGCTGTTCGTGACATTGAAACCAGTTGCCCAGCCAGCGTAAGACGAGACCTGGCTTCCTGCGTAAATCTTGGTGTTTGCCCACACATTCAGGTGATGCTGGGTGGTGTCTGCAGCACCCGGAACAGGCTCGTGGGAGACGAACATCCAGTCAAGATTGACGTGCTTGACAGGCCTCAGCAAGTCTCCTTTTTGCCACCAACCGTCCTGCGGATCGTCAGCGACCTTCCCAAACAGGTCTAGGTTTCTACAGACTTGAGATGCGATGGTACCACAGCTATCCCAATTTTCACCGTACGTTCCACGGAACTGAATCTCGAAATGTCCGTCCGCTCCGGTCTTCGCCGTAGCAGTTTCGGCAATCCACTTGTCTTTGCCTTCCTTGGCGATCTGTTGCTTGATCCAGTTCTGCATTTTCATTTCATCTTCTGCAGACCAGGTCGTTGGAGCACCTCCACCGCGGATTTCTTTCCCAATGAGACTCTTGTACTCATTGTGAATCTTGCCAACTGCATAATCGGAAAGGTAAGAAGCGTAGACATTGATATTCGGCACCGGGATGTCGCCGCTGTTACTCAAATCCGCAAAGGTCTGCCAGAGAGCAGCAGACGCACTACCCGTGAAGTTCCATGCAACTCGGCCCTTCACGTAGCCACCGCCCCCGAGACCGTCAAGTCTTGGATCACGAGCGTTAGCATCAGCAAGAATGTTTCCGGCGTCGTCCGTCTTGTGTAGGACAGTGTTGTCAATCTTTTCGCCGTACTTAATTCGGAACTTGGCAATCGAGTCATTGGCCACTGACCACTCTGCGCCAGCGGTCAAATCAGCGACAACCGCATTCGGATAGAAAGCGCCGTTGCCTGCAGAAAAGAGCAGGGTGTACTTGTCATCATTCGGGTTGACCGCCCAAACTTTGACTTTTTCGCCTTCTGGCAAAGCCGGATCAGCATCGAACTTCACCACTTTACCTGTCGGAAGGGTGAAATCCTTCATCTCGATAGCAAACGTGCCGTCAGAGTTCGTCACGGTCGTGTAAACCGGAGAGACCGCACCCTTATCCTTGGTATCGCCAGCTTGCATCCACTGGGCGTAGACACGCACTCCCTCCATCGGGATCGCACGAGGGTTGCTCGTATTGTGATCCACCATGATGTTTCCACCGCGCTGGAACACTACCGATCCGCTAATAGACCCCTTATGCGCCACCGTGGTGGTCGCTTCGATCGCGCCATCAATTGGATCTGGAGGCGTAAAAGTGAATCTTTGGTCGTCAACAGGGTGCTGATACACCTGCTGACCATCAATCGTTTGGAATCCCGGTTCCGCTGCCTGCGCCGTATTTGTGCGGAACAGACCTGACAGCACGCCGCCGAACAACAACGCCAGCGCGGCAATCATAGCCAGAACTTTACGGGATCCCACCCCCCCATACGATTACGGAGGGCCTGACTGTTAGTCATACTTTCCCCTTAACGATTTCACGCGTGTCTGAACTCCACGCGATGTCTATGGACATGAGTGCACAAAGAGTGCACCTTTCGTCAGTATACAAACAATGAGTACTAGAAACTATCGTTGCCAGATTTTGCAAAAACGTTGCTACGTCGCGGAAGACAGGCTACCGTTCCGTAGGTAAAAGATTGCGTTTCCGCGTCCTATCAGGGATAACTCTCGCGACAGACACCCAGAAAACGCGCGCGATCGACGTCGTCGGAACCTTGATCCAGTCAACTAAGCCGAGAGACATAAATCACTCTCTGTGCGAATGATAGCTTCTCGGCGTCGCTAGTAGGGCCACAACACGCCGCTCACAACCTAGCTCGCGACTCACACCAAGCCATAAACAAGCTCGTAGCAATCCGCAGAGAACGCAACATGACCCTGCGGGAAGTCCCAGAAAAGATGGGAACTGACGCCTCCGCCGTCTACCGCTTTGAAACAGGACAACACGATCCACACCTCTCTACAGTTCGCAGGTATGCAATCGCCGTTGGAGCTGAAATCGACACACCAACAGGAGAGAACCCCGAAAACAGAGCCAATCTCACTTTTTTCCCGATGACGAAAGACCGCGATGATAACGGGCAGCTTCCCGGTGTCGCCGCCAGTTTGTCCGTCACACTTTACGCCGATGACTGGCTCCTGGGAGCTGTATCGCAAGTCTTTCTTATCAGCGATGAAGCCCGTCCAATGTCGCGCAAAGATGAGGACACATGGGTACAAACCATCGTCGACCTCTACCAAGAACGCACCTGCGCACTACTCTGGGACATCGCCTCAAGCGCGCTCAAATCTACTGCAGGAATGATGAAACTACTTCCCGTTGAAGTTCCCGACTTAACCTCAACAGAAATTAACGTGGGGACTGTCCC
The DNA here is from genome assembly GCF_900637955.1 of Trueperella bialowiezensis. Classification (NCBI taxonomy): domain Bacteria; kingdom Bacillati; phylum Actinomycetota; class Actinomycetes; order Actinomycetales; family Actinomycetaceae; genus Trueperella; species Trueperella bialowiezensis. Next base: position 886,961 of record NZ_LR134476.1, read on the forward strand.
GGCGGCAGAAAGAAATGGACGATGACCTCTAACGTCGTCGTTGGCGGGTTACAGCGCTCATCTCCCGATGCTTCGCTACTCCATTAGCTGTCTCGTTCGCAGAGCGCCAACACGAGCCCAACGGATAGGGACAAGCAAACTTTCACAAAAACCCGCCAGAAGCTCCTTGGACGACACAACCAGCGACATGTGGTTGCGCCATAGCGCACGAACTTCGAATGGTGCGAAGATAACGCGCCAGGGCGCAACTGCGATCAGCTGTCGTGAGGTGAGATTAACGGCTTCCCCTCAATAGCTACCCGGGCCACTCATCGCCAATACAGTCCGTAGCAGAGCTGGAAACCTAAAGCTGCAAAAACGAGAAATCTCGACAACGCCCTAGCTATTCGCTTGCCCAGGATCAAAATTCTCACGCAAAAACTAAGTTCTGGAAGGAGACGAAATCTCACACCGAAGAGCCCCCATAGGGAACCGTGAACTCGTTCCACTGCTTGATGCAGGACAGGCAACACGACTTCGACATAAAACACTGAGGCATCGTCTTCCGATGGAAAATCCCAACCGTTCTTACTTTGGTAAAAAGCGGCAAGTTCGATTTGAACAGCAAACGGGCCATCTTCCTGAGACTGAATAACCCAGTTAAAAATGTGCCCCTCATCTACAACACTGCGCACATAACTAAGCTGTAAGCTCACTATAAGATTTTCGGAATCTCCTGGATGCGCACTCGTGCGTTTCTTGGACACCTTCCTTACGGAAGCATTCTTGAATCTCGAAATCAGCCTCGCGAATTTGCGCCCTAGTCAACGGGGTGGCGGACTCGTCCAGCTGCGCCGTGTAGCCTTCACTTTGAGCCCATGCAAAGACATCGCCCCAAATCCATACTGCTTGAACGCGGGTACCGGCGCCCACACTTGTATAGGGCCGTGGGAAGTTTCGGTATTCGTTCGAGTCCCATTTGCGAACAGTCTCACGAGAGAGGCCAAGCAACTCAGCAATTTCAGTCGTATTAACGACGTCTGGGACGATGGAGCGAAGTTTAATTTCTGGACACGCCTTAACGACGAATTGATAGACGTCTCGTAGAGCGTTACTTAGTTCATCGGCACTAACTTCGCACGAAAGCTGCTGTGATCGTCCGATAATCGCAGGCAAAATATAGATACCCTCTGGTGTTTCAGCAAGCTTCCCCATCTGATCGGGGCTATTAACGTCAAGGCCGTCAACTTCGACGGTAAATTCGTAGTTATTCATTTCGTTCTCCCTCCCCTGATTACTTAGCATTACAAAGAGGTTGGCAATTGCCAACCTAATTTAGCTTATTGGGGAACATATCTCAGAACCCCTCCTTGATGTGCGGCCATCGACTCTTAGGCCCATAACCATGAGGGCATTTATAGACAAATCGCCGGATTTGGTACCCTAGGAAGTGAACGTGTCCCCCCCCCGGAACACAATAAAGGATTGCGGCAGTGCTCCGATGAGTCAGCGCCGATAGGCGGCAAGTCGCCTGATCCCTGCGTTTCTGCTTATATAGCAGTTTTGGCGAACTCGAGGGCGCTAACCGGCCTCGTTTCTGCTACCACAGCAGAAATGCAGAGAGAACCCCCGGAACGATGTCCCGAGACACCCCGCGCCAAAAACAACAAAAATGTCTCGCGACACCGGAACGGTGCCGCGAGACATCACAACGCGGAGGATGGGGGATTCGAACCCCCGAGGGCGTTAACCCAACCCGCTTTCCAAGCGAGCGCCATAGGCCACTAGGCGAATCCTCCTTTGGCCGAGCACGAACTCGAACGCCACCCTAGTTTACGTAACCAACAGAAAATAAGGAAATCGCCAACACCCCGCATACCGGTGGACTTCCTCTCAGTTGCCGCGGCGGCCCTTCGAATCGTCGTCGGCCCACTCCCAAATCCCAGAGGCACGAATCTCCGTGGGCTCCATCTCAAACTCGGCCGTCTGCGCGTCACTCATCGCACTCGTGCGCCTCACGCCCACAGACTTAGGACCCTCCTGACGCTTCGCCGGCCCACCTCGCGAACCTGCATCCCGCAAACCTGCCTCGGCGCGATCGGCGGAGGCTACGGCGTCGTCGGACACGTCCTCCCCCACCTGGCCGCGGCGACCAGCCAACACGTTACCCGCCACCAACGCCAACAACAAGAAACCGCCCAAACCGATCAGGATCATCGAATTGCGAGTCTGGTCCTCAACCTTCTCCAAACCGCCTAAAAACAGCAGCGAGGCCAACGGCACCGACTCTTCACCCACATTAAAATTCACCGTACGATAGTAGAAATCGCCGGCATGCGAAGAAACCCGCCCCTCGCCCGGGGTCAACACCTGGCTGCGCGTGGCCGGGTCAAGCAACAAACCCGACTGCGCCAACTCCGGCACATCCGCACCCAGCTTCGTCACGTCCTCGCCCGCACTATTCATCGAAAAAACCATCTCCGCACGATCCACGCCCGTGCGCGTCACCTTGTCCGCCAACCAATCAGACAACGGCACCTCACCCGCCGGATCATACGGCTCCGGATGATTCGTAATCCACACAATCTGATGCTCCACCTGCTCAGCCGCATACTGATCCACATTACGATGCTGCGCCAACAAACCGCCGCCCACCGTCAACGCCACACCCAACAGCCCGGCCACCAACACAAAAAGAAGCGGCCTACGACCACGGGCCACATTCTCAGACAACTTTTGCTTACTGCTCACGTCACTACCTTCTCTCAACCAACACACCAGCCATACAGGCGGCGCGCCTACCACGAGCTCACACCGCGCACATGATGCGCTGAACGTCACGCTAACCTGAGCACCCTCAACCAATCATGACACGTCCATGACAGATTTTTAATGATAAGATCTCTACCGGCTCCCCACGTGGCGCTATCTTGAGGAACTCCCCCAGGGCAGGAATGCAGCAAGGGTACTCGGGCTCTGGCGGGTGCGTGGGGAGTCCTTCATTCTCGACGACGACGGGCGGGCGGCTGGCGGAGCGGCGGGCGGCGGGCGGCGCGGCGGGCGCGAGGCGACCGGTACGACGTCGTCGGCCAATGTTGCGTTCACCACGAAAAGCCGGAATCAGCGCCCAAAACGTGAAAACTCACTTGCGAACGACGCGCCGCGCTACTACTGTCGAGCAGGGTCGCAAACGCGGCTGACAGGCTGCGTGCCCCTCACCAGCATTTCACGGAATGATATGGAGGCTCGCATGGCGGGTTTTGGTTGGAAAGTACACGGCGACGGCACAACTATTCGCCCAGGAGAAGTAGTTCTTCCCGGAGAACGGATGTCGTGGCCAATAACAATTGGTATTGGAGCACAACACGTAGTGGCCATGTTTGGGGCCACTTTTTTAGTACCTCTACTCACCGGATTTGAACCGGCCACCACACTTTTCTTCACGGGCATCGGCACGATTCTCTTCCTACTTATTACGGCGGGGCGCCTGCCCTCCTACCTGGGCTCGTCGTTCGCACTCATCGCGCCGATCGGCGCCGTCACGGGCTACGTGGCAGGCGGCGGCGCGCCCCTCGACGAAGCTAAAGCCGCCCTCGCACAAGGCGGCGTGATTGCGGCCGGTGCTGCGCTCGCGCTCGTCGGCCTCATCGTCCACTTCGCCGGCGCCCACTGGATCGACCGGCTCATGCCCCCGGTGGTCACCGGCGCGATCGTCTCCCTCATCGGCTTCAACCTCGCGCCAGCCGCGTGGGGCAACGTCAAAGCCGCGCCAGTCACCGCGCTCGTCACCGTGATCACGATCCTGCTGGTCACCGTACTATTCAAGGGAATTATCGGCCGACTATCGATCCTCATCGGCGTGGTGGTCGGCTACATCACCGCCGTCATCCGCGGCGAAGTCGACTTCAGCGCCATCTCCGACGCCGCCTGGGTAGGCGCCCCCGACTTCCGCGCCCCCGCCTTTGACGTCTCCCTCCTCGGCCTATTCGTGCCCGTCGTGCTCGTGCTCGTCGCTGAAAACGTCGGCCACGTTAAATCCGTTGCCGCGATGACCGGCGAAAACCTCGACGACATCACAGGCCGCGCCCTCTTCGCCGACGGCGTGTCCACCATGCTCGCCGGGTCCGGCGGTGGCTCCGGCACGACGACGTACGCGGAAAACATCGGCGTCATGGCCGCCACCCGCGTCTACTCCACAGCCGCCTATGTGGTAGCCGCCGTGATCGCCCTCGGCCTGTCCATGCTGCCCAAGTTCGGCCAGCTCATCGCCACCATCCCTCAGGGCGTGCTCGGCGGAGCGGCCACCGTTTTGTACGGCATGATCGGCATGCTCGGCGTACGCATCTGGGTACAAAACCGCGTGGACTTCTCCGACCCCGTCAACCTCAACACCGCAGCAGTGGCCATGGTGGTCGCCATCGCAAACTACACGTGGCACTGGGGCGACATGGTCTTCGAAGGCATCGCCCTCGGCTCCTTCGCCGCCATCATCATCTACCACTCGATGCGCGCCATCTCCAACTGGCGTGGCACCTCGATGGAGGCCGCATCGCCGGCGTCGGCGCCCGCGGGGGCCGAGCTCGAACCCGGCGCGCTCAACCGCGAACCGGAAGAGTAGAAGCTAGGCGCTGCGGGTTCGCAGTTGCCGCGGTGGTGAGCCGAGCGGTCTAGTTGCCGCGGCGGTGGGAAAGCCGAACGACGGCGTCGTCGACAAACTGGAAGTTAGCCAGCGAAATTATCCAACGACGCACAATCCGGAATCGGCTCCATCGCCGCGGCAAACTGCTCCGGCGTCGGCGCGGCGACCATATCCGAATAACCCGCACCCAACACGACCTCCACAACCTGCGACGTCACATTCGGATCAATATGCACCGTGGCACTCGGGAAATACGCGCGCAACGTATACGCCGCACTCACACCATCAGCACTCGTGTAAAGGCGCACCGGATCCGACTGATCAGTCCCCGACCAATTCGCCGTATCATTCACGACGACGCCCGTCGCAGCCAACGAACCAGCCACACTCGCCGCCAAACCAGTCTGCGACGTCGCATTGTACACCGTCACCGTGATCGATGCCGGCTCCTGCGGCGCCGCCCCCTCCGCCGGACACACAACAGCATCCGAATTCGGCGGCTGCGAAAACTCACGATTAAACGGGAACGGCAACAACCCCGTCCACACAACCACCCCAAGCACCAACAAAATCGCCATCACGGCAATAATCGAACCGAAAATAACCGTCTGGCGTTGCTGAGTGCGCTTCCGATACTCTGCGCGCGCGTTCGAAGTCACGCACCTAATCTAGTCCACCGGGCGCCGTTTTACTTGGAAGATGCGGAAGTTGGGTGGTCTGGTTGTGTGCTCGGGCGAGGGTGTGCTCGGGCGGGGGTGGTGCGTGCTGTGCGCTTGTGCGCCGTGCGCCCGCCGGGCGGTGATGGTGCGTGGCTGCGGTGGTGTGCGCGGCGAGGTTTAGCGGAAAGACATCCACAGGGCACGAAACGGGAACCTTTTCCATGTGAACAAGCACACACAGAACAGATGTTCGTATTTTGCTAGACTGGAATCGATGACAGAGATGTAACTATTTAGCCGAACGCGGGTGGTGCTTCGGGCACTGGAAAGGAGGGCGTGATGGCTGCGGCAGTTGACATGGATCAGCTTGGCGGGGAAGGCGTCGCGCCCGCTTCCGGTGCTCCCGGGAACGGCACTGGTACTGCAGGCAGAAGCAGCGTGGCGAGTGTCGGGGATGGTGTCAGTGGGGGCGCTGTTGCGAAGTTGGCCCATGCCATTTCTATTTTTGACGAGCTAGCGGGCCGGTTCATTGAGTCGCTGGCGGGAAGTGAATTGCTTGAGTTTTCATCCTTGTTGGCTACGGCTGAGTCGAGGGTAAGCAGCATGCGCTCGGCTGTGCTCGCGCGGGTTGACACAACGGGCGATTGGCAGGCGGCGGGAGCTCGCACGGTCGCCGAATATGAGCGGCAAATTTCTCGCACGGGTTTATCTGATGCGCGCCGAACCGTGAAGCGGGCTCGCGCCTTAACCGACGATCTGGCTCCTATGCGTGAGGACTTGAGCGCAGGCGAGATTTCCAACGCTCATATTGATGCAATCGTGCAAGCCACTCAGGCACCCGACTTGAAAGCCCAGCTGTCCGATCCGGTGGACGGAGTTGAACAGCTACGGAAGGCTGCGAAGTCGATGGACGCAGATAGGTTCAAGAAGCACGTGAAGGCTTGGTCGATCAAGCATGCGCCCACACTCGCCGAGCGTATGGCCCGTAAGAATAAGAAGGAAGAGCGGCTTTCGATCGTGCAAAACGGTGACGGCTGGGCTATTTCCGGTTACCTCGACTCGTTGAACGGCACGATCGTTGACACCACGCTCACTGCAGAAATGGGCGTGCCCACGCTGAAGGATGATCGTGGGCCGCTCCAGCGCCGGGCGGCGGCGCTCGCACAAATCTGCCAACGCGTGTCGCAAGGGGCCGATCGTGCGGGATCCAGTAGCAGTCCGGCACACATCATTGTGCATGTGCCGTTTGAAACGCTCGTCGGGGCGGAAGCTGCGAGCGAGCTCGACACCCAGTCAGACTTTGCGTCCGGGGAGGGAAGCGAGTTCCCCGACGAGGCACAGCTTGGCGCGGTGCTCGCCGAAATTCGGGCCGGGATTAATCCCGAAAGGTTCAGCGGGCTCAAGCCCGCGACTCTCGACGATGGCACGCCGCTCGTTCCCAGCGACCTGATGGCGTTAATCTGCAATTCTCGAATTTCACGCCAGATTTTTACAGCCGACGGCCTCGTGCTCGATCACGGGCACTCCACCCGATTATGCACGCCGCAACAAAAGCGGGCAGTGATAGGCAGAGATCGAACATGCCAATTCCCCGGATGTCACCACACTCACATGGCATCCGACGTCCATCACGCCATCGCATGGTCGCGGGGCGGGAAAACGGATATCGACAACCTCGTCCTCCTCTGCTGGTACCACCACCGGCTCGTCCACTGGCGCAACATCACGATCTACCGACACCGCGACGGATGGTCATTCCGGGACGCGGACGGCTGGTACTACACGGCGCGCGGCCGACACAAAGGGCAACAACCGCCCGGTCGGGAACCGAATACAGGCACCATCGAGGGTGAGCCTCCTGGAACGTAGGCGAGCCGCGCTGTGCGAGATGAGGCGGGTGTCGCCGTGCGAAATACGGTGAGCGTCGCCGTGCGAGACAAGGCGAGCGTCCCCGGACAAAAGGCGAACGTACAAGCTGGGTCCGGGGAGCGAGGCTAGTCGCCCAGTTACCACGCGGGCGGGGGCTAGGCGAACCTAATCCTCCGCACGGCCCGGGCCCGCCGATGGTTCTTGCCCGGCCGTCTGGTCCTGCAGATTCCTCATCATCTTCCACGTTTCAATGTCGCTCTGCCGCTGGGTGACGAGCGATTGGGCGTACGACGTCGTCAAAATACGAGCCACCCCTCCCACGAGCGCCCACCCGCCGAGCGCGGTGAGCAGCTTCCATGGCCGGCCCGCGTTCGCGCGATTAAACCCGGCGGTTAGCATGCCGCCCGCCACGGCCGTCTGGACCGCCGACGCTACCGCCACCGCCCACGGCCTCTCCAAATAAATCTTCCGATACGCTCCCATAAGATCCGGCTCGACGAAACCCTCGCCCGCAATCTCAAACGCGAGCCGATCCTGAAACGCTGAACCTCCACTGCCCGGCGTGAAGAGCTGCGAGTTCGGAATCTCGGCGAGCCCGCGCCGTCCCTCGAGCACGTCCACGATCTCCTCCGGCAAATTCAACGCCGCCACGAGCGACCGTACGGCCGTCTGCGGCGACGCCTGCAACGCACACCGAATATCGGCAAACCGGGCGTCGATCACGTCGGCAACAGCACGGCGCGCCACCGCGCCCGCCCCCGTCTCATCAACCACGAAATCGTGCCCCTCGCTTCCCGGCTCGATCCACGGGAACACCGGCATCTCGCCATCCCAGTTCCACGTGCTGCACTGATTATCCCGGCGCACATACAACAGCGGCGAATCCTCGGCCGCCGACAACACGATCTGATACGACGGGCGCGGAAACAACTTACGGGCCGACAACAACGGCTTCTCCGCCGTCAACACCAACGCCGACCCCAACTTCGAGGCCGCCACCGGCACGTCCGCCGCCGCCACCAAGCTCGGCACCTCGGACAGCGGCAGATCGACGATGACGAGCATCGGGCTCTCCCGCTCAAACACTTCGGCCCACTCGGCCTCGTCGGACCCCTCGCGACCCTCGTGTCCTTCGGGCCCTTTGTGCTCTTCGGGCTGCTCGGCCTCCTCGGCCATGGATCCGCCCAACTCGCCTGCATCGCCGGTTCCGACGACGTCACCCGCGTCACCGGTGCCATCTGTATCGCCGGCGCCGACGGCGTTATCCGAATCGGCCGGCTCGTCAGCCTCGGGCGGATCGGCAATCAACTCTTCGTCCGACACGTCCACCGCGCCCAAATCAATTGGCCCGTGCGCGATCTCGCCATCCAGCTCGACCTCAACCTTGCGCAGGCTCTCCCGCATCACGTCCACAAGCTCCGTGACCGAGCGGCCCCGGAACACGGTGCCCGCCTCATCGAGCGTGGCCACCCGGCGTCGTCGCCCCGCCACGGCGACCTCAAAGTCGAAACCGCCCTTGCCGTCACTCGCGCCGCGCCCCAAAATCCGCTGCTCTTCAAAAAACGCCTGAACGTCCTCGTCGCTGACCAGCCACTGGTCCAACCGCTCAATGTGTCCGTGCACCGTACGCCAAGATGCCATCACTCGCCTCCTCTCCCCTCAGCCTATCGCAGGCCGCGGGGCCCTTGGGAACACATTTACGCCCCCGGCGGGATGACAACCGTGCCCCAGGTGGCAAGATCGGTTGCTTCCCGGCGATCCCCGCGCTACCGGCTATGCCCGGGCCGCCGCGCGCTCCCTGTCGACGTGGTAGAGCACGATCGCCGTCGCCACCGACGCGTTCAACGACTCCATCGCACTATCGATCGGAATCGACACGACGACGTCACACGTCTCGCGTACCAGGCGCGACAGGCCGGCGCCCTCCGAACCGGTAACGATAACAAGCGGCACGTCGGCCAGGTCGGCCGCGCCCAGATCGACGTCGGCATCCCCCGCCAGGCCGACCACGAAGTAGCCGAGCTTTTGCAGCTCCTTGAGCGAACGCACGAAGTTCGTCTCGCGGGCGACGGGCAGCCGAGCCGCCGCACCCGCCGACACCTTCCACACCGTCGCATTCACCGACGCCGACCGGCGCTCCGTGATGAGCACCCCGTCGGCCCGGAACGCGGCCGCCGAGCGCATGATCGCCCCGAGATTATGCGGGTCGGTCACCGAGTCGAGCGCGACGATGAGGCCCGGCCGGTCGCCGACCACGATGTCTTCCAAGCGAACGTAACGATGCGGCGGCACCTCGATCGCGATGCCTTGGTGGACCTGGCCGTCCGTCATCTTGTCGAGCTCACCGCGCGACACCTCCACGAGCGGCGTGCCGTCGGCCATCGCAGCCCGCGCTACCTCGGCCACCCGCTCGTCATTCGACATCGCCGCCACCATGAACACCCGCTCATACGGAATGCCCGACCGCACCGCCTCATACACGGCGTTACGGCCACAAACCAGCTCGAAGCCCTCCGGCTGGCGCAAACTCGCCCGCAGCTTCGGCCCAGCCGCCCGCCGCTCAGCCGCCTCCCGCTCCAACTTGCGCTTATGCGCCGGATGATACGTGCGATCCTCGGCCTTCGGCGTCGGCCCACGCCCCTCAAGCCGGCGGCGGTTATGTCCGCCCGAACCCTTCGTCGAGCCCTTACGCGCATGTTTGCGCACCGCCCCCGGACGCCCTCGATGATTAGCCAAGCTCGCCACCCACCTTCCACCGGGCACCCTCAGCCGAATCTTCCACGACAATCCCAGCCTCGGCAAGCGAATCGCGCAACGCGTCCGCCCGCGCCCAATCCTTCGCCGCCCGCGCCTCCTGGCGTTCCTCGAGCAGCCCAGACACCAGCGCATCGAGCGCGTCGCTTAGAGCGGAGCCACCGACATGCGTGCGCCACGGCTCCGCCAGCGGGTCAAGCCCGAGCACGTCGAGCATCGCGCGCACCAACAACTGTTCCTCGCGCACCGCCACGTGATCGGAGTCAGCGAGCGCATTGTTGCCCTGGGTGACGTGCTCGTGAATGACGGCGAGCGCGGCCGGCACGTTGAGGTCATCGTCCATCGCGGCCACGAACTCGGCCGGCAGCTCACCCTTCGTCAGGGCCGCCACCTCGTCAAGCGGCACCTCGCCCACGGTTTGCACGGCACGCTCCACGAAGCCAGCGAGGCGTTCCCAAATCGCCTCCGCCTCGGTCAACGTCGACTCCGAATAGGCGACAGTCGAACGGTAATGAACCGTGCCGAGCGCGAGCCGCACGATCACCGCCGGGTGTTCGGCCAGAATGTTGGCCACCGTCAGCGAATTGCCGAGCGACTTGCTCATCTTTTCGCCCTCAATGGTCACCCACGCGTTGTGCATCCAATAGTTCGCGAACCCGTAGCCGGCGCCGTGCGACTGGGCCTGCTCGTTTTCGTGGTGCGGGAAACGCAGGTCGATCCCGCCGGCGTGGATGTCGAACTCTTCACCCAAATATTTGCCTGCCATCGCCGAGCATTCGAGGTGCCAGCCCGGCCGGCCGCGCCCCCACGGAGTGTTCCACGCCGCGGTGTCCGGTTCGCCCGGCTTGGCGGCCTTCCACAGGGCGAAGTCGTGCGGGCTGCGCTTGTCGGGGGCGGCGTCGTCGGCGGTGAGATCGTCGAGCGACTGGTTGGTCAGCGACCCGTAGTCAGGCAACGAGGCGACGTCGAAATACACGTTCCCCGGTTCGCCCACGTAGGCGTGCCCGCGCTCGATGAGCCGCTCGATCATCTCGATCATTTCGGGTACGTGTCCGGTGGCCCGCGGCTCGTAGGTAGGGTCGACGACGCCGAGCGCCCGGTATGCGGCCGTGAATTCTTTTTCGTAACGGTAGGCCAACGCCCACCAAGGCCGGCCCGCTTCGGCCGACTTGGCGAGGATCTTGTCGTCAATATCGGTCACGTTGCGGACGAAGGTGACGTCGTAGCCGGAGCGGCGCAGCCAGCGAATGAGCACGTCGAAGGCGAGCGCGGAGCGCATGTGCCCGATGTGCGGGGAGCCTTGCACGGTGGCACCGCACAGGTAGATGCCGACCTTACCGGCCTCCAACGGTTCGAATTCGCGAAGGGACTTGGACTTCGAATCAAAAATTTTCACACTCCCACCCTACCGCGTCCCCTCGCTCTTCCGGGATTTACCCGCTCGTTGCTTTTGCCGCGTACGCTAAGGGGTATGTCGCACACAACTAACGGGGCGGGCGGTCCCGTCTTTACGAAGAAAGTCTGGGCGTGGGGGCTGTGGGATTGGGGTTCGGCCGCCTTTAACGCCATCGTCACGACGTTCGTGTTTTCGGTGTATTTAACGAACGCGAATCTTTTCGGGCCGCAGGCCAACCAGCGGCTCGGCTATGCGCTCACCATAGCGGGATTGCTTGTGGCGGTGGTGGCCCCGGTGCTCGGCCAGGCCGTCGACCGCTCAGGCAAATCCGGCACGGTCATGCGGGTGACGACGCTCGCCACCGCGCTGATTACCGCCTGCCTGTATTTCGTGGTGCCCGGCCAAGCAGGGCTGTGGCTCGGCCTGTTCCTCCTGGCGGCCGGTAACATCGCCTTCGAGACCGGCTCGGTCGTCTACAACGCGATCATCACGGACATTTCGTCGCCCGAGAACGTGGGTCGCGTGTCAGGCTTCGGCTGGGGGCTCGGCTATATCGGCGGCATCGTGCTGCTCGCCATCCTGTACGTCGGGTTCATTTCGCCCGACGTCGGCTGGTTCGGCGTCACAAGCGAAAACGGGCTGAACGTGCGTGCGGCGATGCTGGTGGCGGCGCTGTGGACGGTCGTGTTTTCCGCCCCGCTGCTGCTCACGCTGAAGAACAAGCCGCCGCGCACCGACACCCCGCAGCTTGGCCTCATCGATTCATATAAGGAACTGTTCGCTTCGATCCGCCGGCTGTGGCGGGCCGATCGGGGCGTCGTCTGGTTCCTGCTGTCGTCGGCGATCTACCGCGACGGCCTGGCCGGCGTGTTCGCCTTCGGAGCCGTGCTCGCCGGCACCGCGTTCGGCTTCGAAGCCGACGAAGTCATCATGTTCGGCATCGCCGCCAACCTCGTGGCCGGGATCGCGACGATCGTGTTCGGCTGGCTCGACGACCTCCTCGGCGCCCGCACCGTCATCATCATCTCGCTCGCGTCGATGGTCGCCTGCGGGCTCGTCATTTTCTTCTTCCACGACGGCGTCGGGCCGCTCTCGCCGAAGGGCGTCTACTGGATCTTCGGCCTGCTGCTATGCGTGTTCGTCGGGCCGACCCAATCGGCCTCCCGCACGTATCTCGCCCGCATTGCGCCGCCGGGCGACGAGGGCGAAATCTTCGGCCTGTATGCGACGACGGGCCGCGCCGTCTCATTCCTGTCCCCGTTCATGTACTCGACGGCGATCACAATCGGGGCCGCCGCGCTCGGGATCGGACTCGACGACGCCGCCTACTTCGGCATCCTCGGCATCGCGCTCGTCTTGCTCATCGGGCTGGTCGGCTTCCTGCCGGTCAAGGCGCAGCCGAAGGCTAGGTAGTTCCGCGGGACAGCCGCACAGCCGACACCGCCGGGGCTAACCACGAACTGCAAGGATCCTCCAGTAGCGCGGGGTTGGCTTCGGCTCGCCGGGACTCAGCTGCCGTGCGGCGAGGCCAGTCCCCCGGGGCTAAACCCGCAACGCGTGGCTTAGCTTGGGCCTTCGGCGTGGGGATACCTTGCCATGTCCGCGTAACACATGACCTAGCGTAATCTCATTGCTAAAAACGCGAAAATCTGTGCTTTTTTCATGTGCTATGCGGAGTGTGCCAAGTACAAACCCCGGAATTCGCTCTGTCGTCTTCTCACCACTGTTCCGGCGGAGCGTCATGCCCCCGCACGAGAAGCGCCGTCGCAATCGCAGCGAGCCCCTCGCCGCGGCCGGTGAAACCCATGCGGTCCGAGGTCGTCGCCGACACAGTAACCGGCGCCCCGACCACCTTCGACATCGCCGCCTCCGCCTCCCGCTTACGTGGCGCGAACCGGGGGCGCTGCCCAATAATCTGCACCGAAACATTCTCGATCCGCCAGCCGGCCTCCGTCACGAGCCGCACCGTCTCACCCAGCAGCCGGGCACCGGAGGCGCCCGCCCACTCGGGCCGATCCGTCCCAAAGATGGTACCGAGCTCGCCGATCCCGCTCGCCATGAGCAGGGCGTCGCAAGCCGCATGAGCAGCCACGTCCGCATCCGAATGCCCCGCCAAACCGATCTCACCCGGCCATTCCAGACAGGCCAACCACAACGGACGGTCCGGATCGTACTGATGGGCGTCAAACGAGGTCGCAACGCGGATCGTCACTGGCGCCTCCCAGCGAGAAGCATCTCCGCCACCGCGAGATCCCAGGCAGTCGTCACCTTCATCGCCTCAGCCGCCCCCTCAACGAGCACCACCTGCCCGCCCATCGCCTCGACGAGCGCTGCGTCGTCTGGGGCCGCCGCTTCCGTCGCCCCGCGCGCCTCGCCGGCCCGGTGCGCCTGCCGCAACACGTCCACGCGAAAACCCTGCGGGGTCTGCATTGCCCGCAAATTCTCCCGATCGAGCGTGGCCACGACCCGCTCGGGCGAACCGCCATCAACGGTTTTAATCGTGTCCGTCACAGGCAAAGCCGGCACGACGGCGTCGTAGCCCTCCCGCAGCGCGGCCATCACCCGCTCGATCACCGCGATGGGCGTCAGCGCCCGCGCCGCATCATGAATCAACACAAAATCCGTATCGACGGCCGCCAGCCCGTTCGCCACCGACTCCTGCCGAGTCGCCCCGCCCGGCACGAGCCGCACACCCGAAACCGCTGACTTACCCGAAACCGCCGACTCGCTCTCGAGCGCCGGCTCACCTGAGAGAACCCCTTCACCCGAGAGCGCCGCCTCAAATTCTTCGCGCGCCGCGGCATCGGGCGGGATCGTCACCACGACGTCGTCAATACCCGCCGCACGCACCCCGCGCACCGCATGCACAATCAACGGCACGCCGCCCAGCTCGACGAGCGCCTTCGGCTTGTTCGCCCCGAGCCGCGTGCCGGCCCCCGCGCCCGCCACGATGGCGCTGAAAGTGGGCTGCCGTTTCGATACCATACCGACGACGATGCCGCTACTCGGCCGCCGCGGGCGAGTCCGCATCGGGGTTCTCGACCCCCATAATCTCGTCAAGTAGCGCGTCCGCCTCTTCGTCCGTGATGTCGCGCGCCAAAGCGACTTCCGACCCCAGGATCGCCCGGGCCTGGCCGAGCATCCGCTTCTCGCCCGCCGACAGGCCACGGTCCACGTTGCGCCGCGTCAAATCGCGCACCACCTCGGCCACCTTGTTGACATCGCCCGAGGTGAGCTTCTCACCGTTTGCCTTATAGCGGCGCGACCAGTTCGACGGCTCCTCAACATCTTCCTCACGCAGCACGTCGAACACTTTCTCCAGCTGCTCCTCGTTCGAGACATCCCGGAGCCCGACCTGCTCGATCGACTCCTCCGGCACCTGGATCACAAGATCACCCTGCAAAATTCGCAGCGTCAAATACGTGCGCGTTTCGCCGCGCAGAGTCCTTTCGGAGATGTCCTCAATGTACGCCGCGCCGTGGTGCGGGTAAACGACAGTCTCGCCAACTTTGAATTTCGCCACTGGGTGATCACTCTTTCTTCATAGCCTAGTCACCCATTCTACCATCGCGTTTGCCCCGACATAACGGCTCAATTACGCCATCAGATAACGAGGCGGGCTCACTCCGGCTTCGACACGAGCTTGTACCCCAAGCCGCGCACAGTCAGCAGCGCGGTCGGCTTGGAGGCCGACACTTCGATCTTCGAACGGATCCGCTTCACGTGGACGTCGAGTGTCTTCGAATCACCCATATAGTCCATGCCCCAAATACGGTCGAGAATCTGCCCGCGCGTGAGCACCCGATCCGGATTTTGCATGAACATCTCAAGCAGCTCGAATTCACGCAACGGCATCTTGACCTCTTCGCCATCCACGCGTACCACGTGCGCATCCTGATCCATTTCGATCCGGCCCACACGCAGCACGTCGCCGTCCTCGTCGTCCTCCGGCACGTCCGACATGCGCCGCAAAATCGCTCGAATCCGAGCCACGAGCTCCCGGTACGAATACGGCTTAGTCACGTAGTCATCGGCACCGATCTCGAGCCCGACCACCTTGTCGATCTCCGAATCCTTCGCCGTCAACATAATGATCGGCACGCTCGACTTTTGCCGAATCTGGCGGCACACTTCGTTACCGCTCATCCCCGGCAGCATAAGGTC
The DNA here is from genome assembly GCF_900637955.1 of Trueperella bialowiezensis. Taxonomy (NCBI): domain Bacteria; kingdom Bacillati; phylum Actinomycetota; class Actinomycetes; order Actinomycetales; family Actinomycetaceae; genus Trueperella; species Trueperella bialowiezensis. The sequence continues at coordinate 902,421 of NZ_LR134476.1, forward strand.
AAGCACGATCAAGTCCGGCTCGGAATCCGCAAACGCTTCCAGCGCGCTCGGCCCGTCGGCCGCCGTCGTCACCTTAAAACCGTCGCGCTCCAAATTAAACTCGAGCGTCTCCCGGTACGTCGGTTCATCTTCAACAACAAGAATGTGTGTCATCGTTACTCTCCATCGGGCCTACGTGTCCACCCTATCCGCAATTCGCGCCGGAGAAGACGCCGATACGGCTTCCACCTGCGGCTGGAATGCGGCCGGCAGGATCATCGTGAACGTCGAACCCTGCCCCTTCTTACTCCACAACTTAATCCGCCCGCCATGATCAGCGGTCACATGTTTGACGATACTCAGCCCCAGGCCAGAGCCGCCCGTCTCCCGTGAACGTGCCTGATCCCCGCGGTAAAACCGTTCAAAAATACGCTCGTGCGCCGCGGGATCGATGCCTTCTCCGGCGTCGACGACGGCGATATGCACCTCGCCCGAATCCTCGCTCGTCGCCACCGACACCCGGCCGTGCTGACGGGAATACCGCACAGCGTTGTCGAGCAGGTTGCGCACCGCCGTCGTTAACAACCCCCGGTCGCCGTACACGCGCAAGCATGGTTGGCCGCCCGTCACGATGGTCACGTTGCGAGCCTCGGCCTCCACGCGCACTCGGTCCACGGCTTCGCGGACGATGTCGTCCACCTCCACAAACTCCGAATCGGCGAGCACATTCGAATCCTGTAGGCGCGAGAGCTGAATGATCTCCTGCACCAGGTTCGCCAGCCGATCCGATTCAACCACGAGCTTTTGGGCGAACTTTCGCACATGCTCCGGCTCGTCAGCCACCTGGCCGATCGTCTCCGCCAACAAACCGATCGCCCCCACCGGAGTCTTCAGTTCGTGCGACACGTTCGCCACAAAATCCCGGCGCGTTTCCTCGAGCCGCCGCTTTTCCGTGTTGTCCTCGAACAGGATGAGTGCCTGGTCGCCCGACAGCGGAGCGGCCCGCACCCACAACCGTAACTCGGACCGGTTCTCCTCCCGGCGCACTAAACGCAGTTCAAGGTCAGACACCTCACCCTCATCCTGCGCCCGCTGCACGAGCTCGCGCAGCTCCTCGCACAACTGTCCGTTGCGGATCAGGCCATACGCGTACGAAATCGACGACGCGCGCAGAATGTCGTCGTCGGCTCCGACGACGATATACGACTGCGGTAACGCAGCCAGAAGCGCTACCGCCCCCGTATCAGCAGACTCGACGACGGGCTCGTCGTCGCTCTCCCACTGACGCTGAGAAAACCAGTAGGCAACGAGCCCAGCACCAGCAACAAGCACACCGACGAGGATCCCCAATCCAAACGCCAAGCCATCGAACATACTCCTAGCGTAAACCAAACCCGCCCCGCAGCCTTAACCGGCATGGTCCCCGCAACCCGCACGTTTCCAGTTGTTAACCTGACGGGCGCCCCGCGTTTAAAATCGCGTGATTTCATCAACCTGTGGCGTGCCGTGAGATAGGCTCGGGTTAGCACAGCTGGCGTAGCGCCACGGCGTCGAAACGAATAAGGAGAACGAGTGCGCGAACAATTCCGTCAGGAAATGAAAGAACTTACCGATACCCTCGTCCTGCAAGCACAGGCGGCCTCAAAGGCGATCACCGGCGCGGCAGCCTCGCTAAAAGATGCCAACCTGGCACTCGCAGAGCGGGTTATCGATGCCGATCACACCATCGACATGCTGGAACGTGACATCGACGAAATGGGCGTCTCCCTACTCGCCCGTCAGGCTCCCGTGGCAAGCGACCTGCGTACCGTGGTCTCCGCGCTGCGCCTGAGCGCCACGCTCGAACGGATGGGTGACCTGGCCCGGCACGTCGCCTACGTTGCCCGCGGCCGCTTCCCGAAGACTGTCGCCTCCGGCGAAGTGCAAGAGCTGTTCGAGAACATGGCCGACAAGGCGGCACAGGTTGGCCAGCTAGTGGCCAAGCTCGTCGAAACCCAAGACCTCTCGCTCGCCGACGAGATCATCGCCGGCGACGACGCGCTCGACGACATGCACGCCAAGACCTTCGAGTTCGCACTCGACGAATCGCTCGAGCTGAGCCGCCAGGAGATCGTTGACGTGATCCTGCTCGGCCGCTACCTCGAACGCTTCGGCGACCACGGCGTGTCCGTCGCACACCGTATGCGCTTCCTCGTCACGGGCATGGAGCCCGACGACGAGGCACGCGCCGAAATCGAAGAATTCTAGGCGGGCCGGCGGTAAGCCCTAACAGGCGGTAAGCCCTTCTAGGCCGTGAACTAAAGAGAACAAAATGGCGGCGGCACCCGATCGGGTGCCGCCGCCCCTTTTGTTTACCGCAGAGGTTACTTACCCTGGTTGGCAACCGCTTCGATGGCGGCCTTCGCGGCCTCCGGGTCGAGGTAGGTGCCACCCTTCTTCACCGGCTTGAGAGTTTCCTCATCCAGCTCGTAGTAGAGCGGAATACCGGTAGGGATGTTCAGGCCGGAGATGTCCTCGTCCGAGATCTCATCGAGCATCTTGACGATCGCGCGCAGCGAGTTGCCGTGCGCGGCGAGCATGACGGTCTTGCCCGACTTCAGATCCGGCACGATCTCGGCCTCCCAGTACGGGGTCAGCCGGTCGATCACGTTCGCGAGCGCCTCGGTAGCCGGAATCGGCTCGCCAGCATAACGCGGATCAGCATCCTGCGAGAATTCAGAGCCCTCTTCGATCGGTGGCGGCGGCACGTCAAACGAGCGGCGCCACTGCATGAACTGCTCTTCACCGTATTCGTCGCGGATTTCCTTCTTATTCTTACCCTGCAACGCACCGTAGTGACGCTCGTTGAGGCGCCAGCTACGCTTGACCGGGATCCAATGCAGATCCGCGGCGTCAAGTGCGAGGTTCGCCGTCGTGATCGCGCGGCGCAACAGCGAAGTGTGCAGGACGTCGGGGCGGACGCCGGCGTCGACAAGCAACTTGCCCGCACGCGCGGCCTCCTCTACACCCTTGTCCGATAGCGGGACGTCAACCCAGCCAGTGAAAAGATTTTCAGCGTTCCACGTGCTTTGCCCGTGGCGCAGGAGAACCAACTTGTAAACCATGCGATTCCTTCTGTGTCGTGTCGATGGCGCGCGAGGTGTGCGCTTCCACGCTCAGTCTACCGGGCGCGGCGGCTCGGCGGCGCTGTCATTCGTCCTACGCGAAAGTGCACCCTCGACCCGCTCTTCGCGCGCCTGCGCCCACGGGATCGCAATATCTTCCATCAGGTCCGCGACGGGGCCGGCCGCCGCATCCCGATTACGCATGTGCTCAGCCGTTTGAGCGATCTCGACCGGCGACATGTTCTGCCCCAGCTTCGCCTTCCCCACAATCTCGCGCACCCTGATCTCCACCCCGACCATCGCCGCCAGCGCATTATTGACCAGCTCGTACGAGGAATGCGTGCCCACCCGCCACTCGCTCTCGAAACGTTCCACGAGCTTGGTCAGGTGCGCGGTTTTCCACTCGGCGTCATCATGAACCGTGAACTCCCCGCGCACGTGCACCGTCACATAATTCCAGGTGGGCACGTTCGGCAGACGCTGGGTGGGCGTTTCCGGGGGAAGATCCATGCCGGACACCCGCGCTTGCGGGCCTTGCACGACGACGAGCGTGTCGGCGTCGTCGCGCCACTGCGGGTTCACCCGGGTCAGGTGGGTTTGCAAGAAGATCTGCTCGCCGCGCCGGTCCACGTTAAAGGGCACGAACGTGGCGTTCAGCCCGTTTGGTCCGGCCGTAATGAACTGTCCGGCTCCGGCTTGTTCGACGACGGCGAGCGCGTCGTCGTCGCCCATCGCGTGTTGGCGTGCCACGTACATGTGTCCTCCGTTCCGGATCGCTCTCAAGCGAGATCCTAACCCGCCATTTCTCGCGGCGCTGTAGCCTATGAAACAATTGGGATCGGTAACCTGAAAAGACACAAAGATAGGTAACGACGATGGCCAACCTGCGAGACACCGAAGGCTTGTACAACACGAAAACGGCGTGGACGTGGCATCCGATCGCCATCGCCGTCGGCCTTGGGCTGATCGCCCTAGGCGTGTTTATGCTCATCAATCCGCGGGCCACGCTGTCAACCGTGGCCTTGATCTTGGGCGTTGTGCTCGTGTTGCGCGCCGTCGTGTTCCTGTTCAGCGCCACGAAATCGCTGGGCGCCGGCAACAAGAGCCAAGCCACGCTCGGCTATATCGCCGGCGGCGTGCTCGCCATCGTTGGGCTCGTGCTGATCATCAGCCCGGACATCCTGCTCAACGCTCTGTTCGCCGTGGCCGCCATTGTCTTCATCCTTGATTCGCTCACGAACCTCCTCCTGCTGCCGAGGCTGTGGGAACTCAACCGGCCGCTGGCTGTGGCCGCCGGGCTCGCCAACGCGCTCGTACTCGCTGCCGCGATCATGATGCTGCTCAACCCCGAACTCGGATGGTATTCGCAAAACTTGGGCCTCGGCGTCGGCATGACGGCCTGGGGTGCCACCTATGCGTTCTACGGCATCGGAGCGGCGACGATGCGCTCGCGCGGAGATGCGTGACGCCGAGCTACTTTGAGACCCGTTATCATTTATAAAGAAAACTTGATATCTAAAATTTTTGATATATAGTTGTCTTTATGAACGAGAACGGACATGAAACTGTAGGCGATGGCCACGTCCATCCTGTCGTCGAGCTCTTTAAAGCGCTCGCCCACCCGATACGTGCCGACATCGTTCATCGCCTCACCGAGTCGCCGGCAAGCGTCGGCGAATTGGTGGATCACGTCGAAGGTGCGTCGCAACCACTCGTTTCGCATCACTTGCGAATCTTGCGCGACGCACACCTCGTTCAGGCAACCCGAATTGGGCGAAACAACGAATACTCGCTGGTCGATGACCACGTGGCGGCCATCTTCTTGGCTGCCTGGAACCACACAGAGGAACATGACAATGACTGCAACCACTGAACATGCTCGAGCTGAAGCTCACAACCACACCCACGGCCCGGACTGCGGACACGAGGCCGTCATCCATCTCGATCATGTGGACTACATCCACGACGGCCACGCACACCGCGAACACGGCGATCACTACGACGAGTGCGCCACCTGTGAGTGCGTCGAGTGTAAGGACTGCATCTGCGCCACCTGTGAGTGCGCCGACTGCACCTGCACCACCTGCAACCACAACGTGTGCGAGTGCCCGGACTGCTCCGACAACTGCGCGAACTGCAACTGTGCGGACTGCAGCTGCGAAACCTGCGACCACGCCGCATAGTCCGCGCCGCGTAGGGCAGACACTTTAGGCAGAGAACTCTGCCGAAGCGATTCCCGGGTTGCCGCACGAGGGGTGCGCGCGGCCCGGGAATCGCGCTTTAGTCTGAGGTCTGATCTTGATCGGCTGTTGGCACCGGATTACATGCCCAAGAGAGTGCCAAGACTCATGGCGGACGTGACTACGACAATTAAAACAACGGGCAATCACGCCCAGATAGACAGCAGTACAAGTTGCAAGCGTAAAACTAAAGACTCCAAAAAATGATTGCGTGACAGGTTTCACATCTCCTAAGATCAAGCTAGGGAGAGACAACACGTTTCTTGAGTGTTTTATTTCCCCATGCCCTTAGCAAATAAGCACCAGCTGATCCATGGAGGGAAGTGAGACTAAAATGAATGGAAGGTTTCCCGCCGTTAACTACAAATATGACGGAGGAACAAAGCAAGCCGGTTTAGCAAACAAGAACGGCTATGGCACAACAGTAACCAAGTATGCTCCTAGCACAATTACTTCTATTCAACCTTGCATTTCACGTTCGACACCTCTGCCGATGGACTGCGGAGGTTGGATTTACTAGAAGCCAGAACATAGATGTCAAATCAACGCTTTATTCAGCGGGTTGCCGTCGGGCTCACATCATTCTTCGTTGTTATGTGTTTTTTCGCCCTAGCTGCGATCCCCGCTGAACTTGATTCTAGGCACTCGATAGCAAACTCGCGTTCACCTTTATATGTCTCTACTGAGGAGAGCGCGAGTTTTGCTTATCGAGTGGACAACACCTTTATTGATTCTCACCTTGTGGGCGTGTTGGCGATTGAGCCTCTGAGTGACGATGCTGCTTTACCTGCCGGGTTAACGGAGTGGCTCAAGCCGGGACAGATCGCGGTGTCTGAAGCGGCCGTGCCGTACTCGGAAATCTTGGCAACATTCGACACACCCATCGGCTGGAAATCAAAAATAACCCGCCACGACGGCCCATCCACCGTGATCTCACGAGGATCACTACCCGGACGGTTGCCATACGAAAGCATGTCCTGCACCCTGCCATCAGCTCCAAACTTCGTCAACGTCCGACGAACTTCAGAATGATAAACCGCCTTATAAGATACGGTTCCATTACCAGTAGCACTCCATGTGAGGCTGACAGGTTCAGATTTTGTTGTTCCTGACCACGTGTTCGTGCCAGTAGCATCGAATACCGCCGGGCCGTTGAGAGTCACTGATAGTGGCAGTCCTGCCACATACGAGCCTGCCCCATTCTTTTGGCCAAGGCCATTAATCGCTCCAGTACGTTGGCCGTCTCCCGTAACGCCACCGCTTTCGTAGCCGACGACGGCGGACTGGCGTGCTTCTTGCACGTACTGCTGCGCGCGCTGTTCGACCTGTGGCAAATTCGCGCGCACCGATCCAATCAGTTCGTTGACGGCAATTTGGGCATGACCAGTCTTATTCGATTCGAAATTCACGTGAATCAAATACGCCAGCGCCGCAAGATTAACGTCTTCTTGGTTGTACTGATATTTGTTCAGGAGCCACGCCATCTGAGGAGTAGTCACTGTCAGTTCAGTCGGTCCCCACTGCGAAGCATCCGTCAACGTCTCAATCGACGTCATTTCATTCGGGCCAGGATCAGCAAGACGAGCATTAATACACCAAATCGGCGTTTCCTCCACCGTCTGTCCATCAATCGACGGGGTCTCCACGTAATGCGGGCCAAGACGCAAATAGCCAACCGCATTCACGCCCGGCACATCGAGTCCACGGCCAACCGAAGCATCCCAATCAGCTCGCGCCACGCTTGGCACGAACAATGTAAGTAGCAAAGTCAATGCCGCAACAATCGCGGCAGACCGGCTTTTCACGCCGATCTTGTCGTTCACCGACATATAATTCTCCTTAAGGGAAGATTGAAACTAACGCACAACCAAAAGGTTGCATCTCTTTCCTAGGTGGTGAACCATGCGGGAACATGGTTCACCACCGCTCTAATCAGGTCTTAGGACTCCTTCCGTCTAAAGATTGAACCGTGTCTAGCAAGGCCACGTATTGCCAAACTCATCACCACAAATGCCTTCGCCTGTCTTGTTTTCCACGATGACATCACCAGTTTCGACCCAGCCGCCGGTATTCGGTGCAGCCGCTGGAGCTGGAGCCGGGGCAGGTGCTTGCGCACGTGTTGGAACGGCCGGAGCCGCTGCGGCTGGTGCTTTCCGCCCACTGTTGCTACCACTGCGAGTACTCGAGCTACTGTTCTTAGCGGTTTCTTTGTTTGCAGAGGGCTGACTGCTTGTTGCGTCGTTTTGGTCACGGTCACGGCGGTAGCTTTCTGCAAACCCGCGTCCGCCAACCGAGTTCGCGGTTGCCATTTGCGACAGTTCCGCTGTCGCCGTCGTCAGCTCACCGGTATACCCGGCAAGCGAGGTGCGAGTGTCGATGGCCTCTTCGTAGTCGATCTCATCGAACCGCGCCTCCACGTCGCTCACAAACTTCTCAAGATCATCAGCTTTCGTGTTCAGCTCGGAAATCACCCAGTCTTCAATCAAGCCAGCCGGGACTTTTGCGATCTCGTCACGAGCGGCCTTAACCGCCGCGGTTGCTTCATCAAGCGCTTCACGTACATGCTTGTCCTTGTACTCGCCACGCACTGTATCGATCACGCTTTGAATGTCAGCGTCATATCCCTTAGCGATCTCCTGCATGTTACGGGCGTGGGCTACCTTGTCCTCTAACTCATCGGCAGCCGCATTGATCTCATCGACCGAGGCCGCCTCAAGATCATCAATCACTGCTTTCGGCTTTTCTGGATAGTCCAAGATAGCTCCCAGCGAGTTCTCTACCGTGCTACAGGTTGCCTCATGCTTTTGCACGTAACCCGCCGAAGTTTGCGCAACCTCCCGGCACTCCGGTAACCGATCCTGCACCGCCGTGGCATCCTGCTTCGCCTGCGCAAGCTCCGTACTAAAAGTCGCTAACGTCGTCTCATAGCGCTCGATAGCCTCGGCTCGCGCGGCACGCTGCTGGCCAGCAACCACGAGCCACACCGCCACGCACACAACAACCACGAGCACAGCAACCGCCGCAACCCGTTGGCCTACCGTCGTGGACTTCAACCGTTCCGTAATACTCACCTGCACTGCCCTCCCAAAAGCAGACAAACACTTTATTCACACCCTACGGGGCGCTACACCTATTATTCACTGACAACACCGACTGCGAACGCGAATCAAACGACATGAACGAGCAAGATGTCACAGTCCCCACCCCATTTGTGCGCGCACAGAATCAGGAACGATAACTACAGCCACAGCAAATGCGAAAGCCTTAACAATCCTCATTAGTCCACACTCATCTCTTCGTAAACCTCATCGAGCACCACTACACCACCAAATAAAGCCAGCGCGAAAACGAAAGGCACCCCCAACATGGACAAAAAGATCTTCACAGCAAAGCCCCCTGCCCCGGCAAAGGATCATTGCTGTTATCGTGCGGATCAACGGGGACGAGGATGCGATCAACCTCCGACTTGGGAATGCGAAACTGCCCCGTTGGCAACTCAATGTAGGTAATGTACCCTTCAGCGCACCAGCGCGTGACAGTCTGCCGACTCACGTTGAGCATTTCGCTCACCTGTCGAGTGGTGTATAGCTTCTCGGCCACATTTTCTCCATCTAGTTGCATTTAATGAACTTCTGTTAGCGAGAGTAGTTAGGCCAATCTGATTTGTCAACTCAATTCAGTTGCACCCAATGCAATTGCATGTAACAATGGTCGCATGTCAACAACGACTCAGGAATTCATTACTCAAATGAGCGTCGATCAGATCATCGGCGAGCGCGTTAACACATGGCTACGTCGCAAACGTCTCATGCAAATGGAACTTGCGGACTTTCTAGGAATTCAACGTTCTGTCGTTTCTCGCAAAGTTTCCGGTCATGTCTCATGGTCAGCTACCGATCTTGTTAAAACAGCTGCATTCCTAGATGTTCCACTTTCGGAACTTCTACCCGAAGAAACAGTAGAGATGGCAAAGGCTCCAGACCTTGTGGGTTCTGGAGCCGTGTCGAGCCACCTGCGAGAATCGAACTCGCGACCTTCTCATTACGAGTGAGACGCTCTACCGACTGAGCTAAGGTGGCCTGCGCCAGTTCAATTTACCTAACCAGCGCACCGCATTTCAAATAATGCGACGTGATCTTGGCCGCGCCGCGCCGCGCGCGCTGTCCGCCCGCGCGATCAGGCGGGCGCCGGCCAGCACCAGGGCGGGCCTACTCATCCCCCACGCAACGCAGCCCGTCGTCGGGCACCTCGCCGCGCAGCATGTAGGCATCGAGCGGCTTGCCGATACAGTCGCCAGCCCGGCCGTAGGCCGTATGGCCCTCACCCTCCCAGGTGACGAACACGGCGTTGTCCATCTTGTCGGCAAACGCCTGCGACCACTCGTACGGGGTGGCCGGATCACCGGTCGTTCCCACGACGACGATCGGCTCCGAACCTTTTGCCACGAACGGCCCCATCGGCTCATCCAGCCCGCCCGGCATCTGCGCACACAAATACTGCGAATATCCCATCGCCTTACCGAAAATAGGTGCCTCTGCTGCCATCTTGTCGGCGAGCTTCTCCCACTCGGCTTCGTCGCCTTCGACCACGGTGTCCGCACAGTTGATCGCCCAGTTCGCCTCCGTCATGTTGGAGGTAAACGTGTCACCTTGACGAGACATGTACAGGTCAAACAGCAGCAGGAATATTTCCCCGTTGTTCTCTTTGATCAGCTGGTCGAACGCCGAATCGAGGAGGAACCACGACGTATCGTCATACAAAGGTGCGGCCACCCCGTAGAACAGGCCCGCTTCCGTGAGCTGGCGGTCGCCCGCGGGCACCGGGTTCGCCCCGATCTCATCGAAGAGCCGGGCCACGGTTGCCCGCGCCTCCTCAGGCGTGCCGCCCAGCGCGCAGTCCCCGCCGTCAATACAGTACTCAATATAGGCGTCAAGCGCCTGCTCGAAGCCTTTCGCCTGCGCAAGATTCTGCTCGAAATTCGGGATCGCATCATCAACCGCGCCGTCGAGAATCATCCGGCCCACATTTTGCGGGAACAGCTCCGCATACATGCCGCCGAGCGTGGTGCCGTACGAGTAACCCACATAGTACAGGCGCGGATCGCCGAGCACATGCCGCATGACGTCCATGTCCTGTGCCGCCTCGCGCGTGCCCACAAACTCCAGCAGGTCGCCCGTGTTCTCTTTACATCCGGCAACGAGCCTATCCACATCGGCACGCTCCTGCGCCTCGCCCTCCGGGGTGTCCGGATGGGCCGTGTCGAGGTAGGCGGCCAGGTCGGCATCACTCAAACAGTCGACGGGCGCCGAATCGCCCACCCCACGCGGATCGAACCCGATCACATCAAAGTGTTTCAAAAGATCGTCCGAAAAGAACATGTTCGCGCTCTCGGCCATCGACTGCCCGCTCGCACCCGGCCCGCCCGGATTCACCAGCAGACTACCGATCGCCTGTTCGTCGGCGGCCCTCTTCTTCATCCGAATCGTGATGGTTACACCGCCCGGATTCTCATAATCCATCGGAACGGTCACGTCCGCGCACTCAAAATCATCGCACGCTTCCCACGCCAACTCTTGTTCATAGAACTTGTCCAGCCCCGCCGGAATCTCGGGCATGGCTGCATCAATCGGGACCGCATCGCCGGTCTGTACCGGGGACGTCGGCGACGGCGTCTCCGTCTTATCCGGCACGTTCGTGGAATCCGTACAGGCAGCTAGGCCTAGCGAAGCTGCGGCAATCAGAGCAATCAGTTTGAGTTTCACACCTCAAACTTATGCGATTTTATGAGCCGCGTCATCCTAGCCCGGCGCTTTGTGGGCGCCCATCCCACAACCGCACCTGTGGAAAACTATCGGGTTTATCGAGCCCGCAACTCGACCAGCGCCGCCTCCATCAGCAGCTGCACCGCCACGTTCCCGCGCAGCCGCTGCCGCGCCGTCGCAATCGCATCGATCCGTTCTAAGGTGAGCGACGACGTCGTCCCCACCGCTATCCGCTCAATCGCCTCACGATAATCGGCGTTGATCAGGTCGACTTGCGCGTCCAGTTGGGTGACGAGCACGTCGCGATACAGCGACATGATGTAGGTCAGCTCGCGATCGACCGTGTCTTGCATGGTACGCGTGGCGCGCCGCTTCGAATCCACGCCGGCCGCCTTCACCTGGCTGCGCACCGCCGCCGGCACGCGCGCGCCGGCCTCCAAGCCCATGGCCGCCAACCGTTCCTCGACCTCCCGCTCAATCGCCTCCTCGTCCGCCTCCGCGCCTGCCTCGCCGCGCATCGCCTCCATGTCGGTCAGCTCCATCGCGGCCAGCACGGCGTCGCCCGTCGTTTTAATTCCGACGACGGCGTCCAGCGTTTTCCGCCTCAGCTCGCCAGCTTGCGGGTCGGTGGCCAGCGCCTTCGCCACGCCGATATGCGACTGCGCCGCCTGGGCGGCCACCCTCGCCTTCTCCTCGGTCACGCCTTCGCGCTCCACAAGAAGGCGTGCCACGTCGTCAGCCGACGGCGTCACAAGATTAACGTTGCGCGTGCGAGAACGGATCGTCGGCAGCACGTCGGCCACGGCGGCCGTGCACAGGATCCAGACCGTGCGCGGGCCAGGCTCCTCGATCGCTTTGAGCAGCACGTTCGTGGTGCGAGGCAGCATCCGATCGGCGTCCTCGATAATGAACACCCGCCAGTTGCCCGAGCTCGGCGCCTGATACGAGCTGGCCACGTAGGCGCGCACGTCGTCGGCCTTGATTGTGACGAGGTCGGTGGTCAGCGCCGTCACGTCCGGGTGGTTGTTGCCCATCACAGCTTTGCACTGCGCGCACTCGCCCGCCCCCGGTTCCGCCTCGGTGCACTGCAGGGCCGCCGCGAACGCGCGCGCCGCGAGCGAACGCCCCGAACCGGGCGGGCCGGTGATCAGCCAGGCGTGACTCATCGCCGCATTGCCGAGCTCGCCCGAAGCGACGTCTTCACCCGCGATCTGGCGGGCCGCCTCAGCAGCCCGCCGCAACTCTGCGACGGCCGCCTCCTGCCCCACCAGATCAGCAAACACGCTCACGGCCGCGCCTCCGCCTCGCCGCGAGCGCCGCGACTGTGCTGCCCGCCCGCATCCAACAATTCAGCGACGACGCCGAGGACCTCGCCTGCCAAGTCCTCCGGCGAACGCGCCGCATCAAGCACATAAAACCGATCCGGCTCTGCGGCCGCCAACTCGCGGAACTGGGCGCGCACCGCCTCATGAAACTCCGCCCCGGCGCGCTCCAGCCGATCAAGCTTTCCGCCCGTGCGGGCGTGCGCCCGCTGGGCGCACACCTCGGCCGACACGTCCAGCAAAAACGTCACATCCGGCAGCAGGCCGCCCACGGCCCACAACGACAGGTCGCGCACCTCACCCGTACCCAGCTCGCGCGCCGCACCCTGATAGGCCACCGACGAATCCAGATACCGATCCGTGATCACCACCTGCCCGCGGGCCAACGCCGGGCGCACCTTCGACTCCACGTGATGAGCCCGGTCCGCCGCATACAGCAACGCCTCGGCGCGCGGCCCCATCTCACCGCCGTGCAGCAACAGTTCGCGGATCTGCTCGCCCATCGCCGTGCCGCCCGGCTCGCGGGTCACGACCACCTCATGCCCGGCTGCTTCCAATGCGCCGGCCAGCAGCTTCACCTGCGTGGACTTCCCCGAGCCGTCGCCACCTTCAAACGAGATGAAGAGGCCTTCGCGCCGCCCGCCGCGGGCACCGAGCGACGTCACTTCTTCGCCTTACTCCCGCGCCCGCGTCCCTTCGCGCGCACGGTATTCTTCGTCTTGTTGCGCGCCTTCGGCCCGCCCTGCTCGGCGATCTTCAACCGGCGCTGCACCAGCAGGTCCTGCGCCCGCTCGGGCGTGATCTGGTTGATGTCGTCCGAGCGCGGCACGGACGCATTCACGATCCCGTCCGTCACATACGGCCCAAACCGGCCGTCTTTGAGCAGGATCGTGCCACCCGAGACCGGGTCCTTACCCAGCTCCGCCAACGGCGGACGCGCCGCCGCCCGCCCCCGCTTCTTCGGCTGCGCAAAAATGGCCTCCGCCTCCTCGAGCGTGATCTCGAAAATCTGCTCCTCGGTCTCCAGCGACCGCGATTCCTTACCGCGCTTCATATACGGGCCGTAGCGTCCGTTCGTCGCGATAATCATCTCGCCCTGGCTCTCTCCCACCTCGCGCGGCAACGCCAACAGTTTCAACGCTTCCTCGAGCGTCACCGTGTCCGGGCTCATCGACGCGAACAGCGAGGCCGTCTTCGGCTTCGGCTTGACCTTCGAGACCTTGCCCGTGGGCGTGTAGGCGACGGCGTCGTCGGGCAACACCTCGGACACGTACGGGCCGAACCGCCCGTCCTTGACGACGATCGTGTACCCCGTCTCCGGATCCTTACCCAGCTCGCGATCCCCTTGCAGTGCCGCGTCGAGCAGTTCTTTCGCCTTGTCGACGGTCAGCTCGTCGGGGGCGACGTCGTCGGGAATATTCGCCCTGCGCGCCACCTCGCCGGCCTCGTTCGTCTCCTCAAGATACGGGCCATAGCGCCCCACGCGCACCGCAATCCGGTCCGACAGCTCGATCGTGTTCACCGCACGCGCGTCGATGTCACCCAGACCTTCGACCTGCTCGTGCAAGCCCTCCACGCCGTCGCCGCCCTTATAGAACCGCTCCAGGTACTCCACGCGCCCCTTCTCACCAGCGGCGATGTCGTCAAGCTCGGCCTCCATGTCGGCCGTGAAATCGTAGTCGACCAGGTTCGGCAGGTTCTCCTCGAGCAGCCGCACCACCGAAAACGCGAGCCACGTGGGCACGAGCGCCTGCCCCTTCTTATACACGTATCCGCGGTCGATGATCGTGGAAATCGTGGAGGCGTACGTGGACGGCCGGCCGATCCCCTTCTCCTCCAGCTCGCGCACCAGCGACGCCTCGGTGTAGCGCGGCGGCGGCGTCGTCTCATGCCCGTCCGCCGTGGCCTCCTCGTTCGCCACGACCTCACCCTCGTGCAGGTCCGGCAGCCGCGAATCCGACTTGTCCTCGTAACGCTTCTTGTCCTCGCCCTCCTCGTAGGCGGCCAGGAACCCGCGGAAGGTGATGATGGTTCCCGACGCCGCCAGCGTGGCTTCCTGCGCACCCGCAGCTCCGCCGAGATCGGCGATAAGCCGCACCGACGCCGTCGACCCTGTCGCGTCCGCCATCTGCGACGCCACCGTGCGCTTCCAAATCAGCTCATAGAGCGCGTATTCGCGCCCGCGCAGCTCGCTGGCCACCTCCTGCGGCGTGCGGAACGAATCACCCGCCGGGCGGATCGCCTCGTGAGCTTCCTGCGCGCCCTTCGCTTTCGACGCGTACACCCGCGGCTTGTCCGGCAAACTCGCCGCCCCGTACAGCTCCTTGATCTGCTTGCGTGCCGCCGCGATCGCCTCACCGGACAGGTTCGTCGAATCCGTACGCATATACGTGATATACCCGTTTTCGTACAGCGCCTGAGCGATGCTCATCGTGTCACGCGAACTCATCCGCAACTTCCGGGAGGCCTCCTGCTGGAGGGTCGACGTCGTAAACGGCGCCGCCGGCCGACGCCGATACGGCTTCGTCTCCACCGACGCCACCGACGATTCCGCACCCTCAAGCACCTTCGCGATCGCTTCCGCGTCCTCCTGGCCGAGCGCACGCACGCCGTCGCGTACCGGCTTCGGCTTCAGCTCGCCGTCGTCGTTAAAATCCTTACCCGACGCGATCCGCGCGCCATCCAGCGAATGTAACTTCGACTCGAAGCTCTCGCTCGCCTTCGCGTGGCGCACCGTCACATCCCAATACGACGCCGGCACGAACGCCATGCGCTCCCGCTCACGCTCCACGACGAGCCGAGTGGTCACCGACTGCACGCGCCCCGCCGACAGCGACGGCGCCACCTTCCGCCACAGCAACGGCGAGACCTCGTAGCCGACCAGCCTGTCCAAAATCCGACGGGTCTCCTGAGCGTCCACCAACTCCGTGTCGATGTCACGCGTATTTTCTAGCGCGCGCTCAATCGCTTCCTTCGTGATCTCGTGGAAAACCATGCGCTTGACCGGAATCTTCGGCTTGAGCGCCTCCAGCAAATGCCACGCAATCGCCTCACCCTCGCGATCCTCATCGGTTGCGAGGTAGAGTTCGTCGGCATCCTTGAGCTTGGCACGCAGCTCCGAGACCTTCTTCTTTTTATCAGGACTCACCACATAGTACGGTTCGAAATCGTTATCCACGTCCACCGCAAACTTGCCATACGGGCCCTTCTTCATCTCCGCAGGCAGTTCGGACGGGCGCGGCAAATCGCGGATATGCCCGATGGACGCCTCAACCTCGTACTCGGGCCCCAAATAGTTCCCGATCGTACGCGCTTTCGCCGGCGACTCGACGATGACCAGCTTCGTCATGCACTCCTTCTTTCTATCCGCTCTATCCGCTTCGTAACCGCGCTAGCTCGATCCTAGTGTGCGTTATCGAATGTCAGCATACCCAACTGTTTCATGTGGACAACCTTGGGCAGTAGGGTTGCGGCCAGTTTAGCGGGATCCTCCCCCAATAATTCCGCGAGCGCCGCCACGATCTGCCCGCAGGTCAGCTCCCCGTCCGCCACAGACACGAAGCCGGCTAGCGCCGTATCCGCCTGGATTTCCTCGCCGAAACCGTTGGTTTGCGTGAACTTGATGATCCACGGTTCGGCTTCGCCCGGCCGATAGAAGCGATGTTCGACGACGTCCTTAGCCACCGGCTTCATGTTGACCAGATCGGTGGCGCTCAGGCGGCGGCCCGCCCAGATCGCGCTCATGTAGTCGTGCAGGTTCGCCGGCGCGGTGCCGCGCAGGTGTTGGGCGAGGAAGACCGGCTCGCGCGTTGGCGGTGAGGCCGGTGGGAGCCCGGCCGCGAGGTAGCCGAGCCCGACGTGGCTCACCTGGCGTTCAGTGAAGTCGGCGAGCCAGGCCCGATAGGCGGGCGCGAAATCAGGGTGGCCGGGGCGTAGGCCACCATCGCCGAGCCAGGTTTCAATATAGGAGGTGACGGGTAGCTGCTCGCGCATGATGAGGTGAGCGTCGAGCTTGTGTGCCCAGCGGCGCACGGGCGCCGCCCACCCCTTTTCAGACTCTGGTGTCGACACACCGGAATCCGAGTTCGGGTCTGCGGGGATCTCCCAGTTCACGAGCATCCAGGCCCGGCCTTCCGGGGTGAGGTGATCGGCGAGCGCGCCGATGACGCGCGCGCTGACCTGGTCGGATTCTAGGCCGGCATCGCGGTAGTCGAGTGCGCCCACGGCCGGCCTCGCGGCCGGCGGGGTGATAACGAACGGCGGGTTCGACACGATGACGTCAAAACGTTCCCCTGCCACGGGTTCGAACAGCGATCCCTTGCGAAGGTCAATGCGAACGCCGTTGAGCTCGGCGTTGAGGCGTGCCAGTTCGAGGGCCGCGTCCGAAATATCCGTAGCCGTAACGCGTGCTCCCGCGAGCGCCGCAACGATCGCGTGTATGCCCGAGCCGGTGCCGAGGTCGAGCACTCGCTGGCCGGGCTCGTAGTTCGCGAGTGCTGCGAGGGTGCGGGTTGCGCCTCCCACGCCCATGACGAAGTCCTCTGCGTGACGAGCGCCCTGCAGTGTGCCGTGGGAGGACGCGATCCACACCGTGTTCGTGCGGGCCGCCGCCGATTCCGGGTTGGCTCGTTGGATCGCCTGCCGTACGTGCTGCGGCACGTTGACCGGAACGACCTGCCAGCGTGAGCGCCACAGGCGGCCCGCGCCCGCGCCGCGGCTGCCCAACAGAACATGCCCGGCCGCACTCCGGTCTACAGGCTGGCCCGCACCCGCAAGCTTGTCCTGGTTCTCCGCGCCTTCGTGCCCTTTCACAATCTCGCGGCCACCCATTAACTTCCGCCACGCGGTCGGCAACGCCGCCGCCAGCTCGTCATCGCTGAGTTCCTCGCCGAGCCAGAACAGCCTCGTGAGCTGGGCGATCTGCGCGCCGCCTGCGCAGGCCATCGAGGCCGGCACGGCCATGTCGCGGTCGAGGGCCGCGAGCGCGTCTTTCCCGAGCTCGCCGGCGACCGATTCGCGGGTCCACCCGGCGATATCGGTCCGCAACGCCACCAAAAAGGCGCCAGCCTCGCCCCTCGCATCCGAATTGCCCATCTCACACCTTTCGTTTTGCCTGTTTTGCCCGCAGGCGCTTTCGAGCACCGAAAACTTTTCACGCTATATCGGGAGATCTTCGTATATACCAAGATAACCCGCCAGGGCGCGAAAAGTTTTCGCTCACCGGGCGCTAATGGTGTTCTAGCCGCCCTTTCAGAGGAGCAAATTTATGTCGGAGGCTCTTCGTATCGTTGTAACTGAACAACCCAACCAACACTGAGGAGTTCCGATGATCAACTACGACGAGCACAAGAACAATCCCGATTTCATGAGGATTCTTGACGAGATACGGCACAACTGTCTTTACGTTCCCGAAGAGGTCGCTAACGCAACCGGTCTGGATGTGGATGTCGTGAATCGACATTACTCTCTAGCCCAGGCGATTGTTTCTGAAGAGATCGACAATGGGATCATCTACGATCCCTGGGGCGCCGCAATTGCACAAGGTTTCATGGATTATCTTCTACAACAATGACCGGCCAGCCCAGCTGACATCGAGTGCTTCCTGCGCGTGCCAGCCACAGGTCAATGCTTAACCGGCCACTGCTACTAACACCGGGCGCTTGCTGCGCGCGCCAGCCACAGATCGCAACTTGACCGCCACCGCGACCGACACATGGTGCCCCACACTTGCTAGTGTGGGGCACCTTTACATTCTTAATAGGCTTAGTAGCCTTAATAGCGGAAAGTTTTCGCGCTATACCGGGAGATCTTCGTATATGCCAAGATAACCCGCCAGGGCGCGAAAAGTTTTCGCTCGCCGGGCGAGCCGATGGCACACTAAGGCCATGGCCACACTCTTGGAGACCGCGCTGCGCTACGCCGGCGACCAGCTAACCGGGCACGTCACCGTTCCCGCCCGAGCTGCCCGCCACGGCGAATGGGGCGCGTGGGTGCCCGAACCCGTACGCGCAGCCCTCGCCCAGATCGGTGCCGAACGGCCGTGGATTCACCAGGCCGAGGCAGCCGACCTCATTCACGCCGGCCACAACGTCGTAGTCGCTACCGGCACGGGCTCGGGAAAGTCGCTGGCCGCATGGGTGCCCGCCCTGTCACAGATCGTCTCAGCCTCCTCGATGGCCACCCCTTCGCTCGCCGAAGTCAAGGCGCGCTCCACCGTTCTCTACATCAGCCCCACCAAGGCACTCGCTGCCGATCAAGAAGAATCGCTCACCCGGCTCGCTCACCTCGTCGACCCCCGGATCGGTATCGCCACCGTGGATGGCGACGCCGACACAGCAACCCGGTCATGGGCGCGCCAATCCGCCGACATCATCCTCACCAACCCGGACTTCGCCCATCTTGGCCTGCTCGGTCGGCACGAGGTGTGGCACCGCCTGTGGCGCGGGTTGCGGCTCATCGTCCTCGACGAGTTCCACTCCTATCGCGGCTCCTTCGCCGCGAACGTCGCACTCGTGGTACGCAGGCTCTTACGCGTCGCCCGCCACTACGGCGCCGATCCACGCGTAGTGTTTCTCTCGGCCACGGCCTATCAGCCGCAGGTATCAGCGCAGCGCTTTCTTGGGGAAGCTTTCGGCCCGGTCGCCGCGGTCAGCGATGACGGTTCACCAGCCGGGGAGCGCGATATTTTGACGCTCATCTGCCGGGAAGTTCCCGGTACCGAGAACTCTGCCGGGGAGGTTCAACGCCGGGCTGCCAACACCGAGGCCGGCGAGCTCACCGCAACCCTCGTGGCCGCGAACGCCCGAGCACTGACCTTCGTACGGTCGCGCCCCGGCACCGAACGAGTGGCCGAAGTGGCGCAGGAGCACCTCAACGCTAACGCACCCCACCTAGAAGGCACGGTCGCCGCTTACCGCGGCGGTTACCTGCCCGAAGAGCGCCGCGAACTGGAAGCCCGGCTACGCACCGGCGACCTGCGCGGCCTTGCCACCACGTCCGCGCTCGAGCTCGGCATCGATATCTCCGGTCTCGACGCGGTGATAGTGACGGGCTGGCCGGGTACCCGCGCCTCGTTCCAGCAGCAGATCGGCCGGGCCGGCCGGGCAGGCCAGCCCGGGCTCGCCGTGCTCATTGGCCGCGACAACCCGCTCGACCAGTACATTCTTTCGCACCCGCACACGCTCGCGGAGGGCAACCCCGAGATGAGCGTGTTCGATCCCACGAACCCGTGGATTCTGCCCGGTCACCTGTGCGCCGCCGCCACGGAAGTGCCGCTCACGGCCGCCGATCTTCCAGTGTTCTCACTCGAGTCACCAGCAGCGTTCACCGAGCTCGTCGAAGCGGGCTTACTCAAGGAACGCCCCACGGGCTGGTTTTGGAATCCGGCGATGGGCGCGAGCCCACACGAGCTAGTTGACATCCGCGGCGGCGGGACCACCGTGTCGATCATTGACAGCGAATCGGGAACCCTGCTCGGCACCGTCGATGAGGCACGCGCCGACCACACCGTTCACCCCGGCGCGATCTATCTTCATCAGGGCGTGGCCTATCTTGTGGAGTCGCTGAGCGACGACGTCGCGCTCGTCCACCGCCACCGCGATGAGGAGATCCGCACCTATCCTCGTGAGCAGACGTCCGTAGAAATCCTCAACACGGCCGAAGAAGCACAACTGCCGTGGGGCACGTGGGCGCGCGGGAACGTAGCTGTGCAGTCACGCGTGGTCGGCTACGATATCCGGCGCCTCAGCGACGGCATGTACATCGGCCACGTCCCGTTAGACATGCAGATGCGCACGCTGGAAACGACGGGCGTGTGGATGACAATCACACCAGAGGTGATCGACGCCGCCGCGATCGCCCCAGCAGACGTTCCGGGCACGCTTCACGCCGCCGAGCACACGATGATCGCACTCTTGCCACTTTTCGCAACCTGCGACCGGTGGGACATCGGCGGGCTGTCGACGGCAGTTCACGGGCAGACCGGGATGCCAACCATCATCGTCCACGACGCCACAGCCGGCGGCTCGGGATGCGCAGATCGCGGTTTTAGCGCCGGACTCGACTGGCTGCGAGCAACCCTAGACACGCTGGAGGCCTGCGACTGCAAGCACGGCTGCCCACGCTGCGTGCAGTCGCCCAAGTGTGGCAACAACAACGAGCCACTCGACAAAGAAGGCGCCCGCCTCCTACTTCGCAGGCTTGTTGGCGACTGGCGCTATTGACGCCGGGCCGGCCACCGCCCGCGCCGAATGTTCTGCGGTAATCCACGTAAAGCGCGCCTTGCGCGAGGCGTTAATCGTGACGATCTCACCGTCGGCACTGCACGTGATCTCGCTCGGCGCGGCGATGTCCCGGGCTCGAGCGCAGGCCTTGTCGGCCACACCCGTATCACGCAACACGATTGCGGCTGAGATCGCAGCCAAATCAGCGTCGTTGCGCACCTCTACCCGTTCCCAAGCGGTGTAGAACAGTTGCAGCATTCCCACCATGACCAACGCCGTAGCCAACATGGTGAGCGCGATGCTCACCGTACCAAAACCGGCCTCCGGCTGCGGTGTCAGCAACCTTGTCCGCCTATCCACCGCGCGCCCCCCGGTTCGATGACACTCCGGTGCTGGCCCACAAAGTCCACGCCCACCAGATCGTAAACGCCCGTTCCCTCCCGGCGCACCACCACGTGTACCACTCCGCCCTCGGTCTCGATCGTGACCTCTCCGCCGGCTCGCTCGACGTCCGTGGCAATCTGCGTGGAACCGTCAATAGCGTATTCGCGGGCGATTTCTTTGGCTTCATTGGCGACGACGATCGTCTTCCACCCACCCACGAGTGCAGCAATCATGGCGAGCGCAGCCAGAAAATACATAGGTGCGACGAGCGCGAACTCGGCGGTCACCATTCCCGGCTCCGGTTTCGGGCGGATAGTCTGCCCACTCACTCGCGTCTGCCGTCTCATAGTCTCCTCCCATTCTTGTTCGCGAGGGGCTACCCGTGGGGCTCGGCGCCCTGTATCGCCGAGCCCCACGCGGTCCGCTTACCTAGGTCAACATCATGTAACCTGGCCCTCTTCAAATGAACTTGAAGATCATCTTGAAGATGGCCGCGATGCCGTCGCGGAACCAGTCTTGCTGCGCGAGCCAGACGAGGATTCCTGCAATCGACGTGGTGGCAACCGTGCCCACTGCGTATTCAGCAGACACCATTCCCGACTCTGCCTGTGGCGTTACCGCCGCGGCCAGCATGTTCTTGATCATGTTCTCCTTCTTTCTGCACCCTTCGGCGCTGTTATCACCGCTACGCGAATTCGCTTCCGGTGGTCACCCTGTGTGACACCCTCAGTTTGCGCTTTTCTCAAAATCCGCCGCGGCGAACATCGACCAAAAGTGGATTACCTCAGCGCTTCGCCACCTGTGGAGAACTATCACCGATCGACGACGCCGCCACCGCCGGCGACGCCCACACACAGTTAAAACAGCGCGCCTGCCGCGCCCGCGATCACCGGCACCACGCCCAACAGTATGAAGGCGGGCAGGAAGCACAGCCCGAGGGGCATCACGAGTTTCGCTCCAAGCCGTTCGGCGGCCTCTTTCGCGTTACGGCGACGTTGCAGGCGCACGGTCTGTGCGGCGCGTTCGATGAGGGGAACTGGGGCCGCGCCGTCGGTCCATGCCGCGTGTAGCGCATCGCGCAGGATGTGGCCGTCCACGCCTTCCCAGGCTTCTTCCCACGAGGCTCCCATGAGCAACAGTCGCGCTGCCGTTGCTCGCTGTTCTCCTCCCGTCGCCACATCCAGCGCGGTCAACGTGCCCGGGATTGACAGGCCCGACGAGATTGCCGCCGCAGCTAAGTCGAGCACGACGGCGGTGTCCACGGCTGGTGGCGGTGCCGGCTTGCGCGCCCGCGGCGGCCCGGGTACCGCCCACACCCACGCCAACCCTGCCGCTAACGCTACGGCTAGCAGTTTCACTGTTCGACCTCCGCCGCCCGCGCCTGTGCGACCAGGCGCATCGTCCACACAATTCCCGCCGCTTCGAAAGCGAGCCCGGCTACGAGCGCGAGCCAGCCGAGCGGCGTCGTCAGTAGAAAACCGAGCGGGTCAGCGCCCATCGCCCAGCCCAACGCCAACCCGAACAGGGGCAGTGCGGCTAGCATGCGTGCCGAGGCGAGCGGCCCGGCCAGGGCAACATCGCGAGCGCTGCGCGCCTCACCCGATTCGGTGATTCCTACGGCGCACGCGTCCAACACTTCGGCCATGGGCGCGCCCGTGCGGTAGCTCATCGTGCATACGGCGAACGTGGCCGGCAGGGTGTGGAGTGCGACGTCGTTGACGCCCAGCCGCTTCCGCTCTCGCCACGACATGTGCGGAAGTGCGCGTAGTGCGAGCGGCACCCCGTCTTCGTCTAACACGGGCTCGCCTACGTGCAGCCCGGCCTGCCGCAAGGTTTGTGCCCAGGCGCGTTCGGGCTGCGAGCCGGAGCGTAGCCGCGATGCTACTTCGGTAACGATCTGACCAAGGTCGATCGGCCGGGGCCGAGCGCGCACGGGTTTGCGCCGAACCTCCCGTTTTCTGACGACTGTTCTGCGCGGCACGCTCACGTAGGCCACGAGCAGGATTGTTACCAGCCAGATCACGAGTTCTCCTTCGCTGCCAGCCGCTCGCACAACGCGTTCCACGCCCGGTCATGGGTGACGACGCCGTCCGCCCCCACTCGCACAGCCACCGGCGCGAACAGTTCCCCGCCGCGCCGCTCAAACACGGCGATCTCGGCCAAGAACCGTTTCCTGCCTGATCGGCGCACGTGAATCGCCGCGTCTAAGCCGGCCGCGGCCTGCGCGGCCACGGTGGATTCGGCCATGTTCGCAAGCGCCCCGAGTGCCACGAGCCGCGCGGGAATGTCGGCGGTCGAGTTGGCATGGATCGTGGCCCACCCGCCCTCATGCCCGGTGTTGAGCGCACCGAGCACGTCGCGTACCTCGGCGCCGCGGCATTCGCCCAGCACTATCCTGTCCGGGCGCATGCGCATGGCCGCGCGCACCAGTTCGCTCATCGTCACTTCACCTGCGCCCTGCACGTTTGCCTTGCGGACTTGCAGGTGGACGACGTGCGGATGAGCCGGCCGCAATTCCGCCGATTCTTCAATAATCAAAATCCGTTCACTGGCCGGCACGAGGCAGAGCATCGCGTTCAGGAACGTCGTTTTGCCCGCGCCGGTGGCCCCCGATATGAGCACATTCGCTTTGCCTAACACGAGCCTGCGCACAAGCGGCACCAGTTCGCCGGCCACCGCGCCTGCGGCCGCAAGCTCATCGAGCGTGAACACGCGGGAGCGATGTGTGCGCAGCGAAATCAACGTGCCCTCCGCGCTCAACGGCGGAATCACCGCATGCAAGCGCACCCCGGACGGAAACGTGCCATCCACAATCGGACTCGCATCGTCCAACCGCTGACCACACCGAGCCGCCAACCGTACAGCAAGCGCCCGAGTTTCCTCCTCGCCGCCCAATCCCGTACTATCCACCGGTTCCATTCCGTTCCCGCGATCCACCCACACGTCCGTTCCGTTGACGACGACGTCGGTCACCGCCGGGTCTTCGAGCAGCGGGGCAATCACTGGCCCGGCGCCAATAACCTCGTGGCGCACCTGGGCATCGACGGCCGCCAAGTCCGCCGTAAATAGCGTGCCCGGCATGTCGTCCAACGCGGCGCGCACATTCTCCCCAGCCGCGATACGCCGCCGGATACGCGCAAGCTGCTGCGGATTCAACGTCATGCGATCAGCTCCTCGAGGCGCTCACGAATCGCCTGAATGTCGCGGTGCGTGCCCGACCTGTTGCGATCCCCCGGCGCTAGCCCGTGGTCGACGTCGCCACGCATCCCGCGCAGTAGCCGCACGCCGAGCACGTCGGCCACGCCGATCACGTCGGCGGCGTGCGCAGCCTCGGATTTGCCCGAGATTCCAATTCCGACGACGAGCGCGCCAGGCAACTCGCTAGCGCGCCTGCGGGCGTGGGCGAGCGCGACGGCGTCAGCCCGAGTGACGAGCACGATCTGGTCACACCATTCGATAAGGCTTTCCGTTCGATCAGCCGCCGTTTCGCCGGGTGCCAGACCGCGCGAACGCACGAGTTCCACCGGCGAAAAGTCGACCACCGTCCACGGCTGAGTCTGCGCAAGCGCGGAGATCACCTGTGCGCCGAGGGCGGGATTCGGCATCGCGCCACGCTCGTCTGCAGACACGACGCTCACTCCATGCCAGCCTGGCAGCAAGTTCGCTAACCGCCCGGCAAGAATCACGCCGTCACCCGCTAGGTCTGCCCAGCGTTTACCCGGCGCCGCGTCGATCGCGAGCACGTGGTCGATTCCCACCGACGCCGGATTCGCATCAATCAGCCCCGCCGAGGCCCCCTCAGCAAAAAGCCGGGCCAGCCAGGCGGCGAGCGTCGTCGTACCCGCACCGCCATGCGCCCCAATGACGCCCACCACCCGGCCACGCAACGTGCTACCCACAGCCGCGAGAAGCTCGAGGATGTCCGCCGTGTCGTCACGAACGTGCAAGCGCACCCGCCCGCGCGGAAAATACGGTGAGAACACGTCGTGAAAATGCGCCACCACTGTGTTCGCCTCCGCATCAGAAAATGTGAGCACGGCCGGGCCTTGACCGCGCGTAAAATCAACGCCCACCAGTTCCGCCAGCCGGGAAAGCTCATCGGCGACCTTCGCATCGTTCCCGGAGTAGACCACAGACAGCATGTCGTTTTTCATCATGGCCGCAGTCTCGCAGGGCACTCACGGCCCGCTAAAGCGTTCCTGCAAATGTGGATAACCACGCTTTTCCACAAAGGCACGCCGAAAACGTCCGCCGCCTTGGCCGTTTTTATCGTTACGCTGGGTGTAACGCATGATAGGAGAAACCGTGTCAACGCCTACAGATCCATATAATTCCGGCTCTCGCCGCCCTTTTGACGATGACGAATCGATCCTCGAACCACTCGAATCTTCCGACGACGCCGACAAGGCCGCTTGGGACCGCGCGTTCGAGTCCGATGAGCCAGGAGATGTTCCTGACGGGCAGGCAGTTGACGCGGACGCTGACGTGAGCGACGACGCCGAACCGGCTGGCGAACCGGCAGCCGAGCCAAGCGACGCTGCGAGCGAGCCGGCCAGCGACGCGAGCGAGCCTAGCGACGCCGAGCCGAGCGAGCCGGCTGCCGAACCGGATGCCGAGTCGCATAATCCGACTCTTGGTAGCCTTGTTTCCGACGAGCCCGTCGGCCCTACTCGCACGTCTGTCATGAGCGGAGCAGCACCGATGGCTCCGGCACCATCGGAGGGCGTGGCAATCCCCTCCGGCCCGGCACCGGCCGCCGCGGGCGCACAGGTTCCGGCCGAACCGGCCTTACATCACTCGGGTCCTGCTTTCCCGCCGCTGCCATCCGATAATCCTCCTGCCACCGACGGCCCGAATCAGCCTGCCAACCAGTGGGCTCCAGGGGCTGGCGACAGCGCTCTTGCCCTCGATATTCCCGATCAGCCGAAGGGCCGCGGGCTCATGCACTTCCTGTCCGTGCTCGTCACTTTGCTGCTTGTGCCGGTGGCCTGGTATCTCATGGCGGATTCTGGTGCACGGCTCGGCGCCGTCGTCGACAACCCGTGGATCACGGGCTCCGTGCAAGTCTTACCGTTGCTCGAAATGCTCGGCGCGTTCGCTGTTCTGGCGGTGATCTGGTTGTTCGCCCGCTCGTCGTCGCTCGGCGCGCAAGTGATTGGCGCGATCGTGGGCTTGGCCGGCGTCGTCGCGCTGATCATCCCGAAAACAGCCAAGGGCCTCGTCGAATCTCTAGCTGACGCGATCGGCGGTTTCAACGACTTCACCGGCAACGTGGTCTTCCACTTGGCCAACGACCTCGCAACCGGCCGCATCGCTATCTTCGGCCTGCTACTGTTCCTCACCGGGCTTGTGGCACACATTGCTCGCAGGCGCGGAGAACGGCACGCCACCGCTGTGACGCGGCGGAACTTCCTGCTCGGCCGCCAATAATCCGGCCACGCCGATAGCCAGAGTTAACCAGAAAGGGTCCCATGCCCGCTGACACCACGTGTATCACCATGCCCGGTCCGTGGCGCCACGAAAAGATTCAGGCCAACGGAGCACAGTTCCACGCAGCAATCGCCGGGGAACATCGCGACGACCGCCCGCTCGTGCTCCTCGTCCACGGTTTTCCGCAGTATTGGTGGGCGTGGCGCAATCAGATCGAGCCGCTTGCGGGTGCCGGATATCACGTCGTCGCCATAGACCGGCGTGGGATTGGTGGTTCGGACAAGACTCCGAACTCGGAAGACGGGCTCACCCTCGCTTTCGACATCATCTCGGTTGTCCGCGCACTCGGCGCACGTAAAACCGTGCTTGTGGGCCACGGGCGGGGCGGGGCGCTCGGCTGGTCTGCCGTGTCGATGGAACAAAACCTGTTCGCTGGGCTCGTCACCGTGTCCTCCCCACATCCGCGCACGTTACACCGGGTGGGCATGCACGTCACGCTACGCACGTGGCGCCATGTTCTGGCGAGCATGATCAGCCCGCTCAGCCAGAAGGGCCTCGTACGTGAGGATGCTGTGCGCAGCCTGCTGACCGAATGGTCGGCACCGAACAACGACGGCGCTGCCGCACAGGCCGAGCTATACGCGCAAGCTCTCCAGTTGCCCGGCGCCGCAAAGGTATCCCTCGACCAGTTGCGCTGGACCTGGCGCTCGCAACACTCGCCCACCGGGCGGAAATATTTGCGTGAGTCCGCCAACGCGATCCACGTGCCCGTGCTGGCCGTGCGCGGAGAACAAGACCCGCTCCTGCCCGACCGCGCGTGGAACAAAGACTTAGAGTTCGCCTTCGGACCCTACCGGAAAATGCGGATCGCCGACGCCGGGCATTTCGTCCCCGAAGAACAACCGGACGTGTTCACCAAGGTTCTACTAGATTTTCTGGCTACGATCGAGCTCTAGCTGGCCGACGGGCACAGTTCCGCAAGCTCGCACGCGCCGCACTTGGGCGCCCGGGCATGGCAGACGGCCCGCCCGTGATAGATAATCCGGTGGCAGTCGATCGTCCAGTTGTCTTCCGGCATGATCTCCATCAAATCCCGTTCTGCTTTGACGGGATCTTTATGCGCCGTCCACCCCCAGCGCCGCGTGAGGCGGCCCACGTGCGTATCTACCGTGATCGCCGGGATCCCAAACGCGTTACCCAATACGACGTTCGCCGTCTTACGCCCCACGCCCGGAAGCTTCATTAACTCGTCGCGAGTAGCCGGGACGACGGCGTCGTGCTCTTCCACCAACGCTTTTCCTAGACCTTCCAAGGACTTTGCTTTCGCCCGGAAAAATCCCAGCGGACGCAAAATCTTCTCCAAGTCCTCCCGCGAGGCGCCCGCCAACGCGTGCGGATCAGGATAGCGAGCAAACAATTCGGGCGTCACCTGATTGACCCGCACGTCAGTGGTTTGTGCCGACAGGATCGTGGCCACGAGCAGCTCGTACGGATTCGCATGCACAAGATCGGTTGTCGCATCAGGATAAAGCACGGCCAACGACCGCAAAATGCCATCCACCTGCTCGACCTGCACCATGTGCGAACCCCCAAACCTCAACTCTTGAACGATACTTTGTTCATTATCCCGGAAGAATCGCTAAACCTCGTGCGTTTCCGCCGCTCACGTGGCAAGATATAAACTGTATGACTTCAAGCACAACGCTACGCGCCCGCAGCGCTCGTGCTTCCGCGGCGAGAAGGCGATGGAAACACCGCTCCGCGCCTGGAGATTTACTAAGACCTAGAAGGAAGGTACGTGGATGGAATTGAACATCCTTGCAAACGTTGAACTGTTCCGGGATCTGGATAACGACGAGCGCGACGCCCTGCTCTCCCTCATGTCAGAGACGAGCCTGAAGCGCGGCGAATCGCTATTCCATGAAGGAGATGCCGGAGACCGCCTCTACGTGGTTATCGAAGGAAAGGTGAAGCTTTCTCACACGTCCGACGACGGGCGGGAAAACCTGATCGCAATCCTCGGCCCCGGGGAGATCATCGGCGAACTATCACTGTTTGATCTTGGCGCCCGGTCGTCGACTGTCACGGCAATCGCGCCGTCGCGTTTCCTGTACCTGTCACACAAGGACATGATGAACTACATCGACGACCACCCGAAGCTGGCAAAGTCGATGCTCCGCGAACTCGCCAAGCGTCTGCGTAACACGAACGACCAGATGGCCGACCTCGTGTTCTCTGACGTTCCCGGCCGAGTCGCCAAGGCACTGCTTGATCTGGCTGAGCGTTTCGGTGAACGCACCCCCGAAGGTATTTATGTGGCTCACGACCTCACGCAGGAAGAGCTCGCCCACCTCGTGGGTGCTTCGCGTGAAACGGTCAACAAGTCGCTTGCTGACTTCACGGCACGCGGGTGGATCCGCCTCGAAGGCCGTGCCGTCATGCTCATCCAGGTGGGGCGCCTGCAGCGCCGCGCACACTGAGCTAGCCTTACGCTGAGCTTCTAAAGCGTTGTGGCCGCCCGGAAACGGGCGGCCACTTCTCATACCTTGCGTTCGTTACCGAACTGCGAACGTCACTTCCACTTCGACGGCTGAGTCGAGTGGCAACACGGGCACGCCCACCGCGGATCGGGTGTGTGCGCCGTCGGCACCAAAGATGTCGCCGAACAGTTCGGAGGCGCCGTTGATCACGCCTGGCTGGCCCGTGAAATCCGTTGTGGACGCAACGAAACCAGTCACGTGCACAACGCCCGCGAGGTTGTCGAGTCCGACGACGTCGGCAGCGGCCGCCAACGCGTTAAGCGCACACTGACGCGCTAGTTTTTGCGCCTGCTCTGCAGTGACCTGCCCGCCCACTTTGCCGCAAACCGGCAGCTCGCCGTCGACGAACGGCAATTGGCCCGACGTGCGAACCTGCGCCCCGTCCTGGCGTGCCGGCACATAGGCGGCCACGGGTGCGGCAACCTCTGGTAGTTCGATGCCGAGCTCGGCAAGCCGCTGCGATACTGGCCCAGCACTCACTCGATCGGCCGTTTCATATACGCCACCGGATTGGTGCCGTTCGGACCGGGGATAACGGTCACGAGCTCGTAACCATCCTTACCCCAGCTATCTAGAATTTGCTTCGTGTTATGTGCCAACAGTGGCACGGTTACATATTCCCAAGTAGTCATGCCTTTAGGGTACGTTCACCACGCGTCACGTGGCAAGGGATCGACGTCGATCTGGCCGCTACACCCCTATTTGCGGGCAACGGGCCTGCGCGACAGGCGAGGTATCCTCCCGGCGCGTAGTTCCGTGGCAACCTGATCATCAGACTGCGTCAGGTATTCCCACCAGTTTGTAATATGCGGGAACCGGCGCAAGAGGGCTCGGCGTTCACGTTCGGTCATGCCTCCCCACACGCCGAAGGTCATTCCCGAGTCGAGAGCATCGGCTAGGCATTCGATTCGTACCGGGCACGAAAAGCAAATTTGCCGGGCGTCCGTTTGTGCTGAACCACGCACGAATAGTGCGTCTGGATCCGAATCTGCACAGATAGCGCGAACCGCCCATGTTTGATCTTCATAGACTTGCGTCATTTTACTGTCCCTCCTCCGAAAGCGCCTTTGCTTTCGAACCAATGACTGGCGTGACCGCCGTCACCTAGCCCAATAGTACAGTGGGAATACCTGTTTTTCACAACCAAAGTCCCACGTTTTGAAATTCTTATGCGCTAAGTGAAGGTTGTGATTTGAGGAAGGAAGGCGACGCCGCCGCGCGAAACCACTATTGTTAATAGCATGCAGAATTCTGGACGCAAGATGACGCTACGGCAAATGATCGTGGCGCTCCTCAGCTTTTTCTTGCTCACGGGCATCGGGGGCGGGCTGATGGCCGCTGCTGCGCTTCCGTTTGCGGCGACGACGGGCACGGTGGCCAACGCGGGCGCCCGAATGTTCGATGACCTGCCTACAGACATCGACTTCACACGCCCGTCAGAACAATCCGTCATTCTTGCAGCCGACGGATCGAAGCTGGCCACGTTCTACGCGGAAAACAGGATCATCGTCGCCTCGGACGAAATCTCGCAGCATATTAAGAATGCTGCCGTCGCTATCGAAGACGAACGCTTCTACCAGCACAACGGAATCGACGCCCAAGGTCTGGCTCGCGCCGCGATGACGAACCTCATGGGCGGCCAACTTTCCGGCGGGTCCACGATCACCCAGCAGTATGTGAAGAACGCCATCATCGAAGAAGGGCGTATCAGCGGCGATAACACGATGATTGCGAAAGCCACCGAACGTTCCATTTCGCGTAAGCTCAACGAAGCGCGCTTCGCGATCGCCGTCGAAAACGTGGCAACGAAAGACGAAATCCTCACCGGCTACCTCAACTTGGCACAATTCGGCCCGTCTCAATGGGGAGTCGAGGCGGCCTCCAGATACTTCTATGGCGTGTCCGCGAAAGACGTCACCCTCGAACAGGCCGCGATGCTCGCCGGCATCACACAGGCGCCCGGCAAGTGGAACCCGGTCACCAACCCGGAGGCTGCAAAGCAGCGTCGCGACGTCGTCCTCGGGCAAATGTACAAACTCGACATGATCACGCGTGAAGAGTTTGAAGCAGCCACGGCCGTCACAATTGAAGACATGCTTAACGTCACCGAAGCGACCAACGGGTGTGCCGAGGCTGGCATTTCAGCGTATTTCTGCGAATACGTCGTCAAAGACCTTCTCAATTCGCCGTCGCTCGGCGAAACCCGCGAAGAGCGCACCCAAAAGCTCTACCGCGGCGGCCTCGTCATTTCCACGACGATCAACCCTGCCGACCAGCAGCACGCCTACGACGCCGTCGTCGCCTCCACCCCGGTCGACGACCCGTCGTCGATCAACATGGCCCTGTCCAGTGTCGAACCGGGTACCGGACACATCAAAGCCATGGTGCAAAACACGAACTATGGCAACCCCACCCCGGAAAACCCGGAGGACATGACACTCAACCTCAACGTTGGCATGACGATGGGTGGCGGCTCCGGATATCAGGGCGGATCAACGTTCAAGGTGTTCACGCTCATGGAGTGGCTGCGGCAAGGAAACGGAGTCTACGACCGGGTTAACGCGAACGGGCGCACCTTCCCACGTGACTCATGGTCCATCCGCTGTGCCCCCGGTCTGCGTGATGACTACCGGCCAACCAACCTTGAAGGCATCGGTTCGGGCATGATGACCGTGCTCGATTCCACTCGTCTGTCAGTCAACGTGTCATACGTGGCCATGGCCAACCAGCTCGACATGTGCGACATCGTCGACTTAGCGAGCGACCTCGGCCTAGAACGCGGACGTATGGCCGTGGAAGGTGACCCCGAAACCGCCGAATTTGAAAAGTCAGGGATCCCATTCGAATATGGTGAAACCCTCCCGCTGATGCCTAACCCGGCCGCGTCGCTTGGATCAAACCCGGTGACCCCGCTGTCGATGGCCAACGCGATGGCGACCATCGCGGCCGATGGCAAGTACTGCAAGCCGCTGTCTTTCACCAAGATCACCGATTCGGACGGCAACGTTATCGCCACCAACGAGCCCGAATGCCGGCAAGTGATCGACGCCGAACTCGCACGGCAAACCACGAGCGTACTGCAAACGGTGGTAGCCCCGAACGCCACGGGAAGCCGGGCCGTTCTATCCGGTGACCGCCCAGCCGCAGGCAAGACTGGTACCGCGAACATGGACTGGCACGCCTGGTTCATGGGCTACACGCCACAGCTTGCCACCGCCGTGTGGCAAGGCCACCACGAAGGCTACATTTCGATGTTCAATTCGGTCATCAACGGCCAATACCACTATGAAGTGTATGGCGGCCTGTATCCTGCGCAGACGTTTAAGGCGTTCATGGATGCTGCGCTTGCCGACCAGCCTATCGAGCAGTTCACGGCGCCGAGCAAGGATCCGCGTTCGGCCCGCCGCGCACCAACCACCGACCCGGCCTCCGATCAGCAAGACGAGTCGAAGGAAGAAGAAAACGAAACTCCTGCCGAGGACACCCAGGCGCCACCGCCTGGCGAGGCCGCACCAAACCTGATCGGCAAATCGCAAGACGACGCGCAATCGACCGCACTCACGGCCGGCTATGGGTACGTGACACGCGTTGTTGATTCGAGCGCGCCAGCGGGTACCGTGGTGCGGCAGGTTCCCGAAGCGGGGGCCGCCGCAGCAACTGGCACTCAGATCGAAATCTGGATCTCGTCAGGGCGAGGTTAACGTGGCCCGTGTGAAAAAGTTTCTCACTGCCGGCCTCGGGCTCGGAGTTCTTGGCGCGGGAGCCAGCGCAATATACGGGCTTGCGCATGCGCATAGTTACCGGGTGCGGCGTCGTTCCCTACTCGTCCCGCACAGCGACGGCGAAGCGTTACGTATCGTCCACATTTCCGACGCGCACACGCTCGCCCGGCATGCCAAACGCCTCACATTCCTGCGCAAACTTGGGGAGATGCGGCCCGACCTCGTCGTCCTCACCGGCGACATGATCTCCGAGGATGCCGCCCTTGAACCTGTACTCGACGCGCTCGATCCGCTCTTGGACGTGCCGGGCGTGTTCGTCTTTGGGTCAAACGACTACCTTGCTCCCCGCTTCCGCAATCCCTTCGGCTATCTGGTCAGCCCATCGAATGTGGGTTCTGATAGCAGCTCAGCAAAGACCCGCGAGTTGCGCTGGCGTGAGATGCGTGCCGCTTTCGAAGAGCGCGGCTGGCTGAACCTTAACAATCAGCGCGGGCGCCTCGACGTGTGCGGGTGGACGCTTGACTTTGTGGGGGTTGACGACCCGCACCTCGACTACGATGCTTTCCCCGCGCCTGACAGCGAGGCCGTGCCGGCCTCTGGCCCGTACGCGCGTATTGGCGTGACTCACGCACCCTACACGCGGGTCCTCGACGCGATGGTCGATGACGGCTGCTCGCTCATCTTCGCTGGTCACACGCACGGCGGGCAGGTGTGCTTGCCGGGCGGGCGCGCACTCGTCACAAACTGCGATCTGGATACCGAGTTCGCCTCGGGATTGTTTACGTGGCCACGCGACGACCACGGGAGTGCTGCGGGCGCCGGTGGCGAGCCAGATCCGAGCGGGCAGATCGCGGTGCTTAAAGGGGACGGCGCCGTGATCTCGCATTCCCAGCCCGGTTCGCGTGCTGCGGGCTCAGCCTGGGTGCAAGTCTCTGCGGGTATTGGCACCTCGCCCTATGCTCCGGTGCGCACGTTCTGCCCGCCTGAAGCGATCGTCTTAGATGTGATTCCGTTCCGGGATTAAGGGCGCAACACGAGGTTCAGCCCGGCTGTGAACTCTAGCGCAGTGTGCTGCGGTGATTTCTGATTTTCTTGGCAGTTGGTTATCATAATTAGGTTGCCATAACGGGGTGTGGCGCAGCTTGGTAGCGCGCTTCGTTCGGGACGAAGAGGCCGTGGGTTCAAATCCCGCCACCCCGACTCGCTGTCGCGGCGCAGGTTCACCTGCGCCGCGATTGTCGTTTCAGGTCCGCTGGCCGCCCACTGGCCTGTTGCCCACGCGTTTTTACCCTCGAGCTCGGCAGAACTGCTATATAAGCAGAAACGAGGCCGGTTAGCGCCGTCGAGTCCAGCAAAACTGCTATATAAGCAGAAACGTTGGGATTAGGCGGCTCGCTACCTATCTGCGCTGGCTCGTCGGAGCACTGCCGCAATCCTTTATTGCGTTCCGGGGGTACACGTTCACTTCCCGGGGTACCAAATCCGGCGAATTGTCTACCCCAGGAACGAAACAGGTACCCCGGGAACGCGTTGTGCTGCTCCCCGTTTGTCCCTTAGCCCTATGGTGGGCTCAGCTCTTCGGTGCGGGGATACCGCACCGAGTCCGCGTAACAGGTGACCTAGCGTAATCTCATTGCCAAAAAGCAGGAAATCGGCCCTTTTCTCACCTGCTACGCGGAGCGGGCCGAGTATGGGTCATGCCGCAGGCGCTCCTGTCTACTCGTCACGGTTAGGCTTCATGCCGCGTTCCTGCTTTTATAGCAACGAAAACGGATGCAGCAGCCCTCGAGTCTGGATTTATTGCTGTGGTAGCAATAGTGCGTGGAAAGAGCTGTTAGAAGGGTCGGATAAGCGTTCTTTGTACGTGAGATCGGGCAAGCCCGTTACCGTTTTAGTTCACCAGCCCGAACCGGAACGATGTCGTGAAATCACACACCGCCACCCCGACTCGCTGTCGCGGCGCAGGTTCACCTGCGCCGCGATTGTCGTTGAGCTACTGGCCGATGAAAATCTGCTGGCCCCGGGGGTTGTTATAAAACCGCGCCTGGTCAGCTGACACGACCATCTTGCCGAACGGGAAGCACGTGACAGGAATGAGCTTAATGTTGGCGATAGCAAGGGGAATGCCGATAATCGTGATCGCCTGCACCGCAGCGGTCACGATATGACCGATGGAAAGCCAGAGCCCGGCCACCAAGAACCACACGACGTTCATGAACGTTGAACCGGCGCCCGCACCCGGCTTGTCCACAACCACCCGACCGAACGGCCACAGCACATATCCCGCAATACGGAAGCACGCGATCGAGGCCGGGATTGTGATGATGAAAATAAATGACACGGCTCCTGCCAGGAGGTACTCCAAGAATAGAGCAAGCCCTCCGAAAATAACCCAGATGATGTTGAGTAGAAAGCGCATGGCGAAGACCTCGTTCCTGTTGTGGATGGATGCGAACCGCGTGTGCTGCTACCAGTTTTACACATAGTACCCGTTTCGCATGTTCGCGCGCACTTAGATCAGGCGAGCTCGCTCAGCTCAAAGTATCCAGGTGGCGCAGCAACACCGGCACGTCGGCGGGTTCGTCGACGTCGATGCAGTGCCCGGCCGTATCCTCCACATAGGTAAGATCCAGCACGGATAGCACTGCTCGCACGGACGCGTTGCGCGGATAGTCCAGCGTCCGCAGCGCACCAGCCCGGTACACGCCGTGCGTGTATAGTGGCCATCCTTCTGGGTTCACAGGTACGGCGCCGTCGTGAACGCCGATCGCCGTGGCAAGTTCAGGCAAAAGCCGGACGGCCACCGGCGCATCGCAGGTGGCAAGGGCGATAAGCGCGGCGTCGTCGATATCGTGTAGCGCTGTTAGCCCGGCTCCGATGCCAGCAACCGGACCGCCGTGGGGTGGGTCTTCAAGCGTGACGAGCACGCCGGGCGGCACCTCCACACTTCGCGGCGCGACGAGGACGCGCCGCCCCGCGAACCCGGTCTCTCCGAGCTGGTCGAAGAGGATGTCGATGAGCCGCCGGCCGCCGGCGCGAAACTCGGGTTTTGAGACGCCGCCGAGGCGGGCGCCCGTGCCCCCGCCGAGGATGATGATCGCTTGAACCGCCTCGTTCACAATCTTCCTCCTGCTCTGATTGCGCGATATCTTCGAGCCCATGCTACTCGTAGCGTGCAGGCAGGCACGGGGGCATGCGCGCCCGGAACGAAGCAGATCGGCTAAATACGAGCGCCCACACTAGGATGGTGAGCATGACGGTTGAGCCTATGCGCATGTTGGCGCTTGCGGATCAGTGGGGTCGCGTGGCGCGAGATCTGCGCGTGTCGCTGACTGACCGCTGTAATCTGCGCTGCTCGTATTGCATGCCGCCGGAAGGTCTCGACTGGCTACCCACCGCGCAGACTCTCACGGACGCCGAGGTGAAGCGCCTGATCAACATAGCGGTGAGCCTGCTGGGCATTGAGGAGATTCGGTTCACGGGTGGCGAGCCGCTTTTGCGCCGCGGATTGCTCGATATTGCGGCCTATGCGCGTTCGCTTCGCACTCGCAGTGGGGCACGCCCGGAACTCGCGCTGACCACGAACGCGCTCGGGCTAGACAAGAAGGCGTCCGCGCTGGCCGAAGCGGGGATTTCTCGGGTGAACATTTC
This sequence comes from Trueperella bialowiezensis, assembly GCF_900637955.1. Classification (NCBI taxonomy): domain Bacteria; kingdom Bacillati; phylum Actinomycetota; class Actinomycetes; order Actinomycetales; family Actinomycetaceae; genus Trueperella; species Trueperella bialowiezensis. The sequence goes on from NZ_LR134476.1 coordinate 938,777, forward strand.
GCTGGACACGGTGGACCGCGAACTTTATGCGCGCATTTCCGGGCGGGACCGCCTGCCGGACGTGTTCGCCGGAATCGACGCCGCGCGCGCCGCTGGCCTAACGCCGATCAAGATTAACGCGGTAGCGATGCGCGGGGTTAACGACGCCGGTCTGCCCGACGTCCTGCGCTACTGCCTGCAAGCCGGCACGCAGCTGAGAATTATTGAGCATATGCCGCTTGGGCCGCGGCACACGTGGCGGCGGGAGGCGATGATGACACAGGAGGATGTGCTCGAGCTGCTCAGCGCCGAGTTCGAGCTGTCGCCGCTGCCGCGCGTGGACGAGTCCGCGCCGGCGAGCCTGTGGGCGGTGGCGCCGGGCCGCGATCATCCGGCGGGAACGGTCGGGGTGATCGCCTCAGTGTCGAAGCCGTTTTGTGGGAATTGCGACCGCACGCGGCTGACCGCCGACGGCCAGATTCGCACCTGCCTGTTCGCCCGCGAAGAGACCGATCTGCGCGGTCCGATGCGGGCCGGCGCATCCGATGAGGAGCTCGCGCGAATATGGGCGGGTGCCACGTGGAAAAAGAAGCCCGGTCACGGGATTGACGACCCGAGTTTCGTGCAGCCGGACCGCTACATGTCGGAGATTGGCGGCTAGGCGCTGCCTACCCATTCGTCGGTGCCACCGGCAAAAACTTGGCGTTTCCACACGGGCAGTTTTTCTTTAACGGTGTCGACGACGTCGGTGATCGCCGCGAACGACGCCGTTCGGTGCGGGCTTGCCACAGCCGCCACGAGGGCGAGCTCGCCGATGCCAAGTGTGCCGACTCGGTGCACCACGGCCACCCGACACTCCGGGTGCCTGCCGGCGACTTCCGCGGCGACGTCGTACATAACCTCTGCCGCGGAGGGGTGGGCGCTGTATTCGATGCCGCTCACCGCGCGCCCGGCGTCGTGATTACGGACAATTCCTTCGAAGATGACGACGGCGCCGCACGTATCGGAGCGTACGGTGCTCGCGATGGTGTCCGTGTCGAGGGGTTCCCATTGGATGCCGGTGGAACCGATGCGGGTGTTCATGGCGTCTCCTAGTGTGCCGTGGCCTGCAGATCACATTAACATGGGAGGTGATCTGCGAGAGGAAACGATGAAGCTCCCCCATATGAATGGCGCCGGTGAGGCGTGGATGGTTGATGTGACGGCGAAGCAGCCCACGATCCGTGAGGCGAGCGCACAGGCAAAGGTGCTGGTGGCGCCCGAGGTGATGACGGCGTTGCGGGAGGGCACGGTTCCGAAGGGTGACGTGCTCGCGGTGGCCCGAGTTGCTGGTATTGCGGCTGCGAAGCGCGTGCCGGATCTGCTACCCCTGGCGCACACGATTGGCGTGCACGGCGCCGAGGTTGATATTGCCCTGGGCGCCGACCACGTGCTCATTCGCACCACGGTGCGCAGCGCTGATCGCACGGGTGTTGAAATGGAGGCGTTGACGGCGGCGGCCGTGGCGGCGCTCAACGTGGTGGACATGGTGAAGGGCGTGGACAGGTCGGCTGCGATCACTGACGTTTTTATTACCCGCAAGTCCGGGGGCCGTTCGGGCACATGGGAGCGGCCAGGTTTCGAGGATGATCATGTCATCGACCTCTGATCGCCCGCTGACACCGGAGGACTACTGGCAGCTGCTGGTCGAGAACCTCGCCCCGCAGCGTTTGGGCACCGAGGTGGTCTCGCTGGCAGATAGTCACGGCCGTACGCTCGCCGACGACGCACACGCCACGTTCTCCGTTCCGCCGTTCGACAATTCAGCGATGGACGGTTTCGCGGTGAGGGGCGCCGATTTTGGGGACGACGCCGGGCACGACGACGGGCCGTGGGAGTTCGCCGTCGTTGCGGATATTGCTGCCGGGCACACGCCCACCGCGCGTGGCGATGTCGAAGGCACAGCGCGCGAGGAGGTGGGCCAGCTCCCGCCGGCTGCGCGCATCATGACCGGGGCGCCGATGCCCGCGTGGGCCGACGCCGTCGTGCCGGTCGAGGATACCGACGCCCCGCGTGGTGCCTCCGCGGCACCCCGCACTGTCACGGTGCACCGCGCGCCGAAGCCGGGAGCGAACGTGCGCCTGGCCGGCGAGGATATTGCAGCCGAGGATCTCGTTGTGAGCGCGGGAAGCGTGATCAGTGCGCGCACGGCATCCACGCTTGCAGCGATTGGGTATGGCGAGGTCGAGGTGGTCACGCGCCCGCGGGTGGCGGTGCTGGCCACCGGCGCCGAGCTGGCCGCACCGGGAGAACAGCTCTCCCCCGGGATGATCCCCGATTCGAACTCAACTCTTCTGGCACTGCTCGTTCGTGAGGCTGGCGGGCAGGCCGTCTTAGCGCGCACGACGGGCGACACCGCCGCGGATTTCGGCGCGGCGCTGCCCACCGACGTCGACCTCATCGTCACCTCGGGCGGAGTATCAATGGGCGCGTTCGACCCCGTCAAAGAATACGGGCTCGCCCACGGGTGGACGTTCGAAAAAGTGGCCATGCAACCCGGCAAACCGCAAGGGCACGGCATGGCCGGCAGCGTTCCCGTCATTGCCCTGCCCGGCAATCCGGTGTCGGTAGCAGTATCTTTCCGGTTGTTTGTGCGGCCGTTTATCGGCCGACTGCTTGGTCAGCCTGATAGCCTCGCGAGCACGACGCGCATGGCCCGTGCGGGCCCCGCGTGGCGTTCGTCGCCCGGGCGCCGCCAATACTTGCCGGGTGCGCTCCTGCCCGGCGGTTCTACGGTTCGGAGTTCAGCAAACGAGAACCTTGTGGACGAGGGCTCTACACACGGGGATTCTACAGCCGGGGGCTCTACGGACGGGGACGGGTACGACGTCGTCGTGCCAGTTCACCGTCTCGGCTCCGGATCGCACCTGGCCGCTTCGTTGCACGCTGCGCAGGTGCTCGCCGTCGTCGACGCGGAGGTGACTGAAGTAAAGCCCGGCGACCTCGTGCAAATTATCCCGCTCTAACCGGACTGGCCGAATTTAGGCGAGCCGCTCAGTGGTCTCCGCCGCGCATCTGCGCAATCGCGTGCTCGAGCACGGGGATGACGACTGCCAGGCCGTCCTCAACCGCGTCCGGCGAACCGGCAAGATTGATGACGAGTGTGCGGTTTTTACCGCCGACCATGACGCCGGCCCGCCCGCGCGAAAGCAGAGCTCCAGGTACGCCTTTTTGGACTCCACGGTGACGAATCGCCTCGGCGATGCCCGGAATGTCGAAGCGCAACAGCGGGTCCATGGCGCGCGCCGTGTAGTCCTGCGGCGTGATGCCCGTGCCGCCGGTGGTGATAATGAGGTCGATCTCGTCGTAGGCAACGTTCTGTACGCCTTCGGCGATTGCTCGCACGTCGTCGCTAACCACTGCTGTTTCCAGCACTTTGACGCCAGCTTCTTCAAGTAGGCGCACTGCTGTGGGGCCGGAGAGGTCCTCGCGTTCGCCCGCCGTCGCCCTGTCTGACACAGTCACTACTGCCGCGTTAATGTCCATGCATCCAGCATAAACCGAGTAAGTAAATAGTCAAGAGTTGGTCGAATCAAGAGACGCAAATTTGGCACGTGCTAACCCAAAACAGCATAAGATGGAGACACGCCACGGCAGGGCGAAAGCTGCCGTCACACGTCCTCTCGCCGGGAATGGCAACGCCCCGGCGGCGCCTCGGGACCTACGTTGCAAGGCAGGAGAATATCTCATGAAAACGCGCACCCTCGCCCTTGTGGGCTCATTACTCATTGGACTGGCAGCCGGCGGATGTTCGGCCGACGATAACAACGACGCCAGCCCCTCGGACGATACCACCGAGATCACCGTGTTTGCGGCCGCTTCCCTGAACGCCGCTTTTCCAGAAATCGCGGAGGAGGTTTTCACTGAAAGCCATCCCGACGTCGTCGTCCGTTTTGCTTTTGAAGGCTCCAGTTCGCTTGCGGAAAAGCTGCAGTCTGGCGCGTCTGCGGACGTGTTCGCCTCGGCCAACGAGGCCAACATGACGAAAGTGACCGACGCCGGGCTCGCCGCAGAGCCCACCAAGCTCACCACGAATACGCTGCGGCTCATTGTGCCGGCCGGCAACCCGGCGGGCGTGACCGACCTCGAATCGGCCAACGCCGCCAAGTTCGTGGTGTGTGCACCGCAGGTGCCGTGCGGGGCGGCCAGCCAGGAGCTCGCGCAGGCTGAGGGCATCACCTTGCAGCCCGTCTCTGAGGAGCAGTCGGTGAGCGACGTGCGCGCAAAGGTGGAAAGCGGTGAGGCCGACGCCGGGCTCGTCTACCTCACTGACGCGCTACTTGCTGGCGACGCCGTCGACATCGTCGATGCTCCGGGCGTGGCCGCCGTCGGAACCACGTACATGATCACGGCTCTCTCAGATGCTCCCAATCCGGAGCTTGCCAAGGCGTTTATTGACGCCGTCATGTCCGATGCCGGACAAGAGATCATGGCCAAGTACGGCTTCGGTGAAACGGCGAAGTGAGGGGGCCCGGTAGGCCCGGCACGATGATGAAACTCCGCGGGATTCCCAGCTGGTTCTGGCTGCCTGCGCTGCTTGCTCTGCTCGCGTTGACGTTGCCGCTGGTCGGCATGGCGTCGCGCGTGCCGTGGGCGGATTTGGGGACGATCCTCGCCTCCGAGTCGTCTGTGACGGCGCTGTGGCTTTCGTTGCGCACGTGCCTCGTGTCGACTGCCGTGAGCCTTGTGATCGGCTGCCCGCTGGCGCTCATTTTTGCGCGGGCCGGCGAGCTGCCCGTGAGGCCGCGCTGGCTCACGCCCGTGCGCGCGCTCGTGCTCGTGCCACTGGTGATGCCGCCGGTCGTGGCCGGCTTGGCGCTACTAGCCACATTCGGGCGGCGGGGCGTGTTTGGGCCAGCGCTCGAGGCGGTGGGAATCCAGGTGCCGTTCACGACGCTCGCTGTTGTGCTCGCGCAAATATTCGTGTCGCTGCCCTACCTGGTGATGACGGTGGAAACTGCGGCGCGCGCCGCGGGGTCGGACCTCGAACACGCGGCGCGCGGCCTGGGGGCTAGCCGTTGGGTGCAGTTTTCCCGGATCACGCTTCCGCTGCTCGCGCCGTCAATCGCATCGGGCGCCTCGCTCGCATTCGCTCGCTCGCTAGGAGAATTCGGCGCCACCATCACTTTCGCCGGGTCGATGCAAGGCACCACTCGCACGCTCCCGCTCGAAGTTTATTTGCAACGCGAGCAGGATCCGGCCGCTGCGCTCGCCCTCGCCCTGGTACTCATCGTGTTTGCGCTCGCGCTCACCGGGCTGACCTCCGTGTTGGAGGCGCGTAACATGCGCCGCTTCGCACACTCAGATCACGACGCCGGGCATGACACCGGGCACGACACCGGGAGCGGCGTGGCTTCTTCAGGGCTCGGCGATGCGGCAGGCTTTACCAAGCTGGCAGCTCGGACTGCGAGCAAGACGAACCAGACGGCAGCCGCGGCAATCGCGAGCGCACCCGACCCCGCAGCGAGCGCGCCCGGCCAGGCGTCAAGCATGCCGGTCCAAGCGGCAAGCGCAGCAACCGCCGCAGTGGGCCCTGGGCGTGCAGCAAACACGCCTGAGCCCGGGCCTACGAACGCACCAAGCGAGCCTTCACCCGCCCCGGCGCCGTTCACTCTCGTGGCACACGTGCCCGAACGCAAGGTCGCCTATGAGCTCACCGGCGAACCGGGTGAGACGCTCGCGCTTATCGGGCCGAACGGCTCCGGTAAGTCCACCGGCCTGCGCCTGCTGGCTGGCGACATCACCAGCCCGACGGCCCGCGTGGACGTGCCAGACACGATCGGATTCCTGGACCAGTCGCCGTCGCTATTTCCGCACATGTCCGTGCTCGACAATGTTGCTTTCGGCCCGCGCTGCCACGGCCTTAGCAAGACCGCCGCGCGGCAGCGGGCACGCGCCGAGCTCGCCACCGTTGGGCTCGCCGACCTCGCAGACAGGGCGCCTGCGCAACTCTCCGGAGGTCAGGCGCAGCGGGTGGCGTTGGCCCGGGTGCTCGCCGTCGACCCGCAGCTCCTACTCCTCGACGAACCTTTCGCCGCGCTCGACGCCGCCTCCGCCGACGCGCTGCGTTCCCTCATCGCCGCGCGCACTCGCGGATTGACCACGGTGATCGTCACCCACGACCTCATCGACGTGCTCAGCCTCGCCGACCGCGTGGCCGTACTCGATGCCGGGCGGCTTGCCGATCTTGGCCCCACCTCCTCCTGCCTGACGAATCCCGCCACGGCGTTCGCCGCCGAATTCGCCGGGCTTAACATGCAGTTCGGGCACGTCACCGGCGGGGTGCTCCAGATCAACGACGCCAAGGTGCAGATTCACGGCCAGCTCGCCGACGTTCACGAGGGAGCCCGGGCGGCGGCCGTCTTCGACCCGCGAGCCGTGGCACTGCGGGCGGTGCCGCCTAGCGCGGTGTCACGCGGGACTGTGCCACATGGGGAAGCCGATGCCCACACGATCAGCACTGACAATATCCAAACTGGGGAAGCGCCTAGTCGTGGAACAGTTGGACGCAGCTCCGTTCGCAACGCCATACCCGGCACGGTGACCTCGATTCAGGCAAGTTCCGTGGGCGTAGACGTGCGACTCGACATTGGGAGCACAACGCCTCTGCGCGCGCTCATCACGGCGGCCGCGGCCTCCGAGCTTGGCATCACGGTCGGCACGGAGCTTGTGGCCGAGGTCAAGGCGATGCAGGTGCGGATTATCCCGGTCAGGTCGGCTAGCCGTGACGACTCGCAGTCTGCGGGCGGTGTCTAGGCACAGACGCCAATTCTAGGAGCGGTCATAACAGGCAATATGGGCGATTTTGCGGAACGCTTGCTTGCTCGGCGGAGCTAACAATTGAGATTTTCCGAAGCCTTGCGTATATGTGCAGCAAACCGAAAATCCTCAATCGTTAGCTCCGCGTACGCGCTCAGGTAACGGCGAAACGACCGGGTTTGCAGAAATTAATGAGGCGGGCGGCCATCCACGCAAAAAAGGCCGCCCGCCTCGGGCAAGACGCACTGGCTTCATCGAGAAGACTGCACAAATTCCTTCTCTGACCTGCGCGTCACGTCAGCATCACACACACGAAAGGTAAATCTTTAAGGGATTGTTCCTTGCGATATCTCTATTATGTGGGGCGACCCTTAGATAACCATTGATTCCGTCTGGGAATTGTCTGGGAATTTTCGCGCCTGCCCAACCGCAGCACACACGGTCTGGCCGGGGCGAACGGCCGTTCACGTTCCGCTGGCACGCGCGGATTAAGGTCACCCGAACGAGCCGAGTGCCCACCCCGCTAGAGAAACGCATATATTAGAGGTATGACTGACCACGCGAGTAAAAACACCCCTTCCCCGAGCGGCCAGCCGCAGCCCCGACAACCTCTTCGCCGCCCCCGGCCAGTTCGCCGTGCCACCACAAAACCTCCCGTGACCACGAAGCGTCCGCCTTTGGGAACTAAGCAAAAGATCGGCCTCGTGCTTGGCCTAGTAGCGTTCCTGTTTCCGTTCCTCGTTGATATCCCGAACTTGTCGGTGCCCGGCGAGCGGATGCTCGCGATCTTCTTACTCGCAATCGTCTTCTGGATCACCGAACCGATTTCGTTGACCGCCACAGCGGTGCTCGTCATTTTCCTCGAGGTCATCCTCATTTCTTCGGGGGCGATCCTCGACCCGGGTGGCGGGGATCCCGCACTCGCCGAGGCCGCCCTCCCCGCAGCGGATTATTTCGCGGCGCTTGCCAACCCGGTCATTATTCTGTTCCTCGGCGGTTTCATGATTGCCGACGGCGCCGAAAAGTTCGGCCTGGACAAGAACCTTGCGGCCGTCATGCTCAAGCCATTTTCTGATTCGGCGCGGGCGACGACGGCGGGGCTCATGCTCATTACTGCCCTGCTATCCATGTTCATGTCGAACACGGCGACGACGGCCACGATGTTCGCCGTTGTCGCACCGATTCTGCGTAGCCTGCCGAAGGGTAAGGCGCGAGCCGGCGTGGCTCTTGCTATCCCCACGGCCGCGAACATTGGCGGTATCGGAACACCGGTGGGCACCCCACCGAACGCGATTGCCATCGCGGCTCTCGCCGAGCGTGGGATCACGGTGTCGTTCGTGGACTGGATGATCATGGCGATCCCGTTCATGCTCGTCGTCCTGATCTTCTCCTGGCTGTTCATCTCCGTGGTGTTCCTGCCGAAAGATGTCAAGATCAAGATCGACATGACGTCCTCGTGGGACATGTCCACGAACGCGAAACTGTTCTACGCGGTCGCAGCCACCACGATTCTGCTGTGGATGACGGAGCCGCTGCACGGAGTCTCCTCGAATATCGTTGGCTTCTTCCCGGTGGTCGCACTGCTCGCGCTGAAGGTCATGGGCGGGGACGACATCAAGAAGCTCGACTGGCCGGTGCTCTGGCTCGTCTCCGGCGGTATCGCGCTCGGCACGGGCGTGGGCGCCACCGGGCTGGATGAGTGGCTTGTCTCGTCGGTGCCGTGGGAGACGATGTCTGGCCTCGCGATCCTCGCACTTCTTGCTCTCATCGCGTTCGGTATGGCCAACGTGATTTCACATTCGGCTGCGGCGAACCTGCTCGTGCCGCTCGCCGTCTCGCTCGCGGTCTCGCTCGACGGCATTGACACGATCACCGTGGCCGTCGTCGTCGCTATCGCCTGCTCGCTTGGCATGTCGATGCCGATCTCCACGCCGCCCAATGCGATCGCCTACTCGACTGGCGAGATCAAGATTTCGCAGATGGCGCTCGTAGGTATGGTCGTTGGTTCGCTGGCCACCGCCCTCCTAGTTTTCGGCCTGCCGCCCGTGTGGGATCTGCTCGGATTATTGCAGTGATGAGTGAGGCGCGATGAGTCATCCCGGAGTGATCCCACCGTCCGAGCACGGCAGCTCGGAGGTTGACGAGCGCGTGCTCGACGTCGTCATGATCGGCGCCGACGAGCCCACCCTGTTCGTACGCCCCTGGCTGGCACGTAACCTGCAGGGTGAATGCACGATCCACTCCGTGCCCGACTTCGCCGCGCTAAAAAAGATTGAGCATCGGCTCGACGAGCTGGCCGTTATCACAATTACGGTTGATAGCGACGGCGTCAGCGACGACCATCCGATCCACGGCTTCCTCGACGATAAAGACCATGATTTCGTGCGTATTGTCGTGCTGGCCACGGAGCGTGACACGCACGGGCTGGCTACGCTCGCACACAGGTCGCGGCTCGACCTCATCGCCTATCTGCCCGACCTGCGGCCGAAAGTGTTCACCCGCGATATTCGCACACAGCTCCGCCGCTATCGCAAGAACACGCGCGCGGTTGCGGGCAAACCTGAACGGACCACGGCTGATGAGCGTTTCGCGCTGAACATCGACGTGTCCGATCTGGAGATTGTGCACGAGATCGTGGCGATCGCGGATCGGTTGCTTGGCTATCAGCCGCGTATTCACTTCCCACCCGACGTGCATCTCACGTCCGAAGGCCACCGGGTGGAGGAGGTGACGCTCGCGCTGTCTGGCCAAGTCTCGCTGGAGCGTGCGTCGGGCGAGGGTGACGTGCTCATGCACCAATCCACCACCGGGCGGCTGATCGGCATGCTCGCGCTCACGTCCGGGCGGGAAGCATTTTTTACGTCGCGGACGACGACGAACGTCGTCGCCGTTCAACTGACCTTCGAACAGCTGAACTACATTTGGAATCACGACCCACAGATTCCCGTGCTCGTTGCCGCGCTGTTCGTTCGGTCCTTTGATCGGCGATTGCGGCGTTCGGAGGACATCCAGATTGAGCAGCACGTGCTGACTGTCCAGTTGGAAAAGGAGCGGGCGAACTTGGCGGCGGCTCTGCGCAATCTGGAGGCGGCGCGTACCGAGCTCATGGCGCAGGCGCGTTTTGCGTCGCTCGGCGAACTGGCGGCTGGCGTGGCTCACGAGCTCAACAATCCGATGGCGGCCATCGGGCGCACATCAGACCACCTGTTCACCGACGTGTGCGAGCTGATCAAAAAATCTCCGGATCGAAAGTGGGCGCGCCGCACCCTGTCTGCCATCGAAACGGCACACAATTCGACGTCGGTCACCACCCGCGAAGCCCGAAGCATCCGCCGCGAACTCGAAGCCGTCACCGGGGATCGTAGCCTGGCGCAACGGCTCGTGCTCGCCGGCCTGCACGACCCGAAGTTTGCCAAAGAGATCAAACGCTCGCGCAGCATCGACTTCGAAACCATCGAGCTTGCCGCGTCGATTGGTACGGGGTTGCGGAACGTGTCGACGGCGTCGCACCGAATCACCGAACTTGTCGCCTCGCTGCGCTCCTACGCGCGCCCGGACGGCGACCCGATCACCGACGTCGACGTCCACGAAGGCCTCGACGACACGATCCGCCTGCTGTCCCACAAACTGCTCAACGTGGACGTACGCCGCGACTACCACACGCTCCCGCCGATCACGTGCTATCCCGGCCAAGTGTCGCAAGTGTGGACGAACCTTATCACCAACGCGGCTGAAGCGATGGTCGACCAAGACGATGCCACGATCACCATCAGCACCGGATGTTTCGACGCCGAGCACATCTTCGTCAAGGTCGCCGACAACGGGCCAGGCATCCCCCAGGATTTGCAAAAGAGCGTGTTCCAGCCGCGGTTCACCACGAAGAACGGGCAGGTCCGCTACGGCATGGGTATCGGGCTCAGCGTCGTTCAGTCTATTGTCAGCCGCCACCAGGGCACGCTCGACCTCGACTCCAGCCCAGCCGGCACCACGTTCACGATCGTCCTGCCCATCGACGGGCCCCAAGAAGACGGCGAAGTACCCCTGGCGAACCCGCCGTCGGATTCTCACGCGCCAACCACTAGGGAGGAAACATGAAACTCGCGATTCTCATCGTTGAAGATGAACCGGAGGTGCGCACCTCAATCGAGCGCGACCTCATTGATTTTGCTGACCACGTCCGTATCGAACCGGCCGAAGACGTCGCGGACGCATGGGACGTGATTGACGAGATTGATGCCGACGGCGACGTCGTCGCGCTCGCCCTGTGCGATCACCGGATGCCGGGCACGACCGGCGTCGACTTCCTTGTTGAGATGATGGACGACGAACGGACGGCGATGGCACGCAAAGTGCTTGTGACCGGGCAGGCCGATCTGGCGGACACCGTGCGGGCAGTCAACGACGCCGACCTCGACCACTACATTGCCAAGCCGTGGGATCCCGAGGATCTGCGCGAAACGTCACGCCGGATGCTGACGGATTTCGTGGAGGTCGCGGGAATCAACCCCCTGCCGCACTTGCCGGTTCTTGATCAGGGGCGGGCAATGGAGCTCGCGCGCCACTTCACAGTCGCAGACTAAGACCGGTAACGAGTTTTACAGTCGCAGACTAAGACCGGTAACCAGTTTTACGGGCGCGGGCGCAGCGGGATGTCGGCCACCCGGGCGCCGGCTACATCCACATAGCAGACGCGCCCGATGAGCGCGGAGCCTGTGCCGGTAATCAGCTTGATCGCTTCGCTCGCCATGATCGTCCCGGCAAGGCCCGGAACCACGCCCATGATCCCAACCTCCGCGGTTTTTGGCACGGCACTGGGCGGAGCTTCGACCGGGAAAAGGTCGCGCAAACTTAAGCCGTTCGGAGCTGGGAATCCCGCGGCAACCGCGCGCGGCCCCGTCCAGAACACCGATATTTGAGCACCCCACTGGAGCACGCTGCCAAACACGACCGGAATCTCAAGTTCCACTGCCGTATCCGAGATCAGATACCGGGTGGCGAGGTTATCGGTGCCGTCGAGCACCACATCCCAACCGGTCAGCAGCTCGGCAGCGTTGTGCTTCTCCAGCCGCACCGGCAGCGGGATCACGTCGATATCCGGGTTGATGTCTCGCAGACGCCGCGCCGCACTCTCCGCCTTCAGCTCACCGATAGCCGAGGTGGCGTGGATGATCTGGCGTTGCAGGTTCGATAGGTCGACTCGGTCGGCGTCAACAATCCCAATCGTGCCCACCCCCGCCGCAGCGAGATAGGTGAGCGCGCTCGACCCGAGCCCGCCAGCACCGATCATGAGCACGCGCGCATTGAGCAACCGCCGCTGCCCGAGCTCTCCCATGCCCTCCAGCACGATGTGCCGGGCATATCGCTCCCGCTGCTCGCCAGTCAGCTTCGGGCCCGGCTCCACAAGTGGACGCGCGCTAGTCATTGCGCCTCGTCTGGCGAGCCGCCGGCAAACGGTGGCAGGACGTCGACGTCCGCGTCGGCAGGAAGCACGTCAGCAGACTCTGCCCGCACCCCGTTGACGAGGAACGACGACAGTTCTAGTACGCGGCTCAATCGCTCGTTGCCGGCGGGGTTGCCGGCGCCGGGCTCGCTAGCCGGTGGTACGGCGTCGGGCGCGCTCCCGGCGTCGTGCTTGGCTTTAATTGCTGCCACAAGGTCGCCCACGCTCGCGCCGTCCGCAAGGTCAAACCGCTCCGCATCCACGCCGGCGTAAGCCGCGGCTGCCGCGAAGTATCGCACGTTCACAATCATCGACAATCCTTCCGCGCTCGCTTGGCTAATCCCTATCAAAGAACGGTTCTGGCTTCCACAGCGGGATCTGCGGCTGGGCCTTGCGGCGCAACATCCACCACAGCGCTTCGATACATGCCGCCGCCACCAAGCCGATCGCGGTTGCCTGGATCATCATCGCCGTATTCGACGAATCCAGATAGAACAGCTGCTGCGTAAACGACCAGTTGAAAATCACCCCGTAGCCAACCAACGGTAGCGCCACGAGCAGCAACTTCCATGGCGACAGCGGGCGAGCGATCGTACACACCGCCCACGACGACGGAATGATCAACGCGAGCAGTGCCGCCGTCGACTCCTGGGTATGCTGCTCGGGCACGTCCCAGCCGGAAACGATCATGTACGTGAGGAACGCCGACGTGCCCACGATCAACCCAGCGGGCACGGCGAACCGTAGCACGCGCGGCACAAAATCAGGCCGGGCCCGGTTGTTGTTCGGCGGCAGGGCCAGCAGGAACGCGGGGATGCCGATCGTGAACCAGCCCGTGATCGTCACGTGGATCGGCATGAACGGGAACGGCACCGCGGCAATGATCACGAGGATGGCGAGCATGGCCGAGTAGATCGTCTTGGTGAGGAACAGGTTGGCGACGCGTTCGATATTGCCGATCACGCGCCGCCCTTCAGCGACGACGTACGGCAAGGTGGCGAACCGGTTGTCGAGCAGCACGATTTTTGCGACGGCGCGCGTGGCCGCGGCACCCGAGCCCATGGCGACGCCGATGTCGGCGTCTTTGAGGGCGAGTACGTCGTTGACGCCGTCGCCCGTCATCGCCACAGTATGCCCGCGCTCCTGCAAGGCCGTGACCATGGCCTGCTTCTGATCCGGGCGCACCCGGCCAAACACGCGATTGTTCTCGATCGTGTCCGCGAAAGAATCGGTGTCGATGTGGCGGGCGTCGACGGCCTGGCCGGCGTCCACTCCGAGGCGGCGTGTGACCGCACCGACCGAAGCCGCGTTATCACCCGAGATCACTTTCACTTCCACGCCCTGATCCGCGAAATACTCGAGGGTATCCTGCGCGTCCGGGCGGAGTTTCTGATCGAAAATGAGGAGGGCGACCGGGCGCACGTCCACCGGCGCATCCGCTGCATCGACCGGGTGCGGGGAATGCGCGAGCATGAGCACGCGCAAACCTTGCGCGCCGATCTCTTCGGCCTTCTGGCCTGCCGGATGGTCTCCCGCGAGCACGTCCGGGGCGCCCATCAGCCACGACGATGCCGTGCCGTCGTCGTTCAAAAACGTGGTACCCGACCATTTCTTTGCCGACGTAAACGGCTGGCGCGCACCTTGCGTCCACGGCTTGCTCGTAAGCGGAAAGCGCTGCGCGATTGCGGCGGCAGTAGCGTTCGGATCCGGATCGGTGGCAATGAGCTGGGCGAGGATCTCCTCGCATTCGGCTGCGGTTTCCGGGCAGCCCTCAACCATAATGATCTCGGAAAACTCGAGCGTATTTTCGGTGAGAGTGCCGGTCTTATCCGCGCACACGACGTCGACGCGCGCCAATCCCTCAATCGCGGGCAACTCTTGCACCAAGCACTTACGTTGGCCGAGCCGGATCACGCCGAGCGCGAACGCCGTCGACGTAATGAGCACCAGCCCCTCGGGAACCATGGGCACGAGCGCGCCCGTAATTTCGAGAACGACCGCCTGCCAATCCGTAGCGCCCCCGCGGACGGCCGACCAGATCGTCAACAGGCCAACCGGCACGAGCACCCACGTAATGTATTTCAAAATCTTGTTGATACCCGCCTGCAGCTCGGAGTGCGCGAGCGAAAAGCGGGAGGCCTCCTCCGCGAGCTTTGCCGCATAGGACTCCGCGCCCACCTTGGTGACCGTGTAGTCGCCCGTGCCAGACACGACGAACGAGCCTGACATGATCGGATCACCCGGGGCTTTGCGCACCGCGTCGGATTCGCCGGTGAGGTTGGACTCATCGACCGAGAGGTAGTCGGAGGTGGTCACCACACCATCAACCACAATCTGGTTGCCAGCCCCGACGCGCACCACGTCGTCGAGAACCAGATCCTCTTGCGTGACCTCGACGAGCTCGCCATCACGCCACACGCGCGGATGTTCTTCGCCCACAATCGTCAGCGATTCAAGCGTGCGCTTGGCGCGCAACTCTTGGATGATCCCGATCCCGGAGTTGACGATGATGAGCAGGCCGAACATGCCGTTGATGAGCGAGCCCGTACTCAGCACCATGACGAACAGCACGAACAAGATCGCATTAATCCGAGTGAACACGTTTTGCTTAACGATCTGACCCACGGATTTGCCGGTGCGCGGCGGGAGTTCGTTAGCGCGCCCATCCCGGCGGCGCTCCTCCACTTCGCTGGCAGTTAGGCCCAGTGTTGTTGGCGTTGACGTGCGAGCCGTTTCGCTCATGGGGCTCCTTCTGATCTAGGCGTCGTGATCGTGGCGTTGTGATCGTGGCGTTGGTGTCGCCTTTCAGCCTAATCATTTCGCTGACCACGTGCGAAGGGGCGGCGTCGGCCGAGGGTCTGACCCGCTTAGCCGGAAACTTTTCCCGCTATAGCCGGAGATCTTCGTATATGCCAAGATAACCCGCCAGGGCGCGAAAAGTTTCCGGTGCGGACCAGGACAACGGGATCACCCAAGCGTGCAAAGCCTGAATTATCCAAAACCTAGACACACAAAAGCATGTGGCGCTAGTCTCATTTCACAGCGTTGGCATCACGACACCGCTGTACACCCAACAATTCTCACAACAGCTCTAGGCGATGAGTCAGAGCTCAGAATCAAAGGAGATTCTACGATGAAGAAAAAATAGTTGCTGCAATCCTTCTGATATGTAGCTTTAGCTTCGTAGCGCCCGCAGTCTCGGCCAGCTGGACGCATACCTCAATGGGGGGATACGTCACCGTCCATGGGAAAAAGATAACACTACGCGACAACGCCGATGACGGGAAATTCGTGGCTGCTCACTATGTGTATGACAATCACAAATCGCGTGGTTCTTTCACAAATAAGCTGGGCTATATGAAGAGCACCTCCGCGACCGAACTGACCAACATTAACAACGACAAGATTTGCCGCTCCCGTTGGCTCAAGCCAATGGAATGCGGATCTTGGAAGTACTAGCACGTGGCCAGTTACCCATCTAGAAGTCCTGGTTTGGTTGCGCTCGGCTTTCGGGCGCAACCAAACCAGGCTCGCATAAGCCACGCCGCGCTCTTCTTGCTGACGCTCTTGAGCCTTACGCTATTTGTCTGGAGTATTGGAGCAACGGTCGCAAGCTATCAAGGACAAGACGCTCGTGGTTCACAACGAGCTCCTGTTATCGCGACCGATTCCGAGCCAACAAGTCACATAGCCTTTGTCCTTGACCGACTCTCGGGCGCTTCGCTACAGTTCACGGTCGCATATGTCATACCGAAAGATATCACGGCTGCTCCGCCACCGGGGCTTGAAGAATGGCCTCAGCCAGGGGAAGTCTACCTTTCTCCCGCACTTCTTAAGGCCGGAAAAGGTGAAGGAATAGAAACGCGCTATGGTGAGCTAGCTGGAGAAATTTCACCTGGAGGGCTCACGACAGAAAACGAGTTATTCGCATATGTCAATCCCGCCGACCGACCAACACTAGATGAGAGATTTCAGCCGGTATCCCACTTCGGGGCCTCACGTCCAGCACTGACCGGTTCCCTTTTAGACAGGCCTCCAATCAGCCAGCCGTTACAAGCAATTTTCTTAATTCTAGGTATACCGCTTATTCTTCTCGTTCGTTCCACGCTGAAAATGGGGCTTTACCATCGGCGCCGAGAATCAACAGTTTTGTTTGGATTAGGAGCAAAGAGGTTAGAGCTAATCCTATGGCACCTCGGAAAGGTTGTCGCACCCTTCATCGGTTGGGCGTGCCTTGCAATAATCGGCCTCGCTATCCTATGCACGTTCGGACTTCGGATTCCCAACATCAATTTCGTAATAAGTGCAGACGACTTTCAAGCAGGACTATTCCCATTTGTTATCACAGCTTTACTAGTGAGCGTAGTTTTTTCTTTCGTATGGCTAGCCGTTAGTCTCAAGCCTCTCGATACTAAAGTGACTACACGCCCCAGTTCTATCGCAGAAAGCTATAGTCCGAAGCGGGCTCGAATAGGAGCGATTGCAGCTCCTCTTACAATCGTCGTCGCCACCATCGGCGCCGACCAGAAAAACACGTTAGCTTTCTTTGCGTTTATAGCGCTCGTGGTCATCACAATCATCACAACCTCCGACACAATTGGGGCCCTGCTCCTCTACTGTGCCCGTAGCCTTCGCCAACGCGCGAAACACAGAGAGGATCCAGAAACACTGGTCGCCTCGGCAACTCTGGAAAGCCGCAGCTCGTCAGTCAATAGAATCGCTGTCACCACCCTCATGGCGCTCCTCAGCGCCGTCGTTATTCAAACAGTCCTCGGAATCTTCGCTCAAGCCGACCAGACAGCAAAAGCCACATTTACCAAATTCAACAATTCTGTACTGGTCCTATCTCTTTTTCCAGAGATGCCTGAGAAACACATCGCTCAGCTCGTTGACGCTGTCGACGACTCTCAGTCAGCTCACGCACTACTGCTTTCCACACGATTTGACCCCAGCACAGAGCAAGAAAAGCTCGAAATCGCCCTCAACGACCCAACTGACAGGGCCTTATTGGACAATGAAATTGCTCGAGAATATGTCAGCATGCGTCAACAGAAAATTGGCGATGACTCGGATTCAATCAAGACATTAACGATTAAAGAGGCCCTTCAACTGCGCAATACAGACGCGTCAATACCCGCCGAAGAAATTCACCCCGAATGGGAACTCGTATTCATATCTCACACTCCCGGAACGTTGGATATCGCCAAAGTCAAACAGATAGCTTTCGGCTCAATCGCGCCTCTGCCATTCATGCAAATCCCGGAAGAATCATGGATAGTAGCTCAAACTCAGTCAATAGCCCGAAACGATTGGGTCGAGCTCTTTGTACTGGGTGCACTAGGACTCCTGGCATTGTCGCTTGTCGTCTTTATCGTCGATGAAAGTAATGACGGCCTGCGACGTCTCGCTCAAATGAAGACTGTTTCTGGGCGTCCTATCCACGTCAACAAAATCAGTTTCATCAGAATCGGACTCCCCGTTGGGCTCGGCGCCGCCGCGGGGCTACTTCTAGCCAGCATCTTCTCGATAAGTCTAGTTTTGCTGTACGGCGAGAGCCTCAATCTTTTTACTCGAACCCTGCCCGCCATTTTCATAGCGCTCGCCTTATTATTCTCTGCACTATGGGTAGTAAGTGCTAGGAATCTCCGTTCTCTTGTGAAAGGAACACAATGACGCCCCTCTTAGAAGTACAAGATCTGACGTGCAGCATTCCGGATCGCACTTTGTTTTCCAACCTGAATTTCAGCGTTGGAGAAAGAGAGAGCGTCGCGATCGTAGGCCGTTCCGGCACCGGAAAATCAACGTTGCTTGCAGCGATTATGGGGCTTCGCGATGTCGACAGTGGGGATATTAAGATCTGTGGAGAATCCATCGTTTCCGCACCCGCCGCTAAGAAACTGAACATCCGCCGCGAAAAAATAGGCATGGTGCATCAAGACGGGCAACTGATTGACGAACTGACAGCCACCGAGAACGTAGCAGTCGCACTCATGCTCACTCAGCACCCGCAACCGAATCTCTGGGAACATGCCGAAAAAACACTCCGTAATGTCGGAGTTCCACCCAACACTCTGGCGTCGGAACTTTCCGGTGGTGAAATTCAGCGAACAGCGCTGGCTCGGGCTCTCGCTTCGGAGCCCCGAATCATCCTCGCCGATGAACCCACCGGCTCGTTGGATATGCAAACACGAGACGAAGTTATGGAACACTTATTCGCAGCAACACACACCTACAACGCAGCGCTTGTCATCGTGACTCACGACCCTGAGGTAGCAGCGCAAGCCGATAGGGCGATCAGTTTATAAGATTCAGCTGTAGCCTTCGTCGGAAACTTTTCACGCTATAGCCGGAGATCTTCGCATATGCCAAGATAACCGGCCAGGGCGCGAAAAGTTTCCGGTCAGCGCTTCCGATAGAGCGTTTTACGCTGGTAGTGCGGCTCCGACGTCACTAAGATTCCGAGATTCCGGAAAATTCCCTCGTCAACCGTGCCCAGGATCGTCGTCGTGTGAACATTACAGCCCGCGAGATTGCGCAATTCATCCAACGCCATCCGCGCCTCCTCCGACTGGGAAGCAGACACCGATAGCGCGATCAGCACCTCATCAGTGTGCAGACGCGGATTACGCGAACCCAAATGCTGGGTCTTTAACGTCTGGATCGGCTCAATAGATTCCGGCGAAAGCAGCAAGTGATCGTCGTCGATCCCCGCCAAATGCTTCAGCGCATTCAACAGCATCGCCGCGGAACACCCAAGAAGCGCCGAGGTTTTACCTGTGATAATCGTGCCGTCGTGCAGCTCGATCGCAGAGCCCGGCTCCCCGGTCCGCTCCTGAATCGCGAGCGCCGGGCCAACCACCCGGCGATCCTCCGGGCGAGTTTTCGCCTTCGACATGACGAGGGCGATCCGATCAGACTGCACCGGCTCAAGATCGTTGACTTCCTCATCAACCAACGCCTTGTAGTAGCGCCGAATAATCTCCTGCTTGGACGCTTCGCGCACCACGGCATCATCACTGATGCAATAACCGACCATGTTGACGCCCATGTCGGTCGGAGACTTGTACGGCGACTCCCCCAGCATCTTCTCCATCAACGCTTCGAGCAGGGGGAACACGTCAACATCCCGGTTGTAGGACGTGACCTGCTTGCCGTATGCCTGCAGGTGGAAGGGGTCGATGACGTTGATGTCGTCGAGGTCGGCGGTGGCCGCCTCGTAGGCGAGGTTGACCGGGTGCTCGAGCGGCAGGTTCCAGATCGGGAACGTTTCGAATTTCGCGTAACCGGCAGGCACCCCGCGCTTGTATTCGTGGTACACCTGCGACAGGCAGGTCGCCATCTTCCCCGAGCCCGGCCCGGGAGCCGTCACGAGCACGACGTCACGCGAGGTAGGAATGTACGGATTAGACCCGAATCCCTCCTCAGAGACCACACGCTCCGTGGCAGAGGGGTACCCGGCAATCGGGTGATGGTGGAACACGTTCAGCCCCAGACGCTCGAGGCGCTGGGAGAAGGCGTGCGCTTGATGGTGCTCATCGGTGATCTGGGTGACCACCACATTGTTGACAAGGAAGCCGCGCTCGCGAAACACGTCGATAAGGCGAAGCAGGTCATCCTCGTAGGAAATCTGCAGGTCAGCCCGCTTTTTACGGCGCTCAATATCTTTGGCGTTGAGGCAGATGAGGATCTCAATCTCATCCTTGAGCTGCTCGAGCATGACGATCTTGTTGTCAGGCGTGAAACCGGGCAGCACGCGGGAGGCGTGGTGGTCGTCGAAGAGCTTGCCGCCCATTTCAAGGTAGAGCTTCCCGCCGATTGCTGTGCGGCGTTGCGAGATGTGGGCGGACTGCATCTCAATGTACTGATCGCGGTCAAATCCGATGCGTGGCACGCAAGCTCCTTCACGTTGACTAGTGCGATTGTATTACCGCTGGCAGGTAATCGCCTAGCCCACGCAGCGGGGGAGCTCGAGGCTCATCAGGGATGAATTTCGGGCTGATACTCGGTGCACTCCGCGTAGCAGGTGAAAAAACGCTGATTTTCGTGCTTTTTCGAAATGAGATTACGCTAGGTCACCTGTTACACGGACTCGGTGAAGTATCCCAGCATTAAACACCCGAACCAGCCTGCCATTAACCCCAAATTTGTCCACCAACACCACATGACCTATAGGCCAACAACCCGAGACACCCCGCGCCAAAAACAACAAAAATGTCTCGCGACACAGGAACTATGTCGCGAGACATCACAATGGCGGTGGAGGTGGGATTTGAACCCACGGTGGCTTGCACCACACAGCATTTCGAGTGCTGCACCTTCGGCCGCTCGGACACTCCACCTCGGCACGCCATCTTAACCGTTTTCTCGGCCGCCAAGCAACGTCGCACCCTAGTTCTGCTAGCTAGCTCACACGAAGCCCGCACTTTAACGGCGCCGTTTGAACGTCAACGCCGCTGGTCGAACCATTCCACGAGCTGACGGTTGGCTCGCTCTTCGGAAACCCCGCCTAATACCTCGACCGTGTGGTTGAGCCGGGCGTCGCGCAGCACGTCGCGCACTGATCCCGCCGCCCCGGCCTTGGGATCCCACGCCGCAAACACGACCCGCGATATCCGCGCGTTCACAATCGCCCCAGCACACATCGTGCATGGCTCCAGCGTCACATACAGCGTGCATCCGCTGAGGTTCCACGCGCCGAGCGCCTGCCCGGCCTCCCGCAGTGCGTTCACCTCCGCGTGACCAACCGGGTCGGCATCGACTTCACGCGTGTTCACCCCGCTACCCAGGAGCCGGCCATGTTCGTCAACGACGACGGCACCCACCGGCACATCACCTGCCACACCGGCAGTCTCGGCCAGCTCAAGCACATGGTTGATCCACGCAAAATCGTTGTTCATACATCAATCGTACGAGATCACCGCACGCGAGCACTGCCCCGGCTTTCACCAGCTCCGCAGCCGCCAGCCCAAAGTAATTTTCACGAATATTCCGACAGACCGCGCGGGCAGCCAACGCGACCAGCCGAGACGCGTTAGATTTAAGGTATGAAACTTCAAGTCATTGATCACCCGCTCGTCACCCACAAGCTCACGGTTCTGCGTGATAAGACCACGCCGAGCCCGATTTTCCGCCAGTTGGTGGAGGAAATCATCATGCTCCTGTCCTATGAATCCACGCGCGACGTGGAGGTTGTGGATCAGGAGATCGAAACGCCGGTCACGTCGATGACGGGCAAGGTGCTGTCCACGCCTCCGCCGATCGTTGTGCCGATTTTGCGTGCTGGCCTAGGCATGCTCGAGGGTATGACGCGCCTGATCCCCACTGCGGAGGTCGGGTTCTTGGGTCTGAAGCGTGATGAGGACACGCTGGAGGCGATCACCTACGCGAACCGACTGCCTGATGATCTGACTGGCCGCCAGTGCTTCGTGCTGGATCCGATGTTGGCGACGGGTCACACGCTCATCGCGTCAATCGACTACCTGCTCGAGCGCGGCGCCCGCGACGTGACGGCGATCTGCATTCTCGCCGCCCCGGAGGGCCTGCAGGCTCTGGAGGAGCACCTGTCCGATAATGCGAACGTGCGCGTGGTGGTGGCCGCCGTTGACGAGGGCTTGAACGAGAAGGGCTTCATCGTGCCGGGCTTGGGTGACGCCGGCGACAGGCTCTACGGCGTCGTCGACTAAATGACCAGCTCAGCTCGGCCCTCGTGGCTTGGTTCGCCCACCCGCGATTATCTCGGCTCCGCGTGGCGGGCGTCGTCAATTGCGCTTAGTGACGACGACGGCGGAGCCCCCGTTTCCCGGCCAGACGTGGCGGTGCTCGTGCATGAGACCGACGCCCCGGAGGCGATCTCGCGCACGGGCACTGCGGCGCTGTGGATCCCCGGTTTCGTGGATTCGTTTTTCCACGTGGAGCACGCGGCCGCGTGGCGTGCGGCGGGCATCCCGTTGGTGGGTCTGGACATGCGTCGGGGTGGGCGGGCACTGCGCGATCCGCGTTATCGCGACGACGTGCGCGACCTGCGGGTTCGCCACGAAGAGATCGGGAAGGCGCTCGCGGTGCTACGCGGATGGGGTGCTCGCCGGCTGATTCTTATTGGTCATTCGACGGGCGGCCTGCACGCCGCACTTTTTGCTCACGATAGGCCGGGCGAGGTGGACGCGGTGATTTTGAATTCACCGTGGCTTGATCACAACGGGCCGCCGCTGGAAAAGAATCAGGCGACTGCGCTGGTCAAACGGGTGGGCACGCGCCTACCACGGCTGCCGATTAGCATGCTCAAACCGGATTACGCACGCAACCTGCACATGGATTACGGCGGGGAGTTCGCTTTCGATCCGGCGCATAAGCCCCTCGACCCGGTTCCTGTGTTCGCAGGGTTCTTCCGGGCGGTACGGCTCGCACACGAGGAAGTGGCGGCCGGCTTGGCCATCCGTGAGCCTGTGCTGGTGGCGCATAGCGACGCGTCGGGAAGTTTCACGAAGCCTAGCGCCGACGAGTTGGCGAGCACCGACGTCGTGTTGAACGTTGCGGACATGGTGCGGCTCGCACCGAAACTGGGTGCGCACGTGGACCTGCTGGAAGTGCCGGGTGGGCGGCATGACCTGGCGCTGTCGCAGGCTCCGGCCCGCGAGTTCTATACGCGTGAGTCGATTGCGTGGGCAGTGGACGTTGCGGGAGATACCACGCGCTACTAACGCCTAGGCTCCCCACTTTGGGCCGCCCAGGCTCGCCGCCCTGTTAAACCCCGGCTCGCCTACGCGCGGCGCCGTTGGCAACCCGCCTTTTTCGGGCGCGTCTAATTTGTTAGTCTGTGGTGGTTATTCGTGTGCACCATCCGGTTGTATGAGGAGACGTTATGGGTAAGCAGAGCCGCCGCGAGCGCCGCGCTGAGGCGCGTAAGGCGAAGAAGAAGTCGCGGATCCAGTATGTGGATCGCCCGTTTGAGGGGATCGAGTTCGAGGCTGACTTGGTGGCGATGCGGGAGATTATTCCGTCGGCGTCGATGCGCGTGAAGCTCACCGAGGAGCATGGCGGGCACGAGCTGACGTTTGTGACGTTGTTGCCGGGGATGGCGGCCGCGCTGCGCAGGAACGACGGCGAGCTGCTGGTGGCGATGCAGACGGTGATGTCGTCGGGTGATGTGTCGCTGGATATTGCGGAGAGGACTCTTCGCGGCGTCGAACTGGCACCTGGCGAGTCGTTCAACCAGACCGATCAGCCTGAGCCGGGCCCGCGCCTGCAGGACATTCTTGATCTTTCTGCGCCGGCCGAGCTGGAGATTCACGACACCTACGATTACTGGGTGGATTCCTCCGAAGCAGAAAAGCCGGATGTGCAGGCGGCGATCGCGCAGGCCACCGAGCAGATGGTGCCCACAGCGCAGGTGCCGGGCGTGAAGGGTGCGTACTGGTGTCGGATGCAGCGCGAGTTCGTGCGCTGGGTGCGCCCGGAGGCGGAGGACGCCGTGGCCGACGCATTGGCACGCCTGCAGCACAAGCGCGAGCTGACCTTTGACGGTTCACGGTTCGTGGGCGCGTTCCGCGCGGCCGGTTTGCTGATTCCGGTGTTCGAGCTCGAGGCGGGTTCCGAGGCCGACGAGTTGGAAAAGCCGATGGCCGAGTTTGCGAAGAAGTTCCAGGCCGCTATCGACGACGACGCCCCGCTCAGCCCCGACGAGCGCCGCACGCGCTCGGGGATTATTTCCCGCCAAGTCACCCTACGCTAAGCAGGTCAAACTTCGCCGAGGTCAAGTGGCGGATTCTTTGCTCATTCTTGACCTTTGCCATATAGACTTTAACCGTGCAGGCGAATCGTGTTGCAGTAGTTATTCCGGCTAAAGATGAGGCCGACCGGATCGGCGCAACAATTAGGGCCGCGCGCGCTATTCCGCGAGTGGATTTGATCGTCGTCGTTGATGATGGCTCGGAAGATAATACGCGTGAGGTGGCTCGGGCGGCGGGTGCCACGGTGGTGCGTCATTCGGTGAATCGTGGTAAGGCGTCGGCGTTGGAGACTGGCGCGTCGGTGGTGGCGATGCGGGATCCGGAGGATGCTCCGCCGCGGCTGGTGCTGTTTTTGGATGCTGATCTGGGTGATTCGGCGGTTGAGTGTGCGCCTCTTGTTGCTCCGGTGTTGAGTGGCGAGGTGGATATGACGATCGCGTATTTGCCTCCGCAGGCGGGCGCGGGTGGGCGCGGGCTTGTGACGGGGTATGCGCGCAAGTGGATTCGCCGGTTGACGGGCTGGTATCCGCAGCAGCCGCTGTCGGGTCAGCGTTGTTTGACGCGCGAGGCGCTCACTGCCGCTCAGCCGCTGGCATCGGGTTGGGGTGTGGAAGTGGGGTTGACGATCGACCTGCTCACTCAGGGTTTCACGGTCCAGGAGATCGCCTGCAAGCTGTATCATCGCCCGTCTGGTGACGATCTTGCCGGTCAGTTGCATCGGGCGAGCCAGTACGTGGACGTTGTTCGCGCGGTTGCTGCGCGCCGGGCCCGGCGGGTGCGGATTTCGCGGCGTAAGCGTAAGACTGATCGCGTGGAGCCCGGCGTCCCGTTTAATTCTTTCGATTAGTCCAGTGCGCTTCGGGCGTGGCTGGGATGGCGGCGATCGCCCACAGGCACATTCCGTACAGCCCGCCAATCAGCGGAATAACCAGGCCTGAGTCGTTGATGAGCATTGCGCTGAGCAGGGTGACGACGACGGCGATCGCGCCGGCGCGTAGTTCGGGCACGTCGTCGTTGTGGCGGACGATGCTGAGGTCGGCGCGGCGCCAGAGCAACCACAAAAATATGACCGCGCAGATTGCGGCGAGCCAACCGTACCAGGGCACTTGGGTGATGAGTTGGTCGGCTTTGCGTGCCACGATGGTGAGCGCTTCGCCGTTGAGGAGCGAATCGAAGAAGCGGCCGAGGTGGGTGCGCGCGGTGGGTGGGCGGAGCCAGTCGGCGAACGAGATCGCGAGTGTGCCTACGGCTGCGGCCGCAACAAGCACGCCGATCCGGGTGGCGGTCAGGCGCACCCCGATCACGAGAAGCAGGAACACACCGAAGCCGAGCACCAAGGCAGGTGGCCCACCGAAGTCTGCGCCGATGTGTGGGGCGCCGTCCACGTAGATCGCGATGAACGCGATTGCGAGCACGACGCCGGGCACGGCCACCCGCGCCCTATGCTGTTTCACAATGTTGACGGCAATAACGGCCAATAGGATCATGCTCACCGCCCACACCGCGAACGGCGCGTTGGACATTCCGTAGAAGCGGCCACCGGATTGAGGTTGGTCGCCGAGCACGGAGATCGAATGGAGGGGTGCGCCGAGCATGGAGTCGACGCCGAGCGTCACCGCCGTCGTGAGCGCAATAAACCCGGGGGCGAGGATTCGCCGCCGGCCTGCGATCTCGTCGACGCGGTTGTTTCCGGCAGCTATTTTCAGCGAGGCAAAGGCGATCACGAGCGCGATTGCCGTGACTAGGCCAGTGTATGTGAGCGCAGAAAAACGCCCGGCACGCCACCACGGCAACAGGTTGACGAGGAACGACGCCGCAGGCAGCGAACTCGAGACCAAGAGTGCGAAGGCGTGGTGCGGGCCAAAGCGGTGCCCGCGGATCATGATCGCAACGCCGGCGAGGATCACCAGGGCGCCAACAACGTAGAGCACGTAAAACAGGCCGACCATCGCGCGGGTCATGATGGCGCGCTCGTTCGTGTCGGCGAGCGTGGTCGGCCCGGCGTAACCGGCGTCAAGAGCAGACACCGGAGCGCCTGCTCCCCCGCGCGGAGCGTCCACCCCGAGTGCGGCGAACACGGCGTGCGGCACGTCAACGTTTTGGATGATGCCCGCCTGCCGGGTCGAAGCCGACGTCGCCAACCAGTTCCCGCCCTGGGCATCACCCGCATTGCCCTCGACGTCGCCGCTTCCGGGAGCGTCGCCCGCGCCGTCGTCGCCCGCCACGAATTGCAAGTAGAGCTGCAGGCGCGCGGTTTGCCTGTCGGCGTCGGCAAGCGACGTGATGATCAACGTGGTGCCCGGTTCGATCTCGTGCATGAGCGCGCCGATCTCAGCGTCGATTCGGGCGGCCAGAGCACGCGTTTGCGTGGACACGGGCCCGGGTGGAATGAACGTCATCTCGAGCTGGCTCGCCGGAGCCGAGTCGCGATGTGCGGAGCCAAGATCGACGACGACGAGGTCGGCGTCCTTGACCTGCCGGTAGGCGCGAGCCGCTCCTTCGCTCACCGGTCCGTTCATCGGCGGATGCACAACTGGGCCCGCTGGAATACCCGCACTGTCTGCGATCGCGAGCGCCCCGCCCGGCCCCACCGCAGCAACAGTCTTGCCCTGCCCTGTCACCGTCTCGGCAAGCTGGCCGAACTGTGGGGTGAACCGGTTCGCGGAGTTGGCTACCCGCACGTCGTCCCAGATGGCGAGCCGTTCGGTGGCAGGTTGGGGAAGCATGCCCTGCCCGTACTGTGCGCACGGTTCGGCGTCGCCGTCGATCCCGGCCGTGCGGACGCCCGTGTTGAGAGTGATCCAGCCGGCTGCCGGGCACGTCGTCATCCCGAAAGTGCGTACGGACACGTTTGCTAAAACCGCGCCGGTGGAAAGCTGCTGCAGATGCGGGGTGCGTTCGTCTACGGCCTCCCACGGCACACCCGCCATGCCGAGTACCACCACTTTGCCGTTGTCGGCCGGGATCGGCTGCGGATCGTAGTCGCGCAACATTGGCAGCACCAGCGTAGCGACGAGCGCCACGACGACGCCGACCACCACAGCTCGCCACGCCCTGATACTGCTCATAGGCACAGCCTAATGTTTGCACGGCGCGCAGTGCCAAAAGGCGAGGCACCCCGGCACCAGGTGGCGCGGCGTCTATACAATGAGCTCATGAGTCAACTTCGTTTCGCATTTCTTGGCCCGCGTGGCACGTTTACCCAGCAGGCGTTGAATCAGATTGCCACCGAGGAGGAGGCGATTCATATTCCTGCGCTGGATGCTCCGCGGGCGATCAAGATGGTGCGTAACGGGGATGCCGACTACGCCGTCGTTCCTATCGAAAATTCGGTCGAGGGCGGCATTAACGCCACGTTGGACACGCTGGCCGCCGATTCCGATCTGCTGATTTACGCGGAAGTCCTCGTGCCGGTGGCGTTTACGTTGGCGGTGCGCCCAGGCACCACACTGGCTGATATCACCCATATTTCCACGCATCACGCGGCGTGGACGCAGTGCCGCAACTGGCTGGGTGAGCACTTGCCGGAGGTTGTTCATTTGCCGGCGGCGTCGACGGCGGCAGGCGCGGCAGGCCTTGCCGAAGAAGGCGACCCGGGCTATCAGGCCACGCTGGTCTCGGCGCTCGCATGCGAACAGTACGAGCTGGAAGCCCTCGAAAGCGGGGTTGCGGATAATCCGGATGCCGTCACGCGTTTCGTGCTCATCGGCAAAGTAGGCAAACTACCGGAGCGCACTGGTTCCGATAAGACGACGCTCATGGTTCAACTCGCCACCGACGAAGCCGGCGCCCTACTCAACATGCTCGAACAGTTCTCGGCCCGCGGCGTCAACCTCTCGCGGATCGAGTCGCGGCCCGTGGGCGATTCGCTCGGGCGTTACGCGTTTTCCATCGACGCCGAAGGCCACCTTTTCGACGAACGCATCCAGGCCGTTCTCCTCGGCTTGCACCGGGTGTGCCCGCGGGTCACGTTCTTGGGCTCGTATCCGAGTGCGAACCAGCACCGGATTCGCTTGCGCCCTGGCACTACCGACGACGACTTCATTTCCGCCCGCGCCTGGGTAGACGGGCTCATCGAACGCTCGATCTAGCCGCGGTTATCCCACGCGTACGAGTAGCGCGGCCTCCTCGATGCTCGTCGAGATTTCGCGGGCGAAACCAAGCACGTCGCCGTCCACTTGGACGGGCTGGATGGTCTGCGCTTCGATCTGCGCGCCGTTGATGCGATGCACGTCAATCTCGCCCGACTGTTCCACGCCCGGCAGCGTGATCGGTTTGAGGCCAACCCCGTTCAAGCCGACTTGGCGCACCAGATCTGCCCAGCCGATGAGCCCGCGGCGCGTGTCGAGGACGGCGAGGTCGAGCCAGCCGTCGTCGGGTTGTGCGTGCGGGTCGAGTACGAAGCCGCCGAGCAGCTGCCCACAGTTGAGGGTCATGACCGAACGGGCTTCCACGTCAACGTGGTGAGATTCGCCCGTGCGGATACGCGCGTTCATCTTCGGAGCGAGCAGGTACGGGATTGCCGCTTTCACGTAGGCAAGCCAGCCAATCTTGGATTTGAGTTCGGACTCCTCGTCGGCTGCGGCCATGATCGCCGCGTCGAAACCGATGCCGGCGTTGACGAGGAAAGCATGCTTACCCGGTTTTGCGAGCGTGATCTCCCCGCCCGGAATCCGTGCGTCGTCGGGAAGCTCATCAGCTGCCGGCTCGCCTTGTTCGGGGATCGTCAGCCAGCCGACGTCGATCGACGCCGCCTTACCGGTGAGCGCGATGATCGCCATGCGCCGCGTGCTCGACAGCGGAAGATCAAGATTGCGAGCCAGAATGTTGCCAGTTCCCACGGGCAGTAGTCCGAGCGGCGTGTTCGTGCCGGTCAGCACCTCGCCCACGTTGCGCACCGTGCCATCCCCGCCCGCGGCGATCACGACGGACGCGCCCATGTCGAGTGCCTTGCGAGTCTGACCGAAACCGGGATCGTCGGCCGTGGTTTCCAGCCAGATCGGATCGGGCAGATCGGCATCCCGGGCCGCCCGGGCCAACACGGACTTGAGGTGGTCGAAGTCTGCGTTCTTCGTCGGGTTGTAAATGACGACGGCGGGGCCCGATTCTGGAGCCGGTTGCACTCCGGCGCGCAGCTCGTGGCTGGCGATCTCCTCTTGCTGAGCCGCAATCTCCTCTTTCTGGGAGGCAATCATTTCGCGAAGCTCGGCGATGTGCGCCCGGTTTTCTTCGACAGTCCGCTTATTGGCATCGACGCGACTGTTCACCCGCAAGGCAACCACCGCGGCAACGACCGCGACGAGAACGCCAACAATACTAAGAATCAGGCTCGCATCCATGGGTCAATGGTAGCGCCTGCGCAATTGCCCCTGCACCCTGTTCCGACCTATCCTTGAACTATGATCGATATCCGCACAATCCGCGAAAATCCCGATGTTGTTAAGGCTTCCCAACGTGCCCGTGGCACGAGCGAGGAGCTGGTTGACGCCGTCGTCGAACTTGATGAAGCCCGCCGCAGCGCGTTGCAGGCCTTCGAAGATCGGCGTGCCGAGCAAAAGGAACTCTCGCGGTCGATCGGCAAGGCCACGCCCGAGGAACGCCCGGCTATTTTGGAGCGTGCCAAGGCGATGTCGGACGAGGTCAAAGCCCTGGAGGGCGCGGCCAACGAGGCGCAGCAGGCCTTCACCGAGGCCATGTACAAGATCCCGAACTTGATTGTCGACGGCGTGCCGGCCGGCGGCGAAGAGGACTTTACCGTGCTCAAGCACGTGGGCGAGGTGCGCGATTTTGACTTCCCGGTCAAGGATCATTTGGATATCGCCGAAGGGCTTGACGCGATCGACATGGATCGCGGCGCCAAGGTGTCTGGCGCGCGTTTCTACTACATGAAGGGGATCGGCGCCCGGCTCGAACTGGCCCTGCTCAACATGGCGATGGATCAGGCGCAAGAAACCGGGTTCACGCCGATGATGACCCCCACGCTCGTTAAACCGGAAGTCATGGGCGGAACCGGCTTCCTTGGCGAGCACTCCGATGAGATCTACTATCTGCCCGCCGACGAGCTTTACCTGACAGGAACGTCCGAAGTCGCACTTGCCGGCTATCATGCCGATGAGATTATCGACCTGTCGGATGGTCCGAAGCGCTATGCCGGGTGGTCCACGTGTTACCGGCGCGAGGCCGGCTCGCATGGGCGTGACACCCGCGGCATCATCCGGGTGCACCAGTTCAACAAGATCGAAATGTTTTCCTTCACCACCGCAGCCGAGGCGGAGGCCGAACATGCCCGCTTCCTCGAGTGGGAAGAGCAAATGCTCGCAAAAGTAGAGCTGCCCTACCGGGTGATCGACACCGCGGCCGGCGATCTTGGCACGTCTGCCGCCCGCAAGTTCGACTGCGAGGCTTGGCTGCCCAGCCAGAACCGGTTCATGGAGGTCACATCGACGTCGAACTGCACCACCTTCCAGGCGCGCCGGCTGAAGATTCGCGAGCGCGGGGAGAATGGCACGAACGTCGTCGCCACGATCAACGGGACGCTGGCCACCACGCGTTGGCTGGTGGCGATCTTGGAAAATCACCAGCAGGCCGATGGTTCGCTCTACGTGCCTGAAGCGATGCGTCCGTATCTGGGCGGGCGTGAGGTTATTGAGCCGATTCGGGGGAAGGGTGAGCAACGTGAGTGACGAAACACCGAAGAACACCTATCCGTCGCCGGAATACACGGGCGATCCAGCTGACCTGCCCAAGCGGGACTACCTGGAGCGGCTCGAAGATTATTCCGCCGGTTCGGACCTGTTGATTGGGCTCGACGTCGACGGCACGATCTTGCGCCACGACACCTCGCTGTCCGACCGGGTACGTGAGGCCATCCTCGCCCACGTGGCAGCCGGCACCCACATTGTGATTGCCACGGGCCGTGGCGTGCAGGGCACGCAGATCGCACTCGACGCGATCGGGCTGACCGAGGGGATCGCCGTCGTCTCCAACGGCGCGATGATCATTACGATCGGCAACGGTGACAACGGTGTTGCGGCCACAGACTTTGCACGCGGAGTAGCCGCCGATAGCGTGCCCGTTCAGCTGCTGCGGGCACACACGTTCAGCCCTCACCGCGAAATCAAACTGATCGCCAACGGGCTTCCGGAGGCTGTGATCGCCGTCGAATCACTGACCGGGCCTACACGGATTTCCGGGCCATTCCCCGAAGGCGAGTTGATGGACGACGCCGTGCTCGTGCCTGTCGATGAGCTCGTCGTCCCCGACACCACCCGCGTCACCATCCGCGCCCCGCACATGAGCGCGGTCGAGATGCTCGAAGCGATCAACAAGTTGGGTTTGCAGGGTGTGGAATACGCCGTCGGCTGGTCGGCGTGGATGGACCTGGCACCCCAGGGCATCAACAAGGCCGTTGGCCTGCAAGAAGTTGCCGACCTTCTTGGTACGACACGTTCGATCACCGTGGGCGATTCGGGCAACGACTGTGAAATGCTCGCCTGGGCCGACCTCGGCATTGCCATGGGCAACGCGAAAGATTACGTGGCGTCGTTCGCAGATACGATGGCGCCCGACGTCGACGACGACGGTCTAGCCCACGTACTCGAGGCTCTGCTGTAACGCAACGCTTTAATGTCTCGCCTCGTTTGTTAGAGGCGGATGGGATAGCCGTGCCCGGAAACCGCCGATCCCACTCGCGTATAGCCGCGCGCCCGGCGTCGTGACCTGCCATTTTAAAAATACAATGAACCAAATAGCCGTTAAACCTTGAACTATTCAAAAGACGGCACTATGATCGGCGTTACACTAACGAGGAGGACGCAATGAAGCGGATTGCTGCAATATTCGCGGTACTGCTGGCGAGTACGTCACTCGCGGCATGTAGCTCGAATGACTCTGACAACACTGGCTCCGATAGCCAGACAACCACGACCAGCACCAGTGACGCAGGCTCGACCCTGTCCGGCGACTACCCGGACTTGACGGGCGAGACCCTCACGGTCGCATCCGACTGGTCTGGTGCCGAACAGGCAAATTTTGAAAAGGTACTCGACGCCTTTTCGCAGGCGACGGGTGCCAAGGTGGTCTACACGTCGCTTGGCAATAACGTGGCCACGGCACTTGGCACGCAGATTGAAGGCGGATCGCCACCAAACATCGCACTTATCCCGCAGCCAGGTTTGATGAACCAGCTGGTCGACGACGGCGCCATCGTGCCCCTGTCCGACGACGTGCTGGCCGAAGTTAAAGAAAACTATGCCGAGACCTGGGTTGACCTCGGGTCGAAGGACGACAAGGCATACGGCGTGTGGTTCAAGGCCGCCAACAAGTCGACAATGTGGTACAACACTGCGCTCTACGACGCGGCAGGCGTAGAGCCACCCCAAACCTGGGACGAGTACGTGACCGCACTGCAAACACTCGCTGATTCCGGCACCTACGGAGTTTCCATCGGTGCTGATGTGGGCTGGCCGCTCACCGACTGGTTCGAAAACGTCTACCTGCGTACCGCAGGCCCAGAAAAGTACGACCAGCTGACCAACCACGAAATCCCGTGGACCGACCCGTCGGTCGAAGAGGCCCTCACGGTGCTTGCTGAAGTATGGGGCAACCAGGCCGTGGTCCAGCCCGGCGGCGCACAGCGCACCTTCCCCGACTCGGTCACCGCCGTGTTCGGCGACAACCCCGAAGCCGCAACCGTGTACGAAGGCGACTTCGTAGCCGGCAATATTGCGGACCAGACCTCGTCCGTCGTCGGCAAGGACGCCAAGTTCTACCCGTTCCCGTCCATCAACGGTTCGGCCCCGGCAGTCATGGGCGCAGGCAACGTTGCTGTTGCCTTCGACGACTCCGAAGCAACCCAGGCACTCATGAAGTACCTGGCCTCCCCGGATTCGGCGAACATTTGGATCCCGCTCGGCGGCTTCACATCCCCGAACCAGAAGGCAGACATGTCGCTCTACCCAGATGAGACAGCTCTGCAGATCGCACAGGAGCTCGTGAACGCTGAAACGTTCCGCTTCGACATGTCAGACCTCGTGCCGTCCGAGTTCGGCGGCACGGAAGGCCAGGGCATGTGGCAGGAGTTCATCAACTTCTACGAGAACCCCAGCGACATCAAGGGCGCTATGGACGCTCTTGAGAAGGCGGCACAAGCTGCTTACGCCAAGTAAGAGGTGATTGGATGTGGGCGGGGCGTATGCCCCGCCCACATTCGCATGCACTGTGCGGTTCATGCACTAATCAGGCCCAGCGCCTAACTCACGATATGAGGGACACGTATGAGCACCACCGTTAACCACGACAGCGCGGCCTTGCCCGCCGACCACGACAGCGCGCCTGGCCAGACCGGCAAACCCGGCACGGCCGGAAAGTCCGGCGAGCCTGGCAAGTCTGGCAAGAAGATCAACCCTGCCCTGTGGTGGTTCCTTGGCCCTGCCGCCGTAATTTTGATCGTCATGATCATCTACCCGGCCGGCTACTCCGTGGTGCGCTCCCTGTTCGACGACGCCGGCAACTTCGTCGGATTCGACAACTACGTGCGCATGTTCTCGCTGTCGTCCACCAAACAGTCACTGCAAAACAACCTGATTTGGGTGCTCGCCGCTCCGCTCATCACCACGGTGCTCGGCCTGATCTTGGCCGTGCTCATGGACAAGATCAAATGGAAGACGGCATTCCGGCTCATCATCTTCATGCCGATGGCGATCTCGATGCTCGCAGCCGGCATCATCTTCCGCTCCATCTTCCAACAAAACCCGAACATCGGCTTCGCGAACGCGGCCATCGTGGCAGTCCAACAATTCGTTGGCGACTCCACCCAATACCCAGGAGCACGGCCCCGCGATGAGGCCGCACTCGCGCAGGCAGAGGACGGCTCCATGGTGACCACCGGCGTCGTTAGCCCCGGCGACGTCGTCGACCTCCCCCTCGTCGGCATCCGGCAAGACGCCCTACCTTCTGAAGACGAGCAAACCCAAGCCCTCAGTGCCGACGCTGCCAGCGGGCAAATCGCCGGCACAGTCTGGCTCGACTTCAGCCGCGGCGGAGGCGGACAGCCCGGCGTCATCGACGACGGCGAAGCCGGACTCAACCACCTCGAAGTCGAGCTACTAGACGAAGCGGGCGACGTCGTCGCTGCCACCCACACCGACGATGCCGGACGATTCGTCTTCGACGACCTCAGCGACCAGCCCTACCAGCTCAAACTCACCGCCGCGAACTTCGCCGAAGCACCCGCCGGAATCGACTGGCTCGGCCCCTCGCTCATCACCCCGGTCATGATCGTGGCCTTCATCTGGATCTGGGCAGGCTTCGCGATGGTTATGATCGGCGCCGGCCTATCCGCCGTCGACCGCTCCCTCATGGAAGCCGCACGAGTCGACGGCGCGAACGAATGGCAGGTCTTCCGATACGTGACCGTCCCACAACTCTTGCCCACCGTCACCGTCGTGCTCGTCACACTCACCATTAACGTGCTCAAAATCTTCGACCTCGTCTACGTCATACCACCCGGACAATCGAAAGAAGCCGGCACCGTCGTCGCCGTCGAAATGTGGAAGAACTTCGGCAACATCAACTACGGAATCGGATCCGCACTCGCAATCCTCCTGGTCATCATGGTCCTCCCATTCATGGCCTGGCAGATCCGCAACTTCAGGAAGGGAGAGTAACGATGAAGAACACCCTGAGTGCCCGCATCAACCGAGTATTGGCGAACTCGACAGTCAACGTCGTGCTCCTGATCGTTGCCGCAATGTGGCTCCTTCCCACCGTCGGCCTGTTCTTCCAGTCCGTGCGATCACCCCAAGACAACGCGCAAACCGGCTGGTGGACAATCTTTGACAATTTCGAGCAGTGGACGTGGGGCAACTACCAATCCATCCTCGCCAACGAAACGATGATGGGCTCGCTGTGGAACACCGTCCTCATCGTCATTCCATCCACCTTCCTAGTTGTTTTCATTGGGGCCATGGCCGGCTATGCGCTCGCCTGGATCGACTTCCCGGGCCGCACCGCCGTCCTCACCATCATCGTGGGCCTCATGGCCGTGCCGTTGCAGGTCTCGTTCATTCCACTCGCCCAACTGTTTGGCGCGATGGGCATATTCGGCACGCGGTGGGCCGTCATCCTCTTCCACACGGCGTTCGGCCTGCCGTTCGCCGTCTTCCTCATGCGCAACTATTTCCGGCAAATCTCGCCCGAGCTCATGGAGGCCGCCCGGCTGGACGGCGCGGGTGAAATGCGGATTTTCCTGCGGATAGCACTCCCGCTGGGTGCGCCGGCGTTGGCGTCGCTGACTATCTTCCAGTTCCTGTGGTCGTGGAACGACATGCTGGTGGCCCTCATCTTCGCCGGACCTCAAGACAAACCGATCACCGTGGCGCTGTCTGAGCAGTTGCGACTGTTTTCGTCGAACATCGACATCCTCGCCGCCGGCGCCTTCCTGTCGATGATCATCCCGCTGCTCGTGTTCTTCGCCGGGCAAAAATACTTTGTCAACGCCCTCCTCCAAGGATCGACCAAGTAGCAAGTAGATTGCGTGAAAAGCCGCGACGTGCCACAATGGCACGGTGGCACACCTTTCGCGCCGTGATTAGCGGCGGCTGCCGTGTGTCAAGGAGAGTTGTCAGAGCGGCCGAATGAGGCGGTCTTGAAAACCGTTATACGGTGATCCCGTATCGGGGGTTCGAATCCCCCACTCTCCGCGGTTTGTGCGGTCGGTGGCGTTTGTCACCGATTGGCAACCGAGCCTGCCCATCCGTTATTCTGATGTGGCTTGGAGATGTGGCTGAGTGGTCGAAAGCGCTCCCCTGCTAAGGGAGTAGTCGCAAATACGCGGCTCGAGGGTTCAAATCCCTCCATCTCCGCAGGTCACCCCGCCGACTCGTTGAGTTGGCGGGGTTTTCGTTGGGTTGGTGCGGGTTTTCGCCGGTGGCCACTCTCCCGCCTATTCCCGTCTAGTCACGCCTATTGTCGTCCCTTAGGGGTACTCTAAAGACACCACCAAAAACCAGCGAAGGGGTACTCTCATGGCACGCGCACTATTCGGCTCCATCAGACGCACCAAATCCGGCAACTACATCGGCCGCTACCGCGTAGGCGGCAAGGACTACTACACCGCGACGATGCGCACCAAAACAGAAGTCCGCGACCTGCTCGCCCAAATCCGCACTGAGATGATTCAAGGCCAGTGGACGCCGCCACTACGCAAAACACGGCACACACCGACGTTTGCCACGTGGGCAGATGAGTGGATCACCGCGCAAGAAAAAGCCGGCCTATCGGTGAACACGATCCGCGCCTACACGTCGCTACTCGCCGTCCACATCACACCCATCGTCGGAGACCTCAAACTCGACGAGATCACCACCGAGCACGCCGAAATAGTCCACGCCACCGCCCTGGGCAAGGTCGCACCGATCACCGCCCGCAACGTGCTCTTATGCTTCTCATCGTGCATGAACGCCGCCGTCGATGCGCGGCTTGTCACCGAGAATCCGGTCAAGGTTAAGGGTGGGCTTAAGCGGCATAGGCCGATACGGCCGAAGATTGCGCTCGATGCCGACCAGGTCGACGACCTCATTACGGCCACTCCAGGGCAATGGCGGCTCGGAATCCTCCTGATGTCCTATGGCTGTCTACGCTATGGGGAATGCGCAGCCGTTAAGGTTGATGATCTTGATGTGGAGCGGTTGACTGTGCGCGTGGATGAATCAGTCAAGCGCGATAAGAATGGTGGTTTGTGTTTGGGGGTGCCGAAGTCAGAGGCTGCCTATCGGACTAATGCGCTGCCTGCCAGGCACGGGCAGATCGTCGAGGAACATTTGCGTCTGTTTGCGGAGCCGAATCCGCTTGACGTGGTGTTTTGGCATGAGGGGTTGACGTCCAACCGTAGGTGGAACGGGATCATTCGAGATGCGGCCGCTGCGGCGAAACTTCCAAGCGAGTTGCGTTGTCATGATCTGCGGCATACGGGGTTGACGTTGTATGGGCGTGCGGGTGCGACGTTGGCGGATTTGATGGAGCGGGCGGGTCATGCTGATGCGGATACGGTGATGGTGTATCAGCATTCGTCGGCGCAGCGGGATCGGGAGCTGATCGACAGGGTTTAGGCATAGAAATAGCGCCCCACCTGCCACCCAGACGGGTAGTAGGTGGGGCGCTTGCTTGTGATTCTCGACACCCTCCCACGCCGTGGTTGCAGTTCCGCAACTAGGTTGCTAAACTGAAACCACGAGATGAAAGGAGGGAACAGATGCCAAGTAAGGAAGTCAAGGAACTCGTGAAAAAGCTTGAATCACAGGGATTCACCTGCGAAACCACCCGCAAGAACCACATCAAGGTTCGCGCAAACGGCAAGCTCATCACAACGCTTCCTGCGACTCCATCGGACTACAGGGCTTTGAAGAACGCAATACGGCTTCTCGCCAAAGCAGGATTCAAGAACTGAAAGTCCCGGTGCCCCACCCACGTGGGGCACCACCCCCCTCCCCACTCTGGCACCTGAACTTCATCTCGTGAGAAAGGAGACACCATGCAGTACACCGCCACCGTCGACGTCGCTACCAACCTCGACGTTGACGACGCCCTCGACCGGCTCGCACCTTACCATGGCGCGATCGGTGAATCGAGGAACGGATACCGGGCGGTCTTTACCTACGAGGCCGATACCCTCAGTGAAGCAGTCGCTAGCGCGACTAGGATTGCTGAAACCATCGGCACCCCATACGCAATCGAGACCGCACCCACCGATCTTGTCGATTCAGATACGGCCTACGGAGACATCCCGCCTCTTGTTTCCGTCAGCGAAGCAGCCGAGCTTCTCGGGATCACAGCACAGGCAGTGAACAAGCGGCTGAACTCAGGTACGCTTCCCGGCAGGAAAGTCGGAAACACTTGGGTTATTCCGCTTCACTCTGTGCTGTAAATCCTGTATCCTGTAGTCAGGCATCCGAACACAAATTTCATCTCGTAAGAACTCCCCGCCACCGTGGCGGGGAGTTTCATATTCTCGGCGAGTAAGTCCCCCGGCTTACTCAGCGTAAACGTCCGGCGCATCCTCCGGCACCCTCGTAGGCCGATACACAGACGCCAACGCCGAAGCGTTCAACCCGAGCACCGCCGCAACCAGATTGAGAATCTGCGTGTCGAGCCCGTCAGCAATCACACCCAACGCCACTAGCAGGGCGATGAGCGCGACCGAGACGCCGTAAATCCACGAACGCACCCGAGGACTAAAAACCTGATCCATCATTATTTGCTCCTTTTCGTCGTCGCAAGCACCCGTTGGAGTGCTTTAATTGTTTCTTTTCCTGCCTTGCCATCGACCACGAAACCTTGATATTGCCCCAGCGATTGGAAGTACCGTTGGGTCTCGTAGATCGTCCAGTAGCCGAGCTGGCCGTCTAAAGCGAACCTGCTGGCTGGGTAGAAGCCACGCGAGCGCAACCATTTCTGCCAGCCAAGCCACGTATAGTGGCCGGTCTTGCCGTCGATGGCTCGCGAGTAGTAGCCGCGATCGCGTAAAAACCGCTGCAGCCCCTTGATCGTTTCCACGCCCGCGACGCCGTCGATCGCATACTCGTAATACGAAACCTTCCCGTCGCGGTTGAGATCACCGGGTGCGACCTGCGAAGGTGCGGGCGCTTTCGCTGGGATCACAGGCGCAGCACCCGGACGCACCCCATGCGACGCGAAATCAATACGCGGATTACGAGTCTTCCCTCGCTGGTCCCAGCACTCAAAATGCAGGTGCGGACCTGTCACGCGGCCGGTAGCACCCATCAGCCCGATCTGCTGACCGAGAGCTACTTTCTGGCCGACACGGACTTGGATAGCGCTGAGGTGGCCGTAATACTGCTTTTCGCCGTCGGGGTTGCGGATGAGGATCCCGTTGCCGGTGCGACCGGGCACGATGTTCCAGCCGGCTTTTTCGACTGTGCCAGCGTAGGCGGCGTGAACCGGGGTGCCGGTTTTGTTGGCGATGTCGATGCCGGCGTGCAGCATGCGCGGAATCCACCGGTTCAGGCGCGGCCGCCACCCATACTCGGACGACACCCGCCCCACGGCGGGACTAGACATTCTGACCATGATGTTTTCTCCTTGAGTCGGTTTTTGTTTGATGTATGGGCCGAGCACGCGCTCAGGATCGTCGTAGATGCCTGGGCAAGCCGTCGGCCGGTTAGAGACGTCCTTGTGGCCTTTGAGCGGTAGCCGCCCATATTTCGCATACAAACGGCTGATCAACTTGCCTGCTTCGTGCTTGTCGGCTTCGGTCGCATAAGGCGAAATCTCGATACCGATGCTCGTTAGGTTGGTGTCCCAGTTTCCGGCGTGCCAGGCCGTATCCTCATCGGCCACCATTTGGGTCACTCGGCCAGCCGACACCACATAGTGCGCGCTGTTGTTTCCGCCGCCGGTGCGGAACCAGGTGACGACGCCGTCGTGGGTTGGGTTGGTGGCTGGGTCACCCCACCAGTGAATAATGATCTGACTGATAGTTTTGCCTTGTCGGCCTTTCGTAAAGTGTTTTGCTTCTATGAACTCCACGGCGCTCGCCCCTTTCTAGGTTGGTTTGAAAAAGACCCCGCCGAATGAGCGGGGCTTAGTCTTTGTCATCACTGCTCGCTGCCGGGCACCTACCCACACGAGACTTCAAATGCCGCAACTCGCGATCAAAACGAGCATGATCCAACCTGGCTTGCTCGCCCAGCGCGTAGCGGTCGCGTTCTTCGTTGGCTAGCCTGTCGGAAGTGTCCTGAGTGATCGACACGAGCTGATCCAACGTTTTTTCGATCCGGCCAAGCCCCTCCGAGTTAGCCGTCACCGTCCGCTCCACAATCCCCAACCGGCTGGCAAGATCATCCACATCATCCCGTAATTTGGTTGAGTGGGCGTTGACTGTGGATTCTTCGATCCGCTGCACGCTTTTCACGATCGATACGCGCCGTTTGCGCCAGTCTAAGAATTTTTCTTTGGCCTGCGCCCAAAAGAATTGGGCTAGGAGTAGTAGGCCTAGCCCGATTCCGGCGACGATCTGGCCAATGGTTTCTGCCTGGTTGCCGTCCAAAAGCGTGCTCCTTTCCATCGTCTTGTTGTGAGTGGTGTAGGGAGCAGGCGTTTTTAGGCGGGGTCTGGTTCTCCGTCGAGTTTGGCGATTCGGCGTACTGCCCGGCGGATAAGCTGGTCTGAGATGATGTTTTCGTCCCAGCCGCGCCGGGAATGATACGGCTGCTCAGTTAGGCTTGTTTCCCACGCGTCGGCGATGGGTTTGTGTGCGGCGATGGCGAGCGCATGCTGGGTAGCGAACGCTTCTCCCCCGGCGGGTGCTGCTCCTAGTTGGGTGGCGCAGACGGCGATCCGGTTACGGAAATCAGTGTTGATTGCGCAGTCGTGTATTGACGAAAACGACATAATATTGTTCTCCTTTTTGTTAGTTTTTGACTAGTTGCCAGCGTGCCAGATGAGCCGCCGTCGTCGAAGCATTCCCGAACTGGACCAGACGGCAATAAACCCCACCATTAGAAACACCCGGACCGATATTCTGCAAAAACGTGAATCCGGTGCTGCCAGCCATGTGGAATTGGAAAGACCACCCGTCAGGCGGCATATAGGGTATGGGCATGTGCACGGTCGTCGCGTAAACGGGTGGTTGCTGAAACGCCCACGTGAACGCAGGGATCCGGATTGTGCCTGACGTGGCGTAGGCCGTACCGCCGATCACAATGCTGCCCGGATCAGGCGAACCCCTATACAATTTTCCGGCGATGGTCATTCGCCGGTGCAACATGTGCACCCGCACCCGATCCCCAACCGACACGGGCACCAAACAATCCGGAGTAGCCAGCAACGGCTCAGTGTCTCCGTCTAGGCGTACCCGTACTGGGTTGGTTTGGACGACGGTTGCCCACCGCCACGACTCCGGCACACTCGTCGGGCGCATCAAATCTGTCAGCGGATTATTATTCAACACTTTAGGCCACCTCCCGCGACGTCACACCCATCAACGCCGCCGACTCCAAGCTGATTTCGATTGTTTCGACGGTTTCCCGCCGCACACCGCCACCATCAGCCCTCGAAGTGATAATCGCATTCAACCCCAACTGACTAGGCAACATGCGCCGCGAAATCTTCCTACCCGACGTCCCCTCACCAGCCAAAAGTCTTTGCGCATGCTGGTCGAGCACCGCCTGCGACGCAGCCTCCACATTCT
Source organism: Trueperella bialowiezensis (assembly GCF_900637955.1). Classification (NCBI taxonomy): domain Bacteria; kingdom Bacillati; phylum Actinomycetota; class Actinomycetes; order Actinomycetales; family Actinomycetaceae; genus Trueperella; species Trueperella bialowiezensis. The sequence continues at coordinate 979,929 of NZ_LR134476.1, forward strand.
CCACCACCCGGGTCACCCACCGACCCTGAGCCTGAAAACTATGCGGGCTATCCGGGTCAGCGTTCATCACGTCGGCGATCATCGCCGGATTATCCCCCGTACTCTGCGACACACAAATAACCCGGTTATGCACAGGTCCCGGCAAGTCAAACCGCGTGTCAGCCACGTGCACTGCTGCATCTCCCGGTAGTGCTTGGTAGGCGACTGGGCGGGCTTGCGGCGCCACATACGGTTCAACCCGGAATTGGCCGTGATGGTCGGCCCAGAGCGCGAAATAGCCAGCATGCTCTAAAAGGTCGTTGATGATTCTGAGTTTGGTTTCGCCGGGCTCCCATACTAGGTCTGAGCTGGTGACGTCGTCTGTGGGTGTGAGGGCGGTGCCGACTTCGCCCGTGGATGCGATGATTTGGCCGACCGCGGTGACGATGTTTGTACCAGCCGGAACCGTAAATGACGTGGCGGTCGCGTCTTCTGCGACGACGGCCGTCCGGTCTAAAAGGTCGAGTTCGACCCGGTGCACTCCCGGCCTGGCGTCGACCGTGGTTTCGCGTACCAAATACACTCCATACGGCTCTGAGCGCACCACACCTTGGCTGGTTTGGGTGTGGCGGACCGGGCGCACCCGGAATTGTCCCCAGTCCACGCTCGGATCCTTGTCGAGCGTGAGCCTGCCTGCCCACCTGATCTGCGCATGAACATTCCCAGTCAGTGAGCCGGTGACGACGCCGTCGAGTCGACCAGCGACCGCACCATAGCCACCAACCAGATCGAAAGTCCACCAGTCCTGTAGCGCCATTCTCTTATCTCGCTTTCGTGTGCGTGAACCCGAGGTCGTAGCGGCCGGTCTGGGTACGGTTCACGGTCATGCCTGACACGGCGCCGACCGTTGGGGCTTGTTCTGGGTGGCGGACCATGACCAACCCCGGCTGGCATGCGAGCTGGCGGGCACGGTCAGCCTGCTCAACCACATCGCCGGGCTGGTCGTCGACGAGTGTGCCAGCGTATTTCGCGGTCTCCCGTGTCTGCGGGCCTGCCAACAACGTGGGCGTCGTGTGGCCTGCGAAGTAGACGAGTTCTTGGTGGGCGAGCCCGGGCGAATAGCCGACCTCCGGGTTATAAAGCACGCGTAGCGATTCAGTCCAACCGGTGCCCCAGTTGAGGTAGATCGCCTCGCCAAGCCGACCGGGTGGAGAAGCTGGCTGACTGTAGGCGGCCGCCCGCGTGGCCGCGAACGCTATTACGCGATATTCGACGGCCGTGTGTGTTGGTGGTACCGGGTCAGTCACTGTCCCGTTCAGTGGGACCCGTTCGGCGATGGTCTCCCACGTGCCGCCCGGAACCCGGCGTTGAACCTGATTGTCGACCGCGGCCACCACACCACCACTGGGATTGTCTACCTGCACTTGGACCGCGCCGGTTGCCTGAATCCACGCCACTGACACTGTTGGTTTCGCGGGCGCAGCGTACTCGATTTTCACCGTCCGGCTGGCTTCCCGGGATTCGACTTCCGCCTGAACCGTGGCCACGATGCGGAGTTGGCTGTTGTTGGGTAGGCCTGTGAGCGGCCACGTGTAGGGTGGCCGCCCATAACCCGACGTCGCATCATGCTCAACCCCGTCCACATAAGCGACCGCCCGCCACGAATGATCCTTATTCGTGTTGTTGGTGGTGATCCTTACTGTGGTGGTGTTGCCGGTGATCGTAGATGTGGGTGCGGTGATTGTGGCGGTGGGGCGTGCGGCCATGTCGACTGCGGCCACAGGCGACCACGGCCCCCAATCCGCATGAGCACCCTTAGTGCGCACCTGCCACTCCACCACAGCCCCTGTAGTGAAACTGGAAGAGGTCACACGATACGACAGGGTTTTAGCGTTCGACGAGCCCTTATCCCTTGTTACAGTCGTCCACGAGCCCGTGTTGACACGATACTGCAGCTCGAAAGCTTCCTGATCAGTCCCATCAATGGGGGCGTGCTCCCATGCGAAAACTATTGGGTTGTTAGCGGGCTGGTAGCCGCCATTAGGCTGCAGGTTAGACGGCGCAGCAGGCGGAGCCAACACAGACACCGGCAGCGCCGCACCCTTTGGTCCCTCTATGCCAGCTGAGTTGACTTCTGCCACCTCGTAGACTGCTTCGCCAGCCACCGGAGACGTGTCCGTCCACGCCAGGGCGGTGATACCGGTCGCGACACGGGTGCCATTGCGATAAATGTTGTATGTGGATCGGCCTGGCCGGTAGTCAGACATGCCTTTCCACGTGACCACAATGTTTCCGGTGTCGCGTTCAGCAGTCACGTGTGCTGGTGCGACCGGCCGGGTCTGCACCCACGCCGTATAAGCCCAGTCACTAGTGCCACCAGCGCCGCGCTGACGCACCAAAAACCTGTACTCGCGCCCATTTTCAAGCGTGCTAGATGTCCACGATGTACGCGAAGATCCCGGCTGACCAACCAGACTAGTGCCGCCACCCGGCCAGGTTTGCTGGTTGATATCGAACCCAGCCACGGGGGCGTCGGTGGAGGCGCGTTGCGTGAACCTGACGGTCGCCGTCTGGTTGGGGTTGATGGTGACGGATACGCCGCCCGGCGTCGTCGGTGGCTGATAAGGCCGAGCAGACACATTAAACGCAGCAGAGGCCGATGGGCTGCCACCCGAAAACTCTGACAGTGACACCGACACATGCCCACCAGACGTGCGGCCCAACATGCGACTAAATGCCTTCTGCGTCGAGTACAGTTTGAGCGCTGAGGTCGCACCCGAATTAACCGGCGTATTACCCGAGTAATCGAACGAGCCTGACACGCGCAGCGTGTTGTAGTTGTCGGACACCCAGCCAGACAGGCCAAGGTAAACATCAAGCTGCCAGACTTCGGTAGTCGCATGTTGAGCGACACGGCTGAACTCAATTCCAAGCCTGGCAAGACCAGACCATGAACCCCACGAAATCGCCATCCTAGAAGCCTCCTAACTGCGACCGATACCGCGCATGGTTAGCCACCAGATCGTTGGCGGCGGCCACTCCCGGATTCACGCTCATCCGAGCATCAGCAACCTCCGACACGTACGCCGTGAACTCGCGGTCACCCACCTGCAACACAACGCTCCGCGGCAACCCCGCACTCACACTGCTGCTCACGCCAGCTAAACCGCCGTCCGCGTACCTCTGCAACTGATACCCAAAACGGTCAGCCACCTCTGCGAGGATCTGGGTCGACCGGGCACGCTTCGACGCCGCCAACGGAATATAGGCCTCACCACCAGTTTCGGGTTCAGCCCACACACGCCACGCCCCAGCAGGAGCAATCTGCGCAACATGTTTCTCTTTCAACCCACCATGGGCATAGAACTCAAGCACGCCGCCCTGGGCTTGCTGCAACATGCGCACGCCCGAACCTGTCGCGCCGATCTGGATGTAGGCGGTGCCGACGACTTTGCCGCGGACACGGGACACCCACGAATCAAAATTCGCAGGGTTTGCACCAATATTCACATGACCATGAGTCCGCTGCACCTGAGCCTGCAACTGATTCAACACGCTACGCGCCTTGTAATCCTTACCATCAATGGTCACGCTTTCTTCGCCCCGGCGGATCGCCGCCAACGTATCCTGCAAAACCCCGTCAGCCTTAACCCGATCACCGTCAATCGTCACATACTCATGCGATTCAACAACGCTAGCCAGGAACTCATCGAGCGTCTGATCAGCCGGAACCCGGTTACCGTTGATCGTCACCGTGCCATCCTCATTGTCGATAGCACCCTTGAGATCACGCAGTTTGGTGTGGCCTAACATCGGGTCACCGTCGATGGTGACTAGGCCACTGGTCGAGTCAATGCCGACCTTGAGGTCGGCGAGCCCTGTCCAGGCGGCCATCGTATCCACATCCACACGGGTCACCACTGAATCAGGAGCCATACCGATGGTCTTCCACAACTCATCAATCTCTGCCGCGTTCATGCCTGCGGCTTCAGCGGCCTTACGGAAATCCTCTTCACCACGAGCAATAATCGCATTCAACTCTTCCTGCGGCTTGCCAGCCTCAGCCGCTGCTTCAGCCGTGTTCCGAGTAGCTTTAGCGATCGCGTCGAGCGCTGCTTCACGATCACGCGCCGTAGCCTCACTGTCAGCCATCTTGGCCATAGCGTCTTCGACGGTTTGCGCGTAATCACGTTCAGCGGCTCGAGCCGCCAGTGCAGCATTCTGTACGCCTGCGAGTTGGTCTTGACGCGCTTTGTCAGCTTCGATTACGCCTTTGATCGCGTCCTCGAGCTTGTTCTGCTCGGCAGCCGAACTCCCGATGACGTCGTTATAGAGCCCCCACTTGCCCTTGGCCTCGTCGACTTTTTTGCTTTGTTTGTCGAGCGCGTCCTGTAGGTTTTTCAGCTCACCATTGGCCAGCTGATAATCCCCCGTAGCGAGTGCTTCCTCGCGCATATCTTGCAATCTGGATTTCAGATTCTCGACCGCATCCCCACCCTCCAAAAGGGCATCAGTCACCTCTTTCGTCGAAATACCAACCTTCTCAAACCTGTTCGGCAGGTCGTCGTCAGCCAGCATGTCCACAATCTGACGCTTAGTATCATCAGTAGCCTGGCCGAGCTCATCAAACGAATTCGCCAGCGACTCGGCCTGCTGCTTGCCTTTCTCCGACGTCGAGTTGAATGCGGCGATTGCAGAGACGATCCCGGTGATCGCCAACATCGGCAAATTAGCCACCAGTAGGCTCTTGAACGCTGCGCCTAGGCCGCGCACCGCAGTCCCCGCCAGCGTCATCGCGCCCTGCAGCCCGGAAGCCCCCGCTGCAGTCATCTCCATCGACGCCAAATGCTTCCGCAGCTTGAGCGTATCCCACGCGCCACGCATCTTAGTGACCGCACCAGTGATCCCCTCAGAATGCCGCTTCAACATAATGAAAGCTGCGCCAGCGGCGAGTACTGGTCCGGGCAGGCGAGACATGCCCTCAACGAGACTACCGACCAAATTGACCAAAGGGGTCGCCAAGGCAACCACGGCCGAAGCGGTGGGGACGAGCACGGCAGACACCGGCGTCCCAGCCTCCACCACAGCAGACGCCAAATCAAGAAAAGCCGGCGTCAACCGCTCAACCGCGCTAAACACTCCACCAGCCAACACGGCACCAGCCTGCGCAAAATGCGACACCACAGGCACCAACGCAGTACCCACACCAACCAACCGAGCAGTCGTATCAGTGAAGAACTGGCCGACACGGTCAAACCCAGCCAACCAATCATCTAACCGGACTGTCCGCAGCCGACCAAACTCAACCTGGACAGCCTGCGAGAAACCTGCGACCGCGCCCTTCACATCGTCCAGGCCGCCACGCAACCGGCGCAAACTCCCCACAACCTTAGACGTCTGCGACCCAAACACCGCAAACAAGTTGTCAGAAAAGGACGCGCCCGACAAGATTTCAGCCACGCCTTTCAAACCTTTATACGCCTTGTCAGAAAACTCGGTCACCGCCGGAGTGATCGCGTTAATCCGATCCCGCACGCTCATAAACAAGCCCGGCAGGTCAGCAAACGGCCCGGCAAGAATCCCCTGCCCAAGCCGCCCTAAGGCCGCCCCAACATTTTGGAACGACCCGGTGACGGTTTCGCCCATACGCAAAGCGGTGCCACCGAACGAGGATTCCATCGCGTCGGCGAACATGTCGAAACTGATTTTGCCCTGCGAACCAAGTTTGGTGGCTTCTTCCGCCGTGATGCCCAGCTGGTCGGCTACCATCTGGTAGATCGGGATGCCGCGTTCCATCAGCTGGAGGGCTTCATCGCCTTGCAGGCGGCCTTTAGCAGCAACTTTCTGCCAGATCACACCCATTTCGTCCATGGATGTCCCGGCCTGCGCAGCAGAATCCCCCACCAGCGTTAGCACGCGTTCAAGCTGCTCACCGGGTTCGACACCAGCGGCGACAAGCCCACGGGCGGCCGTGGCCGCAGCGTCTAGCCCGAACGCCGTGCCATCAACCGCAGCGTTCGCGTTAGCCATGACCGTGGCAACCTGGTCAGCCGCCAGTCCCATGCCCTCGAGCGACTTTTCTGCCTGCTCGAACGCGCGCAGCCGACCAAAACCTTTACTCAGTGACGTGGCAAGCACACCGCCGGTGGCCACACCAGCAGCCACCACACCAGTTTTCAAAGTTTTACCGATCGCAGAGGTCAGCCGACCGCCGATCTGCTTGCCGACCGAACTCACACCAGAAGACTTTGCGACCCCGCCGAGTTCTTTCTTCAACGCGGGAACCGTGCCCCGCATGGACGGCACAATCTGCACATAAGCTTTCGCTAATTCAACAGCCACTAATGTCTCCCTTCACGCACTTGTGAACCCGCCAAAATTGTGGCGGGTTTAAATAAGGTCGGCGATTTCTTCTTGGGTCAACCTGTCACCTTGACGACGCACCACACCCTCGCCGTCATCGTTAGACGTGGTGGGGGCGCGGAACGCTGGCGGACGGGGAATTGGCTTAGGCCGGTTCCTGCCCTTACGCCCATCAGCGGTCTGCATCCACACCAACACGTGCAACACGTCCACTGCCTGCGCTAACAGTATTTCTTGCCAGCCCCAGCCCCAATCCTCGCCGTCCTGCCCGGAAAGCCGGGCTGCAAGCGGACTATCTGGCCGGGCATGCACGCAAATAAGCCACACGTCACGCCAGTTCACGGCAGGACCGGGCACGTCACGCAGCCTAAGCCCATGACACACCAACTCATACTCGATCGCGTCACGGTGTGCCTTTAACCAGCGGCTTAGGCGAACAATTCCCCCAACTTAATCGCAGACTGCTCATTCCACGCCACGAGCATCTTGTTAAACGACTGCAACGTCATCTTCTTACGCACAGCCACCGAATCTTCATCCATGAGTTCACGTACTGCTTTTGAGAGGAACTCTTGGGCAGACAAGCCCTCCGAGTCCTCGATCAGACCCATGGGCAGGTTCTCTAAAAACGGTAGACGAATCACGCCGTGAACGGTCTCCCACTCGAACATTTCCTGCTCATCATGCAGCTTTACAACCGGCTTTTTCGCCATTCAGGCACACTCCTAAAACTGTGGGGTAGTGAGGCGGAGGCCGGGCAGGAAACCCCACAAAACCTGCCCGGCCTCCAAAACAACGGCCAGCCTGTCGTTTAGGCTGCCGTGTCGTCCACGTACTCCAGCGACGTACGCCCGTCCTCGTCCTCGTAACAGGTAATTTCGACGTCGTACTTGATCGCGTCGGAATGCACGTACTGGATTTGCGAGGTCAAGAACAGCTGGCCGCGCGGAATCACCAGACGACGACGAGCATCCCCATCCTTCATGGTGATCACATACGACTGCTCAGCAGACCCGTCGGAAGTGTGCGCGATAGAGATCTTCTTCCCCGCCACTTGCACGTTATCTTCACCGAAGATCGCCTTGAGTGTTTCAGCGGCAGCAGACTCCATGAACGTCGCACCGACGGTCTCTGAGAACTCGTTCGTGAGTCGACGCTTGGTCGCACCACCCCACACTTTGATGTCGTTCGTTGATCGGTTCTGGGTGAGCGTGAACCCATCCTCGCCGATCAGGCCAAGCGTCTTAAACGCCGGATTCAGATCCGACGTCGCATCCGTGGGCAGTGCGGTACCAACCGGGGCTACCGCGAAAGCGCCACCAGCGGTCAGCGGGGCGCCAATCATAATCTCTGGCAAAGCCATCGTTAGGCCTCCTTCTTCTTAGAACTCTTCACCGCTGCTTGCGGCTTTTCGACGACCTGCCATCCGGCTGCCGTCCAATCTTCCCCCTTGTTGTCCGCCACCTCATAGACCACGTGGTCGAGCAGCGGATGATGCACCTTAACCATGGTGTCTCATCTTCCTTCTATGCTTGTTTGTCTGGTAGGTCGATGACGTCCAGGCCGACGATCATCGACACAGTGAATTGGTGGCGAACCAGCCGCGTATCTGGGTCTGGGTACTCCACTGGCATCGAGGGCACTGCCTCGTAGACCACCAGCCCGGGAAACGCGGCCTGATCCTCACGCGATACAGAGGCGAACCGTGCCCACAGGCGACGTGCGAGCAGGAACGAGTCCCGCTGCGAATCAGCCCAGACTTCAATAAGAACCTGGGCTCGTTCCTGTTTAGCGTTGATCGGGCTGCCACCGGTGCGTGAGACACGGACAAGCCCGCTCTCCCCCGTCGAGTGGGAACTTCGAACGAGCGTCGAAACCCCAGTCACGTAAGAACCGCTGCACGCCGGTGGCCACATCGGCAGGTGCAACCATGCTTTCCATCGCGTCTAGCCTCCTAACGCGCGCAGTAGCCTGTGGTCACGAGCTTCACGCCTCATCGTCTGGACCGTGTCGGTCTCGACCGAGCCGATGACACGATTATCACCGTGCCAGGTTGATGCCCGGTAGCCTGGACCTGCACGCCCCGCGACCTGGTCGGCATGTTCGCTCATCAGCGCAGTCATGTCCCCGGATTTTAAGAACGCGGCGATCTGACCGTGGTTGAGTTGGACTCGTTCGATTTTCATCGTCTGCTCCTTTCAAGGTTGACGACGATCCCGCGCAGCCGGGTCACCGCCAAGAACGGGTTACGATCCCACACGAGCACCTCACCCGACACGCGATAAGGGCCACCGGACTCCAAACCAGGAACCATGACCACATCATCGGGTTCGGGCCGTGGCCCGTCGATAGGAGCCGAGATGCGTAGCCCGCTGGCCACGGTCTGCCGACCGCCAGCATGCTCACGCTCCTCCCACCGCGGCGAGACCGTCCACACCGGCCACGCCACCGTCTCCCACTGCGTCCACGGCCGCTCCAACAACGGATAGCCGTCATCGTCCACGCCCTGCGGCGCCCGGTAGATCATCAGCGTGGTGGTGATGCGTTTAAGCATGTTCACCGCCCTCCCACAACGGATACCCGGCAAGGCTCGCCCCGCACGAACACCGAGCCGGGTTCCATGTGCGGTCACACCACGGCAAATGCGCACCATGACCGGCCGGGAGCATGCTCCGGTTGAACACCTGCCCCGTCTTCTGCATGCCGGGCTCGCGCAGCGCGTCTCGCTCCGAGTCCAGCAACACCAGCCCGCCCGGCTGGTCACCACTAAACGTGATCGACCCCGTAAACGACCCGTCAGTCTCCTGCATCTGGCGGATCCCTTCCGGGTTGCGGAACACGCGGGTGACCATCGCAATCACGACGTCTTTGACCGTGTCTAACAGGTCAGGCTCATCGCCACTAGCGATCCGGTCGTTGAGGGTGGGGAACTCGCGGCGTAGTAGCCGCTCAGCTTTCGCGATCCACCGTGACACCACGAGCGGCTCGGACGGCACATTCGCACCAATCCACGAATCAAAAACATCATCTGCGGTTGTCCACGCCACGACTACCCCCTACCCCTCTATGCTGCTTACTTCTTAGCTGACGCCTTCTTGGCTGCAGCCGCCCTAGCGGCGGGCTTGGACTCCTTCACAGGTTCCCAGCCCACGCCAAGACGAGCCACAAAATCCTCAGGCACATCCACGACGACCTGCGTCTGCTTATGCACCAGCCGCATTAGGCACCTGCCTTCGCCTTCACGACGGCGAACCGGTCAGCCAGCACATACCAGGCGTAAACCAGCTCGATACGCAGCGCCACCTGATTACCACGCTTGAGGTCACCCTGGTCGTCGGGATCACCGTAGGGGATCACTTCGAGCGGGAGTTCCTTTTGGATACCCCACCGGATACCATCACGGAAATCACCGACGATCGCGCGGACCTTCGTGTCCGCAGCTTCCGGCAGACCAGAAACCGTGTTACCCACGGCGGTGTTAAGCCCCATGAATGAGGTGATGTCGGCGCCCAGGCCAAGTTCAGGGTAGCGCTGACGGCCGTCAGGGTCGCCGTTAGCGAGCTTGCCCTGCAGGTTACCCAGCTCCCAAGCCATCTTCGGGTCCAACGCCAGGCCATTGACTGGTGCGTCGTTAGCGACGACGAGCCCGGCCGCCGTGCGAATATCGACGTCGGCGTCGGCCGTGTTCTGCTCGACCGTAAGGCTGGTCGAGGTCAGGTAGTTGGTCCACGTGTCAATCGTGTTGCCCGTGAGCGGGTTGATCCGATGATAGAGACCAAGATCAAGAGCACGCGCGAGTGCCAGGCGCATCGCCGGAACCACATCCCGGTCGATGATCTGCACCTGATGGTCCTCGTCCGTCCACAGGAACTCGTCGGTCACGCGGACGGTGACGACGGACTTGTGCGGCACGGCGGTCACCTTTTCCCATGCGGCGCTCGTCGAGGACTTCTCGCCCTTTTCTTCAACGAACTCGGCACGAACCGTGTCGTTGAACCGCACGTAGTTGACGTGGCCGAACAGCATCGGCTCGGACGCAGACAGGCGTGCCACCGTCGAGGTGGACTTTTCCTTATCTACGATCTTGCCCGCAAACGTCTCAGGCAAGACCGCCTTCAGGCTATTAGAGTCAATAATCGCCATTGTTTTTACTCCTTGTTGAATAGTTCGCGCACCAGTTTTCTGGTGGCGTCAGGTTCTGGTTGGTTCGATGGTTGACCGCCAAGGTTCGGCGCAGCAGCACTAGCCGCCCCAGATCCTCGCCATGCCAACAGCCGGTCAGCGTGGGCTTCTAACTCTTTGCGAGTCGTACCCGACAGCAGGCTGGCGTCCACGTTTTTCGCGGCTGCGACTTCGGCGACGAGCGCGGAGTGCTGCAGCTGCTTGTTGTGGTCTTCGAGCTTGCTGATCCGTGCCAGGGCCTTGTCTAGGTCGGTTGACGCGTTGTTGGCGTCGTCGAGCTCTTTTTTGAGCTGGTCGGCACGCGTCTTGTTGGCTTTGGCTCGTTCTTCCCACTTGCGAGCCTGCGCTTTCCAGTCTGTTTCCTGTGCAGGATGAGTATCGGTGCTGGCAGATTCTTGAACCTGAGAATCATTCTTCTCAGCCTCGTCTGTCTGTCTGTCTGGCTTAGTGGTTTCGTCCATGGTCAACCTTCTTTCTCCCGTGCGGGCATTGAAAAACCCATCCCGTGCGGGATGGGCAAAACTAAACCCCACCATTAGGTGGGGTAGAAACTTGTAGTGTGATCGCCTATGCGGCGGCGTTCTTCTCTCGGTGTTTGGCGATCCAGTCGAGTGTTCGCTCAGTCAACTCCGGATCCCAACCACCACGAACCTCATCCTCGGTGATGTCAAGAAGCTCATCGGGAATTTCTACGCCATCAAGCAGAGAAAACTGCAAGAATCCCTCGAGTTCCCAAGATATTTCTCCTGCTATTTGGTCGCTTTCAATTGTCCCCTGAAATCCCGGGTCTAATTTTGGAAATATCTGGGCGCGATAGATTTCAAGTAGACGAGTTGCGCCTAAGATCTCTGCCATCTCTGCCTCTTATCGTTCCAATCAGGAGGGATGACTTTATTATAACTCTTATTAATCCGATTTTCACGCACTCCCGCCCCGCCAAGAGGATACGCTGCAATGAATCTATCGTAGTGTCGCCCATAGGCAGATACATGAACAACTACGCCATCAATAATTTTTCTTGTTTCTCTTCGATCTCCACTAAACCTGACCGCATCAGGTTTGTTCCACGTGAGGATGATGGCTTTCCGGACGTCATCAGTAGTCCACGATTCGGGAAACTCAGTTTTGTTTAGCCAGCCTTTGCCATGCTTGTGACCGCCATGCAGTATCGCTTTACCGCTCCTGTCGACCCAGATAACGCCGTTCATGATCTTATCCAGCACCCTGTCAGTCAACCACTCGGGTACGTCCATGCCCTCAACCGACGGAATCACCGGTGGTTTCTTCCCACCACCACCAGCACCTGTCGCAACCTTCGGCTTCTTGTTCTTCGATCCTTTCGGCCTACCCGGCCGACCTGCAGGTCGCGCATCCCGCCGCCTACGAGTAACATCAGTAATCTTGTCACCCGGACGCCAATACGGCCGGTACTCATCAAGATAAAGCTCTTCAAAGTCATAGCCCGGGTTCTCCCCATCCCAGGACACACCCCGTGGTGAATCCGAGTCTGGCCGCCACTGGCCGCGTACAGGCACCGGCTCACAATCACAATCATCGTGATACCGATTCCCCCACCCACCAGCATCCAACTCAGTCCCATACACCGGTCCGCGCGAAGCAAGAATCACACAGAAATCACAATTTTCTGTACCGGTGAGCCGCCGTGCGTAGCGCACCCCGGGCGTGGCACGAACCGAATCATCGATCACATCCCGGCCAGCCTGCCGAGCATGACGCAACACCACCGACGCCACCCGAGACTGCACCACACCCAACGCAGCCCCTTCAAGATACGGACGCAACGCATAACGCACCGACCGAGTCACAGCCTCACGCCGATCCGGCGAGCCCACCACCGGGCTTGAACCGACCAGCTGCTCGAACCACAGTGCAGCAACCTCCGCATAGGCAGCCCCATAAGCATCCACGATGCCCGGCAGCAACTCGACAAGCGCGTTCTCCACCGCGACACGGTCCCAGCCTTTAATCTGGTCCCACAGCCGGTCAAGATCAGCCAGTAACGCTTCCTCCAACGCCCGGTCCAGAGTCTGTTTGGCTGCTAGTTCCCTGCGTGAAACCACGTTCGCCTCCTAGTAGTCCAGCGAGCATGTCCCGACCTGCACCCCGGCGCATGTCCTGCTTCAACCGCTGCGTCGTCCCCGCATCAAAACCAAGCGACTCCACCACAGCGTCCGAACTAGCCATCCACGGGAACACCGACACGAGCTTCACGGTCGCATCGGCTGCGGCCGCCCGCGAAGTGAACTGGGTATCCCGCCACACCGGCACCATACGCTCCAACTCAACCGGCAACACCGATTCACGGTTAGCGATCTGCCATGCCCACTGCACGATACGTTGGTGGGCGCTAGACCATGCCGCCTGCGCATCCAATGCTTCAGCGATCAGATCCTCACGCGAAGCAATATACGACTCCGCCGACGTCGGATTAGCCTGCGACAAGCCCACACCCAGCGAACTGACCGGGATGTTCGTCTCACCGGCAAACAGCCCGGCTAGTACGCGCAACTGCTCCACGTGAGGTTGCTGAGAGCCCTGCGAGAACTGCTGGACCTCCGCGCGCGGACTGGCCGCGTCCTCGTTGTCTGGGATTACGTTGATCCGGTCCATGATCATCTGCCAGCCATCGCGTGAGAACGCGGACTCATCCGGCCCGAAAATCACGAACCAGGGCACACCATACAGGTCTGCAGTGCCCTCTGAACGGATTAGCGTGCGCACCGCTGAATCAGTAATCGACATGACCGCACGCGAAATACGAGACGACCCAAACGGCCGATCCAACCTTGGCTTATACGGCAACTGCACCACCGGCATGCGCACCACGCTCGGCACACGCGAGACCACACGCCCATCAACCACCCACACCACTTCATGGTCAAGGAAAAGCGTGAACTCACCACTGGACCGCAAACCAGTCTCACCACGGGTAGGCCACTGGGTGACAGCCAGGAAATTCTTGAACGCGCGACGTCGACCATCCCACTCGCCAGTCCCATTCAGCGCGGTCACCTGAGAGATCACCGCACCCGGCTCACCCTCACCACCAGCAGTCACCGTCTGAAACACAGTCGAATGCACCAACGCCGAGATCTGAGCTTGCGCCACCGCCGCAAAATAATCATTCCCAGCCAACAAACTATCAACGCCGAACACGTCATCAGCACCGTAGTCGAACCCGTCCAACCGGATCCTTCGTGCCAACAACTCCACCGCTTTAGCGGGCCAACCCAGCACTGTTTTCAAGTGCTGCAAGTATGGTGGAGCCGACGGCGGCAACCGGCGCAACACATGCTTGCCATCCATGTAGGCGGTGCGCAGCCGGTTACGCCGCTGCTTATCCCGAATTGTCTCCTCCAAACGCCCAACCAGCGCCCACTCACCATCAGAAAGCATGCTCATAAAGCCACCACCTTCCACCCGCTCGAACCACCCTTACGAGGCCGGCGTTTCTTCGTCTTATCCCAACCAGCGACCGCTAACGTGACTGCGACCCATGGGCCGATCGTCACCGCCGTGTCAATCCGCGCCCACGTAAATAACGAATCCCCTTTAGGTTTAATCTTCACGTTCCCCACCGCCTCATCCAACGGCTCTTGCCCAATATGCGCTAACGCTCCCTGCTGGAAAAGGTCATAGGCCAGCCCGCAGGCCTGCCAATACTCCCGGCCAGACACTTGGATCACTTTCACCCTGGCACGCAACAACTCACCCACCAGCGAACCAGCAGCCGACCCCGCATCAACCACCAACCCGCCAGGGCTCCATTGGTCACACAGCTCTTTCGCACGAGCCACAACCCAATCCGTGCCCACTTGGTGGTCGACCAGCTCCACATGCAACCGGCCATCCCCACGTGCAGACACCACCGAAATCGCAGCACTATCACGCGACGGGGACACGTCCAGCCCAAACACGACCAGATCCCCAGGCATCGAACCCTCATCAAGCTGGCGAGCCCACTGACGATCAGACAACCCCTGCTCGTCACCAACACGAGCCCAGATCCCTAGCCGTTCCCGCCGGAACCGCTCCTCATCCATGCCCCGATACTCAGCCTCAGCCACATACTCCTCATCGATCCGCACCCCAAGACCCGGGTTAGCCTGATACCACGCATCCACATCATCAGAATCAGCATCATCATCAGCCGACCACTCAAAATAGGCCAACCGTGGACTATCCCCAGCAAGACCACGCGCCCGGACCTCCTCCCACACCTCCGACGAGGGCATACCCGCCGAAGACGTGTAATAAATCTGCGGATTACGATCCATCGTCCGCGCAGCCATCGTCGGCATCATCGCCGCGATCTGATCCGCCGTCAGATCATAAGCCTCATCCAAAACAACCAAGTCACCAGTCAACCCACGAGCAGACCCCGCCGACCGCGCTAAATACGTGATCTTCGCACCCCGCGGCTTATCCGCTGACGGCATGATCTCAATACTCATCTCCGCCGATGATGTCTTAATCCCACGCACGTCATCACGCAGCCCCTTACCCTCACTGCCCACCACACGAGCAAAAAGATCAGGAGAAGACCTAATAATCGCTTCCAACTCACGAAACGCCTTCCGCGCCGTCGAAAACAAATGCGCTGAATGCGTGATCACTTCACAATCAGGATCCATAAACAGCCCGTCAAGCTCAACCGCCTCAATAATCACGTTCTTGCCGTTCTGGCGAGGCACGTTAATTCCTACTTCGAATGCGGCATACCTGCCGTCGGCACGCTGGCCACGAGCAGCACGAACCACGTACGCCTGCCAATCATCCAACGGCTTACCCGCCAACGCCATCAAATCAGCGGCAATCTCACCCGGCTCAAAAAACACGGCATCAGACGGAACCGTTTCGATCCTAGGACGCTGCGCCCCGATTCTTCCGACGCTTTGCAAGCTCATCAAAAACCCCGCCCTCATTCTTCTGGCCAGACTCGCCACGCAACTGGCCGATCCGGTCAACCAGCTCATCACGCCGCCGAGTCAACCCCGCCACCGCGTTCGCCGGAACCTCACCGCCATGCAACACGGCGCGAACAATCCGCAACGAATCCAACGCTTCTTCTAAGGCGTCCACGGTCTCAACCGGCGCAGCCTCCGCCACCGCATCATTAACTTTGGCAGCCGACCCGTCTCGCTTACGCTGCCGATACCGGCGCGAATTCTCCCGCTGGGCAGCCCGGCACGCATCACACGGCTCTTCACCAGCCCGCCGATGACGCTGATAGGCCGCAGGAGTCCCACACGGCTTAACTGTTTTAGCCATCGTGACCCTCCTGTTCTTTTTCGTGTAACTCGCGAAAACTAGGTTCGTGTAAAAAACTGCCTATGCACGCGGGTGGCAGGTGGGCGTGGTGGGGTGTGGTCCCCCTGGGGTTTTGGTGGCGTCGAAGTTGTTGAGGAAAGTTATTCTTTGGTTTTTACCATTTCCTGCTGTTGGTTGTTGGTGGTTTCACTGTTGTTTGTTGGTTTTTGTTGGTTGTGTCGCCGCGGCGGGAGTTGCAGGAGCGGTGTGCTGGTCGGAGTTCGCCGCGCCATTTGCCGCCTAGCGCGATTGGTGTGATGTGGTCTGCGGTGAATGACCATTTGGATTTCCAGTGGGCGTCATAGTCGATGGGTTGGCCGCAGATCCAGCAGGGTGCGTTGGTGCGTTTGCTTTTGCGGTATAGGGCTTTGGAGAGGTCGCGGTAGGGGTAGTTGTTGATGCGGCGGCGTGGTTTTTTGGGGGTGGGCATGGTTTCACCTCCCGGGTGGGGTGGGCGTGAAAACTATGGGTGAGGGTGTTTTTGGGTGCAGTGAGTGACCTCTAGGCGTGACTATAGCAGATGTGTGGCGGGGTTTGGGGTTAGCGGCGTGGCAGGTTTCGCAGCTGACCAGTGTGGATGAGTCCGTCAGGGTTGGGGGTGAGGTTGCCGCGCTGGATATGTTTACGCAATGCGGCGGGGGTCAGGTCGAACAGTGTGCTGGCGTCTTGGCGGGTGAGCCCCGTGTCGGATTGGCGGATCACATGTCGGCGGAGGTTGGCGGCTTGCTCGGCTGTGGCTGCGTACGAGCATGCCGGGCAGCGGTAGAGGCGTTCGTGGTGGTGCCAGATCAGGTTTGCGTGGCCGCAGGCCGGACACAAGTGGTCCGAGGTTTCGGAGGCTGGTGCGCAGGCGTGTTGCCAACGAGCATGCACCTGCTCTAAAGCGGTGACATGCTGCGCCCATTGTGGGCCGTTGCGTGGCCCCCAATCCGCGCGAGCAGTCAGCCAGTCGTAGGGGCTGCCGTCACGCGGTTCGTCACGCCACCCTGTCGAGTAGGCGGCGTTCAGGATTGTTTCGAGGTCGGCTAGGTATCGGGTTTTAGCATATGTGGCGCGCTCGACCTGAGAGTCTGCCTGTGCGCCGGTGGTGTGGCCGTGCGTGTACCGGATCGCAGGCACCGTGATGTGGGAGGCGTCGTTCATGATGGGCTCCCATGTTTTGAGGTCGGCGAGGATGGTTGTCAGGTCGAGCACAGCCACTAGCAGTAGTCCTTTCTAGTCGTCGTCGTTGTCGTCGCTGGGGTTTGTTAGGTGCAGGCGTAGTAGGTCGTCGGCGAGTTCGCGGCGCAGCTCTTCGATCGCTTTGCGAGCTTCTCGCATGGCGTGCGCATAACCGGTGTTGTATAGGTCGTAACGTGAGCCGGGGCCTGCTGCTTTGTTGGCTAACGCGAAGTTGATGTCGCGTAACCGTGTGCGGGGCCAGTTCGAGCCCGCGAGTCAGGCCTCGTTGGTAGCCCTGCTTGCGGCCTTTCTGATAAGACTTGCTACTCATCGCCCGTCCTCCTGTTCCCACCAGCCATGTTTAGCGAGCGCTTCAACCATGACCGGCAAGTCGGTGAAGTCGTCGTTGCGGTACAGCTGCTCGAACGTGGCGAGGTCGTCGTCGAACATTTCGGTGACGGTGACGGTGACGCCGATGTAGCCCTCGTTGGCGCGTGCCGTGTACACGCGGAATGGGCCGTGGCGGCGCATCGAACCAGACTTGCCGTTGAGCCCGGCCACAATGTGGTTGACCAGAGCGATGATTTTCGGTTTGGGTGCATCCCATGTGGTGTTGCCGAGGGTGAAGTGGCCGGTGCCGTTTTCGTAGAGGGTGATGGCGAGATTGCCTTTGTGGGCGTGGACGCACCGAGGGGAACCTACAGGCTGCATGAGTTATCCTCCTGGTTGTTTTCCCACCAGCCGTGCCTGTTGATCCCGGCGGCAATGTCGAGCAGCGGTTCAAAATCGACGGTGGTATACAATCGGTGCAGGTCAAAGAAGAAGCCACCGTCGCGGAACTCGGACGCAGCCGCTATCACGTTGACGAGGAAGTCGCCTTTAGCGGATCCGTAGACTGTGAACGGGCCATGCTTTTGCGTCGTCGTAGCTTGGCCGGTTAGGCAGCGGACTACCTGATCGATGAATGCTTTGACGTGTTCTGTCGGTGCATGCCATTGCAGTCCGGGCATGTGCAGTGTTGCGACGGGGTCTTTGCGGGAGATCGTCAGTTCGATTCTGCCGCTTTGTATTTCGATGTAGCCGTCAGTGGTCGTGGTTTTGACCGGGTGGAATCCTGTGGTCATCGTTATCGTCCTTTCATTGGTTGTTGAGTTCGGTCTTCACAGCATCAATCAACGCTGCTTGAACGTTGTTTTTGTTGTTGAGTACGTTGAGGACTCGTTGATCGATCGTGTCCTGGGTGACAAGGTGGGTGATAGTGACAGGTCGGGTTTGACCTTGCCGGTACAGGCGGGCGTTCGTCTGCTGATACAACTCAAGGCTCCAGGTGAGTGAGTACCAGACGAGTAGGTGTCCGCCTTGCTGGAGGTTGAGTCCGTGCCCAGCGGACGCGGGGTGAATCAGGCCAAGCGGCACCGCACCCTCGTTCCATGCTTGGAAATCCTCGGCCGCATCCAGCAGCCGAGCCTGTGGGAAGCGTTGTTGGATGCGTTCGAGGTCGTGTTGATACCAATAAGCGACGAGCAGGGGTTGTCCGTTGGCTGCCTCGAGTAGGTCTTCGAGCCCGTCAAGCTTCGCGTTGTGAACCTCGGTCCACTCGTTTTCTGACGTGTAAAGAGCGCCGTTAGCGAGCTGCAGCAACTTGCCGGCAAGGGATGCCGCGTTGAGCGCGTCAATAGTGTCGCCGTCGAGGTCGGCGACCAGGTCACGCTTAAGCCGACTATAGAACGCCGCAGCCTTAGCAGGCATGACCACCCGGTGGTTGACGGTGAACAGGTCAGGCATGGACAGGTGATCGGCAGCAGACATGGACAGGGTGACGGGCCGGATCTTGTCATGGATTTGTTGTTCGGCTCCCTCAATGGGTTGCCAGTCGACTGGGCGGCCGTACACGTATTTGGTGGGCTGAAAATATTTTTCGCGGTAGGCGGTGATCCTTGTGCCGAAAATCGTAGGGTCGATGATCTTATATTGACCGAACAAGTCTAAGAGTCCGTTGGGCGTGGGTGTGCCAGTTAGGCCGATGATCCGTTTGATGTGTGGGCGGACGCGGGAGAGGGCTCGGCCGCGTTTGGATTGGGCGTTCTTAAAACTGGAGAGCTCGTCGATGACGACCGTGTCGTATGGCCAGTCTTTACCGTGGTGGGTGACGAGCCAAGGTAGGAGTTCACGATTAATGATGTGAATGTGAGTTTGCGTGCCGGCTTGTTGTGCGCGTTGGGCGGGGCTGCCTGCTAAGACGGTGTAGGTGAGGTCGGCGAGGTGATCCCACTTGCTGATTTCTTGTGGCCATGTGGATTGGGCGACTCGTTTCGGAGCGACGACGAGCACCCGGCGAGACAAGCAGGATGAGAGCAAGCCCTGCAAAGCAGTCAGCGTGATGACGGTTTTACCTAAGCCCATGTCGAGTAGGAGCACAGCAGCCGGGTGGGTGTAGAGGAATGTGATCGCGGTGCGTTGGTAGTCATGAGGCTTGTATTGCATTGAGTGCCTCCTGGATTTGGTTGGGGTGGTCGATGGTGAGGGCGGTGGCTCCGAGGGCGTGGAGTTGGTTGAGTCGGTGTTGTTGGATTGGGCGTGGTTTTTGGCCGGTGGTTTTGAGTTCGATGAAGCCGATCTTGTTTCCGGGGAGGATGATGAGGCGGTCTGGGACTCCGGCCGTGCCGGGGGATACGAGTTTCCAGCAGAGTCCGCCTTGGGCTTGGACGGTTTTGGTGAGGTGTTGTTCGAGTGTTTTTTCACGCATGGGCCACCTGCCCGGAAGCAGCACAGTACGGCAGTACGGATGTTTTTGAGTCGCGTTGCGTATATAGCGTTTTACGGTTTTTGTTTTTAGACATTTGGGATAGCTCTTCTGGATACTCATCACATATGTATTGAAAAGTATCCGTACATCCGTACTTTTGTTTTATGGAGTGGCTAGTTAGAGCGGAAAAGTGGCAGTACGGATCAAGTTTTTTATCTGTACTGATCCGTACTATCCGTACTGACTTGTCCACAGAATCCTGTGGAAAAGTACGGATCAGTACGGATGTAGTACGGATGTTGAGTGCTGATCCGTACTCGGTTAAATCAGTCATTTAGCGCTCCTTCCAAGGCGTCGTCAGGCAACGACAAACCAACGTAGAAGCGGATGCTGTTCGAGACTTTGACGTCGAGTCCTTCTTTGCGCATGCGACGACCGAACGCGATCGCATTAACCGGGTCGTATCCGTTGGCTTCACACCACCGCTCATAAGCAGCACGCACCCTCGGCACCGGCACCTGAAACAAATCCTGATTAACCTCATGGATCGTGCACACTTCCGATACGAACTGGCGGACTGTGTTTTGGTCGGCTTCGTATTCGGAGGTGGCTATTCGGACGGATTCTGGTTCGCGTAGTCCGTCGTTGAGGTAGTCGAGGGTGCCTTGGATGAGCCAGGCGAGGATGCCGGGGGCTTCGTCCATGAGTGCTTGTTCTAGGTAGGGGTCGCGGTCGCGTTTAGGGACTGTGTACAGGAATGGGATGAGTCGCATGCGTCTCCACAACGCTGGGCTGCCGCCGCCACGGGTCTCTAACGTGTTGTTGGTGAGGACGGCTAGCGTATGAGTCGGCTTGAAGGTGAAGAAGTCGCGTCCCATGAACCTTGCGGTGATGTTGTCGCCGCCGGTGAGTTCTTTGGCTTTGGCTTCAGCAATGCGTTGGCCTTCTTCGAGTTCGGAGATGACGGCTAGGCGGACGCCGGATAGGGCGGCGATTTCGGTGGGGTGCCGGTTTGCGACTGTGAGGATTTCGGCAGGGCTTGTGGTTGAGTAGCCGGTTTGGCCGATGCCGAGAATATGCTGGACCACATTAAGTAGCGTGGTTTTGCCGTTGGCTCCGGTTCCGTAGAAGAAGGGTAGGAGTTGTTCTTTGGTTTCGCCGATGATGGCTTGGCCGAGGAAGCGTTGGATGTAGGTGACGAGGTGGGTGTCGCCCATGAAGATCTCATCAATGAACTGGTTCCACCTGGGGGTTGGTTGTTGCCAGTTGGGTTCGACGGTGGTGGAGCGTAGGCAGAGGATCGCAGGATCTGGTGGTGTGTGTTGGCCTGTGTGGAGGTTGATGGTTCCTTTGGGTGTGTTTAACGTGTAGGGGTCTGCGTCGAATTGGGTGATGTGGGAGTAGATTCCTTTGGTGTTGCGGGCAAGCGATAACATGTTGCGGATGGCGTTGGCGGATAGGGAGCGGCGGCGGTGGGTTTCGTCGGCTTTGTCGTCGGTGGGGAGGTTGCGGGCGAGGGTGCGTGCTGCTTCGATGGCGGCTGCGTTGCCGCCTTCGATGTCCCATTTGGATCCGTCCCAGTGTGCCCACGTGTTGCGTTCTTCGATGTATTTGAATTCGTGTTTGTAGGTGTCGGTGAAGCGGAGGGCGTTGCCGTCGTCGGTACGCGTGTACACGTCTGGCTCGACGATGGTGAGCGTGGGCGGCGTCGTGGGTGTCGTGGCTGCGGGTTGAGGTGCAGCATCAGGCGCAGCGACACTGTCAGTCTCAGTCTCAGTGTGAGTGTCAGTCTGAGTCTCAGTCTGGGTTTCTGTGGTTTTGCGGGTGATCCACGCATCCAACCCGGTCGTGTCCCGCACGTGCTCAGCCTGCCGCCCATAACCCTTACCGTGCAGGTGTTTAGCCGCTGCCGAGTGGTCACCACCATGCTCTAACAGCGCGTAGGCGCCGAATTTCGTATAGGGCACCTCAGCCTCGAACATGGTGCTTGTGGTCCAGGCATAGAGTCGGTCGCGGTCGGCTGCGCGGCCGGTCGACGCGCTGATCCCATGCTTCTTGCCAGGACGCCGCCAGTAGGTCTCGCTGCCGCGTTGAGCGACTGGTGTCCATCCGTGTGGGGTGAGGATGTCTTCCCACGTGTGTGCAGCTTCAAAGGCGTCGCCGGGGCTAATCCCGGCGTGCGGATCAACCTCAGACAGCGCGCTCACAGGCCTTGGCCGGGCTGGTTCGCGTTGTGGGGTCTGGTCGAGCGTACGAAACACGGCCAGGACGTCGTCGAGCTCGTCGACCGTGAACGTCCCAGCGGTCTCTGGACCACCCTGTAAGACCGTCCAGGCGCCTTTCCCAGAATGATGGAACTTGGCTCCGTCGAGGGGTGCGACGACGCTGTAGCCGCCGTTCTCGCGCGTCTCAGCCAACACTTTGCCGTCAGCGGTGCGGGCGAGCTTCCGGTTACCATGCGTGTTGTCTGGGACGTAGATGTACCAGTGGTGGCCGCCAGACGGCGTGGTTTCCCACCAACCAAACAAGCGCCGCCATAGGTGTTCGAGCCCGGAGTCTTGAGCAAGCTGGGTTAGTTCGGCAAGATGAGATGCTGCGTTGCCTTCGAGTTCGATCATCATGAGCCCGTTGGACGTGGCGCCCATAGCGACGGCGATCCCGTAGTCACCACTGTGGAACCATTGGTCGACTTGAGCAGTGGTTAAGTGCTGGGTTTGGAGTTGTTTCCAGTTGATAGCGGGGCGTTTGTCGCCGCGTTCTGGGTGGTGGGCGTGGATGGGGAGGATGGCGAGCCCGTAGGAGTGTAAGTGTAGTGCGCGGTCGTGGATCGGGCTGGTCATACGGTGTCCTCTTTTTTTCGTCGTCGTTGGTTGTTGTTTTGTCCTGTGCCGGGGAGTTGCACCCCGGTGGTTGCGCTGGTTCGCTTCACAGGCACCCCCCCGTAGGGGTGGGGGTTATTGTTGGCCGCGGAGGGCTTGGATGACGGCCGGGTCGAGGTTGGTGGCCATGGCGATCGATTGGTTGTCGAGGCCTTGGGCGATGAGTTGGCGGGCGGTGTCTGCTGGAGTAGCCGCCGCCGCGGGTGCAGCCGCTACAGGTGCAGCGGGTGTGGGTGGGGCTACCGTGGCTGGTGCCACTGGCGCAGCAGGAGCCGCAGGAGCCGCAGGCGCAGCAGGCGCTGGCGTGGGTTCTGCCAGAGCGCCAGCCACGTTCGCACGCGGAACAATCCGATACTCATAGAGCTTCGTCGCGTTAAACCGAGGGTTCTTCTCGTTCGGCTTCTCACCAGTAAATGTCACTGAGAACTGGTTACCGGCGGCTAGGGCGGCGTCGGCGTCCAATCCGGTGTCCTTGATGGCTTTCATCAGCGCGGTGCGTTGTTCGCCCCATACTTTGATGTAGATGTTGCCGAGCTCGTCATCACCCTCAGCAGTCTTGCTGCCGGTGTTGACGGTGACGACGATCTGCATTTTCGGCTTGCCGTCGTCCCAGAAGTCAGGCTTGCCAGTTGTATAGTCGTTGGCCTGGCGGACTTCGGTGGCGGTGATTATGCCGCCGAGGGTTTCGCCGATGGTTTCGGGTTTGAGTGTGATCCCGTCTGGTGCGAGCACGTCGTTGAGTGTCAGAGACATAATTAGTTTCCTTTCAATTAATTGGTTGGGTTAGAACAAGGTCGGATGGAAGTAGCCGTCGTTGTGGCGTAGCGTGTGGAATCCGCGCGGGTAGTCAGGCAGCTTGCTGGCCAGCTTGGTAGAGATCAACGCTTCTCCGGAGTGGTCTGTTCTTTCAGCATCAACAGTGATTGTCAACGTGAGCGTGCCTTTGCCTCCGGTTTGGTCACAGCGTGACAGCAGTTTCCGTAGTTCGCCGCTGGCATCCCGGTTAAGTGCACCGTCGTTGAGCAGCGCGATGAAATGAGCGAATGGGTTAGAGTATCGAGGGAGTTCACCGGCATCGATGGAGGCAACTTCGCTGCTGGTGTCCTCGTTGAGGACTTCGTTCAAAGTAGAAGACATAGTCTTGGTTCCTTTCATTTGATGTTGAGGACGGAGCCCAGGCTGGTCTGCCCATTGGCGTCCATGTGATAATCGGGGTATTTCGCGCAGTCGTAACAACCGGCCGCGCGGTCAAGACCACTAATCCACTTGCCGACCTGATCGCTACTGATCGTGGCTAGGGCGTCGATTTGGCGTTGGAAGTGGTTCGCACGTGCCAACGCCTTGTCGGCAATATCTGGGTTGTATTCGGCGATCCACCAATATCCTTCGTTGAGGGTTGGTTTTTGGCGGGGCATGAAATACACGGCCACATGCGACACGTCATAGCCTGCGTTCTCCCAACCGCGTGCGTACAAGTGTGCTTGCACCTCGTACTGCTTGCCGGGGTGCTCGGCGCTTCGCACCTTATCGAGCGTCCGGTTGCCAACAATCTTCCAGTCCACGGTCATCCCCGTGCTCGTTGCGCCTAACTGGTCGGGTAGGAACAGGTCGGTGGATCCGGTGATGGTCTGGCTGCCGATTTGGCCGACCGTGACCCGCTGCTCAACCAAACACAACGGCTTATCGCCTTTAGCGACGATCTCGTCGTTAGCCTGTGTGAAGAGTCGCTCGAGGGTGGCGTGGACGGCGGTGCCGATGAACGGCAGCCATGCTGGTACGGGTTCGTGTTTGTCCCACCCGGCCAGCCGCGCCGCCAAACAATGATCGCAGTCCATCCCAATCTCCGACGGTCCGATCCTTTTTTGCAGGGATCGGGGTTGGTTGGTGATTTCGTGTTCGATCATGGTTTTGAGCATGCCCATCACCGACTCCTGGACACTGAGGTCAGGTTGGGCGACCGGTTGCATGACGGGTAGTGTTTGGGCGGTCACTTATTGGCCTCCTCGTAGTGGGAGTACAGCAGGCGGATCGGAAACACGTGTTTGGGCAGCGGGTGGTCTAGCCACACTGAACCTGTGGTGCGCCAGAAGAAGAGCCGCTCATCATTGAAGTGGGTGACGTGAAAGATCGCCGCTTCACCATTGCACATGCGGATGATGTCACCCGGGTGCAGGCGGGCGTCGTCGAGGTAGTCAGGGCTTATGTACTCAAAGGTCATCGGATGGTCACCGTGGCCTCGGCCCGGAACTCATCCTGCACATTCTCCGGAACCGCCTTACGATTCAGCTCGGTCACGGTCTGGTACAGGTGCGGGTTGTTTTCTTGCGGGTAGGTGCGGGCGATTTTCGCCCAGTTGACGCGGCCACGCGTATACACCACTTTGTGACCGGCCACTTCCCCGCCATCAGGCAACGCGGCTGCTAGCAGCGTTTTGGTTTGTTCCATTTGTTCGGTGATCGTCTCCCGCTGCACTTTGAGTGCCTGGTAGGTGTTCATGAGTTCTTCTGTGGTGGTCATTTCTTGTTTTCTTTCTGTTTGAGTTGGGCTATTGCGGACGTTAAGTGGATGCGTACACGGTCTAAGTCGACCGGGTCTTGGCCTAGGAGTGTGAGTGCGGTTTCGCAGTGAAACAACGGCAGTCTGTGCGGGCTAGTCATGGTCGCGCTCGTCGGTGAAGCCAAGGTCGGAGACGTCGTTGACCTTGTCGAGGTCGTCGCACGCGTCTTTGACTAGCCACGCCTTGACGCTCGCGTCGAGCATGTCGATGGCTGCGGATAGGTTTTTGCGTTCTCGGTTGACCATGCTGCGGAGCAAGTCCATGTCGTCGTCGGTGATCGTGGACGCGGTCAGGTCGTCGAGCCGGTTGCCAATGTAGTCGTAGGCGATGTTTGCGTCGACGACTGCGTTTGAGGCGAGTCGGAATGCTTCACCGGGGGTGAGCGGGTCTTTGTGGCTGGTCATCGTCAAGGGTTTCCTTTCTAAATGTGGGGTTTCAGATCATCGACAGCGACCTCGAAGTCATCGATGGTTGCTTCGAGGAGCCGTTTTTTGACGGCGAGGGAGAGCTCTACGGCTGCCATCTCGGCAGCGGTCAACTCGATTTCTCCTCTGTTGTGGGCGGCGAGTGTCTCTTCAGGCGTCATTTCAGTCTCCTTTCTTGTTGTGGCGTCGAGCATGCTGGCGTGCATACGACGACTTCGGGTCGTAACAGGCGAACACTACGTATTGGCGGGGGTCTTCACAGGTGAGTTGGATTGAGGTGGTGATCCCGTGGGTGGCGCAGTAGGCGCGTAGCGAGTTTGGTTCTTGGCGGCTGTCGGGCTGCCACGCATCTGCTAGCAACGCCCACCTGCCTGGGTTCCGGTACAGGCTGCGCATCAGCTCGCGCGGAACCATCTGGTTAAACTGCGACCTTGCCTTAAAAGGGTGGAAGTTTTCGGGCATCCACTTCATGGCTGGTTCACCTTCGCTTCAAGCCTGGCGAACCGCTTCTGATAGTAGGCGCGACGTTCCTGCTCAGCCTTGGCTCGGTAGTAATCAAGCCGCTCATAGTGTGCTCGTTCGGCGTCTGCTGCGTCCTGGTCGAGGACGTGGATCGCGTACAAGACGCCGACGAGGGGAACAAGGCAGATGGCCAGCGCTGGCCAGCTAGCGTATTCCCAGGCGCGGCCTGCGACGAATGTCCAGCCGAAAGCGACGGCGATGAGCAGGTTTCTGGCAATCGTGTTCATGAGTGGGACTCCTTTTTTGTGTTGACGTATTCGGCGGGTACGTAGGGGGTGCCGTACACGGTTTTGTGGGGGATGGTGCCTGCGCGGATTTCGGCGTGCACATCTTCGAGTGGCATGCCGAGCAAGTGGGCCACTGTTGCGGGGTGGTAGTGGTCGGCGATTTCTTCAACGAAAGTGATTTTCATTGCGGGGTTTTCCTTTCTCGGGTTTTTCGGCGGCGGGCTGCCCGTTCGTCGGGGGTTTCTCCGCCATACATGCCATGCAGCGTCCCGGTTTGGAATTTTTCGGCACGGTCCGCATACTGTTGGCACTCTTGGACTACGGGGCAGGTGCTGCAGATTTGGCGGGCTTCAACATAGGTGTCGCCTTTGTATTGGGGGAAGAAAATTTCTGGGTCTGTTTGCGTGCACACGGCCCGGTTGATCCAGTGGTCACGCTCTAGCCGGGGCGCGTGTGGGTGTAGGTCGGCGTTGATGCTCATCGTTGGTCTCCCACCTCTAGGTAGTTGGCTGGGAT
Source organism: Trueperella bialowiezensis (assembly GCF_900637955.1). Taxonomy (NCBI): domain Bacteria; kingdom Bacillati; phylum Actinomycetota; class Actinomycetes; order Actinomycetales; family Actinomycetaceae; genus Trueperella; species Trueperella bialowiezensis. Next base: position 1,006,817 of record NZ_LR134476.1, read on the forward strand.
GCGGATGAGGCGGCCGATTTTCTTGTGTGGGATTTCTTTGCGTGCTACGGCTTCGTAGATGCGGTTGACGGGGATGTTGAGCGTGTCGGCGACCTGGCGTGGGGACAGCCAGCGGGTGGTTGACGTGCGGGTTCGCATGGCTAGTTCACCTCGCTGGTGGGGATGAGGTCACCGATTGTGACCGCACGCTTGGCATACATCAACTCCGACAACCGGCCAATCGTGTCCAAGTCAGCATGGAACGACGCAACCGCAGCATCCTTATGCTGACGACGAGCCTCCAACCACAGTTGGGCGTCGGCCAACGTCCAAAACCGCAGTGTCTTATCCACCCCAGCAGGGTCACCAGTCGGCAACGCAATCGTCGAGATGGCTTCCACATCCAACTGGGCATCATCACCAGTGAGGTTGTCAATGATCCGCGTGAAGTTCGTACGAACCAGGTTCTTACGCTTTTCACGCAGGCGGGGCAGCTGGGCGGCCACCAGGTTGTCAGCTTCCGCTTCAAGGTCGCGTGGGGCGTGTTCGAGGCGTTGTTTGACTTGGGCTTTCAAATAGGCGCGCGTGTCAGCCGTGGTCACCCCGTGAGGATGGCGGGCGACGTGAGCGTCATACAGGGCGGTGATGTTGATGGTCATTGTAGGTGCTCCTTTAAGCGGGTTAGGTAGTCGATAGCGGTGTTGATGAGTGGGATGGTTAGGTGTTCGTGGGGGTCCATGAGTCGGTGTTCGTGGGGGTAGACCTTGGTGTAGATGGTGGTTGCGTAGTCGGCTCCTCCTTGGAAGGTGGTTAGGGCGGTGTGGATGGCTCGCATGGTGGTGCGGTAGGAGTGGTCGAGTTGTTGTTGTTCTTCGCGTTGTTTGCGGGTTGCCTCGGTCCAAGCGGCGTGGGCGGTGGGGATGGTCATTTCACCTGAGTCGATGTAGGCCAAGAACTGGGTGGCCGCTGCTTCCGTGAGCTCGTTGAGGAGGCGGGTTTGGCGTTCGGCTTCGGCTTGTTCGGCTTCGCGTTGGGCGCGGGCTTGGTTGCGTGCCGCGATTTTCGCAGCTTCGGCGGATTGTTTGGCTTGGTTGGCTTCGCGGTAGGCGGCGTCGAGGGCGAGTGTGCCGGTGATGATGTTGTTGGCGAGGTGGGGTGTGTAGTCGAGAACCACACCAGCCTCGGTGAGGCGTTGACGCCACTGGCTGCTATTACCGGATCCGGTAATATCGATTGATCCGCGTGTCCAACGTCCGTTACGACGACGCCCATCCTCAGCCAGCACGAGCGCGGTGGCCATTGCCCTAGCACCGGTCGACATGTGCCTGCGTGACGTGTTGCAGTCGATCACGTACTCGGCTAGGTCCTCGCCGTCGTAGACGACGTAGTCTGGTTGGACGCCTGCCAGTTCGCACGCCCGGTAGCGGTTGCGTCCGTCGAGGATGCGTCCTTCGCGGTCGGTGACGATGGGTTGGCGTAGTCCGTTCGCGCGGATCGACTCAGCCAGCTCGGCTAGTTCGTCGTCTGGGAGCATTGGGTATTTGTCTGCGTACGGGTGGGTCCTCATGCCGACACCTCCCGCCGCCCATGATTGGCGCTTGGTCGAACAGTAGACACCTCCGGCAAAAAAGAGCGTCGACGGGGACGTCGAGGGTTTTGGCGATTCCCTTTGCGACGTCGACGCCAGTGTGAGTATTTCGGCCGGAGGCGAGGTGTCCGATCAGGGACTTTGAGCAGCCTACGCGGGAAGCGAGTTCCGCGTAGCTCATCCCTCGGAAGCGCAGGAACTGCTTTAGCGCTTCAGGCGATATGAGTTTCACTGAGAACCTCCAGTTGTATCTCTTCATCTCTTACTCCTTAGCGTAGACTTTTGTTTACCGCTTTCGCAAGCAGTATACGCCAACGTCTACAGGGTTGCAACTGCTTTTTGGCGAAACTTCGACGTTTTAGCGAATTACATTGCCGTAGTTTGTATACGGCTCGTCTACAATTGCCGTAGACAAACGGCTATAGGCGGGCGAGGATTCAAGTATGAGTAGCACATTCCCAGAACCGTGGAAGACCCTGGCAGACAGAGTAGGCATTACCTCCTACGGGCAGCTGGCTGAAAGGTCGGGGCTTTCTCGGCCGACTGTTTACTCTGCGGTTTCTGGGCGCAGCGCGCGGCCGCAGCTCAAGACTCTTGCGGGGCTCGCAGAGGCGTTTCGCATCTCGACTGAAGAGCTTTTGGATATTCTGGGCCGTCCAGCCCGAGAGGAAGTTGAGGAGTATAGGCCTCCGGAAGAGGCTGCGCTGCTTACTAGGCGTGAGCGTGAGGCTGTTGATGAAATCATCCGCCTCCTCATCAAAGCCCGCCAACAAAACACCACCAATGATGTTGACGCCTACCTCACCGAAGCCGACGCCAAACGCACCCTATTCGAAGCCCACGAGTGGGATATGGCAGCACGCCACAAAAACGAGAACAGCGGACAGTAAGAAAACGGAACAATGACGACTAAACCAAAAACTAAAAAGGCCTACTTCAGGAAACTAACTTCCCTAGCGCCAGGCGAGAAACTCGCCAATTACCCATCCATCCACTCCGGCCTTGCAAACAAGTTTGAACAATGGGCCAAACTTCCAGCAGACCAACAGCACGTAAAAGTCAACGGGGTCGACATGTACTGCTCAGCAGACCACGCCACCGAATACCCCACAGTCACCATCTTCAAACCAATGAGCGACGACTTCATTACTCGCTACAACCGATCAAACGGCGAAATATCAGAACTATTCACCCCCGACGACGACCCCGACGAAGTGCTAGCCCACGCGAGCGTGTTCGCCGTCGACGGCCCAACCGGCATCATCGCCATGATACGTAGCAGCCAGTCAGCACCCTCAGCTAACGCGCTAGAGGTGTTTTTAGACGAAGCCGCCACGCTACCAGTCGAACAAGGCGTCCAACGCCGATGGGGCAGTGAAGCAGTCATCGAAAGATCTTCAATTAAAGACTTCGATAACTACTCTGGCGGCGTCACCGAAGCAACGCTACGGTTCCCTACACGACACGATTTGTTCAACACACAGTTGCAGTCCGGGCTGGTCGCTGCAATGGAAGCCTACGCCAACACCATCGGAGGGGATCTAGAAATCACCATCACCGCAAAGCTCACGCACACGGGCAAACAATCTAAAGAAACTCGGCGTAGATTCCTCCGGAATCTACGGCACGATGTGCCGCCTGTAGTGCGTAGCGGTTCGAAGTTCTCTGTCAAACTCTTTGGCGACGATGGCACACAGCAGGTTATGAACCTAATAGAAGAACGTCTATCTGTTGAGGTTGATATTTCGATTGACCCGAATGGAGCGCAAGGGTTGCAGCAGTTGCAGGCGAATGTAGTCTCGTGTTTGTCGGACAATCTCGATAGGATAAAAAAGCTATACGGATAGCCAGAGGGGAGGTAGCACGATGCGGCTTTTAGATAGGTTGCTTGATCGTCCGCGCTTGGATTTCGCGCTGGCTGTGGCCGTCGGCGTGCTCGCCGGTATTTTCCTTTCTCCTGTGGTTGACCGTGCTCTCGGTTCCCAGCTTTATGGTGCGATTGCGACGGTCTCATCAATTGTTTTGGGGTTCTCGGCCGTTGTTCGTAACCGGTTCTTGGCGGCCGCGTCAACGAAACTGGGTGAAATCTATCAACTGCATGCGCCGACGCTACGTAGGAATATCAAGTATGTGATGGTGTACTGCGCTTCAGCCGCAATCTTGGCGCTTGCATTGTTCTTTGTGCCCGATTCATTTTCTCGAATCTTGACTGGCGCTTCGGCTGGGATGGTGGCTTTAATTGCCTTTAGCTTGGTTAGGCTTATCGTTCTGTACGAAGTAGCTGATCGTGGGGAGGATATTGCGTTGAATTCTCCTCGAGAACATGTTGTGCATTTCTAGCGCCGGGGTCGGGTTTATTTCGTTGGCTGACCGCAGACAATAGAACGGTCGGATGTCCTAGCTCGTTTTGAGCACGCACACCATTTGGGCGACTATTTGGACATCCGACCTTGGTTATGTCTCAATCCTAGCCTTTTCGCGGCCTTGCATCTATAAGGGACTGCGTTCTAGCGCCTATAGGCGGCTAGTTTTTTCTGTCGGAGGTGGCTTTTAGGCTCTAGCACGTGAGTATTGATGAACTAGTGGCTGCCTGTGCTGCCATTGGTGTGCATGTGGTGTTTTTACCTGTCGGCGTGGCTGGCGGCTACGTGCACGACATCAGGTTGATCGTGGTTGATTCTGGCCTGCCAGCAGTGGAGCAGCGGGCCGTGTTGGCCCATGAGTATGTGCACGCGTTGCACGGCCACGACGGCGTCCAAGATGAGACTGTGGAATCCTCGGTGGATCGTGAGGCCGCCCAGCTGTTGATCTCGCCTGTGGAGTATGCGGCTGCCGAGCGGCTGTTTGGGGTGAATGTGGTGGCGATTGCTGATGAGTTGGGCGTACCAATGTGGGTGGTGGCGGCTTATCGAGAGTGGTTGGCTGAGCGTGGTGTTTGTGGTCTAGTCCACACCCATGAGTTTAGTCCACCACTTGACTGGTGTTGTCTGGTGGACTAAACTTATAGATGTCAACAAGAAAGGAGGTGCAACATGATAGACAGCCTAGGAAACCTCTTCGCCGGGCTTGGAGTCTTCATCGGTAGCCTTGCCGCACTGATCAAAGTCCTCAAGCCCAAGAAGAGGAAAAAGAAGAAATAGCAACTTCTTCTAGGAAGACCCCGGAACCCCTCCGGGGATCTTCCCCTAGACTCTATCACAGCGCCATGAACAAAGACACAACACTTATCGCCACCGCAATCACAGTTGGCCTAGCCACGCTTGCCTGCAACTTCACGCCCGCAGTCACGCTCGCCTTAGGCCTCGTCAGCCTCACAGCAGCCCTCTGCGCAATCCAGCGCGCCACAGGGAGGAACCAATGACCACCCACTACCTATCCCTGCACGGCTTCGCAGCGCGAATAGGAATCGCCTACTCGACCATTCGAAACTATCAACGCCAAAAGCGCTTACCCGCACCCGATGCGATCATCGGCGAAGGCAACGCCACCACCCACGGCTGGCTACCCGAAACCGTCGACCACTGGCAAGCCAACAGGCCAGGACGCGGAGCCAGAACAGACCTCAAAAACAGGAGCTAAGCAGCCCATGTTCTGGCCGTTCGCGCCGGGTGCGAGGGGTACTTTTCTAGCCCACGCGTTGGCGCAGTGCGGAAAGGTGGGCGTGTTTTAGTTTCCCTCCATCTCCGCTCTGTGATGTCTCGCGACATCGTTCCGGTGTCGCGAGACATTTTTTGTTGTTTTTGGCGCGAGATACCTCGCCAGTTCCGCGTAAGACATGACCTAGCGTAATCTCATTGGTGAAAAGCAGGAAATCGGCCCTTTTCTCACCTGCTATGCGAAGGGCGCCGAGTACGAGCCCCGGCACCGGGTCTCTTCCGACTGAGGCCGGGAATCTTAGGCGCACTTCTGAGGTGCGCTAAGCCCCTAAGGGCCAAAACCCACGAGAAAGCAGTGGGACGAACTTGTAGCGCTATCGGCTACGCTGTGCGTTCTTCTCTCGGTGTTTGGCGATCCAGCCGAGCGTCCGCTCAGTCAAATCCGGATCCCAACCACCACGCACCTCAGCCTCGGTAATATCAAGAAGCTCTATCGGCACCTCAATGTCTTCGAGGAACATTCCCTGAAGAAACGCATCGAGCTCGATTCCCGGCTCTGCACCATTCCTCCCACTGGCAACGAAAGCTTTCGCCGTGGAACTCAGAAGCGGAAAATACGGAGCATACAGTTCTAGCAGGCCTTTACTGCCTAACGCCTTTGGCATCAAAACCACTCCGTTCTCCAATTCTTGACTATTTAACTTTAGCTCTACTGGCATGCGTTCAGATAAACGTCGATTTCACAGACCAGCGCAAGAAGCCCGCCGCAACTAAACTATCGGCACCGCTAGGTGCGTGCGAAGGCCCGCACGCTTTCAAGATCGGGCAACGTCTCAAATTGTTCATCAGACGGCGGCCGATAACCTAGCTGTTCCTTCACGAACTCCTGAATCTCCTCAGGCGGAACAGCCGTTAAATAACAGGCTGTTATCGGAAAAGGGCCTGGGCCGTCATCAAAATAGTTCGTCGGCTTCGTAAGTGGGAACTGCTCGAGCACCTCACGCACCTCCTCCAACGAAAAACCTTCGAAGAACAAAGCAATATTCCGGTTACGCAACTCATCGCCCATTAACCCAAAACACCACCTTCACAGACGGACTCATCCCGATGACAACACGGTGTCCGCATCCATATCGTAGAGTAGACACCCACCGCTACTGTTATGCACCTGATCGTCCTTTGAAAAAGTCAGCCCAAAACGGGCGCTCTTTCTTAACGATTTCGATTTGCTCAGCACTGAAATTATGCGGGTAATCAGCGAATAGATTGAGAACTGTTTTCTTATCAAACGTCACGAGGTGAACACCTCGTGGCGAGTTACCATCTTCGTCAATCTCGGTCACATCCCATATGCGAGCACCGAGAATATTATCTTCCTCAGCTATGAACTGGTTACTTTTCATACCCGGCAACTCCTTTCAGCTGTTCTCCTGGCAGAGTGTTGAAGTACGGCATCAACGCCTGGAATTCCTCAGACTGCGCAAGCTCCCCAATTTCCATTAAACCAGCTTTTGATCGATACGCATACCTAAAATGGTCTTCGAACGTTGAACTCTAAATCGCGTCCGCAAAGCTGACATGCGAAGTGGTCGCCGACCATTTTCAGATGGAGATTGGGGTTACCCCAAAGTGTGGACATTTAGCGCACTTCCTTAATTCTTGTTAACCCCGCCTCGACTCTAAGCGTTAAGTGGGGGTATACTTTAGCTGTGACGAAGCCAATGAAACGCAGAGACGCGATCAAACTCCTCAAGAAAGCAGGGTTCACATCGCGCCAAGGCAAAGGCGACCACGAAATCTGGCGCAACGGTTCCGTCACAGTCACAATCACCCAATCCCGCGAGCTGTCACCAAAGGTCACACGTGACCTACTCAACGCCATCGAAAGGAGCAGCAAATGACCACCATTAATGTCACCGCATCGCGCTGGAGCGGCGGCTGGGAACTCGAAATCAGCCCCACCGATCACACCCAAGTCCGCCACCTGTCCAACGCACGCCAACAAGTCATCGATTACCTCGACACCATGTACGACGACGTCGACCACACCGGCTGGACCATCAACATCATTCCCGACATTGGAGAACTGGCCGAGAGCCTGACCCAAGCACGCGCCGCCACCGAAGCAGCCGCCAAAGCCCAAGAACAAGCCGCAGCCCAAACCCGTGCCACAGTCCGCTCCCTGCTCGATGCTGGATACACCCAAGCAGACACGGCAGCACTCATGGGCGTCTCCCGTGCCCGCATCTCCCAACTCGCCAAGGCATAACATCGATCTGCCGACATGGATCAACGCTACAGCTGCACTCGTCTCGTGAGGTTAGCCTCGGGTTGTGGATAGTCGCCACGGCAGAATCGCGCATTTTAAAGGCATTCTAAACGTCGCCTATATTGGCAAGCTGAACTCCGCAACCGCGTTTCAAGACGATTCGTCTCGGTCGTGTCGGGACTGCATGGCCTGAAACTCTTGGCTTCATCCCGCCACCGATCGACCATACGCCTCGGCTGCGAATTGAACACCCTGAAAACATCCGAAGCAAGTAGCGCTCTTTCTTCGTTTGAAACGCCTACCACTTGTTTTAACGCAATATCGACATGTTCCATGCAGTATGCCTTGCTCAGCGAGCGAGGTGTAAGCGATTCGTAGTACTCACGACTACGAAGAACATATTTGTCTGCCTCACGGATATACTGCACCGGCTTATCCAACGTTCATCACCAACTACGCAACAGTGCACGTCATCGCGCAGTTGAAAAAGACGCGGAAACGTGACGTTCTCATAAACGATTAGTCTGGCGAACAATGTCATGTCAGATCCTCCCACCGCACACTCATTTCGCCGACGCTAGGTGCGCGTAAAGGCCCGCACACTTTCAAGATCAGGATACGTATCAAAATCGTCATCAGACGGCGGCCGATAACCAAGCCGTTCTTTCACAAACTCCTGAATCTCCTCAGGCGGAACAGCCGTTGAATAACCGACCATAATCGGAAAAGGGCCTTCCTCCTCGTCGAAATAGTCCGTCGGCTTTGTGCGGGGAAACTGTTCGAGCACCTCACGCACCTCGTCCAACGAAAAGCCCTCGAAAAATAATTCAAACTGTCGATTTGGAAGCTCATCGCTCATGAACCCAAAACACCACCTTCCCAGACCGACCCAGCCCGACGACAACACGGTTGCCATGCCCATATCGTAGAGGGGATACACACCGCTACTAAGTGCGTGTGAAGGCGCGCACATCATCAAAGCTTCCAAGTTCCTCCAATTGTTCGTCCGTCGGAGGGCGATAGCCTAACCGCTCCTTCACAAACTCCTGAATTTCCTCAGGCGGAACAGCCGTTGAATAACCGACCATAATTGGGAAAGGAACATCCTCATCATCAAAATAGTCTGTCGGTTTTGTGCGGGGGAACTGTTCGAGCACCTCACGCACCTCCTCCAACGAAAAGCCCTCGAAAAATAATTCAAACTGTCGATTACGCAGCTCATCGCTCATGAACCCAAAACACCACCTTCACAGACCGCCCCAGCCCGGCAACGATGCAAATTCGCCTCCGACATCCGTCGGCATAACCGAAAACCCTTTGCAAGAAATTATAGGCAATTGGGCAATACGCGGATGAAAAGCAGGGAAACTACTTGAAGGAGTAGGAGCCACGCTAGTGGGAATCGGAACCATTATCGTGGCAATCCTCTCCAACAAGAAGAAGGACTAAACACCTTCAGGAAGACCTCGGAAAACCTCCGGGGATCTTCCCCTACACTCTACCACCTGCATCATGAAAGTAAGCCCACTCAGAAAAAGGCGGAACGAACATTTACTGCTATTCGCTAAGCACCAGCATTCTTCTCTCGATGCTTGGCGATCCAGCCGAGCGTCCGCTCAGTCAACTCCGGATCCCAACCACCACGCACCTCAGCCTCTGCAACATCAAGAATGTCATCAGAGATTCTCACGCCGTCGAGAAGGGCAAATTGGAGAAAATCGTCGACTTCCATCGCAATGTCAACTGAAACTCTATCATCTTCTATCACGCACTGATATTTTCTTTTCAACAAGGGAAAAACATGTGTATTCAACAGCTCCAGCAAATCGTCTGTGTCTATATCTTTTTCCATCTGTTTTTCTCCGAATCCCAATCAGGGGAACGTCTCTAGGCGTTTCACCATCTAGGATGTCAATAAATACACCTGTTCCTCCGAGCGTATAAGCAGCGCGGAAACCTCGGTGTCTTTGTCATCCACGCTCACATGCACCACAACAATATTTATCATCTTTCTGGCTTCGAAACGGTCTCCAGTTATACGATACAGATCTGGCTTATTCCACGTGAGCATGATGGCTGTCCGGACGTCATCGGCGAAAGCAACGCCACCACCCACGGCTGGCTGCCCGAAACCGTCGACCACTGGCAAGCCAACCGGCCAGGACGCGAAGCGAGAACCGACCTCAAAAACAGGAGCTAAGCAGCCCTGTTCTGGCCGTTCGTGCCGGGCGTGAGGGGTACTTTTCTACCTATCGAGTTGGCGCAGTGCGGAAAAGTGGGCGTGTTTTAGTTTCCCTGCATCTCCGCATCTCATTACCAAAATCGTAGAAATCAGCGTTCTTCTCACCTGCTACGCGGAGTGTGCCGAGCACAACCGCAACCGCGTTTCAAGACGATTCCTCTCCGTCGTGTCGTGACTGCATGGCCTGATAACTCTTGGCTTCATCTCGCCATCGATCGACCATACGCCTCGGCTGCGAATTGAACACCCTGAAAACATCCGAAGCAAGTAGCGTTCTTTTTCGTTTGAAACGCCTACCGCTTGTTTTAACGCAATATCGACATGTTCCATGCAGTATGCCTTGCTCAGCGAACGTGGCGTAAGCGATTCGTAGTACTCACGACTACGAAGAACATATTTGTCTTCCTCACGGATATACTGCACCGGCTTATCCAACGTTCATCACCAACTACCCAAACCGCATGTCATCGCGCAGCTCGAACGGCGTCACACACGGCGCTCCACGCCTAGCCGACGTCGACACCACAACTAAGTACGCGCGAAGGCACGCACGCTTTCAAGATCGGGCAGCGTCTCAAATTCTTTATCAGACGGCGGCCGATAACCAAGCCGTTCCTTCACAAACTCCTGAATCTCCTCAGGAGGAACAGGCGTTGAATAACCGACCATAACAGGAAAAGAACCCTCCTCATCATCGGTATAGTCCGTCGGCTTCGTACGGGGGAACTGTTCGAGCACCTCACGCACCTCCTCCAACGAAAAGCCCTCGAAGAACAAAGCAATATTCCGGTTACGCAGCTCATCGTCCATTAACCCAAAACACCACCTTCCCAGACGGACTCATCCTGATGACAACACGGTTGCCATGCCCACATCGGCAGGCACAACCTCCAAGTCCCTTTCAGAGATTCTAGAGCACCGCAAAGGTGAAACAGAAGAGAGCAGCAGAAGCGGAAGAGAAACTCCCTGAAAATTCCGGGGACAACCTGCCGCGCAGCTTGGAGTCATTACAATTTGATAACATCTCGACATCAAGGCTTTTTCTGTTAGCCAGAACACGTATAGTTTTCACAGGGCATGTGGCTTCACCCACACGCACTAATTTGCGGCAACGATGCAGTGAACGTGCACCCACTCGCCTAGCTGGCATCACAGCCTTAGCTGGCATCACACAGAAAAGAGGATCTCCATGAGTACTCCCGAACTCCAGATGGATTCATACGTATCGCAAGGTCAGCTAGATGACTCTGACGAAACAATTATGCCCCCTGGCCGGCCGTGGATCCGCCACCTTGGCGGTCTTACGCTAGGCCTCGTGCTCGCCGTCGTCGTCTACTTCATTTTCCCGAAGGAACTTTCCGCCGACCTCGTCGCGCAACTTGCCGAAAAAGACATCGAAGCTGACGGCCACAAGATCGCGCTCACGGCCGCCGTCGCTGTCCTCATGGGCGCGTGGTGGATGACGGAAGCCATCCCGCTTGCGGCAACCGCGCTCGTGCCGGTCACAGTGTTCCCGATTATGGGAATTATGACGTACTCCGAGGTCGGCAGCTCGTACGCCTCCTCCACAATCTTCCTGTTCATGGGCGGATTCTTCCTGGCGCTCGCCATGCAGCGCTGGAACTTCCACCGCCGGCTCGCGCTACGAATCGTGCTGGCCGTTGGTACGAAGCCGTCGCGTCTCGTGCTCGGGTTCATGGTCGCTACCGGCTTCCTGTCGATGTGGGTGTCGAACACGGCGACGGCCGTCATGATGCTCCCCATCGGCATCTCGGTGCTGGCCACCATCGGGCAGGTGGACGACGCCGGCGGGCAAAAGAAGCTTTCCAACTTCGGTACCGCGCTCATGCTGGGTATTGCGTACGCGGCGTCGATCGCGTCGCTGTCCACGCTCATCGGCACTCCGCCGAATACGCTTTTGCGCGGCTACCTGCAGGATAACCACGACATCACGTTGAACTTTGGCTTGTGGATGGTATTTGCGACGCCGTTGGCTTGGCTTTTCCTTCTGATCGCCTGGCAGCTACTCATTCGGCTTTACAAGCCTGAAGTGAATGAGATTCCTGGTGGGCGGGAGCTCATCAGGGGCGAGCTGGACAAGATGGGCCCGATGACTGCGCAGGAGAAGATCGTGGCAACGATCTTCGTTCTTGCAGCGCTGTCGTGGATTATCATCCCGACCGTGTGGCCGGACGGGCCGATTGGCGACACGACTATCGCCATGATCCTCGCCATGGTCCTGTTCATCACTCCCGCTAAGCCTTCTGAGGGCGTGGCGATCCTCGACTGGGAGACCGCAAAGGATATTCCGTGGGACGTTCTGCTCCTGTTCGGTGGCGGCCTGGCGCTGTCTGCCGCTTTCGGTAAGACGGGCCTGTCGAACTGGATTGGCGAAAAGGCTGGAGCCCTAGAGGGTCTGCCGGTGATCGTGATCATCGCCGCCGTGGCCGGAATCGTGCTGCTCCTGACAGAAATGACATCGAACACCGCTACCGCCGCAGCGTTCCTGCCGATCATCGGCGCAGTGGCGATTGGCATGGGCGTGGACGTGCAACTGCTGGTCATCCCGGTGGCGCTCGCCGCAACCTGTGCGTTCATGCTTCCCGTGGCCACACCGCCAAACGCGATCGCGTACGGGTCTGGGTACATTACCATTGGACAAATGGTCAAAGCCGGTGCGTGGCTGAACGTTATCGGCGTCGTACTCATCACCTTCTGGACTGTCGTGTTCGGACCACTCGTACTCGGGATTCAACTCTGACGCGGCAATAGACTCGCGAAGCCTTGGGGCCAGTGTTTTTTAAAAACGCTGGCCCCAAGCCACTCCAGCTACTGGGTGGTGGTGGCCGTGCTCAAAAACACTATCTACCAATTGGCGTTTGTGACTGTACGGCGAGTAGACTGAACGACGTTCTAAGAAACCAGCGCCCGTAGCTCAACGGATAGAGCGTCTGACTACGGATCAGAAGGTTGGGGGTTCGAGTCCCTCCGGGCGCGCTTCGGCCCAGTGGTTGACTTAGGTGTCCCGCTGGGTCGATTTTTCTACGTGTACCCGCGGCCCTACACTCCCGGGGTACACGTTGCCTTCCCGGGGTACCGAATCCGGCGATTTGTCTACCCCGCGAACGAAACAGGTACCCCCGGAACGGCGAGTAGCAACCCCACACTCGCGCCAAGCCTTCCGGATATTACCCAATCCGCTCTTGTGGAAAGAGCCTCGTCGAGGTTCCAAAATAGGTTAAATTTGGAAAGACCTCACTCAGCCCAAGGACAGCGAAGAAGTGGAAGCATGCGAAAAGGTGCCGGTTTCATCCCTCTCGATTGGCCTCCCGGACGCGCATGCAAAATGGCGCGCGACGGAACAAAATACGACGCAGATCTTTATAACGGCAATTACGGTAATTTCGCTCGCGAGTTTAACTCGCTACTCGACGGCTTGACAGACACATTGAAGAAGCAGATACAGGGTCTCGTCATAGCAACCATCCGCGACGCACTCCTTGGCAAACTGACCCCAGTAACGACAGATGGCTATGGGGACAGGACTGGTGAGGTGGAGCAGCTCGCCCGTGGCGGCAACAAGATTCTTGAAGTCCGGCTTGAGCACCGTTTTGATCCTCCCAAAATTCTTTTGAAAGGCAAGCGACTCCGTTTGTATTTCGCAGAGCCGGCATATCCTGAACTGATCGTTTTCTTGCTGCTCGAGCCGAAAGATGCTTCTCAGTTTGGCTTAAATCAGCAGAACCGCCACATTGACGAGTCACTGCTCCGAGCCGATGATTGGTGGTCCCTCAATAACAGTCCCTAAGACCACTAGCGGAATGCAACTAAAAAGTTGCACAATAGAAATGGGTAGAAAACGATGAAGAAAGGGGGAGCCATGGATATTTTTGATCAGCTTGGTGTTGATGTCAACGATGTTGGTGTAACGAATTCGATTGACATGTATTCACAGTTGCGAGAGGTTACGCAAGAACTCGTAAAGATCCGCAAAGAGCGGAACCTCCGCCAGCAGGACGTGGCAGACGAATTGATGATTAGTCGCCAGGCCGTTGCCAAAATCGAGGACCCTAATAATAACCCGAAGATTTCAACTCTCATTGGTTATGCGCTTGCTGTTGGGGCGCGGATAAACATTTCCGTCACTAAAGATCAGTACGCTCTTTTTGACTAGGCTTCAGAGAGCGTGCAAGCACATGCGGAATTTACGGTGGAAGCCACCAACCAGCTCCCGGATCAGGCTTCTTGTAGGCTTGGCCTATGTTGACCCCGGATTCAGTTGCCGCCGAACTTGCCGGTTGGCACGCGCGTTTCTTCGATAGCGACGACGACGCCGTCCACTCCAGTAACGACGCCGTCCGCTCCAGCAACCCCGCACAGGCCAGCGACGACGACGCCCGGCCCACCACCGACGCCGTCCACGCCAGCGACACCGCCCACACCACAAACACACGGCCCACCACCGCCCCGCTCACTGCACACAGGCTCTCCGATTTCCGCGAGCTCGTGCTCGAACACGGTGAGGGCGCCCTGTTTAAGGGAACGCATCCGCGGCACATTACGGCGTCGTTGTTTGTGTTGTCTACTGACCTGTCGCAGATTCTGCTCGCCGAGCATAAGAAGGCGAAAATGTGGTTGCAGTTCGGCGGGCATCTTGAGCGCGCTGACGCCTCGCTCGCAGACGCCGCATTGCGCGAGGGGCGCGAAGAGTCCGGCCTAGCCGAGTTCGTCCACGTGCTCCCCGAACCCTGCGACTTCGACATTCACGAGCTGGGCGGCGGCTTCGGCGCGATCTGCCGGGAACATTGGGATGTGGGTTTCGTGGCGCTCGCTGATGCGGACGCGCCCGTCGTCGTCTCATCAGAGTCGGAGAACGTGCGCTGGTTCCCGGTCGCGGATCTTCCCGACGGCGGAGCGGGCGGCATGGCCGAACGCGTGCAATCCGCGCTAGCCCGCGCGAAAGCCGGTTTGGAAAACTAGCACACCCGCTAACGTAGGCCGGCCGGCACAAACGTAGGCCGGCCGAAACACTGGCACAAACACGGCAACGCGCACACATGAAAGTGGATTAAAGAATCCTCATTTTCTTCATCTTAAAGTTTTCACACTCGGTTTCCATACTGGTATCAACAGCGATCCAGAAGGGTTCGCGAGATTGAGAAAGGTTTTGAGATGAACAACAAGAAGAAGCTGTGGACTATTTCCGGCTCGCTGGCAGCAGCCGTGCTGATTACGGCTGGAGCGGGTCTGGCGATCGCAAACGATGCGAACAACAACTCGAAGAATCAGAGCGTGACGATCCCTAACCCGGATGCGCAGACGCCAGGCACCGACGCGGATTCCGCTCCGAGTGCGTCCGATACGAATACGGTGGTTCCGAACACGGTGAGTGCCCAGTCGGCTCCGTCGGCTCCGTCTCCGGCCCGCGCCCAGGCTCCTGCCCCGGCTCCGGCTCCTGCTCCGGCTCGTGCGTACTCGGCGCCGTCGGCTCCGTCGCCGGCTCGGGCTCAGCGTCCTGCTCCGGCACAGCGTCAGGCTCCGGCTCCCGTGTACTCGGCTCCCTCCCCGGTCTCGGCGCCGTCCCCGGTGTCGGCTGCTTCCTACTCGGCACCGTCGGCCAATTCCTAAGCTCAAGCGTGTGTGGGCGAACGACGCCGGGATTCGGCGCTCGTTCGCTCACACCGGTGGAGTGTCAACGTCGGCTTTCGGATGGTTCCTTGCCGGTTGCTCGTGTAGCTTAGAGCTAACACGCATCTTGTAGCTAGGAGGATACGTGGCTGACCAGAAGAAGATATGGACCATCACGGGCTCTCTTGCCGCAGCGGCTTTGATCGCTGTGGGGGCTGGTTTAGCGATGGCTGACGATTCGACGACGCGCGACCGCAACACTGCTATCAAGATCCCCGCTCCCACAGAGCTACCAACTGAAGATCCCGCCGATTCCCCTGACGGTACGGCAGGTGCTGATGGCACCGGGGCGGGCGGTTCGGGCTCTTCCGGTGCTGGTGGCGCTGCTACAGGAGGCAGCTCTGGTGGCAGTGGCGGTTCCAGTGGCGGAGCAGGAGGTAGTGGCGGGTCCGGAGGTGGCTCCGGGCAGGCTCCTAAACCGCAGCATGTTGCTCCCGCTCCTCAACCTCGGCAGGCCGCACCGGCGCCGAAGGTTTACGAGGCAGATTCGGCAGACTCCGTGTCTGCGCCCTCTGCCGACTCATAACCGACTCATAAATCGATTCATCAAGCTTGCCGCACATCGCGGGAGCCTCGCTCTTAAACCTGTGAGGGCGTCCTCCCCTGCGCTTTTACAGGTAGTTTTTGCGTAGCTCTTCCGCGCTGTGCGGCGACAAATCAGTAAGGCTGACGTCGAACAGCGTGATCGCCCCGGTTTCTCCCCGCGCGGATTTGCGTGCCACGGCGCGCGCTGCGGCGACAAGCACTGACCCGGTGAACTCCGGGTTGGACCCCAAGTCGAGTTGGAAGGTCACCGAGCTGGTGGTGCCCTCGCTCGTCTGCCCTGCCCGAATAACTTGGCCGCCGTGCGGGATTCCGGCGTGGTCACGCGCAAGTTCGCCTGCTGACACGAAGTTGACCGTGGTGTCGTAGTCCGCGAAATAGTTCGGCATGGTCACGATCTGCCGCTCAATCTCGGCTTGGTCTGCGCCTTCTTCAGCGACGACGTAGCACACCCGCTTGTGCATTGTCCGCGGGGTGAGCTCGACGTCGCGCCCCTCCTTAACGGCCTGCACGGTCTCTTCGACGGGTACCGTGTACTGTTTGGCGTCGGCGACGCCGTCGATCCTGCGGATCGCGTCCGAATGGCCTTGGGATACGCCCGGCCCCCAGAACGTGGCGGTTGAGCCGGTGGGGAGCACGGATTCGCCGAGTACGCGCAGCATTGAGAACAGGCCGGGGTCCCATCCGGCGGAGATCAGCGCGAGCGTGCCTGCCTCCTTCGCGGCCGCGTCGAGTGCGGCGAAGTGTTCGGGAATCTTCGCGTGCGTATCAAAGGA
This sequence comes from Trueperella bialowiezensis, assembly GCF_900637955.1. Classification (NCBI taxonomy): domain Bacteria; kingdom Bacillati; phylum Actinomycetota; class Actinomycetes; order Actinomycetales; family Actinomycetaceae; genus Trueperella; species Trueperella bialowiezensis. Next base: position 1,023,498 of record NZ_LR134476.1, read on the forward strand.
ATCGACGGTGTCGAACATGCGCGCCACCTGCGGGCCCTGCGTGCCCAGGTCCGACGCCGATCCCCCACAGTTGAGCACGACGTCCACCTTGCCCACGTAGTCGGCCATGTCGGACACGTGTGCGACTGGCGCACCCTGCGTGACGAGCGAGCCCGGATCGCGCCGGGTAAACACGGCCACACACTCCATGTCCGTGGTGTGGCTGAGCGCGATTTCGGCGCCCCGGCCAAGGTTTCCATATCCGTTAATCGCCACGCGAATCATGAGCTCTCCTTCGCTGATCTTTCCCGTTGGTCTGTTCCACAGTCTAATCCTGCCATGGCCCTCCGACATCGCCGCCCGCATCCCGTCCTCCGCACACTGTGAGCCCTGGCTGCGGACCTCGCCTCGCCGATAACCTCCGCGCGAGCCCCGCCTGCCAGTTTTACAGATGCCAAACACAAGGTAAACACTGACCAACAATTCACCTCAGCATTTTGGTGGCAGGATCTGCGGGGATTAGCCTTACTTATAGAGGAGGAAAAATGCTCATAATTAAGAATCTCTTCAGAATAGTTTTAGCGTCTGCGCTGGTGATTACCTTGAGCGCATGTGGCGGAAGCGAAGACAGCCAAGGTGGAGACCGCCAAGAGAAAACAAGTGTTTCTTCCGGCGAGGCCAATGAGGACTACTTTCTGTGGGAAGATGACAACATTCTCGCCTTGAAGAAAGACGAGGCTCCTACATCCGGAACCTTGGTCATTCCCAAAAGAGCCAAAGGAATAACGGGGCCGCTATTGCAAGACAGCCAAATAGACACCGTTGTTTTTGAGAGCGACGAGGATATTGAACTATATCAAGCTTTTTATGGGGCGCCGAACCTTAAGCACGTTGAGCTACCTAGCGGCTTGACTGAAATAGGCGATTACTCCTTTGCCAGTACGGAAAGTCTGGAAGAAATAACAATTCCTGAGAACGTCAAAGTTATTGGACAGTCAGCGTTTTCACACTGCAAAGGCTTAAAGAAGGTGACAATGGGTAATAGCGTCACTGAGATCAAAAACACGGCTTTTATCAATACCCCGCAGCTCACCGAATTGACGCTCAGCGAAAACGTTGAGTCAATTGGATCGGAAGCGTTTTACTTAACTGGGTTGACTGAGTTCACGATTCCTAAAGCCATTAAAACGATCGGATATAACGGCCTATATAGCGAGAGTTTTGAATCTTTCTATTTCCCAGAAGAAGCTGAACCTGAAGAGATAGAAGATGGTGCTTTGTTCTTGCTGGGTGTCGATGTTCACGTGGTTAAAGGTTCATACATGGACACCCATTATGAAGACCTTATTCACGGCGGAAATAAGGTAGTCGACTAACCACTATTACCGCTCGAGCAGGGCAATCACCTCGAAGTGGCGGGTGTGCGGAAACATGTCCACCACTTGGGCTTTGACGACGCCGTAGGCCGGCATCCGTGCAAGGTCGGCGGCAAGGCTGGCCGCGTTGCATGAAGAATAGAGCACTGTGGCCGGCCCGGCGTCGTTGAGCCAGCCCGCCAGCTCGGCGCCGATTCCGCGGCGCGGCGGGTTGACGACGATCGCGTCCGGCAGCCTGCCCTGTGCACCGGCTTGGGCGCGCGCCCACTCGGTAGCGTCGGCCGCAATAAACTGGGCATTCACCTGCGTGCCGGCCACGTCCCGTAGCCGCTCTGCCGCCGCCTGTGCTGCCGCCACGGCCTGCTCTTGTGTTTCCACGCCGACGACGTCCACGCCCCTCGCCGCGAGCGCCAACGCGAACCCGCCCACCCCGCAGTAGAGGTCCCACGCGGTGCTAGTCTCGGCCAGCCATTCGACGGCCCGCGTGTAGAGGGTTTCGGCGCCGTCGGTGTTGGTCTGGAAGAAGGACTGCGGGCGTAGCAAAAGCTCGAGTTCCTGGCCGGCAACCTGCAGGCGCATGGGCAGCACGTCGTCGTCAGAAATCACGATCTCCTCGGGGCCTTCGATAATCGCCTTGCGTTCCGGTTGTACGTTGAGGGAGATGACGCGGGCGGCCGGCACGAGCTCGCGCAGGCGGGCAAGCTTTTTGAATAGCATGCCTTGTATGCCCCGGCGTTTGGCGACGAATCGCACCATAAGCTCCCCGTCCGGCGATTCGGTGATGATGATGAATTTGAGTTCACCGGTGTTGGTACGCGGGTTGTACGGGCTGAAGCCGCACTCGGCGACGAACTGGGCGAGCGCCGGGGTTGCCTCCTGGATGCCGGGTGTGGGGAGGGGGCACTCGCGCAGGTCGTGGCCCACGCCGTCGTGATCAATAATGCCGAGCCGCGGCGAACCGGGCGTGCCCGACACAGCGAGTTTGACCTTGTTGCGGAACACCTCGCGGGCCGACGCGTGCGGTGGCAGCCACTGCGCCGCGAGGATGAGTTCTTCGGCGCGCGCCTGTTTGCGGGCGAGCTGCACGTCTTGCGGGGTGGTGATGAGCGTGCACGAACGGCATTCGGCGGCCGCATAGTAGTGGCAGTCGAGGAGGGGTTCGTGGCCGACGTGGAGGTCGCGGTGCAACAGCATGGGTCTATGTTACGTGCCGCGCGGGCGTTTCTTGTTGGCACGCCGCGTGGGCTCGGCGCGGAGCGGATCCTCCGGCCACGGGTGGCGCGGATAGCGCCCGCGCATGTCAGCCCGCACGTCTTTGTAGGGGCCGGCCCAAAATGAGGCGAGGTCGTCGGTGATCGCGAGCGGCCGCTGCGCCGGGGAGAGCAGCTCCAACGTCACCGGCACGCAGGCAAGTTCCGGCGTTCGCGCCCACCCGAAGGCTTCCTGGATGCGCAACCGCACGGTCGGCTTACCGCTCGAATAGTCCACTTTCGCCGTTCCCATCGGGGTGGCAATCCGCTCCGGGGCAAGCTCGTCAAAGTTCGCGGCCTCCGGCCACGGCAACAACGCCCGCAGCCCGGCCACCAGGTCCGGACACGCGGCGCCCAACTGCGGGGTGAGCCACTCGTCGACGCGCTGCGCCAGCCCGGTATCCGACACGTCCGGCCACGGATCGCCGACGACGTCACGCACAAACGCCATCCGCTCCCGTAGCCGCGTGGCCGACTCACTCCAGTCCAGCGTGCCAATCCCCCGGTTCGCGATATCGTCCGCGCGCGCTCGGGCCACCTGCTGCCGGGTGAGCTTCGCGGGCGCGCTCGCGATCTCGATGGCGCCCAGGGATCGCACGGTCCGCCCGGTGACCTTCGTTCCCGCGACCTCCACTTCGAGGCGCTCGGTCAGCATGTCCGCCCCCGCCTCTAGTGCCGCGTCTTGCTCGATGGGCACGGCCGCGCGGATAACGGCGTCGGCACGCCCCTGCCCGCCGCTCAGTTCGGCGACGGCCAGCCACGGCGAGCCTTCCAGCGGACTCCCATCGGGCAGCGTGGCTCCCGCGCCGTTCGCCAGCAGATATCCGCGCCCACGGCGGCGGGCTATCCACGTGGGATACGCACGCGCGACGACGTCGGCAATCGCCTCATCCTGACTTGCCAGGCTCGCCCCTTGCGTGTTTCGCTTCCCCGCGCCTGAATGTTCTGCGCCCGCTTCAGCGCTCAGATGCTCTGCGCCCAGACGCTCAGCGCCCAGATGCTCCGTAGCGATCGTGGCGAGCCGCCGCTTTTCGGCCGTCCATTCCCGGTTCTTCCCGGCGCCGCGCAGTTCAGCGGCAAGGTCGGAGCCTGCCGCCCGCACGCCGAGATTCAGCAGCGCGATGACGCCCGCGGCGGTATCCACGCCCACGGCTCGAGCGCCTGCGATCAGTCCGCGCGCCAGCTGCGGGGAGGCCGGCACGTCGACAAGCGCGCGGCCAGCGGCAGTGATCGCGCCGTCGTCGTCAATTGCGCCCAGGCCGCGCAAGGTGCGCTCGGCGGCGTCAACGGCAGCCGGGCGCGGCCGGTCGAGGAGCCGCAAGCCGTCCATTCGAGGGTTGCCCCACGCCGCCGACTGCAACAGCACATCCGTCACGTCCGCACACAGAATCTCCGGCTCAGAAAACTCGGCCGCCGGCGCGAATGCCAAACAGCGATACGCCCGCCCCAGCCCTTCGCGTCCAGCTCGCCCGGCCCGCTGGGTCATCCGTGCACGCGACGCATGGACCGTCACCAGCTCGGAAATCCCCGTGCGCGGATCAAACCGCGGCTCACGCGCCAAACAGGAATCGACCACGGTCCGCACGCCCGGCACCGTCAGCGAAGATTCGGCCACCGCCGTCGCCAAAATAATCCGGTCCTCGGCGCTGCCCAGAACGGCGTCCTGGTCGCGCGAACTCAACTGGCCATGCAGCGCCATCACCGGCAGCGGCGCGCCCGCAAGCAGCTGGCGCACCCGGTTAATCTCCCCCACGCCCGGCAGGAACACGAGCGTGGAGCCCGGCCTCGCCGCCGCCTCGCGAACCACACCCGCAACATGGGCCAAAAACTCGCGGGTCACGGTAATCCCATAGCCGACGTCGCCGAGCGCCCGCGGGCCAAGTTTCTCCGTCACCTCCACGGGGTGGATCGCGCCCGGCACGTCCACCACCGTGCCGCCGATGAGCTCGGCCACCTGCTCGGCCGCCAACGTGGCCGACATGGCCACGATCCGCAGATCCGGTCGCAGGGTTTCCTGCACGTCGAGGGCAAAGGCGGTGACGAGATCGGTGTCGAGGTCCCGTTCGTGTATTTCGTCGATGATGAGCGCGCCCACGCCCGGCAGGTCCGGTTCGGCGTGCAGCATTCGTAGCACGACGCCGGGCGTCACCATCTCAATCCGCGTGCCAGGTTTCGTTTCCCCGCGCACCCGGAACCCAACCTGCCTGCCCACCGGCTCACCGATCAGCGCCGCGATCCTGCGTGCCGCAGCCCGGGCCGCCACCCTGCGCGGCTGCACGACGATCACCTTCCGGCCGGCCGCACCCGCCGCGCCCGAAGCAGCAGCGCCCGCGGCGGTGGTTCCATCCCCGCCAGCGTTACGATCCACACCCACGACACCGGCCAGCACACCGGGGCTCGCCGACCCCACGGCGTCGTCGGCAAGTATCTTGGCGAACAGCGGCGGCACGAGAGTTGTTTTGCCGGAACCGGGCGGAGCGGTGACCACCACGTTGCCGGTCTGCGCCGCGATATCCGCGAGCCCCGCAGCGACCGGTAAATCCGGCGGACGGGCGATGAGGCGGTCAGTCAACGTTCGCGAGCGCCGCGAGGACGCGTAGGGACGTGGCTTTGACCTGCGCGAGGTCGTGGCCGGCGTCGAGGAGTTTGAGGCCGGCGTCGAGCATCGAGCGGGTCATGCGGGAATTGATCGTGGCCTGCTCGGGAGTGAGTTCTTGCCACAGTTCCATAATGTTGCGCGCAAGCTCTTGGTGGAAATTCATCACTGCACCCGAGCGTGCCTGGATTTCCTCGCCGGTGGCCGGATGCTCCGGCTTCTTCCCGCGGCCGGCTCCCACGGTGAGCACGTCAACCATCCACTGATGGCCGGCCTCCGCGCCAATATCCAAGCTGAGACTGATGAGTGTTTCGAGGCGTTCGTAGGGTTCGTCGTGCTCAGCGATCGCCTGCTCGAGGCGTTCCACCCAACCCGGAATATAGCGCTCTAACACGTGTACTCGCAGGTCGTCCACAGAATCGACGTAGCGATAGATCGAGTTGCGGGCAATTCCCGCAGCCTTGGCCACCACGCCCGCCGTGAGCGCCGACGGGCCTTCGTTACGCAGCACATCCTCCGCGCTATCCACCAGCTTTTCGAACATCATCGACTTGTGCTCGCGTACCGACGGCGCAGAAATCTTCGGGCTCATGTGCTCGCTTCCCTTCCCTGCTCGCAAAAGATTTCCCCTCCATGCTACCTATCCGGCAGGCACGTCCGGGCAATCTTAGCGATCTTCGTCTTGGGTGGCGTCGCTATCTTTCACCCCGTCAGCGCCCGCATCCCCGTCAACGACGACGTCCGCATCCCCGTCAACGACGGCGTCCGCATCCCCGTCAACGACGACGTCCGCATCCCCGTCAACGACGGCGTCCGCATCCTTCGCGACCTCGGCGGCCACCATCGCCTCGACCTTCGCCGCGCGCCGGGCAGCCGCCCGCTCCTTCGCGCCTTCGACCAGGCGGTACAGCACAGGCAGCAGAACGAGCGTGAGCAGCGTCGACGTTATAAGTCCGCCGATCACCGTGATCGCCAGCGGCGTGGAGATGAACCCGGTTGCCGATGATACGCCGAGCGCCATCGGGGTCATCGCTGCAATGGTTGCCAGCGACGTCATGACCACCGGCCGCACCCTGCGCATCGCACCCGCATGCACCGCCTCGCCGAGTTCGTAGCCGCGCTCGCGGTACTGGTTCATGAGGTCTACGAGCACCACCGCGTTGGTCACCACGATGCCGGTGAGCATGAGCAGGCCGATCATCGCCGACAGGTCGAGCGGCGTATCCGTGAGCAGCAGCGCGCCGAAGGAGCCGATGGCCGCGAACGGGATTGCCACCAGCAGCAACGCGGGTTGCACGAGCGACTTGAAAATCCACACGAGCACCACGTAGATGAGCAGAATGGCCGCGGCAATCGCGTAGATGAGCTGTTCGAAGGATTCGGCCAGCTGCTCCGCTGAACCTCCCACGATCGTCACCGCGCCGTCCGGCAAGTCCACGTCGGCCAGCGCTCGCTCCACCGCCGCACTCGCCTCGCCCAGGTTATCCGTGGCAACGGGCGTTGCCGATACCGTCGCCGTCGTCTGCCCGTTAATCGTGACGATGGTCGGAATCGAGCCGACCTCCTCGATCTGTGCGAACGCCGCGATCGGCTGGCCCATGATCGTCATCGCGCGCAGCTCGTCCACGCTCGTCACCGGGTCGTTGATCGACAGTTTGATCGCCGTATCCACGTTGTCAATCGCGATCGTGCCGATTTCCGGCTCCACCATTTGGGCGGCGATCATGCCGACGACGTCGTTCTCCGTCAGCCCCACCGCTGCCACGGCGTCGCGATCCACGGTGACCTGCACGGCCGGAGCCTCGGCGGCAAGGTTGTGTTCCACCGCCTTGACCTCAGCTAACTCGGCGAGCGCCGCCTGCACGTCGTCCGTAGCCTGCGCCAAAGACTGCGGATCGGGGGCCGTAATGTTGACGTCAATCGTGCCGCTTCCGAGCATCCCTTCCGTCGAGGTCGTCAGCGCACCCTCGCCTGCCACCGCGTCGCCGGCGGCCTGGAGCGCGTCGGTAATCTGGTCGACGTCGGCGTCCTCGTCGATACTCACGAAATAGGAAATCTGCGGCACGCCGGTCATCGGGTTCGCCCCGATCAGCGTGCCGATCGTGTTCGTGCCCGGCACCTCGCTCAGCGCCTGCTCCACCTCGGCGGCGGCCTCCACCTGCGCCTGCGTGGACGAGCCCGGCTCCACCTCTTGGGTGAGCGAGATCGAGCCCTGGTTTGCGCTGCCCAGCAGGTTGATCTTGAGTAGCGGGAACATCGCCACCGACGCCCCGAGGATCACGAGTGCCACCAGCAGCGTGACCACCGGGCGTTTTTGCGTGCCGCGCAGTACGGGTTCGTAGGCGCGGCGCAACCAGTAGCGTTCCTCTTTGCGCCGGGCCACCTGCTGATATTCCTCGAGCTCACCGGTGCGCTGGGCAACGAGCGCTGCCTTCGCCGGCTTCAAGAACCAGTAGGCGAGCACGGGCACAATCGTTAGTGCCACGAGCAGCGACGCCGCGAGCGCAATCACCACAGTGAACGCGAATGGGCGGAACAGTTCGCCCACGAGCCCGGGCACCAGGCCGATCGGCACGAACACGATGAAGGACACGATCGTCGAGGCGGTGATCGCCGAGGAGACTTCTCGTACGCCGTCGAGCACGGCGTCGCGCTTATCCTTCCCGTAATCCAGGTGGCGTTTAATGTTTTCGATGACGACGATAGAGTCGTCCACCACGCGCCCGATCGACAGGGTGAGCGCGGCGAGCGTGAGCATGTTGAGCGAGTATCCGCCCACGTACATGCCGATGAATCCGGCGAGCAGCGAGAGCGGGATCGAGATCGCCGTGACCAGTGTGGAGCGCACTGAGAAGAGGAACACGAGGATCACGAGCACCGCGAAGATGAGGCCGAGCAGGCCTTCTTGCGCGAGCGACTCAATCGAGCCGGTGATGTAGGGCGCCTGGTCGAACAGCATGGTGAATTCGGTGTTGCCGCCCACGGACGGCGCGAGCCTGTCCAGCGCGTCGCCTACCTCGGCGGAGGTGTCCACAATGTTCGCGTTTGCGGTGGGGAAGATGACGATCGCGATGGCGTCTTCGCCGTCGATGCGCCCGACCATGTCGCGAGCGCCGTCGGTGAACTCCACTTGGGCGATCTCGGATAGCGGGTAGACGGTGGCTGGCTGACCGGCCTCGGTGTCGCCGGCGACGATGGGAATTGCGCGCAGCGCTTCGATGGAGTCGAGTTGGTTGCCGACCGTGACGTCCTTGGCCTGCCCGCCCTCGACGAGCGTGCCCACGGGGACCGATAGCCCGTTGTCGTCGAGCGCCTTTTCGATGGCGTCCGGGCTGATCCCCAGCTCGGCCACACGCTCGGCGTTCAGCGTGATGGAAATGTTTTGTTCCGGAGCGGCGATGAGCTCGGCCGAAGCGACGCCGCTAATCTTTTCCAGCTCGGGCATGACCGTGTTGCGGATCCGCTCCGCCGTCTCCAACGGCGTTCCCTCCGACGTGATCGCCACATACGCCAGCGGAATATCCGAACTTCCGCCCGCAATCACCTGGTAATCGGCGTTCTCGGGGAAGTTCTCATCGGCCCGGTTAATCGCAAGTTCCACGCGGTTTGCCGCCCGGGCGACGTCGGTTCCGTAGTCCAGTTCGATGGTGACGAAGGAGACCGACGACGACGAACGGGTAGTCGTGTTCGCCACCTCCGGAATCGTCATCACGCGCTGTTCGACGGGGATCGACACGCGGTCACGCATCTGCTCCGAGGTTGCTCCCGGGCTCACCGTGAGCACATTGATCACTGGCAGCTCGATGCGCGGGATGAGCTCTTGGCGAAGCAACCCCACACAGAACGTTCCGAGCACGGCAATAACAATGGACACAAGCGCAACAAACGCGCGGTTCTTGAGTGAACCTTCCGAAAGCTTAAACATGAAAACCTCGCTGTCGATACCGTTCTAGCCTACGCCTTGGCCACCGCCATGGCCATAGTGCTCACATTTGGTTTCTTTCCACCACCTACCTTTGAAACAATTGCGCCATGACGTTTATCGACTGGGCACTTGAGCAGGCCGTGAAGCATCCGAAGTTGGAAGGCGCGTTTGTGAGCGCCAGCGGCGAATGGCTTGACGTGCTGCTTCCCGACGGGCGAGCATTCCGCTTCCGCCCGGGTGCCCTCATCAAGTCGGACGCCCCACTTGAGCAGCGCACGGTGTTGCTGGATCGCCTGATCGACGTCGGCGTGGAGCAAGCCGAAGAATCACGCGTGCTGGAGGCCGCCGACGAGCCGGGGGACGGCGTCGTCGCAAACAAACCGGCGGACTCGTCTGGTGGCCGAGATGAGGAAAGCGGCGGAGAACGGACGGGCGAAGGCGGCGGCGAGTCTGGAAGCGAATCCGGCGTCGGGCAGCCTCAGGACCAGGGCGAGGCGCCCATTTTCCCGATCGTGCGGGCGGCCGACTATTTTTTGGCCTCGCATCGCGGTTCTGACTCGATGGTCTACTTGCCGATCACGGATTTTCTTGCCGTGGGTATCGCGCACGACTATCCGGATACGATCGAGCCGATCTACTATTCGCAGCTCGAGGATTCCGATGCGGACATCGGCGAAGTGGTGTCCGAGGCGGTTAACAGGCTGCGGCAGGCGGCTGGGCGCAGGAGTCAGAGCGTCGAGATTGAGGTGACCGAGATTGCGGGCGCGCGCGTCATGTCGTTCTTGCAGCCGGCGAACTACGAGGTGTCGTGGTTCGTGGACGTTGAGATGACCATGCATATCGCCGAGCGGATTTCCGAACACCGGCCCGACGACATTCCGCTGTTCGTGCCGGCGTCGAGGTCCAAGCTGTACATCGTATTTGCCGACGACCCGCATTTGACTGATTTCTTTGAGTTTTTGCTTGATCAGCGGGATGCGAGCGACGTCGTCTATCCGCTTCCGCACACGGTGGCCGAGGATGGGTGGCTCGAATGGCAGCCCTTCCCCGGGTCGCGCCTTGCCGACGTGCTGGCGAACCTGCGCAACCACTACCGGCAAAAGATTTATCGCGCCCAGCTCGACGTCATCTCGCAGTGGCCGCACGTGGGGGCCGTGACCTCGTTCGATATTCGGCGGTTGACGAGCGGGGAGCGCGTGTCTGTGACCACGTGGGATGCCAGCAACGACCACGGCACGATCCCGAAGACGGACTTCGTCACGTTCACGCGCCGGCCGTCCCCGCATCCGTGGGAGGATGTTACGCCTGTGAATATTACGGTGCGCACGCACGTGGCACGTGAACTGTGGCCGGCCGGTTTTTCTGACGATACGAACGTGTGGCCGCCGCGCTACACGATCACCGGTTTCCCCGATGATGACACGCTGCTCGCGCTGAAGGGTGCCACCGACCGCCAGTTCTAGGGCGAAACGGTGCGCCGTCTTTTGGAGTCATAATCAGTGGCTGCCGGGGCTTGTACTCGGTAAGCTGCGCCTAACTAGCTCGACCTTTTTCGTCAGAATCAAAAGCTCTTTTTGCCCGAAAATAGCGAACCCAGAACAAGATGATGGCGACCACGCATGTCGCCATAGAAAACACTAAAGAATCGAACGAAACCTTATAACGAGGATCAACATACTCTACAACTGCGCCAATGGAGGCAATAACCCCCGCGGCGAGAATTGCGCATCCCATCAGGAGAGCCGGCGTTGCTGTGGCTCTCTGAACTCGGTACCAATTCTCTTCGGATTCCATCGCGTATGGCGTCCGCGTCCCCATCAATTCGTTAGGGCGAATTTGGTCTTTCCTCATTCGCCGTCCGATAACGATCACAAAGGCGCCGCCTCCAACCATAACTACTCCGTTCAACAGGCAGAACACTAGTTCAACGACGCCCACGGTTCAGATCACCTCGCCCTCGATCGTCATCGACCTTGGATTTTATGGGAAAAGTCTATATCGAGAGCTGCTTTGCGATCTCGAACTTCGGGAAAGAGACGCGCCAAGATTGATGGCGGAGCAGGCGGCGCGAAACCCCACAATGTCGAGAAAACGAGAGAGCCCACGACGGGGCTTGTACTGGGCACACTCCGCGTAACACATGAGAAAACGGCCGTTTTCATGCTTTTTCGCAATGAGATTACGCCTGGTCATGTGTTACGCGGACATGGCCAGGTATCCCCGCATCAAACACCCGATATGCCACGCCATTAGACTTACATTTTGTCCGCTAACGCCGAAACGAAGACTCGCGACATCACGCGAGAAGCTGCGCCGACTCTTGAACTCATAATCTGCTGCCGGATAGATTATGACTTAGCGTTTAAGTCATAATCAGCGAGGGAGGTGTGTATGAGCTGGCCGCTAGTTAGTTACGAGGAACAAACGTGGCAGGGGCCGACGTCGTGGATTCCGCGCTCGCAAGAACTAGCACGCTCGCGCGCTCGTTACACCTCGGCGATTCCCGCAGAGATTGCGCAGGCTACCCCTGCCATCGACGATAACCTCGCGCAGCTTTTGGAGTCTGCGACGTTGGAACTGTCTCGCTTTGACGCTGAACATGGTCATCACCTGCATGGGTTTGGCCCGCTCCTCCTGCGGTCAGAGGCCAGTTCATCTTCACGTATTGAGAACCTCACGGCGAGCGCACGTAACGTGCTGGCTGCCGAGTTGGATCTTGCCACGTCACGCAACTCGCGAGTTATCGTGGGGAACACCCGCGCGATGGAAGCAGCGCTGGAGTTGGCTGGCAAGCCGGATGCGCACGCGATTCTTGCGATGCACAGCGCTCTTCTTCCAGACGAGTCGACCGGGACGTGGCGTCAAGACATGGTGTGGATAGGAACGTCGTCGCTGTCTCCGGTTGGCGCCGACTACGTGGCACCAACGCCTGAACGCGTGCCTGGTCTTATTGCGGACTTAGAACTGTTCATGGAACGTAGTGATATTCCGGCGTTGACGCTGGCGGCACTTGCCCACGCACAGTTTGAAACTATCCATCCATTCACGGATGGTAACGGCCGGACTGGGCGAGCACTCGTTCAGGCGCTTCTTCGCCACAGAGGGGTGACCCGCAGTGTTGCGATACCCGTGTCTGCCGGACTTCTTGCAAACCTAGATCACTATCACAGCGCACTCGATTCTTACCGTGAAGGCGACATCGCGCCTATCCTCGAGGCGTTCGCGCATGCGTCGCTACGCGCCGTTGAAAATTCACGCCGCCTTGTATCTGAGCTGCAGGCGGTGCATTCTGACTGGGAGCATCGGCTCGTCACCGCCAAGATCAGGCGGGACGCCCGCGCATGGGATCTCATCGATGCATTGCTTACCTTTCCGGTTGCAACTGCGGGCCTGCTCGCAGAGCAGATAGGGATCTCTCCGACTAACATTTACCCTCATATGAAGCGGCTTGAATCGCTAGGCATCGTCGAGAAGAAGAACGCCTACAAGAAGGGGAGCTACTGGATCGCCCCGGCTCCGTTGGCGGCGCTCGACGCTCTTGCTGAGCGCGCCGGCCGGCGAGAGTAGCGGCGTTCGCCGGTTACTTCACTGCGAGCAGTCTTCGATTTTTCTGTCGGAGGCGTGTGCCATACTGTTGGCATGACTCCTTCGACGACGACGGCCCAGCGCGCCGAGCTGCATAAGACGATCTGGCGGATAGCAAATGATTTGCGCGGAACGGTGGACGGCTGGGATTTCAAGGCCTATGTTTTGGGTTTCCTGTTTTATCGGTTCATCTCGGAGAACTTGACGAATTATTTGAACGAGCAGGAACGAAAAGCAGGTAATCCTGATTTCGATTACGCGAAGCTGCCGGACGAGCTGGCTGAGGTGGGTCGTGCCGAGACGGTCGCCGAAAAGGGCTTCTTTATTCTGCCGTCGGAGTTGTTCGAGAACGTGCGTGCACGTGCACATGCCGGTGAAGAGGAGAATCTGAACGAGACTCTGGCAGCGGTGTTCCGTGACATCGAAGGGTCTGCCACGGGCACGGCGTCGGAGGATGATCTGAAAGGGCTGTTCGCGGATGTTGACGTGAATAGCCCGAAGCTGGGGTCTACGGTTGTGGGGCGGAATAAGAAGCTCGTGCAAATTCTTGACGCGATCGGCGATCTTCCGCTTGGCAGTGCGGACACCCATGAGATTGACGCGTTCGGTGACGCCTACGAGTTCCTGATGACCATGTACGCCTCGAGCGCTGGTAAGTCGGGCGGAGAGTTCTTCACGCCGCCTGAAGTCTCGGAGCTACTCGCGAAGCTGACGGTTGTGGGCAAGACACAAGTCAACAAGGTCTACGATCCTGCGTGTGGTTCAGGTTCCCTGCTCCTGAAGTTCGCGTCGATCCTGGGTAAGGAGAACGTGCGTGGTGGCTTCTTTGGTCAGGAGATCAACCTGACCACGTACAACCTGTGCAGGATTAACATGTTCTTGCACGACATCAACTTCAACCACTTCTCAATCGCTAATGGCGACACGCTGATTGAGCCCGCGCATTGGGATGACGAACCGTTTGAGGCGATCGTTTCGAATCCGCCGTATTCCACGAGGTGGGAGGGGGATGCGAACCCGCTGTTGATTAATGATCCGCGTTATTCTCCTGCCGGTGTGCTTGCGCCGAAGTCGAAGGCGGATTTGGCGTTTACGATGCATATCTTGCATTGGTTGGCTGTGGATGGCACGGCAGCGATAGTTGAGTTCCCGGGCGTTCTGTATCGTGGCGGGGCGGAGCAGAAGATTCGTAAGTATTTGATTGAGAATAATTACGTCGACACCGTCATCCAGCTTCCAGCGGACCTCTTTTTTGGCACGACTATCGCCACGTGCATTATCGTGCTGAAGAAGTCGAAGCCGGAGAACGACGTGCTGTTCATCGATGCTTCTGCTTTGTTCACCCGGAGTGGGAATAAGAATGTGTTGCGTCCGGAGGATCAAGAGAAGATTCTTGCCACGTTTACTGCTCGTGAGGATGTGGAGCATTTTGCCACCGTGGTTGACAACACGGAGATCGGGGAGAATCAATATAACTTGTCGGTGACGAGCTATGTGGAGCCCGAGGACACCACCGAGATCATCGATATTGCCGAGCTCAATGCGGAGATTGAGAAGATCGTGATCCGCCAGGCGCAGCTGCGAGCTCAGATTGATGAGATCGTCCGCGACCTCGAAGGCGCCGATGGTGAGCAGGTGGAGAAGGAATGAGCACGGGAAGTGAGCTTGTCTTTTATCAAGACGAGTCCGGGGTGACGCAGCTGCAGGTGCGACTTGAGGACGAGACGGTGTGGTTGTCGCAGGCCCAGATGGTCGAGCTTTTCCAGACATCAAAATCCAATGTGAGCGAGCATATCAGTCATGTTTTCGAGGAAGGGGAACTCGAGCGTGAAGCAACTGTTCGGGATTTCCGAACAGTTCGTCAAGAGGGGTCTCGCGTAGTTGAACGCGACATAACACATTACAACCTTGACGTGATTATCTCGGTCGGATATCGGGTTAAGTCGCTTGCTGGTACTCGTTTTCGACAGTGGGCTACTGCGGTCTTACGGGAGTACATCATTAAAGGTTTCACGATGGACGACGCCCGGATGGCCTCCGGTCCGGATGCGTATTGGCGAGAGCTCCTCGAACGGATACGTGATATCCGCTCGAGTGAGCGTCGGCTCTACCAGCAAGTCCTAGATCTATATGCCACGAGCGTGGATTACGATCCGAAGGCTGAGGTTAGCCGTGAGTTCTTCGCAACCGTGCAGAATAAACTACATTTTGCCGCGCACGGGCATACCGCTGCAGAGCTTATTTTTGAACGTGCCGACGCGACTCAACCGTTCATGGGTTTGACAAGCTTCAAGGGGCACCAGCCGAAATCCTCCGACGTGACTGTAGCTAAGAACTACCTTTCAGAGGAGGAGCTTTCTCGGTTGAACCTCATAGTATCGGCGTATTTCGATGCAGCCGAATTGCGTGCGCAAATGCATCAGGTGACTCGCATGGAGGACTGGCTCGTTCATTTGGACAATATGTTGGTTGCCATGGACGCTCCTGTGCTTGAGAACGCCGGAAAGCGAACTAAGGCTCAGGCGGATGCGTATGCAAAGGCCGAACTAGCCAAGTATCGAGAGTCGATAGCTGACGAACCGACGCCGGTGGAGCGCGCGTATCTCGACACAATTAAAGCGGCTCAAAAGCAGGTGGAGAAGGAATGAACTCGGTAGAAAAGCTCGTCGACAAACTCTGTCCAGACGGGGTGCAATATGTACCGCTGGGCGAACTTGCAAATTACCAGCAACCTACAAAGTTTCTGGTTTCGTCTACCAATTACGACGATTCTTACACTACTCCGGTGTTAACAGCCGGCCGGACGTTTATCTTGGGATATACAGATGAAGAAGACGGAATCTACCCGGCATCTGATAAGAATCCAGTCGTCATATTCGACGATTTCACTACCGCTTCAAAATGGGTTGATTTTCGGTTTAAAGCAAAATCATCAGCTATGAAGTTGATAACGGCTAGGGACGGATCTCCACTCTCGTTGAAATTTATTTACTACGTTCTTCAGAGTCTCAATTATCAGCCGAGCAACCATGAGCGTCACTGGATTTCCAAATTCTCGAAGATCAGAGTTCCCTGGCCACCCAAATCGGTGCGTGAAAGAATCGTTGGGATTCTTGACTCGTTTACTGCGCTCGAAGCGGAGCTGGAAGCGGAGCTGGAAGCGGAGCTGGAAGCGCGCCGCAGGCAATACGAGTATTACCGCGACGCGCTTCTCACCTTCCCACCTGAGGGGGGGCCGATCAGGTGGGCGACCTTGGGTAGCACTTTTCAAATGGCAGCCGGTAAAGCAATCAAGGCGAACCAAATTAGTGCCACACACTCTGCGGCAACACCTATTCCGTGTTTCGGAGGAAATGGGATCCGCGGTTACGTATCCACGCCAAGCGATACAGAACCTGCCATTTTCATCGGTCGACAAGGTGCTCTCTGTGGGAATATTGCCCGTTCTTCTGGCCCATTTTTTGCTACGGAGCATGCTGTCGTCACGAGACCAAAAGACAACGACATGATCAGCATACATTGGGCGTACCACCTGTTAACTCATCTCAACCTCAATCAATATGCCACGAAATCAGCTCAGCCCGGCTTATCTGTAAAGAGACTTGAGCGCGTGAAAATCCCAGTCCCGCCGCTTGAGGAGCAGGAGCGCATCGTCGCGATCCTCGACAAGTTCGACGCCCTCGTCAACGACATCAGCTCCGGCCTACCCGCCGAGATCGAGGCCCGGCGCAAACAGTACGAGTACTATCGAGATAAGCTCCTCACCTTCCCCGAGCTCAAGGAGGACGCAACATCATGAACGAACCCAACTCGGCCTACGGATACTTGCCCGTAGCGGTCAGCGACCAGGCGACCGTCGTCGCCACCTATGAACGTGATGCCGAACGGCACGTCGACTACCAATCCGAAGCCGACCTCGAACGCGCCTTCATCACCCAACTCGAAAAACAAGCCTACGAACGCCTCCACATCACCAGCGAAGCCGACCTCATCGCAAACGTCCGCACCCAAATCGAAGCGCTCAACAACTTCCAGTTCACAGACACCGAATGGCAACGCTTCTTCACTACCGTCATCGCCAACCAAAACGAAGGCATCGTAGAGAAAACCGCCAAAATACAAGAAGACGGCCACATCCAACTCCTCACCCGCGACGACGGCAGCACCAAAAACATCCTCCTCCTCAACAAAACACACATCCACGCCAACCGGCTGCAAGTACTCAACCAGTACGAAACCACCGGAAACTATGACAACCGTTACGACGTGACGATCCTCGTCAACGGCCTACCCATGATCCACGTCGAACTCAAACGCCGAGGCGTGCCACTGCGCGAAGCCTTCAACCAGATCAACCGCTACCAGCGCGACTCCTTCTGGGCCGGCTCCGGACTCTACGAATACATCCAAATCTTCGTCATCAGCAACGGCACCCTCACCAAGTACTACTCCAACACCACCCGCGACCTCGTCATCCGCGAAAACGGCAACAAACCCAACGCCAAGAAAACCTCCAACAGCTTCGCCTTCACCCAATGGTGGGCCGACGGCGCCAACCAACCCATCACCGACCTCATCGACTTCGCCAAAACCTTCTTCGCCAAACACACAATCCTCAACATCCTCACCAAATACTGCATTTTTAACACCCAGCGCACGCTCATGGTCATGCGCCCCTACCAGATCGTCGCCGCAGAACGCATCATCAACCGCATCGAAACATCCACCAACCAAAAGCAATACGGCACGCTCGCAGCCGGCGGATACATCTGGCACACCACCGGCTCCGGCAAAACGCTCACCAGTTTTAAAACAGCCCAACTAGCCACGCAGCTCGGCACAGTCGACAAGGTGCTCTTCGTCGTCGACCGTAAAGACCTCGACTACCAGACCATGGCCGAATACGACCGCTTCCAAAAAGGCGCCGCCAACTCCAACACGTCCACCGCCGAACTCAAACGCCAGATCGAGGACACGACGTCGAAAATCATCATCACCACGATCCAAAAACTGGCGATCTTCATCAAACAAAACCCGAAACATCCCGCGTTCACCAAACACTTCGTCATCATCTTCGACGAATGTCACCGCTCCCAATTTGGCGACATGCACGTGTCCATCACCAAAGCGTTCAAAAAATACCACCTGTTCGGATTCACCGGCACGCCGATCTTCGCCGAAAACGCCGGAAGCGGGAAGAACGTCAACCTACGCACCACAGCCCAAGCCTTCGGCGACAAGCTCCACACCTACACGATTGTGGACGCTATCAACGACAGGAACGTGCTGCCCTTCAGGATCGACTACGTCAACACGATCAAAGACAACCCAACCACGCCCGACCAGCAAGTATCCGGCATCGAAACCGAAACCGCGCTCCTCAACCCCGAGCGTATCCAGATGATCACCGAACACATTCGGGACAACTTCGACATCAAAACCAAACGCTCCGCCAGCTACAGCCACTCCGGCCAACGGTTACGCGGCTTCAACTCGATCCTCGCCACAGCCTCCATCCAAGCAGCCAAGGCGTACTACAACGCGTTCACGCGACCCCAGGCCACCGACGACTTCCCATCCGACAGGAAACTCAAAGTCGCACTCATCTATTCCTACAATCCCAACGAGGCGCAACCCGACGGCCTGCTCGGCGAAGAAGCACTCACCGCAGACGGACTCGACGCCGCCTCCCGAGACTTCCTCGAAGATGCCATCCAGGACTACAACACCGAGTTCAAGACCTCGTTTTCCACCCACGGGCAAGGATTCGAAAACTACTACAAAGACGTCTCCCTACGCATGAAGAACCGGGAACTCGACCTCCTCATCGTGGTCAACATGTTCCTCACAGGATTCGACGCCACCACGCTCAACACGCTGTGGGTTGACAAAAACCTCCGCCAACACGGACTCATCCAAGCCTTCAGCCGCACCAACCGGATCCTCAACTCCGTGAAAACATACGGCAACATCGTCTGCTACCGGAACCTCGAAGAAGAAACCAACGCCGCGCTTGCCCTGTTCGGCAACAAAGACGCCGCCGGTATCGTCCTACTCAAGCCATACGCCGAGTACTACGGCGAATACGAGGCCAAAGTAGCCGAACTACTCGAACGATTTCCCCTCGGCGGGCGTATCGAAGGCGAAGACAACCAAAAGCAGTTCGTCGGCCTGTTCGGAGCCATCCTACGGCTCATCAACATCCTGGACTCGTTCCCCGAGTTCGCGGGCTCGCAACTCCTCGACCCTCGCCAAATCCAAGACTACAAGAGCCATTACCTCGACCTTTACGACGAGTTCCGCCGTCGCTCGCAGGGCGACAAGGAGTCGATTGCCGACGACGTCGTGTTCGAAATCGAACTCGCCAAACAAGTTGAGGTGAACGTCGACTACATCCTCATGCTCGTCAAACAGCACATCGAACAACACGGAAGCTTTGCCGACAAGGAAATCCGGGCCGACATCGAACGCGCCATCAACGCCAGCCCAACCCTGCGCAACAAGCGCGACCTCATCGAAGAGTTCCTTGCGCGCATCAACGCCGACTCCGAGATCGACGAAGAGTGGCAGAGCTATATTCGCCAGCAGTTCGACAGCGAACTTGATGCGATCATCGCAGCAGAAAACCTGCGGCCCGCCCAGGCTCGCACGCTGACCGAGAACATTTTCCGTGACAACACTGACATCCCATTGGAAGGCACCGCGGTCACCGAGGTCATGCCACCCGTCTCGCGCTTCCAACCCGACAGCGGACGTGCAGAAAAACGCGCCCGCATCATCAAGCGGCTGCAAGACTTCATCGACCGTTTCCGCGGTCTGCTCACGCTCGAGGCCAACCGGTAGAGCGGCGGCTACTTGCCCGCGTAGAACCTGCCCAGCACCTCGGCCTTGAACTCCCAGTACGTGCCGTCCTCAATCGCTGCACGAATGCCGTCCACGAGCTTGACCGTAAAGTACTCGTTGTGAATGGTGGCCAGTGTGGCCGAGAGGATTTCCTTCGCCTTAAACAGGTGATGCATGTAGGCCTTCGTGTAATGCGTACACGTGTAGCACTCGCAGCCCTCGACCAGCGGCGAAAAGTCACGCTTAAACTCTGCCCGCGTCACGTTAAACCGCCCGTCCGGCGAATAAATCGCAGCGTTACGCGCCACCCGCGACGGATTCACACAATCAAACGTATCCGCCCCATTCTCGATGCAGGCAAAGAAATCATCCGGCTCCGAAATGCCGAGCATGTGCCGAGCCCGACCCTCCGGCAGCTCCTCACACACCCACCCGACGATGGTCGCCAGATTCTCCTTCTCCAAGGCTCCGCCGATCCCGAAACCGTCGAAGCGCTGGCCGTCCACCTCCATCGCCCCGAGATCGCGAGCCGCCTTCCGCCGCAGATCCTCATACTGGGCGCCCTGAATCACGCCAAACAACTGCTGATAGGGCTTATCCACACGCTCTTCCGTCAGCTGCTTATGCGCCACCAAGCAA
Organism: Trueperella bialowiezensis; assembly: GCF_900637955.1. Taxonomy (NCBI): domain Bacteria; kingdom Bacillati; phylum Actinomycetota; class Actinomycetes; order Actinomycetales; family Actinomycetaceae; genus Trueperella; species Trueperella bialowiezensis. The sequence goes on from NZ_LR134476.1 coordinate 1,043,691, forward strand.
CGCTCCGCCCACAACCTCGTCCGCTCCAACGCCTCTTCTTGATAGGCGCGCGAGTTCATCAACGTCGTCAGCTCATCGAACGCAAAAATAATGTCCGCACCCAGCTCGTGCTGGATCCGCATCGACACCTCCGGCGTAAACCGATGCAAATCCCCGTTGAGGTGGGAACGGAACCACACGCCGTCGTCGTCCACATTCGCCAGCCGCTCCTTGCCGGCCGCCACGGCGTCGTCGGCAACACGCTTGCCCGAAAACTCCTCCGACAGCACCTTCTTAAACCCCGACCCCAGACTCATCACCTGAAACCCACCCGAATCAGTGTAGGTGGGGCCGGGCCAATTCATGAACGCGCCCAGCCCACCAGCCGCATCGACGACGTCGGAGCCCGGCTGCAAATAAAGGTGATAGGCATTCGCAAGCACGGCCTGCGCACCCACCTCACCCACCTGCTCGGGCGTGACGCCCTTGACCGTGGCCTTGGTGCCCACGGGAATAAACGCCGGGGTGTGGATGTCGCCGTGCGGGGTGTGGATCGTGCCGGTGCGGCCGAGCTGGCCATCGAGGCGAGTGCCGAGTGTGAACGTCATGGTGCTAGCTTATGTCCTTTCACTTCGTGGGCTGATTGGCGGTTTGGGGCTCGCCCGCTGGTTGGGGCAACGCGGCGTGGTAGTCCGGCTCGCGGCGCTTCACCCAGTTGATCACCGCATACGTGACGGGCAACAGCAGGATTTCCACGGCCACCTTGTAGGCGAAGCCGACGACGGCCAAGTTCGCGATCACGCCCCACCCCATCACGCCGGTCCAGGCGACGACGCAGAAAATCGCGGTATCAGCAGCCTCGCCCACCACCGTCGAGCCGACGAGCCGCGCCCACAAATGCCGCTCACCCCACCGCTCTTTAATAGAGGTGAGCACCTTGGCGTTGAGCAGCTGGCCGACCAGATATCCCGCGAGCGACGCCGCCACGAACCGCCACACCACACCCAAGACTTCCTCGAAGGCGGCCTGGGAGGTGTAGTCAGGATGAGCGGGCAGCGCGATGATCAGCCAAAACGTCACGGACGCGACCACGGAGACCACGAAGCCCATGAGGATCGCCCGCTTCGCGGCCCGGAATCCGTAGACCTCCGAGAGCACGTCACCGATCACGTAGGTCAGCGGGAAAAGCACGGCCCCGCCGTCAAAAGTTAGCGGGCCGATCTGGATCAGCTTGGTCGCCCCGATATTCGACAGCAATAAGAACGCGACGAAGAAAACCGCGAAATAATCGTAATAACCGCGGCGGATCGGAGCGTAGGCCGGGGCAGTGCTTTCCCGGGAAGATGTGGCAGTCATGATGTCCTTTCGAGATCGCACGGGAAAAGGACGGAAGTCGCCGTGCGTGAACCCCGCCGGGCACTGCCACTACCCGGCGCGCCTGCGCTCACGGTGTGAACGCGGCGGGGCGCCGATCACTCAAACGCCCACTCGGATACTAGCACGACGTGCGCGGACGGCCGAACGACGTCGTCGTGCTAACTTTCCTGCGTACGCTGGCGTTCCAACTCGGCGTCAACAAGCTCCAGCAAATACTGCTGATGTTCGGGGACGGAAAGGTCGTAGCGGTCGGTGTCGAAGATGAGCACCGGCGACTCCTTATATTTCGTGTCCACCCAATCCCGGTAGCCCTCCCACAGCTGGCGGAAGTAGGACAGCTGCGATTCGTCCTGTTCGAAATCCCGGCCGCGGGTGGCAATGCGCTTCAGAATCGTGTCGAACTCCGCGTGCAAGAACACGAACAGGTCCGGCGCTTTCTTCGGGAAGAACTCGAGCTCTTCCATCATGTTCGCAAGCAGGGATTCGTAAATCGAAAACTCCAGTTCGGAGATCCGACCCATGTCCGTATTCACCCGAGCAAAGTACCAATCCTCATAAATCGACCGGTCGAGCACGGCATGCCGATTGACGAGCGCGCGCTTGATATCCGTGTAGCGTGAGTTGAGGAACGTCAGCTGAAGCAGGAACGGATAGCGTTTGGCCTGCTCCTCCTCCGGCGTGGCCGTGTAAAACTTTTCAAGAATCTCGTTGCCTTCCACGCTTTCAAGGTGGAGAGGGGCGTAGAGATGATCTGAGATGAGGCGGGCCGCCGTCGTCTTCCCGACTCCGATCATGCCGCCAATGGTTACGAGTGCCACGGGTGCTGTCACATCCTATATTTTCGGGTCATTTTTTCTTGCACCACTATATCTAGTGGTGGCGGCTGGCACAAAGCGGAGGGCTGTGACGCTCGCACATTGTGGAAACTTGCCCTCTCTTTCACTCAGTAGTCGAGGCGGATCACCGTAGCGCCGTCGGCCGACGAAATCTCCTGCGACATCGCGAGCGCCTCCCCATCCGCGTATCCCAGGCTCTGCCCGGGCAGCAGGAACGTATCACCCGTGACGATATAGTTCGCCACGTTCATCAGCAGGTTGTACACGTCTTCGTCCGACCTCGTGGATTCGCGAATCTGCAGGTCAAGGTGGCCAAACGTGGGTAGGCCGAGCGTTCGCCCGTTCGTGAGGTCGTGTTTGTGGACGCGCACGTTTATCCACAGCGGCAGCGGCGCCTGGCCGTGGCGCAACATGTCCGACAGCTGCGTCACCATGGTTGGCGGCATGAGCACGCCCAGCTCGTCGCGATACACGCCGATCGCCGCGGGTTCGCGCATGAGCGCGTCCATGACTTCGGTGTAGACCACGTGTGCGGAGACCATTCGATGACGACGCCGCAGCTCACGTACCGGATTGTTCGCACTTTCACCTGCGATGCGGCCTTCGTCGGCCTGGTCCTCTGGCGCGAAGAAGCTGGCTGCCACGTGGAAACGGTGCAGGGGCAGCTGGCCTTTTTCCAGGGTGAGCCCGTGGTTGACCGGTGTGAGGAGCACGTGGACGCCGTCGATCTCGAAGTGCAGGATGCGCGAGTTGGGGTCGGCCGAGTCGGCCTGCTCCCAGACCGGATCGATGGTCTCACCCCATAGCGCGGCGAGTTGGCCGATCGTCTCGTCAAGGTTGACGGGTGCGCGCATGATGGCCGCTGCCGAAAACATGGCGGGCGCTTCCGGGTGGATGGCCGAGATTCCGAGTTCCTGCATGTGGCAAGTCTACCCGGGCGCGCCGCGCTGGACCTCCGCGCGTTCCGCTGAACCTCCGCGCGTTCCGGGGGTACATGTTTGCTTCGCGGGGTAGACAAATCGCCGGATTTGGTACCCCCGGAACGAAACAGGTACCCCCGGAACAAAAACTCGAATACCCTCACTCATGAGCTCCACCGCGCAGGAGCGTTATCTAGGGCCCAAGAAATCTAAGGCCCAAGCACCGTCAACGGAACAACGAGCACGCCGTCGTCACGCCGGTAGGTGATCCCGGTAGACGTCATGACGATCATGGCCACAGGCGGGCGCTCAATCTTTGCGCACACGCGCCGCAGGTTCTGCGCAGCCGCCTCGATGACGTCCGAGTTCGGATCACTCATGGCGAGCTTTACTTCAATAGCAAGCCACTGGCCGGATTCACCTTCGACTATCACATCGATTTCGTCGCGCCCTTTGGCGTCGCGAAGATGGAATACGCCGCGGGCGCTGTTTGCCTGCGCGTATACCCGCAGGTCGTGCACGACTTGTGATTCGAAGAGGAAACCAAGAGTTTCAAGCTCGCCCATAAGCCGGTCCGAGGTTGCGTTGAGAAGGGCTGCGGCCAGCGAAGGGTCTGCCAAATGTCTTTTCGGCATTTGCACGAGAGGCTGGCGAGAGCGCAGCTTAGGCGCCCATGCGTGCTGCTCTTCCACAAGAAACATGCGTTCTGCGAAGTCATGGAGTTGCGGCACGGCCGCCTCGCCAACCGGGCCGATCGCCTCCTCTCGCATCCGCCGCACAATGGCCGCGTTGGTTACGGGTTGCGCAGTCAGAGCAGCAACCGCGGTGAGATAAGCGAGGATTCTGCGTGGATCGCGCCTTGCTCCGGCAACAGCTGGAAAATCGTGTTCAGCGATGTCTTCAATGTATGAATGAGCCATGGCTTGTGCCGGCTGTTCGTCGGCGGTAATCCAACCTGGCCATCCACCGCTGACGATCCGACTAACAAGATCGGGGAAACTGATGTCGCTACTTTCGAGGGGTGGAATGTCACCTTGCAATAGCGATGCAAGGGAGACCGCGCCCGTCGAATGCCCGCTTTCACTCAGAGTCATGGTTCGCATGCGAACGCGGCGAAAGCGGCCCGCGCCGGAGTGCCGGCTTGGATCGTCGTCTGGACTAGCTGATCCAGCAAGGATGAACTGCCCAGGCTCGCGCCTATCGTCAACGGCGTGGCGTACCGCATTCCACAAGCCGGGCGCGACTTGCCACTCGTCGAGGAGCCGCGGGGTTTTCCCGGCAAGCGCAACCTCGGGCTGGGTACGGGCGAGCATTGCCACCGGGTCTTGAGAGTCAAGGCGCAGTTCGGAGGCCGCGATCTGGCGAGCGGACTCAGTTTTCCCGCAGGCTCGCGCTCCACGAACGACGACGGCACCGGCGGTTTCAGCAGCTCGCCGCAGTTCGGCGTCGACAATTCTGGGGATGTAATGCTTGCTCACAACCCAAGCCTAACGGATTACTCCACCCCAAGCTAACGGATTAATCCACTACTCACTAACGGATTAATCCGTTAGGTGCGCCAAGGTTAACCGACCTGTTCTCTCATCCGCGCATTCCGGGGGTACATGTTTGCTTCGCGGGGTAGACAAATCGCCGGATTTGGTACCCCCGGAACGAAACAAGTACCCCGGGAACAGTGTGCACGTGCGGGCTGCACCGAACCCCGCGAAGGAAAAGTTCGCACCGGGCGCCAAAGATACCCAATACGCCCGATAAATCCACTCCCGCGAGGCGCATGCAAGCCGATTACCGGAAACTTTTCACGCTATAGCCGGCGATCTTGGCATATACGAAGATAACCCGCCTGAGCGCGAAAAGTTTCCGGCCAACCGACCCACAGCAAAAGGAACTGGCTGGTACGAGAGGACAGCAAACACCTCGTACCAGCCAGTTAAGGCAGGGGAATTGATTGAAAACCGCTCACCTCAGTTGTCAATCTGGAAGGACCCTGCCAGCGCCGCTCAGATCACTGACCTGGCGCGCAAGCTGGTACTTATCCTACCCAATCGCGCGCGGGTGTCAACACGGATTCTGGGTTTGATCAAAAGTTCAAGAGAATTATTCTCACTGGTCAAACGGTCATTTTCGCTGGCACACCAGCCGCCAGCAAAGCCGCACACCACCCGCGAGCAACACCACGCGCGACCCGCCCGCAAAGCCACACATCAGCCTGTCTGAATCCGCACGTCAAGAGACTAAGGAGTCGGATTCGATCGGTACCAATGTGCGTACGCGCCGCCAGTCGTCTGGGGAGTCGAGCAGCCCGCTGAGTGGTGCGTTGAACCTGTCTTCCACGTCGTTTCGACTCACACTGTATTCGTAGTCGGGACTCTCGTAAGTCACGGACGTCGCATTGTCTACTGAGGCCATGAACGCGATTGCGGAATATAGTGCGTCGTCACGCTCGGCGAACTGGTCGATGTTGGGAGCGTCCAAGAGAGTCACGACCACATCTGTTTCGTGAATCTCCACCCGTTCGATTCGTTCGCCGAGCGGCAACGAGTAGAGCAGTTCTACCGTGTTGACGCTGTCGCCTACATAGGCGGATTCGTAGGCGCTTATGCCGGCGATGTCGTGGTTTCGGTAGGTGATCTGCTCTGCTGCCTCGCTATCGTTTTCTGGCTCAGCTACCGCCATTGTCATTCCTACGAGCACGATGAGCGCAAGGCCCAGTGCGATGAGGATTTGCGGCGCAACAGCGTGTGCCTTCTGCGAGGTAACCATGCGGTTATTATCCCTTGCGTTTTTTCGGGCGCCGTCCGCCTGCAGGTGGAAGCCTCGCCCGGTTTGTCCTGGGTTCGCGGCTTTCCGGCTTTTGGCCCGGCCATGCTCACAGCCCGGCCATGCTCACGGCCCGGTTGTTAGCCGCGGCTAGTCCGTGCCGCGCAGGTCCATGAAGAACGGGCCGCGTTGGGCGAGCTCGTTCATGTAAAGCACGTCCCAGTGTTGCCAGGGTTGTTTTGAGAGTGAGTCGTTGGTGAAGCGCGGGTCGGCGGTCACTTCGGTCACGCAAAAGTTGGGGATCGCAAGGTCCACAACCGGCCCGAGTCGTTCGATCTCGGCAACGATGAGCCCCGCATTTTGCCCTGCGAAAACGTCGAATTCCCAGCCGTCTTCGTTGAACCACAGCGAGTGCCTGGTCTTCGCGATCACCCGCGGCGCGCGCTGCACGATCTGTACCGCCACGTCCGCGTCGAGTTCGGTTTCCATTTCGTAGCGTTCACCGTTGACCGACGGCGATTTCACTGCGATTGTAGCGACGACGCCGTCGCCCGCCTCCTTCATAAGCTCGGCGAGCAGGCGGCGTTCGTAGGCCCCCAGTTCGTCGAGCGCGGGATCGAATCTCCCGGTTGGGAGTTCAACGCCGCGGAACTGTAAGCGCACCCGGATCGCATAGCCGGCCTCTGCGAACACGTAAGCCTGGATGATCGCTTGTGGGGCGCCGTGTTCGACCACGCCCTCGGGCAGTTCGCGCACTAAGAACTTGCGTTCAAACTCGAAGGAGAAGTCGGTGAGTTCCATGCGTGCCTTTCCTTTTCTGCCCTGCGTGGGCGTTATCCCACGGGCTCCAAGTAGTGCAGGGCGGCGCCGTCCCATTCGAAGAACATGTCGAAGCTGTGGCCCGATCCGACGAGGAAAGCGCTCTGCTCAGCAGGCGAACCGTCCACGGTCAGCACCTCACCGACGGCCGCGTTCACCAATTGCTTGCCGACCAGCACGAACGGTGCACCCCGCTCGATCGGCACAACCTCAGCGCCTTCGCTCGCTTGCGGTAGATCCGTGACCCACGTTCCATCATGCAATATTGCCGGGATCCGCTCGGCAGGCGCGTCACCTGCAGGCTCACCATCCGGCTCAGCATTCTCTTCGCCCGCAGCCTCGCCCGTAGCTTCACCGTCGCCCGTAGCTTCGCCGCCGTCAGCAGCCTCGCCCGCCGTTTCGCCGTCAGCAGTCTCGCCACCCGACTCGCCAACCTTGTCCGCGAGCGCCTCTGCCAGTTCGCTCGCGGTCACGTCCGCGTCGAACGCTACGGGCTGATAGGTGAGGGCGGCAGCACCGGCGTCGACGTCGTGCACTTTGAGTGTGCCACCGCGGGGGTCGTATTCGGCCACGGTGTGCTTGCCGGAGTCGGCGGCGATGCACACGATCCCGTCGCTGACCGTCCAGCATTCTTCGCCGGAGACCACGCTGAGTTCTGGGAAGGTGACGAATGCGTTGCCGGCGCGTGATCTGAGGTTGGTGTTGACGATGTTGTGGCCGATGGTCAGCTCGTCGCTGGACGAGTCGAACATGAAGAGTCGTTCGTCGTTGATGGCTTCTCCGGCGTCGTTGATGATCGCGGTGAGGATGGAGTCGCGGCTGAGTTTGGCGATGCCGCCGCCGGTGTCGTAGGCGCCGACGAGCGCGGGGACGTCCGGGTCGAGTACGTGTGCGCGGGTCCAGCGTGTCTGTTCGGCGCCGGTGCGCGCGTTTAATACCACGAGGTCGTCTGGTTTGGCGCCGACTTGCACGTAGACTCGCCCGCTCGCCGCGTCGATCGCGCCAACCAGCCCGCCGTCGGCTACGTCGTATGTCCACGCGGGCGCGGTGCGTCCGCTGCTCGTGATGTTGAATGCTTCGAGGGTCGTGCCGGCGTGCCCTTGCACGACGGCAATCGCGGTTCTGGATTGACGGTCAAAGACGACGGCGGTCGGTTCGGCCGACGGTTCGATTGCCCAGCCGCGTTCGGCGCCGGTCTCATACGGGTTGCGTGCTGGGGCGGGCGTGGGCGTTGCGGGTGCTTCACTCGCGGTGGCGCGCGGGCTTGGCGTCATCGGGGTCGCCGGAGCTGCCGGCTCTGTAATCGAGCTCGAGCATCCTGCCAACACCACGCTCACCGCTGCAGCTGCCAGCGCCGCCTGCTTCCTCATACGCGTCCTTTCGCTGTTATTCTCCCACGATACAGGCGCGGCGCCGGTGACGGAATTTGTTTTCGCTTCCATCCGCGGCGAAAATAGAATCATGACACATCACGCCCCTACTGGAACCGACGTCGTCGTTGCTGCTCAAACGCTTGGCAACACGGTACGTACTACGCCCCTCGAGAACTCGCCACGGCTGTCTGCCAAATACGGCAGGCCCGTGTTGCTTAAGCGCGAGGACATTCAGGTGGGCAGGTCGTATAAGGTGCGCGGGGCCTACAATTTTATTTCCACGATGGACCCGGCCGACGCGGCGAACGGAGTGGTGTGTGCATCGGCGGGTAATCATGCGCAGGGCGTGGCGTTCGCGTGTAATGAGAAGCAGATTCACGGAACGATTTTTATTCCGTCGACGACGCCGCGCCAAAAGCGCGCCCGCATCGCCGATATTGGCGGGGAGTGGGTGACCTTGCGGGTGCAGGGGCTGACGTTCGACGAGTGTTCGGTTGCCGCCGTCGCATACGCGGACGAGCACGACGCCGTCTACGTTCACCCGTTCGACGACGCGCGCACGATCGCCGGCCAGGGCACCGTGGTTAAGGAGCTGTTCGAGCAGGCGCCGGAGCGGCCGGGCAGCGTGATCGTGCCGATTGGCGGTGGCGGATTGGCGGCGGGCACGCTCGCTTGGGTCAAGCAATTCCACCCGGACGTGAAGGTGATTGGCGTGGAGCCTGCGGGGGCGGCGTCGATGAAAGCAGCCCTCGAAGCGGGTAGCCCGCAGACGCTCGAGGAGATCGACACGTTTGCCGATGGCACCGCTGTCGCCCGTGCCGGCGACATCCCGTTCCAGGTGATTCGCGAGCTGATTGACGACCTCGTCGTCGTACCCGAAGGCGCGATCTGCACTGAAATGCTCGAACTGTACCAGGTGGAGGGCATTATTACGGAGCCGTCGGGGGCGCTGGCGAGCGCGGCGCTCGACTATATTGACGAGCTGCCGCCCGGGCCGGTGGCCTGTATCGTCACCGGCGGTAACAACGACGTGTCGCGCTACGACGACATCGTCGAACGCTCCATGGTCCACGAAGGGCTGCGCCACTATTTCCTCGTGACGTTCCCGCAAAAGCCGGGCGCGCTTCGCGGTTTCCTCGACGAGGTTCTTGCCGACGGCGAGGACATCATCCAGTTCGAGTACACGAAGAAGAACAACCGAGAGACCGGGCCCGCGCTCGTGGGCATTGAGATCGACGACGCCGGCCAGCTCGGCGCCCTGCTCGAGCGGATGAAGACCTCCGAGCTGGAGATCGAAAAGCTGGAACCCAATTCGGCCGCTTTCGGTTTCGTGCTCTAGCTGGTCTCGTGGTCTAGGTGGTCTCGTGGTCTAGGCGCGCCGAAAAGTAATAGTATGGACGGCGAGTGCGCCGAAAACCCGTGCGTGCCACGAGAACCCGGAAGGATCACATGTCGAAGAAACTCAATACTGCCGAACCGCCGAAAGAGCGGAAGATGAGCAGGAATAGCGTTATCGCGGTGGCCGTCACGGGTGTGGTGATCCTCGTGGTGGTGATCGGGGCGATTTTCTTTAGTTTGGGGAAGAAGTCTGCGGGTTCAGCAGATAATCCGACGCCGGAGGTCACGCAGTCTGAGAGCGCCGATCCGGGCACGGCACCCGGAGGCGGTGACGCGCCTAGTGAGCCGGACGGGCCGCGCGAACTTGGCCCTGTGAGCCCCGAGTTAAAAGAGGTTGTGGAAAGCCAGTGGCGTCTGGACGAGGCCGATCAGCTCGCCGTCGGGAATCTGGATGCCAAGCTCGTGGTACAGACCTATTTCGATTTCCGTTGTGGGTACTGTGCGCAGGCGGCGGTCGAGCTCGAGCCGCAGCTTAAACCGCTTGTGGATGATGGGACGATCCGGATCGAATACCATAATCTTCCCGTGCTTGGCGAAGAGTCGATGCTGGCCGCGCAGGCTTCGCTTGCTGCGGCGAACCAGGGCAAGTTTGCCGACTTCCACCACTACGTGTTCCAACGTCACCACGAGCAGAACCCGGTGGAGTTCACGGAAGCTGGGCTTGCCGACGTCGCACGAGAGATCGGCGTGGCGGACATCGACAAGTTTACGGCCGACATGACGTCCGCAGAGATCGTGGCGAAAGTGCAGGAAGATTACGTGCGCGGCACCCAGCAACTTGGGATCACCGGCACGCCGGCGTTCATCATCGGATATTCCTACGTGCCGGGGTACATTCCATTCGAGACGTTCACCCAGGTGGTCGACGCCGAGCTGGCCCGGCCAGCGGCGTAACGGCAGCGGTGGTGGCGCACTGGCAGTCAGCACAGCACGCGAGGTCAACCATGAAAATTAAACGTTTTATTTCACGCACGTATCAGCGCTTTTCGAAGTGGACGTTCGAGCCCGGCCCGTTGCCCGATAAGGGCATTATTATAGGTGCTTTCCACACATCGTATTGGGACGGTTTCTTCATGGTCATGGCACTGTGGGATCTGGGGATTCCGTTCAAGTTCCTCGTCAAAGACTCGCTCGGCAAGGGCCCGCTTGGCCCGATCATTCGCTGGCTGGGCGGGATTTCCGTGGATCGCCCGCGTAACACGGGCATGGTTGAGGGGATCGTCAGCCAGATGGCCGACCTCGACCAGGTTCAGCTCGTGATCGCTCCCGAAGGGACGCGCAAGAAGAAGGACTACTGGAAGTCGGGCTTTTGGCATATTGCCAACCAGTCTGGGCTGCCAGTGACGCTCGCCTACATTGATTCGAATCGGATGGTTTACGGCTGGCGCGAATCGATTCATGTGTCGGGCGACATGGCTGCTGACATGGAGAAGATCCGCGAAGTGTACAAGGACGCCGCCGGATTTAATCCGGAGAATGGTACGCCTCCGCGGTTGCGCGGCGAAGACGCCTGAGGCCGCCGCGGCTTGGCTCTTGGCTAGGCCGGTGGCGTGGGCCGGTAACCCGTCGCTCGCACGCCTAGGCCGGTAACCCGCCGCCCGCACTCCCGGGCCGGTGACCCGCCGCCCGCACGCCTAGGCCGGTAACGAAACCACTATCGGCGCCGCCCAATGCGTGCGATACTTGCGCTATGAGTAACGGGCGTGTGATTGAACTTAACTCTGGCCACCGGATTCCGCAGCTCGGGTTCGGCACCTACAAAGTGGCGGATGCGGATGCTCAGCAGGTGGTGCTGTCCGCTTTCGATGCCGGCTACCGGCACGTGGACACGGCGCAAATGTATGGCAACGAGCGCGGCGTGGGCGAGGCACTGGCCGCAATGAGCCTTGACCGTGGCGATGTGTTCGTGACGACGAAGCTCAACACTCCCAACCACGAGCCAGCAGACGTGCGGCGCACGTTCGCCCAGTCCCTACGAGACCTTCGCACCGACTACGTAGACCTGTTCCTTATCCACTGGCCGATGCCAATGTTTTACGACGGCGACTTCGTCACCACTTACCGCGTGATGGAAGAGTTCGTGCACGCGGGAACGGCGAAGTCGATTGGGGTGTCGAATTTCGAGACCTATCACCTGGATAAACTCATGGCCGGCACGAGCATCCCGCCTGCCGTGAACCAGATCGAGTTACACCCGTATTTCCAGAATCGCGAAGTGGCGAACTACTGCATGGAGCGCGGGATCGCCGTCGAATCGTGGAGTCCGCTCGGGCGTGGCGGTGTGCTTGCCGATCCGGTGATCGGCGAGATCGCTCAGGAAACCGATGCGACTCCGGCGCAGGTTATTCTCGCGTGGCATCTGGCGAAGGGCTACATTGCGATCCCGAAGTCTTCGCACGCGGATCGGCAGCGGGAGAACTTCGCAGCGGCGGACGTCTCGTTGACGCCCGAGCAGATCGCACGCATCGACGACCTCGATCGCGGGGAAGAAGGCCGCACCGGGCGGCACCCAGACGTGTTCGACCGGATGTGACGACGTCGTCGTACCTGCCCGTCTTGCGTGAAAGCGGGAGGCGACGCGCGGGGCGGATACGTCTCGGCTAAACGGCCACTACTGCGAATTGCGCCGGTGGGGAGTATGATGACGGCCAGTAGTGACGGTCATGTGAAAGGCAGTGAAATGGTCACGTACGCATATACAATCGCAGGTTCGGAGGCGACCGGCGGTGCAGGGTTCCAAGTCGACCTGAAAACGTTCCACCAGCTTGGCACCTACGGGTTGGGAACGCTGACCTGTATCGTGTCCTTCGACCCGAACGACAACTGGAACCATCGTTTCGTGCCCGTACCGCCGGAGGTTATCGCCGCACAGATGGAAGCGGCCACCGGGCATGCGACACTCGACACCGTCAAGATTGGAATGCTGGGCACGCCGGCCACGATCGACGTCGTCGCTGAAGGTCTGAAGAAGCAGCCGTGGAAGAACATCGTGGTTGACCCCGTGCTGATCTGCAAGGGCCAAGAACCCGGGCAGGCGCTCGACACGGATAATGCGCTGCGGGAAAAGATCCTGCCGCTTGCCACGGTAACCACGCCGAATTATTTTGAGGCGCTCACGCTGAGCGGCATGGACGCGCTGGAGACCGTGGAGGATTTGGCGCTGGCCGCGCAACGGATTTCTGAGCTCGGGCCGAAGTATGTGATCGTCAAGGGTGGAATGGATTTCCCGGGCGACGACGCCGTCGACGTCCTATGGGATGGCGAAAAGGCCGTGTCGTTCACCGTGCCGAAGATCGGGACCACGAAGGTGTCTGGTGCAGGATGCACGCTCGCCGCCGCGATCACCGCCGAGCTGGCAAAGGGTTCGGACATCCACAAGGCCGTGCGCGTGGCAAAGGACCTGGTCACTCAGGGTATCGACGCGCAGGTTAGTGCCAACACGCCGTTCAACACCGTATGGCAGGGCGCCTTCAAGCCGATGGAAGACTACAATTTCCCAGCTCAGGTGGACTACTCCGACCTCGAGATGACCGGCGGCGGCTCAGCAGACGGCGATGGCTGCAGCGACGGCCAGTGCGGCTGCGCCTCTCAGGACTAAGTCTCCGCCCGCTTTCCGGGTGCGGTTCAGCCGTTCCCCGGGAGCAGTACATCGCTTCCCGGGGTACATGTTCGCTTCCCGGGGTAGACAAAACGCCGGATTTGGTACCCCGGGAACGAAACCGATACCCCCGGAACCCATTGAGCTGGTTTTCGCTCACACTATCGAGGGCGTGTTAATCTTTCTCGCTAATTGGCTCACCGAGGGATTCAAGAAGGAGGTTGAGAATGGATTACATCGCAAGTAACGGAAAACCCTTTACCGACGAAGATATTCAGCGTTGGGGAGCTGAAATTGAGGCTGGTTTTCCGAACACAGAACTTGATCCGGTTGAGGGGCGCCCTTGGGAAACCGATGTCGAACCCATGCAGCCGAAAACGATTCGCGCGCTTTCCGGAGAGTAGTACATCGCTTCCCGGGGTACACGTTCGCTTCCCGGGGTAGACAAAACGCCGGATTTGGTACCCCGGGAACGAAACAGGTACCCCCGGAACCCGTGCAGTGAACCCCGGAATGGATGACATGGCCGGGTCACGGAATTTCCGTGACCCGGCCATCTCGGCTTCTCCGGCTGGGCTCCGGCTTCTCGGGCTCAGCTCCCGCCTTTGTGGCTCAGTTCCAGCCCATAAGGATCAGCACCACATCAGCAGGATCTGCACCGGAGTAGCTGGCTCAGTGTCCGAAGCGTAGCGTCCAGGCACCCACGCCGCCGGCACCCAAGATGCCTAGGGCAAGGACCACCCAGTGCCAGATCGGCGTACCACTCTTGCCATCATCAGCTGCAGCAACAGCAGGCGCAGCAAGAGCATTCACCGAATCTCCCGGAGCCGACAGCGGTGTTACCGCGTCTTGAAGATGCGGGTTCTCATCCAACTCGTCGGCATCCTCCAGTGATTCCTCTCCAGCTTCCTCCGGATTCTCGTCGCCCTCAGCAGTAGCATCCCCGCCGGCCGGTGGAACGCTAGCTGGCAAGATCGCACCGGATCCACCACCGCCACCTGGAAGGACTACTCCTCCGGAGCCTCCTCCCAACGCGGCAAGCTCGCCTGCTGTTAGTGCCGTCTGGTTGACGCCGTTCTGCCTATTGTCGGAGCCTCCGCCGCCACCTTGGCCACCGCCGCCGCCTTGGCCGCCACCTTGGCCGCCACCTTGGCCGTCACCTTGGCCTCCCTCACCGACACCGTTTTGATCGGTGTTCCCTTGACCATTGGGCTTCTGCTGTGTATCGACCTTTTCTTCCGGCTTCTGGGTGTTCTTGTTCGACCCACCATTCGTTACCTGAGTATTGGTCGTACCGCCCTGGTCGCCAGACTTGCCCCGGACTTCCCTGTTGAGCTTGTCAACGAGGTCGTCTATGGAGAGCTTCTCGCCCAGGTCAGCAGTCGTATCAGTGTCAGGCTTCTTGTCGCCAGATTGGTCGTCTGACTTCTTGTCGTCATCCTGCTTCTCGCCGAGTTCTTCACCCTGCTGGTCACCAGGCTTCTTGTCACCTTGGCCATCGCCCGACTGGTCACCAGGTTCTTCGCTAGGTTCTTCACCTGGCTGGTCGCCCGGTTCTTCACCCGGCTCTTCGCCCGGCTGTTCACCAGGTTCCTCACTCGGTTCAGGTTCGGGCTCGGGCTCTGGTTCAGGTTCGGGAGCTGGCTCGGGCTCTGGTTCAGGTTCGGGAGCTGGCTCAGGTTCAGGAGCTGGCTCGGGCTCAGGTTCAGGAGCTGGCTCGGGCTCTGGCTCCGGTGCAGGATTCACCGCAGCCGCGATCGCCTCATCACCAACCAAGAACTTGGCACGCAGCGGATGCGTGGTCACCTTCCCGTCAGCGTGGTGCATCGTGTACACGAAGTCCATCTCGTACACGCCCGCAGCCGTGAAGAACATGTTCTGGTGATCGTGCGACCGAATCGGGTACACAATCTTCGAATCTGGATCAGCAGAATCCAACTTCGGCTCCATACCCAAGAGCCCAGTATGACCAGTCACGAAACGGCCAGGTCCCGAGTAGTTCTCAATGTGAACAGTGATGCCCTTGGCCTTGTCGATCAGCTTGTAATCGACCCGTTCGGTCGAAAAACCAACCCACGGAATCGCGTGATCTTGGACCTGCGGCAGCACCCAAATGCCCTCAGGTGCCGCCTCACGCAGAGCATCAAAGCCCCTCGCCCGGTCCGGAATCTTCGTGAAAGTCGAATCCGGAACAGCAAATGCGAACTTACCCGACTCGTGAGCCAGCGGATTACGCGGATCCACCGTGTCGTCCACGAACACGCGAACGTCATCACCCGTGTAGGCAAGCGCATGATCCATGTGACCCTTCATGACCAGGTAAATATCACCGTACTGACCATTCTCCTTCGGCAACGTGGTGTCTGCCGGCTTGTCGGGGTCAGCCGGCGCTGGAGCAGGCTCCGGAGCTGGCGCTGGCGCAGGGGCAGGCTCCGGGGCAGGAGCAGGTTCCTCGCCTGGGTCCTCACCCGGTTCTTCACCTGGCTGGTCGCCCGGTTCTTCGCCCGGTTCTTCGCCCGGCTGATCGCCTGGCTCATCGACAGCGGGCTCGCCGACGTCGTCGTTCGAATCCTTCGTCAGCTCCTCCACTTCAAAGAAGTAGCTGCGCAGGCCAGCCGTGTACGTGTTGCCGTCGACATCAGTCGCTTCCGACGCAACATCAATCACATACGTGCCCGGCTCGGTGAACACCCAGTTCACGTGCAGGTGCATGGGGCTACCCCAGTCGATCGACGATTCGCCTTGCGACGACGCGACCATATCCACCTCGCCAAACGGACTCTGCGTGAACGCCCACCACTTAGCACCTTTAGGTGCCGTGCGAGGCTTGACATCAACGCGAGCACCATTCGGGAAACGCTTCGGATCCAGATTCTCCGTAGAGAATCCCGGCCAAATAATTCCCGGCTTCGACTCTTGCGGAATGACGTACAACTCAGTGCCCTCATCGCCAAGGAAGTCGAAATGCTTCGTGCTAAACGCCTTCTTACCGCGAACGGTCTTCGGCACCTTCGCCTCGAATGTCACCGACTCCGGGAAACGGAGCACGGAACGCTTCTCATGGATACGCGTATCATCACGCACAACCATGAGCATCTGGTTGCCCTTCATCACCGGACCCATATCGACATGGCCATTATTTAGCACGACGTCGTCGTTGAGGATTTCCACATCGTCACTCGGTGCAGGAGCTGGCTCGGGTTCTGGCTCCGGCTCGGGTTCAGGTGCCGGCGCAGGAGCAGGCTCTGGCTCTGGTGCAGGCTCCGGTTCTTCACCAGGTTCTTCGCCCGGCTCTTCGCCAGGTTCTTCGCCCGGCTGGTCACCAGGCTCCTCGCTTGGCTCAGGTTCGGGAGCTGGCTCGGGCTCTGGCTCCGGTGCAGGTTCGGGAGCTGGCTCTGGCTCGGGTGCAGGAGCAGGCTCCGGCTCAGGCTCAGGCTCTGGTTCTGGCGCAGGCTTTGCTGCAGCTGCAATCGCCTCATCACCGACCAAGTACCTCGTCCGCAACGGATGCTCCGTCACATTTCCGTCGGCATGGTACATCGTGAACACAAAGTCCATCTCATACACACCCGCAGCAGTGAAGAACATGTTCTGGTGATCGTGCGCCCGAATCGGGTACACAATCTTCGAATCCGGATCAGCAGAATCCAGCTTCATCTCCAGACCCAAGAGCCCAGTATGGCCAGTAATAAAACGGCCAGGACCCGAGTAGTTCTCAATGTGAACAGTAATGCCCTTGGACTTGTCCATCAGGCTGTAATCAACCCGTTCGGTCGAGAAACCAACCCACGGAATCGCATGATCTTGGACCTGCGGCAAAATCCAAATGCCATCCGGTGCCGCCTCACGCAGCGCGTCAAAACCCCTTGCCCGCTCCGGAATCTTCGTGAAAGTCGAATCCGGAACAGCAAACGCAAACTCGCCCGACTCATGCACCAGCGGGTTACGCGGATCAGCAGTATCATCCACAAACACGCGGACGTCACCACCCTTATACGCAATCGCGTGATCCATGTGGCCCTTGTGCACGATGTAGACCGGCTTGTCATCCACCTGCTGCTCGGTATCACCAGGCGCAGGCTCGGGCTCCGGTTCCGGTGCCGGCGCAGGGGCAGGCTCCGGCTCAGGTGCCGGTGCAGGCTCCGGCGCGGGAGCAGGCGCGCTAGCGTCTGCCGGCCCGTCAGCAAAGTTTTGGTTCGTCACGAACTCGTGGCTGTCCGCCGTCGTGGTAAATACTGTGCGCCCCACGTTGCCTTGCGGGGTCGGCGATAGCTGGAAGGTAGCGGTATCTGGGTCGCAGTCTTCCACCCAGTCGCGCTCGACCACGTAGGAACGGCTTCCCGGGGCGGACATGAACTCTACGGGGCAGCTATTGATAGCCGTGTGGAGGTCGCTTTCCGGGCCGCCAACCACGTGGAACGTCAGCCTGTCATCGGCAGGAGTTGCAGTGATCCTCCAGGAGTCACCTTCGAACTTTGCCGTCACTTGCACGTCTGTGCTCGACGCCGTGAAACCGCCCGGCGCAAATTCCGGCGCCGGATTCTGCGGGGCAGGAACAGGGAACGCTCCAGCGCCCTTGACTTCCGTCACGGCCTGGTCGAACGCGTAGTTGATGCCTTCGGTCACGAACGCACCGGACGGACTTCCAGCATCCGGCACGTACACGGCCTGGAAGTTCGAGCTGCCAGCGCCGATCATGTCGTCATAAACAGCGACGCCGTCTGCCACCGGCACTTCAGCCAGGAAGAAGCCATCAATGAAGAAGGCCACCTTACCCGAATCGGCTGCGTTGCCCGTTGAGAACGTGAAGCGCGTGAGCGGCTCATTTTCCCCCGTACGCGACATGGCGAACGAGTAGTTGCCCGCCTCGCCCTTAGCCGCGGCGTCGTAAGCAGCCTTGACACTGCCCGCGTCGGCCTCAAGCGGGTTCGTACCGCCAACCTGCCACTCCACCATCGTCGGCTTCGACGTGATGAACGTGCCATCCGTCGTACGGGCCGTTGCACGGTAGGTCACCTGGTAGCGGCCAGGCTTGGAGAACGTCGTCGTCGGATGCGTGTGCGTGCCAGCAGTGACGGGCGTCGCACGGTAGCCCGAATCGTGGCTGGATAGCATGCGCTTCAGCGGCGTCCAGTCACTGATGCTAAACAGGTTCATCTCACCCGGGCCATGGAAGCGCATAATCTCCAGGCTCGTGTTCTCATCTTGGAACAGTTCCGCCGGCATGTCAGTATCCCCGGCGTAGCCGATCCACAGCGCCTTCGCGCCACCCGGAGCGTTCGCCGGCGAACCCCAGTACAGGTGCTCACCCGGCTCGCCGAGGAAGCTCATCCGCGCCTCATCCGGAACCGTGTAGTAGTAGTACGGATTCCCGTTCGAATACGCGCGGTGAAGCCAGTTCACCGTCGAATCTAGAGGAACCGACGGATTCGGACCGGCCTGCAACACCAACTGGCTGCCATCCCAAGCAACCTTCGGTGAGTCAACGTGCCCTTCAAAGCGCAACTCGCGCTCGGCAGGCGGTGCGTCAGCAGCAAACGCGCTGAGCGGCGTCGCCATGAATAACATGGTAACCAGTACCGCAAAAAGCCGTTTCATGAGGCTACCCTTTCTTTCCGGCTAGCGTTTATCGCGCCAGCAACTTGGCCCCTCTTTGGGGCGAAAATCCAAACAAAAACAAAAATGATGGTGGCAACAATGACGATCGTTGCCCCCGAGGGCACGTCCCACGCCCACGACAGCCAGATCCCCACAAACGCCGAGATCGCACCGATGAGTGGACCGATGAGCATCATTGGCACCACGCGGTCGGTGAGCATGCGCGCCGTCGCAGCAGGAGCCACGAGCAGTGCGAGCACGAGGATGTTTCCGATGCTTTGCACGGAGATCACGACGGCGGCCGCGATCACCAGGTAGAGCACCAGATCCACGAAGCCCACGGGGATCTTGTTCGCACGCGCGTAGTCGCGATCGACGCTCACCAGCACGATCTGCTTGTGCATCACGACGAGCACGGCGAGCACGACGGCGCCCACGGCGGCTGACAGTACGATGTCCGTGTTCGTCACGCCCGTCAACGATCCGAACAGTAACGACTCGAGCGAGCCCGTGTAGCCGGGCGTGCGCGAGACGATGACCAGGCCTATCGCGAAGGCTGCCACGAAGAAAATCCCAATCAGGGAGTCTTCGCGCAGCCGCCTGTTTTGCGAGAACAGTGCGATGAGCACGGCCACGATCACGCCGGCAACAGCGCCACCCAGCAGGATTGAGCCCTGCAGTGCAAACGCCACCGCGATACCCGGGAAGACCGAGTGTGCGAGCGCGTCGCCAACAAACGACAGGCCGCGCAGCACCACGTGCACTCCCACAACCCCGCAGACCACCGAGCTGAGCACGGCCACGAGCAGCGCCCGCGGCAGGAAGCTCAAGTTCGGGTTCATCAGGTCACCAAGAAAATCGACGAAGCTCATCGGCTCACCATCCCGAGCGAGCGCAGCAGCGCCGAATCTTCTTTCACCTGATAGGTCTCCATCCACAACTCCGGCTTCAGCAGTTCATCCGGTTTTCCACAGGCTCGAACCGTTTCGTTGAGCATGACGAGCTCGTCGGAAATATCCACAGCCTGCGTGAGGTCGTGGGTGGACATGAGAATCGCAACGCCGGAGCGTGCCAAACCGACAAACAGGTCCGACAGCACGTCCTGATTCGGATGATCCAAGCCAGTAAACGGCTCGTCCAGCAGCAGAATGTGCGGCTGCGGCGCGAGCGCACGGGCGATAATCACCCGCTGCTTTTGACCGCCAGACAGCTCGTTAATCGTTCGCTTGCGATAGTCGAACATGTCCACTTTGCGCAGCGCGCGGTACACGGCCTCCCAGTGATTGCCCCGACTCGGCCGCCAGCCGCGGATGAACGCCGTCGCAACAAGTTCTTCCACACTCATCGGGTATCCCCAGTCCAGCTCCTGGCGCTGGGGAACGTAGCCGATCGGCCCCGAAGCCTCAATGGTTCCGGCACTGGCGGGGATGAGCCCCATGATGGCCCTCATCAGCGTGGTTTTGCCCGCGCCGTTCGGCCCGATGAGCCCCACGAGCTCACCGGGATTCACATGCACGTTCACCCCGCTGAGGATCTGGCGTCCGGATAGCCGCACGCCGAGATCCTGCACCGCTAGCGCTGAGTTCACTGAACACCACCCGTTTCGTGGTGGGAGTCGTTTCCGACGACAGCGCGCTCGGCAGCGTCACGCTGCTTGGCGCTACGGCTGCGCATGAGCGCCACGCCCGCTACCGCGCCCACAGCAAGAACCAGCAGACCAATACCGATGTAGAGCGGCACCGACGACGACTGGTCCAGCTCCGACGGTTCGGCCACGTCAGCCACCGTCTCCGGCAGGTTTTCCGTGCTCCACTTGGCTTCAAGCGCTGCTTGCGCGTCTGCGGCGTCGCCGACGGCGAAACGCAAAATACGCGTATCTTCAACCGTGGTGCCATCAGCAAGTTTTGCTTGGGCGGTCAGCCGCATGAGGTGGATGCCCGGCTTGGTGAACACCCAGTTGGAATGCGCGTGCGAGTTAGCCTCCACGTGAATCGGTTGCGCTGCCTCCGTGGTCGAGTTCCACAGCTGCTGCGGGCCCGTAAAGTTGCCGGCCTGGACGAACACGTGCATGTCGCCGTCGCCTTCATGCCCGCCATAGACGAGGGAAACCCCGCCCTCAATTTTCTCGATCAGTTCTGGATCCTGGGTGCTCCACCCCAACCAGACCACGTTGCGGATTTCGCTTTGCGGAACCACCCACACTTCGCCGTCGGCGTTAATAAAGTCGTAGTCCGGATCGTCCTTGGGCAGCTCGAGTTTCGCGGCGTCGGACACCCGGAAGACGACGTCGTCAAGCTGACGCCACACAGGTTCGATCGCGGTGTCATCGCGCGCCATGAGGGTGAACGTGCCGTCAATAAACTTCGGGCCGAGGTCAATATGGCCCGCGGAAATCTCTACGGGATTGCCAGGCTCCACAATGTTCTCGTCAGATTCCACCACTTGCGTGAGCGCGGGATCCGCCTGCTCCGGATCGTTTTGCGTGGCAGCAGCACCGGGCACCAACCCGAACGCGGCCAGCGCGAGCGCGATAAGACCTGTGGTTAACTTTTTCATTCATTTTCTCCTTGGGATACACCGGTTCCGTCTGCCACAACGGGAATCGCGGTGTGCTGGGCCGGATCCCATGCTGGTAATCCGGCTGGATCAAGACAAGACTTCAGGGATCGCACGTTGTATTCGACCATCTGCTCGTACGTGGTCACATGCTGATCGAGCGTGTCCGAATAGATTGAACACACGTATTTACCGGTATCGTGAGCGATCGACACGAGCTCGCCCACATGTTTCATTGACGTCGGCTCTAAAAACACTCCGGCCGCTGGCGTAGACTGCAACGTTCGAGTCAAGTTGGTCAACTGCTGCACGGACGGTTCCAACGACGGGTTGGGGGCCACGAACCCAGCAATATCTAGGTCGTAGGCGCGTGCCAGGTAGCCGAACGAATCGTGTGCTGTGACGAGCGTGCGTTGACCGCGCGGGATCGAGCCGAGCACCATGCCCGCCCACGAATCGAGCGTCCGCAGGCGCTCAATATACGTATCGGCGTTTGCCGCATACGCGTTGGCGTTCGCCGGGTCCACCTTCGCCATCTCGTCCGCAATAACCTCCACGTAAGCGATCGCGTTGCCGACGTCGTGCCACAGGTGCGGATCAACCTCACCATGCACGTGCCGGCCGAGCACGGCCTGCGCCAAGATCCACGCTTCTTCACCCGGATCACCCAGGAACTCCCAGCTGCGATCCGGCACCACCGTGGTGGTCGTGTGCGGTACAGCGATCACCACGGACTGCGGATCCAGTGTCATCTGGTCGCCTTCCGGCGTGTCACCATACAGCGTCATCCCACCGTCGAGGTGGCCGGTGATGTCGAAGTGACCAGCGTCGATCACCCTTTTGCCGAGCGCATGCGGATCGACACCCACGGCGAACGTGATCGTCGCCTGCCCCAGCTCGCGGGACTCGCCGTCGGCGTCGGCGCCCTTCGCGTTGTACGCCGCGGTCATGTCCAGCTCGTAGACGCCCGGCTGGGTGAAGCCCCACGACATGTGCGTGTGTGCGTTCGTGGGAAGTTCGACGACGTCGGCCTCGTCGAAACCGTCGTAGCTCGCCATCCACGGGGTCGGCTGCCCGAACGTGCCCGTCGTAAACGCCGAAATCTCACCGGGCCCACGCGAATCCGTGGCCGCGATTGACACCGTCGAATCCGAAGCACGCCCATCGACGCGCAAGCCCAACCACACGGTGGATAGCGCCGCGTTTTCTACGAGCGGGATCTGGTAGCCGCCAAACTGGACGGCCTGCTCGCCGAGCGCCACGTGCGGGGCGCCGTCGGGCAGATTCGCGTCGATTGTGGAGATAAGCGAGCGTTCCTCCAGCATGAGCTGGTTCGAAAACGCGATGTCAGCATGAGTGATATCGCGCAACGTGGCCATCGACGGCTCGTACGTGTGCGGATCCGCACCAGGAGGTACCAGCGTGTGAATGTGTGCCTGCGGAGCAACATTACGCACTAGGTCAGCAATGATCGGGGTGGATGCCACGATGGTGGGCGCGGAGCCGCTGGCGCTGCCTGATGCAGCGCCAGCGCCACTCGCGGCACTCGTGACCGCGGGCTTGGCAATCACCATGCCCGATAATCCGATCGTTACTGCGGTGGCCACTGCGGCCAGTACCACCTGGCGGATCCGACTCATCACGCGCTATGCCACCGTTCTCGCGTTACGCCTACGCCTACGAATCACGAGCAGGCTGCCACCGGCAACAATCAGCACGACGGCCACCGTTGCCAAGCCAGCCACCGTGGAACCGGTGTGCGACAGCGGATCGCCAGAACCAGACGAACCGGCTACCTTATGACCCTCAGCCTGCAGCTGTGCGATCTGTTCAGGAGACAGCTCGCAGTCCTCTCCAGACGGGGTCTTGCCCACGTATTCCACGATCGACTCGCCCTTAGCGTTGGTCGCTCCACCGAACCAGAAGCGACCAACCGGCTGACCCAAATTACCCGACTCGAAGACCGCGAGCGCACCCGGCCCGGTCACTCCGGTCAGCGTCCAGGTCACAGCACCAGTGGTGTTGCGTAGCAGGTCAGGATGCTGGGTATTAGCTCCCACCCACGGAACGTTCGGTTCCTGCGTGGCTTGAATCATCCACACTTCCTGACCAGGAGACGCAATGAACTCGATACCGGCCGGAGCCTTCTTCTTTGCGGCATTGCCCAGCCCGAACGTCAGGCTCGCCGGACTAACCCAGCGCGCCGGCGAGTGGCGGTCATCCTTGATGAGCATTTGGATGCCGTTCGCAGTCGCCGTCGTACCAATATCGAAATGGCCGGAGTTCGCATTACCCGAACCGCCGACGATGAAGGTCAGCGTGCCATTCGTGCTCACGGTTCTCCCGGACTTCAGCTTCGCGGTTTGCGTGAGCGAGACCTTGTACGTGCCAGGCGCGGTGAACACCCAATTCGGGTGAACGTGCGTGTTGGCCGGAACAGTGTAGGAATCGCCAACCTTCGTGGTCACGCCACCTGATGCACCCTCGCGAACCACAGGGGTGGGGATACACGGTTCGATTTCCCCGTTGTTACCGCCACCGCCGCCTTGGCCGCCACCTTGGCCGCCTCCGCCGCCTTGCTGTTGCTGTTGTTGCTGTTGTTGCTGGCGTTGCTGCTGGTTGCCCGGTGGCGGTGGGGGCGTGTTTGACTGGTTCGTTTCGTTCTGGGTGATCTCTGGCTTAACAGTGTTCGCCTTCGCCGTGTGCTCGTCGATTGCCTGCTGGCCGACAGCGAACGTGTACGTGGCCGGATCAGACACGAGCGTGCCGCGCGGAGTCTCTGATTCCGCGCGCACTCTCAGCGTGTACGTGCCCGGCTTGGTGAACAGCCAGTTGCCGTGCTGATGCGCAGGCTCGATATGCGTGTTCACGGTACCTGCGACCATCTTGTAGGCACCGTTATCCAAGATCGGTTGGATGCCGGCAAAACTCTGCTGCCACACGAAGATGTCACCCGGGCCCTCAACAGCTTCGGTGATGAAACGAGTCTTAGTCGCATCGATCTCACCGAGTTTGGTGGAATCCCATCCCGGCCACAGCAGGTTGTAATCCTGCGTTTGCGGCAGGAAGTATCCTGACGCTCCGATCTCCGGAAGCTTCGCGGTTTCGCTCTGTGACGCCGCATCCAGCACGCCGAACACGATCCGATCCGGGTTGTGATAGGTCACGTACCCGAGCGGATCGGTCACGTCTTCTTTAGACACGAGCGAGATCGTCGGCCCGTTGGGGACCGCGGTCACGGCGTCGGTGTGACCCTTGGTCAAAATGACCGTGGGCCTGTCCTGTGAATCTTCTGAGGTAGCTGCCGCTGGAAGTGCGGCAGAAAAGACCGCCGCGAACATGGCAATCAAGGCCACGAATCCGGCGAGCAGTCGATGTGCGCGGGCACCGCTCGTACTAGCGGCCGCGCCTGTGTAAGTTGCTACGGCGGTGCGAGGCCTCAGGCCCCCACCTTCTCGAATAGTTTTCATGGCATTCCTTGTGTGTAACGACAACCTCCCTACATGATAATGATTCTCATTCCATTTTTAAAGCCGGTCTCACTCCCCAACTGTGAATTGCCGCACGCCAAGCACGCCACGCCACACCCGTCTAAGCTGGGAAAGGAGTCCACCACCGCCTGCGTCAACGAAAGGTCAGCCATGGCACCGACCGCCGCCTCACTCCTGCCCGCCACACAAGAACTTCTCCGCGCCCACCTCGAGGCCACCAGTGCACCCCGCCCTGCCGTGCGTTACCGCTTCGAGCACAGCCTGCGCGTGGCCCGGCTCGGCCGCGTCGTCGCCGAACGCTCACACCTTGACCCGGACATGCTTCAGCTTGGCTGCCTCCTCCACGACATCGGAAAGTACGACGCGCAAGTGCCGGTGGATCATGGCCGGGCGGGCGCCGTCGTCGTCAACTCCTGGTTCGACAGCCAAGGCTTCCACGGATCGGCCGCCGATGAAATCGTCCAAGGAATCGCCATGCACGTGGACGGCCAGTTCAACCCGCGTACCGACGGCGAGGGCACAGACCGCGCTGCCTCCGGAGAGCCCTACCTCACCTTCACCCGCAATCCCGGCCCGGTGGCCACGTCGATCGGCGACTGCGATAACCTCGATCGGTTTAGCGCCTACCGAATCGCCGACACCCTCCACTACGTGCGATTCATGGACAAATCCACCGCCGAGCAGCGCGAATTTATTAAGGACTACCTGTTCAACCTGAGCGGACTCTACGATTACGAATGCACCACCGAGGCCGCGCAACAGATGTGGATCGACCGGCTCGATTTCCAGCAGGAATACTTCACCCGCCTGCTGGCCGACGTCGGCTAACAGGGCGATCTAAGTCTTTGCTGTCACTATGGGCAGGTTTTCCCTAAATCGCACCCCAATGCCGTTTTCCCGCCTGTGTTTAGGAAACTGACGGAAACCCGGCCACATTTTCCAAGGTGCCTGTCAGAATTGAGACGTAAGACACCGACGTCTTCAGGAAAGGAACCGATGATGACTACCGAGAATCGTCCCTGGATGGACGAATCGCTCTCACCTCGGGAGCGCGCTGAAAAACTCGTCGAGGCCATGACCCTCGAGCAGAAGATCGCTCAAATGCACGGCGGCATGGAAACGATCAACATTTACGCAATGACGAACGACATTGAGTCGTCCGAGGACATGGAGCAGCTGGCCGCCCAGATTAACGTGGAGCGCCATGTCAAGGGAATTGAGGAGCTCGGGATCCCGCGCTTCCGTATCACGAACGGCCCGGTGGGCGTTGGTATGGGCGACGGCGCAGAGGCTCCCGAAGCGACCGCGTTGCCGATGACGATCGGCGTGGCCGCCTCTTTCGATAAGGAGCTCGCCTACGAATACGGCGACATCATCGGCGAGGAAACCGCCGACGCCGGTCAGCACGTGCTCGAAGGTCCGGCTGTCAACCTGCATCGCACCGTCACCGCAGGGCGCAACTTCGAATACTTCTCCGAAGATCCCTACCTATCCGGTGCGATGGGTGTGGAGGTCACGAAGGCGATCCAGTCGCACGACGTGATCGCGATGGGCAAGCACTACGCCGTCAACGATCAGGAACATGACCGCTTCCGCACCAATGTGGAGCTTGACGAGCGTACGCTGCGCGAAATGTACCTACTGCCATTCGAAATGCTCGTCAAGGACGGCGACATCGCGTCGATCATGTCCGCATACAACCGCGTGCGCGGCGATTATGCTACGGAGAATCGCTACCTGCTCAACGACGTGCTTCGCGGCGACTGGGGCTTCGAAGGCTACGTGCAGTCTGACTTCTGGTCGACCCGCTCGTGTGCGGCGTCGCTGAACGCCGGCCTCGACCACGAGATGCCAGACGCCAAGTGGTTTAACGAGGATCTGCTCAAGGCCGCACTCGAAGACACCTCGACGGAAATCGATCTTATTGACCGCGCGCTTATCCGCCGCTTCACCCAAATGTTCCGCTTCAACCAGTTCGGCAAGGAATACAACCCGGTGCCGATCAACGGTGAGAAGAACGGCAAGCTGGCACGCAAGCTCGGCGCCCAAATGGCGGTGTTGCTGAAGAACGACGACGACGTACTTCCGCTGTCGCCGGATCAGGGCAAGATGCTCATTGTTGGCCAGAAGAAGTTCGCTCAGGATGCCTGCCAGGGTGGCGGCGGCTCGTCGAAGGTGAGCCCGATCTACGTGGTCGATCCGGAGCCGGGCATGAAGAACGTTATCGAAGAGCTTGGCGGGAAGACGGAGGTCAGCTCGTTTATCGTTGCTGATGATCTGGCGAACCTTGATGAGGCCGTGGAGGCTGCGAAGGGCGCGGATATCGTCGTCGTCATGGCTGGTCTCATCGCCACGGAAGGCGCCGATTCGCCCACCATGCTCATGCCAAACAAGCAGAACGACATGGTTGCCAAGCTTCTTGAGGCGAACAAGAACACTGTTGTCGTGCTCAAGTCGTCGGCGCCCATGGTCATGCCGTGGGTCGACGACGCCGCCACCATCCTCGAAGTGTGGAACCAGGGTGTTGAAGACGGCCACGTGGTTGCCGACCTGCTGTTTGGCCGGGTCAACCCGTCCGGCAAGGTGCCGACCACCTACCCGAAGCGCGAAGAGGACTGGATCGGCCACGGCCACCCCGAACGCTACCCCGGCATCAACGAGGGCGAAGGCTACGACACGATCCACTACAGCGAAGGCTTGGAGATGGGTTACCGCTGGTTCCAGGCCAACGACGTCGAACCGCAGTTCGCGTTCGGTTTCGGACTGTCGTACACCACGTTCGAGTTGGCCGACGTGGAGGTGTCCGGTTCGGCCGACGGCGTGAAGGTGAGTGCCACCGTGAAGAACGTGGGCGACGTCGACGGCGCCGAGGTGGTCCAGGTGTACCTGGGCGTGCCGTCGGAGGGGCAGCCGCCGAAGCGCCTGGTCGCATTCGAGAAGGTGACCGTGCCAGCTGGCGGGTCCGAGAAGGTGGAGATCGACATTCCGGCCAGCGCAACCCACCACCCGCTTGGCGTGTGGGACGTGGTCGCTCACGACTTCGTAGTTCCAAAGGGCGAGTTCAAGGTATACGTGGGCACGTCGTCCGAGGATGACTCGAACGTGAGCACGTTTACCGTGTAAACAGGTGCATGCGCTGGCGCCGCGCGTTGCCGAAACTCTTCGGCGGCGCGCGGCGCTTCAGTGAAGCCAGGGGGTCCATGTCGCCGTCGTATTGGATACGGTGGGAGCGAATACTACAACGGGGAAGGAGCCCATGATGACTACACATTTCCTCAGTAAAGCAGACGGTACGGACGGCTTCCACGCCGATCGGGAACCGAAACTGCGCATCGCGCCGGGCACCGGTGAGAAGATCACGTTCGAAACCGACGACGAAGCCTACGCGCAAATGCACGAATTCAAGTCGATGGATAAGGTGACTGCCACACTTAACCCGCTCACCGGGCCGGTGTACGTGGAAGGTGCCGAACCTGGAGACGTGCTGGCCGTACACATTCACGATATTCAGTTCCCGTCCGAGGTTGGCTGGTCAGTGTTCCTACCGGGCGCCGGCGCTTTGGCCGCGCAGATGGGTGACGAGATGTACACCCGCAAGATTCCGGTCGTGGATGGCCAGGTGCATGTGACCGAGAATATGTCGGTGCCGGCAGCCCCGATGATCGGCTGTATCGGTGTAGCGGCTGCGGACGTCACGATGTCGACCGTCATGCCCTCCTATCCGACCGGCGGCAACATGGACCTGACCGACGCCGCACCGGGATCAACCGTGTATCTGCCGATTCAGGTGGAGGGCGCACTGCTCTACATTGGTGATCTGCACGCGGTGATGTCCCGCGGCGAATCCTCATTCGTGGCAATTGAGGCCGCCGGCGAAGCTACCGTGAGCGTAGACCTCATCAAGGCTCCAGGCGAGGACAATTCCCTTTCGCGCCTGCGCGCTCCCCGAGTGGAAACCGCCGACGAGATCGTGGCTGTTGGCCTCGGCGATCCGGTCCAGGATTCGATCGTCATGGCCTACGAATCACTGTTCGACGTTCTGACCACCGATAAGGGTCTGAGCAAGGAAGACGCTTACACGCTCATGTCCGCCGTTGCGCACACCGAGCTCGGTGGGCCCACGGGTTCGAAAGATCCGGATCCGCTACATCCGTTCCGCGCAATTGGCGCCGTGACGCTCGCGCGCATTGAGAAGAAGTACCTCGGATAGCTGCACGGATTACAGTGGGCCGCGGTTCCGTGTCGGAGCCGCGGCCCTTCGTTTTCCCGCAGTGGGAGCGTTGTGTCTACTTGGCGCCCTCGTCAGGATCGTCGGTCATAAAGTCATCCGGGATCGTGTCTGGAATATCTCCTATGAACCCGCTGCCGCGAAGGAAACTCGGCGGAATATTACCCGGCCCACCGAAGCCGGGCCCTCCGAACCCGGGGCCGCCAAAGCCCGGGCCTCCAAAACCTGGCCCGCCAAACCCGGGGCCGCCAAAGCCAGGCCCACCCATCGGGAAATCGGGCTCGCCAGGCCCGCCGAACGAACCGGGGAAGAAGTCGTCGAGATCAGAGGGTAACTCGTCCCCAAATTCTTCTTCCAGAATCGGCCCCACCGTGTGAAACATGATGAACATCAGGATGTCGTTAACAACGTTCTTCTTGATCTTCGGCTCATTCAACACTTCGTGGCGTATTCCTGGGATCACCTGGGTGTGCACGTCCGTCACTCCACCCTCGATGAGCTTGTTTGCAAGGTGATAAACACCTTCACCATAGTTACCTACCGGATCTTTGTCTCCAGCAAGGAGAAGCACGGACAGCTCAGCTGGCCAGGTGTCAGCAATGTTCGCCGAGGTGACGGCGTCGTACAAATCCAGAAAATCTTTGAGGAACCGGTAGCTCATTATTTCGTCCGAGCCGTTAAACGGATCGATTTCGTGGTCGTAAACAACGGCGTCGTCGGTACACAGCCACGCATTCGGATGGGCGAACTCGCCAAACCTGTCATTGACCCCGGCGAACAGTTGCTTCAAGTATCGTTGCGTAACCTTGTCGGCGCCCTTACCGGCGTCGATCTGTTTTTGCAGTGTCTTCCGGTTGACCTTCTTCGCACCGAGCATCTGCTCCACGGGACCGGTGAGAATCAGGCCGTCTAGCATGCCGCCATATTTTTGGGTGTACGCCCGCGCAATGAGCGACCCCCATGAGTGTCCGAGCATGTAGTAGGCGGCGTCGGGGAAGAATTCCATCGCCTGGCGGGCGAGCTCACGCTCATCTTCCACATAGGTTTGCCAGCCGGTTTCCCCGGTGTCCTTCCAGATTTCAGACCTCATGGCTGTTCGTCCGTGGCCGACGTGATCATTCGCGACGACGGCGATCCCGTTTTCCACCAGTTCCGTGACGAGGCGCTGATAACGGCCCGAATGCTCACCTAAGCCGTGCACGAGATGCACAATCGCGAGCGGCGCCTCACCTACCGGAGTATTAATCCAGGCGTACACCTCGTCGCGGTCATTGAATGATGGGTATGAAATATCGAGGAAAACCACGGTTACCTTCCCTGAGCACGCCACACGCGACCGATTCGCGTATAAACCATTGGACTCTACTCTACCCGTGTGCGCGCTCACACACGCGGTTATCCACACACTGCATGTCCGGCGTGCCTGAGCAGGTTTTGTGGATCGGCCGCAGTGGGTCTATGCAGACTTTAGGGCTTTAGGGTTGGTCTGCAGCGAAGTTGGCAAACCGCGTGTAGTTGCCCTGGAATGCGAGTTCGATCTTGCCCGTGGGGCCGGAACGGTTCTTACCCACGATCACTTCTGCCGGCGGATCGTCAGGAGCGCCGTCCACACTTTGTGGGCGGTGGATGAGTAGCACGACGTCGGCGTCCTGCTCGAGCGAACCAGACTCACGAAGATCAGCGACGGCGGGGC
The DNA here is from genome assembly GCF_900637955.1 of Trueperella bialowiezensis. Taxonomy (NCBI): domain Bacteria; kingdom Bacillati; phylum Actinomycetota; class Actinomycetes; order Actinomycetales; family Actinomycetaceae; genus Trueperella; species Trueperella bialowiezensis. Next base: position 1,074,317 of record NZ_LR134476.1, read on the forward strand.
GCTTGTCTCCACGCTGTTCCGGGTTACGGTTGAGCTGCGAAATCGCAATAATCGGAATTTCGAGCTCTTTCGCAAGTAGCTTGATCGAACGTGAAAATTCGGAGACTTCTTGCTGGCGCGATTCGGGGGTGCGCCCACCAGACGTGAGCAGCTGAAGGTAGTCGATAACGATGAGCTCGATGTCGAACTGTTGCTTCAAGCGGCGGGCCTTCGAACGGATCTCCATCATCGTGAGGTTCGGGGAATCGTCTACGAGGAGCGGCGCAGAGGAGATCCGCTCAAGGGTTTTAGAAATGCGCGCCCACTGGCTCTGCCGAATATCGCCCTTCAAAAGATTCTTGAGGAAAACATCAGATTCTGCAGAAAGAATACGCAGGCCCAGCTCAACGCGGTTCATTTCCAGCGAGAAGAATGCGACTGGGCGTTCTTCCTTGATCGCAATATGGCGGCAAAAGTCCATCGCAATCGTCGTCTTGCCCATACCCGGGCGTGCCGCCACGATAATCATCTGGCCGCCACGCAGACCGTTCAGGATGTCGTCAAGCTCCTGGAAACCCGTGGATAGACCAACGATGGAATCTTCTCGGCTCGCGTTGGCATCAACTTCCCTCGCAAGCTCTTTGACGAGATCCTTCATTTCGATGTGGTCTTGTGTAGCTCGCGATTCGGTCATGTGATAGACCTCAGACTGCGCCATGTTGAGCAGCTCGTCCGCATCTCCGCCGTCGGTGGTATATCCCAGCTGAGTGATACGCGTACCGACTTCGATGAGCTTTCGCATCTTCGCCTGGTCTGCCACGATCTTCGCGTAGTAACTCGCGTTTGCCGCAGTCGGCACGCTATTGACGAGGTCAAAAATATAGGTGCGCCCGCCAACCCGGTCCAAATCCCCGTTCTTTGCCACGGCAGACGACACGGTGATCGCATCGGCTGGCTCACCGCGACCGAAGAGTTCAAGGATGACGTTGAATATCGTCTCGTGTGCCGGGCGGTAGAAATCTTCTCCGCGCAGCACTTCGAGCACGTCTGCAATCGCGTCCTTACTCAGCATCATTCCGCCGAGAACAGAGCGCTCCGCATCAATATCCTGCGGTGGCACGCGCTCAAATGATGACACTTCTGACACTGCGCCTCCTTTGGTCTCGCCATTAAATCTAGCGGGCTGCTCCGACACTTTTCACCTCACCGACCAGACCTCTTCAGCACAAGGTCAGCGCCTTTCACCGTGCGTTGCGATCGCGTGGCGGAGGTGAGTTAACCGTGTCGTTACCTTGTGGATAACGTATCGGGCTGTCGATGTCAAAAATTAGAACAATAGTTTTCCACAAGCGCGAAGATATCCTGTGAATTTTTTAAGTATTTCTGTGGAGGCACGCCGAGCACCTGTGGGAAAACTGCGAGCAATTCACCCTGGTTATCCACAGGGTTGTTCACATTTTCCTGAAACTGTGGAGACGGGATGGGAAATCGGCATCAATTCGTTCACAGGGTCATCCACAAGTGTGGAAAACACGTCTCGACCACAAAAACAGTTTCTCGCCGTGTGATCCTGCTAACTTTAAGTTTTAACTCCGCGTGCCCTCTTGGCAACGGCAAGGTTAACTGCTTGGCTCGCGTGTCACGCCGGGCGTCCCGACGTCGTACCCCACAGCGAATGCCCTACTCCAGTATGAGTATGCGTTTACCTTAGGTTTGCTAGTTCCACGTAAAATTAAGGTGATAGGCGGCTAAAGTTGATAGTGAGCAGCGATTCGGCGGAACGCAAGGGAGGAAACAGTGACTGGCTTTCAATCGGATAACACCACCGGTTCTGCATGGGTGTCTCCGCGGCCGGGTCTAAGCTTGCCGCAACGGCGTCGCCCGGTCGAGTCTGCATTCCTCGCCGGCGACTACGCCAAGGCTGATAAGCGCAGATCCCGCAAGATGAAGCGCGCACAGAAGCGTCACGAAAAGAATCAGCCGAAGTCGTGGACTCCCGCACCTGAAAGCGCCTCTTCTCGGCCAGCCCAAGATTCCGCTTCAGTCGCCCGGATTATCGAACCGGTCGCGCAGGCGATACAGCCCGCGATCCGGTTTGAACCATCAACTCAACGCCCTGGGCCCAACCAGCCGGTGCCACCCCGCCCGCCTGCGCAGGAAACGCCGCACAGGCCTGCATCTGCGCAGGCATTTCCAGATCCACAGACGCATTCGGCCCCGCAAGCGCAGTCGGCGCCACGGGCATACTCGGCCCCACGGGCTCACATGGCCCAGCCACCTCGCACAGCCACCCCAGCACCTCAGCGTATGAGCCCGCCCCCGGGGACCACCCAGGTGGGCAGGCTCGTCGGCGTCACGGTTCATAGCGATGATTCGACAGTCGGCAAAATGAAACGTAGCGCCAACAACTTCTTCAACGATCGTCTCCGTGTTGTGGAAGACGACGAAACGATCCCCAACTCATCCGGGTACACGCTCGACGGCGTCGAGCTCACCAAAGAGGAATACGATGCCTGGCAGGGCGGCGATCCGGAGATGAACAAACGCCTCGTGGTGATCGGCGCGCGCTCAGCCCCACCGGCCCACAACGCCGTGCCCGCATCGGCTCCGGCTGCGCCGCCGCGGCCCGCGCAGCCCAATGATGATGAGGACGAGGGCTCCTCGTTCGGGTCGAAGATTTTCATTGCGCTGATTTCCATTCCGATTTTGCTCACGGTGCTTGACCGCATCCTGTAGACGGGGCGGACTTGTCAAACCTGGTCGCGCGCTCGATACTTAGGCCGTGTCCACAGGTAAATCGAACCCGCGCGATATCGACCGTTCCATCCGGCAGCTCGCCCTACCCTCGCTAGCAACACTGCTCGCCGAGCCGCTGCTCATCGCAGTCGATACGACGATGGTCGGCCGCCTCGGCACGCATCCGCTCGCCGGGCTGTCGCTCGCGTCCACCGTGCTCACCACGCTGGTAGGGATATGCATTTTCCTGTCGTATGCGACGACGGCGGCCACCGCCCGCTACGTTGGTGCCAGCGAGCCAGCCAAGGGGTTGCGCCAAGGGATTGACGGCATGTGGCTGGGCGCCGGACTCGGAGTGATCCTCGGCGTCGTCCTCTTCGCGTTCGCACCCACCATTCTGGGCTGGTTCGGCCCGGAAGCGCCCGTTCTTGACCAAGCAGTCCGGTATGCCCGCACCTCCGCGCTCGGCCTGCCGGGCATGCTGCTCGTCCTCGCGGCGAACGGCACGTTGCGCGGATTCGCCGACACCCGCACGCCCCTCATCGCCGCCACCGCGGGAGCGCTGCTCAACATTCCGCTCAACGCCGTGCTCATCTACCCGGTCGGCCTCGGTGTGGCAGGCGCCGGACTCGGCACGGCGATCGCGCAGATCGCGATGGGCGCCTACCTCGGCGTCGTCGTTAAAAACCTGGCCCGCACACACGCCGTAGCCCTGCGCCCCAGCGGCGCCGGCGTGCTGCGCTCACTCAAAGACGCCGTGCCGCTCATCGTCCGCACGCTCTCCCTACGCGGCGCGATCCTCCTCCAAATCTCGGCGGCCACCTCGCTCGGCACGGTAGCGCTGGCCGCCAACCAGATCGTCATGACGATGTGGAACTTCGCCTCATTCGGCCTCGACGCGCTCGCCACAGCAGCACAAATCCTCGTCGGCCAAGGCCTCGGCTCGGGCAACCGCGAGCGCGTCCGCATCGTTTTGCGCCGCAATCTCCTCTACGGCCTGCGAGTCGGCGTGGTGCTCGGCATCGTGCTCGCGGCGCTCTCGTTCGTGGTTCCGCATCTGATGAGCGTCGACGACGCCGTCGCCTGGCTGTCCACCCAAACCATGTGGGTGACAAGCGCGGCAATGCCAATCGCGGCGGTCGCCTACATTTTGGACGGCGTGCTCATCGGCGCCGGCGACACGCGCAAGCTGGCCTGGTACATGATCGCCGCGCTGGCCGCGTTCACACCCGTAGCACTGTTTTTTAGCGGCCCGGGCGCGGGCTGGGGAACCGCCGGGATGCTGTTGCTGTGGGCGGGCTATGCCGTGGTGTTCATGGGCATGCGCGCCGGCACGATGCTGTGGCGCGTGCGCGGCGACGAGTGGATGGTTTAGGAAACCACCTGGTCGGCTGACACCTGCTCGGCGCGCCCAGAATCGAACCGGTAGATGACGTCGGCGTCGGCCGCCTCGCTCACCCGGTGCGTGACCTCGATGGTCGTCAGCCCCGGAAACTCACTCGCCAAATTTGCTCGGATTGTGCGTGCCAGTTCAACGTTGAGGTTGGACGTAAATTCGTCAAAAAGCAGCACGGCCGGCCGCATGAGCAGTGCACGCGCCAGGCTCAGGCGTTGGGCCTGCCCGCCGGACAGCTGCGAGCCGTCTTGGCCCACCTTCGTCTCCAGGCCGTCCGGCATGGCGCGCACTTCCGCGTCGAGTTCAGCCACGGTGAGTGCCCACCACAGATCGTCGTCCGACGCCGTCGGGGCACCAAGCCGCAGATTTTCGGCAATCGTTGTGTCCAGGAGCTGGTTGCGCTGCTGCACGAGCACCACGTTCGAGCGCAGTTCGCCGAGCTTGAGCTCGCGCACTGGCACGCCGCCGATGAGTACCTGCCCGGAGTCGGGATCGTCGAAACGCAAAAGGAGCTGCAACGCGGTGGTCTTGCCGCTGCCGCTCGTTCCCACGAACACCGTGTGCTTACCCGCAGGCGCCGTCACGGTCACGTTCTTCACGGCGGCGACGTGCGCCGTACGCGAGCTGGGATACGTGTAGGTGACATCGCGCCATTCCACGCCGCCGCCCAGCTCTGGGAAGTCCCGGCTGCCGCTGGTGACGGGTTCGGGCGCGTGGGTAAGGTGCCAGAGCCTGCGGGCCGATGCGATCGAGGCGTCGAGCGCGCCCACGGCGTCTTCCACGCCGCGCGGCCCTTCGAACAGGCGCAAGCTTCCCGCGGCTAGGCCAACCAGCAGCGGCAACGCGAGCTCCAGGTGCATCCCAACCCCGACGACGGCGGTGGTCGACACGAGCAGCAACAGCAGGTTGAGCCCGCGGCGCAGCCCCCGATAGTAGGCGGGCGTGCGCGAATGCCGGTTAACGACGTCGGATATCTCGTCCGTTTCTGCCAGGCGGGATTCTTGGCGGCCGTAACCAACCACCTCTTCGATGCCGAAGATCGAGTCGGTGACGTGCGCTGTTAATTCTCCGCGAGCGCGCAACGCGGCGTCGGTGGCGGCGAACGACCGCCGGATTCCCAACACCGGCACCACGGCAATCGACACGAGATAGCACAGGGCGGGGATCGCGACGAGCGGCCAGCTCACCGTGGCGCCAACCGTGATGAGTACCGCCGTCGGCACGACGACGGCCGACACGACCGGGGCGAACGTGTGCGCGTAAACCACTTCGATCCGCTGCACGTCGGCCGTCAGGGAGGCGAGCAAATCGCCAGAACGCGAGTGCAATAAAATGCCTGGCGCCTTCGGCCACAGCTTGGCAAACGAATGCCCGCGCAACAGTTCGAGCGCCTTGAAGGCCACATAGTGCCCGAGGAACTGTTCGAGGTAGAAGCTCAGCGCTTTCACGACGGCGATGACCACCAGCCACAGCAACAGGTGCGCGGAGCCCTCACCTTGGGCGATCTTCGCAACGCCCCACCCGGCCACGCCAAACAACAAGATTTCGAGCGTGAGGTAGGCGAAGCGGAACATGGTCGAGGCCAGCAGGGGTGCGTGCACGGGTCGCGTGATCGAGGTCAACCACCTCAAAATCTGCTTGACGGAAGGTTCACTCATCGCCCGCTCCTTTCTTCGTGCAGACGGTGGATCGTGCCGTCGGCCATCTCGTACACCGTGTCCGCGATCTCCAAAAGCGAATGCCGGTGGGTAACGATCAGCAGCGCGTATTCCGGGCCGAGCTCGCCGATCGCATCGATGATCGCGGCTTCGGAGGCGAGGTCGATCTGCGACGTCGGCTCATCCAGGAACAGAATCTTGCGGCCGGATATCAGGGCGCGGGCGAGCGACACGCGCTGGGCCTGCCCGCCGGATAGCTGCGCCCCGCGTTCACCCACCTCGGTGTCGAGACCGAGCGGCATGTTTCGCACGTCGTCGGCAACGTGTGCGGCCGCGAGCGCCTCCCACATTTCGGCCTCGGTGGCGTGTTCGTTGGCGATCCGAAGATTGTCTGCGATCGTGCCGCTGAACAACCACGTCGACTGGGAAACCGTAGCGCTAAGGGAGCGGATGTCGGGCGCGCTGAGAGCGCCTAGGTCCTGGCCGCCCACGTAAGCAGCCCCGCCCTGCAACGGTAGGGAGCCGCGCAGGATCGACAGCAGCGTGGATTTTCCTGCTCCCGATCGTCCGATGATCGCAGCCTTTTCGCCGTAGTCGAGGCTGAGGCTGACGCCGTGCAGTACTTCGCCGCGGCCGTAGTCATAGGTAATATCCCGCAGCTCGACAGCCCGCGTTGACCCACGCCCCGCCCCGGCGTCGCCAGCACTCTTGGGCCGTATCGCTGCTGCCTGTTTGGCCTGCTCCCGGCCCATGTAGGCGCCAATGATCTTTTCGGAGGCGATCCCGCCCATGCCAATGTAGAAGAAGCCGGCGAGTTGGGTGAGCGGTTCAAGCAGGAGTACGAGGAGCAGCATTGCGGTGACCGCCCCGGTGACGTCGATGGTTCCACGCTGTACGCCCTGGCTGATGAGGAACACGGACCAGCAGATCATGACGAGCGAGAGCGCGCCGTCGATGACGATAATCACCCGCTGGTTACCAGCGAGGAGCCGCATGATCGCGCCGCGGTTGCGCTCGCCCTGCTGAGCGAGCTTTTTCTCGAGCCGCGGCCCAGCACCAAAAAGCCGAATAACGGTGAGGTTACGCAGCGCGTCCATATACTGCGTGGTCAGCCGGGCGCGTTCTTGCCGCGACTGCTTAGACACTTTCCGCAACACCACGAGGAAGCCAATCACGAGCACCGGAATGATCGGCACGGCGACCGCCATTCCGAGTCCGAGCCGCCAGTCGATAGCCGCCGCAATATAGGCGACGACGAGCACGGGCACTAGCAGCGCCGCCTTGGTCGATCCCCAGTATTGCTGGCGGTATTCCGTCATCTTTTCGGCGTTCTGCGTGGCCATCGTGATGAGCGCACCCGAATCGGAATCTTCCTCGGCATTCTTGGGTAACGTGGTCGCTTCAAACGCGGTGTGTAAGATTTGGCGGCGCAGCTGCTTTTCTTCCCGGCGAGCACCGGTGGTGCCAATGATGAGTTCGGCGCCCGCGAGCGCTCCGGCCACAAGCCCGGCACACACGGCACCGGCAAGCCATGAGGTCACATTCGCCCCGGCGTTGGCAGCGTACGTTCCGATCGCTTGCCCGAGCATGACGACTGCGACCGCCGTCGCTATCGCACTTCCAATCCGCACGAGCATGACCGTGCGCGTGGTTGCTCGGCCTCCTGCCGTGCCCACCTGAACGTGTGCCTGACTACCCCGGTTACCCGCTGTAGACGTGCGAGCCACCCCACGAGCGCGCGAGTGTTCGTTCCGTTGCCGTGCCTGCGTCGTCGTCATGTGTCTCCTCACCGTCATTCGCGGATTGTTTGCGCGTCGTCGTCAGCGTTCAAGAGCCGTTCTTTGTGTGCTGCCAACTCTGCTTCCTTCGCCTTATTCGAGCGGTGAACGCGCACGCCCACCACCACTCCCGCCGCAATCAGCACGATCGCGCCGAGCGATCCCCACGGGATTACCCACACCGTGGCCGAAGCTGACACGCTTTCGCCTATTTCTCCCGTCAACGCCTCCGGCGTGATCTCCACACTAGCCTTGTGGAAGAACGCCGGCCACACAGAAATTTCCTGTTCGAACACGCCCGTCCCGCCCGGCATGAGCTCGACGCTGTTCGCAGCTTCCGGATCCCCGGTGCCGCCAGCCGCGACGTCGCGAACTGAGCCCAACGTGATCGAATTATTGGTATTCACCCGGGTGAGCACGTTACCCGTGTTCGTCACCGTGTACCGCAAGGTGCCTTTGACGGGTGTGAAAGGAATCCACGCGCCGTCAACATCAACCACTTCTACGCTGTCAATCTGAGTTCCCACCGCGGCATCCCCGGCCACGCTCACCACAATCCGGGAGGCGAGCCGCGATTCAATATTCACCTGGTTCGCACCGGGAGCCGTTCGCGATGTCACCAGGCCGCCCACGTAGTCGCCGGGAGCGACGTCGGCCGGCACGTTCACCTGGAAGGTCACGGTCTCTTCTCCACCGGCCGGAATCGACACCTCAGCCTTATCGGCGGTTACCCACGCGCCAATCTGCGTACTTGGAGTGCCCGACGGCGGCAAGCCGAGCGTGCCCGAATCGGTCACGATACCGTCGAGCGGAAACACCTGCAGGTCAAGAGTGATCGCACTGTAGTTACGCACCACGATCGCATCCGTGAACGACGCCCCGGGATCCACGGAATACCGGAACGAACTGCGCCCCGCACCGAAATCACCATCAGCGGGGGCCACCGACCATTCCACTTCCTGGGCGGCGCCCCGCGCGTGCGGCAGCGGCACTGAAACAACCAGTGCGGCCATGAGCATGGCGATGATCGCCAACCAAACAGACCGGTAACGGGAAGGAGTGCGTGATGTCATGGAATGTCCTATGCTAGCGCGGCGTGTAGCAGGTGCGTGGCCCGCCGGAGCGAGCCACGCACCTAGGGTCGTCGCTTATTCTATTGGGCGATCGTAGTCAGGGTCAGTGTCGAGCGGTAGTTACCCGGCTTCGGCACGTTGTCCTTGAGCACGTTGAGGTTGAGCGCAGCCTTCAACTGCACGCCGGCCTCACCAGTTGCTCCCAGCGAGCTGCCCAGCTGTGCCGTGTTGGCCAGACCCGGATTGTTCGGCTCAACTACGCCAGCTGCGATGCCTTCAGCGTTCGCCTGTGGCGCCCAGCCAAGTGCGGCCGCACCGAAGCTTTCCGTACCGGAAGCAGCAGTGAAGTCGCTTGCCACGCCGGAGACGGACCAGCCGCCCGAGTTCGAGCGCGTATCAATCACGGTGACCGTTGGCAGTTCGCCCGTCGCCGTTACGTTACCGCCCTCGTTGTAGGCCGACCCACCGAGCACAACCCCGTTGTTCTCTGCAACCTTCCAGCGGAACTCGCCGGTCGGTGCCGGTGGCACAACTGGATCGTCCGGATCTTCACCCGGCTCTTCGCCTGGCTGTACCGGGATTTCGGTGTCGACGCAGATGTTCGCATCACCATCGGCACCAACCGAGCCGTCAACAGAGCACTCGGGGAGCGGCTCTGCAGGGATCTGGGCCGTGTAGTTGATCGTGATCGGTTCGGCCTTCTTGCGCGGATCAGCCGCGCCACCCGAGGAGTACCAGTAAGAGCTCTGACCGGTGCCGATATTGAATTCCACCCAATCTTGCGGGAACGAGCCCCAGCCTTCCTTGGAGCGGTCCTGCGGGGTCGCATCAGGATAGGCGGACGAGTCAAACTCCACGCCCTCGTAGTCGATGGTCGACTCGATACCGTTTTCGGTGACGACGACGTTGCTCAGCGTTGCGATCGTCGCGTTGTTCGCGTCGTCCAGCTTTGTCCACTTGGTCAGGTCCTGCATCGACGCACCGTAACCGGACAGGCGGGCGGTCACAACGCCCTTGCCGTCCTGGACCGTGAGCTTCGGATCGTTGACTGACCAGTAGGTCATGCCGCCGTAGAACACGAGCGAGAACGAGCCGGTCCACTGAATTTCAGCGGTACCTGCTGCCGGATCAACCCAGCCCGTGCCGTTGGCGATGTTCACCTGATTCCAGGACGCGAGGTACGGCCGGAGAGCGAAAGACGCATCCGTAGGGGATTGCGAATTGCGGAATTCCCACGTGGCAGGAACCTGCTCGTCGAAGTTGTGAGTCTTCGTCTCTGGATCGAAGGTGGGGCGCGTGATCGTCACGTTGCCCTCTGCGGCCTTGTAGTACTTCGCGCCGTCCTCGTCGCTCCATACGGTAGCTCCGCGGCCAACGACTCCGTGTACGTCTGGGAGCTCGCCGGCGACGAGCCAGTTCGAACCCCCGAAATATGCTCCACTGCCAGCTTCGCGATTGACCTGCCAGTGGAATGTCGCATCATCAACCGTCACGGGTGCGGCCTGTGCCGGGACGGCGAGGCCGAGAAAGGCACCCGCCGCCAAGGCTAGGCCAGCCGCGCCGGAGATGAAGCGCTTGACTGTGTTCTTCATGTCATCCTCCATGATGTTGTGTGTTGATTGAGTCCGGCCCTATGCCCACGGCACAGTGAGCCATCCCCTTCGGTAGGCGTAGATAGTGATTCCGCCCAGCACTAGTAAGCCCGCAAGGGCCCACCAGAAAGTCTTTTGGTGATCGCGTACGAAATCGGCAACCGCGGGCGGTATGAGTCCGCCGCCCAGCCATTCGATGTCTTGCGCTTCGGGGGTGTGCCCCGCGTACCACACGTCCTCACCCTCGGCCTCGCCCCGTATCGCTGCGATCAGCGCACTAAGGTCAACGGGCTCGTACGTGTTCGGCAGCACCGTGGTCACGCCCGCACCGGCAACTCCCAAATTCTGGGGCGCTACCCGCTGCCCGGGTTGATCAGGCGGTTGCGGTTGCGTGGGCAAGCCCGGTTGTTGCTGCGTGCCTGACGACGGCGGAGGTCCGGCCACGTCGGGGCGCTCGGCATCAAGCGGGTTACTCGCGTCAAACGACACGATGATGTCATGCGGCGGCTTGGCACGATCGCGAATGCCTCCGCTCGTGTACCAGTATCCGGCCTGCCCGGTCAGCACCTGGAAGTCGATGAATTCTTGTGGGAAGGCTCCCCAGCCTGGCTCGGTACGGTTTTGCGGTTGGGACGGCCCGGACGCCGCCGCGTTCACCTTCACGCCTTCATAGTCGGGGCGATGCTGGAAACCGGTCAGCCTCCCATTGTGATCACGTACGAGCTTCACTCCGCTAAGCTGGGCAAGCGGCACGTTCTTGTGCACTGGGAGGACTTCCCAGCGCGAGGAATCGTGCATGTCTGCGCCGTACCCGCCAAGATCAGCGGTCAGCGTGCCCACGCCGTTGCGGATCTCAAGGACGGGGTTGCGTGCCCACCAGTAGGTCATACCGCCGTAGAAAACCACCGTGAACGAACCCTGCCATTCAATACGCAAGGTGTCCGTATCGGCGTCGTACTTACCTGTTCCGCCTGTGATGACCACTTCAGCTTTCGTGCCTTGTCCAGATTCGTGGGTCTCCAATGTGGTGACGTTGCGCGGCTGCGAACCAGATAAGTCCTGGCACTTGTTCTCCCACGTGGGCTCAACCATGTTGCCGTTGGCGTCCGGCTTTTCGATACGCACGTTCCCATCTCGGCTCTTCCAGAAACGGGCATCCGTCCACACTTCCGACCTGCCCCAGTTTCCAGCCTCACCAGCTTGCACCCAGTTACAGCCACCGAAGAACGCGCCCGAATTGGTTTCCACGTTGATACCCCAGCGCAGCTCCGCGTTGGAAATAACGAGGCTGTGATCGGAGGGCTTGGCTGGCGGCTCGGGAATCTCAACTTCGACGTCGATGGTCTCATCCGCGCTAGCCGGCGCCGCAAGCCCAGGAGCGATCAAGCCCGGAAAGATCAGCGCGAGCAGCAGGACGAGTATGCGTAGCTTTCTCACTGGGTCTCACCGTCCTTCATGCTCACTCGGCGCATCCGCCGAGTCTGCGTGGCTGGCTCCTCGCTATCCCGCGGCGTTGATTGCGAGAGTCCAGCGCCCTCGAGTGCTGCAATCTGTTTCTTCTGCCTCCGCTGGCGAACACCAGACATGATGAGGGAAGCAACAATGAACGCGACGATCAGCGCGGCGATAAGGATCACTACGCGTAGACCCCACGACCAGCCATCCTCGGCGTCTTCGCCATCTGCGGCTGCGATCGGGGCGTACACCCGGAACTGCTCTTCAACCGTCTGCCCGGTTGACGCGCTCGTTACCCGCAACACTTGGGTTCCCGGCCGGGCATCGGCCGGAATCGGGATCGCGCCAGCCACTTCGCCGCGCGTTCCCGCAATAAGCGGGCCTGCGCCCGTCGACCCATCACCGAGGGTAACCACCACCTGTTCACCCGGTTGGAAACCCTGGCCGGTAAAACCAAGAACGGCACCGGCTTGGATAGCTTTTTGTTGCAAGGCGAGTGTGAGGAAGCCCGATCCGGGTAAGGCCGTCACCTCGCCGTCGTTCTCGCCCGGCTGCTGGTTGCCTTGTGCCTGGCGGGCGGCCTCGTCAATCGCGGCCTGCTGCGGATTGGCAACCCGCTGCCCGCCAACCGTGCGATCACCGGCAGCCTGCCGGTTCGCCTGCGCAGCCGAATTATCCACGTTCACGTTGACCGCGTCCCCGGCCTGGCCTTGGAACGTGACGGGCGTGAACGTTTCGTTTGATGAGTTAGCGACGCCGTGTGCCCCGATCGTAATGATCCCGCACTGTACTTGGGTGCAGTCAATCGTCCGCTCACTGCCATCCCGGTTGCGGGTGACGAACCGTGCGCCGGGCGTGCGCATGGTCAGGCTCCAACTGCCGTCAGCCGCGATTTCCCCGCCATTGGCTGCGGACGCCGTCGACGATCCCGGGAACGTCACGAAACGCATGTAGCCAAGATTGTCCTTTTCCTCGGTATCGGGAACGTAGGCGTAGTTGACGCCGGTCTGCCCGCCGCGGGAAGGCTTCCAGCTTCCGCCCTGCGGATCGTCCACCCAGCCGAAAAGCACGTAGATTCCGCCGAAACCTCCCTGGAGCGATTGGAATCCGCGCCCGGACACCCGGATGTCGGTGACCCCCGACGCCGAGACCACCGGCTGCCCGCCAATACCGGACACGACTACTTGACCAGCGGCATGTGCCGGGCTTGCCGCGCCGACAACTATGACACCCGCGAGCGCCAGCAGGAGGCTGACAATCGCGCTGAGAATGCGCGCCGAATGCTTTGCCTGAATAGACGAGATCATAGGGAAACCTCCAACTCGACAGGTTGAGTGTGTTGGTGAGTACGTTGAGGAACGACGACGAGCTCGCCAGAGCGCGGATGGTCGAACACGTCAATGGGATAGCCGTACACGTCTGACAGAATCTCGGAGGTGAGAACCTCCCGAGGTGAGCCCACCGTGGCCAGCCTGCCATCGCGCAAGATCATCACCCGGTCCGCATAGGCTGCTGCCACTGACAGGTCGTGGACGACGATGACGACTGCGGCGCCGTCGTCGGCTCGCTGACGTACCAGCTGCAGGACGGCCTCTTGGTGGCGGATATCCATCGCGGCGGTCGGCTCGTCAAGAAGCATGATCGGCGTTTCTTGGGCGAGCGTGCGAGCAAACGTCACCCGGGCTTTTTCTCCGCCAGACAGGGTGGGATAGGTGCGTTGCGCTAGGTGCGTGGTTTCCGTGTCCGCCATGACGGAGTAGATAACGACGTCGTCGCGCACCTCCTCTTCCGTGCGCGCCCAGGCTGCGCGGCCCATCCGCACAACCTCGCTCGCCGTGAACGCAAACGACAACTGGTTTTCTTGCACTTGCACGGCGCGAATCTTTGCCAACTCCTGGACCGACAGCCCGGACTGGACCTCACCGCGGATGTGCACCTCGCCGTCGCTGAGCGCGTAGTCGCCGGTCAGGGCGCTGAGCAGAGTGGATTTGCCGGCGCCGTTCGGGCCGACGAGCGCGAGGATCTGGCCCGAGTAGGCCTCTAGATCAATACCTTCGATGATTGTTTTGCCGCCGAGCTCGACCTTGAGGTTGCGGCCGCTCATCGCGGGGCCACCCAACGCGGGGCCACCCAGCGAAGGCGTGGGACGCGAATCCATTAGCTCCACCCCCCTGCGCCGCGGCGGGTGCGCCTGATGAGGTAGAAGAAGAACGGGCCACCCACGAGTGCGGTGAGGATCCCGATCGGCATGTCTGCGTAAGGGATGAGCGTGCGCGCCGCCGTGTCCGCACACAACAGCAGCACAGCGCCGCCAAGGATCGACGCCGGCAACACCACTTTGTGCCCCGGGCCGACGATCATCCGCACAATATGCGGCACGACGAGGCCCACGAAGGCGATGATCCCCGAAAAGGCCACCGCGGCCGAGGTGATGACGGCAACCAGCACGATGACTTCGCGGCGCAACCGTTCGACGTCGACACCCAAATGCCGGGCCTGCCGTTCGCCGAGCGCAAGAAGATCAAGTTTGCGCATGTAAAACAGCGACGCGGCGATGCCCACGATCATGACCGGGGCGGCCACGTAGACCTCTGGCCAGCGCGTGCCGTTGAGTGAACCCATCTGCCAGAACACGATTTCTTCGCGGGCGTTCGTGTCACCAAGGAAGGTCATGAGTGCGGTGACGGCGCCGGCTACGGCGTTGACGGCGACGCCCGTCAAAATAAGGGTGACCACTTCGGTGCGCCCGTTCTTGCGTGCCGTGAGATAGACGGTGAGCGTGGCGATGAGGCCGCCGATGAACGCGCCGACCACGAGCGTCCACGAACCAAACACGTCAAGACCGAGTGCGATGACCATCGCAGCCATCGCCGCCGCACCGGACGACACGCCTACGATTCCCGGTTCAGCCAGCGGGTTTCCGAACACGCCCTGCATGAGCACGCCGCCGGTGGCCAGCCCTGCACCTACGAGCACGGCGAGCGCGATGCGCGGGAAGCGCACATCCCACAACGCCGCCTCATAGTACTGGTGCTCTGCGGTAACACCTGTTTCTATGCCGATTTTCCGGAGGATCGAGGCGACCACTTCGGCCGGGGTGATCGACATCTGCCCCACCCCCGCGGCAACAAGGATCATGACGACCAGCGCAATTGCGAGCACGATAAACAGCCAACGGCTGCGGCCTGTCGACTGCCGTTTGAGTACGGCCTGCGCGGCGTTGTTGGTGAGTAACTGCGCGTTCGCCTCTTTGCCGGACGTGCGCTCCGGCGCGAAAACAAGCGGCTTGGCAGCGATACTCATAGGCGACTATTCACCCCCGCAGTCGATTCGCACGCCGCATAGTGGCGACGGCGGCACCTTCGTCTCAGGTGCATAGACGGCGATCGCGAGCGCTTCCAGCACGCCCGGGGTGTTTGGCCCGAAGCTCATCACTTCGTAGTCGGACATGTCGACGATGCGTTTCTTCTGGCCGGCCGGCGTGTGTTTGAGAGCGGGCACGGCTTCAAGTAGGCCGTCAACGCCTCCTACCGAGTCCAAGCCGAGTGTCATCATGAGCACCAGATCAGGTTGAGCTTCGACGATTGCCTCGTCCGTCATCGGTTGCATGCCCTCCCAGCCAATATCGCTGGCCACATCGATGCCTCCGATCCCTTCAATGAGGGAGTCCGTGCCCGATCCAGGGCCGAAAATGTAGTACACCCCGGCCTGTCCGCGCACGTACAAAAACATCATGCGCAGCCGCTCCGAATCGTCTTTCGGCACGTACTGGTCGATTTCTTCGAGAACCTCGGTGGTTTCAGACTGGATGCGTTCGACTAGCTTGCGGCCTTCGTCTGGCACGCCGAGCGCCTCGGCCACCTGCATGGTGAATTCTTCTGTGGAGTCAATATCGCGCTTGGAATCGACGGCGATCACTGGGATTCCGGCGTCGCGCATTTGGAGCATGACGTCCCACGGGCCGAGCGAGGTGTCGGTAATGATCACGGTGGGCGCTAGTTCGAGGATGGCTTCAGCGTTGAGGTTGTGGCCGTTTTGCGTGACCACCGGCTTGTCTTCAATACCCGGGAATCCCGACGACGTATCCCGGCCCACCACGTTGTCGCCCAAGCCTAGTTCGTAGACCGTGCGGGAGGCCGTGCCGTACAAATCAATGGCAAGGATGCGCGACACGTCCGTGACCGTGGTGACCGTGCCCTGAGCGTCGGTGACCGTGACAGGGAGTTGCGGCTTCGGGTTATCCGCCACGGGGCGAACCACGTTGTTTGTCATCACCGCGGTCGATGGGCCGACGTACTCTTTCGGATTTTCAGCGAACGTGGCATCGGAAAGCTTGACCGGGTCTGTATCCCCCTGCTGCTGGGTGCCCGTTCCACTGCCGCACGCGGCCAGGACAACCATCAAAGCAAGAACGAGGCCGATGAGCCTAGCCTTTCGTGGCGTGGCTTTTCTTGTAGTGGTCATCTGCTTTGACGTCACTGCCTACGTGCTCCTTTACCAGCCTGGTTCTCCAGAACGGTTCAAGTTTTAGGTTACCCTAACCTAATTTAGCAAGGCCGCCGTCGCGTATTTAATCTTTGTGAACGGGATCACATAATAAGAGTGGGGCCCTACCGAATGGTAGGGCCCCACAAACAGCTGCTTAAGTTACTCGGCAGCAACAACCTCGATCTTGATCGCGGCGTTGATCTCGTCAGCAAGCTTGATCGAACCAACATATTCGCCCACGGACTTGAGCGAACCGGTCAGGTTCACCTGACGGCGGTCGATCTTCTTACCGGTGATCTCCGATGCGGCTTCGGCAACATCGGCCGTGGTCACCGCACCGAACAGACGGCCGTTCGAGCCGGCAGTCTTCGCAATCGTGATCGGGCCGGCTTCGAGAGCCTCGCGCGATTCGCGTGCCGATTCGATATCTTCGGTGACGCGACGGCGTCGTGCCTCGTTCATCTGGTCGATCTGACGCTGAGCGCCCTTCGTCCACTTCGTGGCATATCCGCGCGGGATCAGGTAGTTACGGCCGTAGCCGTCCTTAACCTCGACCACATCGCCGGGCTTGCCGAGCTTTTCAACTTCGTGAGTAAGGATGATCTTCATAAAACTTATCCCCTTCCTCAGCGGTTCGAGCTGGAGAACGGCAGGAGAGCCATTTCGCGGGCGTTCTTCACTGCGCGCGCGATCTGACGCTGTTCCTGCGTGCTGACTCCGGTCACGCGGCGAGCACGAATCTTGCCGCGGTCGGAGATGAACTTACGCAAAGTTGCGGTGTCCTTGTAGTCGATCTTGCCGACCTTGGCGGTCTTGAGCGGGTTCGACTTCTTCTTGGGCTTACGCAAAACTGGCTTTGCAACCATGATTGAATCCTCTTTTTCTGTGAACAAAAACTTTTAGAACGGCGGATCGTCGTCAAACGCCGAACCACCTGCGCCCTGCTGGGCCCACGGATCATTCGCCGATCCGCCCTGGGGCGCGTTATATGAAGCTTGACCTCGCTGCCCATAGCCTTGCTGGCCGTAGCCCTGCTGGTCACGGTTGAATCCGCCGCCTGCGCCGCGGCCGGAGGTCTTGGTGACCTGTGCCGTTGCGTAACGCAGTGAGGGGCCAACCTCGTCTACCTGCATTTCCACAGACGTGCCCTGCGAGCCGTCCTGGCGCTGGTAGTTACGGACCTGGAGCCTGCC
Organism: Trueperella bialowiezensis; assembly: GCF_900637955.1. Classification (NCBI taxonomy): domain Bacteria; kingdom Bacillati; phylum Actinomycetota; class Actinomycetes; order Actinomycetales; family Actinomycetaceae; genus Trueperella; species Trueperella bialowiezensis. The sequence continues at coordinate 1,091,665 of NZ_LR134476.1, forward strand.
CTGAACAACCACGCGCATCCCCTTGGTCAGGGATTCGGTGACGTTCTCAGCGTAATCACGCCACACGGAACAGCGGATGAACATGGCTTCGCCATCTTCCCATTCGCCCGTGTTGCGGTTATAGGTACGCGGGGTCGACGCGACCGTGAAGGATGCGACTGGCGTACCCGAGCCAACGTACTTGAGTTCGGGATCTGCAGTGAGATTTCCGACGACGGTAATAATTGGTTCGCCTGCCATGTCAGCTCTCCTTCTTATTCGGCTGCAGGTTCGGGCTCGTAACGCAGTAGCTTGGTGCGCATAACGTTTTCGTTAAGGCCGAGCTGGCGGTCGAGTTCCTGTGCGGTGGCTGGCGTGGCCGTCATGAAGACGACGACGTAAATGCCTTCGGTCTTCTTCTTGATTTCGTAGGCAAGGCGACGCTTGCCCATGATGTCCACGTTGTCGAGGGTTCCGCCTTCGGCTGGCACGACTTTCAGCATGTCGTCCAGTTTGGGCTGGAGGTTGCGCTCGTCAACTTCCGGATCGAGGATGATCATCATCTCGTATTGACGCATGTATGTACCCGCCTCCTTTGGTCTTCGCGGTCACGGGATTTCCGTGACAGGAGGGTCATGCTCTACCACCCCCGCAATCTCGTGTGGAGATTCGCACTGGTTTGGTAGATAGCACCTAAGCTTATCCCACTTTTTGCCGTGCTTTCGTGCGGGATTGGCCACACCGCACTAGCCGGCTCCGTCGGCCTCAGGTTCGGGTTCATTGGGTGGTGGTTGCTGGTCATCCGCCGGCGGTGGGGGTGCCGGTGCCGGTGCAGGCGCTGGTGTTGGCTGAGGCGCGGGAGCTGGCTCTGGTTCCGGTTCAGGTGCCGGTTCGGACGGTGTGGGCGACGGCGTCGGGCTCGGACTCTCTGACGGACTCGGGCTTTGAGTCGGCACCGGGGCAGGTGCGGGAGCCCGCTCGGCAAGCAGCTTGCTCACGTCGGCGAACTCGATCACGTCCATATCCTCGGTCGCGGCCACCATGTAGTCGTGCCATACCTGGGCGGGGAAATTACCGCCGGCCACCTGGTAGACGCCACCGAAGGGTTCAACGATGGCCTCCGAACCGTCGTCGGCAATCGCATACATGTTGACCACCGTGACCATCTGCGGCACGTAAGCCGCAAACCATGCGGACATGGGACCCGACGACGTGCCCGTCTTACCCGCAGCCGGGCGGTCCGGCAGGGCGTGCTCGGCCGCCGTGCCACCTGACTTGAGTGTGCCTTGCAGGACGTCGGTCGCCAACTGCGCGGTCTCGGCGCTGATCGCGCGCTTGGCCGTGGTGTCGCCGGTGTAGATTCGGTTGCCGTCCCGGTCACGCACCTCGCGCACAATATGCGGGGTGACCCGTTCGCCGTCGTTCGCAAGTGTGCCAAACGCCGTCGCCATCTCCACCCCATTCGGGGACGCCGAACCCAAAACGTTGCCGACGCCGTCGTCCAAACCTGGCGTATCCTCACTCAGGCCGAGCTTGATCGCCATCTCCTTCGTATTATGTGGGCCGATCTCTTCGTTGAGCTTGATGAAGCTCGTGTTGAGCGACCTGGCGGTCATGTCGCGGACCGTCACGTTGGGGTAGCTTCGCTCGTCAACGTTGTTGAACACGATTTGGCTGCCACCCGGGTTACCCACCGTGTATTGGGCGGGGGCGTCGTAGCGTTTATCTGGGGAAATACCCTGATCGAGGGCTTCCACCACGCCGAACATTTTGAACGTGGACCCACCCTGCGCGCGGTCTTGCGTGGCCGAGTTGCGCTGGCGTTCCAGATAGTCGGCGCCGCCATACATGGCGTAGATTTCCCCGTTGCGCGGATCGACGGAAAGCAGGCCAACATGGTTATTATCCGGCCTATCCTCGGGAAGTCCGGCGACGGCGTCGACGGCGGCTTGCTGCTTCTCTTCATCAATCGTGGTGACGATTTGGAACCCGGCCGTGGCCAGTTCTTGTTCGGTGAACCCGTTTGCCAACAGTTCGGAGCGCACCGAATCCAGCAGATAGCCGTTCGTGCCCGAAAAACTATTGTTTTGCGTCACGGGTTGGACGTTCGGGAACGACGCCGCATCCGCCTCAGCCTGCGTAATCCATTCCTCGTCAACCATGAGTCCGAGAACGCGTTCAAACCGCTCGTTTGCCCGGTCCGGATCAACGGCAGGATCCCACGCGGACGGCGCAGGAATAATCCCGGCCAACATGGCCGACTGAGAAAGGTCAAGGTTCGCAGCTGGAATCCCGAAATATGCCTGTGCCGCCGCCTCAATACCGTAGGCGCCACGGCCGAAGTAAATCGTGTTCAGATAGTTTTCGAGGATCTCTTCCTTCGACTGGGTCTGATCAATCTTGATTGCCAGGATGGCTTCTTTGATTTTGCCGGGGATCGACGTCGTCGTACCCATGTAATAACGTTCGGCGTACTGCTGGGTGAGCGTAGATCCACCCTGCAGCGGCTTGCCCTGGACGTTGTTCCAAAACGCGCGGGCAATTCCGCGCAGGTCGATGCCAGAGTTTTCGTAGAACGAGGCATCCTCCGAGGCGATGACAGCATGCTGCAGGCTCGGCGAAATCTGATCGAGCGGAACCGACGACCTGTTGAGCTCCGAATACTGGCCGAGTTCGGTGGTGCCGTCTTCGTAATAGACGGTGGTCTTCTGCGCGAGCGCAAACTCGTCGGCTTCCGGAATGTCCGTGGTGACGTACAGGCCAACGAGGGCGCCGATACCCATGGCGACGAGCGTAAGGAATGTTCCCAGCACAACCCGCCACGAGGGCAGCCACCGCCGGATCGGACCCATGCCCTGCCGGGGATAGCCGCGGCCGCGTTTTTTATTCTTCGTCATGATAACTCACTTCTTTAGCCGCTTTTGTCTTCTTCGCCCGTTGGGCGCGCGATCTGAGACTCGACTTGCGCCGGGTCTTCGCGGTCGATTCTTCTGCGGCTGGAAGGCTATAGAGCCCCTGTTCTTCTTTACGTTCGATATGTTCTTCGGAGATGAGGAAGGCGTCAAGCCAGCGTGCCCGCGGATCAGAATCCACAAGTAGAGCCTTGAAGAACAGCGTCAGCGGCACGGCCAGGATCGACCCGAGAATGCCGACGATGCTCGTCCACAACGCGAGCGAAATGAACGTGACGGTAGGCGACAGCCCGACGGCGTCGCCAGTAAACTTCGGCTGGATAAACGTTTGGATGACCACGTTAATCACCGAATAGAGCACGAGCACCCACACCATCGACTGCCAGCCCTGATCCAGCAGCGCCATCGCCATCGGCGGAATGACGCCGATGACAAAGCCGATGTTGGGGATGTAGTTGGTGACGAACGCCCAGTACGCCCACGTCCATGCCAGCGGTACGCCCATCACTTGCAGTGCGAAACCGTCGATGACCGCCACGATCAGACCGAACACGGTGGAGACTACCCAGTACGAGCGCACGCGGCGTTCGAAATCGGCGAGCGCTTGACCAAGGTTCGAATGCCGCTTGTTTATGAGTGCTCGGCGGCTTTTCATGATGGTCGTGTCAATCGTAATGAAGAACGCGGCAACCACGATGATCGCAATCAGTCCGCCAATCGACGACATCCGGTCAACCAGATCCCACGCGAGGCTAATGATCGAGTTGAAGTTGATCTGGTCGATATATGTGGAAAGATCAACGGTTTCCACGCCGCGTTCTGCAAGCCAGTTGAGGAACTGAGTAGTGGTGGCTTCGAAATTGCCGGCGTAGTTCATCAGAGTTTGCGGAACGGGCGTGAGCAGCAGCACCGTGACGCCCACGATTCCGAACACGACGACGATGAGCACGATTATCACCACGAGCGCAGCCAACCACGCCGGGGCGCCCTTGCGGATCATCACCTGACCCACCGGGCGCACCGCCAACACGAGCGTGAGCGCCAGGAAGATCGGCGTGAACACCGGCGAGATAAAGTGCAGGCCCGCACCGAGCAGGGTCAGCAGGCCGAGCACGAGCAAAATCTGGAAACCCGACGTGGCTGTATCCGCCGGGGCTGCCACCTCGGGAGTTGTTTGGGAAGACTCCTGGTTCGTCATGCGCCTATCATCTCACGATAGTACGCGGGCGGAATAGCACCACGGTCATACAGCGCGCCTATGGTCGCCAACGGGCGTGTGTAGACGCCGTCGAGCGAGTGGAGCGCCACGGCGTGATGCGTTATTGCGTGATCGTGGCGGCATACTCTTCGTAGTCGGCGGCCTTCGGAATTTGGCGGATGTCGCGAACGCTTACGATGTGGGCGAGGCAGAGGGCCATGAATGCGGAGCCGAGCGCGATCGTCGTCGTATATCCGAGGTGTTCGTAGAGGAAGCCGACGGCGGAAAACACGGCCGAGCTGAGCGCCAGTTCCACAACGCCGATGGCGGAGAACATGCGGCCGAGCTTGGCGTCGGGGACGACGAGCATCTGGATCGACCCCATGGCCGCGCTGCCCGCGGGCAAGAGGAGCATTGCGGGTAGCAGGGCTGCGATTCGGCCGTAGGTGGAGTCGAACGCGCCCATCAAAACAGTGGAGAGCAGCGGAAGTGCGTAGGCGAGAACCACGATCGCGCCGCCGTGCGCCTTTTGGGTGAGCTTGCTTGCGGCAACGGCACCCACGAACACGCCTATCGCGACCGCCGTGTTGACGAAGCCTGCAAATCCCGCGTTCCCTTCTATCTTGACGGTCTCCCACACGCACACCGTGATCATCGCGTTGAACACTGCAAACGCGAGGTTTCCCGAGGTTGCGAGCACGCGCAGGAACCTCATCGAGAACGTGATTTTAAAACCTGCGATCAGTTCGTCGAACGTGAAGCGGGCTTTGGGGGTCTTGGTGGTGGTGGCGTCGGCGTTGGCCTCGTCGTTGGGCGTGGCGTCGTCGCTGGGCTTGACGTCGTTTTTGGCTTTGGCCGCGGCCGGCTTGCCCACCGAATCCGGTAACAAATAGCTTGCGATTGCACCGACGAGGCTCAAGGCGACGTTGACCGTGTAGGGCAGAATTTTCCCGACGCCGAGCAGAAAGCCGGCGATCGGTGGGCCGGTAAATTCGACGACGGCGTCGCGCGCCTGGCCCACGGAGATTGCCTTGGGAAGGATGTTGGCAGGGAGGAAGGAACGGAGCATGACGTCGGTGACGTTTCCGCCGAGGCCTGAGCGGATCCCGAGCCCGATTGCCAGGATCATTGCCGACACGAAGGTGAAGTTGCCGGTGATGAGGAGGACGATCGCGAGGCCGTACCAGAATGCGCCGAGTAACCCGTGCGAGATCGCGATTTTCTTGCGGTCGAAGCGGTCTTGGTACCAGCCGCCGAAGAAGCTCGTGATGCCGGATGCTAGCAGGCCTGCTGAGGTGACGATTCCCGCCTGCGCCGCCGAGCCAGTTTCCGCGATGACGAGCAGCGAAATAACGAAGCCGTGGATCGCGCCCATGAGGGTGAACGTCGTGTCCGCAGTGAACCACTGCGGGTAGCCGCGCTGGCGCCACAGGCTGTTGTTCTGGTTTGTGTGTTGGCTGTGTTGGCTGCTGTGCTGTTCTGGGTGCTGGCTGTCGCTTTCAGTGTGCGCGCGATTCATATTCAGCCTTTCCTATTGGTGCTGAAGTGCTGCTGTGGCGTGGCGTCGTTGCCGCTGTGACGTCGCTGCCGATTTTGGATCATCATAAGAGGTTGGTTTTTTGCGAATCGGGACTATTGGCCCTGCGGAAGCGCGGTGTGGTTCCCGGAATCGGGCGTGACGTGCGGCGCGATTGTACATGGGAGAAAATCGTGCAACGCACCACATTTTATCGAACGGCTGTTCGGATTGTGGTAGGATGGGAGCAGTTCGAAAGGTATTAGTCCAAGATTCGGCTCGGGAGAGGAGGCGGTGGCGATGTTGTTTGACGACGGCGTGGCGAGTTTCAACGCTATGACCGCGCGGGATGACGCTGCGAGCAGTGGTCCCGGAAATCCTCTGGGCGGCCCGCGTCTGGGCGATGAGCATTCGGATGGCGCTCATCTGGATGACACTCATCTGGATGACACTCATCTGGAATCCGTCAGTGCGCATCTAGAATCACCCGCCTCGTCCGACGTGCTTGGTCTTCGAGCAAATGAGCTTGTCGCTAGCCTCGAACAGACTGTGGACGGGCTGGCTGGGATGGATATGCAGTCGTTGAATGCGCGGGTTAAAGGCGACCTGTCGCAGCGTTTGGATACGGCATGGCGGCGCCTGAAGGCTATTCGTTATGACCTCGTCGTGATTGACGAGGCCGAGGTTCCTCAAGAATCTGGTGCGCGCACTCCTACCCAGCTCGAAGTGAAGACTTCGAATGGCGGGTTTATTCAGGCGCGCAAAACAGTGGAGCGGGCGCAGGCGTTACGGGAGGATTTCCCGCTGTTTCGCCAAGCGCTACGGGAGAGCCTCATTTCTGAGGAGCACGTAGATATCGTGCGGCGCTACATCAATACGCCAGAGTTGAAACAAAAGCTGAGCGATCCTACTCACGGCGAAGGGCGCCTGTTGGCATGGGCACGCTCGATGAGCACCCACCAATTCGCCAAGCAAGTTAAAGCATGGGTATATCGATGGGCGCCACGGCAGGCTAATGAGGAGACTCTCCAGCAAACCGTCGAAGAAAAGCTGCATATTTTCCAAAAGCAGGATCACTACGTCATTAACGGCAGGCTCTCACTCCTGAATGGCACCGTGGTTTACAACCTGATTCAGGCGATCACGCGCACGAACCTACGTAACTCGCAGAACGCGGGCAGTGGGCAAAATCCTGCCAGCGAACAAAGCGGCCATGGTGTTCGTCCCGACGATAGCAGCACGCAGCTCCAGCATGATCTTCAACCTTCACAGCAGCAGGCTTCCTTGCACTCTGCGGCTAACTCGGAGTCGCCGAAGGTTACGGCTGCCCAACTTCAGGCCAACGCCCTCGTGGAACTCTGCGCGCGAGTATTGGAAGAGGGAGTCTACGAGGGTTCAGCTCGCACGAGCCCACACGTGTCCGTACACTGCCCTGTTGAAACGCTCGCCGTGGCACAGTCGCGCTACGAAGAAGCGCAGTTGCATGAAGAAGGGGCACGGTTGCATGGAGAAGCGGGCATGATCGGCGCTCCAGCAACCGAATCTAGCGCACACGATATTCCCCCCAATATCCACCCCAATATCCACCCCGATCTCGGGCGCAAGCTCGGTCAGATTAAGCCGGGCATAAGCGCAGAATTCTTCACCGGCCTCGAACCGGCGCGGCTCGATGATGGCACTCCGCTATCACCCGCGCAATTGCAAACGATTATTGCGGACTCGCAGATATCACGCGTCGTATTCGGACAGGGCAGCGAAGTTCTCGATCTCGGGCGGCAAGCCCGACTAGCCAGTCCAGCCCAAGCCAGAGCAATCCGGGCGAGAGATAAACACTGTCAATATCCCGGGTGCAGTCATCCGTTCCCCGCATGTCGAATACATCATGCCCACTATTGGGAACGCGGAGGTCCCACGGATCTGAACAACATGGTCCTCGTCTGCTGGTACCACCATGCGCTCATCCACCAACTCGACCTCACAGCCACCCACTACGAACACGGCTGGGTGTTCACCACGCCCGAAGGTAAGACGATAACTTAGACTCGTGGTCGCAACCTAAGATCTTAGAGTTATCATCTAAACCCCACGCGGCTCAAAATCAATTGCTTTCATCTTGCGCCAATACCACGCAGCCGCCAACACATATGCAACCGTAAGCCCCGCGAACACGGCAGGCGACCAGCCCGTATCCGGCAACGTCAACGCCGCCAAAAACGCCGCACCCACAAATGCCGCGTTGTACATCATGTCGTACAAGGCAAACGCGCGGCCACGGTAAGCATCCGCCGTATCCGCCTGCACAATCGTATCCACCGCAATCTTCGCACCCTGCACACCCAAACCAAGAAGCACAGCCGACACAAAAATCAACGGCGCACGATACGTCACAATCAACAACGCCTGCGACACCACCGACAAACCCAAACACACCATTATCCACTGCGGCGGAGAAACCCACTTATACATCGTCGGCGTCAACACGATCGCCAAGCCGTTCCCGATGATCGAAATCCCGCCCACCAGCGCAAACGTCGCCAAGCCAGCCTCAGCATCCAACGGATCCGACAGCAGATTACGAGAAATCAACAACAAGGCAATAAAGTTCACCGCATACAAAAACCGGTGAATCGCCATAATCCCCAGCCCATACATAGGCGTTCCGCGCCGGGTCAAATAACCTACAGCTTCACCCATCTGGCCAAGCACGCGGCGAAAATCGTCGCTCAACGACGTCGTCGGCTTCTCATCCGGGCCCAACTCCCACTCGCCCAGCCGCAACGCCAACAAGGCAGCAACCGTAAACAGCACCGCCGCCAACAACAACGCAATCGTGTTACGCAGGCCCTCGCTCGCGAAATTCAGTACTAAGCCAGCCGCCGCGCCCACGGCCGCCGACACCGAACCCAACGTCGGAGTAATCGAATTCGCCATCACCAACAAGTGCTTCGGCAACGTATGCGGCTGACCAGCCGACAGGCCAGACAGCAAGAACCTGTTCACGCCCAACGTCACCAACGCCAACACGTACACCAACCAGTGCGAAAAATACACGAGCACCGCAAGCACCACGGTGAGCCCGGCACGAACCAAATTCGCATAATGCAACACGTTCCGCCGGCTCCACCGGTCTAACAAAGGCCCCGCAAACGGCCCCACCACCGTGAACGGCAACAGCAAGACGGCGAACGCCACAGCCACATCTCCGGCCGTCGTCGCGTTTTGCGGATTAAAGAAAAACAGCGTGGCCAGCCCCACCTGGAACATGCCATCGCCAGCCTGCGACACCAGGCGCACGGCCAGCAGCTTGCGATACTTGGGATACCGCAGAACAGCCCGCAGCTGCTCAATCAGATTATTCACGATTCTCCCACCACTGCAGCAGCCGCTTCGTGGCCTCCTCCTCGCCCAACGGACCTTCCTCGATCCGCACCTGCAACAGGTAGTTCCGCGCTTCGCCAACCTCGCGGCCCGGCTTCAGGTCAAGAATTTCCATAATCTGCTTCCCGTCCAAATCCGGACGGATCGCATCAATCTCTTCCTGTTTCTTCAGCTCGGCAATACGCCGCTCCAAATCATCCATACCAGCGGCCAACCAGCGTGCCTTACGCCGATTCTGCGTGGTCACATCGGCACGAGTCAGCCGATTCAAGCGTTCGAGCAGCGGCCCCGCGTCAGCCACATACCTGCGCACCGCCGAATCACTCCACAGCTGCTCCCCATAGCCATGGAAGCGCAAGTGAAGTTCAACCAAACGGCACACGGCCTTCGTCGTCGCCTTATCAAACCGCAAATGCCGCATCCGCTTCGCCGTCATTCGCGCACCCACAATGTCGTGAGCGTGGAACGTGACCGTCCCATCCGGCTGAAACTCGCGAGTCGCCGGCTTTCCGACGTCGTGCATGACCGCCGCGAAACGCAACACGAAATCCGGGCGCGGCACCGGACCATCCTCGTCGGTCTCCAAGGCAATCGCCTGATCCAACACGGTGAGCGTGTGCTCGTAAACGTCCTTGTGCCGGCCGTGCTCGTCCACGGTTTCCTGCAGCGCCGACAGTTCAGGAAGCACGACGTCGGCAACCCCGGTTTCCACCATGAGCTCCAGGCCGGCTCGCGGGTTGCGGCCAATCATCAACCGTTCCAGCTCGGCCTGAATACGCTCCACCGACACGATCTCCAACCGGGCCGCCATCGTACCCATCGCCTTCATCACCGGCTCGGACACGTAAAAGCCCAGCTGGGAGGCAAACCGGCAGGCACGCATGATGCGCAGCGGATCGTCGTCGAACGACTGAGAAGCCGGCGCGGGAGTATCAAGCACGCCATCAAGCAGATCGTCCAGCCCACCCGTCGGATCCACGAGCTCCATCTGCGGCAGCCGCACGGCCATCGCGTTCACCGTGAAATCCCGGCGCGTCAGATCGCCCTCAAGAGAATCACCATAGGACACATCGGGCTTACGCGACGACGGCGTATAACTCTCCGTCCGATACGTCGTCACTTCAACCACGAGCCCATCCCGAGCCGCGCCGATCGTGCCGAACTTCTTGCCGATGTCCCACACCGAATCACCCCACTCGTCAAGCAGGGCATGCGTCTCATCCGGGCGTGCCGACGTCGTGAAATCAAAGTCATGAACAGGCAAACCCAGAAAAGCATCTCGCACAGGTCCACCAACAATTGCCAATTCGTGGCCAGAACGTGCGAAAATAGATCCCAGTTCATGGATTGCCTGAGGCAACTCATTCAAGGTTCGCTGTGCTTGAGCAAGAAGCTGGGCACGCTGGTTTAGCTGACGGGAAGTGATATCGCGTTTGTTCACCCTTTAAGGGTGCCAGAAAAGTGAAGGCGAAAGCATACCCTCAGGCTTAGATCACTACAGTGGATATATATGTCAAGGAATCATAAGGGGCCACGCCGCAGGCGTCAGCAGGTGCGTCCGCGGCGGCAACACTTGCCCGTCGTCAGCGAAACGTCGGCGGGCGGTGTCGTGGTGGCCGTTCACCACGGGCAGGCCTATGTTGCGGTCATCGCACGGCGTAATCGCGCCGGGCGCCTTGAATGGTGCCTACCCAAAGGTCACCTTGAAGGCAATGAAACGGCCGAGGAAGCAGCAATCCGGGAAGTATCGGAAGAAACCGGCATCTACGGCAGGGTGCTCGGCCACCTATCGTCCATCGACTACTGGTTCTCTGACTCCAAGAGGCGGGTGCATAAGGTCGTCCACCACTTCCTCCTTGAAGCGCTCTCGGGTGAGCTGACTGTTGACAACGATCCCGACCAAGAAGCTGAAAAAGCCGAATGGGTAAGGCTCGATGCCGTCGCCTCACGCCTGGCCTATCCCAACGAGCGCCGAATCATCGGAATGGCGAAAAATTTGCTCTACGGGGAGGACCTATGATCGGACTCGCCGTAGCATTGGCAATGAACGCCCAATCCCTCACCATTATTGACACCGATGGTCCCACGTTAGACCCCGGTGAGGATCTGACGATCACGGTCGAATACCGAAACCACAGTTCACAGCCGGTCAACTTGGAAGGTTTCGAACTGTATGCGCAGGCTGGCACGGCAATTTCGCCGACGTCCGTCTATTCGTGGATGAGCGACGTGACGACGTCGTGGCATATTGCCGATGCCGACGGCACCTACACCGTTCCAGCGAGGGACACGTTGACGACGACGATCACGATCCCCCGCGAGGAGCTGCCATGGGATTCGGGTCCGCGCGGGATTGAGGTGCGGGCCGTGGGCAGTACGGCCTCGGATCGTACGATGATCACGGTGGCGCCCGACGACGTCGTCCCCTATCCCGCTACGGTGGTTGTGCCGGTGACGTCATCTCACCAGTCTCCGATCAACGAACTGCTGTGGCAGGAAGAGCCGACAGCTTCGCAGGCCGAAAGCCTTGCCGACTACCCCGGCCTCACTCTGCTCGTTGATCCGATGCTCAAAACCAATAAGCCGACCCATGCGCAACGGCTAGCGTTGCCGCCCTACGACGCCGATATCGCAGCGCTCGTGGATGCCGGGAGGGCCGATCAGATTCCGGAAGGCGACGACGTCTTCCTCCCAGCCGGCTTGCCCTCACTGGAATCGTTAGAGGTCGCCGCCAGTAAAGGCTTGCACGTGCTCATTCCCGACGCCGTCTATCCGCCGGCACGCCAACTGACCTACACGCCCAGTGCGGTCACCACGCTCCCCGATCAACACACGCCGGCGATTGCCACCCATTCCGTGATCGGCTCGGCAATCAACGGGAAGTTCGTGGCCGAACCAGGCGACGCCGAACTTGACCTAGACGCATTGGATCGGCGGCAGGTCACCGTGGCCCTGTCGGCTGTTCACCAACGCCAGCGCCCTAACGATCCGCGCCCGATCGTCGTCGCCTTGGAACGCGGCGCTACTGACGAACAGTTCGCCGCCGCACAAGAATTACTGAGCATCCCGTGGGTGGAACCTGTTGGGCTCACCGAGATCAGCGCGGGCGAACCGGCGCCGGTCGAACGAGTATTTATTGACCGCTCCGAGCCGGGGCCGTTAACCGCGGACGCGCTCAACAAGATCGATGCCGAACTCGCTAAATTCGACGCGCTGAGCAGTATTTTCCCCGACGGCGACAACCTCAGTGCCAAAGCCCGCGAACAGGCCAGTTTCCTTACGGGTGCCAGATGGCGGGAGGATTCTGTGGGCCTTAACAAGCAGATTTCCCAGATCGCACCCACCCCCGACCAGCTGAGCGCGATATCGGTGACGACGTCGTCGCCAATTAATATGATCTCGGAAAGCTCCGAACTGCCGATTCCCGTCACGAACGGTTTCAACCAGCCGGCGAAGGTGACCGTGCATCTTGATACTCCCGACAACCGGTTGGTAGCCACCGAGGCCGTGGAAGCGGAACTACCGCCGGGTACAACAACCGTGTCGATTCCAGTAGAAGCGCACGGTTCTGGCAATATCGATGCCAAGGTATATGTGACGAACAGTGCAGGCGATCTGGTGGGAAGCCCTGATACCTTGCATGTGAGAGTGCGAGCAGATTGGGAGAGTACAGGAACGGTGATCATCGCGAGCCTAATAGGGCTAATATTCGTGGTTGGCGTAGTGAAGTCGATCCGTGATGGCCGCCGCTCCGAACCTATTGAGCCCGATGACTTCGTTGCCGCCACAAAGCGGAGCTAGAGTAAGGAATGCACATGATCGCTGGGCGCTTCGAACTGGAAAAGCCATATAAGGGCAACGCTGACGCGTGGATTGCCCGTGATACCGCGCTTTCGCGCCAAGTGCGGGTGATGAAGGTGGACGACGACGCCGTCATCGACGCCGCACGCCGTGCCGCCCTCATCGTCGATCCTCATCTCGTTCCCATTCTCCAAGTTGTGGCGGAAGAAAAGGCTTACGTGTCTGAGATTCCGCAGGGTAAACCGCTGGCGGACTATCTCACCGGGCGGCCGAATGCCGAACTTGTGCACGTGGTGATGGGCGAAGTGACTCGGGTGATTGCGAAGGCGTCCCGCCGCGGCGTTCACCACCTGCAGGTCAACGCTCACTGCATATATATTGGCGACGACGTCACCCTCGACGGGCTTGGCGTTCACGCCGCGCTCGCTGGCATTGATACCGACGCCGATCCTGTCAAGCTCGAACGCGACGAGGCACGCGGACTGACCGTGTTAATCGCATCGCTGTTGCTCGGCCGGGATATGCCCGAGGCCGATGAGCACGACGCCGTCATCGCCGAAGCAGCCGAGCTCGACACCCCCATGGCCGGGCTACTTCGCCAAGAACGCGACGGCGACGGGGCGGCCTCCGCTGCCGACCTCAGCCTACGTTTCACCCCGTGGGGCAAACTGCCAAATAAAATCGAATGGCCTGCATTGGATTCGGCGGCGCTGCCTAAGCCTGCAAGCACCCTCGAACAAGTCGAAGACGTTATCGACGACAGGCTTAACATCGACGAACGCCACCAACTGAAATCTGAGGTGGAGTGGCCATCATTAACCGAGGTTCCCAAAGCTGCGCCTAAGACAGTGGAAGAGCCCATCGATGTAGCTCCCGAAGTTTCCGAACCTGCGCCTAAAGTTTCCGAACCTGCGCCTGCCGTTTCCGTAGCTGCGCCTGAAGCCACCGATGAAGAACCCACCCTCAATTCCTCCCGCTTCGTGTTGGCGTTCTTTGGAATACTGGTGGTGGTCATCGGATTCTTCGCGATCAAGGCACTCACGGCGCCCTTCGATCCCGTCACACTCCAGGATCCGGATTCCGATATTGTGCGCGAAGAGACTGAACCTGCCGAACCAGCCGAGCCGGCAGAGCCACCAGCTCCTGAGCCCACGAATCCGCCAGCGATCGCACAGGCAACCCTCGTCTCCCCCGATGCTGGCATGATCGCCGGAACTGACCCGGCAACGTTGGATAACCCGTCGTCGGTGGGTAACGCCGTCGATGGCAATCCGGGAACCCAGTGGAAGACGTGGACGTATGTCAATGCGTCAATGGCCCCGATGTCGGGAATCGGCTTGCATATTGAGTTGCAGGACGAGGCCGTGGTCAGCGAGGTCGTGCTCGATACCCAGTCGACGGGCGGAAACATTCAAATTCGTGACACGGTGCCGGATGCGCCGTCGTCGGGCAAAGTGGTGGCCGAAGGTACGCTTCAAGCGGGCGAAACCACGTTTACGCTCAATGAGCCCCTGAAGACTCGTTCGTTTATCATGTGGATTACTGAACTTCCCAAGAACGGCGCCGGTGAAAACCAGCTAATAGTTAATGAGATCAAGGTGAAATAGAATGATTCATGACGTCGTCATCGTAGGCTCCGGCCCTGCCGGATGGACTGCCGCTATTTACACGGCACGCGCCGGACTCAAACCAATTCTCCTCGCCGGCACGATGGACGCGGGTGGTGCGCTCATGACCACCACTGAGGTAGAAAACTTTCCCGGCTGGCCTGAAGGCATTATGGGCCCGGAGCTCATGCAAAAATTCGAAGAGCAGGCTGTCCGCTTCGGTACGGACATGCGCTACGAAGACGCCGTCGAACTGAAACTCGACGGCGACATCAAGGAGATCCGTACCGATCAGGACACCTATCGGACGCGCGCGGTTATCCTGGCCGTCGGCTCCGAATACAAAAAGCTCGGCCTCGAGGGCGAAGAACTCTTCACCGGTAAGGGCGTATCGTACTGTGCCACCTGTGACGGCTTCTTCTTCAAAGACCGCGAAATCGCGGTGATCGGCGGCGGTGATTCAGCCGTGACTGAAGCGCTGTTCTTGACCCGGTTCGGTTCCACCGTGCATGTTATCCACCGCCGTGACGAGCTGCGCGCCTCGCAGATTATGGCTGATCGCCTGCTCGCTAACGACAAAGTGACGATGCACTGGAACTCGGTTGTGGAAAAAATTAACGGCGAAGGCAAACTCGAATCGCTCACGCTGCGTGATACACAGACCGGCGAAACCCGCGACCTGCCCGTGTCTGGCATGTTCGTTGCGATCGGTCACGAGCCGCGCACAAAGATTCTCGACGGCGCGCTCGAGCTTGACGACGCCGGATATATCGTCGTCTCCGAGCCGTCCACAGCAACCTCGATTCCTGGCGTGTTTGCCTGTGGCGACGTCGTCGATTCTTACTACCAGCAGGCAATCACGGCCGCGGGAAGTGGAGCCAAGGCTGCTCTCGACGTGGAAGCCTATCTAGGATGACGCCAATGTTTGATTCCAAGATTGCTTCGAAGCTCGATGCGTCAACACGCTCGGGCACTCGGCTTGACCCGTGGTTTGATCGCTACGCGGATCGGGCGCTCGGGATGAAACAGTCCGAGACTCGTTCGCTGTTTGCGGTGGCGAATCGCCCGGAGGTGGTCTCGCTTGCGGGTGGCATGCCGAATATTGCCGGGCTACCGCTCGATTTTTTGGCGGATATGACCGCCCGCCTAATTCGTGATCGCGGCCCTGAACTGCTGCAATACGGTGGCGGCCAGGGTGAAGAAGAACTGCGTGAGATGATCGTGGAAGTGATGCGACCCGAGGGGATTCGTGCACATCCTGATGACATCACGGTGACCACAGGTTCGCAGCAAGCGTTGGATATCATCACGCAGATTTTCATTAATCCTGGCGACGTAATCGTGGCTGAAGCGCCGTCGTATGTGGGAGCCCTCGGTGTTTTCCGGGCTTATCAGGCAAACGTGGTGCATGTTCCGCTGGATAAGGACGGGCTGATCCCGGAGGCGTTGGAGGCCACGCTGACGAAGCTTGCTAACGAGGGCCGCGAAGTAAAGTTTTTGTACACCGTGCCGAATTTCCACAACCCGGCCGGTGTGTCCATGTCCGCTGAGCGCCGTCCGCAGATCGTGGAGATTTGCGAACGCCACCATGTGTTGATTTTGGAAGACAATCCCTATGGCATGCTCGGCTTTAACGATCAGACGATGAGCCCGCTACAAACTATTAATCCCGACGGCGTCATCTATCTTGGATCATTTTCCAAAACTTTTGCCCCTGGTTACCGTGTGGGGTGGGCGCTGGCGAACTACGCCGTCACGCAACGTCTTACGTTGGCGAACGAAAACGCGGTGCTCTCGCCAACGAAGGTCGGGCAGCTGTCGATAGCCGAATATTTGCGCACCTACGACTGGATGGCGCAAATCAAGGATTATCGTGCCATGTATCGCGAGCGCCGGGATGCAATGACGGCCGCGCTTGATCGGTATTTGCCGCAAGCGTCGTGGAATGTGCCGGAGGGCGGGTTCTACACGTGGGTAAAGGTTCCCGACGGGATTGATGCGAAAGATATGTTGCCGCGGGCGACTACCAACTTGGTGGCCTACGTGTCCGGGACGGCTTTCTATGCCGACGGGCAGGGCTCTGATCATATGAGGCTTTCGTTCTGCTATCCGACTCCCGAGCGGATCGAGGAGGGCGTGCGCCGGCTTGCTGGCGTCATTAAGAGCGAGCTTGAGACCGTTCAGATGTTTGGCAATCCGGAAAGGTAAGACAATGGGACCAATGACAGTCGCGGTTCTCGCGGGCGGGCTAACCCACGAACGGGAAATTTCACTCAATTCGGGGAGGCGGGTTGCGGAGTCGCTGCGTTCGCAGGGTATCCAGGTGAAGGTTCTCGACGTCGACGGTCAGCTGTTGCAGCGCCTAACTGCGATTGAGCCCGACGTCGTGTGGCCGCTTGTGCATGGTTCGATCGGCGAAGATGGCTCACTGCAGGATTTGCTGGTTTTGGCCGGTTTGCCGTTTGTTGGTTCGGAAGCTTACGGATGTCGGCTGGCTTCGGATAAGTCGGTGGCATCGTCCGTGTTGGCGAAGGTAGGAATTCGGGTGCCGGATTCGACTGCGCTGCCACAAACACTCTTCCGCGAGGTGGGGGTCAGCAATATTTTGAATTTGGTGGAGCAGCGTTTTTCGTTCCCGTTGGTGGTTAAGCCGACGAAGGCCGGATCATCGATGGGTCTGTCAATCGTCGAAGACCGCGCACACCTCCCCGGCGCGATGGTGGATTGTTTCGCTTATGGCGACGTCGCGCTTATCCAGCAGTATATTGAGGGCCGGGAATACGGCGTCGGCGTCGCTGATCTGGGTGACGGTCCGCGCGCCCTCCCGCCGGTCGAAATCCGGGCGAGTGGACCATATGATTTCGACGCCCGGTACAACCCCGGTCGAGTGGAATATTTCATTGACGATAGTGACACTGCTGAGGTGGGGAAGGTGGCCGAGGACGTCCACGAAGCCTTGGGTTTGCGCCACTATTCACGTACGGACATCATTGTCGACGACGCCGGGCAGCCTTGGTTCCTTGACGTGAACGTGGCTCCGGGCATGACTGAAACGTCGATCTTCCCGCAAGCCGCGTCCGCTCTTGCGCGCCAGCAGGGCAGGACACTCGATGATATCTACTTAGATATTCTCAAGACCGCGGCGATTTCCGCCGACCAAGGTAACTAGATTTCAACCTCGTCTTCGTTGAGTTCGCCTAGGATCCGGTTGAGGTCCTCGATGGTGGCAAATTCGATGGCGATCTTGCCCTTTGTGACTCCTAAGTTAACCTTCACCCTCGTGTTGAATCGGTCAGACAGCCGTAGGGCGAGTTCGTTAAGTTCTTCTTGGTGGCGGCCCCCGCGAGAACGACGGGTACGCGGCGCAGCTTGATCATCGCCGACCGCCACGATTTCTTCTACTTGGCGGACGGAAAGACCTTCTGCCACGATGCGTTGCGCGAGGCGTTCCATTGCTGCCGGGTCTCGTAGTCCAAGCAGTGCACGTGCGTGCCCTGCTGAGAGCACGCCGGCTGCAACCCGGTTTTGTACGAGTGGTGGCAGGTTGAGCAGCCTCAGCGTATTAGAAATCTGCGGGCGGGATCTGGCAATACGGCGGGAGAGTTCTTCTTGCGTGCAATCGAAGTCTTCTAGAAGCTGCTGGTAGGCCGCCGCCTCTTCAAGGGCGTTGAGATTCGACCTATGTAGGTTTTCCAAGAGCGCGTCACGGAGCAGATCTGAATCATCGGTTTGGCGAATGATTGCGGGGATGGTGTCAAGGCCCGCACGCTGGGTAGCTCGCCAGCGCCGCTCACCCATGATGAGTTCGTAGCGCGCTTCGGGGTAATCCTCCGATTCTTCCGACATCGGCCTGATCACAATAGGCTGCAGCACACCGACTTCTTTGATCGAATCGGCGAGTTCCTGGAGTTCGTCGTCATCGAAAATCTCGCGGGGTTGGCGAGGGTTGGGCATGATCTGTTCAACCGGGATGTCGCCGAAGGTCGCGCCGGGAACGGGAACTAAATCAATATCATCGGATTCAGCCGAGTTATTTTGTGTTTCAACGGTAGCGGGGGTGCTTTCCGCAGAAGTGGGTGTGTTTGCGCTTGGAGGCATCTCATCATCACTCTGCGGCGCACTGAAGAAAATGTCGATTGCCCGGCTTTTGTTTTCCTTTTGTTCCTCAGGGAACAAGGCTCCGAGCCCTCTGCCTAAGCCGCGTCGCTTTTCTGCCATTGTCTATCCTATTCTGTGGGCGATTTCGTGTGCCGCAGCGAGGTACGCTACTGCTCCGGCTGACCGGGGATCATATGTCACAACGGTCTGCTGGTAGCTTGGCGCCTCGGAAATCTTGACGTTTCGCGGAATTTCGGTGTCGAGGGTCTGTTCTGGGAAATGTTGCCGAACATCGCCTGCCACCTCTTGCGCGAGGTTAGTACGCTTATCGTACATAGTCAACAAAATGGTAGATACTTCCAATTCAGGGTTAGATGATTCGCGCACGACGCCAATCGTCTTGATTAACTGCGTGAGACCCTCGAGTGCGTAGTATTCAGTCTGGATTGGGATCATGACTTCACGTCCTGCAACCAGGGAGTTGAGTGTGAGTAGGCCGAGGCTTGGCGGGCAGTCGATAAGAATGTAGTCGTAATGTTTGTCTAGTTGCTCGATTGCGTCTTTGAGGCGAAATTCGCGGCGTTCTTCGAGCACCAACGACATCTCAATAGCCGCAAGGTCAATCGTGGAGGGTATGACATCGAGGTTGTCCACGTCTTCACATGGAACGACGACGTCGTTGATTGACTTTTCTTGCATGAGCACATCATGCAACGACGGCGTTCCGGATGAGTGTTCTGCGCCGAGTGCAGTTGACGCATTTCCCTGGGGATCAGCATCGATAACGAGCACCCGTAATCCACCCATGGCAAGCGCTGCGGCAATGTTGACCGTGGATGTTGTTTTGCCAACGCCACCTTTTTGATTGGCAACTGTAATAATTCTGCGACGTGGCGGCCGCGGAAGATCGGTGGTGGATAGATCCTTGAGCATTTCGCGATCCCTGACGAGCTGTGCTCCCAATGGCGAGCTGCTGTCAGAGAATTGATCCGCAAAGGTTCTATTGACACGCTTTATATTGCGCGGTCGCTTCGCTATATCTCGTGGATCTGCCACATCTGCTCCTTAATCTCGAATATCAATCTTACCCGAGTCTTAGATGGTTCTTCGTCTGCATACCTGGTGTGGATAACAACGGTTATCCACATGTTTCACGTGAAACATTCTTGACAAGCTCTAATTGACTGCACATTTTTATTACCGCATATTAATCTTCCGGAACTTCTTCGTCGCGGAAATTTCAGGACTGTTTTTTAGGGCGTCACCTTCTGATCGCAGGACCGGTTCAAGACTGTAATCGTTTATGGAATTACCTTTTCATTGCAAGAGCAGTTCACGCATCATCTTTCTTCACATCACTTTCTTCTAAGAACATTCCTCACAGCACATTCAAAGCAGTGCTGTTCGTTGTCGGATCTGATAATGCAGGCTGTGTTCGTTGACGGACCTGGTCACGTCAACATTTTCCTCGCGTCACCTTAGTTGCAGCACTCTTGTCACGGTACCTATGCTTCGCGGCATTTTGTTAACACGGAAGAATTACTTTGACTAACCGTTTCACGTGAAACATTCTCGAACAATTCTGATACCTAGCTAATTGACCTTAGCGATAAACGTAGTCCTTTAATTTTATGGGCTGGTTGAACTAGATGCCGAGAATCAAATTCATGTAAGTGATAAGAAAATGTTTCACGTGAAACCTTCTCGAAAGGTTCAGACTTATTGTTAATCAACGTTACAATCAATCCGGATACCTGACATTGTTTGACTGAGTCGAAGACCGGTAGTGCTACTCAGATTCATTTGAGTAGAGCGTAGATGTTTCACGTGAAACGTTTCCCCAATGAAATTCCGGTTTAATTTCGAAATATTAAAATCCGACGTATTTGTTTCACGTGAACCACTTGTTGATGATCGCATACCGCATGTAAATCTTGTCCGCATAAGGCTGCCATTAAATATTGTTCTCGGTCAAGAACAGCTGGACAACGCCGAACATATGAGCAGATCGGTGTATGGAGCAAGGAATGTTTCACGTGAAACACTTCCAATACGGTCGACCTTGAGAATGATCATTGACATCTAGAGGCAGCCAGCCAGAAACGTAAGTCACCTCGATATGAAAATCGCTTCAGCTACCCCACCAATCCAAATTGGATTTTGAATTAGATTGGGACAACGCCTCACATTCCGGTCCAACCAAAAAGCTCAAAACTAACGAACTGAATTACTTCATCTTTTCCACAAGTAATACTCTCGTGCCTTCGTCCGAGCCCCACACATCCACGTCATAAACATCCGCGCGTTGCGCGTTAAACTTCATGAGCTGAGAGTGTGCGTCCTGGATTTCCTGTTCTGCTCGCTGGCCCTTGAGAGCTGCCAGGTGCCCTCCCGGTTTAAGAAGTGGGAGAGTCCACGGGATAAGTTTCTTCAGAGCAGCTACGGCTCTCGCAGTCACGACGTCAGCTGCATACCGTTTAGGCATATCTTCCGCACGTGAACGAATCACGCGGACGTTGGCAAGATCCAATTCTTGTTTCACGTGGTCGAGCCAATCCGTGCGTCGTTCCATCGTCTCAATAAGATCAAAACGAAGGTCTGGTCTCACTATTGCTAAAACAATTCCAGGGAATCCAGCTCCAGAACCAACATCCGCAACTAATCCACTATCCGGTAAAAACTCACAAACCGCCGTCGAGTTCAAAATGTGGCGGGTCCACAATCTTTCGAGTTCCCGAGGGCCAACTAGTCCGCGCAACTCGCCTTCAGCCGACAGCATCTCGGAAAAGCTGACGAGTTTCTGCCACGCTTCCTCACCGAACCTGGCAGCACCACCATCCGGTGCAGGCTCCACACGCGCGTTATGCTCCACGTTTACCCTTTCCCTGAGAACTCTGCTTCGAACACTAGTACAAAGGGAGCCAGCAAACCGCCGACTCCCTCTGTACTAGTTGATGCTCGAAATGAATCTATTCGTCATCTTCCTGATCATCGTAATCATCATCGAAGTCGTCGCTTACCGGCTCTTCGAGATAAATAACAACGTGCCTGGCGTTACCCGTACCCGAAGAATCAGAGAAGAGCCCAGCGTCCGCAACTACGTCATGAACAACCTTACGCTCGAAGGGGTTCATCGGCTTCATTGCATACTCTTCGCCGGTCTTTTTCACTCGCTCGATAGCGCGGCGAGCAATCTCAGCAATATTCTCGCGCTGGTTTTCCCGGTAGCCCAGGATGTCGAGCATCATCCGGGAACGCTCGCCAGTTTCTTGCTGAACAACCAGACGCGTGAGCTCCTGGAGAGATTCAAGGGTTTCACCACGGCGTCCGATGAGCCGCTTGAGTCGGCGATCCCCGCCGTCGTCGGCAACAATACCAACGGACGCGCGGTCCGCTTCAATACCGATTTCAAGGTCGCCGTCAAGATCGGCGATGTCGAGCAATTCCTCGAGGTAGTCCGCTGCGATATCGCCTTCGCGATCCAGCTTCTCAACATTTTCTTCAGTCATAGTGTTTCCCCTTAATGATAAGGAAGGTAGTGGTTACAAAATCTGTGCTTCGTCAGGTGCCGCGAGCCGCTGAACGCCGCATGTCCAACGCCCATGTCTAACGCCGCTTCTTCTTGCGCTTTTGCTTAGAACGACGGCGTTCTGCCATTCTGCGTTCGTAGCGCTTCTGTGCACGCTCGGCGTCAGTGAGCCCGTCCGGGCCGCGAACTTCTTCGTCTGCGCCTTCGATCTCTTCCCGAATCTCGTCGGGAACGAGCGCGTTCTCGGGAATCTGCCCGGTCTGGCGTGCCTTCTTGGAACGCTTCTTGCCAAGCGGCTGGGCACGCTGCCCCGTCTGAACGGGACCTTCTAACGCGTCGCCCTTATCTTCCTCGGGCGGCAGGCCCTTGCGAATCCGCTTCTTACGCAAGCGTTCCTGACGCGCCTTATACGCTTCCGATCCCGGCGCCGGATTCGTGGTGATGAGCCAGGTCTGCTGGCCGATATTCCAGAAATTACCCGTCAACCAGTACACGAGAACGCCGATTTGGAACACGCCACCAGAAAACACGTAAATAAGAGGCATACCGTACATCATGTACTTCTGCATCTTGTATGCCGGATTATCCGGATCCTTCGCAGATTCAGGCAGATTCTTCGTCATGATCTGCTTCTGCGAGAAGAACAGTGTAATCATCATGAGCGCGATAAGCACGACGGCCACGATAAGCACGTTCGTAGGCTGGCTGAACTCGTGACGAGTAGCGATCGACGACGAAATCGGCGCACCGAACACGGTCGAGTTCGCGATCTCTTGCGCTACTTCTTGGTTAATCGGTCCAATCGCCGTTCGTGATCCACCCTGATAGGTGCCTTGCGACAGCGGAAGCACCGCATACAGCAGCCGGAACAATGCGAAGAAGATCGGCATCTGAATGAGCGCCGGCATACATGCCGCAAACGGAGACGTGCCGTGATCGCGATAGAGCGCCATCATCTCTTCTTGTTGGCGCTGCATCGAAATCTGATCGGTTCTGCCCTTGTACTTGCGCTGAATTTTTTGGATCTCAGGCTGCAGCTCTTGGCCTGCTCGAGATGCTCGAGTCTGCTTGTTAAACAGCGGAATGATGAGGATTCGGATGACGACGGTGAGGCCGACAATGGATAGCACCCACGCTGGTCCGGCTCCTGCTTGCATGCCGACCAGGGTGAGAAGATTGTGGACTCCGTACATGATGTAGGAAATAACCCACATGATGGGGAAGAGGATGGTATCCAACCTGTGCGCTCCTTATGGTGCGTCGGGATCATCGCCGTGGCCACGGCTGGCCTGATGATCTGTATTTTCTTTTTCGCGGTATGCGATCAGTTCGCGGTAGCCGAGAGGCTTTTTCGGCCAGGATCCTTTGGGTGGAACCCAGTCCACGCCGCCCTTTGACCAAGGATTGCACCGAAGAAGCCGCCAGACAGTTAAGAGTGTACCTTTTATTGCCCCGTGAATCTGAATCGATTCAAGCCCGTAGGCGGAGCAGGTGGGCTGGTATCTACATCTGCGCTCCATGTGTGCGGAGATGTTCGTTTGGTACCAGCGGATGGCTCGGGTGAGGATAGTGACGGCCGGGTTACTCATCTGCGAGCCCTAACGCTACAAATTCTTTGTGCAGCGCCGTTCGCAATACCGACGACGACGTGCCAGCGCTCGCTGGAAGCGCGCGGATCACAACCATCGCGGCGGGTATATCGAGATAGTCCCGCATGATATGCCGCAGTCTGCGGCGTACCTGGTTGCGCACCACGGCATTTCCTACCTTCTTGCTAACAGTGAAGCCGACCAATAGGCCGGCTCCGGGTTCGCCTTCAACGACGTGGAGGACGAAATATCTGTTTGCTCTGCGCAGTCCCGTGCGGGCAGCGAACCGGAAGTCTTCAGTTCTCCGCATACGGTTTACTGCGGGAAGCATTTATGCGGAAAGCTTGGCGCGTCCCTTACGACGGCGCGCAGCGAGGATTGCCCGCCCACCGCGTGTGGACATCCTCTTACGGAAGCCGTGCACCTTGGAACGACGGCGGTTGTTCGGCTGAAACGTGCGCTTCGTAGTCATCTGTACACCTAAATTCTAGATTCGGACATGGCACCCAGAGATTGGGCTTGTGTGTTTGACACACATGACTTGATGACTTTACTGGAGTTTTCCCCGAAAAGGCAACGATTAACGGGCCTGCGGTGACAGATATAACAACGATCTGTGTCACTACTTTTCTTTCCCACAGATGAGGAAAAGTTGACCAAAACCACTTTCTTGAGATCTCCACACCTGTGGTTAAACCTGTGGGAGATCTTTTCCTATGAGACGGCGCGGATCCCATATGTGAATTACATCGATGTAATATCCACACATGTGAACAACCTTGTGGATAACTGATCTGACTTTCCACAATTTTTTCTCTAGTATGGGTCAGTATCATCAAATTTCGAGGAGACAAATAGTGGATACCTCACCTGCGCAGGATGCATGGACAGCAGCAACAGAACTGCTCCGCGCGCAAGGAGAGCTTTCTGATTCGCAGACTGCTTTCGTTCGTCTCGCACATCCGCTTGCCACCGCAGACGATATTTTCATGATCGGAGTCGGCTCTGAGTTCGTGAAAGATTGGCTCACTGAACACGTGTCGGCGATCATGGAAAATCGACTGTCTGACATTCTGGGGCGAACAGTTCGGCTTGTCATCTCGGTCGATCCGTCTTTGTCTGAACAGCCGACGACGCCGAGCCAGCCGGCAACACCCACGTGGCCGGATCATCCGTGGCCACAGGAACCGGCTCCGCATAGTCCCGAACCGTTACGTGCGGTAGAACCGGCTTCGCAGCTGCCGTCCGCTCCGTCGGATGATCGGCTTTCCCCGATGCTTCCGAAGATTCAGACGAACAAAAATCAGTCGGATGCTCACCTGAATCCGCGCTACACCTTCGATAATTTCGTGATCGGTGAATCAAATCGCTTTGCGCACGCAACCGCGCTCGCCGTCGCCGAAGCCCCTGGTTCTACGTACAACCCGCTGTTTTTGTACTCGGACTCGGGCATGGGTAAAACCCACTTGTTGCACGCGATCGGAAACTATTACCTCAGCCTGTTCCCGGGGAGCAGGGTTCTGTACGTAAGTTCTGAGGAATTTACGAACATGTTCATCAACGCGATGCGCACGCAGCAGGGCCACAATTTCAAGAACCTGTTCCGCTCTGTTGACATCCTCCTCATCGACGACATCCAGTTCCTGTCCAACAAGGAAGGAACGCTCGAAGAGTTTTTCAACACGTTTAACGCACTGGCGAACGCGAACAAGCAGATCGTCATTACATCCGACGTCGCACCCCGGCTGCTCGATGGTTTCGAGGATCGGATGATTTCCCGGTTCGCGTCTGGAATCGTGGCAAATATTGACCTTCCCAATCTCGAAACAAGAATCGCGATTTTGGAAAAGAAGGCCGCTTCCGAAATGCTCAACGTGCCACGTGAAGCACTCGAGTACATCGCCAGCAGGATCACGACGAACGTTCGAGAAATGGAAGGATCGCTGCGTAGGGTCACGGCCTATGCTGGTCTTTTCGACCAGCCGGTCACGATCGACGTCGTCGAAACAGCGCTCAAAGACATCATTTCGGATACCAGTACATTCACCGTGACGGCAAGCATGGTCATGAGCCAGACGGCGTCGTATTTCGGGGTGAGTGTAGACGATCTTAAATCGCCCACCAGGACGCGAACCCTCACCCAGCCCCGCCACATCGCAATGTACTTGTGTAGGGAAATGACGGACCTGTCGCTGCCGAAGATCGCTGAGGCGTTTAATCGGCGTGATCACACCACTGTGCTCAATGCCCTTCGCAAGATTGAAAAGCTCATGGCTGAAAAGCAGACGGTGTTCAATCAGGTCACCGAGCTAACGTCTCGGATCAAGCAGGCGTGTAAAGACCAAACACAGGCCGCTGAACGCGAAGCATGAAGTTATCCACATAAGCTGTGGAAAAGGCGGGGATAGGTGACTGAAAACCGTGGAGGATCCGTGAAATATTGCGGATAACTCAAGCAGCGAAGTGTCCCATCCACAAAATCCTGTTCTTACCCACAGACTTATTCCCACACATGTCCACAGCCGTAAAGCCTTGATTTTCCAAGGGGAAACATGCTTTTCCACAAACTCCACAGAGGCTACAACTACTACTAAATAAAAACTAAGACCATTTACTTTTCAGCCACCTACTCGATCCGTTGGTTAATAAAGCAAAGATCGTCGGTGTCGCGTAAAGTTGAATCCAGTATGAAACGAAAGTGGGTCACACGGTGAAAATTAGCGTTGATCATGACGTGTTTACCGATGCAGTCACCTGGGCATCGCGTACCATTCCAAATCGTCCTGCCATTCCTGTGCTTGCAGGCCTGCACATCAGCGCGGGTAACGATGGCACGATTTCTCTCCGATCGCGAGATTCGGATGTGTCGTCTCACATCACCATTGATGGCAGTGTGGACGAAGAGGGCGAAGTGCTCGTCAATGGGAAGCTGCTCGCTGAAATTTCGCGCTCGCTGCCTAGCCAAGACATCGAACTGAATGTTGACGGCGGGAAACTCGAGGTGGAAAGCGGGTCGTCGCACTTTTCATTGAAGACCATGTCGCTTGAGGACTACTCTGAACAGCCTGCCATGCCGGATGTTGTGGGCACGGTTGATGGCGCGGAATGGGAAAAGGCCGTTTCTCAGGTCACTATCGCGGCGTCGAATGATGACACCCTGCCCATGCTCGTTTCGGTGTGCATCGAAATCGAGGGCGACCAGATTTCTCTCATGGCAACCGACCGGTACCGGCTTGCTATCCGTGATCTTGGATGGACTCCCAAGAGTTCTGATATTTCTACTCGGATCCTCGTGCGCGCGTCCCGCTTGCTTGACGTTGCCAAAGCACTCGGTTCGTCTGGGCCGATTGAAGTGTCTCTCCAGGATCAGGGAATGGGTGCCATGATCGGCTTTTCGGCTGGCGGGCGCCAAAACACGATTCAGCTGATCGACGGCGAATACCCGCAGGTCCGTTCATTGTTCCCAGCGGAGATGAACGGGTACGTGGTGATGAACCGGCAAGAAATCCTTGAAGGCATCAAGCGTTCCCGGTTGGTTGTGGAAAAGAACGCGTCCGTCCGGTTGTCATTTTCCGAGGGCGATGTGGTTCTCGAGGCCGGGCATGGCGATAACGCGCAAGTCTCTGAAGTACTGCCGGCTCAGCTGGAAGGCGAGCCAATCAAGATGGCGTTCAACCCGGTGTTCTTGCAGGATGGTTTTTCTGCGATGGACAAGGAATTTGTGCGGCTGTCGTTTACAGATCCCACGAAGCCGGCGGTCATGACTGCGCAGGATGAGGACGGCGAGGTAAGCGACGACTACCGCCTGTTGCTCATGCCTATCCGCACGTTTGGAACGAACTAACACAGACCTTTGTATATTTCAGATCTGGCGTTACACGATTTTCGGTCGTATCGCGAGGTCGTGCTCGAGTTTTCGCCCGGAGTTGTCACCTTTATAGGGGAAAACGGGCAGGGGAAGACGAACCTCGTGGAGGCGATCGGCTACCTTGCCACGTTTTCGTCCCACAGGGTGGCAGCCGACGCCGCTTTGGTACGGCAGGGCGCAAACGCCGGTGTTATCAGGGCGAAAGTGAACCGTGGCAGCTCGGACACAATGGTCGAACTGGAAATCCTGACAGGCAAAGCCAACCGTGCTCGGATTAACCGGGGTAATGCGAGGCCTGCTGACCTGCTAGGAATCGTCCGCGCTGTCACGTTTGCTCCCGAGGATCTCGAACTCGTGAAAGGAGACCCCGCGGCACGGCGTCGTTTTCTTGATGACCTCATGGTGCAGTTCCGCCCGCGTCTTGGAGCAGTCCGCGCCGAATATGACAAGGTGTTACGTCAGCGCGGAGCGTTGTTGAAGACGATGGCGAAAGCCAAGCGCCGCGGCGGATACTATGACGAAGCTGCACTTGACGTGTGGGATGCTCAGCTGATCCGGTTCGGGTCGCAAATTATTGCGGCCCGCGCGGAGATTGTGGCGGGTTTGCGCCCCTTCGTTGAGGAGTATTACACGGCTGTATCCGCGGGGCGGGGTCTGGCCCGGATCGACTACGCTGCCAACCTTGACGTTCGCCGCGGCTGGGATCTGCCCGAACCTCATGAGCTCAATAGCGACGACGCCGAGGTTCGGCAAAGCGCCCGCGACAAGGTAGCAGCCCACGAACGAGACGCGCAAGACGTCGAGGCGACTGCCCGTTTGTTTGGCGAAACGTTGCAGCAGTGGCGCGCAGATGAGATCGACCGCGGCGTGAACTTGGTTGGTCCGCACCGCGATGATCTTGCGCTGAGCCTGGGAACCCTGCCCGCAAAAGGTTTCGCGTCCCATGGCGAATCGTGGTCGTATGCGCTCGCGTTGCGGCTCGGCTCATGGAAGTTGTTGCGTAGCCATTCGTCGGGTGATTGGGCAGACAACGAAGAGCCGATTTTGATTCTCGACGACGTGTTCGCGGAACTCGACTCCCGGCGTCGGGAACAACTCGCTCGTATCGTCACGGAGGCCGAGCAGGTATTCGTGACCGCCGCGGTCGGCGAAGACCTACCAGAATTGGGCGGCACAAGATTTGTTGTCCATGACGGAACCGTGCAACACGTGGAAGAGCCTGGCGATGACTAGTCCTCAGCCGCCTTCTGCTCAGACGCCGAGCTCACGAATAGTTGCGGCGCGTAAGAAAGCTGCGGAGCGTTTCGGTGATCGCCTGCCGCTGGAAGTCTTGGAGCGCGTGCGCCGGATGGCCGAACAGCACGGATGGGTGCGCAGGCGGATTGAGACGGACAATCCGCTGCGTGACGAGGACCAGATGGGCGAGGAAGTTTATGTGCCGAGCCCCGGCCAGGACGTGGGCTCGGGTGCCCGCCCGTCGAAGAGGGATCCGAAGCCGTTAAGTTTCATTGTGTCTGGCCTTGTGGAAAAGATGGGCTGGCAAGAACGCTTGAGCGTAGGCTCGGTCCAGGCGAGGTGGCCGCAAATAGTTGGGGACGCCGTCGCACAAAACTGTGTGGTGGAGGATTTTTCCGACGACGGCGTGCTCACCTTACGTGCGAAATCGACGTCGTGGCAGACCCAGATCCGTGCGCTGCTCGCGTTTTTGGATAAGAAACTGGCAGACGAGCTGGGTGAGGGTGTGGTCAAAGACATCGTGGTGAAAGGTCCGAATGCGCCGTCGTGGAAACACGGCCCCTATTCGGTGCCTGGCCGCGGGCCGCGGGATACCTACGGATAGCCACGCGGCTGGTGAAAACAGCTCTGGAAGACCTGTTGATAACTCGAATTCGCACGTTAAAAGCGGTATACTTACGTCTTGGGCCAAATTGGTAGGGACCTACCACAACACAGTTCGACGCCTAGAAATGGCGTTTACGGTCCAATGGAGACGTACACCACATGTGTGCGAGTGTGAGGAACGATATTGTCTGACAACCAGAATGCGCAGGAGTCGAACGGCAAGATCGGGGAGGTTTCTTCCGACCAGTCGTATGACGCGTCTAATATCACCGTGCTCGAAGGCCTCGAGGCCGTTCGTAAGCGTCCGGGTATGTACATTGGCTCGACGGGCGAACGGGGTCTTCACCATCTCGTTTACGAGGTTGTGGATAATTCCGTTGACGAGGCTCTGGCCGGGTACGCCACGCATATTGAAGTAACCCTGCTGGAAAACGGTGGCGTGCGGGTGGAAGATGACGGGCGCGGTATTCCCGTGGATATCCACCCAGGTGAGGGTTTGCCTGCAGTCCAGGTTGTTATGACCGTGCTCCACGCCGGTGGCAAGTTCGGTTCTGGCTCGTATGCGGTCTCCGGCGGCTTGCACGGCGTCGGCGTATCAGTGGTCAACGCACTGTCCTCGCGGATGGATACGCAAGTCAAGCGTGATGGGCACGTGTGGCGGATTTCGTATGAAGACGGCGTGCCGATTGCCCCCTTAGAAAAGGGCGAGGAAACAGACGAGACCGGTACCACCCAAACGTTTTGGCCGAACGCAGAGATTTTCGAAACCGTCGAGTTCGATTTTGAAACCCTGCGTCACCGCCTCCAGCAGATGGCGTTCCTGAACAAGGGGCTGCGCATCACGCTCACGGATGAGCGGGCGCACGTCGTCGCTGAAGGCGAAGAAATTACGGGTGAAGACGAGTCGCTGACCAGCGGAGAAGCTCCGAAACGCGAGGTGTCGTACCAGTATGAGGGCGGTCTGCGCGACTACGTTGAGCACCTGGTGAAAACCAAGAAGGTGGACCCGCTCCACTCTGAGCCGATCTATTTCGAGGCCGAGGACGCCGACAACAAGATTTCCCTCGAAGTGGCGATGCAATGGACGAACGCCTATTCCGAAACGTTGCACACGTTCGCGAACACGATTAACACCACCGAGGGCGGCACCCACGAGGAAGGTTTCCGTTCGGCGCTGACCACGGTCATCAACAAGTACGCACGGGATAAGGGCCTGCTCAAAGAGAAGGATCCGAATCTTTCCGGCGACGACGTACGCGAAGGCCTCGCCGTCGTGCTGTCCGTCAAACTCGGCGAACCGCAGTTCGAGGGCCAGACGAAGACGAAGCTCGGTAACACCGAAGCGCGCACCTATGTACAGCAGCAGACGTACGCGCAGCTCAATGACTGGCTGGACATGAACCCTACCGATGCGCGCGAGATCATCCGCAAGGCCACCCAGGCCTATCAGGCGCGGATCGCGGCCCGGAAGGCTCGTGAGGCGACCCGCCGGAAATCGGTGCTGGAGTCGGCGTCGATGCCAGGCAAGCTCAAGGATTGCAGCTCGCGTAACCCGGAAGAATGCGAAATTTTCATCGTTGAGGGTGATTCTGCTGGCGGTTCGGCCGTCAACGGCCGTGATCCGCACAACCAGGCGATCATGCCGATCCGCGGAAAGATCCTCAACGTGGAAAAGGCACGGCTGGATCGCGCACTGTCCTCCGATACGATCCAGGGACTCATCACAGCGTTCGGTACGGGTATCGGTGAAGAATTTGATATCGATAAGCTGCGCTACCACAAGATCGTGTTCATGGCGGACGCGGACGTGGACGGCCAGCACATTGCCACCCTGCTGCTCACGCTCGTCTACCGGTACATGAAACCGCTGATCGAAGGCGGGTACGTGTATCTTGCCATGCCGCCGCTGTACCGCATTAAGTGGACGAACGCGGAACACGAATACGTGTTTTCGGATGCGGAACGCGACGCCGCGCTCGAAGCTGGTTTTGCCGCCGGTAAGAAGCTTCCCAAGGCGGAAGGCCAGGGCATTCAGCGGTACAAGGGCTTGGGTGAGATGAACGATTCGGAGCTGTGGGACACCACGATGAACCCGGAGACTCGCACGCTCAAGCGCGTCAATATCGGCGAAGCTGCGGCTACTGATGAAGCATTTTCCGTACTCATGGGTGAGGATGTGGCCTCGCGCCGGTCTTTCATCCAGCGCAACGCCCGTGACGTGCGTTTCCTCGACATTTAAAGGACGATCGTGAGCGATAAGACGACAGAAGATACAGGCACCCAGCCGCTCGACGGCGCGATTAAGGACGTCGATCTGCAGCGGGAGATGGAAACCTCCTATCTCGACTACGCGATGTCCGTGATTGTGGGGCGCGCGTTGCCCGACGTGCGTGACGGCATGAAGCCCGTGCACCGCCGCGTCATTTATGCGATGTGGGATGGCGGATACCGCCCAGATTCGGCGTTTTCGAAGTCGGTGAAGATTGTTGGCGACGTCATGGGCCACTACCACCCGCACGGCGATGCCGCGATCTACGACACGATGGTGCGCCTCGTCCAGCCGTGGAACATGCGCTACCCGCTCGTAGCCGGCCAAGGCAATTTCGGTACGGCCGGTGATCTCGGCGCGGCAGCCCCGCGATATACCGAGGCGCGGATGGCTCCGCTCGCCGTCGAAATGGTGCGTGACATTCACGAAGACACCGTGGATTTTGAGCCGAACTTTGACGGTTCGGTGCAAGAGCCGAAAGTGCTCACCGCGCGCATTCCGAACCTGCTGATCAACGGTTCGGAGGGTATCGCGGTTGGTATGGCGACCTCGATCCCGCCGCACAACCTGCGCGAGGTGGCTGCGGGAGCCCAGTGGTTCCTTGACAACCCGGATGCCACACGCGACGAGCTGCTCGAAGCTCTGCTCGAGCGGATTTCCGGGCCGGATTTCCCGACGGGTGCCACGATCCTAGGTACGAAGGGGATCGAGCAGGCCTACCGTACCGGGCGCGGGTCGATTACCCAGCGCGCCGTCGTCGACATCGACGAGATCGACGGGCGGCAGTGCCTGGTGGTCACCGATTTGCCCTACCAGGTGAACCCGGACCGGCTACTCGACCGGATGGTCGAAGGCGTCAAGGATGGCCGCCTGAGCGGAATCGCCGATATTCGCGACGAATCGTCTGGCCGCGCCGGTCAGCGTATCGTCATCGTGCTTAAACGCGACGCCGTGCCGAAGGTTGTGCTCAACAACCTGTACAAGCACACGCAGATGCAGCACAACTTCTCCGCGAATATGCTGGCGCTCGTCGACGGCGTTCCGCGCACGCTTTCACTGGACGGCTTCATCTATCACTGGGTGAACCACCAGGTCGAGGTCATCGCCCGGCGGACGGCCTACCGCCTGCGTAAGGCGCAGGAGCGGCTGATGATCCTCGAGGGTCTGGTCAAGGCTCTCGACATGCTGGACGAGGTGATCGCGCTGATTCGCAGGTCGCCCACCGCCGACGTCGCCCGCGAAGGTCTCATCGACCTGCTCGGCATCAACGAGATTCAAGCCGACCACATTCTTGCCATGCAGCTGCGCCGCCTGGCCGCGCTCGAACGGCAAAAGATCATGGACGAGCACGCCGAAAAGCTCGCCCTGGTCGAGGATTACAAGGACATTCTGGCTAAGCCCGAGCGTCAGCGTGCCATTGTCTCGGAGGAACTGACCGAGGTTGTGGACAAGTACGGCGACGACCGGCGCACGAAGATCCTGCCCTTCGATGGCGAGGTATCGGAAGAAGACCTCATCACGGAAGAAGACGTCGTCGTCACTGTCACTCGCTCTGGCTTCATCAAGCGCACAAAGGTATCCGAATACCGCGCCCAGCGCCGCGGTGGCAAGGGCGTGAAGGGCGCGACGCTCCGCTCGGACGACGTCGTCGAACACATGGGAATCGCCTCCACCCACGATTGGCACCTGTTCTTCACGAACATGGGCCGGGTTTACCGGGTCAAGGGCTACGAGATTCCGGAAGGTTCGCGCGAATCGAAAGGGCAGCACGTGGCGAACGTGCTTGCGATGCAGCCGGGCGAAGAAATCGCGTCCGCGTTCACGCTGCGCAGCTACGATCAGGCCGACTACCTGGTGCTCGCCACCGAAGACGGCCTGGTGAAGAAGACTGCGCTATCCGACTACGATTCCCCGCGCACGGGCGGCCTCATCGCGATCAACCTGCGGGAACGCGAAGACGGTTCAACCGACACGGTGGTCTCCGCGCGGCTTATCAACCGCGACGACGAGCTGCTACTCGTATCCAAACAAGGCCAATCGCTGCGTTTTGTTGCCGACGACGACGCGCTACGCCCCATGGGACGCGCTACGTCTGGCGTGCGGGGCATGAAGTTCCGCGACGGCGACTCGCTGCTCACGATGGAAGTCGTCCGCGACGATTCCGAAGTGTTCGTCATCACCGACGGCGGTTTCGCCAAGCGCACGCACATCGACGAATATCGCGCCCAAAAGCGTGGCGGCCTCGGTATCCGCGTGGCCAAGGTGGTCGAAGAACGCGGCAACCTCGTGGGTGCCTTGATTACTCAGCCAGGCGACGAGGTGCTCGTCATCATGGAAGGTGGCAAGGTTGTGCGCTCTTCTGTTGACGAAGTGAACCTCACAGGGCGCAACACTCAAGGCGTACGGTTCGTACGGCCTGACAACGGCGATCGCGTCATCGCCATGGCCCCACATTTGGATGACGACGAGGATAATGGCGAAGATAGCGACGACGCCGTCGTCGATGTTGACGTGGAAGAAAGCCCAGACACCGACGAACCGACTGAAGAACGATGAGCTCACCGCGAAAAAGCGGTAGCGTCTACCTAACGGAACTTTATCGACGAAAGAAAGATCATGACCGAGACTGATCAGAATCCAACCGTTGTCAATGTGGAACCTCCTGCGGCAGGAGATAATCCGCCAGCGCGGCAAGCCGCCGGTGGTGAGCAGGCGGCCGGAGCGGCACCGGTGGCACCGCCACGTCAGGACGTGGGAATTAGGCGAGTGCGCATGACGATCTCGCGGGTGGATCCGCTGTCGGCACTCAAGCTCTCGTTCCTCATCTCGGTTGGGATCGGCATCATGATCGTCATCTCCGCGATCATCTTGTGGTTCGTGCTCGATGCGATGCACGTGTGGGCGCGGATCGAGAACCTGCTCGTTACCCTTAATTCGGAGCCTCTGCTCGAACTTGGGCAGTTTATGGAATTTGGGCGCGTGGTGTCGTTCGCCGTCGTCGTCGGAGTGATCGAAGTCGTGCTACTGACGTTGTTTGGAACCGTCATGGCGTTGCTCTATAACGTGGTGGCGATGCTGGTCGGTGGCCTGTATATTACGGTGACCGACGAATAAGCCGTGGAGCGTTCGGCGCGCTCGCAGCCCCTCGGAGCTTTCGCAGCCAGTGCAGGGAATTCGTAGCCAGTGCAGGGAAACTGTGAGGTATAGCGCTACAGGTGATACTGGTTTGAATATCGGGAAGGAAATGAGTTAACCTAATTCGGCGCCCAAAGGCGCACCCGGGCGTATAGCTCAGCCGGTTAGAGTGCCACACTGATAATGTGGAGGTCGGTGGTTCGAGTCCACCTACGCCCACTCCGGGAATCGAGGAGGTCAAGATGAAGAAGGTAATCTTCACCAGCTTGGCTCTCGCAGGGGGAGTTTTACTCGCCTTGAAGATTCAGGAGAATCTGCAACGCCAAGCACTTTGGCAGCAGGTCACTGATGAGGTCGATTTCTAGGGATCTTCGCAGAAGATCTGCGGGGCCGTGGCGCAATTGGTAGCGCACCTGCTTTGCAAGCAGGGGGTTAGGGGTTCGAGTCCCCTCGGCTCCACCAGCAAGAAGCCTGACTGATACCGGTCAGGCTTCATCTTTTTGCGCTCTTCGCATTCCGGGGGTACACGTTGCGTTCCCGGGGTACCGAATCCGGCGATTTGTCTACCCCAGGAACGAAACAGGTACCCCGGGAACGCGGCGCCGCCTAGCCGGGCGCCGCCGGGAACGAATAGCACTGAAACCCACGGCCCCTTTTTCTTCAGTAAAACCCAACTATTGAATGAGCGTACGTCTTAACGTACGCTATGTGGTGGGAGGTTAATATGACGACGCTCAGCGCAACCAATGCTCGTGCGAATCTATATCGGTTGATTGATCAGGTAAACGAAGAGTCGACAGAAATCACCATCACGGGGCAGCGAGGCAACGCTGTTCTTGTGGGGGAAGATGACTGGCATGCGATTAAGGAAACGCTCTACTTGATGTCTATGCCAGGGATGGTGGAATCGATTCAGAAAGCGCGTCACGAAGGTGTCGAGGCGGGTTCGCGGGAGCTTGACTGGTGAGCGAATGGCAGCTGGTCTTTTCACGGGCCGCTCAGAAAGATGCGAAGCGGTTACGTGAGGCTGGTCTGAAACCGAAAGCGCAGCGACTTTTAGAAATACTTGCAGACAATCCCTTCCATACTCCACCCCGGTTCGAAAAGCTCGTGGGAGATCTGTCAGGCTGCTACTCTCGCAGGATTAATATCCAGCACAGGCTCGTGTACGAGGTCGACTCTGATAGGAAAATCGTTCACGTCCTACGCATGTGGACTCATTATGAATAGTGACTCAGTCATTGGCTGAACGCGGCACTGCTGCATAGGCCCACCCGTGTTCCGGGGGTACACGTTGCGTTCCCGGGGTACCGAATCCGGCGATTTGTCTACCCCGGGAACGAAACAGGTACCCCGGGAACACGACGACGAAAGGCCGGTTAGATCCGTACAGACGAATCTAACCGGCCTCGGCGTATTTATTGAACCTAGGCGCCTACTTGGCGTCGGAGTCCTTGTCTTCTTCCGCAAGGCCGGCCGCCTTGGCAGCGTCTTCCTCGCTCAGATTCTGTTCTTCATCTTCGGCTTCTTCGGCCTGTTCTGGATTGTCGGCCTCGTCCGGCTGGTCAGCAGCCTGAGCATCACCGGCGACGTCGTCAGCAGACTCAGCAGCCGCATCGCTCGTCTGATCCTCAGCCACCTCAGAATCGTTATCCTGGGGTACTGACACGTCCTCCCAGTAGGCCTCCGCCCACGGATCGGCAACCGGCTTCGACTTCACCCACGCATAGTAGGCGGCAGCAGCGCCAGCACCAGCAACCGCGAGGAAGCCAAGAAGCTTACGCCCGCGGCGCTTCTTCTTTTCCTGCTTCTCCAACTCCTTGCGCGACACCTCAATGACGTCCTTAGCACGGGTCTGTAAGTCACCGGATCCGGTGCGCACCTCTTCCAAAGCGGCATTGGCAGCGCGGCGAGCCCGCGGAATGTAATCTTCACGCAGGTTTTCGGCAGCTACTTCGGCACGCTTCGTCGCATCCTCAACATAGGGGCGAGCCTTTTCGTAAGCATCGTGAGCGGCCTCGTTCGCGCGATCGTATGCTTCGACGACGTAGGGCCGGGTACGAAGGTAGGCGTCTTCCACATAGGGGCGTGCCTTGGTTGACACGTCGTGAGCGAACTCGGAGGTGCGCTTTGCGGCATCCTCAACTTTTGGCTTGGCGATTTCTACTGCCGTGGTGAAAACGTCCGCAATCTTCCTGCCAAGGCTCCCAAGCGTTTCGGACGCTTGATCTGCAACGGGTTCTACCCGTTCGGCAACCTTATCTTTCGTACTCTTCTTCCTGAGAAAAGACATGTTATACCTCCCATGTCGTTCGCAATCGCAGGTTACTTACCTAATCTTTGCACGCGAATGTAACTTTTGCAGGCTGTCAGGCAAGATTGCCACAAGATAGAGCCAGTAAACAGCTCTTTTTCGGAAATTACGCCATCAGCGGGTTCGAGGAGATAAATCTGTTGACAAAGTCGGCTCTTGGGCGTGTAGTGTGCCAAGATTGACTGTATGGAAGCAACAATACATACGAATTTTGGTGACATTAACGTTGAGCTCTACCCGGAGCATGCCCCCGAAACGGTAGCGAACTTTACTGGTCTTGCTACGGGTAAGAGGGCGTGGACGGATCCGCGTACGGGTGCTGAAATGAATACCCCGCTTTATGAGAACGTCATTTTCCACCGGGTGATCCCTGGTTTCATGATCCAGGGTGGGGATCCACTTGGTACGGGTACGGGTGGCCCGGGTT
This sequence comes from Trueperella bialowiezensis, assembly GCF_900637955.1. Lineage (NCBI taxonomy): Bacteria > Bacillati > Actinomycetota > Actinomycetes > Actinomycetales > Actinomycetaceae > Trueperella > Trueperella bialowiezensis. The sequence continues at coordinate 1,129,127 of NZ_LR134476.1, forward strand.
ACCGGTTCGACGACGAAATTGCCGCCGAACTGAATTTCACCGAACCGTACATGCTCGCGATGGCGAATGCTGGTAAGCAGGGTGGTCGTGGCACGAACGGGTCGCAGTTCTTCATCACGGTTGCTCCGACTACCTGGCTGCAGGGTAAGCACACCATTTTCGGTAAGGTGAGCGACGTCGATTCGCAGCTGGTTGTGGACAAGATTGCGAAGACTGACACGAATCCGATGGATCGTCCGCTCGAGGACGTCGTGATCACGTCGATTACGGTTACTGAGTGACGTCCGAGGAGTCGACGAGTAACGACGCCGGACGTTCCGGCGTTCGGCGTCGTTTTTCACATGTGCCGCCACTGACGACGGCGATCATCGTCGTGTGTGTGGCGATGGCGATTCTTGGCCGGATGCAGCCACAGGTGACGGCGGAGCTCATGTTCTATCCGCCGTTTGCTTTCGAGCAGCCCTACCGTTTCTTGACGTCGGCTGTTTTGCATGGCGGGTTTTGGCATCTTGTGGTCAACATGTATGCGCTGTGGCTGATTGGCCGCGTGTTAGAGCCGGCTTTCGGGAAGCTGCGCTTCATCACGGTGTATATTTTGTCAGCAATAGGTGGCAATGCCGCGATTATGCTGATGTCGCACCTGAGTGGCGAGTGGAACATCGGGGCTGTTGGGGCATCGGGTGCGATCTTCGGCCTGTTTGGTGCGCTCGCCGTCCTCTATAAGCGGGTCAACGCGAAAATGTCAGGCGTGGTGAGCCTGTTGGTGATCAACCTTGTGCTTGGCTTCGTGGTTCCGGGGATCTCGTGGGAGTCGCACCTGGGCGGCCTGGTCACGGGTGTGACGTTGACCTGGGCGTGGTTGCATATTGCAGAACGCTATAGAGGCAAGAAAACGAGGTGGCGGCCTTTCTTTGAGGTGCTCGCAACCGTGGTGATCTTCCTCGTGCTTGTAGCTGTGGGCTTCTTGATCTGGGTCCGCTGACATGAACTGGTGAAGAAAGCGCGTTAGTAAAGCTCAAAGGGCGTTCCAGTAAGGGAGCGCCCTTTGATGTTATCCCCACCTGCGACTAACCCTGTGGATAATTACATCGATGTAATTTACCTAGGGCCACAGTTTTCCCACCTGTGGATAACTAAAAATTTTTACTGAGGACGGCGGGAACGGAACGGCGTAGAGCTGACTTAGCTAACGCCGTCTACTTCCATCCCATCGTCATCAAAAAGCCGACCAGGATGAAGCCGATGCCTACGAACAGGTTGATGTTTCCGTTGTCCAAACCAGGGATCGGGTAGCGACCTCCGGTGATGTACGCAATGACGATGATGATTAATCCGATAACGGCAAGGCCGACCATGACGGGCACCCACCATTTCGGTGAGCCCTGCTCAACTTTGACGGCTTTGTTCTTGCTGCGGCGTTCCTGTGCCTGCTGCCGTGCAATCCGGCGCTCTTCAACCTTCTTGCGCTTCTTAGACTCTGGCATCGCTATCCTTTGTTTGTCGGTACGTCCAAATCTTATACGCACATGTGGAAAACACGAAACATGACCACTGGCATGATCTTCCACTATGCTGAAACAAATTGCTTAACTGGTCAACCGGATCCGGCAAGCAGCTCAGCCTGCCTGACCATCAGCTGAAGGAAAAATATGACTCATGCGAACACGGCCGCACACGCGCGGGCGGTGACGCACAAAAAACAGCCCTCGCTTTTTAACCGTATTCTCGGGGTGATCGGGGAGTTGCTTATCACCGCGGGTCTGGTGATTGTGCTGTTCATCGTGTGGCAGATTTGGTGGACTGATATCAAGGCCAACCAGGCGCAAAACGAGAAAATTATTGCGTTGCAAGAAGAGTACGGGCCGACGGATGCTACGCGTATTGCGCCTGCTCAACCTGGCCCGCCGCCGGAGTGGGATCATGAGCCGGGCTACGGAGAGACCCTTGGGATCATGCGTATTCCGGAGTTTGGCTACGACTACGCTTACACGATCCAAAACGGAACCGACATGGTGGAGATTCTCGATACTGGCGCGTTTGGTCGTTACGAGGATACGGCTCTTCCCGGGCAGGTTGGTAATTTTGCGACGGCGGCACACCGGCAAACCTACGGTGCTCCGATGCTTCACGTTGACCAGCTGGAATTGGGTGACAAGATTGTGGTCGAACGGCCAAACGAGTTCCTTGTTTACTCGATTGTGGCAGACGAAGTGGTGGCTCCGACTGACGTGTGGACGATCGCTGCTGATCCGTTCCAGGCTTTAGAAAGTGAAAAGAGCGGCGCCCAGATGGGGGAACCAACGCGGCGCCTGCTCACGATCACTACGTGTCATCCGCCATTCGTGTCCAATGAACGGTGGGTAGTCCACGCAGAATTCGAATATTGGACGAAGCGAGAAGACGGCATGCCCGAAGCGCTCGTTGAGCCAGGCCAAGATAACGTCCAAGCAGCTGGCAGCCATAGCCTAGAAAGCCACACCCTAGAAAGGGAGAACTAACATGTATGGAGCAATTTGGCGGGCTCTTCCAGGCCCGACGTGGCTGAAAGTCATCGAAGCCATCATCCTCATTCTTGCCGTGGTCTTCGTACTGTTTGAGTACGTGTTCCCGTGGGTCATGGAAAACACCAACCTTGTGGATAACACGATCAGCTCGTAGACGATCAGCTCGTAGACAATCAGCTACCTGACTGTTCGGACGTGTTCGGCTCGGGCTCCGGTTCAGGCTGCGGGTTTGGAGCTGGCGGCGCCTGAGTGGGCTCGGGCGTAGGCTGTGGTGGCGGTGCTTTAGCGATCACGAGCTCGACACTCTGGTCGAAAGGAACCTTGCCAGCGAGCGGGCTTTGCGCGATCACGGTGCCTGGTTCGGCGTCGGCAGTCTCAGATTCGGTGATGGAAATCAGCGGAACCTTGAGCTCGGAACGCAACAGGGTTTCGGCGTCGGATCTGCTCATGCCGCGGACGTCTTCCAACACGATCTCGCCGGACGCAACCACGAGGTTGACGGAGCTTCCGCGCTCAACCTTGGTGCCGGCCGCCGGGGAGGTTTCCGCAACGATGTCGCTGGCACGCCCTGGCACATCCTTAGTGTCTACTCTGCCAACTTCCAGGCCAGCGGCTTCGAGCGCTTGCTTGGCCTGATCTTGCGTGTAGCTTCCGTTCGTCAGATCGGGAACGTTCACGCTTCCCTTACCGGAGGAGAAGTGCACGGTCACGGTCTCACCCTCGGTGATCGTGGAACCGATCTGCGGGTTGGATGACACGTAGAGACCTTCGGCGATGTCGTCGTCCTCAACCGGATCTCCAATGTTGAGCTTGAGATTAACGGCCTGCAGTGCTTCGCGCACTTGGGTTTCGTTCATGCCCGTCAGATCCGGAACCGTGGTTTGCACGGCAGTGGTTTCGTTCGCGCGCGGATCCTCGTTAGCGTTCTTGATCGCCCATCCGATTCCAACGACGGCGAGCAACAGCAAGATCACGCCGAGAACGATGAACGTCTTATTGCGTTTCGACTCTTTCTCCTCAGGTTCGGCCTGCGGCTGCGTAGCGGTTTGCTGGGAAGGCGCACTGGCAGCTTGGGCAGGAGCAACCTGTGTTGGAGCGGGAACCACTTCGGTGCGATACGCTGACACGGCTGGCGCCGAAACGTGTTCGCCACGCGAGGCAGCCAGCAGATCTGAGCGCATGTCTGCCGCGCTCTGATAGCGATCTTCCCGGCGCTTAGCCAAAGATTTCATGACCACTCGGTCGATCGCGTCCGGAACGTCCGCGGCGATCGACTTCGGGTTCGCGGGCTCCTGCGACACGTGTTGGTAGGCAACCGCAACCGCAGAATCGCCGCGGAACGGGGGCTGCCCGGTGAGCAGCTCGTAGAGCAGGCAACCTGTGGAATACAGGTCGGAGCGCGCGTCAACAACTTCGCCGCGGGCCTGCTCGGGCGAAAGATACTGGGCTGTACCCACCACCGAATTCGTCTGAGTCATCGTGGCGGCCGAATCGGCGATCGCTCGCGCGATGCCGAAGTCCATCACTTTCACCTTGCCGTCCGGGGTGAGCATAATGTTGCCCGGCTTGATGTCGCGGTGGACGATACCTTCCCGATGCGAGTATTCGAGGGCGGAGAGCACGCCGACGACGATCTGCACGGCCTCGTTAATCGGTAGCGCGTCACCCTTGGACAGCAGTTGGGAGACGGTGCGGCCCTTGACGTATTCCATGACGATGTAGGGAAGCGACATTGTGCGCCCGGATGCCGATTCAACGGTCTCTTCGCCCGTGTCATACACGGCCACAATGGACGGGTGGTTGAGCGCTGCCGCCGACTGGGCTTCCCTACGGAAGCGTGCAATGAATGTCGGATCCGTGGCGTGATCGGTACGAAGAACCTTCACGGCGACTGTCCGTGATAGCCGGGTGTCGTACCCCAAATGCACTTGCGCCATCCCGCCGCGACCGATGAGGTCCCCGACCTCGTAGCGGTCACCTAGGACGCGGGGTATTTCTGCCATGCCGCCCTTCCCTTTCTTGGTGTGCAGTCCACACCTTCCAACATAGTGCCGTAAATTGTGTACGTCGGCTTAATATAGTCACAATACGGTTACGTTTCTGCAATTATTTCGCCACCACCGCTTCTATGACTGCGCGTGCGATGGGGCCTGCTTGTTGACCGCCGTCGCCACCGTTCTCTACGAACACGCCCACGGCCACGCGCGGCTTGTCGCTCGCGTCGTAACCGGCGAACCAGGCGTGCGGTTCCACGCCCGCGGCGATTTCTGCCGAGCCGGTTTTGCCCGCAACTTGCACGTGGCTTGATGCGGCGTACGCTCCGGTGCCTTTGTTGACGACGTCGATCATCATGGATTCGAGCTGTTCAGCGGTGTCTTTGCTGATCGGCGTACTAAACGTTGATGGCGAGGTGGTGGAAATGACCCCGAGATCAGCGGTGAGCCGCTGGTGGACGAGGTAGGGGGTCATGAGTTTTCCGTCGTTCGCGATCGCGGCGGCGACCATTGCCATTTGCAGCGGAGAGGTGACCACGTTGTACTGTCCGAATGACGCTCCGGCCAGTTCCGCTTGGTCTTGCGGTTCAGGGAAGCGCGACGGGCGCACAGTCAACGGAATCTCCAGCTCTTGGTGGAAACCGAAAGCCTCAGCCATTTCAGTCATCTTCTCAGCACCCAGTTCGAGCCCACCAATCGCGAAGGCCGTATTACACGACTCCACGAAAGCCGTGCGCAGGGGGACCGAGCCCGAACCGTCACCGCAGTGCAACCTGCCCGGGTTGAAAATCTCGTGGGTTGTACCAGGAGGAGAATAGCTGTGTGGGGCTTCCACTGGCTCGTCAGCGTTCGCGCCGTTCTCGATCATGGCCGCGGTGGTAATAATCTTGAACACCGAACCGGGAGCATACAGATCATCGCCGATTGCCCTGTTGAGCAGCGGCTTCGATTCGGCGGAGTTATACGACTCCCAGGCGTCGTTCGCCGTGTCTGAATCATGCGAGGCGATAAGGTTCGGATCAAACGACGGCTTGGACACCATCGCCAGAATCTTGCCCGTCTGCGGTTCGATGGCGACGACGGCGCCACGGCGCTCCCCCAGCGCATCCCAGGCTGCTTGCTGTGCGGCGGGATCTATCGTCAGAGCAACCGCGCCACCTTCCGGATCAGCGCCCGTCAACATCTCCCCCAGCCGCTGCGGTGCAAGCTCAGTTGCGCTGCCGCCCAAAATCGGGTTTTCTGCACGTTCAAGCCCGGTCATCGCATTATGAGACACCGAAAAATACCCGGTCAGATGCGCGTACAGCTCCGGCTGCAGGTAGCTGCGCTGATAGTTGTACGGCGAGGCGGTCTCCACCGAATCCGTAATCTTTTCGCCAGCCACAATGATCGGGCCTCGATCCACGCCGTACTGCTTATACAACGTGCGCGCGTTACGGGCATCCGCGTTCAAGGAATCAGCACGGAAAAAGGAAATCGACGTCGCAGCGATCATCACGGTCACGAACATGATCATGACAACCGCGGTTAGTTTACGAAGAGGCGGATTCACCGGACCACCTCCGTCGGATAACGGTCTTCACCAGTAAGCGCGGACATGTTCGTCGTCTCATCGGTGTCGGCATCAGAATCGGCCGCGGGTTCCGGCTCGCTAGCCGCGGGAACGGCGTCGTCGATATCAGGAAGCGGTGTCGAATCGGGCACGTACGGACGCCGGGCTGCATCCGACATGCGCAACAGCAAGCCCACAATAATCCAATTCGTCAGCAGAGCCGAGCCGCCGAGTGCAATGAACGGCATCGCCAGGCCGGTCATGGGGATCACGCCCGTCACGCCGCCGGCAACGATAAAGCACTGGAGTGCAATCGTGAAACCGAGGCCGGAGGCGAGAAGTTTGCCGAAGCCGTCGCGTAAATCGATCGCCGTTTTGAGCGCACGAGCACAGAACACGAGGTACACCGACAGCATTGCCAGCAGGCCGATCAGCCCGATCTCTTCACCGAACGAGGCGATAATCATGTCCGAATTCGACTGCGACGCATTCGCCGGATAACCCCTGCCGAGCCCGGTACCGAACAGTCCGCCCGAAGCCATCCCAAACCAGCCCTGAACGATCTGATACGAGCCATGCTTGGCGTCATACAACTCGGCGCTGAGCGGATCCAACCAAATATCAAAACGCGCCTGAATATGTGGCATCACCTGAACGATGAAATACACGCCGACGGCCGTCAACAAACCACCAATGATCAGCCACGACACCCGTTCGGTACTCACGTAGAGCATCGCCACAAACAAACCAAAGAACAATACGGCCGTGCCGAAATCTTTTTCCAACACGAGCACGATCATCGACGCCGCCCAGCCCACAATAATCGGACCGAAATGACGCGCTCGCGGCAGCTGAATGCCGAGGAACTTCTTGCCTGCCAACGCCAGATTATCGCGTTGACTCACCAAATAACCCGCGAAGAAAATCGCGAAAAATATTTTTGCTAGCTCTGCCGGCTGATACGAAAAACCAGCCACATTAATCCAAATCCGCGCGCCATAGACCGTACGGCCAAGGCCAGGGACCATCGGCAACAGCAACAACACCACGCCCGCGATCAGCGAAATATAGGTGATCCTGCGCAGCAAGCGATGATCACGAATCACTGCAATCGTGATGACCATGAGCACAAGGCCCGCCCCGGCAAGCATGGCCTGGCCACCCACCTCGGCGCTTTCCCCGCGGGCCACAAGCACGTCGTCGATCCGGTGGATCATCACCAGACCGAGCCCGGTGAGCAACACGGCTGTCGGATAGAAAATCGGATCCGCCCACGGCGTTGCCAGCCGAATAGCAATATGTCCAGCGAGCACGAAACCGGCGGCAATCCCTGCGACTTTCGCAAAATTCTCTGGAAGTGCCGACGGCGGATCCACCGTCACACCCTGATAGACGAGTACCCATCCCATGAGCACAATGGCAAGGGCAAGCACGAGCAGGCCCAGTTCACGGAACCGGCCATTACTCACATTCTTTTGGGCGACGACGCTCACGATCCGCCTCCTGCCCGCCCCGGCTTCGACGTGCCATCAGAATCGTCAGCTGGTTGTGGGCTGCCTGAACTGGTCGCGCTGGGCGACGGGGTGGTCGACGAACTCGGGGATGGATTGGTCGACGGGAAAACTGCCGGACCTGTCGGAGTGGACGTATCCGCCGGCGTCGCGGGAGGATCCGCAGGCTTTTCCTGCTTAGCTAGATCGTCTACCACTTGGCGTGCCTCTTCCAACGACCCGCGAGTGATCGGCTCTTCGAGCCGGTCGCGTGCAATCTGGTTGAGGTCCCCAATCGTCACATCAGACCGCTCATACAATTGCGAAAGCGTGATCGGCCCGAGGTTCGCCGGAACACCCTTATATATGCCAATATTGCCGGCCGCGGGAGCCACATAATACTGGGTCTGCGACCAGGCATACGCGCCAGTCGCACCACCACCAAACAGCAAGACCAACGCAACTATCGCCGCCAGGCGAGCCCACCTGCCCGGTGCTCGTTCGACGTCGCTATCCTCAGCTTCGGCCTCCGGCCTGCGCCGCAAGCGTGCCAGACTGCCCGCCGCCGACCTACCCGCGCGCGTCGGCCTGCCCGCATCCACCGCCGCCGAACCGACGATCACCGGTTTGGCGTCTGGCGTCCGGTCGTCGTCGACGACGTCGGCAAGCACCACCGTCACATTATCCGGAGCACCCGCCGCCAACGCGAGATCAATCAACTCGCGAGCGCACTCGTCAAGATCCTCATGTTCGGTCAGAGTCTGCGAAATACTCTCATTCGACACGACGCCGAAAAGCCCATCCGAGGCCAACAGCCAGCGATCCCCTGGCACGGCCTCGCGAACCGATTCATCCAACTCGATCGGCTCAGGAGTATCACCGATGTTGCGCATGATCACGTTACGCTTCGGATGATTCTCGGCCTCCTCGGCAGTGATCTCACCCTTATCCAACAAATATTGGACGAGCGTGTGATCGCGGGTGATCTGTGTCAGCTTGTTATCGCGCAACAAATATGCGCGAGAATCACCCACATGAACCATGCCAAGCTTGTTCGAGGCCCGCAAAATCGCGATACACGTAGTACCTAGACCCGCGAGCTCCGCCTTTTCCTCAGCGCGCGCGATCAGATCCTCATGGGCCTCTTCCAACGTACTGACCAGCAAAGGCACGAGATCTTCAGCTTGGTGAACGTCGTCAATCTCGGCCAAATGCGCCACCACCACCGACGACGCAATATCGCCGCCGGCCGCTCCGCCCATCCCGTCAGCAAGAACCAACAGGTTCGCTGACGCGTAGCCGGCATCCTGATTCGACTTACGAATCAGGCCGACATCGGACATCGCTGTGTAGCGCAGATTAATCGTCACCGGCGTAACTCCAAAGTGGTCTGGCCAATCGTGATTGGCGCCCCGTAACTCAGGCGCGTGGGCTGGTAGATCTTCTCTTTACCCACCCACGTGCCGTTCGTAGAATTAAGGTCTTCAACATACCAATCCCCGCCGCTATTAAAAATTCTGGCGTGGCGGGCTGACGTGTAGCCGTCATCGAGCACAAGCGCCGAATCAGGTGAGCGGCCAATAGTGACCGTGGCTCCGGACAGCGGCAGTGTTGTGCCCGCGAGCGATCCGCTGGATACGACGAGCGAAGCATCACTGGCGCGGGAAGGTGCTTGTGCGCGTGGTTTGTTCGGCGTCGTACGCTCTCGCAACCGCGGGCGCCCCTGCCCTGTAAATCCACGTGAATTCACTGACGTGCCGAACACGTCATTCTTGATCGTAAGCAATACGAACAGCACGAAAATCCACAGCAACGCGAGGAAACTCAGGCGCAATAACGCCACAACAACAGCACTCATAGCATCTCCGGGCTTGTCCAAAACATGATGCGGGTGCGACCTATCGTGATCGTATTCCCGTCCAACAGCGTTGCGGCCGTGATCCGGTGGCCTTCAACATAGGTGCCGTTCGTGGTGTTGAGATCAGTGGCGATCACGCCGCCGGGCGTAATCCGCAACTCCAGGTGACGGCGCGATACTCCAGAATCGTCAACCTTAATATCAGCAGCCGATCCACGCCCGATCACCGTGACCGTTCCGGTTAACAGGTAGCGTTCGCCGTTCACGTCAATGATCGGATTTTCCGGGCTGGCATCCCGCGTCGTTGCCGGCGCTGCAGGGCCACGCTTGGACCGTGCGCGTACGATGAGTTTTCCGCGGGATAGCTCAGAATCGTGACTGAAACTAATCGTGACCGGGCCAAGGAACGTGTACCGCTGCTCTTCCGCATACGAGGTTGCCACGGATATCAGCTCGTCACGCATCGCCTCCTCGCCCCATTCTGCGATCTTTCCAAAATCAGATTCCGAAAGAATCACGTCAAATTCATTAGGAACAACCACGCGCTCTCTGCTCACGGCTGCCGCGCGATCGTCCATCGCTTTCTTGATGCCGGATGCAAGCTCTACAGGTTTAAGGTCCGACCTGAAAGCGCGAGAGAACACGTTCTCGAATGCGCTTTCCACGCCGCGTTCGATTCTGTCGAATGCGCTCATCATTCTCCTAACACCTAGACCGTAGCAGTGTGCCGAGTCTTCGCCATCTTCCCGAAGGATGTGTATGGCACTAGGTTACTCGCTTCCGTTGAACGAGGTGGTCAGCCCACAGCCTAACCTATGAATCGTTACAAACCCGTGAGAATCGTGACATCGCAGATATCAACTTTGATCGCGTGCGCCGGTGAGTGTAAGCTAAAGTCCGCATGCTCGAGTGGCGGAATAGGCAGACGCGCATGGTTCAGGTCCATGTGCCCGTTGAGGGCGTGGGGGTTCAACTCCCCCCTCGAGCACCACTAGGCACTTAGCACGGCGCGTTCCTGCTACCACAGCAAAAATGTGAAGATTTGAAGGCGTCGAGTCCCGCAGAATTGCTAATTTAGCAGAAACAGGAAGGTCGGCCACCCCGAAACGCGTCAAAACTGCTATATAAGCAGAAACGGCAGGGGGTCGGCAGGCTTGAGCGGACAATGCCGACGATGAGGAATGAAACCGCGAATCTAGCCGATTAGTCGATCCAGGTGTTGAGCACGTCGGCATACACGAGCGCATCTTCCTCGGACTGTACCGAGAAAACGATGAGGTCGAGGTTGTGGCCGTGCGCGTCCATCCAATCATTGACTGCGCCGAGCGCGATTGTTGCGGCTTCGCGGATTGGGAAAGCGTTGTAGCCGGTGGCAATAGCCGGGAAGGCGATCGAGCGCACGTCAGGCATTTTGCCAGCCAGATCGAGTGAGTTCCAGTAGCAGTTGTAGAGGATCTCCCGGTCCTGCTCTTCGATCTGGCCGTCTTTCACATCGGGGCCAACCGTGTGGATCACATAGCGCGCGGGTAGCCGGTATCCGCGGGTAATTTTCGCGTTGCCTGCAGGCTCTTCATCTAGGCCTTGCATCTCCATGATTTTCGCGCAGTCGTTGCGCATCCACGGCCCGGCCTGAGCGTGCAGTACGGAGTCGAGGCATCCGTGCAGGGGAATGCGGCACCCGGTCAGTGATGGGAGTGCAGTATTCACGATGACGTCGATGACGAGCTGGCGCATATCCCCGCGGTACAGCACGGTTTCCGAGGCCTGTCCGAAGTCGTTTTGCGGGAGTAGGGCGTTGACTCGGCGGAGGTTATTCGCCTCGACTCGCCCGTGTTCACCTACCTGCCGGTAGAGCAGGGTGTTAATCGCACGGCCGGCCACCGGGTTGACGGGAGCCGGATCACGCAGGGCCAGTTCGGCTTGGAGCCAGCGCAACAGGCCGTCGTCGGTAGAAAGATGTGCCACGCCGGTTGTGCCGGTGTAGTGCTTGTCGGGGAGCCCGCCGAGGGCGGTCATCAGTAGGTCGTAGGTGGAGCGGGTGTCGTCAGCCGGTACCGGGAACGGTTCCGAAAGCTTAATGGCGTCTTGATATTCAGACAGTGGCAGCATCACAAACCCTCCTGCAGTTGCTACCTCTAGGCTACCCGAGTTCGCCGCGCGCTGTAACTTGAGCAACAATTCCCGACGACGCCGCCAAGCCGACGACGCCGCCAAGCCCGGCGTAACCGGAAGCTCGGCGCAGCCGGAAAAGCTGGCCAACCGGCAGTGGCGCTGTGGAAAAGCTTCGCCTCATGGAATCCGCGAGCGCCCTGCCGTAGGGTAGTCGCATGTCGAATCCTATTGGAAACCCGAAACCTGGCTACGATCTCGTGATTGCTACGGACGGCTCGTGTTCTGGCAACCCCGGCCCTGGCGGTTGGGCGTGGGTGGAGCAAATCTCTGGGCAGACGCAAGCGGGCGGTTCGCCGTCGACGACGAACAACATCATGGAACTGACCGCCATGATTTCGGCGCTAGAGTTCGCTGGCCCGGAGCCTGATCTGCTGCTGCGTTCGGATTCCAGCTATGTGATCAAGGCGATGACGGAGTGGGCGCCCGGCTGGCGGCGTCGCGGCTGGAAGAAAGCGGACGGCAAGCCCGTTCTCAACCTAGAACTGATCCAGCGGATGCTTGAGCTTTACGAGTCGCGTACCGGGCGCACGGACGTGGAGTGGGTGCGCGGCCATAGTGGCGACGCCGCCAACGAGATGGCCGATTCGCTTGCGGTGGAGCAGACGGCGAAATTCGCGCAGAACTAGCCGGCGCACGCCAAGCGCTTGGTGCCGCAAGCGAAATCAACCGGGTGGGCGTTACGGGCGGTCTACACCGCCGTCGTCGCTGGTGATCTCTGGAATTTCTACGGGAACTTCTTGCGCGCGAGCGTATTGGATTTCGGCGAGGGCGCGGTTGATCGTGTCCGCGTAAACCTGTGGTGGTTGTGCGCCGGAGATGCCGAATTTTCCGCCGACCACGAAGAAGGGCACGCCTTGGATGCCGAGGCTGCGGGCGTCGCGGATGTCGGAGCGCACGGAGTTCGCGTGTTCACCGGATTCAAGTTCAGCGCTCACGCGCTCAACATCCAAACCGATATCTTCGGCGAGTTCAAGCAACGTATCTGTATCGCCCACATTGCGCCCTTCCGAAAAGTGGGCGCGGTAGAGCCGCTCGAACGCTTTACCGCCCAGCTCGGCGGCCTCTTCAGCCGTGTTACCGTGGGCTTTCGCCGCGTAGACGAATTGGTGAGCGAGGAAAGTTCCTACGTGCTTGGCGTTCTGCCAGTTCAGTTCGAGGCCTTCGGCTGATGCGACCTCGGCGACCTGTTCGATCATGGGGACGACGTCGTCGATGTTCGCATTCTTGATGTCGGCGAGCGCCTGCGCGTAGCTGCGATCCTCGGATGAGGAGGCGTCGGGGTAGAGCTGGTAGGAGTGGTATTCGACTGCGACGTCTTTGCCTGACAGCTCGATGCCTTTTTCGAGGCGCTGTTTACCGATCCAACACCACGGACATGCGATATCGGACCACACGTGAACAACAATCTGATGTGCCATGGGGTCAAGCCTACCGATGGTTGGCGAAAACTTGGTGGATTCCACGAAAGTTCGGTGCTGTTATGCGGGCAGGTTCGAGTTCTGCGTATCCGGGCCGAACGCATAGAATGGTGCAATGACATCTTCGCCTAACGCTGGCGCGCCTCGCGCTAAGAAAATACCGGTAGAACGCACGTTCCACGGGCACACGTTTGTGGATAACTATGAGTGGTTCCGCGATATTGACAACCCTGAGGTTATCGCGCATATCGACGCCGAAAACGATTGGTTTACGCAGCACACGGCCGACCAGGAAGAGCTGCGCAATCAGATCGTTGCCGAGATCGCTGCTCGCACGAAGGAAACAGATGTGTCGGTTCCCGTACTTGAGGGCGACTACTGGTACTGGACGCGCACGTGGGAAGGCCGCCCGTATTCTGGTCTTTTCCGAGTTCCTCGCAACGGTAAAGATAAGCAGGTGGAAAAAGATTCCGGCCCCGTTCGTCCGCAGGCCGGTGGATATGGTGAGACCCGCGTGTTTGACGGCAATGTGCTCGGCGCGGGTGAAGAATACTTCGCCACAGGATCCTCTGCCGTCTCGCCGGATGGAAAATATTTTGCGCTCGCGATCGACACGGCAGGTGACGAAGAGTTTAGGCTTCGCATCCACGATATTGAACGTGACATCGTCATCGACGACGCCGTAGAAGGGATTGGCTACGGGCTCGGCTGGCTGGCTGATTCCAGTGGCGTTTTCTATACGCGTACGGATGCGGCGTGGCGGCAGTTCCAAGTGTGGCTGCACAAGGTGGGTACGCACCCGGAGCAGGACGTGCTCATCTACCAAGAAAACGACGAGCTTTTCGGTGTTGGCCTCGAGATGTCACGGGATGGCAGGTGGGCGGTCATTGCTGTTGTCTCCACTGATACGACGGAGTACCACATCATTTCGACTGTGGACATTACCGAGCGGTTCAGGGTGTGCGAGCGGCGTCACGGGTTGTTCTACAGTGTGGAACCTGCCGGCGACCAACTGCTTATTATCCACAACGCCAACAATCCCGGGTTTGAACTTTCCACAGCTCCGCTTGAGCCGAGCGAGCCGGAGGACTGGCGAGTCGTCGTCGAACCTGGCGACGGCGAACGGCTCCTCGACGTCGCGGCGTTCAAGGATTTCGCCGCACTCACCTTGCGTTCCGGTGGTGGCCAGCGTGTGCGCGTGCTGTGCCGTGACGACGTCGACACGGTTGCCGACGCCGAGGCCACCGGCTGGGGCGAGCCCATTGACGTGCCGATCGCGGAAACGATGACGGTTGACCTGGGCGAAAACCGGATGTGGGAAACGTCTGAGGTTGTGGTGGTTGCCGAATCGCTCACCCGTCCGCGGACGTGGATGGCATGGGACGTTCGCGACGAGAAACTCGACACCCTCAAAACCCTCGAGGTGCCCGGCTACAACCCAGATGATTACGTGGAATATCGTGAATGGGCCACTGCCGCAGATGGCACGAAGATCCCGTTGACCATCGCCCACCGTGCCGATCTCGCGCGCGACGGCGCCCACCCCGGTTTCGTCTACGGTTACGGATCATACGAAATCTCGATGGATCCGAACTTTACGCCGCTGCGTCTGCCGATCCTCGATCGCGGGATTGTTTACGCGATTGCGCACGTGCGCGGCGGCGGGGATATGGGCCGGCAGTGGTACGAAGACGGCCGGCTGCTCAAGAAGAAGAACACGTTTACTGATTTCGTGGATGCCACCCGGCACCTCGTGGAGATTGGTCTGGTGGACGAGGGGCGGATCGCTGCCGAGGGTAGGTCTGCGGGCGGTCTGCTCATGGGCGCGGTTGCTAACCTCGCTCCAGAGCTATACCGCGTGATCCACGCGGGCGTGCCGTTCGTTGACGCACTGACCACGATTCTCAAACCCGAACTCCCACTCACAGTCGGCGAGTGGGAAGAATGGGGCAACCCCATCGAATCGGCCGAGGTGTACCAGTACATGTCCGAGTACTCGCCGTATGAGAACGTACGAGACGTCACCTATCCAGCAATCCTTGCGACGACGTCGCTCAACGACGTCCGCGTCTCCTACGTTGAACCCACCAAATGGGTCCAGCAACTACGAGACACCGTGGCTGACGATTCCGGGCTCATCGTTCAGCACACCGAAAAGGTCGCAGGGCACTTCGGCGGATCTGGCCGCTACAAGGCCTGGGAGAGCCGCGCTCGCGAGCTAGCGTTCATTTTCCGTCAGCTCGGCGTAGCCTAGCCAGCTGCAACCCGAAATTAAGCTGGAGGGCACGGCGGGTGCCGTGCCCTCCAGCTTTAACAATCAGCCTGCCCTAGGAGCGTGTCTGGGCGGCGGTTAATGCTTCGCGCCACGAGCCGAAGCGTTGCCGGATCGCCGCACCGGACGGCAGTTTGCCATAGTTGCCGGAGTCGGTCAGCCATGTCGAATAATTGTTGAACGACGGCTGGCGGTGTTCCCGCTGAGAATCCACAATGTAGGAGCGGATGGCGAACAGGTAGTCGTCGGTCGTGAACTTGAGCCCGCCGCGGCTGCGGCCACGGCGCGGGGTCAACCCGATCGACGCGAGCGCATCATTCCAATAACCGTTGAAGCGCTTGATCACCGTCTGAGACGTGGGTGGCCAGAGGAAACCCTTGCGGTCCTCCTCGGAATAGTTTTCCACAAACTGCGCCCGGTGTTCGTCGTACTTTTTGGCTGTCAACGTGGCGTTGGTGTCCGTTTTCGCAAGCTCGTATCCGGCGACCACGAGCCCCAACGTGTGGTCGCGAACATCTTCTGGCAGGTCAGCGAGGTGAGAGGTGATGTCCTCCATGTCGTCAACCGGCACGTCTGTTGCCGGCTCGAGGTTGTGTGCTCGGGCGAGCATGAGGTACATAGCCGCACGTAACGACGTCGTTGAAAAATGTTGCGCTGGTCCGTGAGCAGAACGTTCGACGTCGAGTGCGCCGGTTCTCCACAACACGTCGATGGCTGTTTTCGCGGCGAGGTTCGCGACGTCGCTCACCGTGGTCTTGAACGTTTCGGCCTGATCGGATGCGGTTTGCCCGCCTGCGACGTCGGAAATCGAGCGGAGCGACACGAACGGCACGTCGAATCCTTGAGCCACCTGTGCAAGCGCCTGCGATTCCATATCCGCAGACAGCGCGCCCGGGAACTGTGTGATGAGCCGTTGCGCAATGTCTTCCGTGACGAAAGAATCAGATGACAGCACAGTGCCCACATGGACCGTCTGGTCGGATTGGTCACGCAGTTGAGCGAGCGGCTCGGCCAGTGATTCGTGGATATCGAAGTACATGGGCTGGCCGGGTACTTGCCCGACGTCGTACCCGAACGCCGTAGCATCAGCACCGCAGTTGATGTACCTCGTGCCGACGACGAGGTCTCCCACCTTGAGCGCCGAATCCAAGCCGCCTGCCGAGCCGATCGAGATGACGATACGGGTGGAATACTGTGCGAGCGCCCAACTGAGCAAAGATGAAGCAGCGACCATTCCAACGCCGGTAGTCAGCAGCAGGATCCGCGACCTGCCCTTACGAGCCAGCTGTGCTTTGCCGTGAGGGGCGCTCACTGACGTGACGGTGAGGTCTTCGAGCTGGCTAAGCATTGGCTTCATCTCGTCTTTCATCGCAGCTACAACGATGGCGTTCACGTTCGTCATGCGTATACAACTCCCCATTCTGCGCGCTGTGCAAGCATGGTGGCCACGGCGGCCTGTGCACCTTCAAGTGAATGACTTTCACCCCAGCCACATTGGACCTCGTTTGCCGCTGGCACAGATTCAGCCGCGAGAATATCGCGGAAAGTAGTTTCGATAAGGTTCATTGTTGATTCCAGATCCGGGGCGCTTGCACGAAGAAGATAGAACCCGGTTTGGCATCCCATAGGGGAAAAGTCGACGACGTCGGACGCGTGGTTTCGCGAGTATTCAGCAAACGAGTGCTCAATCGAATGGATCGTAGGCATACCCAGGTGGTCAACGTTCGGTTGACAAAAGCGGACGTCATACTTGGTGAGAGTTGCCCCTCCTAAATCTTTGACATCCGCGATCCGCACAAACGGCGCTTTCACTTTGGTGTGGTCGAGGTTAAACGACTCGACGTTCATTTCTTCCATTCGCGTCTCCTGCATGTACGTTGCGCGTGTGCAAGGGGCGTCGCACATAAGCATCAAACCCTTGGGTCAATGCTATAGTGGTGATCGCGTTTTTGCTAGGTTTGAAGAAACGTGCACGTCAACGCGTAGCTTGTGCACAAAGGTTCGCTAGTTCGCGGGAGGCTCGCAGTAAGATAGTCACCCATGAGCAAAGCGCTCGCCGGGTAAGGTAAATGCCTGCAGGTGCCGCGAACCGTCGGGTGGTCGCTCGTTGGTGGCCGTTCATCCGTGGCCGTTACTCGGTGTCCGAGCCCGCCTCGCAGTCGGGGCAGAATCCCCAAAATACGACTTCGGCTTCGTCAATGGTGAAACCGTGGTCGTCGTCCGGTGTTAGACACGGGGCAGCGCCGATTACACATGGAATGTTGACGATTTTCCGGCACGAGCGGCACACCAGATGGTGGTGATTGTCCGGCCTGGCGAGCTCGTAGAGCGGCACCGAACCGTGCGGTTCAATCTCTCGAAGAAGACGCTTTTCGGTCAGTGCGTGGAGAACATCGTAGATCGCTTGCGTCGACACCGAGCCCAAACGCCGAGTAACGCCCTTACGCACTTGATCTGCACTCGAGTGTGGGTTTTCGGACAATTCCTCGAGAACAGAGAGGCGTGGGCGGGTGACTCGCAGGCCAACATCGCGCAACTGATCTTTAAATGGTCTCTCCATAACCTTTATTTTCTCTTGAAAGATTCAGTAAAGCAACATTGGTTGGCGAACTGTGACCACTTGGGCGCTACCTACCTTTATGGTTCGTACGACACGCCGGTCGATAAACTGTGGCGCGTTCTGCACTGCCCGAAAAAAATGGCACGTTGTCCACTGCCGTGGATTAATTTATCAACATCCGTGGATAAGTGGAATAAAGATATCCACAGGCTGTGGTTATGTGGATGAAAGCCAGCTAGCCGTGGAACTTGGCGAAACGCCGTGCGCGTCGTCGTGGATATCCTCGTGGATATCTCGCGCTCGTTCGCCGTCGCTCACCGCGGTGATTGGAATCTCTCCACAAAGGGTTTCCGTTGAGTTGCCGCGGAAGGGTGGAAGACACGCCGAAAACACATTATCTAGTGGTGATTAAAAAATTTCCTACTAGGTGTAGTGTTGATATCCGTATTCGAGGTCAGGCCGAAAGCGCCGAGAAAACACCTCGAACCCAAGCTGATAATAAAGGCAATAAAGTCACTTAAGGAGTCATTCAATGGCGATCACCGTATATTCAAAGCCCTCGTGCGTTCAGTGCACTGCGACGATGCGAGCGCTCACAAAGTACGGTCTAGAGTTCACGGAAGTGAATCTCATGGAGGACGACGACGCGCTGGAGACCGTCAAGGCTCTTGGCTACCAGCAGGCTCCGGTGATTTTTGCCGATGGTGAGCATTGGGCTGGCTACCGTCCGGATCGGATCAAGGCTCTTGCCGCAGCCCGAGTAAACTCTGTGACCGCGTAGCGCTGGAGCCATGGTTTACGTCGTCTACTTCTCGTCGGTCACGAACAACACGCATCGGTTCGTGGAAAAGCTGGGCTTTCCGGCCGATCGGATTCCGCTGCGCCCGTCCGATGAGTTTTTGCACGTTGATCGGGACTACGTTCTGATTACCCCCACCTATGGGGGTGGCACCATTCGCGGTGCCGTACCCAAGCAGGTGATCAAGTTTTTGAACGACGAGCACAACCGCTCGTTCATTCGGGGCGTGATCTCTGCGGGTAACACGAATTTTGGCGAAGGCTACTGCCTGGCCGGAGACATCATCTCCGCAAAAACAAAAGTGCCACATATGTATAGGTTCGAACTGCTTGGCACAGACAGAGATCTGCAGCTGGTTCGTGAGGGATTGGAAGAATTTTGGACACGACTTTGACGGATACGAGTAGCGACATCCTGCCGCCAGAGCTCGACTACCATTCGCTGAACGCGCAGCTGAATTTGTACGACGCCGACGGCAAGATTCAGTTCGACGCCGACAAGGAGGCTGTACGCCAGTATTTCCTTCAGCACGTCAACAAGAACACGATGGAGTTCCCCAGCCTTCGGGAAAAGCTCGACTATCTGGTGGAGGAAGGCTACTACGAGCCGGAGGTGCTCGCGCAGTATTCGTTCGACTTCATTAAGTCGCTGTATCAGGCTGCCTACGCCCATAACTTCCGCTTCCCCACATTCCTTGGGGCGTTCAAGTACTACACGTCGTACACGCTCAAGACTTTCGACGGTCAGCGCTACCTCGAACGGTTTGAAGATCGCGTGGTCATGGTGGCCCTGTTCCTCGCGCGTGGCGATGAGCAGATGGCCATGGATCTTATGGAAGAGATGATCACGGGCCGTTTCCAGCCTGCCACGCCCACATTCCTTAATGCGGGGAAGAAGGCTCGCGGCGAGCTCGTCTCCTGTTTCTTGCTGCGCGTGGAAGACAACATGGAATCCATTGCGCGGGCAATCAATTCGTCGTTGCAACTGTCCAAGCGCGGTGGCGGCGTCGCTCTTAATCTGACGAACCTGCGCGAACAGGGTGCGCCGATTAAGCGGATCGAAAACCAGTCTTCCGGCGTCAATCCGGTCATGAAGCTGCTCGAAGATTCCTTCTCGTATGCGAACCAGCTCGGTGCGCGCCAGGGTGCAGGCGCCGTCTACCTGCACGCCCACCACCCAGACATCATGCGTTTCCTTGACACGAAGCGGGAGAATGCGGATGAGAAGATCCGGATTAAGACGCTCTCGCTCGGCGTCGTCATCCCTGACGTCACGTTCAAGCTGGCCCGCGATAACGCGGACATGCACCTATTCTCGCCCTACGACGTCGAACGGGTCTACGGCGTGCCGTTCACCGAAATCTCGGTGACGGAAAAGTATGACGAGATGGTTGCCGACGATCGGATTAAGAAGACGACGATCAACGCTCGGCAGTTCTTCCAAACGCTGGCGGAGATCCAGTTCGAATCTGGCTATCCGTACATTATTTATGAAGACACGGTAAACCGGGCGAATCCGATTGACGGCCGGATTACGATGTCGAATTTGTGCTCGGAGATTTTGCAGGTGTCGACGCCGTCCACCTACAACGCCGATCTGTCCTACGACCATGTTGGCCGCGATATTTCCTGCAACCTGGGCTCGCTGAACATTGCGAAGGCGATGGATTCTCCCGATTTTGGGAAGACGATCAGCACGGCGATCCGCGCGTTGACGGCCGTGTCGGATCAAACGTCAATCGAGTCGGTGCCGTCAATCAAGCGCGGCAATGATCTTTCGCATGCAATCGGGCTCGGCGCCATGAACCTGCACGGCTACCTCGGCCGGGAGCGGATCTACTACGGCTCGCCTGAAGCGCTCGATTTTACGAACATGTACTTCTACACCGTGGCCTACCATGCGATTAAGACGTCGAACGAGATCGCGAAGGAACGCGGCGAGACGTTCTACAACTTCGAGAAGTCGGACTACGCCTCTGGCGTGTACTTCGACAAGTACATCGACCAGGTGTGGGAACCGGAACATGACCGGGTGCGCGAACTGTTCGACGGCATTCACATTCCAACGCAGGACGACTGGCGTGAGCTCAAGGCGCAGGTGATGGAGCACGGCATGTACAACCAGAACCTGCAGGCCATCCCGCCCACCGGGTCGATTTCGTACATTAACCATTCGACGTCGTCGATCCACCCGATCGTGTCCAAGATCGAGATTCGGAAAGAGGGCAAGCTTGGGCGCGTGTACTACCCGGCCGCCTACATGACGAACGACAACCTCGAATACTTCCAGGACGCCTACGAGATCGGTCCGGAGAAGATTATTGACACGTATGCGGTAGCGACCCAGCACGTGGATCAAGGCCTGTCGCTCACGCTGTTCTACCCGAACACCGTGACCACGCGTGACGTGAACAAGAACTATATCTACGCGTGGCGTAAGGGCATTAAGAGCCTGTACTACATGCGTATCCGCCAGGCTGCGCTTGAGGGCACGGAGGTTGAAGGTTGCGTGTCGTGCATGCTGTAGGCGCGTACCAGTCTGAATCTTGATTGATAAGGGCTAAGCGGCCGGAGCAGGTTGTGCTCCGGCCGCTTTTGCCGCTAAAACAACCTACCGATTTGGTTATGAAGTGCAGTAGCATGATCGTGGGTTAGGGAAGCCTTGCCTAACTCGCTACACGTGCACTACATAAACTATTCGAAGGGAAAAGCGTTGAATACGTCATTTTTGCGCGGCTGGAAAGGACGATTCCAGCAAGCGCGCTCAGTGACAGCCGCACTTGCCGCAGCAGCGTTGCTCGGCGTCGGCTTTACGTCCCCAGTACACGCCGCCACTGTGGACGACGGCGCCACAACGGCGTCGCACACTGAATCTACAAATACGTCGATTGCGGTTGACGAAGCTAACTTTCCGGATCCTGCATTCCGGGAACATGTTGCCAGCAAACTCGATCTTGATGGTGATGGTCAGCTGAGTGAAGCAGAGCGGAATGCCGTCACGGAACTCAGACTCACGTGGCACGAATTGACTTCGGCAAAGGGCATTGAGCACTTCCCGAATCTTGAAAAACTGCGGGTGGATAGGAACGAGCTCACCGAACTCGACGTCTCCCAGAATACGAAGCTTGTGGTCCTTGAAGCGTGGGATAACCAGCTCACCGAATTGGACGTGACGGCTCTTCCGAATCTAAAGGAATTGAACGTATCGGGGAATCCTGACCTGCAGAATTTGGACCTGTCGAACAATGTGAACATGTACAGTCTGGAACTCGACAACCACATGTGGCCGGTTCAAGGATGGGAGAATATAAAGCCCATTTTCGTTACCTTGCATGGAGTTCCGATTGCGGAGGATACGGGCGAGGTTGATACCGGGCATCTGGGTGAACTTTTTGATCCAAGGTCGACAACTCGCCTGGACAACGGCAAAATCGAAAACGGCAAGCTCTTCCTTCTCGATAGAGAATTCGACGTGTGGTGGGTCACCGCTAGAGCGATCCACGTGAGGATTGTTGCGCCGAAAATCATTATGTATGGGGTGACGTTCGAGATGAACGGTCACGGCGAGGTGGTTTTTGCGCAGCTCGTGGAGGAAGGCGGAACGGCTACAGAACCGGACACCCCGACCGCGGACGGCTTCGAATTCGACGGCTGGTATGCCGACGCCGAATTCACCACGCCGTTCGATTTCGCCGCCCCTGTCACTGGTGACGTCACGGTGTACGCCAAGTGGAAAGACATGGGCGACGACGACGGCGACGGCGTTGCGAACTGGGCAGACAAGTGCCCGGACACCGCGGAAGGCGTCCAAGTTGATGGTGATGGCTGCGAAATCGTGCTCGTCGTCGTCTCTGAAGTTGCTGAGCCTGTGTATTCTGCCCAAGATGGCGGGATTGTGATCCCAACGGTTGAAGGCGTTGAGTACCTGGTGAACGGCGAGGTCGTCTCGGGTACGGTCCAGGTCGCTCCGGGTACGGTCACGAACGTGACTGCTCGTGCTGTTGACGGTTACGAGATCGCCGACGGCGTGGTGGTTGAATGGAACGTGCAGGCCAGGTTGCAACCAAGGCCGTTTGCCCAGGACATTCCGATTGACGAGGTGCACTTCCCAGATTCTGTTTTCCGGCAGTATATTGCGGAAAAGTTCGACAAGAACAACGATGGCACGCTCAAAGAATCGGAGCGTTGGGGCGCACTCATTCATCTGCCAGATTCGGGCGTGACATCAGCGAAGGGTATTGAATACTTCCAGTACCTGCGGACGTTGAACCTGAAGAACAACGAGTTGACTGAGATTGACGTCTCGTGGAACCCGATCCTGCAAGTCCTGACGCTCGATCAAAACCAGATAACCGAGCTGGATATCAGCAAGAATCCGCGATTGGAAACAGTTTCTTTCGAGGATAACCAGGTCAAGGAGCTCGATGCGTCGAATCTGCCGAAGCTGTATTCGATTTACGCGCAAAATAACGGGCTGACCTCGTTGAACGTGAAGAATTCTCCGGAACTCAATCGGATGTCGTTGCACAACAACCAGCTGTCCGAGCTTGATCTCAGCGAGAATCCTGATTTGGAAAGATTGTTTGTACCGCAGAACAATCTGACGACTCTTGACGTGTCCAATAATCCGAAGCTTGTCTACTTGGATGTGCAAAAGAACAAGCTGACGAGTCTTAACGTGTCGAATCTGGAGAATCTCGATCGGTTGTGGGCGAACGATAACGCTCTGACCACGCTTGACGTGTCGACGAATAAAAACCTGACCTGGCTGCTTGTTGAGAACAATCAGCTGACGGAGGTCAACACGTCAGGGCTCGAAAAGCTTATCTACGTTTACGTACATAACAACAAGCTGACCGAGCTTGATATCACGCAAAGTGAAAACGTCAGGTGGCTGCATATGCGAAACAACAAGATCGCAGATATCGACCTGTCCAATAACACTGCTCTCGAAATTCTGGGTGCGTCGAATAACTACTTAACGGAATTGAATTTCGTTGGCGAGCATCTGGAAAGGTTGTATGCGGATCGCAACGCGTTGACGGCCATTGACCTCACGAAGTCTCCGAAGCTGCAAATTCTGGACCTTTCGGGGAACCATCTGACCGGCGTTGACGTGTCGAATAATCCTGAGCTGACGCATCTCACCGTCTGGTTAAACAAGCTGACAGATCTCGACCTGTCGAACAACAAGAAGATACAACAACTCGAGATCAACTATGATTTGTGGCCGGTGGTAGGCGCTGAAGATCTTGACCTCAAGAATCTCAAACTGCTCGGCCTGCCGATCGTGAAGTCAACGAAACAGTTGGATACCAGTCGGCTTGGCGATTTGTTCGATCCGGACAAGATCGAAAAGGTCTTGAACGGAAAGATCGAGGACGGCAAGCTCTACGTTGACGACGAGGGTCTGTCCGTTAACTGGGTGAGCCCGAGCGGTGTCTACATGGCTGTGTACTCGGCGAACACCTACTCTCATCAGGTGACCTTCGAGATGAACGGTCAAGGCGAGCAGGTGCCGGTGCAGCTCGTGCTTGATGGGCAGAAGGTTGCCGCGCCGGAGGCTCCGGCCGCTGATGGTTTCGAGTTTGATGGCTGGTATGCCGACGCTGAGTTGACCACGCCGTTCGATTTCGACGCGGCTGTCACGGGTGACGTGACGGTTTACGCCAAGTGGAAAGACATGGGCGACGACGACAACGACGGCGTGCCGAACTGGAAGGACGAATGTCCGGCTTCGGCATACAAGGCTGTTGACGAACGTGGTTGCACGAAGGCTCCGGAGCTGCGCAACGTCGTCGACGTCGTCAATGGAACTGTTGGTAAAGAGATCAAGCAGAAGGTTGCCGATGATCACAGCTACGGCGGTTTTTGGAACGTCCAATGCGTTGCCGATGGTCTGCCTGAGGGTTTGACGGTCCAGAGCAATGATTTCGTTCGTGGTTGTGAGCTCACGGGTACGCCAACCGAGGCTGTGGATAATAAGGTGATCACTCTCCGGATTACAGCTGATCCGATCGAAGATGATAACCCGAACGTCCCGCTGCCTGCGACGTTCATTTTGAACATTGTGGAGCCGGCTCCGAAGCCTGTTGAAAATCAGCTTCCGATCGATGAAGTGAACTTCCCAGATCCGGTACTCCGCAAGTACGTTGCCGATGAATTCGACTGGCATAACGATGGCAAGCTCACTGATTCGGAGCGCAATTCCGTCAAGAACATCAACTTGGAGAAGGCCGGCCTGACATCGCTGAAAGGTATCGAGCACTTCCCGTACCTCGCCAATCTGAATGTGTCGGGTAATCAGCTGACTGAGGTTGATGTTTCTGCTAATCAAAAGTTGAGATTCCTGAACCTGAACAATAACCAGGTAGAAGAGATTGACGTCAGTAACAATCCGGATTTGAGGCAGCTTTTTGCAGACAACAACAAGCTGACGGCGCTGGACGTGTCAGATAAGCCAGAGTTGAGCGAAATCCGAGTCAGGAATAACGCGCTCACGTCGCTTGATCTCACGAATTCTCCGAAGATGTCTTGGATCTTCGCGGATAACAATCAGCTGACAGAGCTTGACGTTTCTGAGAATCCGAAGCTGGAAAGACTGTATGTGCCGAACAACAATTTGACGAGCATCGACGTGTCGAACAATCCGAAGCTCTACTACTTCAATGTGCAGAAGAACAAGCTGACGGAACTCGACGTGTCGACGAACAAAGAGCTCGAACGGTTGTGGGCGAACGATAACGCTTTGACCACGTTGGACGTGTCGAAGAATCGTTACTTGCGGTGGCTGATCGTTAACGATAATCAGTTGACGGAGGTCAACACGTCAGGTCTCGGCAATCTCATCTACGTTTACGTGCATAACAACAAGCTGACGGCGCTTGATGTCAAGCACAGTGAAGGCATCGAATGGCTGTATGCACGAAATAACAACCTTGAGAAGATTGATCTGTCTCGTAACGGAGCCCTCGAAGTTCTGGACGTGTCGAACAATTACTTGTCCGAACTGAATTTCGTAGGGCTACATCTGGAGGAGCTGTATGCTCAGACCAATAATGTGACGTCTGTGGATCTCACGAAGGCGAAGAAGCTGAAGATCGCGAACCTGTCAGGTAATCAGCTCAGCGCCATTGACGTGTCGAAGAATCCTGAGCTGACGTATCTGACCCTTTGGTTGAATGACGACCTCACGGCTCTCGACGTGTCAAACAACAAGAAGCTTGAACGGCTTAACATCAACTATGAGTTGTGGCCGTTGGCGAGCGCTGAGGGTCTTGAGCTTGAGACTCTGGGTCTGTTTGGCCTTCCGACCGTGAAGTCGACGAAACAGTTGATCACGGATGGGCTCGGTGACTTGTACGATCCTGAGGCTGCGAGCGAGGCTGCGAATGCGGAGGTCAGGGACGGCAAGCTCTTCATCGTGGATGAATCCAAGGGTATTTCGTGGGTGAGCCCGAGCGGTCTTAACCTGATCGTGTTCTCTGCGAACACCTATTCGCATCAGGTGATGTTTGATATGGGTGGACGCGGCGAGCAGGTGCCGGTGCAGCTGGTCCTTGATGGGCAGAAGGCTACGACGCCGGACGTTCCTGTTGCTGACGGGTTCGAGTTTGAGGGCTGGTTCGCCGACGCCGAGTTTGCGACCGCTTTCGACTTCGACACGGCTATCACGGCTGACGTGACGGTGTACGCGAAGTGGAAGGACGTTGGCGACGACGACGGCGACGGCGTTCCGAACTGGGCAGACAAGTGCCCGGACACTGCGGAGGGCGTCAAGGTCGACGATGACGGCTGTGAAATCCTGCCCGTGGTGGTCTCTGAGGTTGCTGAGCCTGTGTACTCTGCTGAAGCTGGTGGGATTGTCATCCCAACGGTTGAGGGCGTTGAGTACGTGGTCGGTGGCGAGGTCGTGTCTGGGACTGTGGAGGTCTTGCCAGGTACGGTCACGGATGTGACTGCTCGCGCTGTCGATGGTTACACGATCGCTGAGGATGTGGTGGTTGACTGGACTGTGAAAGTTCCGCTGCCACCGAAGCCCGAAGCGGTGACCGAGTACGGTGACTGGGTCGATGGTGAAGCTGATGCAGATCAGCGCATCGTGCATCAGGCTCGTACTGTCAAGAACATCGATTGGACCTGGCGCGCTGCCGAAGGTAAGTGGGCCGAAATGGTCTTCGAGTTCACACAGACGCGTATTCGTCCGATGACGGCTGAGGAGATCGACGCCCTGACGGTGGTGGTCTCTGAGGTTGCTGAGCCTGTGTATTCTGCTGAGGCTGGTGGGATTGTGATCCCAACAGTTGAAGGCGTTGAGTACCTGGTTGGTGGCGAGGTCGTCACTGGGACTGTGGAGGTCTTGCCTGGCACTGTCACGGATGTGACTGCTCGCGCTGTTGAGGGTTACAAGCTCACTGAGGACGTCGTGGCCCAGTGGAGCGTGAAGGCTCCGCTGCCACCGAAGCCGGAAGCGGTCACTGAGTACGGTGAGTGGGTTGACGGTGAAGTCAATAAGGCTGAGCGCGTTGTAATCCAGACTCGTACTGTCAAGAACATCGATTGGACCTGGCGTGCTGCCGAAGGCACGTGGGCCGAGGTGACCTTCGAGTTCACGCAGACGCGTATTCGTCCGATGACTGCCGAGGAGATCGATGCCCTGACGGTAGTGGTCTCCGAGGTTGCTGAACCTGAGTATTCTGCTGAGGCTGGTGGGATTGTGATCCCAACGGTTGAAGGCGTGGAGTACCTGGTTGATGGCGACGTCGTCTCGGGCACGGTCAAGATGAACCCGGGCACTGTCACGGATGTGACTGCTCGCGCTGTTGAGGGTTACAAGCTCGCTGAGGACGTCATAGCCCAGTGGACTGTCGAGGCACCGCTACCACCCAAGCCCGACGTGGTCACTGAGTATGGCGACTGGGTGGATGGTGAGGCTGACCTAGAACAGCGCATCGTGCATCAGACCCGCACCGTGACCACGACTGATTGGACGTGGAGCGCGTCTGAGGCTGCGTGGATCGAAACCGAGGTCGAGTTTGAAGAAACTCGCACTCGGCCGATGACCGATGAGGAGATCGCGGAACTGACTCCCGCGCCTGAGCCTGAGCCTGTGCCGTCGTGTGTGGTGGCTGATGGGTTGAAGGTTGGGTCTCGTGCTAGTGGCGTGCTTGGCGATGCCACTGGTGATGGGATTGCTGACGTGTGGTCGGTTGATTCCGATGGCCGGGTTCATTTCTATGCTGGTAATGGCCAAGGCGGGATCTACGGTGTTGGAGTGGTTGCCTGTGATCAAGGTCAGATCACGTCGATCACTCCGATCCCGGATGTGAATGGTGATAACCGTTCTGACTTGTTGGTCCGCCACAGTGATGGGACTATGCATTACTACTACTCCGATGGAGGCGGCGCCTTGTCCTATGGTAAGCAGGCTGGTCGGGGTTGGAACGGGATGGACAACATCATCTATGTTGGCCGTTTCGGATCAGACCACGTGTTGGTAGCACGCCAGGTTGATAATGGACGGTTGTTTGCTTACAACGTGCGAACTAACGGACTCAACGGCCGTGGCCAGGTTGGGCATGGTTGGGGTCGAACAACCATGATCCTTGCACCTGGTCAGTTCACTGGTGATGGCAACCCTGATCTGATTGGGATTCGGGATGATGGGCGCATGTTCGCCTACCGAGGCCACGCGGACGGCACGTTCTCTGGTGCCGGCCAGGTCGGCCACGGGTGGGCCGGGTTCTCCCACGTTACTATTCCAGGTGACTTGAATGGTGATGGACGCCGTGACCTACTCGGAGTACGCACCGATGGGCGGATGTTCTTCTACCGCAACCTCGGCAACAGCCGGTGGGGACACCCCATCCAAGTCGGCCACGGATGGCACGATATGCACATCCTGTCCTAACCAACCTGGGCCGGGTTGGTAACTGACCTAGGTAACCAACTCGGCCACCTGGCTAGTGTGTAAGGGCGAGCGTGATCTTCACGCTCGCCCTTACACATGCACACGCATCAAAGCCGCGCGTTCTTGCTATATAAGCAGAAATAGCGAGGTTTGGGGCCCGCGAGTCCGGCAGAATTGCTATATAAGCAGAAACGCACGAGGGGCTCACGTGTTACGGAAAAAGGGGTCCCGTACACGGGTTCCGGGGGTACCTGTTTCGTTCTCGGGGTAGACAAATCGCCGGATCTGGTACCCCGGGAAGGCAACGTGTACCCCCGGAACGTGGGACGGATCTAGACCTAAGCTCCTAGTTCATGCTGCGGTGTCTGCGCACCAGCAACAAGCCACCGAGCGCAATCGCACCAAGTGCGCCGATCAGTAGAGGCCCGGATTGAGCACCAGTCAATGGGAGCCGCGGCTTTTGCGGTGCCGGCGACGGCGTAGGCGTTGGCGTCGGGTCCGGTGTTGGATCCTCACTGGGTGTTGACTCCGGGCTAGGCTCGGGCGACGGCTCCGGCGTTGGAGTTGGCTCCGACGTTGGCTCAGGAGTCGGCGACGGTTCCGGACTCGGCTCAGGAGTCGGCGACGGTTCCGGACTCGGCTCAGGAGTCGGCTCCGGTGTAGGTGTAGGCGTCGGCGTTGGCGTCGGAGTCGACGTAGGCGTTGGCGTCGGCTCAGGATCTGGCTCCACCGGCGTGAAGCATGCCTCGGCGCTCGGACGCTGGTCTGGGCTGTGTGCGTCGACCTGCGGACTACCCGGTGCATAGCCTGCCGTATTACAGATCGGGGAACCGGGCGTCACATCGGTTGCGACTTCGCCGTAAATCTTCAGGGTTGCTGAAGATCCACCCGGAATGCCCTTGTCGGTCATCACAGGTTCAAGATCGTCGCGGTTCATGACAACCGAGGTGGGTTCCCCTGTTTCCGCATGAATCTGGAAATCTCCGGCCGCAGTCTCATAGATGTAGCCGGTGTGGGAGGCGTGTTCGGCGGGCAGGCTCGCTCCTTCACGCAACGAATACGCCTTGTTGCCCGCTTCATCAGTCAGTTGAGTCTGCTCGGACAGGGTCCATATGCCAGTCGCAGGATCGTAGCTGCCGTTGTCGGCATGTGCGGCAAGGAAGTTCACGCCGGCGGGTAGCGGGTCGTTCACTTTCACTTGAGTGAGAGGCCCAGGCCCGCCGTTGGAGGCCGTGATCGTGTATTCGAGCTTCGATCCTTCCTGCCACCTGTCGGTGCGATCGAGAAGGTCGACGCCCTCATATCCGTCAACGGACTCAACAGTAGACTTTGCGACTGTCTTGCTGATGCTCGGATCCGTCGCTAGCGTCAAGCCAACCTTGGCTGGCTCGGCTGCGAGCAAGTGCGCATCAGTGAGCGCGTTCTTTCCGGTCACGGCGTAGTTGTTCCACGCAACTCCAGACACGGGCTGAGAGGGCGCAACGACGTCGATGTCCATGTTCCACACATCGCCGTTCTTGAGCCTCGTCTCGTCGTCCCACTCCACGCGGATGGACCGAACGGTCGCCCAGTTGGTGACCTCGTCTTCAGGGATCCACTGGTCGTAGCAGTTTTCTGGACCGGATTCGCGCGTGCCACCCTTGGAAAGGATTTCGCCGCGGCACGGGTTCGACGACGTCGAGTAGAGCACCGACTTAGGTTCAGGAGTGTCCGGGCTGAACTTGACGGGTCCGTCCATGAGTACGCGGAATTCGGAATGCCGGAAGTCGGCTTTCGTGTTTTTCGAGGCGACTGAGTAGTCCCCTGGGTAGGGCAGGATGTCGTACAGGATCAGGCCGCTGGCTTCCACGTTGCCGGTGTTCTTGATTTCGGCGCGGAATTGTGCGGGCTCAGAGAGGTCGGCGGCGCCGAAGTTCGGATGCTTGAGGAAGTCGCTTTGGTCGGTGCCTTTCACCCAGTTGCTTCCCTGCAAGGCGGGGGCGCCGATCACGGTGAATGGCACGGTTTGGTAGCAGCCGATACGCTCCTTGTCTGGATTCCCGGCCGCGTCGACAAGCCCGGACAGGCCGTGCTCGTCTTTCTCGTGTGGATTATCAGGATCCCAGGAGCACAAGCACTGTTGCGGATGAAGGTACGTATCGTAGTTGGGCACTTTGGCGTCGTAGAACGCGACCTTGTTTTCGTGGTAGCCCACAGTGGCTGCGCCCGTGGCGGGCGTGTCTGGCGTGACTCGTGCCGTGAAGCTGAAAGTTGCTTCCGTGCTCCGATTGTTTGATGCGCTTCCGAGCTTTGGAGGAGCGTAGTATTCACCCTCAGAATCGCTTGGCCACGAGAAGCGTACGACTTCGTGTTTCTTGCCTTTGATCTCAACGGTTGACACGTCGACTTTCATTTTGTCGGCAGGCAGGGTCGCCGGCCAGTTCTTCGAAAACTTGACGGTGTCTACTCCGTTGAACTTGACGCCTTCTGGGAGGGTGTCAACGATGACGGGGTAGAAGTTCGTGCCGGATTCGCCCGTGTAGAAGCCGACTCGGAATGTGATGTCGTCTCCTGGGTTGAAAGCTTGTAGCTTGTCGTTCTCTGGGCTAGTCAGATGGGAAGCTTTGATCTGCTTGCCGTCTTCTGATTCGATGGACTTCCACGTGCCGTACGTGGGGTAAGGTTCGCGTACCTGTACGTAGTCCGTGTATGTGGCAGTGCCGCTGGATGCGATGCGGTTGCCGTTTTCGTCGAGTGGAAGATCGTCGTCGGTGATGCCGAGCGAGGGGTCGATTCGCCACGAATAGTTGGCAGTGTTCTCAATGACGGGTACTCCCTGAGTGAAAGCACTTGTTGCCCAGTGGTAGGGCGTGCCGTCTGGTGCCACATAGGTGGTCTTCCCGTCGGCTCCTGTCACGGCAGTAGGTGCTTCGCTGGGGAAATCGTCGACGACGACGCCGGTCACAGTCCAGTTGCGGCTGGAGTCGCCAGGGTTGATGATCGTTTTGAACACGAGTTTGGTGACCCACTCGCCGTCGCTAACCTCAAGGCGCCGTTCGCGCGTGGATCCTTGAAGCTCGAGCGTTCGTCCGTCTGGGTCGAGGTTCGTGTAGTAGACGAGTGTGGTCGGCCCGGTTGCCGGGCGGCTGCCGTGAATGCGGATGTCTTTGAGTGCGGGTGTGGCGCAGTCAGTTGATCCGTCTGTTGGGGACGTGTACTGGCAGGGCAGGGCGTCCTCAATGGTGAGTTCAAGTGGCACGTTGCCTGTATTGGACCATTCGAGCTCCCATTGCGCGAGAGCGCCGCGGGCAGTCGTACGGTACCTGTTAACCGTCACTTTGCGCTGGTTAGTCCGGGGGTTGATCTCGCGGAACGTGCTGACATCGGTGTCAGTTGCGATAGTGGGGACGCCCCCGCGCTTGGTGCCTGTGGCGGTGACGGTGTTGGTCACCTCTGTGCCGGATTCAACGACCTGGTCCTCGGGATAGCGCACGTCCACCCACATGTCGTTCACATGGCTGAGCAGGCCGGGGCGAGTCCACGTCACCGTGTGGCTGGCAGGATCGTAGACGCCACCGGAGGACGCTGCCACGAACTCGGCTTCAGCCGGGAGCTGGTCAACAACTTTCGTGTCAAGAATGCCGTGCACACCAACCTCGTTGGGCGCGTCAAAAATGACGCTCGACTCGCGCTTTTTGCCGTGGTATCCGTAGGCGATGTCGTAGCGGACTTCGGCTCCTGGATAGGGTTGGGGGCCACGGCGTTTCTTAGCGACGTCGATTTCTCCAGCAACGAGGATCGGAGTGGTCGCAACATCGGTGATCTCCGGGTTTTGCGTACCACTGGAGGTGAGTGTGGCCTTCACCGACAACTCCTCGCCGGCTGGCCACATGCGGTTCTGTGCCGCAACTTGGATTTGAACGGAGCCGGTAGCGCCCGGGTCCACGGAGCCAATGTTCCAGGTGATCGTGTCACCTGACACCACCGGTTGGGCGGCCGTCGGCCCGCGATCGGGCGAGACATACAGAGAATGTACGTTCTTTTCCGTGTTATTGGCCTGTTCGAGTCCGGGAATCTTGACGGTGAGCACGAGGTCGTCACACCCGGTGTCCGTGCCCTGGCACGTCCATTGCACGTTGTATGACGCAAGCTTGCCGACCTCAACGCCAGCAGTGCCCTCATTCGAATTATTCGATAGGTCGAGCTCAACTCGAGCCTTATTGCTGGTCTGTGCCAGTGCGGGCGGTTTGGCGAAAATCATTCCACCGAAGCTCAGCAAGAGTGTCAGCACAAGGGCGATGATCGGCGCGACGAGCGCCTGACGCCTGTCTTGAACGTGCATGGTGTGTCCTCCAGAAAAGTTAACTTTTTATGTTGCGGCCGAGCAGTGCCATCTGCCCAGGTGCCGTCTCCCAGACATGGGTATTGTCTGTACGCTTTCAGTATAACAGCGTTGTTTTACTAACGGGTGAGTATGTTCGGTGCATGATACGCAAATGGGCAGGTAAGCGGGTTGCTTTCCTGCCCATTGACGGTATCGCCGCCGAGTGTCGGCGACGACGGCCGGGTTTAGCGAGCTTGCTTGCGCGCCCAGTCCGCCAGCTCGCACTTGACGCCGGTGAAGAATGGCGTATCTTGGCGGATGTACATGCGCGCTTCGGTGTTGCGGAACGCGTAGAGCAGATCAACGATCCGGGTGAGGTCGTCACCTTCGAGCGAGACCACCCATTCGTAATCCGACAGCGCGAAGGTCGCCAGCGTAGAGGTGACGAGGTCGCCAAATTCACGGCCGGCCATCCCGTGGTTGCGCATGATCGCCGCACGCTTCCACGGCTCAATGAGATACCAGTCATACGAGCGCACGAACGGATAAACCGAGGCATACTTCGGCGCTTCTTCGTGGACGAACATGCCGGGCAGGTGCGCCTTGTTGAACTCGGCCGGCTTGTGCTGGGCGATGACAGACCACACCGGCTCCACACCAAGCTTGCCACGCGCAATCACGCGGTAGGCGGCCTGAAGCTTTTCGGGAGTGTCGGCAATAAACCAGGCCATGAGATCGGCGTCGTGCCGGTATCCGGACAGATCGTAGAAGCCCCGCACTTTCACGCCGGTCTTGGCGATGCCTGCTTCCACCTCGGCTGCAATCTGGGCGGCGTCGTCGGCGGCGAACGAGCCCCCGGCGAACACGGCCCACATGACGTATGGGCGCTCGCGGTTCAGTTTCTCGACGAATTCGGGGTCGTCGTGGCCGTGAACGGCAGAGATAGCCGCGCCCGGATGACCGCCATGTTCGGCGTGGTGTGGATGAGTCATGATTACTCCTTTACTTTTAAATTCTCAGTTTTGGTGTTGAAGGTTCGTAGATCGATGTCAAAGCGCGGGAACGGCCGGCTCCTTTGCGCCGGCCCAGCAGCACGACGCCGCACACGTCGGATGCTCGGGCGCTTGTAAAAGATCGGCGAGCGCGGAAATGAACTGCGGATCGGTGCCCACGGTCGCTGCGCGGTGATGGGCGATGCCGAGCTCGTCGCAGGTTTCCTTCGCTTGCGTGTCCAGATCGTAGATGACTTCCATGTGGTCGGAAATAAACCCGATCGGCACGATCACCACAGAGGTCACGCCGCGCTCAGCAAGGGACTCGATGTGGTCGTTGACATCGGGCTCGAGCCAGGGCGTGCGCGGGCTGCCCGAGCGGGAACAGTAGGTCATGTCCCACTCGGCGATACCGAGGGAATCCGCGATCCGGCGGGCCAGGCTCAGATGCTGACCCTCATAGGTGAGCGGGCGAGCCACCCCCGAGGCTTCGTTCATCGCGGTCGGCACAGAATGCGTCACGAACAACACCCGCGAACCATCGGGCGCCTCACGCAACGCGCGCGCTGTCGAATCCCGATACGCCCGGAAGAACGCTTCCGTGTCCCAAAACGGCGGCACTTTATCAATATCCATTTCGGGCAGGTCCAATTCGCCGAGCCAGCGAGCCAAATCCTCACGGTACTGACGGCACGATGAATACGAGCCGTATGCTGACGTCGCTATCGCACGAACCGACCGCGCCCCGGCGTCGTACAGCTCGCGAAGCACGTCGTTGCCATAGGGCAGCCAGTTCCGATTCCCGACGACGACGGGCGTGGTGTCCCCACGCCGCGCCAGCTCCTCGCGCAAGTTCTGGGCAAGCTCACTGTTGAGCTCGTTGATCGGGGATTTGCCGCCGAAAAGGAAGTAGTGTTCGCCCACTTCTTCGAGCCGCTCATCAGGGATTCCTTTGCCGGCGACGGCGTTGCGCAAGAAGGGCACGACATCGTCCGGTTTGTCCGGCCCGCCGTAGGAGACGATCATATAAGCGTCGGTCATGACGATCCTTTAACTGGTTGAGGTTCGGGAAGTGAAATACCGAAAACTAATTCGGCTGCCGCATGAAATTCTTCTGCCCGCCCGCCTTCGGCGGCCCGGCGCGCGTTTTCTGAGTGTTGATAGGCCAAGGTGGCTGCAAATCGTTGCAATGCTCGGGTGGAGCGTTCGGCTGGAACGTCGCCACCGGCCGGGAACTTTTCCAGTTCGCGTTCGAGCATGGTTCCCAGGTGGTTGCGGATCGCGATGATGACCGGGTCCATTGCCCGGCCGACCAGCTGTTTATCCAGATCCGCGAGCCCGTCCGCGATGATCTGCTGGGCACGTTCAATATCGCCCTGGCACGCGGCTGGCACGTGGTGACGGATGACCTCGAGGTCGATGAGCCGCACGCCTTCCACGTCACGGGCTGTGGTTTCGACGTCGCGTGAGCGCGCCAAATCAATAAGCGTGAGCGGGCTGCGGCGGGGCATGACCTCGCGCAGGGCGTCCGCGGTGATGACGGGCGAACCTGTTCCCCGGCAAAGAATCACGACGGCGGGGCTCATGAGGTCGAGCACGGGCGTGTAGACGACGCCGTGGTCCGCTGCGAACTGGTGGCCGCGGCCGGATTTTGACCACACCGAAATATGGGTCGCACCCCGGTCTTTAAGCGCGGCGACGGTTGCCCCCGCATAGGCGCCCGTGCCCACAAGCAGCACGCGAATATTCGCCCAGTTACTCCGGGGGATTGCGACGTCGTCGCACGGGGAACGCCCGGCGTCGTCGCAGGCGGCGCGTTCGCATCCGCTCGAGTTCGCCATGTCGAGCGCGGCGCCCACGATGGACCTGCCGGCCGCGGAAAAGTCTGTGTGCAAGGCGACTTTGCGGGAGGTGGCAAGTGCGCCCTGCAGGACTTGTTCGAGCAGGGGCGTGGTGGTGTGTGCCTCGCGAGCCGAGCTGAGCGCGGTGCGCATTTGGCTGACGATTTCACGTTCGCCCACCACCATTGAGTCCAGCCCGGAGGCGACGGCGTAAATGTGCCGGGCCGCCTCGGCGGCTTCGCGTAGGATGACACCGCCCTGCGTGGTCGCGCCGTTCAGCTGTTCCCGGATAGCCTCAGCGGCCTCGCGAGTAGAGTCGAGGTAGAGCTCGTAGCGGTTGCATGTGGACAGCACAGCGTGACCAGTTATGCTGACGGTGTCTCTTAAAGTGTCGCTAAGATTTTGGGCGTGCTGAGCCACCCGTTCCACGTCTGAAATCGTGAGATCGTGATGGTTTGCTGAAACGACAAAAAGAGCCACGCCCATGATTATTACTCGAATTGATAAGGACGTCCACTTTTGGAACACTTACGGCCATGAGTCTTCTTGTTGATGCGGCACGTGGGAAGCGCGGGGTGCGCCCGCCGGTATGGTTCATGCGGCAGGCCGGAAGGTCGCTCCCCGAATACCGAGAAATCCGCGCAAAGACGCCAATGTTGGAGGCGTGTTTGATTCCGGAATTAGCAGCAGAAATCACGTTGCAGCCGGTTCGCCGGCACGGGGTGGATGCCGCCGTGTTCTTTTCTGACATCGTGGTTCCCATGAAAATTGCGGGCATCGACGTCGATATTAAACCTGGCGTTGGCCCAGTTTTTAATACGGCGCTACGCACCCGAGCCGACATCGATAATGTGCTCACTCACCGGCTGGAGGATTCGCCGGAGATTCGTGAGGCTGTCTCACTATGTGTCGCTAACGCGGGTGTGCCGGTGATCGGTTTTGGGGGCGGCCCGTTCACGCTCGCTGCCTACATGGTGGAAGGCAAGCCCTCGCGCGATCACCTGGCTGCGCGTGGACTCATGCACACTGACCCGGAGTATTGGCACAAGCTCATGACCTGGGCGGCGGACACCACGCGGCGCTTTATCGAAATTCAGGTGGAGGCTGGCGCGAGTGTGGCGCAACTGTTTGATTCGTGGGCCGGTTCGCTCTCCCGCGCCGACTATGAACGCTACGTGCTGCCGTATTCGCGTGCCGCAGTCGAGGGTCTGCCGGTTCCCGTTATTCATTTTGGAACTGGCACCGGACACATCCTTGACCTTATGGGGACGGTGGGCGACGTCGTCGGCGTCGACTATCGCATCACACTCGCCAGCGCGGCCGCGCAGCTTCCCGGTAAACCGTTGCAAGGAAATATTGATCCGGCCTACCTGACGGCGCCGTGGGAGACGCTGCGCGCGCACGTCGACGACGTCCTGGAATCGGGCAAGGCGGCGCCGAGCCACATCGTTAATCTTGGCCATGGCGTGCCGCCCACGACGGATCCCGGGGTACTCACCCGGATCGTGGATTACATCAAGGAGCAGGCATGATCGTTATCATCGGCGGCGGACTTGCCGGCTTGACCGTAGCCCGCGAACTGGCACTAGCCGGGCAGGCCGTGACCGTACTCGAAGAGCGCACGAACCTAGGCGGTCTTATTCCTCGCGGCGAGCTTGCGGGCGTGCCGATTGACCTGGGTGCGGACGCGTTCACCACCCAGCCCGAGCAGGTGGCCGACTACATTCGCGGGCTTGGGCTGGAGACGATGGGGCCGACGGGAAGGTCGTGGATCTGGAACGGAGAGGCGTTTCCGATGCCGGCGCGGGCTAAGCTGGGCATCCCGGCCGATCCGCACTCCGACGAGATCACAGGCTTGTTGGCTGATCCGGCGCGGGTGGCCGCCGATTTGGACATGCCCGCACACGTGGGTAAGGATGCCGCTACGCTCGGGCAGCTCGTACGGGCGCGTATGGGCGATGAGATTGTGGAGCGCCTGGTCTCGCCGATCGTCAGCGCAATCTATTCCACGCATCCCGATAATCTGGCCCTCGATCCACTGCTGAAGGCGCGATTCGCCGAGCACGGCACGCTCGCGGGCGCAGTGGAAGCGGGATTGACCGGCCCGGCGATTGCGACCGTGCGCGGGGGAATGTTCCGCCTTCCCGAGCGACTGGCAGAGCAGGCGGCAGAGGCCAGCGCGCAGATCATCACCGGAGCGAAGGCGAAAGAAATGACGGCCCGGTCGGTCACCTACGAGCGCGGCGGCACGACGCATACGCTGGCTGCCGACCACGTGGTCGTCGCCACCGGCGTGGCGCGGGCGCAGCAGCTGTTGCCGGGCGCGATGGTGCTCGAGCCGTTCGAGCTTCCAAAGGGGCGGCTGACCACCCACGTCTCGCTGGCGGTGCGCAGCGAGGAACTCGACGCCGCACCGCGCGGCTCGGGCATGCTGTGCGTGGCGGGCACGGCGCGGACGAAGGCAATCTCCCACATGTCGCACAAGTGGGCCTGGCTGGGCGAGGCCACCGACCTGCACGTGCTGCGCGTGAGCTACCCGGTCAACGACAACGTGCCGGTGTCTCACGCGATTGAGGACGTGAATGCGCTGTTCGGCACGGCAATCACCGCCAACGACGTCGCCGATTCTTACGTACTGCGCTGGGGCGGAGCGCTCACCCCGGCCACGGCGGGCCTGCGCGCGTGGGCCCGGCGGATCGAAACCCCACCCACGGTGTGGATCACCGGCGTGTGGAAGGCCGGATCGGGAATCTCGGCGGTCATCCCGCACGCGCGTGCGACCGCGAGCGCGATTCTGGAGCGGGGATGAGCGAGATGAACGACGACGCCGCTCGCCAGGTTCCGCGCGCTCCCAGGGTGTTACGCGTGGGCACCCGCACCTCTGACCTGGCCTTGACCCAGGCGAAAGCGACCGCGCAACTCATTGTTGACGCCGGTGCAGACAGCGGCTCGGGCTCGCCTGACGGCTTGGGCTCGCCTGGCGGCGTCGATATGCGCGTGAGCGGATACGAGATCGTCGGCATCACCACCCGCGGCGATGTCGACCGTGCGCCGCTGGAAAAGATTGGCGGCACGGGCCTGTTCACCTCGGCGGTACGCCAAGCAATCCTGGCCGGGGAGTGCGATGTTGCCATCCACTCGGCGAAAGACCTTCCCGCAGCAGACCACCCGGACCTGGCGATCTACTACCCGCTCAGAGCCAATCCGGCCGACGTACTCTGCGCATCCGTTCCTTTCGCCGAACTCCCGCAGGGGGCGCGGATCGGCACCGGCTCACCGCGCCGGCGCGCCCAGCTATTGGCACGCCGCCCAGATCTTGATGTTGTGGCGATCCGAGGGAACGTTCCCACCCGGCTGGCGCGCGCAGGCGACGACCTCGACGGCGTCATACTCGCCCGCGCCGGACTCGAACGGCTCGGATTGGACGTAGGCGAGGACCTCGACCCGACCATCATGATCCCAGCGGCGGCACAGGGCGCGCTCGCGATAGAAACAGCCCGCGGATCGGAATGGGAGCAGATACTTGCCCGAGTAGATCACGGGCCAACCCGCAGGGAAGTCACTGCCGAGCGGGCGTTCATGCGGCTCATCGGCGCCGGATGCACGACCCCCGTGGGCGTACTGGCCACCGATAGCGGCGGGCAGCTGAGCGTGCGAGCCAGGTACGTCGACGCCGAAGAGCACGTCGAACACGAGGTCACCGGGCCAGATCCGTTGGATTGCGCTAGCGAGCTGGCCGAGCACTTCTTGGCAGCGGGCGTGGGCAACCGATGAAGATCGCGGCTACGCGAGCACCCTCGCAGCTCACCGAGGGGTGGATCAGCATCCCGGTCACGCGGCGCGTGCCGCTACCCGAGGGGATTGCCCGGCTGCGCGAAGCCTTCACCGAGATTGCGGCTTGCTGTGATGATGAAGGCCGCAGGGAGAAACCAGTGCGGCACGGAGCTGACGCTGCGGCCGGGCACTGGCTGGCCGTGACCTCCGGTTACACGTTCACCGTGTTGGCAGAGAGCGGCCTTGAGATACCGCAGGGTATGCCGATCGCGTGTGTCGGCCAGGCAACCGCCCGGCGAGCACCCCGCTCGCCCCAGCTGATCGCACCCGCGCCATCCACCGCCGCGCAGCTCGCGGTCGCGCTCGTGGCAGCCAAACCGCGCCGCGTCACGTTTCCGGCGTCCGCGCTCGCGGCCACCACGCTCACCGACTCCCTTGCCGCAGCAGGTATCCCGACTACGCGCATAGACATCTACACGAGCGAGCCGAGCCCGGAGGGCGTGCGAAAGATGGCGGCGGAGCGGCCCGACGTCGTCGTCGTGACGTCATCAAGCGCGGGGCGTACGCTCGCCGAGCACTGGCCGGGAGACCTCCCGCTGCTCGTGGCGATCGGGCAGCCGACTGCCGACACGCTGACCAGCCTCGGAGCGCCGCCTGCCGGCGTGGCCGCCACCCCGGACCGCCGGGGAATCGAAGACTGTTTAGAGACGTTGGAAAGGACGCACTCATGATTCACCGCCCTCGGCGCCTGCGCGCCACACCAGCAATGCGTGCACTTGCGCGAGAAACCGGATACCGCCCGGGTAACCTCATTTTGCCCATGTTCGTACGGGAAGGGATTACCGAGCCTGCGCCGATCCAGTCGATGCCCGGGGTTGTGCAGCACACGATGGACTCGCTGGTCGACGCGGCCCGGGAGGCCGTGGCGGCGGGAGTTGGC
Organism: Trueperella bialowiezensis; assembly: GCF_900637955.1. Taxonomy (NCBI): domain Bacteria; kingdom Bacillati; phylum Actinomycetota; class Actinomycetes; order Actinomycetales; family Actinomycetaceae; genus Trueperella; species Trueperella bialowiezensis. The sequence goes on from NZ_LR134476.1 coordinate 1,169,505, forward strand.
GGGCTCATGATTTTCGGCGTGCCGGAACAGCGCGACGCCGTCGGGAGCGCTGGCACCGACCCGAACGGCATTCTCAACCGGGCGATTGCCCGCCTGCGCGCAGAGATCGGCGATAGCGCGGTGATCATCGCCGACCTGTGCCTTGACGAGTTCACCGACCACGGCCATTGCGGAGTGCTGGACGATCACGGCCGGGTGGACAACGATGCCACGCTCGAGATCTACCAAGAAATGGCAGTTCGCCAAGCCGAAGCCGGAGCACACATGCTTGGCCTGTCCGGGATGATGGACGGCCAGGTGGCCGCCTGCCGCGCGGCCCTGGACACCGCCGGGCACACCGACGTCGCCATCCTTGCCTACAGCGCGAAATACGCTTCAGCGTTCTACGGCCCATTCCGCGAAGCGGTCGACTCCCAGCTGAGCGGCGACCGGCGCACCTACCAAATGGACGTGGCCAACCGGCGGGAAGGCGTGCGCGAGGCAGAGCTCGACATCGCCGAGGGAGCCGACGTCGTCATGGTCAAACCCGCAAGCTCCTACCTCGACGTGCTGGCTGACGTGTGTGCGATCTCGCCCGTGCCCGTGGCCGCCTACCAAGTCTCTGGCGAATACTCGATGGTGGAAGCGGCGGCCGAGCGCGGCTGGATCGACCGCGATAGGGTGATCGACGAAATGGTCACCGGAATCGCCCGCGCGGGCGCCACGATGATCTGCACGTATTGGGCCGCCGAACTCGCCCACAAAGCCGCACACGCGGCAGGCTAACAGGCACACACAGCCGGTCAGCGCCGGCCAGAAAGGGTAATCATGGTTGATTTTGAACGCGCCAAACGCGCCATCCCCGGGGGCGTGGACTCGCCCGTGCGCGCCTTCGGATCCGTGGGTGGCGCCCCAGTGTTTATCGACCGCGCTCGCGGAGCCTACACGTATTCCGGCGACCGCGAATTCGTGGACCTGGTGGGCTCGTGGGGGCCGGCGCTGCTCGGCCACGCTCACCCAGAGGTGGTTGACGCGGTCCAGCGGGCTGCGGCGCGTGGGCTGTCCTTCGGAGCGCCCACGCTCGCCGAGGTCGAACTGGCCGAAGTGGTGATCGACCGGGTGGAGCCCGTAGAAAAAGTACGCTTCGTGTCCACCGGCACGGAGGCGACGATGACGGCGATCCGGCTGGCCCGCGGGTTCACCGGGCGCGATCTCATCGTCAAGTTTGCAGGCTGCTATCACGGCCACGAGGACGCACTACTGGTAGCGGCCGGCTCGGGGGTTGCCACGTTTGGCATGAGCTCCTCGGCGGGCGTTCCGGACGGCACGGTTCGCGACACGGTGGTGGTCGAATACAACAACCGCCAGGCGATCACTGACCTGTTTGCCGAGCACGGTGATCGGATCGCAGCCATCATCACGGAGGCCGCGCCCGCAAACATGGGCGTTATCGCGCCCGACCCCGGATTTAACGCCTTCCTCAAATCCGTATGCGAACGTCACGATGCCCTGCTTATCTACGACGAAGTGCTCACCGGCTTCCGCCTGTCACCCGCCGGCATGTGGGGAATCGACCAAGACGAGCCGTACGCGCCCGACATCATGACGTTTGGCAAGGTACTCGGCGGCGGCATGCCCATCGCGGCACTCGGCGGACGCGCCGACGTCATGGACTACCTCGCCCCGCTCGGCCCGGTCTACCAGGCCGGCACACTCTCCGGTAACCCGCTGGCTACCGCCTCCGGGCTTGCCACGCTACGGTTGGCCGACGCCGGAGTCTATGGCGCGATTAACCGCGCCGCCGACGCCGTGGCCAGCGGCATCAGCGAGGCGCTCAGCGCCGAAGGGGTGACCCATCACGTCCAGCGGGTCGGCTCGCTGTTCTCGATCCTGTTCGCCGAAGGTCCGGCACGCTCGTGGGCGGACGTGGAGGCTCAGGAGCAGTTCCGCTTCCCGGCCTTTTTCCACTCGTTCCTCGCCGACGGCGTTCACTTGCCGCCGTCAGTGTTCGAGGCCTACTTCGTGTCCGCCGCCCACGACGACGCCGCGATCACTCGGATTCTCGAGGCTGCTCCGCGGGCTGCGCGGGCAGCTGCCCAGGCTCGTCCGTAGCACTCGGGCTGGTGTCGGCGGCCGGGCCGGCCGTAGCCTCTGGTGCTGGCTTGCTCGGGCGGGCGAACCAGAGCGAGAACTTCCACGTCAGCTACTCGAGCGGTCCGCGCCCGATCGGCAGGAGCTTCCACAGCGAACAGAACACCATGAGCCCGCCGGTCAACCACAAGAAAGTGGTGTTAACGCCGTCGTAGAAACCGAAGGAGTTAGGCAGGAGGCTCAGGATGATGACGTGCGCCGTGTAGGCGGTTAGCGCCATCGACCCGATCGCTGCCACCGGGAAGAGCACGTGCCGGGCGAGGCGGGACAGCAGCAGACTGAGTCCTAGCAGGGCTACCCCAACTCCGGTGTTGCCGAGCACCTCGGGCGTCGTGTTCGAATGCGGATTCGCGTTGAAGAGCGTACACGTGTTGATCGTTGACCAGTCACCCGGGTAATAGTCGTCGTCGGGGAAGTCGCCCTTAGGGAAATAATCCCCAGGGAGATCTTTATCGGGGAAGTCCTTGCCCGGGAAGTCGTTGCCCTTCGAGTCTGGATCAAAAGAGTCCGGGCCCGGAAGGGCGGGAGATGAGCCCTGTCCGGGTTTGCCGGGCGTGATGATCTCGACGTCGCCGTTCTTCTTCAGTTTCTCGAGCTGCTCGGGAGTGAGTTCGCCGCCAGATAGCGCGTCGTCCAAGCCGCTCAAACCATCCGTCGTACCGTCGGTGGGTGCGGGAAGGGCGGCGTCGGGAAGCTCCGAGCCGCCGGGCGTTGAGCCGTCAAGCTCGGTATCAGGAAGCTGGGAACTTGGAAACTCGGAAGCCGGAATTTCCTTGATGATGCCGTCAAAACCGTCGTCGCAGGTGCGGGTGATCGCATACGAGCCCGTGTAGGCCAACAACGCCACGCCTGTGCCGATCACAACCATGGAAATCTGCAGGTCACGCCGGGTGAGGTCAAGCCTGCCCAGTGCCATGCCGATCAGCACGTAACCCAAATAGGCCAAGCCAGGATACATCGAGGTAACGAGCACGTCATGGAACAGATTGTTGATATTGCCCGCCGACATGATGTGCTGGTCCACCGCCGGAGCCTCAATCACCTGGATGAGCGGCGGGCCAACCAGCGCCAGCACTGCGCCCGCAATAAACAGTCGGCGCGCAGACCACCCCAGCACGGGAATCATCAAAATGAACCACGCCGCGTAGTAACCCAAAATAATCGCGATCGGCGTGGGGAAGAACACGAAGATTCCCGCGATGGCCAACAACATGATCGCGCGGCCCACGATCCGCAACTTCGCGTGATACATCTTCGTACCCGTATACGGCTGCGTACGGCCCGTCATTAACGACAGGGACACGCCCGCCAACAGCGCAAACAGCGCGGCCGAGCGGCCATCCGGGATAGTAGACAGGTAGTCGCCGATCGAGGTTTGCTCAAACGAAAAGGCTTTAGTGTGCGCCCAAATCATCCCAATAATGGCTAGCCCGCGGGCAATATCAATCCCGGCAATACGTGGCTTCTTCGCGCTCACGGCTGCCGGTTTGTCAGCGGACGGGGGTGGCGTCGGCGGCTGAGACGATGCAGAGTCGACGTCGGAGCGCGTGCCAGAAGAAGAGGCAAAATCTGAAACTGTCATGGGATATAGCGTAAAGCCGCGCCAGCCTCCCACGCTTCACGCCACGTCATTCCGGAGGCGGATTGTGAGGTCATTCGCTGGAAAACATTCCGGGTATTTCGGTGGGGCCAAAGTCCTCCCGGCGTGAGAGGATAAAGGGCACGGACGGCGCGCGCCGCGCGAACGCCGTCGTCAACAAACGTGAAGCGTAAAGGTTTACATCATGACAGACACAACTTTCACCGTTGAGGCGATTAACTGGAACCGGATTGAAGACGAGAAGGATCTAGAGATCTGGAATCGGCTGACGGAGAATTTCTGGCTGCCGGAAAAGATTCCGCTGTCGAATGACATCCCGTCGTGGAACAGCCTCAACGAGGCCGAACAGCTGATGACCACCCGCGTGTTCACCGGCCTCACGCTACTCGACACGCTCCAGGGCACCCTGGGCGCGGTTTCGCTCATTCCCGACGCGCAGACCCCACACGAAGAGGCCGTCTACACGAACATCGCGTTCATGGAATCTGTGCATGCGAAGTCGTACTCGTCGATCTTCTCCACGCTCATTTCTTCTGAGGAAATCGAAGAAACCTTCAAGTGGGCCAACGAAGATCCCACGCTGCAGAAGAAGGCCAAGATCATCTCCGAGCTCTACCTCGGCGACGACCCGGAACGCCGCAAGATCGCGTCCGTCATGCTCGAATCATTCCTGTTCTACTCCGGCTTCTACGCGCCCATGTACTGGTCCGCGCATGCCAAACTGACGAACACCGCCGACCTGATCCGGCTCATCATCCGCGACGAGGCCGTGCACGGCTACTACATCGGCTACAAATACCAAAAGGCCGTCGCCAAGCAGTCGAAAGAACGCCAAGAAGAACTCAAGGCCTGGGCCTACGAGCTACTCGACGAGCTCTACGACAACGAAGTGGAGTACACCTCCGCCTTGTATGACCCGCTCGGCCTGACTGAAGACGTGAAAATGTTCCTGCGCTACAACGGCAACAAGGCGCTCATGAACCTCGGCTACGAGGCCCTCTACCCGGCCGAGGAAACCGCCGTCAACCCGGCGATCCTCGCAGCGCTATCCCCGGGCGCGGACGAGAATCACGACTTCTTCTCCGGCTCCGGCTCGTCATACGTGATCGGCACCGCCGAAGCGACGACGGACGACGACTGGGACTTCTAAACCGGGCTGCTAGGCCATTCCCCAGAGGTCGGCGAGTAGGCGCAAAGATTTGTGCCACTTCTCCTCGTTGAAAATGTATGAGGTGAAGATAAACTCGTCGGCCTCTGTGCGTGCCTGCAACTGGTCGAGGCGCTCCTTGACCGTAGCCGGCGAACCTACCGCCCGTACGCGTAGGGTGGCGTTCACGAAAGCGGCCGCGCGGTCGTCAGCAAACGAGGCCACCTCCGCCGGTGGTTGCACCTTCCGGCGCTTGTTCGTGGCGCCGTCCAACATCATCTGCATGTGCGACGTGAACTCGAACTCGGCCTCCTGGTCGGAGTCCGCCACGAGGATATTGACGCCCACCATCACCCGTGGCTCGGAGATCTGCGCGGTGGGCGCGTCCGGATTAAAGTTCGCGCGGTAAAGCGAAATCGCATCGTCGAGGGAATCGGGAGCGAAGTGTGAGGCCACCGAAAATGGCAGACCAAGTTGCGCCGCAATCGACGCCCCATTCACAGTCGACCCGAGTACCCACATCGGCACGTTCGTGCCCGCCGACGCCGCCGAGCTGATCGGTACGCCGCCCGGGGAGCCGTCGTCGGACATCCACCCCTGCATTTGGTGGATAGCCGTGGCGAAAGACTGCGGGTCGGCGGCGGTGCGGCGGAGCAGTTGGGCGGTGAGCGGGTCGGTGCCGGGCGCGCGGCCAAGCCCGAGGTCGATGCGCTCGCCGAACATGTTCGCCAGCGTGCCATAGTTTTCTGCCACCACTAAAGGCGCGTGATTCGGCAGCATCACACCGCCCGCGCCCACTCTGATCCTGCTCGTACGGGAGGCCGCCCGACCAATGAGCAAGGCCGTCGCCGAAGAGGCCAGACTGCTCGTGTTGTGATGCTCGGCAAACCAGTAACGCTTGTAGCCGAGCTCGTCAGCGAGCTCAGCCCCGCGCATGGAGCGCTCAATCGCATCCTTTGCCGTGGCACCCTCGGTGATCGGCACCAGATCAAGAATCGACAGTTCCGCCCTCATCATTAGCCTTCCTTCACGTTTGCACTCGCGGTACCTTCCCTCGCCACGCTATCAGGCCGCGAGAGCGGGCGCCTCACGCAGTTCTCTTATTTCGTTCCCGGGGTACACGTTCGCTTCGCGGGGTAGACAAATCGCCGGATTCGGTACCCCGGGAACACAACGTGTACCCCCGGAGCGGGTGGACTGCTCCTCGGGGAGATTGCGTGCACGAATGGGTAGGGTAGAGGGCATGGCTTATCGAGTCTTGGTTGTATGCACAGGAAATATTTGCCGTTCGCCGATGGGCGAGGTGGTGTTGCGGGATCGCTTGGCACAGTTGGGGATCGACGATGTTGTGGTTACCTCTGCGGGCGTGTCCACTGAGGAAACCGGCAACCCGATCGACCGCAGGGCACGGGCGGTTCTCGAAGAATTCGGGCACGCCGTACCGCGCGGGCATCAGGCCCATCGAGCTAGCGATACGGAATTGCGCGAGGCCGACCTCGTGCTAGCCATGACCAGCGGACACGCTCAATCTCTGCGAGCGATGATGGAGGCCGCGGGGGCCGACGTGGCCAAACTGCACCTGTGGCGCGAGTTCGACGGCACGCTTCCGGTCGCTCCCGGAGGTGCGTTTGGCGAGGGCGGCGTGTTTGGTCCGGGCGGACAGCTCGCCAACGATCTGGGCGGTTCCCTTTCGGCAAATCTGTACTACTCCGCCGGCGAATTCGACGTTCCCGATCCGTGGTATGGCACGAAAGAGGACTTTTACGACACCTATGACGGCGTGCATGCCGGGACGGACGGCGTCGTGGACTACATCCAGTCCGAACGGGCTTAATAAGCCCGGTATCACGGGCGTTTATCCGGTTTGTCGGCTGGTGTCACGCCGACTGCGGGATTCACAAGGCGATTTCCGGGCGGGCGATTGTACTAATCAGTCTCGAAGCGCGGGTTGATGATCTCCTGCGGTTCGTCAATCGTGGTGAGCGTGGCTGCACGCACGTGCTCCGATCCGTCGACTTGGAACGTTGACTCGGAATGAACCACCACGTAGTCGTCGCGAATGTACAGCTTTGACGTGAGGCTGTCACCGCTCGGGGAATCCGACGCGACCTGCATTTTCAGCACGGTCACCTCTTGCCCGTTGAGGGTTTCATGGCCGACGACGTCGTAGGTCAAGTTTGGATCCGTGCCCGCCGCGCGAATGTCGGCGTTGAGCAGGGCTTCGAATCGCATGGGCATGGTGGCCTGGTAGGCGAGCGCGTCGTCGTCAGAATTCTTCGTGGCCTGGATCCACCGGCCGCCTTTCTCTACGAACGTGTTGCCGCGAATCAGAATCGCCCGCGACCCGGGGGTGCCGGCGGCGTCGTATGGTTGGATCTCAACTGCGAGCGGATCAATGTTGACTCGCGAGGTGGAGGTGAGGGTGCCGTCCACGGTATCTTCTTGCACCCAACCGCTGATTTTGCCAAGTGCTTCTGCCTGGCAGAAGGCGAGTTCTTGAGCGTTGACAGTCTGCGGATTTCCGTCGAGGGGATTGGTGCAGTGGTCGACGCTTCGCGCTGCGGCTGGCGAGCCGGATGCGGCTCCCGCGGGTTCGCCACTGGAACAGCCACCTGCGGCGATGGCTATTGCTCCAAGCGTTGCAATGACGCGACCTGGCTGCATAAATCCCCTCTCGTTGCCTGACCTCAGCGACTCATTTAGTAACAACCTAGAAAGTGTGAAAACAGATAGGTCTACTTTAGCTTTTAAACCCTGTGATAACCCTGCAAGACAGCTAGGTTTAGCTGGGAATTTGCTGGGAATGAGAAAGCGCGCCGAAGCGCGCTCATCCCATGCGGAATATCCGACCCAGCTTAGTGGTTCATCGCAGCATTGCCGAGATCTTGGGCTTCCTTGAGCCCTTGTTCAACGGGAACAACGCCGAGGAACACGTCAAGAAGCTTTGGCGAATATGCTGAGGCGCCCGAGTTGACGTCCGGCCCGAACGGAGCCTTCGCCGTGTTGCCGTTGGCTGCTTCGATAAACACGGACACGTCAACGCCCTTGGTGGCCCAGTAGTCCACGTACGCGGACTGTGCGTCAACCGCACCCGGGAAGGACACGCCCATTTCGCCCAGCGGCTTTTGGCCTTCAGCAGACCCTAGCCATTCGAGCACGCGCAACGTTTCGGCATGGTTCTTGGTTTGCGCATTGCCGACGGCGACCACGCCGTGCGAGCCAGAGAATCGCCCTTCCGGCCCGGCCACTTGCGGGGCGAGCGCCCATTTCACGCTCGTGTTTTCATCGATCTGCTTGAGGTGGTACGGGCCAGACTGGTACATCGCCAGCTCTCCGCGAATAAACATGTCACGTGTGATGTCGCCGTTCGTGTTGGTTTCCGTTGCCGGAGGCGCTACGTGATGGGTGTGGATCATGTCCACGAGGTACTGGAACGCTTCAACACCTTTCGGGTCAGCGAAAGAGAACTGTCCGGCGTCGTCTTGAAGGCTCGATCCGTTCGACGCGATCCACGGATTGTAGATCGCCTGCAGGTCCGCCTGTGCGTTGAACCCGTAGACGGCAATATTTTCCGGGTCGAAGTCTGGTGTGCCGGCCTTGTTGCCGTTCTTGTCCACGGTGAGGGCCTGCGCGGCGGGAAGCAGCGTGTCGTCGTCGCCACCCCACTTCAGGTTCGTGACGTCGATGCCTTCCTTTTCTACCAGGTCTTTGTTGTAGAACAACGCGGTCGAATCCCAGATTTGGGGAACGCCCCACAGCGCGTTGTTGCGCGTATACAGATCGACGATGGATTGTTGCCATTCGTCATGATCCGGGCTGAGTTCCTCGGTGATGTTGATGAGGTTGCCGTTATCTGCGTAGCGGGCGAAATTCGAGGAGTTGACCCAGTAGATATCGGCCATTTCGCCGGATGCGACGTCGAGTGGAAGCTGATTCCAGTAGTCACCCCAGGGCACGAGCTCAACTTCAACCTTGATGTCCGCGTTCTTCTCTTCGAACTTGGCGAAAGACTCTTCGTAGGCGGGTGCCGCGGTTTCGTCCCACAGGCGGAAGGTGATCGTCTTTTGTTCACCGGCGGGCTGTGAACTCCCACTCGCGGACGATGAGGGCGACGAGCCGCCACCCGTACTCGGCGAACATGCCGCCAGCGCGAGGCCAAGCGTGGCAACAATCGCTCCGGCGGTGTAGATCGATCTCTTCATGTGATCTCCTTGAAATTTCAATTGATGAGTTAGTCGTGCGTGTTACTCCTTTTGAGCCTACCAGCTCAGCACGGGGTGGAATAGGACTGTTCGCGCGCCGCCTAGCGCTGCGGCCAGGCGTGTGCGGTGCAGCATTCGGCCGTTCCCGGGGTACACGTTTGCTTCGCGGGGTAGACAAATCGCCGGATTCGGTACCCCGGGAACGCAACAGGTACCCCGGGAAGCTCTACGGGAAGTACCGAAACCGCCGCCTATTTCAGGCCAGTGATGCCAATCGAGCGGACGATCTGCTTATTGAACGCAATAAAGAGAACGAGCAGTGGCAGGATCGCCAACGTGGTGGCGGCCATGACGAGCGTCCAGTTAGACGTGTACTGAGTTTGTAGCCCGGCGGTCGCGACGGTGAGCACGTTCCATTCTTTATTCGGTGCGATGATCGACGGCCACAGGAAGTTGTTCCACTGGCTGACCACAGTAATAAGGAACAGCGTCACCAGAATTGGCCGGTTCATCGGTAGCACGATTGACCATAGTTGCCGCCAAAAGCCCGCGCCGTCGAGCTCGGCGGCATCCAAGATTTCTTGCGGAACGGCCCGGAAATTCTGGCGCAGCAAGAAGATCGCGTATGGAGATCCGAGCATGAAGGGCACCACGATACCGGCGAACGTGTTGCGCAACCCCCACTGCGACATCATCGTAAACAGCGGAATGACCGTGACGATTGCGGGGATCATCATCGTGGAAATATAGGCCCAGAACAGCACGTCACGCCCCGGAAATTCGAGGCGAGCAAACGCGTAGGCCGCCAGGATCGACGCCGTAAACTGGCCAATCACCATGACGATCACCACTTGCACGGTCACAGCCAGCGGCACAATGAAGTCGTGGTCGGTAAACAGGCGCACATAGTTGTCGAGGGTGATCGTTTCTGGCCAGGACAGTGCGCCGTTGTTGATGAGGTCGCGTTCGGTGCGGAACGAGATGAGGATCGAAAACACGAGCGGCAGCACGGTGAGCAGCGCGCCGGAGATCAGCACGCCATAGGTGAGTAGCACGGATAGGAGCGAGTTTTTGTTGCGTGGTTTCCGACGACGCCGTAGCCCGGCTTGTTCCCGACGCCCCGGCTTACCCACGCTGCGAGCGCCGGCCAGGTTCTGCGAGTTCGATGACTGTAGTGAAAGTGAATCGCTCATGGTCTAGCTCATGTCGTAGGTCATGCGCGAGGAGAAGTAGCGCTGTTGGGCAAGGGTAATAATCACGATGATCACCATGAGGAACACGGCCATTGCGGCAGCATTGCCGATCTGTTGAGAAGAAAAGGCCGCGTTATAAATACGTGCGGCGATCACGTCAGTGGTGCCGCCCGGGTAGCCGGGGTTGCCGTCGGTCAGCCCGTACACGAGGTCAAACACTTGGAACGACGAGATGAGCGAAGTGACGGATACGAAGAACGTGGTGGGCCGGATGAGCGGCAGGGTGATCGACCACAGTTTACGCACTGGTCCTGCGCCGTCGAGTTCGGCCGCTTCGTAGATGTCGCGCGGGATCGACTGCAGCGCGGCCAGGAAGAACAGGGAAATGTAGCCGACGTTTTGCCAAATGTAGACGAACGCGACGACGGGCAGCGCCGTCGTCGTATCTGCTAGCCATGCGGTGCGAGTGCCGAACACGTCGTTGATCAGCCCTGATGGTGCGAGTAGCCACGACCAGATGATGCCCAGTGCGAGCGGGGCAGCCACCCAGGGTGTGACGTACAGGATTTGCAGCACTCCCGAGCCGGGCAGTTTGCGGTTGAGGCCGACGGCGATGAGCAGGCCGATGACGATCGCCCCGGGAATGGCGAACACGGAGAATTTGACCGTTACCCACACGGAGTTCCAAAAGCCGGCCGAGTCCACCATCGAGCTGTAGTTGGCGAGCCCAACAAACACCGGGTCTGAGATGAGGTCCCACCGGAAGAACGAGAGCGCGATGACGATGACGATCGGCACCATCAAAAACAGCCCGACGCCGATCAGTGACGGCACGAGCATCGCCCATGCGGTAGCTATTTCTTTGGCTTTGCGACGGTTACGCCTCGGCGTTCGAGCAAGCGGAGCGGTGGTCATACGAGCACCTCCCCGGTGCGGATGTTGTGCCACGTGAACCGGTTTGCTTCGGCAAAATCGGGGTTGCAGACCGCGCACGAGCTCGGGTGGGAGGGGCGCCGATGCCGCCACACCTCGTGCCCCGACGGACAGACCCCGTGCCAGACTCCTCGCGGTACGGGCATGGCGGGATCGAGTTTGGTGCGCCCGTCGCCGCCGATGGACAGGCACGTCGACCTCCACGTGGAATCATGCCCGTGACTAGGGCCAACGAGCGCGTGCGCAATTTCGTGCAGGGCAAGCTTGCGCACCTGCTCGGCCGTAAAAAGCTCGATGAATTCGCGCGAGAGCGAAATCTCCCTCGCCGCGAACCTCGTGCGCCCGGCGCGTCGTTTCGCGCGGTCGAAGACGAGCGCCCAGTCGGTAAGACCCTGGGCGTCCATCAGATCCCGCACAAGCACGGCGGCGTCACTAAGATTCACGCCCTCGATCATAGCGCCCGCCTCCGACAGTTCATCTGATGTCCACGTGAATGCGATAGTTTTAACGCATGCATGATTACGCACGGCCTGAGGGCGTCCACGAGGTGGACGTCGTCGTTATTGGTGCCGGCCAGGCCGGTTTGGTGGCGGCCCGCGAACTGCAACGGCGCGGGGTGGCCGGGTATGCGCCGTCGTCCGTTCCCAACGACGACGCCGATCCCCTCACGTTTGTTGTGCTCGACGCCGAGGCCGGCCCAGGTGGAGCGTGGCGGCACCGGTGGCCGGGTCTGACGATGGCGACCGTCAACGATATTGCGGATTTGCCGGGAATGGCGGCGCCGCCGTATTCGGGCAGTGAGAAGTCGGCTCAGTTCATCCCCGAGTATTTCAGCGAATACGAGGTGGAGTTTGACCTGCCGATTTTCCGCCCGGTACGAGTGCTATCGGTTTCGGCCGAGGGCTCGGAGTTTGTGTTGACGACGACGGCCGGCCAGTTCCGCACCCGTGCGCTTCTTAACTGTATGGGCACATGGAGATCGCCGTTCATCCCGTGGTATCCGGGGCTATATGAGTTCCGAGGCCTACACGTACACACGCGTGATTACCGTGATCCGGATGTGTTTTGGCGTAAGCGCACGCTCGTCGTCGGTGGCGGAATTTCTGCCCTCGACCACCTGGATGAAATTTCACAAGTGACCGACCACGTGTATTGGGCTACTCGCACCCCACCGCGATGGAAGAATATGGCCGACTTCGGCCGGGGAGGTCCTTCGCCTGCCAGTGCAGGAACGGCGGCTACTCAGGCACCCAACGAGCAGCGCGGGCTCGGCGTCGAAGCTGGGCGGGCTGTGGAAAACCGGGTGCGAGCGCGAACTGAAGCCGGGTTGAGGCCGCTGCCCGTCGTCGCCGAAACTGGTCTACCCCGAACCGACAAAGTACGCGACATGGAAGCGCGCGGACTACTCGACCGGCTCCCCATGTTCGACCGGCTCGACGCCCATGGCGCCTGGTGGGGTGAACGCTACCTTGAACTGGATGCGATCGTGTGGGCGACCGGGTTTCGCGCGCACCTCAACCACTTGGCACCGCTAAAGCTGCGCGGCAAGGGAGCTGGGGAAAGTGGCGGCATTCTTATGCGTGGCACGCGGGTTGCGGCCTATCCGAACCTGCACTTGTTGGGCTACGGGGCGAGTGCGTCAACGGTGGGGGCGCGGCGAGATTCGCGGACGGCTGTCCGAGAAATCCTGCGGTACCTTGCTGATGATCAGTAAGATGGCTGCCGAGGAGGACTATGGCATCGCATTCGGATCTTGTGGCTCGTATCGGCGAGGCGGGTGCCGTGCCCGCCAACCGGCCGATTGACCACGCTCGCCGGATCGTCACGGGCGCCACCGTGGGAGTGTTCGTCGGAACCTTGATCGGCATGGTCATGAACATGGCCGCACTGGCTCACACGAAAATATTTCTCGCGTTCATCCCGTCAGTGATCATTGTGATCGCGCTGATAGTGGTGTGGAAAGTGACGAAAGAGCCCAGGGCGGGCGATCCTGTGCCGGTGATTGCGCGCACGCTGGCCACCGCGGAAAGCCCGTACGTGCGCTACGTGAAAAGCGGATCGAATAAGGGCTTGCTCGTGCCCGTCGTCGTCGCACCAGTGGACGGGTCAGACGCGTTTCGATCCGTGATTTTACTTCGCGAAACGCAGCCGGGCGTGCAGGTAGAAGACCCGCCGGTCGGCACACTCATGGCCCTGCAACAGGTGGAGCCGGGAATGGGCGAGCTGGCAAACATCGAGCAGGTGACCCCCGAACAGGCCGACCTCCACGACCGCCTCATACGCAAACCGCGCATGCTCTCCAACACGGCGCCGACATTACCCATGCGCCGAGCACCCCTCGAACGTGTGCCCTGGTGGGCGGCAGCGCAATGGTGGGGTGCGATCGTGGGCGGCGCGCTCATCACAATTCTTTTTATTTGGGCGATCGCCTAACCGGCGGCACGCGAACAACGAGCAGGCGGAGGCAGACAATGACCGACGACGTTCACCAGGACGGCTCACACACCCCAGATAAGCCTCGGCGCAAAGCAGGCCGGATTGCACTCGCAGTGCTGGCGGCGCTCGCGATCGTGGCAGCAGGCATTGCGCTCGGCATCTACGCCCTGCGCGGGCCGGCCCTCCAAGCAGATCCGCCACTCGACCCAGCCACGCCGGCAACGAGCGGAACCGGCGGTGGTGGTGGAGGTACAGGCGGCGCTACTGGTGGCGGCACCGGTGGGACGACGCCGACCACGCCGCCAACCACCTCCGACGACGTCAAGCTCGAGGGAACCACATTCACGCTCGTCAACAAGAACGATTCAGGGTTGATCAGCGGAAATGTTGAGATCACCGCGGACAGTCAATCCATACACGACGCCGATTCCCTCAACGACGAGCACGGATACATTGTGATTTATGCAAGTGACAAACGTTTCCTCGCCATTGAAGCGACTGTCACGAATGTTGGCACGGAAAACATTTCTTCGACCACCGCACCGGGAGCCTTCATACGCTTCGACGACGGCGAATACGGGCGAGCTGAAACACCGGCCATTGATGGCGACCAGTATGCACAACTCATCCTCCCACCAGGAAAAAGCGCGAAGTTGCTCTTTGTTTTCCGGCTCGAGGAAGGCCAAACCGCGCAGGCCTTCGGGCTTGCTGCCCAAGGTGCCTGGTACGACACGGCCGTTTGGCTAGACCTGGCAAACGTGCCAAAGGCAGCTCCTAAAGGAGAGCCGACGACGACGCCGTCGCCCGAGCCAGAGCCAAGCTACGTCGAGTAAGCGCAGATGTATGCGCAGATATGTGGCGGTTTAGCCACGTGTTACCGGCGCAAGAGCTTGCGGATTCGCTGCGGGGAGACCTTGCCTGCCGTGCCGAGTTGCTGGGCAAAGAGGGACACACGCAGTTCTTCGACCATCCACCGCGCCTGCTCGAGGGTACGCGCGCGGCCGGCGTCGTAGCTTCCGGCGGCGAACTCGGCGGACTCGGCGTCGAGTTGTTCGACGACGTCGGCGACCTGCCAGGCGAGTGAATCGTCGGCGGCCGGGTTGCTTGCGGCTTTATCGAGGCGGATCTTAGCGGCCTGTAAGTAGCGCACGAGGTGCGGGAGTTGAGCCTCCGGCGTCGCGGAAATAAATCCGTTGAAGACCAGACCGGAGATGTGAGCACGTACGTCGGCCACCGTGTTGATGAGCGTGATCGAACTGGACTCGCGGATCGCGCCGTCCACCTCGCCATATGCCTGCATGATTCGTACCGTGGTTTTCACTAGCTGATAGACCTCGTCTTCGAGAAGTTCCCGGGCGTGGGCGCGCAGCTCGAGATAGGCGCTGCGAGTGCGCAGGCGTCCGAGTGGCTGGTCTGCCGTCCGCGCCCACCGATCGGCGATATTGCGGGCGGCGGCAAGTTGAAGGTCGTCCACGAGCGCCTCGGTGCTCGGATACGGCGTGGCCGCCAGCGTGAGCGACTCCGCGCCCGTCCACCGTGTGGTGACCCGCGATTCCGGAAGAGCCAGATCAATAGCTAGCAGCCGGATGATTCCGCGGCGATGATCGCGCACCTGCTCAGCCGGCTCTGCGAGTACCTGGAGCGCGACGTTGACGTCCGTCCGCCCAGCCGCACCCGGCGCAGGCACCTCCACAAACGCCGGATACCCGCGCACAGTCATCCGACCCTTTTGTGTTTCGACCACCGCGGGCAGCTCCGCGATCTGCTCAGGCCAGGTCTCCAGATTCTCGGAATCGGGCGCGTCCCAGCGCGGAGAATTAGGTTCCGCGGAACTTGGCCGTGCGGAATCTGTCCCGGCCTGCCCGGCGCCCGACTCCGTGCCTGCGCCCGACTCCAAACCTGGGCCGGCCGCCGCGCCGCCCGCCTGATCGTGACCTGCCCCCTCCGCGGCGCGCAGCAGTTCCGCCCGGGCCTCGTCGAGAGCCTGCGCCACAGCGCCCTTGACCACCGACTCCACCGCCGAACGGGTCTGCGGCGCCAGCTCCCGCTGCAGGTAGGCGATCGACGTCCCCTCGTCCAGCACCGCACCGCGCTCGGATCGCACCCGGAACGTAATCTCCAAATGCGGCGGCAGGTTGACGGACGCCCAGGCGCCGTCGTCGATATCTATCCCACGCAGCTCGCGCGCGGCAGCAGTGAACGCCTCGCGGAACGACGGCGCCCCCGGCTGGCCGTGCGCCACGTCGTTCCACGGCGGGAGTACGGCGAGGATGTCGCGAGCCACGTCGGGCGCTGGTACGAGGTTGCGGCGCACCGGCTTCGGCAGCGCGCGAATCGTGGCCGTCACGAGATCGGGCAGCAGGCCGGGAACGAGCCAGTCGAAACCGTCGTCGGTCAACTGTGGCAAAAGCGTGACCGGCACGTCGATCGTCAGCCCGTCCGCGTGCTTACCCGGCGAGAAGTGGTACTCGATCGGCAGCGAGATGTCGCCCTGCACCCACTCGGACGGGAAATCCTCCTCCGAGACGGTTGTATCCCCAAGCAGGAACTCCTGCGTGAAGTTCAACAGCTCCGGGTTCTTCCGGCGCTCCTTCTTCCACCACGAATTAAAATGCCCGGCCGAGACGATGCCCGCTGGAAGGCGCTCGTCGAAGAACGTGAAGCGATCGTCGTCGTCGGCAACAAGCCCCACCTGGCGCATGCGCTGCTCGACCTCGCCGGCCTGCGCGAGTTGCTCCTTGTTGTGCTTGATGAATACGTGGTGGGCGCGCCACTGGCCCTCGACGAGCGCGTGGCGGATAAACATTTCGCGTGCGAGTTCGCGGGCGGATTCCGTGCCGATTTTCGATAGCAACACGCGCCGATCCGCAATAATCGGCAGCCCGTAGATCAGCACTTTTTCATGAACCATCGCCGCGCCCATGCGGGTGGACCAGAACGGCTCCGAATACTGGCGTTTGACGAGGTGACCGCCCACCTCCTCCACCCACTCAGGCTTAATGCGAGCCACGGACCGGGCGAATAGGCGCGAGGTTTCAACGAGCTCGGCGGCCATCACCCACTCGGGGTTGCGCCGATGCAAGCCAGAGCCCGGCCAGATGACGAAGCGGGTGCCGCGAGCACCGAGGTAATCTTTCGTGCGCTGATCCCATGAACCGAGATTAGACAGCAGACCGACGAGGATCGACTTGTGAATCGCGTCCGCCGCCGGCGTATCCGACGACTGCCCCAAGCGAACCACCGCCCGCGCCACATCCTGATTATGCGAATTGTCCTTGCCCTCTTCTGTTGCTGCACGTAGCTGGTCTTTGGTGGGGAGTTTGATCGGCTTGAGGTTGATTCCAAGCGGGCGGAGCAGTTCACGCAGTTGGGCGACGACATCCTGCCACTCGCGGAAACGCAGCCAATTGATGTACTCCGCCCGGCACATCCGGCGGAACGCCGAACCCGAAAGCTCACGCTGCTGAGTGCGCAAATACCGCCACAAATTCAGGTAGGCCAGAAAATCAGACGTACGATCCGTGAACCGGGCATGCAACTGGTCAGCCTGCGCGCGGAACTCGGCCGGGCGCTCGCGCACATCCTGCACCGACATCGCCGCCACCAGCACCAACACCTCCGACGCCGCTCCGTTATCCACCGCGGCGAGCAGCATCCGGCCAAGACGCGGATCAATAGGAAGCTTGGCCAGCGTGCGACCAGTTTCGGTGAGCACGTGCGTTCCCGTGCCAACCACTCGGGCCCGGCCGGTTTCACCGCGGTCCTTGGGGTGGCTGGATGTGGTGCGGTTGCCAGGCGTGCGCTGGTCGGGTTTTCCGGCGTCGTGCTTCGAAACCGGTTCAAGCGCGCCGATCTCCTCAAGCAGCTGGATTCCAGCGCGAACCGCCCGCATATCCGGCGGGTCAATAAACGGGAAGTCTTCGACGGAACCCAGATTCATCGCCGCCATCTGCAAAATCACCGACGCAAGCGACGTGCGCTGAATCTCCGGCTCAGTAAACTCCGGGCGCACCGCGAAATCCTCCTCAGAATAAAGCCGGATCGCGATGCCGTCCGCGACCCTACCCGAACGACCCGAACGCTGATTCGCCGACGCCTGCGAAATCGCCTCAATCGGCAGACGCTGAACCTTCGTCTTGGTCGAATAGCGGGAAATGCGGGCGGTGCCGGGGTCGATCACGTAACGAATACCAGGCACGGTCAGCGAAGTCTCCGCGATATTCGTGGCCAAAATAATCCGCCTGTGATTATGCGGCTGGAAAATACGCCTCTGCTCAGCAGCCGACAGCCGGGCGAACAGCGGCAACACTTCCACCGCGTTCGGCACGGAGGAACGCCCACCCGGCTCGATGTAGCGCTGGCCGAGCTCCTCCTGGAAAGCCTTCTCGGTATCCCGGATTTCTCCTTCTCCCGAAAGGAAAACAAGAATGTCGCCGGGGCCCTCCGCCATCAGCTCATCTGCAGCCTCAAGGATTCCAGTGATTTGGTCGCGCTCCTGGATGGCTGACCTAGTGGCAGACACACCGCCACCTCGGGCAGTGAGGCTTGCTGAGCCGGTGGCAGACATACCACCACCTCGGGCGGTCAGGCTTGATCCCTCGTTAGCGGTACGTCTGCCACCGGGCGCACGGCCACCACCTTGGGCGGTCAAGTTTTCTGAGCCGGTGGCGGACATACCACTACCTCGGGCGGTCAGGCTTGATCCCTCGTTAGTGGCATGTCCGCCACCATGTCTGCCACCGGCGCTCGCCCCGGAAAGATCGGTGGCACTGTCGTCGTAAAGCGGACGATAGCGAATCTCTACGGGGAACGTGCGCCCCGACACCTCAATCACTGGGGCCTCGCAGTCAGGGCCACCGCCGTGCATGTGGCGGCCGAAATGTTCAGCGAAGCGCTGCGAATCAATGGTGGCTGAGGTGATGATGAGTTTGAGGTCGGGCCTGCGGGGTAGCAAGCGAGCGAGGTAGCCGAGCAAGAAATCAATGTTGAGTGAGCGTTCGTGCGCCTCGTCGATGATGATCGTGTCGTATTTACGCAGCTCGGGATCGTTCTGGGTTTCGGCCAAAAGAATGCCGTCAGTCATGAGCTTGACGAGCGTGGTTCGCGAAGTCTGCTCCGTGAAACGAACCTGATAGCCAATAGCGCCGCCGAGTTCTACGCCAAGCTCGTCGCAGATGCGGTCGGCTACCGAGCGGGCCGCAATTCGCCGCGGCTGCGTGTGCCCGATCATGCCGGTGATGCCCCGGCCAAGCTCGAGGCAGATCTTTGGCAGCTGCGTGGTTTTACCCGACCCCGTTTCTCCAGCCACGATCACCACTTGGTTGTCCCGGATTGCCGCGGCGATGTCCTCCCGGCGCGCCGACACCGGCAACTGTGGTGGATAAGAAATCTCGGGCACGGCCGCGCGGCGTGCCTCAAGCTCTGCAGGCGTGAACGGGCGTGGGCCGCGCGGGCGGCGCTTCTGTGAACTGCGGTGTTGGCGTGAACTGCGCTGCCCACGTGAGCCGCGGCGCGGCGCGCGGTCGTGGGGCTCCGAAGAATCTGGATTACGGTGGCTCGTCATTGCTCACTATTGTGCCACGCCCGCCAAGTCGACGCGTTTTGGGTGAACGCCCGGGCCTTCATGCGGGTCAGCAAAGACCGTACGGGTAGCGATTCCGCGCGCGACCAACGTGCTAGCGCGTACCACCATGCGCTTGTGCGATGGCGATGCAGAGCTGTGCCGATGGGGAGACAGCTCAACGATCATAGTGGGCCGGGGTATTTGTTCCAGAATGAGGCAATTATGCGCAGGCTTCGCGACCTCGAAATGCGATCGATGCTGAGGGCAGTCCGCGTAAAACATGACCCAGCGTAATCTCATTTCGAAAATGGCGATTTTAGGTCACTTTTTCATGTGCTGTGCGGAGTGGGCCTTGTATGACCGCTCGCAGAGGGCGGGTTAGCAATGAAAGAAAGGCTTGCAAGGGGTGAAGTGCGATGCCAGAAACACTAGTAACGGGCTGTACGTTTGCGAGTGCCGTCTGTAAAGCGGCGACATTCCTATGCCAATCGCCAGAGCATTGCCGTTAATTTTCCACACCTGTGGCTATCTATGACGCTCAAAAAGAATGTAAAGCAATCTAAGTGCATGAACCGAGGTGTTTTTACGGCGCCTGATCTTGCCGGAATAGGGCTGTCGCGATGGAATATTGAGCAGCGGGTGCGAGACGGCGATCTTACCCATGTGTCACGAAACTGGTATGCGGAGCCTGATGCGGATCCGAGGCTACTTATCGCGGCCCGGGCTCATACGCGGCTCGGCTGTCTCACCGCGTGTAGCTACCACGGTTTATGGGTGCTACCCGAACCGAACCACATTCACGCGCTCGCAGCCCAGTACGAGAACCGAGAACATGTAGCAGCTCAGGTCTTAAAAGCCACACGCGGAATGCACAGTCCCATCGTTCACCGCGTGCACGGCACCAAGATGGAACTTGTATGTCCGGTGGATGAGGCCATAGAACAAGTGGCTCGATTTCATGACACCGAATCCGCGCTCATCGTTCTTGAATCAGCGCTGAATAAGAACGTGGTGGACGTCGAGTGGGCTGATGCCATGCTCGATCGAATACCTAAACGGCGCGGACGGCGGCTCACAGGCTTTCAGCTCCTTTCGGAGTCGGGAAGTGAAACACGCGTGTCCTTTTACCTCCGGACCAAAGGTTTGCGGGTCCGTCAGCAAGTTCCGTTGTTCCCGAACGAGGCTAACCGGGTGGATATCTTGGTGGGTGAGTCGTGGGTGATTGAGTGTGATTCGGTGAGGTACCACTCCTCGATTGCGGCCTATAGGAATGACAGGGAACGAGACTTGTATCTCCAGTCAAAGGGATATCAGGTTACGCGGTTAACTTACGAGCAGATCTGGGAAGACTGGGAAAACACCAAGACCATGCTCGATAGTTTGATTAGCCATCGAGATTATTTGAAAAAGCCGCGAGGATCCAAGGCATAGCACGCATCATCGCCGCGGTGAATCCGCTCGTATTCTGCAGTTCGTTAACGAAAGCTAGAACGCGAAAGCGATGAAAGCCCGAGAGCGAAGCGATGAAAGGCAGGGTGCGAAGCGATGAAAGCCAGATCGCGAAAGCTAGTTCTACAGCCAGCCGAGGTCGTTTGCACGCCGCGCTGCCTCAACCCGTGTTTCGGCTCCCATTTTCCCTATCGCTGACGACAGATGATTCCGCACCGTACCCTCTGACAGGTAGACGGCTCGAGCAATGTCAGAGACCCGCCCGCCCTCTAAGGCGAGTGTCAACACTTCGCGCTCGCGAGCAGTGAGAGGATTCGCCCCGGAGAACAGTGACTCTGCAGCAAGCGAAGGATCTACCACGCGCTGACCAGCATGAACTTGCCGAACGGCGTCCGCGAGCTGCTCGGCGGGTGTTTCCTTCACGATAAAGCCGCGGGCTCCCGCCTCCAGTGCACGTTGTAGGTAACCCGGCCGCCCGAATGTTGTGACGATCAGGCACGCCACCTCGGGGCACTCCGCCACAATCTGCTCCGTGGCCGCAATCCCGTCGAGTCCCGGCATTTCAATATCGATGAGGGCAACGTCGGGACGCCGTTCTCGCACCAGATCCACGAGTTCATCTCCTCGGCCTGCTTCGCCCACAACATGAATGCCATCTTCGAGGGAGAGCAGAGCGGCGAGAGCTCCGCGCACGAGCGCTTGGTCGTCGGCGAGCACCACCCGGATCGGCTCGCGAGCGCCACTTGATCCTGCACGGCTCGGACCCGTGTCACTCGAGCCCGCGCCGTCCGCAGTTAGTCCTCTTTTGTTGCTCATGCTCGCACCTCGATTGTGGTTCCACCGCCTGGAGAGCTGTCGATCTCCATGGTGCCACCAGCATCTTCTACTCGTTTACGCAATCCTGCAAGACCGTGACCTTCACAGGTGGCTGGGTCGAATCCTCTGCCATCATCGCTGACTGTGATCCGAGACTGCTCGAGCTGCACGCGGGCGCGGCTCGCGCCCGCGTGCCGGATCACATTCGTCATCGCTTCCCGGAGGATCCATGCGAAGAGGATGCGATGGCGCGGATCCACGTCATCCGGTGTGCCGCGTACCTCGAGAGCAAGACCGGCATTGTTAGCGAGTTTGCGGACGGCTTCAAGTTCGGCCGAGAGTTGGCGCACGCTCAGCCCGGACACGGTGGCGCGTACTTCAGCTATCGCTTGCCGGCTTAGGTTGTGGATGTCGCTGATTTCTGATTTGGCGCGGGCCGGATCGCGGTCGATGAGTTTGTGTGCGAGGTCGGATTTCAAAGAAATAA
This sequence comes from Trueperella bialowiezensis, assembly GCF_900637955.1. Taxonomy (NCBI): domain Bacteria; kingdom Bacillati; phylum Actinomycetota; class Actinomycetes; order Actinomycetales; family Actinomycetaceae; genus Trueperella; species Trueperella bialowiezensis. The sequence goes on from NZ_LR134476.1 coordinate 1,191,461, forward strand.
CGGTCAGGGTGTGGCCGAGGACGTCGTGGACGTCGCGAGCCACACGTTCCCGTTCGCTGACCACAGCCTCGCGGGCACTGACTGCGATTTCCCGGTCGGATTGCCGAGAGAAATAGCTCGAGCCGACCACGGTGGCGTAAATCCCCACAATAATCAGTACGGCGGCAGCGCCGGAGCCGCCGAATGTGGAAATCAGTGCGTACGAACAGGTTGTGGCGAGGAGCGCGCCGAGTGGATACCCGTAGCGTGGCGGTAGTGTGATCACGGCGAGCGCCACCGTGAAGGTGCCGAGCATCCAGGATTCGGGCTCCGTCAGTGCAACGAACGCCAACATTAGCGCGATATGTGAGACGACGAGGACGACAGCCAGTGGTCGTAGTTCGTCGGAAAAGGGGTCCTCGCGCCGTAACGCGTGGACCATGCCCCACACGTACATCGCTGCGAACAACGCAAGAACACCGAGGCGTAAGGCGAGTTCGAGGCCCGTCAGATCGGCACGGATAAGCGCCCAGATCGGGAAGGCAAGGAATCCGAGCCATACGAGTGCCATTCCGTAGCTGACGATCCGCCCTACGCGCTCGCTGAGTTGTTGCGTGCTCATGGCCGGTTCCCCGCCCGGCGAAGGGCGAGCACTGCGAGCACGGCGAAGACGAGTGTCCATACACCGAACGATAGTCCGGCTTGCCAGAGCTCGTCTTGGTAGGGAACACCCTCCGATGTGGTCCACATGCCCTCTGTGACGGGCCAGCGTGCCAGCGTGATATAGCCCCACATGGGCGTGAATCTCGAGATCTCGAGGAGTTTTCCGGATAGTGGCACGAATAGGTTGCCTGCGAAAGCGAAAAGTAAGAGGAACGCGGAGCCAACTGACATCGCTACTTGGGAGCGGAAGATGTAGCTGATGGCAAGGCCAAGGAGCGCGTAGGGCAGCGATCCAACAAGGATCACGAGGAACGATACGGCCCATCCCATGCCAGTGGCGTGCGATCCCGTGGCTGCGGCCACCGCGTAGATGGCGGTGAGTGTGATGGCGGCGAACAGGAGCGCCGACGCCGATTTCACTGCCATGAATCGGCCCGAGGTCAACGGTGTGAGGGAGAGTTGCCGGCCCCAGCCTTGCATTCGTTCTACGGCTGCGGAGGTGGAAAGGGTGAGCGTGGCGGAGGCGGCGCCGTAGGCGGCCATGCCGATCGCGATGGCCATCGCCACGTTGCCGTTCCCGATCTTTTCGGAGCCGTATGTTTGCGCGGCTCCGAAAATGAGGTACATGAGCACGGGGATGCCGATGACGAAGAAAATTCCGGGGTCGCGCAGTGCGCGTTTGATGTCGATGGTGACCATGGTCGTCATGTCAGGCTCCTTTCGCTGCGGTTGCGCGCAAGTTGTCGGCGGGGGCGTCTTGAGTGAGTGCAATGAAGGCGTCTTCAAGGGATGCAGGGGTGATTGTTAGGTCGACGACGTCGGGCTGGGCTAGCAGGTAGCGCGCGGCCGAGTCGGAGTCCGGCGTGGTTGCCGTGAAAGAATCGTCATCGATGTCGACGACGGTGCCCGGCACCGCCGTGATGAGCGCGTCAAGCATGTCGCGGGCTCGGGTTGGTTGAGCGTTGACACGCGCGCGAACCTGGCGCATTCCGGCGAGCCCGCGTATTTCTTCCATCGGGCCATCCGCGACGATCTTGCCTTTGTTCATGAGGATGATGCGGTGGGCGAACTCTTCGGCCTCGTGTAAGTAGTGGGTGGCGAAGATGACGGTTCGTCCCTCGGTGGCCTCGGCGTGCATGGTGGCCCAGAATTCGCGCCGGGCGCCGACGTCCATACCGGTGGTGGGTTCGTCGAGCACCAAGATGTCTGGTTCGGCGATGAGGGCTAAAGCGAATTTGAGGCGTTGCTGTTCGCCGCCCGAACATTTCGACACACGCCGCTTCGCAATCGTGTCAAGACCTGTTCGGGCAAGCACCTCGTCAACTGATGGCGGCGATGGGTAGGCCGCTGCGATGTAGGTGACGGTTTCGCGCACCGTCATGTCCGCGAGCAAGCCGCCTGTTTGGAGGAGCGCGGATATGCGCCCCGCGCGGATCGCCTCACTTGGAGTGCCGCCAAGTACGCGCAGCTCTCCGGATGTGGGCGTGGTGAGGGCGAGGATCATGTCAAGGGCAGTGGTCTTGCCGGCGCCATTGGGGCCGAGCAGCGCAACCACCTCGCCTTGCCTGATTGTGAGGTCGATTCCGTCAACGGCAGTGACCGATCCGAATTTCTTGGTGAGCCCGCGGGCTTCAATTGTGTTCATATCACCATGATCGCGGGAAGCAGCGAGCCCGGGGAAGTGTCAGCCGTTCGAATTTTGCCATGACAGTTGTCATGGCCAGCAGGTCGCAAGTTAGCTGGTAGACGCCACGCTCGCGCCCGGAGGTAGACGCCACGCCCGGGGATTGCAAGAGAACACGCCGCGTATGGCGTCCGCGTGTTGACTACCGGTTGCTCAACCAGCTGTGTCGCGTTAGTTTGGACTTGCACCAGACTGCGAGTACTGGTTGTTTGCACATTTCGGAGTAGTGAGATTTAGGCGAGTTTAAGGACGAAACTCATGCATAATGGCGCAGCAAAATCATTCGCGAAATTTCTGGGGATGCTCTTGGTGTCTCTTCTCGTGTTGCCAACGTCACTGGCTGTGGCGGTGCAGCAAGACGCAATCGAATTAGAGTCGAGTGCTACTCCCGCGGTGTCGAGTGGTTCGGCTGGCGGAGCCACGAAGGTGGTGGCGGGTGAGCCGGTTGATGTGTCGATGACTGCGACGTTCACGCAACCTGTCCATCAGCGGGCTTTTGTGCGTCCGGATGGGAGCGTGGATCATGCGACGTTCCTTCACTTTTCAACGCAGCTGGAGGATATGCACAGCTACCAGCTGGCGGTGAATGGGCAGCCGGTTGAGCTGGTCGAGGGTACTGAGCCGCAGGCCGGCCAGTGGGTGCGCCACAACAAAGATGGCGTTATCCGGATCTACGCGCCACTTTCCGAGCCGGAGGCTAACAGCGAGGGAGCGGAGCCTAGCGCCGAGGCTGCGGTCCCTGGTTTGGAGCAGGGTGGAACGGTGACGTTTGATGCTCGTATGCGCGTGCCTGAGGATGCCGAGGCGGGTTCGGCTCTTGATTCGTTGCGTTTCTATGCGTCGATGTCTGATGGGGCGTCCAGTATTTCCTCGTCGGAGCAGCGTATGCAGGTTGAGGTGGTCGATCCTCAGCTGACGATCTCAAAGTTGTCGAATCCTGGTAGTGCTGTGACGCGGGGTGCCGAGGTTGATTACGAGCTGCGGGTTGGCGCGGTTGACTCCACTGTGTATGAGGTGACGATCTCGGATGAGCTTCCGGAGTATGTGGAGCTTGTCGACGCCGGGGAGGGATCGTTGTCCGACGGCGTGCTGACGTTCAGCGCACCCAAGATCGTGCCGGGTGAGGAACAGGTTTTCACGTACCGGGTCAAGGTTGTGGGCGATGAGAATGCAAGCCATGTCACGGTGACGAATAAGGCTGTCGCAAAGGGCTTCACCTTGCCGCAGGACGTGGTGGACCAGGGTGGCGCGCGTTCAGAGGTGGGCCCGGTTGAAGCCGATAATAGCTTGGCGGTGGCGGGTACCTCGCCGACGATCACGAAGCAGGTTGACATTCCGAAGGTGGCGGACGGGCAGACCGTCCACTACACGATCGACGTGCAGGTTCCGGCACAGACGCCACTGTTTAACGTGACGATCACTGATACCTTGCCGGAGGGACTGGAGTTTGTCGACGACGTCACGTTCGGCGTCGTTGAGGGTACTGCTGCTTCGCCGGTGGTTGCTGATCCGCTGACGACGCACACGAACGATCTGGGAGCAACGAGCGTCGGCTGGTATTTGGGCACGATTGATCCGGCGCCGACGCCGGTGACGTACCGTTTGACGTACCCTGCGAAAGTCACGGGTCAGGCGGGGCAGACGCTGACGAACACGGCGCGTTTTGGCGCGTATCCGGTTGATACGCTGGGTGGGGCTTTGCCCGATACTCGCAGGTTGCCGGATTTCACGCTTAACTCTGAGGCGAGTGCTGATGTGACGTTGGGTGCGGCGAAACTGGCGATCACTGGAACGGTGGAGACTGATTACTGGGTGCCGAGCCGTGATGGTGATGATTACACGCTCGAATATAAGCTCACGGTTCGTAACGATGGCGATATGGCCGCAGACGATGTGGTTGTGGCGTTGGACTCGGTGGGCGAGTGGTACCGTTTTTATAACACCCACGAGTTCAGCGATGCCAGTGGTGTGGAAGGCGGATCAACGGCGACGATTGCGAGGATTGAGCCGGGGCAATCTGTTGAGTTGACGGCACACATTGGTGGCAAGCAAGTGGGCATGACGCCAGAGTATGAAGAGATCTTGCAGGTGGTTGGCCGGATCTATGAGTATAAGGAAGCCGGCCAAGAACGTTTGAGCCAACCGAGCACTGATCAAGAGAGTGTGAAGCAGATTGATTCGAACGTGATGGTGACGAAGGTTGCCCATCCGGATCTGGGCGCGTCGAAGCAGGTGGTGGGTGCGACGACGGTGGCCTCCGGTGATGTCGTTGATTTCCAGGCGACGTTCACGAACACGGGTGAAGCCCCGATCTACGAGTTGAGGTTGCGGGATACTCCGCCGCGTCAGTGGGAATTGGTGGACGATTCTGTGACCATCACGGTCGCAGGTCAGCCGGTCGAATTTTCTAAGACGGGCACGCGTAATGTGGAGTTTAAACTCGACTCTGGTTCCTTGCGGCCGGGAGAGTCTGGAGAGTTCCGGGCGAGTTTCCGGGTTCCGGAGGGTCAGGAAGTCGGTCCGAGAACTAACCAGCTTTACGTGTACGGTAACGATACGTTCGGCGCTTATGGTACGCCGTACGGTAGTTTCTCTGCATACGCGCAGGCTCGGCTTACTGTGGGTGCGGTGGACCTGTCGATTACGAAGACGCCGCAGGAAGAAAGGCCAGGAACTGTCGTGCAGTCTGGTGCTGGCCAGTACACTGTGACGGTTCGTAACTCGGGTAATGTGGAGGCTCGCGGCGTGCGTGTGGTGGACCAGTTACCGGCCCACCTGTCGCTTGATCGAGATGCGTTCCCAGGCGAGGTGCCTGAGTTGACGGTGAATGGTACCGACGCCGAGGTGGAGATGAGGGAGCTTACCGCGGCTCCTGCCACTGCATCAGATGGTGAAAGGGTGACGTGGGAGATCCCGGTGCTTCCTGCGGGTGCGGTGGTGACGTTCCCGGTGCCGGTGAAGCATGACGGGTCTGCGGCAGAGATTGGTTCGCTCTATCGAAATACGGCCACGATTCAGCACGGAAGATTCGAAGCCTCAGCGGAGGGCTGGCTCGAGCTGATTTCTGCGATGAAGCAGGTTGAGGTTGCTAAGAGTGTGAACGTGCCTGAAGCGGCAGTAGGCGAAGAGGTCACGTTCACGATCGACGTCACTGTGCCGGCCCACGCGGCAGCCCAGTATGACGTGACGATCATTGATCAGTTGCCTCGCGGTATGTCCGTGGTCGAGCAGGGCCAGTTGACGCACGTGTCTGGCCCCGAGCTGAATCTTTCGGACGGCGGGGTAATTACTGCGCTTGAGCGGGAGAGTCTGGGCAGCACGGACCTGGGTTGGTACTTGGGTGATTTGACGACGCCGCTCGACGAGCCGGCTGTCTACCGGGCGACTGTTGTTGCCAAGATTGACGAAACGTTTGGTGGAACGTCACGCACGTTGGTCCCGCTCCCCGGTGCGCGGGTGAGTGAAGTGAATTTGGCGAAGAGTGATGGTCTGCTGGTTAACACGGTGCAGCCGTGGTTTTCGACGACGGATGGCGAGGCACTCACCGCCGTTCCGGAGCATCGGACAGACGTGTTTGATCGGCGAGGCCCGTCCTCGGCTGCGGGCGTGCGTCCGCTGGCTCCGCACTTCCGCATCGACAAGAAGGCAAAGTACTCAAACGTCGGCCCGTCGTCCGAGAACACCTATACGGTCGAGGTGTCGAACGTTGGCAATGTGACAGCAACGGACGTCAACATTGTTGACGACCTCGGTCATGGCGGCGAGATGCCGGGGTTGACCGACGTGACAGAGATTATGGCAAGCGTAGGAAGTGCGCAGGTGAACGGCGATGCGTTGACGTGGCTGATCGACGCGCTTCCTGCCGGGGAGAGCGCCACCCTCACGTACGTTGCGACGTCGCCGAACTCGGCTGATCTTATTCCGTTTAATTCGGTGCGTCCCCAGTCTGCTGCGGCCGTGCTCAATACTGCGAAGGTTGACACGTTCGGCGCGGAAGGCACGGATGTGACCTACACCGATTCTGTGTCGGCTACCCAAATAACGTATGTCGCTACTCCGACCGCGAGCTATCCGAGTGGGTCGATGCAGTGTGGAGCGATGCCTGCAGGGTCGACGACGACCCTGCACTACTCGGTGAACTTCGGTGATACGACCGAAGGACGCGCGCTGAAAGATCAATCGGCTGGGCGGGCGATCGACGTCGTCGGGAACATCAAGCTTCCCCGGAATTTCCAGCCGGCCACTGTAAACGACGAACCTGCTGAGCAATACATTGTGGGGGGCACGGAAGAGGCGGGCTATGAGCTGGCTGTTCCTCTGGGCGACGTAGCACGGGGGCGTGGTTCGACCTTTACCGTCGCGGGTGAGGTAACCGCGGATATCGAAGAAAAGTCGATGTCGAGCTCGATGGAGTTCACGTGGAAAGATACGTCGGGCAATTCTAAGCGCGGCGAAAACTCTGGCTTCATCTATGACTATTCCGTGTCGAGTTCACTGACATGTGGAAGCTCGACTGCGCCATCGGTGTGGAAGTCGCATGACGGGCCGGACGTCGTCGACGTGAAAGACGATCCGACCATTACGTGGAGGATGAACTGGCATGATCGCGCGGCGGGAGCCCAAGGCGATTTCACGATCACGGATTCTCTGCCGGTGGGCATCGTGTACGAGCCGAAGACCGCTGTTATTGAGGCGCGCACTGGGGGTGGTGATTGGGCACCCATTGAGTACGACGAAACCGTTGAACAAGACGAGCATCACGGTAAGTCTTACCAGCGCGTGACCTGGACTATTGCCGACCAGGAACCAAATAGTGCCGTGCGCGTGACGATGCCAACCACGCTCGCCGACGACGTGCCGCTTAACCAAAGGCTGACCAACGAGGTGCGTGTCAGCTACGGCTCGCTGTCGCATTCAACGTGTGGGTACGGCGATCGTGCTCTGTGTGCTACCGATTCGGTGCAGGTGATCGACGGCGGCGAACTGCAGGTGACCAAGTCTGGAACACCGGCTGAGGCTGTGTTCGGGTCGACCCACACGTTCGACGTCGACTTCACGGTGCCCGCGAGTGAACGGCCCGTCACGTTGGAGTTCCGCGACCACATGGAGGCCGATTGGAATCCGGGCCGGCCGGGTGCGCCTCGGGACTGGAGTCTGGCCAGCGAGCCAACGCTGACGTGCGTGGACTGCGCTCCCGACGAGCAGCTGGACATAACGTTGTCGCTTGGTAGCAAGCGCTACCCCCAGTCGTGGGAAGATTTCAAAATCTACATGTATCCCGGTTCGGACATATGGGGTGAAGTGAAAGATCTTGCTCCGTCCAGCCAGCCGCGCACATTCCGCCTGACCTACCAGGTGGCGTCACGTGAATTGGATGAGGTCACTCCGTATGTGAGACCCGCGACGTTGACGAACGACGTCATCTCTTGGCTGACGGTCGACGGCACGCGCCAACCCAATGTGTATACCCGCGCCAAAGTGAATGCTGTAGCCGGGAAGGTCGAACCGTCGAAGGTCTGTACACCGGACGTGACGGCGTTCTCCGCCGCAGGCGAGGCCAATGTGGAATGTACGATCACGGCCACGAACGTCGGGACGGTTCCAGTGCAGGGATTCACCCTCGTCGATCTGCTCCCAACGGAGGCCACGTGGAAGCTTGATTATCAGAATCTTGAAACCACTGCAGTGTCCGCTACCGTCGTGTCCGCGGAAGGCTCGCCGGTGATCTCGGACAACACGATCACGTGGGACATCATCGAAGAGTTACAGCCGGGCGAATCGCGAGACTACAAAGTCAAGCTCGCGGTCACTGGCGATGCGCCAAACGTTCCATCCGAGCACCCCGTGTCATACATGAATCCCATGTCGCAGGCTATGCTGCGTGCACGCACCTCTGGCGAAGCGACTAACTGGGCCGAAGTGCGTGGGTGGATGTACAAATCGCCGAGCGGAAACGAAATCGAAGTTTCTCTGGGTGACAAGCCTAACTGGCCATTCCGTGCCTTCGACCAGTTCGGGCTATCGCTGCCCGAGACGAACATTGAACGCGGCTGGTATTTCCCCGACTGGAAGGGACAGCTTGCCACGACCCTGTACACGAGCGCGGACAACGAGACGCGTTACCACGGAGGGGGAACCGATCAATCTGGTCTGAGCGTCTATCGAGAGGCGTTGAACATCGCTTACCAAGATCCCCTAAAGTACCCGTTTGGCG